>NZ_JAPQEZ010000001.1 GCF_026798195.1 Lentilactobacillus senioris
ATTTGTTTTCATCGAATATTTTGTTCAGTTTTCAAAGGTCTACCTTGTTGATCACGTCTTCGTGACAACTATTTAACTATAACTCCAAGCGATTAATTTGTCAACTACTTTTTTTAATTTCTTTTTTCGTTGATGTCTCTTTCGTTTGGCG
The DNA here is from genome assembly GCF_026798195.1 of Lentilactobacillus senioris. Classification (GTDB taxonomy): domain Bacteria; phylum Bacillota; class Bacilli; order Lactobacillales; family Lactobacillaceae; genus Lentilactobacillus; species Lentilactobacillus senioris_A. The sequence continues at coordinate 152 of NZ_JAPQEZ010000001.1, forward strand.
CATGTATAAATATACCAACTTTACAGAAAAGTGTCAACACTTATTTGAAATTAATTAAAACGATTTTCCCAACCTCCTTTTATAAGGCTCTAAACGTAGTGGTATAGGTCATGAAAACCGCAGAACTGTTAAACTTCCATTTAAGATTAAGCTTCTATTTAGCTAAACTAACTATTAATGTGTATACTGGAAGCTTAAATATGACACGAAGGAGTTTACACACCTTATGGAAGAAGTCGTTATTGTCGGAGCCAAAAGAACTCCAATCGGCAAAATAAACAAAAGCCTTGCTTCTTACTCAGCGGTTGAGCTGGGAACTATCGCAGTCCAAGCAGCCTTGAAGCAAGCCAATATTGATTCACAATTAGTAGAACAAGTCATTTTTGGTAATGCAATTCAAGCCGGTAACGGTCAAAACATCGCCCGACAGATTGAAATCAACGCTGGATTAAGTTCGAAAAGCACAGCCTTTACGGTTAACCAAGTTTGTGGATCTGGATTAAAAGCCATTCAAAGCGCCATGAACGAGTTAATGTTAGGTAATGCCGAAATCATTGTGGCCGGTGGAACTGAAAGTATGTCAAACGTTCCTTTCCTAAATAGAAATCAACGAACAGGAACTAAATTTGGGTCTATCACCTTAGAAGATGCTTTAGAAACCGATGGCCTTACTGATGCTTTTTCTGAAATGCCAATGGGCATTACCGGTGAAAACGTAGCTGATCAATTCAATGTCAGTAGAGAAGCACAAGATCAATTTGCCTTAGAATCCCATCAAAAAGCCCTAGCTGCTTATCAACGAGACGCATTTGCAGATGAAATCATCCCGATTCTCTTACCATCCGGTGATGTTATGACCGTTGATGAATCGATTCGTGCAGACACTAGTCTAGAAAAACTAGCTAAATTAAAACCCGCGTTCATCCCTAATGGAACCATTACGGCCGGGAACGCTCCTACCTTAAACGATGGTGCTGCAGCATTGGTTCTTACTACCGCTAAATACGCTAAGAAGCATCATCTTACCGTCCTAGCCAAGCTAAACGGTTACGCTGAACACGGAATTGACCCAAGTATTATGGGTTACGCCCCCTATTACGCTGTTAACCGATTATTAGAACGCCAAAACCGTTCTATAGAAGAAATTGATTTATTTGAAATCAACGAAGCCTTCGCTTCCCAGTCAGTAGCCGTAACACGTGACCTTCATATCCCCGCTGATAAAATTAATATTAACGGTGGAGCTATCGCGTTGGGACATCCCCTAGGCGACTCAGGCGCTCGTATCGTCACCACCTTGCTTTATAACCTCCGCCACACCAATAAGCATTCCGGAATTGCTACTCTTTGTATGGGTGGTGGAATTGGAGCCGCATTATCAGTTAAAATCTAGTACTTAACACAAAAAGGAACTACCACCCGCGGGTGATAATTCCTTTTTTATTTGGCTAATTCGGTTAGTTGAACTCGTTGCGCTGCTAATGATTGGGATAAATTATCAACTTGAGCTCTTAAATTAAGCACTTCATCAGCTGACCGCATTGCTGTATCTCGTTGCTTATTATCAACAGCTAAACGAGCTTCAGAGTGAGCCTGAGTTGCGGTCGTCAATAACTGATCAACTTCCGCTTTTTGTCCCGTTAACCGTGTAATCATTTGATTAATTGCCTGATAAGTTTCAATTTTACCATCTTGATTTTCTCGTCTAAGCCGTTCACTATCGCGGATAGTGGTATCCACTTTGCCCTTTAACTGCTTGATTTCATTAATCATCTGACTAGATTGTTCCAACATCACTGCTAGCTTGTCTGGCTGAGCAACATGTTGCTTCGCACCAGTTTTTTGAACTGGCTTAGGTTCAATCCCGGCAGCTCGCATTTGGCTTCGATAAAAGGCCTGATTAACAATATTTAAGGAAGCCATTGCATTTTGGCGGAGTTTATCAGTTACCAAATTAATTCGCAACAAATCATCTTGATTAATTCCAGTTTCTAATGGTTGAATTCCCACCGATAATTCATGTGCTTGTTCTGCAGTATGGTTAGAAATAGCCACTTGTTTTCTAACTTCAGTCAAATCCGTAGAACCACTACCGTTGATTTGTTCCATCATTTTAACTACGTCACTCACACTTTTAGCGGTTTGTTCCACAAATTTGGTGGTGGTAGTTACCTGATCTCTCATTAATTTGATAATGATATTGTCTTCAAAACGAATCTCATCTTCCCAATCCGTTGGTGCTGGTCGGTGAGTTACGCGAACATTTTGCAATAGATTAGTAACCATATGCGGATCAGTACCCAAGAATGCATTAGGATGATTATCGATGTCTGAGCGTTCACCAGGTTTTAAGTGTTCTGCAAATGGACTTTGATAAATCCAGAAATAAACGTGACGCGTTTGCTTAAGCAATAGCCGGTAACGACTACCACCATAACGCCGAACACTAGGATCTAATCTGATCATCCGATTAAATTCCTTCAGGGTTTTGGAATACATCCCCTTTTCGTAATCAAATTGGCCTTTACCCACTAACCCCAGCAACTGATCAATTGTATAGCGAGCTACTTGTTCAGCCACATCTTCAGCATTCAAGTTAGGATCGGTTAAATCAACGTTAACTACATCCCGGCTCTTAGTATATTCACCATTATCTATTTGTTTTAATAAATCATTACGAACTTGAGTGTAACTAACCAATACCGGCATCATTAAAACTTTACGAAGTTGTTGATAGAGATTTTCAAGCACTCCATAGCGTACCTTTAATGCTTGTCCCGTCACTTCATTGTAAATTTGATTACCACGACTATCTAAAACGTAACTATATTTAGCTTGGTAGTTAGCCCGTTGATTATTAGCTGGCGCTTTACTATCACTAGTTTTTAATCCAGCTAAATTCAAGATTCCTAGCTTGGATACCGACGTGGCAATGTTTTTAGATAACCGCAATCGATTAATCATGTCTTGATAATAGTTATTAATAATTGAAGCTAGATCTTCCCTATCGGTACTCATTGTCACGGGCACCCCAACCGTATCCCTACCGTTAGTAGCCATCTTATACAGCGTATCATAAAATTCCATAGGCGCCGCGATGGACAGTAATTCTTTTAATGGCTGGTTAATAAACCGTTGAATGGCGTTAGTCAGACTAGTTCGATCTTGAAACTCTAATTTTTTCTTGAGCTTTTCATCCAAAGTTTTAGTAAAGTCAGGGCCTTGATAGTTATATTCCGTTAATAATTGTTCGCCATCTTCAAATCGATAATCCATAACAAAGCTATGGGTCATTTCCCGATTAATAAAGGTACCAATTCTGCGATTATTTTCATCAATTTCCGCTTTTTTAGGATTTTTATCGCTAGCTTTCTTGAGTTTACGCTCTGGATTTCTTCCCTTTAAGTTACTATTAAAGTGCTGGAACCACTGATTAGCCAAATCAGTTTGTTGTTGAGTAGTCAACCGGCTTAACCGCCGACTAAGTGCTGGAATTACCGCTTGAGAGTTGTCATCTCTGTCGTCTCCCACAATTGCCATCACAAATTGACCCGCTGCGGTTTGGTATCCCCGTTCAAACCACTTGGGATCCATCACTTGTTCCCGGTAGGTGGCATAGTTTGCCCCGGTTGACCGGTTAATCACATCTTGGCTACCATTACCGCTCACCCATAAAACTAAATAGTAGAATCGCTCTACTGGCATCTTCATTAAGTCAATGATGGCAGCCCCATAACCTAAGCGTGCCTCTGGTTGCAACTTCAAATCATTTTCAGTTACTAACTGGGCAGTTTTATTAGTCACGATAGGTTGTTGCTCCACTTGAATATCTTCTGCTCCAAGTTGACTAGAAGCATATTCTCGCGCACCTAATACAGCCGCAGTGGTATCGCTAATCCATTCCGACACGTTAATTTTTGGTCGTGGTTTTCGTGGCTTAGATTCTTTTTTCTTTTTATTTGGTTTGTTTTTTGGTTTTTTATCTTTATCAGTTGCTTTAGTTTTTACTACTTTGCTGGCGTTATCGCCATCCCCACCATTACTTTTCTTATCTTTTTTTCGTTTTTTGCGCAGTTCAGACCGCGTTATTTCTGGTTGATTCACATCTAAAGAACCTATCAGCGGCTGGTTTTTTGCCATGTATTTCACCCCTAAGTCAACATTGATCTATGTAAATTAGTTCGTTAACCTTTACTTTGATAATAACCATTCTCTTGATTAAACTGGTCATTATAGACCGAACTTACCTTAATCTTAATGTATAATTGAAACGCATTCAAATATCTTTTTGCTCTTTACTAAAATATTTTGCCGTTTGGTGTTAAAATTGGTTGCGGAGTAAATGTTTTTGAATTATAATTTCTTCCTATGTTATGAGTGCGTGAGCCCGTAACCAATCTATAAAAACAGAAGGATGTGACACGAATGGCTGCAAGTTACTTACGGCAAGCAACAAACGAGGATCTCCCAGAAATCAAAAATATCATTCATGAGGCGATTGCCTTCTTACACGAACAAGGCATCGATCAATGGCAAAAGGGCTACCCGAATGATGGGGATCTGGAAACAGACGTTAAAAATGGGATTGCCTACGTTTTAGTTGTGGACAAACAAATTGCCGGTTTTGCTGCATTGCACCAAGGGCTAGATATCAATTATCTTAGCATCCACGACGGCGAATGGATTAACGGAGTTGAAGGTCGTTATACCGCCATCCACCGGATCGCCGTGTCATCAAAATTCCGAGGTCAACACCTATCACAACGGTTAATGAGCGGTCTAATTACCGTTTCCTCCGTTTTGGGTTATCACGATATCCGAATTGATACACATCCTGATAACAAGGGAATGCAACACGTTATTACTAGCAATGGCTTTGAAAAACGAGGCATTATTTACATGAAAGAAAATGAACACGAAGAAACCCCTCGTTTCGCTTACCAATTGATCATTGATTAACAATTAACGCCTGTTGTAGAATAGAACCAATGGGGTGAGATAATGTCACAAGCAGATAGTAGGGTTCAACTTGCACTGATTATTATGTACTTAATTGGTATCATTTGTTTAATTGTTACCTTCTTCTTTTTACGAAAAGTAAATGGTCGCAGCTGGACAAAATTTTCCATCGGGTTAATGGTCGTGATTATGATCATGGCAGTAATATTAAATACAGTATTTAATCTAGGTTAAATACATAAAAAAAGGAATTGACTTAACCGTCAACTCCTTTTTATTTGTACTAATTAATAATTAGTTTTTAAATTGTTGGTTTAGTTTACCAAAATCAATAGTTCCTAAACCAGTTGCTTGGTTATAAAGTTTGCCTGGTTGGCCAGTGTAATACAAGTTGGTGTTGTTTTCAGCACTGTCCAGCGGGGTAAATGGTGAATCACTACTTTGAGCAAATTTGTAGATAGTTGGATTCCAAAAACCAACCCGCGCACCATTACTTTGACTCATTAAAACGCTAGCTGCGGCCATTTGAGGAGATACAATACTAGTACCACCCATTGGCTTCATTTGACCGCCACCACCATTATTAGCTTTAGACATGTAAACATTGTAACCGGTAGTTTCATCAGCATTGGCAGAGACATCTGGCAAATTCCGTCCTTGCTTAGTACCAGTAACTACTTTAACAGGATTTACCATACTGAATTTACCCTTAGAATAATTCCAGCGTTGTTCTGCCCGGAAAGTTTGAGTACCACTAACGCCCTTTTGATAAGCGGGCATATTCTTATAAATGGTACTAAAACCACCACCACCAGCAGTAAAGTAAGCTTGTCTCTTTAATGCGCCTGGAATTTTCTTGTTACTATGAATTTCAGGATATAGGTATTCATCAGCCCAAGCCCGTTCCTTTTTCACTTGGTATGGTTGAGATTGTCCCTTAATTTTGTAAGTGGCTGGTAAACTAGTCCCCCCAGTAGAAGTTACGTATGGGGAAGTGGCCGGTTCACTAACTGCTAACCCAGTGGTTAACTCACTATCAGTAGCTCCTTCGTAAGCTCCGTTATCACCAGCAGCTACAAATGAACTAATTCCTTGAACAGCGGCTTGCTTAAATAGCAGGTTTAAAATATTGAAGTATTGTTTAGGCACAATTCCTAGCTTTTGTTCTTGAGCAACAATCTTTTCATTTTTACCCCAACTAGTGGATAGTGAATCGACCTTATTTTCGCCAATTGCCATCGCCAAGTTGTTAATCATAGAAATAGGACCATTTTGATTACTGGTGTACACCCGAATATTAGCTTGTGGTGCTACAGCCCCTGCTTGTTCGACGTCTAAAGTAGTTTCATCCATATTATCCCAGGTACCTTTATTACCATCAGTATGAACTTGACTAATTCGGTTAGCCTTTACCGGAATTCCTTCCATCGCCCAGAACTTAGTAGCATCCGATGGATTAAAGTTGGCAAAAGAAATAATTCCCACGGTCTTACCTTGACCTAGGTTTTGACCAGAGTTATACAATGCTGAAACATTGTAGCGGTTAATGAATTTTTGGGGCGTTAGATTTTTTGTGTTGTCCGTTGATGTGTTATTGGTTGTTTGATCCAATGCAGCTGGTTGCTTTACTAAATTAGATTTATAAGCCAACTTTTTCTTGTTAGTAGTATCTAAAACGTTAGCATATCCCGTAATGGACATTACGTTTTTGTACAAGGACTTTGGCAAATTAATCTTATCAGCTTTATTTTGGATCATTTCCCCGCCAGACACGGCTTTATTAACCAATTTAACGTGGAAGGCTTTTTGGATATCCTTAGTTTTTCCCTTAACTACTAACACAGAGTTACCACCAAAAACCGTCACTTTTAGATGATACTTCTTAAAGTAGTTTTGAAATTGCTTAACCGTAGCATTACTTTGACCAAACTTTTGGGCATATTGTGCTGGTGTTAAATACTTGCGGTAATTAGCACTGTTCTTATTAGTTACAGCATATGTATAACTAGTTAGTTGACTGGCATTACGACTTTTCAAAACAACATCAAAAGTTTGCTGTTTATTGCCGTTAACTGGTGTGGATTTCGCCTTAGCACTAGCAGAGATTCCCCCAAATCCTAACGCCAACGAAAGACTTAATGCCCCTAGTAGATAGTATTTTTTACTATGTTTCATTATTTCCCCCCTATATAGTCAATACAGTTTCTTATTTCTAGGTTCATCTTAGCATCTTTCTAAAAAGATGAGGTCGTATTAGCTCAGTGAACTCTATTATTATCGTAACTATAAAAAAAGCCCCCCATTTTAAAAATGAGGGGTTTTTAGGTTATTCAGCCAGAGATAAACCGGCCAAAAAAGTTTGAATTCGAGCATTATCTGAGTTAAAGAACTCTTCTGTCGGACCGGTAAATAAAATTTTGCCGTCTTCGACGAAAATGAGCTTTTGGGCTACTAACCGTGCAAATTCCATGTTGTGTGTTACTACGATCATTGCTTGGCCGCGCTTAGCCAAATCCTCTAAAATACGTAAAACCTGCATTTCTAATTCAGGATCTAACGCTGAAGTTGGTTCGTCTAATAACAAGAACTCTGGTTGCATCGCTAACGCTCTGCAAATTGAGATTCGTTGTTGTTGCCCACCAGATAGTTGACTAGGATATTGGTTAGCATACTCATCTAGTCCCACCATCTGCAAGAGTTCGTGAGCTCGTTGTTCACTTTGTTCCTTAGATTGTTTCAGCACTGTTCGAGGCGCTTCCGTAATGTTTTTCATCACGGTCAGATGCGGAAATAAGTTCCAATTTTGAAACACCATGCCCGACTTACGCCGAATAGCAAAGGTGGCTTTTTGAGAAATGGGTTTACTAAAATCAACGGTTAAATCATCAATTGTTAACGTCCCACTATCTGGTCTGGCTAACAAATCAATGGATCTCAACAGTGTTGATTTACCAGATCCTGATGGCCCCACGATGACGGTACTCTCGCCATCGGCAAAAGTAACATTGATGTCGTTTAACGCTAGTTTTTCTTTATATTGTTTAACTACGTTTTTTAATTCAATCATTAGCTTTCACCCCGTTTAATGTAACGGTTGGCATGCTTTTCCAAATAGTGTTGCAAAATACTCAAGAGGGAGCAGACCACCGCGTATAGTGCCGCTACCAAGCAATACATCAAGAGTGGTTGGTAGTTTTTCGCCGTAATTTCTTGACTAACGGTAAACATTTCTAAAATGGTAATGGAACTAGCCAAAGACGTATCCTTCACCAAGCCAATGAACTCGTTAGATAGTGTTGGTAAAGCAATCCGAATGGCTTGGGGGAAAATGATTTTAAATAACGTTTGCCGGGTGTTAAAACCTAAAGTAGCCGCCGCTTCCCATTGATCATCTGGAATGGATAATAACGCCGCCCGAATATTTTCCGAAGCGTACGCCCCGGTGTTCAACGAAAAAGTCACCACCGCTGCGGTAAAGGCCGGGATTTGCACTCCAATATTGGGTAGCCCAAAGAAAATGATGAACAACTGGACTAATAACGGCGTTGACCGAAACAGCCAGACGTAAAAGTACGCAATAGCGTCTAGCACACCCCAAATCGCCTTAACCAGCACGTTGCCTTTGGGTCGAGCCAACTTAATCAAAGCAGTAATCACCGCTAAAATCAAGCCAAAGATAAACGAAATAATTGCTAGCGGAATGGTAAATTTAATTCCCGCCGCAATTAATTGTGGCAGTGAGTCACTGATTGTTTGCCACATAACTTCAACTCCTAACTATTTTTGAGTAATATCAGCGGTAAAGTACTTCTTAGAAAGACGAGCCAAGGTGCCATCTGCTCGTAATTCTTTCAAAGCTTTATTAGCTTTAGTCCGTAATTTAGGTGAGTTTTTGTTAAACATTGCGGCAATTTCAGAAGCAGCAATTTTATCGGTAGAAATGTTCATCGTTTTTAAGTTGTTTTTAGGATTATCCTTAGCCCAACTTAAGAAGGCTTCCCGAGAATTGATAGTTCCTTGAGCTCGACCTTGAGAAATCAAAGCTACCGTATTTTGGAAAGTTTCAGATGGAATCACATTAGCCCCAAATTTCTTAGCTTGAATTGAGTTTTCAGTCCCAGTTCCTTCGGGGAAGGTCTTACCTTTAATTTGGTCCACAGAAGTGATCTTACTGTTCTTAGGCAAAATCAAAGCTGACTTAGAGTAAATGTATGGAGTGGAGAAAATAAATTGTTTTTTCCGTTCCGGTGTAACGGTGATGTTGTTGAGCACTACGTCAAACTTTTTAGCACCCAAACCAGCAATCAAAGAATCCCATTTAGTGGGGATGAATTTAGCTTTAAGTCCCATCTTCTTGGCCATTTGTTGACCTAGTTCAACTTCAAATCCTTGTAACTTACCATTTTGGCGGTAAGCATAAGGAGCATAAGTCCCTTCCAAACCAACGGTTAACGTCTTAGGAGTTACTAGTTCTGAATCAGCAGATTGTTTTTTACCACAGCCAGCTAATACCAGCACAATGGCAAGAGTTGCGGTAATCAGGGCAGTTAACTTCTTGAGATTTGACTTCTTCATGATAATTCCTCCAATAAATTTAAAATGATATAACCCTCATTTAAGCAGAAAACGACGGGGTGCAGACACTGTCCCCGTCGTTTTTAAATCCTAACTTCACTTAAGTAATTGCTGTTTAATTAACGAATAACCACTTTAGTACCCACTGGGACCGTTTGGTTAATCCACTTAGCATCCGGTACAGACAAACGCACACAACCGTGTGAGTTCGCACTCTTCCCTAACTGTTTGGCTTCTGACTTAATGTATTGGCCTTTAGAGTTAGTGGGTACCGTATGGAAAAGATAGATTCCGTGATCCTTAAAGGAAGTCCAATACTTAGCTCCTTCTTTAGACTCTTGGTTAAAGAAGAAATCGCCGCGTTCGCTTTGAATCTTGAAGTTTCCCTTAGGAGTTGAATCGTCTTTACCGGTGGAAGCGTACATAGTGTAAAGTACTTTGTTTTTCGCACTCATTACGTACACCCGTTGTTTTTTAATTGAGACACGCAAATACCGCCCGTTTTGGTTAGTAATCGTCGGGTAAGCTTTGTTTTCAGATGACTTGCGCCAGTTAATAACTGGGGCTGCCTTTTTGGCTGGACTTTTTTTGGCAGAGCTACTGCTAGCCGTATTAGATTCGGTTTTCGAGTTAGCCTGTTTGCCGTTGGAACATCCGGCCATAATAAGCACTAAGGCCAAGGCCATACAGACACGAATAACTTTTTTCATAAGTCCTCCTAATAATTAAACCACTTATTTTAATAAAGTAACATCAATAGCTTACCCGTATTTGCTAAAAATTTCAAGTTCCACTCTAATTTATTTAATTTCCACCGTTTCTCCACTATCTAACAGGAACAGATACTTATGGGTGACCGGCCGGTCTAACACGTGGGCCAAAGCAATGCCATAAAGTTCTAACTGCCCTTTGTAGCGTTCCACAATTTGTTCAATTGAATCCGCACCAGTCACATGATCGGTTTTGTAATCAAACAGAATCAACTCATCATCATTAATCGTGTAACCATCAATAATTCCGTGAATTAGGACGGACTGTGCTGGATCAGTTTCAAAGCCGGTAAAAATCTGTTGCGCCGGCATCAATAACGAAAACGGTACTTCCCGTTTAGTTTGTTTTTCATTGGCGACCACCAACTGGCCCAATTCACTTTGATAGAATTGGTGAATATGGTTGCCATTAATTTGGTGGGCCACCGTGGCGTCTAACACGTTAGCGGTAACCAAGCGTTCAATAACTGCTTGAATCGTTTCGTCGGTTGGTGCCGCGGTTAACGGCAATTGTTGAAGTACCAAGTGGGTCGCTGTCCCGATTTCAGTGGCTTTAGGAGCCTGTTGTTCTTGGAGAAATTGAGGCCGGTTCAACGGAGTAGTAAATGCCGCTTGTTTAGCCCCCACTTGATCAACGTCTAATAATTGATAGTTCCCCAATTCAACGTTGTCCGGATCATCAAATAACCGTTTAACTTCGGAAACGGCTTGGTAAGCTGTCGTTTTGGTAGCTGCTTGATAAGGGTAATTAAAATCAAGAATCGCATCGATTTGCGTTCGACTAGTTCTTTTTCCCGCTCCGTTTGGCTCGTCTATTAAATTGGGTTGCGGAGTCATCTTATTCATCCACTCTTTAGCCTGCTGACTCCCAGTTAATTGGGCGGGTTGAGCTTCAGCCAACTGCTGATCAGTAATTAAGTGAATTTGAATTTTGGTAGGATCATCCGCTAAAACGGAACTACCCAAACTATCCCCATAGGTAGCGACTACATCCGGTTGCCGCGAAACGGCTGGCTCAATCCAGTCCAGATAACTATTAGCATTTTCGCGCAATGCTTCTGGCAATAATAATTGATCGGCACTTGTTTTTGCTTGCCAGTCAGTTACTAGTTCCGACACCGATTCAGGTGCTTTTTTCAAATTAGCTACCAGGTATAATTTTTGTTCCGCTCGGGTCAAAGCCACGTAGAGCTTCCGCATTTCTTCGGAAACGGCGGCCCGCTTCGAACGATTTTTAATCACCTGTTTTTGTAGGGTATCGCTGACCTCTCTGGTTTGGGGGTTAAAGTAAGAAATTCCGACCCCTAGATGATCGTTTAAGACGTACCGTTGGCGTAAATCCTGTTGGTTAAATTGCTTTCCCAGATCATTAACGAATACTACCGGGAATTCCAACCCCTTACTACCATGAATCGTGGTAACCGTCACGGCATCATCGCCGGTTTGGATGCTAGCTTGACCAAGGTCATCATCGCGCTGTTGCATCCGTTCAATAAACTGAACAAACGCAAACAATCCTTTAAAGCTAGTTTGTTCGTACTGAGATGCTCGTTGATATAGCGCATGCAAATTAGACTGGCGTTGGTAACCAGCGGGCATCCCACCTACGTAGTCTAAGAATCCAGTTTGGTCATAAATCGCCCAGATTAGGGCCACTAAATCATTTTGTTGGGCCAGATCCTTGAAAGTAGTCAACTGACTTAAGAAACGGTCCACCATTTCATAAACCCGGCGACCAAACTCGGTTGCCTCACTTTCCCGAAACTGCTCGTGAAAATCCAACACCGCTTGATAATAATTGCCGGTTTTATGGTTAATCCGAATGTATGCCAGTTGGTTTTCATCTAAGCCTACGATCGGCGACCGCAACACTGCCACTAATGGAATATCTTGATAAGGATTATCGATAATCGTTAACAGGGCCATCATGATTTGAATTTCGGTGGTTTTAAAATAACTCCGAGCTTGCCCGATCATTGCCGGAATTTGGTATTTACTAAACACATCGGAAATAGTGAGGTCGTTATTATGGGTGGAAGCTAAAATCGCAATGTCTTGATATTTAATCGGTCGCATTTGTTGGCTCTGGCGGTCAAAAATTTCTACCTGGTCGTCGACTAATTGGCGAATGCGTTGCGCAATAATTTCCGCCTGGCCGCTAGCCCCGTCTTCTGGCACAAAACTAGCGTTAACTGCTAATTCCGGTTTAGCAGTGGCATCAGTAGAATATAGTAACATTTCCGCCGGTAATTGCACGTTTTCCGGATAATACGTAGCACCAAACTTCAGATAAGCAGCCCCCGTATAATCCACTTCTCCTACTTTGCGATCCATCACCTGTTGAAAGATCAAGTTGGTGAAGTGATCCACATTGGCCATTGAACGGAAATTCTCGGCCAAGTTAATCAGTTCATCAGAAGTATCTGCTTGTTGATAAGCGGTTTGCTTCTCGATAAACATCGTTGGATCAGATAGACGGAACCGATAGATTGACTGCTTAACGTCCCCCACCATAAACCGGTTGCCTCGTTGGGGATTAGCTAGCTGACTTAAGATTGCTTCTTGTAACTGGTTGTTATCTTGATATTCATCTACCATAATTTCCACGTACTGGCTCTGTAACTTGGCCCGTACCTGGTGGCCCGGTTCAGTATCCAACGTCAAAATATCGTAGGCCGCATGTTCTACATCAATAAACTCCATGGCGTGCCGTTGGCGTTTGGCCAAGTCATAGGCCTCAGAGAACTGCGTTACCACTTCACTTAACAATTGCACCCGCTGAGCAGCTGCTTTAATCAAGGCTACGGTGTGTTCTTCATCCAATTCGAAATAATCCGTCCGGAGGCTATCCAGACTACTTTTAATTTCCTTTTTTAAGTCTAAATTTTGTTTATGCACCGCTTTTTGTTCCGGTTCCGCATTTCGCAAAGTACTGATAGGTAGTTTAATTTGACCTAAAGTAGCTCTTAGTTGGTTCCAATCGGCGGCTGCCACCTGAGCGTTTAAATCAGTCAAAAGTGTTTTTAATTTTTGGCCCAGTTCTTCATCCTTAAGTAACTCTGCCTTTTGAGAGTTACGAATAATTTGGTCAGTTACCAACAGTTCTTTTTCTAAGGTGATTTTTAATTCTGGTAGGATATCGTCTATGAACAGCTGACTTTGGGTTAATTGTTCGGTGTCTAATTCGTAAAACGACGCCGCTGCCGTTAACCAACCAGTAGGGTCTTCGTTAACGTTAGCAAAACGGTACATTTCCATCACCAAGTTGGTTAACCCATCATCACTGCGATCATTAGAAAAATTATCGGTTAACGCCGCAAACTCTCCGGTTTCATCATCAGCATATAATTGTTCGCGCACGTCAGCCCAAATTTGTTCTTGTAACAAGCTCACTTCGGTACTATCAGTTAATAAACGAAAATTGGGATCTAAGCCCAACAAATAGTAATAGCGCCCGACTAATTTTTGGCAGTAGGCATCAATGGTGGTGATGTCTGCCACCGGCACTTTTTGAATTTGTCGTAGCAAATGCCGTTTTAGTTGAGGATCATTGGCATCTTGATAGTCTTTTCGTAACGCGCTTTGAAGTCGTTCCTTCATTTCCTTAGCGGCTGCATTAGTGAACGTCACCACTAATAGTTGGTCAATATTAATTCCATCTTCCACTACCATTTTGATAATCCGATCGACTAGAACCCGCGTTTTCCCGGAACCAGCTGATGCGGATACCAAAATGTTACCAGCGGGATGATCATTAATGGCCTGTTTTTGGCCCGCAGTATATTCCATCCTATTGTTGCCCCCTTAGTGAATCTAGTACTTCTTTAACCGTTAACTTGGTTGGCATTCGGTAGTTGTTTTGTGGTAGTAGTGGATCAAAATTCATAATTGCTTTATACGGCGTAAACTGCATCGCCGTATCATTAGGACCGTATTTCACTGGCATTAAACTATTATCTCCAGCAAAAATACGCTGAGCAGCTGATTTAATCAGATCCTCATTATGCAGCAAAAAGGCATTGAGGTCGCTAGGATTAATCAAGGTGTTCTTTTTGGCGATCGTTCCCTTTGCTAAACGATTTAATGGATAAACCAAGGACTTTTGCCCCGGTTCAACTTCCTTGGTCATTTCATCCACTAATGGTGCATCATCCACGATTAAGCCTTTATAGGTGTGGGCCTCCAGTAAGGCCTTTTCCAAATCATAATCCGCTTTACGCAACTTCTCCGTGGTAAACCGCGGATTATAAACGTGCAAATACAAAGCTCCGGCCAGTAAGGCTTCTTCGTCATCGGTAATTAGATCTAAGTTTTTCCGTAAGACATCTAAATAAGTCAATAACTGCATAGAAGTCCCATCATAGGCTTGTGCGTAATCAAAAGTCTTGTCACCAGACTTGTAGTCCACTACTCCGTAATAACTTTGGTTATCGACCTTGATACTATCAATTCGGTCAATACGCCCGCGCACGTGTACTTCACGTTTTTCTGGCAACGCAAAATCTAACCCCTTCAGGGTATTAGGCCCCGCTTGGCCAAAAATCAATTCCGTTTGCTTAGGTCGCATTGGGGTCAGTTGTCCCTGCTTGCGCATTGTTTGCACCATCTGAATCACAGTCTGTGTTAGTTGGTTAGTCAAATATTGCATTCGCGCTGAACTAGTCAAGATGACGTACTGTAACTGACTAGGATCATGAATAATTTCGTTAACCACTTGCTTAACCAGGTTAGCGATTTCGATATCACTTAATTCCGTTAATTCTTGTTGATTATCATTCGTGATTTTCACTACTCGGTCTAGCGCTTCATGGAAGAACTGGCCGGTACTTTGGGTCGATAAATCGAAAACTTCGCGTTCTTGTAATCGCAAACCATATCGCAAATAGTATTCGTACGGATTGCGGTAGAACAGTTCTAATTGTGAAATCGAAGTATCAATGGCTTGCCCGTATAACCCGGTCACGATGTCTGGATTTAACTGGGCCGGCACGTTTTGGTAGTCGATACTGCGCAATAATTTCGTGGTCAGATCAGCAGTTTGAGGTTGGTACCGCAGTTTTTGGTACACTAACTGCCAAGCTAGAGGTAACGGTTGATCTTTCGCATAAGCGGCTTGGATCACCTGAATTAAATGGTGCAGCGTGGCTCTAGCAGTTCCCAAGTACGGCAAAATATCTTCACTAGCCGTTGGAATTGCGGGTGCGTGCTGCGTCGGAATTTCAAAAAACTTCTGAATTCGACTGACGTATGGTGAAATGGCCGCACTCCCCTCATCATCGTCTTGAGGACAATAGCTAAAGATGAGTTGCTGACTACTACTAGTAAACGCCAAATAATTTAAATAGGGTTCCCCAGCCATTTGCAAACCACTATCGTCACCTAAATACTGACCTTCAGCAAGCTGTTCTTGAAGTTGAACTAAATCATCGTCCCCAAATAGTTGGTCATTGGTAAGTTGGGCCGGCATATTATTGTCTGTAGAACCGATCATAACCGTAATTTTACGGTTGCTAGTCTGCACAATTCCGCTTTCAGAAATTCGAACTTGATCTAAGGTTGACGGAATAGCAGAATATTGAGCATTTTGAAATCCAGTTAATAACAGCTGCCAAAAATCAGCAAAGACAAATGGTTGGTCACCTAAGATCATAACCTCTTCATCTAATAAACTGTTTAAGTTATTAACGACCTGCTCAATTTCGTTAGCTTGGGTAATATTACCGTCGTCCACAGCAGTTTGCCGCCAACCTTCGAGTTGTGATAACACCCCGTTAGCTTCTAAGAAATTATACAAAATGGCAGCAGCATCCCGGTTAGTTTTAGCCTTAAATAATTTACGATAAAACGGTGGTAGAATTGCTTGAATAAAGTGCCGAATCTGATTGACTTGCTCACTTAAAGCTTGGTCTTTACTAGTTACCATGAGGTCGTCAGCATCCACCTTAGCCGTGCCATAAGGCCAATCTTCTTTTTGCAGCCAGGCATATCCTTCATAACCGTTTTTTAAGATTAAGTTTTCGGTTAACGCCACGGAACGTCTAAACTGGCTCAAAGGCATAGCTTGACCGTCAACCATTGGAATCAACAATTCACTTTTTAGTAACCGCATCATATCAGAATACCGATAGCTCCGCCGCTTTTTATCGGGAGTTTGCACCGCAAATAACGCTGAGATTAATTCTACTAATGGGTGGTCGGCCATCGTTTTTTGTTGATCTTCAAAAAACGGAATTGAGTTTAACTCCATGACGGGGGCTAAAAACTGCTGATACTGGTCCAAATGGCGCGTCAAAATCAAAACGTCGCTGTAACGATATTCACCACTGGATACTGCTTGGCGAATTCTGGTGGCTACTTGCATTAATTCAGAATACCGATTATCAGCTTGAAACACCTGAACTGCATCGCCTAATTGCTGTGGAGCGGGCAACTGGGCATTTAAGGTATTCGAAGCAATCCAGTATTGTTCTAATGCCATTAAGGGTGGACAAATTCTTGGTGTAGTTGTGGTAATCGGTGCTAAATATGGAACTTGGTTATCACTTGCAAAATGGTATAACTGCCAAAACGTCTTAGCCGATTGATAAAACAAACTGGTTGTATCGGGTAACTCTACCGGATAAGGATGATCTAAAACCAATGACACCACTACTTTATGGGCACACTGAATTAAGGTTTGTACTAATTGTAATTCCACAGCCGTAAACCGAGAAAAACCATCAATATAAAAATCAGTTTCACTCAAATCAACGGTTTGCAGATATTCCGTCAGTAAGCGCAAGATATTAGCCCCATCGTAAAATCGTTCGGTGATCCGGGTTAGATACTCTTCATATACAATGACAAAATCATGGAGTTTATCACTGAGATCATTAGATAATTGTTGGCCTGCCAACAGTTGCTGCAAGTCCGCAGGTAAAACATTACCGTTTTGCATCTCAGTAATTTGCTTGGCAATTTGTTCAGTGAAACCCACTTGGTGCACTTCCTGATCAAATAAATATAGATCCGCTTGCCGGTCAATAATAATTTGGTAGATTGCCATATTAGTTCCGGTGGCACTAATCCGTTGCTTTTGGTAAACCGGATGATTGCGCAAGAAATACCAAGCTAACCGTGAAAAAGACAACACTTGTAATTGGCTAGTAGCTACCGTTGCCTGCTCACTATCTTGAAGGTGTTTCAACGCCTGCACTTCACTTTCGAATTTAATATGGTTAGGCACCAGGTAAAATGCGGTTTGAGTTGGTTGCTTCTTAATCTGTTCAATAATTGCTTGTTGGTGATCCATACCAGCAGTGCCCAAAATAAATTGAAGCGCCATAATCGTTAACCCCCTTTGGTTAATTCTGAACGTTTGTGAAAAAAGCGATCCTTTTTGGTTGAATTTTGCGGTTAAAATGACTATCATTAGATACGACTTGGTGAATCATTTTGATTGTTTCACCATAAGAAGCTGGTACTGATTGAAAATCAAAATTCTTCCTAAGAATCTCAGAACGTAATCGACAAGCAGCATATAATATTTCTTCAAACGATAATATTACAAACCCGCCAACTTCTTTCGTCAAACTACCACAGAGACTCACCCGGTCTCTTCACAAACGTAAGTGAAGGATAACGCCTAACGGCATTACCCTTCACTTTTTTTGCGTATTAAAGCTTAATTAGTTAATTTATTTTCCGCTAAGACTAACTCTGTGTACTTGTCTAAATCAGCCAAAATAGATTGATTTTCGTTTTCAGGGTGTTCAGCTAGGTTGTCAGATGCATATGCCCAGTACGCTAAATTTTCAGTAATCGGCACGATATCTCTAACAATTTTAAATTCAAATAATTGGCGATTTTGATCAGCCATAATGCGGTAACTTTCGTAATCGGTGATGATATGCATTTTTTCTTGAGTTTCTTTGGAATGTAGCAGCACAATCACAAAATGAGATTCTGCGTTGCGCTGGGCTAATCGTTCCTTAATGGTTTGCAACTCCGCGGTTTGTAGATTAATTGTCATTTCGCTTCCTCCGTAGTCAAACGATCGATTAGACCAATAGATTGGTTAACAAATTTTTCAGTGAATAAAGCTTCCAAACTAATTTTGGCAACGTTGGTAACACTCACTGTTCCCTGCGGCATTGGTGTTCCTTCCTGGTAGATAGTTAATTTATCTGATCCTGGATTGGTTAGTGGACTCTGCCTAATGACCGTATAGTTGATTTCTTCTTCATCGATAATTTTAATTGCGTACTGCTGTTGCCACCGAATTTCTCGTTGCTCAGCAGTTAATTGCGCTTGATCGTTTAACTCACCATTCACACCCACTTCGGTAAGCAAAATAAACCGGTCTAGCACTTGCTGCTGGGATCGCAATACTTCAAACACCGTCAAAATGTTTTGATCAATATCCTCAGCCGGTAAATTACAGTAAATTACGTTGACGTCCTTCAACGCCATTTGCAGTTCGTTGGGTGTTACCACGTCACTGTTATAAAATACGTAATCAATATCCGCATTCATTTCTAGATCTTCAATTACTAATTCAGAAACCGGCGATGCGGCTCCCAACACCATTATTTTTAGCACTAGCTTATCCTTTACTAATAATATTTACTATTGCTTCATTATAGTTGAATTGCTCGTTAAAGAAAACTAATCGTCAACCGAATTTTAAGGGCTTAATCAGAACTTTATGAAAATAAATTGTTTTTTAAGTTCGGAGATTGCCATATTTATTGAATAATGTTATTATTATTTTGTTGTTTTTATGATAAACACGAACATTTATTCAAAGGAGATTGCTATTATGTTAAATTCGATTTCGAAATATTTTGATTTTGAAAACCGAAACACCAATTTTAAGAAGGAAACGATCGCCGGGATCACTACCTTCGTCTCCATGGTTTATATTTTATTCGTTAATCCCAACGTCTTAGGCGTTACCGGTATGGATAAGGGTGCCATCTTCACAGCTACCGCCTTTGCTTCTGCCTTTGGGTGCTTCTTAATGGGATTTTTAGCCAATTATCCCATCGCTATTTCAGCTAGTTTGGGAATCAACGCCTTCTTCGCTTATTCCGTTTGCTTAGGAATGCACGTCGAATGGCAAACCGCGCTCTCTGGCGTTTTCGTTGCTTCTATTATTTTCATCATCCTAACCGCTTTAAAGCTCCGGGAAAAAATCATCGATGCCATCCCCGCTGATTTAAAAGCCGCTATCGGTGGTGGGATTGGTTTATTCATCGCCTTTCTAGGTTTGCAAGACGGTGGGTTAGTAATGGGCAACAAAGAAACGCTGGTTAGCCTAGGTAGTTTACATACTGGCACCACGTGGATCACTATCTTTGGATTAGTGATTACCTTAGTAATGATGAGCATGAAAATTCCGGGAGCTATTTTTATCGGAATGGTTTTAAATACTATCTTGGGTATGGCCGTGGGCTTAATTCCGCTTCCTACTCACTTAGTTTCTAGCATTCCAAGTATTGCTCCTACATTTGGTCAAGCGATCACCCATATTGGTAACATCGATTCAGTCCAAATGGTCGTCGTGGTCCTGACCTTCTTATTAGTAACGTTCTTTGATACCGCTGGAACGTTAGTGGGCTTAGCTCAACAAGCTGGTTTAATTAAGGACAATAAGATTCCTAACGTTGGAAAAGCCTTAATCGCTGACTCTTCTACTATGATGGTTGGTTCTGTTTTAGGAACCTCTCCAATGGGCGCCTTCGTTGAATCTTCAGCCGGAATCGCTGTCGGTGGTCGGACTGGTTTTACTACCATCGTGGTTGGGATTTTGTTCATCTTAGGCACTTTCTTCTCCCCACTACTTTCAGTAATTACTACTCAAGTAACCGCTCCTGCCCTTATTATTGTTGGAATCTTAATGGCTCAATCCCTCAAACAAGTTCATTGGGAAGAATTTGAAATTGCAGCACCATCCTTCTTAATCATGGTAGGGATGCCATTTACTTACAGTATCGCTGACGGAATTGCGTTAGGCTTCATCGTTTACCCAATCACCATGATCGCAGCTAAACGCGGCAAAGAAGTGTCTGCAATGATGTACGCCTTAGCAGTCGTCTTCGTAATCTTCTTATGGATTTTAAACAGCTAAACTAATTTTGACCCGGGTAGCAAAAAGCGGTAAAGTTGAGACGGTTGATTTCAACTAAAATTAAATAAAGGAAGGAATTTGTGATGAATTCTAAGACTGGTTTATTCGGCATCGACAGCCTCCTAGATTTAACCAAAGCTGCCGTTGTTGCTGCCCTCTACATTGTGATTACAATGGTCTTTGCAGCCTTTAGTTTTGGCCCGATTCAGTTACGCTTTTCTGAAGGGCTCAACAATTTAGCCGCGTTTAATAAGCGCTATGTGCTAGCTGTGACTCTAGGTTGTTTTGTTTCTAACATGATGTCTTCATTAGGTCCCATCGACTTAGTAGTGGGGACGGCTGAGACATTAATCGCCTTAGTAACCATTAACTTGGTAACTAGAAACATGAAATCAGTGCCAGCTCGCTTAGCAGCTTCCGTTTTAATCGCTACCTTTTACATGTTCATCATCGCGTTTGAAATTGCCTACGTGGGTAATACCGCCTTTTGGCCTACGTTCTGGGGCGCGTACCTCACTACCGCCATTGGTGAATTTCTTGCTATGACTTTGGGCGCGGTAGTCTTGTATTTCGTTAATTTACGCTTTGATTTAAGTAAATAAAAAACTGGAACTTTGACCTTTTCGTCGAAGTTCCAGTTTTTATTTACTCTTTATTCTTATGCGGACCAGTAGAACCGCGGACTACTAAGCTCGGATCGTACTCGATCGATTTGCCGTCCGTTTTGCCGTCAATTAGTTGTAATAACAAATCAGCAGCATCATGACCCATCTTTTCTTTTTCATGCATCATGGTGGTTAGACTAGGATCGATATACGCCCCAATTTGGTAGTTATCAAACCCGGCCACTGAAATGTCAGTGGGCACAGTTAAATCTAGTGACCGTACCAAGTCAATTACCTGAATGGCCAATTGATCATTGTAACAAACAATCGCCGATGGCCGGTCAGGACCTTTTAAGTAACCTTCAATCCGCTCAAACACGTTCACCAACTTATCAGATGATTGGTACATCAAAATTTGGGCGTCCAAGAAAATATCTGGATGTTCCCGGTAGGCTGCCGTAAAGCCCTCCATCCGGCGGACCCCTTGAATATCATCCACTTGGAAAATCCCTAGAATACGTTTATGCCCTTGTTCAATCAAATAGTTAGTTAGCTTGCGTTCTCCACCGTAGTCATTAGTAGTAACGTAAGGAAAATCAGCTTCCATTTCCGGATAAATCGCGTTAATAAATACCGTCGGAATGCCAAGTTCTCGAATTCGATCGTACAAATCAGCGTTAGTAGTTGGTAATGCTGATTGAGTTGGTTCAATGATGAGTCCCGCTACGTTTTTATCCAGCATTTCCATTAAAGATTCCCGCTCGCGTTCCTGATCGTTATGGGTGTTACTGATCACTAGCATATAACCATGATCAGAAATCATTCGATCGACCCCGTTGATAATATTAGGGAAAATGTAATCCGCAATGTGCGTTGACAGTAACCCAATAAACTTATTTTCCTTCTTGGAATGGGTGTCCTTTTGTCGCCAATCATCGACGTACATCCCCCCACCCTGGATTTTGTAGATGAAGTGATCATTTTCTAAATCGCTAATAGCTCGTCGAACCGTGTAACGACTAACCTTATACTTAGCCATTAATACGGATTCTGTCGGCAATTTTTGGTTAATTGCATATTCTCCGGAGGTTATTTTTTGTTTTAAGTCTTGTTTGACGTTTTCGTATTTAGTTGCCATGAACTTCCCTAGTTTCTCCACTCAAATTAATTATTACCATTATTATGACAGTTTTTCGCTAATCCGACCAGCTATCAATGCTACTTTGTGAAATTTACTAAAAAACAAGCGAGGCAAATTTGGCCTCGCTTGTTTTTATTCAATGATTAAGCGACTTTTTTAGCACTCTAGCACCAACGTGTTCGTAAAGCAGCCAGTTCCGTCTAGTTTATTTAATTTAATAGCGATCACAATCCGATCGAACTATTAAAATTAAATTTCACTATACTCACTGACTAACCGCTTTACTCACACTTACTTCTCGTGCTCCTTGTACCAAAAAGAGTCGCTTAATTCAAAATTGTTAATAGCGATCTAAAGATCGAACTATTTCCAATTTTTAAATTAATTCTCCCCTTTTTACCGGTACTCGTCACACTTATTACTAGTCAATCACCGTTGTGTTCATGTCAAACATCTTAGCTAAATCAGCCAATTGTTCTTCAGTAATTGCCAATGAGAAGACAGTGTGGTGACCACCACCAGCGTAGATCCAAGCGGTTGAGCCGGCCTTCAAACCAACCTTTGGAGTCCAAAGTTGTTTAGCAACTGGCAAATGTGGAGTTTCCTTTTCAGGCTTGTTAGCGTTAACTGCATAGCTAATCATGTTGAAACCATCACGGAAGTCAGAGATAGTTACGTCAATTCCTTCGCCTTCAGAACCAGTAAATACCAATCGAGCTGGATCTTCTTTGCCACCAATATCCAATGGGTGAACTTCAATTCTTGGTTTGTCAGATGCTAAGGTTGGGTCAACTTCAAGCATATGTGATCCCAATACGGCTTCGTGACCTTTCCGAAGATCCAAAGTGTAATCTTCCATGAAGGCAGTTTGCTTGTTGTGGCTCAATACCTTCAACAAACGATCAAAGGCAGCGGTCTTCCAGTCACCTTCACCGGCAAAACCATAACCTTCAGCCATCAATAATTGAGTAGCCAAGCCAGGTAATTGTTCCATGCCGTAAAGATCTTCGAAGTTATCTGAGAAGGCAGTGTAACCACGATCATCCATGAAACGTTTCAAACCAAAGTATTCGCGAATTTGGTACTTAACGTTGTGTTCAAATTTTTCGGCTGAGTTGTCACCTTGTACCATAGTGTAGGTTTCGCCTAATTCTTTGTACTTCTTGTCGATATCTTCGTCAGAAACCTTGTCCATTTCAGCAACTAGGTCACCAACTGCATAGTAATCAACAGTCCAACCCATTTGAATTTGGGCTTCTACCTTGTCACCGTCGGTAACGGCAACGTTTCTCATCTTGTCACCAAACAAAGCAACTTTGATCTTGAAACTTTCGTTGTAAGCTACGGCAACGTCTTCCCAAGAAGCGATTTCTGCTTGGACGTCTTCGTCACCCCAGTAGCCGTAAACGACTTTGTTGTTCTTGTTCAAACGAGTGTTGATGTAACCATATTCACGGTCACCATGAGCACTTTGGTTTAAGTTCATGTAGTCAAAATCGATTGTGTCATAAGGAATGTTGTTGAGGTATTGGGTTGCTAAGTGAAGCAAAGGTTTTTGCAATAACTTAGTTCCGCGGATCCAGTTTTTAGCTGGTGAGAAGGTGTGCATCCAAGTCATTACCCCGGCAACTTCATCGTGGTAGTTGGCTTCTTTCATGAAGTCAGTGATGCCATCAGCAGTGGTCATTACGCCCTTGTAAACAATTTCGTATGGTAATTTGCCGCTAGCGTTTAATTTGTTAACGATGTCTTCTG
The DNA here is from genome assembly GCF_026798195.1 of Lentilactobacillus senioris. GTDB lineage: Bacteria > Bacillota > Bacilli > Lactobacillales > Lactobacillaceae > Lentilactobacillus > Lentilactobacillus senioris_A. The sequence goes on from NZ_JAPQEZ010000001.1 coordinate 24,068, forward strand.
CATCAGAACCAACTTGCTTAAGTTGATCTTCACCGTATAAGAATTGACTCCCAGTAACGAACCAGAACTTGTAATCTTGTGTGTTTTTCATGATTAAAATCTCCTTTTATTGTTAGATGTGAGCTGCATGATCTTTTGATTTGGCACTATTTTGACCGTAGTAGGCGTTAGCACCGTGTTTCCGGTAGTAATGCTTATCAAGCAAGTATTGTGGAACGTGAATTTCGTCGCGGGTCATTTGTAAACCGTGATAAGTAATTTCGGCTGCGACTTCCAATACCTTGGCGTTGTACACTGCCTTGGCTGGTGTAGGACCCCATGAGAATGGTCCGTGTTGACTAACCAAAACGGCTGGGACTGCATCAGGATCTACTCCCCGTTTTTCAAATTCGTCTACGATCACCTTACCGGTGTTTAATTCGTAGGCTTCTTTGATTTGAGCCTCGGTCAAGGCTGGGGCACAAGGAATATCGCCGAAGAAAGTATCGGCATGGGTGGTGCTAACAGCTGGGATGTCCATCTTAGCTGCCGCAAAGGATACTGCCCATGGAGAGTGGGTATGGGTAATCCCCCCAATAGTTGGAAAATGATTGTAAAGGTAAGTGTGTGTAGGAGTGTCACTAGAAGGATTCATTTCTCCTTCGACTACTTCCCCGTTTAAATCAACGACTACCATGTCGCTAGGTTTCAAATCTTCGTAGTCAACTCCAGAAGGCTTGATTACGAATAACCCTTTTTCTCGGTCAATTCCGGAAACGTTACCCCAAGTAAAGGTAACTAATCCCAATTCTGGTAGTTGCATGTTGGCATCATAGACTTCTTGTTTTAGTTTTTCTAACATCGTTTACTTATTTACCTCCGTTTTGATCAGGAATCGTTTTAATAGCTTCGCCTTCAACTGGTAATGCGGCTACATAATTCTTCAAGAATTCTTGGTAACCAGTCACACCAGCAGGTTCTGGGCTTAACGTCATCGTTTCTGGATGGCTAAAGACGTTGCTGTCTAGGTAATCAGCTAAGTCTTGGCCGTCACCATTTTCAGCAAATTCAGCTAACACGGCCATGCCCCAAGGGCCACCCTCACCAGCGTTTTCCATAATGGTAATTGGAATATTCAAGGCATTTGCGAGAACTTGTTGACCAATCACCGGAGTCTTGAAGAGACCCCCTTGAGCGATCATGACGTCAGTTTGGATGCCTTCTTCTTCGGTTAAGATTTCCATTCCGATTTCTAAAGGTGCAAACGCAGCGTACAACTGGGTCAACATAAAGTTAGGTAAATTGAAGTTACTGTTAGGGGTTCTAACAAACAAGGGACGTCCTGCATCCATCTTGGTAATATTTTCCCCGGATAAGTAACTGTAGTTGATGAGGCCACCGGCGTTAGGATCAGCACGCGTAGCTTCCAAGAATAACGTGCCGTAGAGTTTGTCGGCCGGAATATCAACACCTAACCGTTGAGCAAAAGTACCAAATAGTGAAGTCCAAGCGTTAATATCTGAAGAACAATTATTGACGTGGACCATGGCAACTGGTGAGCCATCCGGCGTCATTACCATATCAATATCTCGGTGCACTTGTTTTAGACTTTGGTCTAAGACCACCATTGAAAAGGCAGAAGTTCCTACCGAAATATTTCCAGTTCGTTGCCGAACACTATTAGTACCAACCATTCCAGTTCCAGCATCCCCTTCAGGTGGTGCCATCAAGCTACCACCTTGGAGGTTTCCGGTTGGGTCCAATAACTTCGCTCCCGTCTCAGTTAATTGTCCCGCTGCTTGACCAGCTGGTTTAACGGCTGGCAAGACTTTTTCAATGCTCCAAGGGTATTTCTTAACGTTTGCTTGAGCGCTAAACTGATCAAGCATTTTTTGGTCATAGTAACCAGTAGCTGGATCAATTGGGAAGACCCCAGAAGCATCCCCCGTACCCAATACTTTTTCTCCTGACAGTTGCCAGTGAACGTAACCCGCTAAGGTAGTTACAAAATCTAATTCATTAACGTGGGCTTCGTCATTTAAGATTGCTTGGTATAAATGAGCGATGGTCCAACGTTGTGGGATATTAAAGTTAAATAGTTTAGTTAATTCATCAGCTGCTTGACCAGTAATGTTGTTTCGCCAAGTTCTGAATGGTACCAACAAATTATCAGCTTGATCAAAGGCTAAGTAGCCATGCATCATGGCACTGATTCCAATTGATTTGATGTTGGTAATTGGTTGATGGTATTTGCTTTGTACTTCTGCAGCTAGTTGTTTGTAACTAGTTTGAATCCCAGTCCAAACAGCTTCTAGTGAGTAAGTCCAAACGTTATTTTCTAGTTTGTTTTCCCAGTTATAGCTCCCAGCAGCCACCGTGTGGTAATCGGCAGTGATCAAAACGGCCTTGATTCGGGTAGATCCCAATTCAATACCAAGAGAAACGTTGCCGGCTTGGATGGCTTGAGAAGTTTCTAATAGATTCATGGTGAAACCTCCAATTAATTTGTAAATTATTAGTTCAATTGCTCCATTGATTTAAGGGCTCGTTAAGTCTCCGCCCTTTAAATAGATACGGATCAATCCCAACTCATTTGAAGCGGTTTCAAACTATTGATACAAAGTATTTTAAACTATTTGTCCATACAAATCAATACAATTTATTTATTTGTACGTATAAAATATCAATTTACTTCATTTGTTTTAAAATTAGTAATTTTACTAACATAATTGGTTTTCTTGAATCCATTTTCACCATTTGCTCAATTTCCCTTGTCATATTTATGGTGCCAGCACCAATAAATAGCCATAATTTCGATTAACTAATTGACTTATCCGGATCAATATTTTACGATTAAGTGAAAACGTTTACTATTATTTAGGAGGATCATTATGACTATCAGCACTTCCGAAACTCTTTTTGACCACTACGACGGTCAGCCCATCACTAAATTTTCGCTAACTAACGAAAACGGTGTAACAGTATCTGCAATTAGTTTGGGAGCTACTTTGTATGAAATTAAAGTCCCTACTAGCGATGGTTCAGATGCTAACTTAGTACTAAATTACCCTCACGCAGCTGATTATCTAGCTAATCCTTTTTATGTTTCTATGGCTATTGGGCGCACAGCCGGCCGAATTAAAGACAGCCAATTAAAGTTAGGTTCAGAAACTTTTGAGTTACAACCTAATGAAGGACCTACTAATTTGCACGGCGGCCCCCATGGTTTTAATTCTCAAGTTTGGGACGGTGAAATCACCACAGAAAATAACGTTCCCGTCATCAAGTTCCATCACGTTCAAAAAGAAGTCGACGACGCCTTTCCTGGTGATTTAGATACCACCATTACTTATCAACTAACCGAAGATAATACGGTTAAATTATCATTTACGGCTACCGCAAACGGTCATGATACGGTGTTTAATCCTACCTACCACACCTACTTCAACTTAGGTAACGAATCAGACATCTTAAACCACAATCTAATGATCAATTCCGATAGTCATCTAGAGTTTGACGAAATCAAAGTCCCTACTGGAAACCTATTAGACAATAAAAATACGCCATTTGATTTTAAAGAAAACACCAAATTAGGCGATGCTATTAAACAAATGAGCAACACGACTGAAAAAGGATTTGACGATATTTTCAAGGTTAATCCCGCTGATAACAATGAAATCGCAGTGCTTAGCGACCCAGCAACTAAGCGTTCGGTCAGCATCCGGTCAAGTAGAAACGGATTAGTAGTATTTACTGCCAATTCATTTACCGAAGAAAACATGAATTTCATCAAGACAAACGGGGTTGGTAAACCTTATGAAGGTGTAGCTCTTGAAGCTCAGACCCTCCCAGATTCAACTCGCCTACCTCAATTTGGTGATGTAATTCTAAAAGATGGTCAAACTAAAACTGAAGAAATTGATTATCATATTTCCTTTTAGATAACTAATAAAAAACACATTCCTTCTGGAATGCGTTTTTTATTAGTTATTTACTTTCACCCTAATCATATTCCAAGACAAGGGTTGTAACTCTGCTTGCACTTTATCAGTAACTACTTTTACATCATTTAATGTTTCTAATTGCATCACTTGGTCTTCATTAGTTTGCTTAATATCATATCCAGCAAATTGAGTTGCCTCTTTAATTGTTCCCAATTCAAATCCATTTAAATTAACGGCTAATTGCATATTATCTTGCGACTTATTTTCAGCAAAAATAACAATTTCATTTTGTTCCGGATTATAAACAGACACCGTGTCTAAATAGGGAACCTCGTTACTACCACTAGAATATGAATCTACTAATACTTGAGAATTAAGAGAAATTCCTTGGCCGTATTTTGCTACTTGTTGATATGGATAAAAAATTGATTGATACCAAATACTTGGGGTTCCCTCGGCATTTGTCATAATCGGTGCAATGACGTTAACTAACTGGGCTAAACAACCTATCTTAACCCGATCAGAATGCTTCATCAAAGTAATAGCCAGCCCACCAACTACCAAAGCATCCTCAAAATTATAATGATCCTCTAATAAATGAGGAGCATGTTGCCAAGGTTTTTGAGCATCGTCTGCAGCATGTGAATGATACCAAACATTCCACTCATCCATTGAAAGGTTAATGGTTTTAGAGCTATGCTTTCTAGCTTTTACTGCATCGCAAATCGCCACTACGTCGTTAATAAAGCCATCAAAGTCCACTGAAGAAGATAAAAATTTAGGTAAATCATTGTCTTCATTACCATAGTACTGATGCAACGATAAGTATTCAACATCATCATAAACGTGGTCTAGTAACGTTTCTTCCCATTCACCAAAAGTAGTCATGGTTCGTAAGGAACTACCACTAGCAATCAATTCAATGGACGGATCAACTAGTTTCATTGCCTTAGCAGTTTCATGAGCTAAGCGACCATATTCTTCGGCTGTCTTATGCCCAATCTGCCAGTCACCATCCATTTCGTTTCCTAATGACCAAACTTTAATATTAAATGGTTCTTCAGCCCCGTTTTGACGTCTGAGATCACTCCAAAAAGTGCCTTTAGGAAAGTTAGCGTATTCTACCAAGTTGCGAGCGGCATCAATTCCTCTTGAGCCTAAATTAACAGCCATATCTGGTTCTGCCCCTACCTTTTGACACCATTTCATAAATTCATGTAGTCCAAATTGGTTACTTTCAATGCTACGCCAAGCTAAATCCAATCGGGTCGGTCGTTGATCACGAGGGCCAATTCCATCTTCCCAGTTATAACCAGAAACAAAGTTACCACCAGGATAACGAACCAAAGGAACATTCAAAGATTTAACGGCTTCAATCACATCAGTTCTAAATCCATCTTCATCAGCTAATGGATGATCTGGTTGATAAATTCCTTCGTAAATAGATCTCCCCAACTGTTCTGTAAACGATCCCCACAATCTAGGATCGATTTTGCCTATCTGATCCCGTTTATTTAAATAAACATTTGCTTTCATGATTTATGTCCTCCTTCTAAAAAACTCCGATTTACCAAATTTTTAATTGATCCTAAATTTGATAAACCAGAGATTTTCTGACTTTATTTTATTTATGAGGTGGAACGGTTAAGCGAGTGGATTCCCATCCTTATCCCTTTCGCCAGCTTGGATAGGATCTTCTTTCTTCAAGAATATTGCTGCAAAAATAGTAATTACAACAACAAAGATTCCCATCCAAATGTAAGTGTGTTGGTAACCAATAGTATCGTATAAATTACCAGCAACACTAGAGAAGATAAATACAGAAATCTGTTTAGCAAAGTTTGATGCCAAAGCATAAATCGTTGCGTACAAACGAATATCAAATGCACCGGCAATGTACTTCATGATTGAAGTCAATAGCAGTGGCATTTCTAAACCGGCCAACAAACGGAACCCAACAACCCAGATCCAGTTTGGAGAAAGTGCTGATCCCAAAATACGAAGTGCAGTGATGAAACCATAAGCAATTAAACCATTTCGAGAACCAATTCGGTTAATGATCCATGGCATTGGGAACATTAATAAGAATTCAATAGCCGTTTGACCAGAAGTCATGTAACTATATACCAAAGTGCTTTGTGCAGCAGTATGGAAGAAAGTTCTAAAGAAGATGATAAATTGTTGGTCAAAAACATCAAACAAGGCAGAAGCACCCATGTAAAAAATTGCTAAAACCCAAAGGTTCTTAATTTTGAAAACAGATAAAACAGTTTTCCAATCCAAAGAATCAGAAGTATCACCAGCGGCAGCAGCGTTATCCATATCGATTTTATCACTGAAAACCAAGAGTAATACTAAGCAAGCAGCAGCAACAGTACATGCCCAAAAAATTGAGTTAGGGCTCCAAAGGAACAAGCGACCGGCAACAAGTGAAGCAACTACCCCGGCAACTGAACCACCAACCCGAGCATGAGCATATTCAAAGTGGTTAGCTAAACTAGCCCGTTGAACGTATTGTTCAATAACGGAAACCCCACCGTTCAATACAAAACTTAGAAACGCACCAGTAACAATGGCAACTAAGAATGAATTAACCTGCATTAATGGTAAGAATAACCATTGGAAGTAAGGTCCGATTAAAAGACCAGCAGCAGCGATAATCAAAATCAGGTTCTTTTTGAATAATAGCTTATCAGAAATAACACCAAAAATTGGTTGATAAATTAAAGAAATTCCGGCCATCATGGAGAACACGGCCCCTGATTCAGCACCATTTAAGTGACCAACTTGTTCCATCCATAAAGTTAAATAACCGTTAACAACTGCCCAAATAAAGAAATAGGTAAAATCAGTAAATGGGAAGCCCCAGAAGTTTTTTCTTTCTTTTTTGCCATTAGGTTCTTGATGATCAAGTTCCGCTTTGGCAGCTTTTTCATTAGTACTTACGTCATTAGTATCCAAAATCTCCACTCTCCTCGTTATTTATAGTTATAAGGAACTGGCTTACCAAAGTTAGGAGTACCATCTTCATTCCAAGTAAACGCTTGAACTTTAGTGTGTCGGTTAGGATCATACAAAGGATCACCTTTAATGTCCGTGTAATTACGACAGTGGTAAACCAAAATATCAGTTTGGTCATCTTCTGCAACGGTAAATGAATTATGACCAGGACCATATTGATGAGTTGCTAAGTCACTTTGGAAAATTGGTTTGTCAAATTTAGTCCAGTTAGTAGCATCTAGCAAATCAACATCATCAGGAACACTTAACATTCCCATACAATAGTTTTCGTCGGTAGCGCTTGCAGAAAAGGTTAAAAAGAAACGACCATTTCGGTGAATTACCGCAGGACCTTCATTTACTGAGAAAATGTGAGTTTCCCAATCATATTCTGGCTTAGATAACATTACTGGATCGGACTTAAGGGTCCATGGATTTTCCATTTCGGCAATGTATAAATTAGAGTTACCAGCAATTTCAGGATCTTTTTGAGCCCAAACATAGTAAAGTTTGTCGTGAGCTTCAAAACAGGTTGCATCTAATGAGAATGAATCCATTGGGGTTTTAACTTGGCCATGTTCAAACCAATCGTCTTCACTTTCCATCGGATTATCTTTATCGCATTCAATACAGAACATTCTGTGTTGGAACATTCCGTTTTCATCAAAAGCGGTAGTCTCTGCGGCAGCAAAGTAAATGAACCACTTACCATCAATGTAGTGAAGTTCTGGAGCCCAGATCAATTGACTCATTGGTCCAGTTTCGTGTTTTCGCCAGATAGTTCTTGGAGCTGCGTGCGCAAGCCCTTCAAGAGTTCTAGCACGTCTAATTTCAATTAAATTATAGGCTGGAACGGAAGCGGTAAAGTAATAATACCCATCAGTATGCTTATAAATATATGGATCTGCACGTTGAACGATTAGCGGATCTGTATATTGGTTTTCAATATTTGTCATTATAAATCGCCTTCCTTTTTATTTGTCCGTATAACTTTTTACGAGATAATCTTAACCAAAGTCGAAAGCGTTTGCAATACCTTTTTATGAAATAATATAATTTTTTTCGTTTGGTTTCATATTTATGTTATAATAACTTCGTTTTATGAACCGTTTACATTTTTAAAATTCATGTTTTTATTAATTTTAATTGAAGTCGGAGAATAAATAATGGATTTAGATATTTCTAACACCTCACTACCAGTTTATAAAGCATTGGCCAGTCCTATTCGCCTGCAAATTATTCAATTACTATCCGAAAAGCACATGAGCGTTCAAGATCTGGCTAGTGAATTAGACTTAAGCAACTCAATTGTTTTAATGCACCTCAACAAGTTAGCGGAAGCACAACTAATCACCTTTAAGCGCCAAGGACATCAAAAAGTTTCCTCCCTAAAAGTAGACAACATTAACGTTCACTTTCCTAATCGAATTTATCCTAGCTTTGAATCCTATACTATCAAAGTACCAGTAGGTCACTATACTACTTACTCGGTGGAACCTTCTTGTGGACTAGCCGGAATGAAAGATTTTATCGGTAAAGTTGATATCCCCGCCTACTTCATGGATCCGAATAGAATTAACGCCCACATGATTTGGTGGACTAAAGGCTTTGTAGAATATCATTTCCCAAACTATTTGAAAAAATCTGATAACTTAGAAATGCTAGATATCTCAGCAGAATTAGGATCAGAATTTCCATTTTCTAATAACGTTTGGCCTAGTGACATTACTATTTTTGTTAATAACATTGAAGTTGGTACTTGGACCAGCCCGGGAGATTTTTCAGATACTAGGGGAAAATTCACCCCTAAATGGGTCCCGGATAATGTTAATCAATACGGAATTCTAAAAACCTTTAGGATTACCGACCATGGTAGTTATCTAGATGGCCAACCATTTTCTGAAGTTTCTTTAACCGATATCGATAACGGTTCCGATATCATTTCAGTAAGGTTCGCCATCAAAGAAGAAGCCGTTAATCAAGGTGGTTGTACCATTTTTGGTTCTCATTTCGGTAATTATGATCAAGATATTGAAATGAAATTGTTTTATAGTTAATAAAAACCACCTTTCTTTCGAAAGGTGGTTTTTTTAATTGGCAACTGAAATTCTAATCATGTTCCAAGATAATGGTTCCAATGTGGCGATAAGTTGATCGTCGATTAATTTAACATCTGTGAGATCACGTAATTTCATCTTACCGTCCTTATTATCAGCTTTAGGCTCGTAGCCACTAAACTGAGTAGCTTCAAGTACTCCAACCAAATCCAGATCAGCTAATTTAATTTCAAAGTCCATCGCTTCTGTTTGGTTTTTATTTTCAGCAAAAATAGTAACTGTTTAACTAGTTTCATCATAAGTAGCAATCGAATCCAAATAAGGAACGGCTGCAAATTCCCGTGATTTATAGGTAGGCACTTCGACATGAGGTACTAATGCCTGGCCCTTACAATAATTAGATACCTGCATGAATGGATTCCCAAGTTGCTAATCGTAAACAATGTATTCAGCAAGTAGAAACTAGTGCAGTCAAATACGTTATTCCCAAATGGTTTGTAGATGGCGACTTAAAGAAACCAGCCAAGGTTTACGGAGACTTTTATCGGGTAATGGATCTAGAATATATCGCTCACCTTTTCTTCTTGCTTTCCCAATGCGATGCATCTGACCTTAAGTTAAATACTCCTCAAACATACCTTAAATGGGCGGCCCAAATCTTTGATGTTCGGGTTAACCCAGATCTTCATGATAATGAACGCGGAAAAGCTGAGGCCCAAATGATGGGCCAGTACTTCTTATACTTCAATGATTTACTAACAGCCTTAAAAGCCAATCATCTAGATCAAGAATACAAAGAAATTTCTGCCTCCTGGAAAGCTGCCACAAATAGAATGGCTACCGATGCTCCAACTCTAGCCGGAGCAATGACTGAACATTTCTTTGATAATGCCGGATTTGGTCCTGCCGCAGGGGCATTAGCTTTAGCTGGTCACCCTAAAGAAGCAGCCATTTATGGTGAACTATTAAAGGCTAACATTGGTTTTAGCAATGATTTTCGTTCTCAAAGCCCCGATCGCTGGTGGGAAGCTTTGTCTTATATGATCCATTCACTTTGGGAAGGCGTCACTGCTGCTTCAGCCTTAATTACTGGTCGCGAATTGTTCGACCCAGAATTAGTAGAAGCTGCATATCGAGGAACCGTTGCGGTCCTTTATATGTATGACTCTAACGCCACAGCCACTGATCGAAAATTAACCCCCGGTGAAGCAGCTTCTACTTATAGCATTGCCGGTCCTAATTTAAACCGACCAGATCTATCGAGAAATCGCTTTGGTCAATCTATTTTTGCTTCGGATGGTGGCATCTTCACTCGTCTTTTCCCAGATGGTTACACCGGAGAAGACGACTGGGACATGGGAGAAGAATTAGTTGCTTACCTAAATGGTTTTGGCCAAGAAGTTTATGTATATCAAGATAACGGTCGCTTCAAAGCAATCAATGGTCGCATTATTAAACAGGAAAATAACACGGTAATTGTGGAAAGTAACGCTCCTTATCCACAACGGCTTATTGATTTAACTAATCATAAGGTTATAGAAACAAATCAAAGAGAGATTAAATACCAACTATAAGCAAATAAAAAACACAGCCCTAGCTGTGTTTTTTATTGTCTAATTTCATTTGGATCCAATTCCCTAATCACTTTTGCCGGATTACCTGCAATCACCAGATTATCCCCAAAGGATTTAGTGACCACCGAACCAGCTCCTACAATCACGTTATCACCTAACGTAACTCCCGGGGTGATGATCGCACCGCCACCAATCCAACAGTTATCCCCAATGTTAATACTTGCGCCAGTCCCAATCCAATGAGTTCGACGTTCAATATCAAACGGATGACTAGCAGAATACATTTGCACGCGGGGAGCTAACAAGGCATTTTTGCCAATATTAATGGGACAGGTATCTAGCAAAATACAGTTCCAGTTAGCAAAAAAATTTTCACCTACGTGGATGTTATAACCGTAATCACAGCTAAAGTCGGGGCGCACTTCAATCTTTTCTCCAGTGGACCCAAACAAGTCCTTAGCGATTCGGGCATTACGGTCTAAGTCAGTTAACGTTGTCGTGTTGAGTTCCTTAAATAGTTGTTGAGCCCGAATACGATCGGCCACCAACTCTGGATCTTGTACGTTGTAAGGTTCTTCAGCAATCATTTTTTCTCGTTCACTTCTAGTGTCTTCAATTGGCATATAATTTACCCCTTAATATTTGTCCGGATAAATACGATTGTAAATGATAATATTTATCCGGGCAACTTTTTTTATAAATGATATTTAAGACACAAAAAAAGCAGGAGCTTTTACTCCCACCTAATTGGCATGTCGGTCGGGGTGGACCTTATTAAAGAACCAATTATGAAAGATGAATTACCGAAGACACCTGGTTTCCCTACTAGAAAAGCGAAAATGAGCATTACGTTTTCTCTGCTCATTTACCTAACAAACCATCAATGGCGTCCCACTATTTAGCTGTCTAGTTCGCTGACATAGTACCACCGCTTTGGTGTAACCAACCAAATAGCAACTATCATCTTTCAAATTAATTATAGAGCGCCTCTCACCATAAGATCAATTATCTTGCTTGAACTACAAGATCGGCGATAGTAACCGACTAAACGTTTGCTTGAACTTCAGCCAAGTAGACTGCTGTTCAAACATTTCTGGCGTTTGTAATTCACTAAAACTAATATCATTTTGATAAATATCCGTCAATTCCGCCGCCAACTTCTCATCATACAAGAAAGCATTAATTTCAAAATTCAATTTAAAACTACGATAATCCAAGTTAGCTGACCCTACCGAAGCAATTTCGCCATCGATCACCATCGTTTTGGCGTGTAAGAAGCCATTTTGATAGTAGTAGATTTTTACCCCTTCATCGGCTAATTGATGCGCGTAATACTGCGTCGCCCGATAAACGAAGGCGTGATCCGGCATACACGGCAACATAATTCGCACATCTACTCCGGATTTAGCCGCAATTCGCAACGCATCCAAGACACTATCATCTGGGATCAAATATGGGGTTTGAATCCAGCAGTACTGTTTAGCTTTTAAGATCATTTTAATATACCCCATCTTGATTTGCTGCATCTCAGAGTTGGGGCCGCTGGAAACAATCTGCATGTCCACCAAGCCTTTGGTGGTAGTAACTGGAAAATACTTCGGATCTACTTGAGCCTCATTGATTTGGTCATGCGGACTAGTAGCATTCCAATCTAAAATAAATCGTGATTGCAATCCAAAGACTCCAGAACCAATAATTCGTAGATGGGTATCGCGCCAGTTACCGAACTTTTTCTTCCGGCCTAAATACTGATCGCCGATATTGTAACCACCGATATAGCCAATCATCCCGTCGATCACCACAATTTTTCTGTGATCCCGAAAGTTTAACCGAAAATCCAAGATAGCAGAGTGGGTATTCAAGAATGGATAGGCATAGCCGCCAGCTTTGCGCAAAGGTTCAAAGAACTTCCGGGTTGTCCCTAAGGAGCCCCAAGAATCATAAATCACCCGTACTTCTAAGCCTTCTTGCGCTTTTTTAACCAATAAATTTAAAATTTCATTACCAATTTGATCGTTGTAAAACGTGTAAAATTCAATATGAATACTTTTTTTAGCCGCTTCAATATCTTCAATCAAGCGGTGAAACAAATCAGTTCCCTTAGTAAACACCTTGACTTTATTTTTCCGAGCCAAAAACGCCGCATCGGTTTCTTTAAACATCTGGACCACGGTTTGATTTTTTTCCGCCACCAAATCAGCAGGAGTCTGATCCTGGTTGCCCGCTTGTTTTCGTTGTTCAGTTAAGCGATCATTAATTTGCATTTGCACGTGGTTATGTAATCTAAATAATCGGTTTTGGGGGAGTTGCCGGCCTACAAAAGCATAAGCAACAAACCCCACGATTGGTAGAAAAATTAACACTAAGAGCCAAGCCCAAATGGCCGCAATATCCCGTTTTTCTTTAAAAACAGTTATGATAGCTAAGACAGCATTGACCACTACAATTACATTAAAAACCGCTTGCCAGTCAATTGACATAATCGACTCCTTTCTATATCTTGATCAATAATAGTATTAATATAACTCAAATTACACCTTGATACTAGAAAGAAGCTGGAAAAAAATGTTACCTAAAATTGTCTTATTTGCGGGAGTTCACGGAATTCATTCCGTCCATATTCTCCACGAACTTTTTAAAAACCAGCCAATGATTGGCGCTGCCGTCATTGTTGCCTTTATTTTGTACTTGATTTATCGCACCCTCAATCGTTAAAACACCATTTTAAAATCATCCGTGATAAGATGAACTTAATCACAAAAGTTAATTTGGAGGGATCAATTATGGCTATTAATGCAGATATTAAAAACTTACTAACGGTTTCAGCTCACAAAGGACCGATCGTAACGATTGTGCTTCCTTTAAATCCTAAAGCGGACAATTCCGTAGAAGACAAAACTCAACTCAATAGTTTGATTGCCCAAGCCAAAAAAGCATACCTATCAAAATACTTAAGCAAATTCTGGCCTGACTATGAAGCTAAATTAAACCAATTACTCCAAACCGAAACTCTAGGCAACGATGTTTCTCAAGGCCTAGCCATCTACGTTACTGCGGATCAAATCAACATGTTCCGACTTAACTACCCAGCTAAGCCAGCATTTGCAGTGGGCGACACTATGCAAGTCTTACCATTACTCAAAGACTTCCAATTCCCACTAGCATACAATTTGGTTGTTTTGCGGAAGAATTCATTTCATCTCTTCCAAATCCAAAACCGGGTAATTGAAGAGCCAGAAGTTACCGCTGATACTCCTTCCACCCTAACAGACGCCTTAGGAGATTACATCCCTGCTGATGATCAACAATTAAAATCTGCTGGTCACGGCCGTGGCCATGGTGCTACTTTCAAGCGGGGCTACGATCCTAAAGAAGAATCTGATAGAAGCGATCAACTTCGTTACTTCCAAGCAGTAGATGAATACGTAATCAAGAACTTTACCAACAAGGATCATTTACCAGTTGTTTTAGCAGCTGAACCAGCTGTCCAAGGAGAATTCAGAAAAATCACTAAGAACAAGATGCTTTCTGATGTGCGCTTTGAAAAGATTCCTAGTCTCAAAACTTCTCACAAAGAATTACTAGACATGGTGCGAAACGTTAACGCCCAATACAACCATCTAACAATCTTAGAATTGGCAGATCGTTTCGATAACGCTACTGGCGCTAAGAAGACCCTTACCGATATTAACAAAATTGCGGAAGCCGCAATGGCGGGCTCAGTTGCTACCCTCTTCGTTAAAGATGGTGCTTACGTGGCTGAAAAGGACGTTAACCACGTTCAATTTGACAGTAAAGATACCGAAGGGCATCCAAGCAACTTGCTAAACGATTTGGCAATTACCACTACTGGTTTCAACGGTGACGTTTATGTCTTGCCTGAAGAAGAAATGCCAGTACAAGCAGATTACGCCGCTGTCCTGCGTTTCCCAACGACGGAAGTTAAATAAAGTGCTGAGGGACTCGGTAACTAACGAGTTTCTAACCTAAAAATAACGGGTAGTTTGGCATTAAGCCGCTGCCCGTTATTTTGTAGTTAGGTGAGTTAGTTGAGTCCTGAAGCCGTTTTTTGACTAAAGTGCTGACAGAACCGTTAATCATTGAGGATTAATTCTAAAGAGCAGGAATAGTTCGATTCGCAGTTTGAATCGCTATTGAATTAATTGAGCTAGGTGGAACTGTTTGCTTTGAGAGGCCGATTTAGGATAAAGTGCTGAACCTCACGGGTGCTTTCGAGTACCAATAGAAAAATGCTGAATAGTTCGATTTGTTTTTTGAATCGCTATTTGGCATTTTTTGTTGGACGGAAAAAGCAGTGAGGTGAAGCCGTTTTAGTAGAGTGCTGAGACCAACACGGTTTATTTCTGAGCACTAAGAAAATAGCAGTCAATAGTTCGGCCTGAAAGATCGCTATTGACTGCTATTTATTTAAGCGGAGGAAATAAGTTGGTTGAAGCCGTTTTACGGGGTATTGTAAGGAACAGTAACCACCACATTGCCAACCAAAAAGTAGAATAGGGGTGCCTTAGGCATCCCTATCCTACTTTTTATTTACTTAAAATTTCTTGGTAACGTGCAGATAAACGCCACGCCCGTTGGCGCCACATCAGTTACGGTAATTTTACCGTGGTGTTGGCCAATAATCCAACTAGCGATGGACAAACCTAAACCGTTACCCCCGGTATCTTGATTGCGAGATTTATCGACCCGGTAAAAACGTTCAAAAATTCGTTGTTTATCAGCATCAGAAATCGATTCACCCGTATTAGAAACAGTTAATTTCCATGAGTTTTTACCGACGGGCTCACTAAAAACATTAATTTGATCACCGGCTTTGGTGTATTTCAAGGCGTTATCTAATAAAATGACTAATACCTGTTTCAGTAAGTCCACATCAATTTTAACAAACCCATCTACTGTATTGCCAAAGCTTAACTGCTTGTTTTGACTAGCAGCCACCTCAACGTACGGCTCAACCGTTTCTTGCATAAAATCAGATAGCTTAATCGCTACTGGATCTACCTGCATTCGATTAGAATCAGAACGCGCCACCGTCAACAATTCTGACGTCAGGCGACTTAACCGCTTGGTTTCATTAAGGGCCTGGTTAATTGGTTCGGTCTCATCAATCACCTGTGACTTGGGTTTAGTAAACAAATATTCCAACTTGTTTTGAATGATCGTTAACGGCGTCCGCAGCTCGTGAGCCGCGTTAGAGACAAATTCCTGTTGTTTGTTCCATGATCGCAAAATTGGCCCCATAAAGTAACTCGACAGGGCGTAACTAATTAAGATCGCCGCCAACCAAAAGATTACCAAAATGATAATCAACAACTTATCAAATTCCTTAATAATGCTGGTTTGAGTATCAATATTTTCGGCAATTAAAACATAGTTCACCTGTTTGGTGGTTTGATTTTTAACTTTCATCAACACCGTCCGAAAGGAATTGCCATTAACGGTTTGGGTCATCAGTTGTCCCGTCGCTTTTGGATTGAACTTAAGCTTTTTTAATACCGCATAGCGATTACCCAACGTTGCGGTGTTCAAAATTTTGCCAGAATCACTGTAAATTACAGTATCTGCTTGAAACCGAGTTGGTCCCCCATCCCCCGGATTGAGCTGGCCGTTATTTTGGGTACTTTCAGTTGGTCGTAGCAAAACCATTTTTTGTTGGTGGACGATATTTTGGTCAATATTAGAGTAGACCGATGCTTCAAAAAAGTGACTCACCAAAATCCCCAATAATCCAAATAAAAACGCTAGTGCTAAAAATTCAACCACAAAAAACCGACGTTGCTGCTTTTGGTTAATCTGTTTTTGTTCCTTCATCGTTCACCTCCACAATGTAGCCCACGTTACGAATTGTCTTAATCATTCCGTCAGCTGCAAATGGTTTTAACTTTTTTCGGAGATTACTCATATAGACTTCTACGACACTGAGCGACGTTTCCGAATCAAAGCCCCACAAGCGATCAAAAATCTGTTCCTTAGTGATAATCATTTCCGGATTTTCTAATAGGTATTGAAGTAAATCAAATTCCTTACCTTTCAAGTCCACCGGTTGACCAGCAACATTTGTCGTATGCTTGGCCAAATCCAAAGTAATCGGACCACCGGAAACCGTAGTTTCTTTATTTAATTTTCCGGCGCGTTTCAGTAATGATTTCACCCGCATCAACAGCTCTTCTCGATGAAACGGCTTAGTTAAATAGTCATCACTGCCCGCTTGAAATCCCTTTAATTTGTCCACAATGGTATCTTTGGCCGTCAAAATTAAAACCGGCGTATCATTACCAAATTGGCGAATATTTTTCAGTAATTCCAGCCCGTCTTGTCCCGGTAACATGATATCTAAGACAATCAAATCCACATCAGGATCCAGTGCCATTTCTTCACCGGTATAACCATCATAAGCGTTTCTAACGGTAACGGTATCCGTTAAAAAATCCGCAAGCCCACTGGCCAGTTCTTTATTATCTTCGACAATTAAAATTGTTGGTTTATTCATATCTTTACCTCGTAATATCTATAGTAAATAGTTTTGCTTCCCAAAAGTCAAATGAGACCCTTTTCTTTTTTAAGTTTCGTTTATGTTAATCTCCGGTTTCAGTTTATCAAAGAATTATTAATTCAAAGTTAAAAGGCTAGTATTCCCCTAATATTTATGATATTTTAGCCGGAGAGGTGATATATATGAAAAAAGCAATTCGAATTTTAACTGCAGTAAGTGCTGCATTCGCACTGGCTCTTATCTTGGTCGGCTGCGGTAATTCTAAGTCCCAATCTAATGGTAGTAATGACAGTAGTAAAGCAAGTATGCAAAACACCAACCCAAATAACACCGACGCCAAAACGAACTTAACTAAAGGTAACAAATTATGGTACATGGCTGGCAGTCTAAACGCCAAAAGTAAATCTGGCTTTGATGCTTATTACTTCAAAGGCAACAAGGTAACTATCTATAGTGTTGATAAAATTTATAAGAGTTTTGATGCCGCTAAGAAGGCCAATGCATTAGACAAGCAAGGAACTTTAACTTACACCTTCAAAAACACATCCAAGACCAAACCCGTAATCAGTATGAAGGGGCAACTAAGTGGACTTGATATGGATCAAACTATTAGCGTAGGCAATCCAATCAGTGGCACCAATAAAACTACCGGCTTAAAAGTAGCTGGCTACAAGGTAGTTCGTGATTTAGATTACGATAAAACCAATCAAGTTTTAGTAGCAGTTCAATAACATAAAAAAACATGCCAATCGGCATGTTTTTTTATTACGCAAGTGAATCCCAAGCAGGTAATTCCACCGGCGCTTTAGTTAATAATTCTCGTTGCGTGTCTGTTAGATGCTTTTTATTCACGACCACTTCGTATACAAAGTCGTTCATCCAATCAGCACTCATCGTAAAGTAGCCGTTTTCACCGTTTTTAGCGCCCCAAGAATTCTCAACTTTCCACTTAGTTACCTTATCTGCCACCACTTCGGCACCGGTAAGGGTCATGGCGTGAGACACTGCTGCTTCGTGGGTTTCTAGGCGTTGAGCCTTAGTCATCTGTAACTCTACGCCAAACAGTTCGGAATAGCGGTACAAATTACTGTCTAAATATCCCCGTTTTCGATCCATTTGTTGCATTACATCGTTACCAAACCAAACTGCTTGGCCATCTTGCAACTGAGCTAACGCTACCTGTTCCAATACGTCCATTTCCACGTTTAAAAATTGAATTTGGCGACCGCCCACCACGTTTTCTTCACTAGGTAATCGATATAACTGATTCAACGGTTTATCCGGTGAATTAGTCACCGTCACATACTCACTTAAGTCCATATCAATATAATCTTGATAAAATTGTTGCGGGGTTAAACCAGTTACTCGGTGATACTGTTTATCATCATCGCGATACGTTAGGTCAAACTGCATTGGCGGTTCGCCTAAGGCGTAGGCGGTAATTTTATAAATCGCAGCAAGCATGTTTTCCTTGGCCGCAATAATTTCAGCATCACTTTTTTCTTCTGCAATCAGTTGCCGTAATTGCAGGCCATCTTGTCTTAACTTCCGGTTCAAATTGGCAGCTAACGCACCTGTATCCTCAGAATTGGCTGTTTCTGGATAGACACTAACCGGCACCACTCCGTATTTTTCAACTAATGCTGCGGCCATATCCCACTGCCCACCGTCGTCATCTGGCATTTCAAAGTAAAAACTCACTTCTCGATCAGATAACGGCCGACTAGCTGTGGCAATCACCCGGTCATAAAAAATATTAGCCCGTTCAATTTTGTCCCAGAAAAATAGATATTTTTCAGAGAGTTCAAAATTTTTCACTTTGTATTGCTTAGCAAATTGGTGCCGCAACATATTAGCAGCTGAAAATAGCCAACACCGTCCACTCCGTTTTTGATTAGTGACTTTGCCCGTTTCTAGTTCTAAGGAAAAGACCGGATCTAATCTCACTGCCACTTGTGGATCAAACGCCGCTGCGTCGATACCATTGTGGGTAATAGTTCTAGTTAACACTTCTGCATTGGGATCTTTATGCAACGAATTGCTTAATTGGGTTAATTCTGCTGGTTCTAATGGTTGACCAAACTGTGCCATACTATCATTTCCCTTCTAATCTATTTTGATGTTAAAAAAGTCGGCCTTCAGCCGACTTTTTATTTCTTTTGGCGACCAAATGGCCACCATCTTCTTTTGGTAGTGGTGCTAGTTGCATCTTCACTGCGAGGAGGTAACGGATTAATTTTTTCAGTTTCCGCCTCATCAGCTTGGCCTTCTAACTTCACTTTACCTGGTTTTGCTTCATTGTCAGCCTGTGGTTGTTCAGCTGTTTCAATTGCTTTAACCTCTGCCTTGCTGGTTTCTAATTGCTTCATTCGTTGTTGAACATCTAACTGTAACTGTTGAGATTGATCTAACAACTTATGTAATTCAGCAATTTGACGATCCTTTTCCTTTAATTGATCAGACTGACTGGTCAATTGCTCGCTCAAGACACCTAGCTCTTGACGTGCCAAATCAACTTGATCGTCATCTTCAGCAGTATCTTGTTCAGTGATTCCGCTGGCCTTAAATTGTTCCTTTAGTTCCGCAACCCCTTCATCGGTAATTAAAATTTTATTACCTTGTTTTTCAGTTCGCGTTTTTCGGAACTCGTCCGTCATTCGTTTGCGAATGGCAGTTTTCGATACCCCGATTTCATCGGCAATATCTTTAATAGATTCTGACATACTGTTCACCTCGCTAAACATTATAGCACATCGCAAACTAGTTCGCGAAGTCAGTTTGCAAAATCAAGTTCTACTGGACAATGATCGGAACCGTAGATGTCAGTTAAGATTTCAGCCGCCGCAATTTGATCCGCCAAAATTTCGCTAACGACAAAATAATCTATCCGCCACCCCGAATTATTCTCACGGGCATGGAAGCGATAGCTCCACCAAGAATAAATCCCTGCTTCATTCGGATGCAGCATTCTAAATGAGTCTACATATCCTGCAGCCAACCAGTTGCTAAAATCAGCTCGTTCTTCATCTGAAAAGCCGGGGTTATGGTGATTACTGGTGGGATTTTTCAAGTCAATAGGTTCATGAGCCACATTTAAATCTCCGCAAACTACTACTGGTTTAACAGCATTCAATTTTTGGAGATAGTCTAAAAAGACAGCATCCCATTGTTGGCGAAACGCCAAACGCTTTAACTTCGGTTGCGCATTAGGCGTATAGCAGCACACCACATAATAATTTGCGTATTCAGCAGTAATTACCCGCCCTTCATGGTCTAATTCTTCATTACCAATATCAGTAGAAACGGATAACGGTTCTTCCTTGGTAAAAATAGCAGTTCCAGAATAACCCTTACGTTCCGCAAAATTCCAGTACTGATGATAGCCAGGTAATTCCAATTCAATTTGCCCTTCTTGAACCTTAGTTTCTTGAATACAAAAAACATCAGCATCCAACTGGTTAAAGGTAGCTATGAAGTCATGCGTGTTAACTGCAGCTCTAATACCATTAACGTTCCAAGAGATTAACTTTGTCATTAACTTCCCTCCTCAATTACCCTTAGTTTATCATAGCCTGGTTGGTGTGCCTGGCCAGATATGCTAAAATTGAAGCAGTTTAATTTAAGTGAGGCCGTAATTATGAAAACAGTTTATTTAGTTCGTCACGGACAAACCCTGTTGAATCACTTCAATAAAATGCAGGGCTGGGTTGACTCCCCCTTAACCGAGTTAGGCAAACAACAGGCCGCCACCACCGGTAATAAATTAGCTGGAGTCACTTTTACTTACGCAGCTAGCTCAGATTTAGGTCGAGCAATGGATACCTTAGATATTATTTTGGCTCAACAAAATCAACCAATGCCAGTTCCAGAACGCCTTCTTGATTTAAGAGAGGCATACTTTGGCTCCTTTGAAGGATTAGACTCTAAGTTAACCTGGAACATGATTGGTGGTCCTAAGGGATTCCGACACCAACCAGATCTAGTTGAACAGTATGGCATTCTTAAAATTCGTGACTTCATGAATGCCGCAGACCCCTTTCACGAAGCAGAAACGGGTGATCAATTAGCTCAACGAATAAACCAGGCACTAATTCATTTGAGCAACAGTTTAGAGGATGGACAAGCGGCTATCGTAGTGAGCCATGGTACCTATATTAGAACCTTAGCGACTTTATTAACACCCGGCCAACCAGTTATGCCCCAACCTAATAATGGTAGTATCACCAAACTTGACGTTACTGACCCTAGCAACGCACAAATTATTGAATATAATGGATAATAAAAAAAGCCGGTACAATTTGTACCAGCTTTTTAGCTAATTAATATGCTAACTTATTAACGTTATCGCGTTGAGTTTTATCAGTTTCCCAAAATGGAACCTTTACCACCCCGATAATGTTCTTCTTAGAGACAAAGCCCCAATAACGACCGTCATTAGAAACACTACGGTGGTCACCCATTACGAAGTACTGTCCCTTAGGAACCTTGGTAACTCCGTTATACTCACTCCATTGAGATGAGAGGGACTTCAAATCCCAATTACCAGTACCGGAAGTGCGTTCTGACTTGCTAATAAAGTTTTGTTTTACTAGCTTACCATTAACGTACAAGTTACCATCCTTACTAGAAACGGTATCGCCTGGGAGGCCAATTACCCGCTTAACGTAATCTGTTCCCTTAGTTTTAGCACTAGGATCTTCTCCATAGGCATCAAAAACAATTACACTTAAGTGCTTAATTGGCGCTTGTCGCCAAACGATCATCCGTTCATTATTTACCAAGTTAGGTTCCATTGAAGGCCCATCTACTCGAGCTACGGTCACAACAAATGCCCGTAATAATAGAGCAATGATTAACCCAATCGCAATTGGGACAACCCAGCTGAGTATTTCTTTAACTGTTTTCATCAACTAATACTCCTTTTATTTGCTGTCGTATTCATGGCAGCACTTAATCACAATCGATTATACCATAAGTTGACCTATGGCTTAAAACTCCGAACTATCTAATAGAAAGAAGGCAATTATGAACACTAACCCCTCTACTGCTAAACGTATTTGGTTAACTATTTTACTGGGAACCATCAGTGCTACTGGTCCGTTATCTATTGACTTATACTTACCAGCATTACCCGAAATGAGCACCTTTTTAAACGTTCCTGCTAGTTTAATTCAGATGAGCTTAAGCTCTTGTTTACTAGGATTAGCCTTAGGGCAAATTATTGCCGGTCCACTAAGCGATAAATACGGTCGTAAAAATCCCCTTTTAATTGGTTTTGCTATTTTTGGAATTACTTCACTTTTAATCTCATTTAGCACTTCTGCCTACATGCTAATTGGTTTACGCTTCATTCAAGGACTGGCCGGCGCTAGTGGCCAAGTGTTATCTAGAGCTATTGCCAGAGACATGTTTTCTGGCGCCCTTCTAACCAAATTCTATGCGATGCTTTCTGCAGTGAACGGTATTTTTCCAGTTATTTCTCCGGTCATTGGGGGCTTTTTGGTTAAATATACCGGCTGGAAAGGTATCTTCGTTTTACTAGCCATCATCGGCTTAGCAGTTGTCATCGCCATTTTTGTGGGCCTACCCGAAACGTTACCCGAAGCTGATCGGATCACTGGCAGTGCCACTTCTACGATTACCGACACCTTTAAGCTCTTAACTGATCGCAGCTTTTTACGGTTAATTATTTTAGCCGGCTTAATCTACGGCGCCCTTTTCAGTTATATTTCCGCGTCTTCATTTGTTTTTCAAACCGAGTTTCACGTATCAGTGCAAAGCTTTAGTTTGCTTTATGCTTTAAATGGAATAGGAATTGCTTTAGGATCAGCACTTCCTGGTCGTTTATCCCAAAAATATTCGATTCTATCGCAAACCTGGTTTGCGTTTACCGGCGCCGGAGTTTTAAGTTTAATCCTCTTGGCCAGTTCGTTCATGTGGCATAATTTGTTCCTAGTGATTTCCTTAGTGTTCTTTATTGTTATCTTTATTGGAATGCTCCTTACTACGATCACTTCGATCATCATGAACAGTAACAGTAGTAATGCTGGCGGAACCTCTGCTTTAATGGGAGTTTTCCAAAACGCTGTCAGCAGTTTAATGTCTCCCATTGTGGGCTTAATGGGAACTCATACCTATACCCCAATGGCAGCTGCCCTAGTCTTCTGTTGTGCTGCCGGATTAAGTTTACTCAAACGGGTTAACTACAAGCGCTAGTTCCCATAAAAAAGCCACCGCATTTGCGGTGGTTTTTTTGTAAGGGGGATAATTAGTAAGAATAGAGTGGAATAGATTAGAGTTTGGTTTAATCGGGATGCTGAGTCCCGCCTTGGCCTTGTCGATTAGCTGCGGTCACCTCTTTACAACCTATTAGATGTTTGAAGAAGTCAATTTGTAATTGACTATGCTGTAATAATAATCACTCCGCCTTAATCCCAACTTAAAAAAAGAATATGAAATAGTTAAGCTCACTTTTTAATCGTATTGTCGCAAAAATTCAGATAGCAATTTCAAACCGGTTTGTAATACCTGTGTTGGTGCACAGTATCCTAACCGCACATGACCAGGCAAATCAAACCGTTCTCCCGGCACCAAGAGTACCCCGGTTTCTTTTAGTAGTCGGAGGCAAAATGGTTCAGTTGCTTCTGGAATCTCTAGGCGAGGAAACGAAGTCGATACCATTTGCGGAATTGCTAACGATACACGCGGTTCTTGAGCTACCCAATCGGTTAATATTTTAAGATTACGCCCGACTAGTTCTTGGTTGCGAGCCAATACTTGGTCGCGATGTTGTAATACATAAGTGGCCACCACATCACCAAATACGCCCCCACAAATCATTGTGTAATCTCTAAACGTCCGAAAAATGTCGGCCACTTCTGCATTAGAAGCCGTCCAGCCAATTCGAATTCCCGGAACTGAATAAGTCTTTGACAGTGAATTGGTGGCAATCCCGCGCTCATACAAATCCACAATTGATTTGTAATCCAAGTCAGCCGTTAATGGTTGATAAACTTCATCGACTAAAACATATGCTCCCACTGTTTTAGCGATGGCTACTACTTGTTTCATAAATGAACGGTCCAATACGGTGCCAGTCGGATTATTGGCATTATTTAAGCAAATCATTTTCGTATCCGGACGAATCAATTCTTTTAGTTTAGCCAAACTGGGCTGCCAGTCGCGAGTTTCTTCAATCGGCCAAAAATCTACTTCAGCTCCTAATGATTTAGGAATATCATACAATTGCTGATACGATGGATATTCAGCTATCACATGGTCGCCAGGATTAAGTAAGGCATACAAGGCCAAATGATTAGCTCCCGTAGCTCCATTGGTTTGCAAAATATTTTCTGCCGGCATGTGATCATATAATTGGCTTACTGCTTGCTTAAATGCCGAGGAACCTTCGATATGGCCGTAATTCAACTTGCTTTTTTTAATATCTGTTAATAATTGTGCACCAGCTGACGGATCCAAAGCCACTAATTCAGCTAACGTTAATGATGCAATCGTACTCTGGGAAATATCATAGTGGGCCGTGGTTTCCCATTCATTTAACCATGCTTCAACACCAAATCCAGCAATCTCTACCATCATCATTCCTCCATTTATGCATTAAACCGAAATTTTATTCATCAATAATAACATAATTCCAATTATTGCGCCGAGGGAAATTAAAGCCGTCAAAATCCATTCATATGGGAATAACACGCGATCATGATGCTTTTCTTTTCTGGCTTTGACAAAAAACCAAATTCCAGGTACATATGCAATTAAGCATAATAATACATATTGTAACCCAGCTAAGTATATTCCCACGCATTGAAAGGCTAAGGCCAAAAAGCCGATTAAAACTTGCCCCTTTTGCTGTTTAAGCCAAGCAAATTTCATTTGGTAAGCCCCAACAAAGATATAACTAATTACCACAGCTGCCGTACAAAGGGAGTAAGCAAAATTATAAGCACTATCCATAAACAGCAGTGAAATTAAGAACAGTTGCACTAGACCAGCAGTAACAATTAAGGCAATGTATGGTGCTTTATATTTATTTTCTCGAGCAAAAAACTTAGGTAAAAGTCCTTCATCAGCCATCAGCCGCATTGTTTCTGCCGGTAACATGGTCCAAGAAATCCAGGAACCAAACAATGAAATAATTAGCCCGATACTAATAAACGCTCCACCCCAAGTGCCAACCATATCTTTAAAAATGTAAACCATCGCCGGTTGATCTAAATTCATCAATTCTGTACGGCTCATATAACCATACGGCAAAATAGATGCTAAAACGTAAATTAAGATTAAACACAATAGACCTATGATGGTAGCTTTACCGGCATCCGATTTACGTTTAGCCCTTGAAGATAAGTTTACGGCTCCTTCGACACCTACGAAAACCCACATCATCACCATCATACAATTCTTAATTTGGTCACCAACGCCTTTTCCACCGTTAAAATTACCAGATACATTGTTCCAGAAATGGGCGGTAAAGATTTGACTCTTAAATAAGAAAATGGCGATGACAATAAACGTGAAGAGTGGAATCAGCTTACAAATCGTGATAATGGCGTTAAGAAACGCTGCATTTTCCACCCCACGACTAACAAACCAAGTTAAGGTCCACGAAACGATGCTGGCACACACAATAGCAATCACACTCTGCCCTGATTTAAATGCCGGTACAAAGTAACCAATCGCACTCATCATCACAGTGGCAAAGGCCACATTACCTAACCAGGTTGACAGCCAATATCCCCAGCCACTAATAAAACCAGCAAAGTCACCAAAACCTTCCTGAGCATAAGCAAAAATTCCTTCTAATTCTGGACGTTCTAACACTAAATTATTTAAACTAAGGGCTAACATTAAAATGCCAAACCCTACAATTCCCCAAGCAATCAAGGCTGGACCAGGCGAAGCCCCCACTGCTAAGTCAGACGTTAACGCAAAGATTCCCGCTCCAATAGCAGACGTAATTACCATCGCAATTAAAGACGGCAGACTAATTCCGTTTACATTACCAGTTAGTTCATCTTTATTCATCGTCTTCACATCCTAACCTCTATTATGATTATGTTTATTTTAATGATAATAATACCCTAATGGCAAATCTAATGGTTGGCATTCATTTTTTCTTTACATAAGCACCCCCCTTTTGTTCATAATTTAAATTAGGCCAGATAAAAAGATCCTAATCACCACTAATAAAGTAGAAACTAGGATCTCATTATTTAATATTAAAATTCTTCTGGCGTCATTGAATCTTGATAGATCTTCTTAACGTCTTCTACACTCAAGTTTACGTAAGGTGCGGTGTCTAAATGACCAACTTTAACGGCACTTTGCGCCATAGCATCAAAGTATTGATCATCATTGATGTCAACACCTGGTAAGGTCATTGGAATTTGCATCAGATTCAACCATTCATAAGTCTTCTTAATGGCTAATTCAGCAATTTCACGATCACTACCATTATCAATATGCCAAACGTTACGACCGAAGCGAGCAAATAATGCTTCAGTGTCGTCTGATAAGATAAATTTCATCCAGCGGGGAGTTAGGATTCCTAATCCCACCCCGTGGGTAATGTCGTAGTAAGCTGATAGTTCGTGTTCCAAGGAGTGCACGGTCCAGCCATCTTGGCCGCCTAACCGAACGATTCCGTTAAGGGCCATCGTTGCAGACCACATTAAGTTAGCCCGCGCATCGTAATTATCAGGGTGTTCCAAAGCAATTGGGGCCCACTTAATTACTGCCCGCATCAAACCTTCGATCATCCCTTTGGAAGCATCGTTAGCTGGTTGAGCATCAAAATATTGTTCCGTCAAATGACTGAAAATATCGATAGAACCCGCTGCAGTTTGCCAAGCTGAAACTGTGTAAGTCAAGGTAGGATCCAAGAAAGACACGGCTGGACTATTAGGACCTTGAGTCCCTAATTTTTGATGGGTAGTAGGATTAGAAATCACAGAACCAAAGTTCATTTCGGTTCCCGTAGCTGCCAAAGTTAAAATATCAACCACTGGTAATTGGTTTAACTTCATCCGATCAGCACCGTTAGCCTTAACCACTAAATCCCAAGGATCACCATCGTAGTAGTATGCAGAAGCAATGACTTTGCTGGCATCAATAACAGAACCACCACCAACGGCCAACACAACGTCCACGTTGTTTTCCTTAGCTAAACGTTGCCCTTCTCTAACTGAATCAATTTTAGGGTTAGGTTCCACTCCGGAAAGTTCCGTAATGTTTAGATCGTGCAATAAAGCCTTAACTCGATCATATAATCCTGATTTTTTAATCGATTGCCCACCATAAACGAGCAACACATTGTTACCAAATTGAGTTACCGCATCGTGTAAACCGGCATCAATAACGTCAGTTCCGAAGCGAATGTCCGTAGTATTATGAAAGCGAAAATCTTGCATAGTAATTGGGGCCTCCTTATAAGTAGTAAGCCCATTATACGACAAGTAAGTAAAGTTGGCACTTAAAGACTAAAAAACTTTCGGCTAAAATTAACCGAAAGTTCTTGGTTTTTAATTAACAACGTTATTGGCATCATGATTAATCAACTTAATTAACGGAGTTTGTTCTGCATGTTGAATAATTGGGCTGTCACTGGTTTTACTCTTAAGTCGGTTTTTTCCATCAGTAGTTTGTAGGTAATAACCCTTAGCTGCAACACCGTTCACCCGGTTAAGCCCATCGTAGTTGTTAACCACTAATTTATTAGTTAGTTTACCACTATCCATTTCGAAACTACCATCTCTTAGTTTGGCTTGTCCGTTAGTAACCCTCAGCTGAGTTAGATGCACGTTACCATCATTACTGTTAATCACAAAATTTTTAATCGTTCCCCTAGTAGCAAATAAATCACCATCACCTTGAGAAGTCTCTAAGCGATTAATATAATTATCAGTCAAGTTAATCTGACCATTCGCATTATTAATTTTCACGTTCGTTAATACCGCTGATTCTGGCACCATAATGACAATATTGTGGACCGGGGCAGCTTGCCAATCGATCCCCCCGCTAAAGCTGTCACTCCAATCTTGAGTTACCGTTAATTTTTGCTGACTCACACGATAAGTAGGCTTTCCCACGTTTCGATCTTCTAAGCGAATGCTATAGTGCTTACCACGCCGAATTGCGATGTTAGCATCCGTAACATCTAGATCAATTTCTTTTATCGTAGGTAAAGTTTTGTTCCGAACTTCTTCATGGACAATCTTAGGTTCCAAGTCTTTGCCGATCGACACTGGTTGAACCCCACCCATTCGCCAACCAATAAAGGTAGCAATTAATCCACCAATAAACAGTACTACCCCGAATTTAATTAGTTTTTTCATGGTTATCCCCCTTTACTTTCGGTTGCTTCTTAGTGATCTTACGGTAAAGCCAACTGATCGCAATCGCAATCATAGCAACGGCCCACTTTAACACACTAATTGCAATTGGAATGCCAATAAACAGGGCTCCCAGACCGGTGACCCCGACTCCTAAGTAAAAGAGTGCTACGTTAGCGTTCGTTAGTACCATCATAATGCCAATATAAATAGCAGCAATTGATAACACAAATGCCGTTCCCACCATTACAACGGCCGCAAATAATAAAGCACCTACGGTCAGCACTCCCGCAAATAATACTGCTAACACCGCTAAAGCTAGCGGAATCGTTAATGGCGTTGACGCAATTCCTAAAATCACCAACCAAATCAACATTACGTTGGACCGGCCGTCCTGTTTTTGAATTTTTTCTTTAACCGCTTGATCACTAGAACCAGCCTCCGAATGGCTTTCATCCGTGTTAATAGAATAATCTGCTAACACCTTATGGGTCAGCTGCTTGGGGGTCCCCAAACGTGCTTCCACTTCTGATTTGGTAACTAGTCCCGCGTCTTGTAAGTATTCGGCGTAAAATTCCACTACATCATCAATTTCTTCAGCGGTTAAATGTCCCACCAAGCGATTTCTTAATTCAGCTAAATATTGTTGTACATCCCTTGCCATTATCCCTGTCCTCCTAAAGCCACTGGCGGAATTTGAGTTTGATCAAAGATACTATCCAAATTCTGCTTATAAACTTTCCAAGCCCCTAATAATTGTTCTAGATGTTCAGTTCCTGTCGTCGTAATTTTGTAGTAGCGCCGATTGCGTCCCTGAAATGGTTGATCATAAGTAGTCAACCAATCATTTTTTTGCAGTCGTTTTAATACCGGATACATGGTCGAATCAGAAATATTAATTGTCTTTTGAATTTCTTGAGTAATCGCGTACCCGTAATAATCCTCTTTAGTTAACAGAGAGAGCACTAAACCATCTAACAATTCCGAACTAATTTGAATTTCCATAGTTTTTTCCGTCCTTTATTAATTACAATTTAATATTATACGACATATAGTATAGACGTCAAACCTTTTTTAAGTTGGAGGCAGATCCGTTGAAATTAATTCAAATGCGTGCTAAAACTGGTAATATGCTATTTAAAGCTCGTAGGAGGATTGAACTAACATGAAAAAAGAAACCGTTGCTGCCGCGATTGCCCTTCCATTTATTACGGCAACCGGCTTGCTAGACGCTTCCGAACGTTTATATAAATTTGTTTTTAACCGGGTTAACGAAGTCCCACCCACCTCTGCAGAAAAACAAAAATACGCTGCTGATTATTATGGTTATGTTGATTGGCTTCACACCCAACCGACTAGAATCTGGCATTTAAATGAAAATACAGATGAAGAACTAAGTGCTATTTTTATTCCAGCTGAACATTACAGTACAGATACTGTTATCGTAGCCCACGGCTATAAGGGCAATGGCGAAACCATGGCCAATTATGCCAAAATGTTTCATGATTTAGGCTTTAACGTTTTGCTTCCCGATAGTCGAGCTCACGGTAATTCTGCCGGTAAATATATTACCTTTGGCTGGCTAGACCGCTTAGATTATCTGGATTGGATCGCCAAAATTATTAACTACGGTGGCGCCAATACCTGCATTGTGCTCTTTGGGGTTTCTATGGGCGGAGCCACAGTAGAAATGCTAAGTGGTGAAAAACTACCGGAACAAGTCAAATTAATCATTGCCGACTGTGGCTATTCAGATATTAATAGTGAATTGACCTATTTGTTAAAACAGCTCTATCACATGCCCAAATATCCAATTGTGCCTGCCGTGAGCTTGATTAACAAACGCCGCCAAGGGTTTAATTTGAAACAAGTTTCCTCTATTAATCAATTGGCTAACAATAAGCTACCAATTTTCTTCATCCACGGTGAAAAAGATACCTACGTTCCGACTGAGATGGTTAACGAAAACTATGCGGCTACTAAGGGGCCTAAACAAAAGTGGATTGTTCCTAATGCTACGCATGCAGAAAGCTTTTGGATTAATCCAGAGGAATACCGCCGAAGAGTTAAGAAATTTTTGGATGAGTATTTGATTGAATAGAGTGCTGAGACCAACATGGTTTATTTCTGAGCACTAAGCAAATAACAGTCAATAGTTCGGCCCGAATGGTCGCTATTGACTGTTATTTATTTAGGCGGAGGAAATAAGTTGGTTGAAGCCGATTTAGGATAGAGTGCTGAGGGACTCGGGAACTAACGAGTTTCTAACCTAAAAATAACAGGTAGTTCGGCGCATGCCGCTACCTGTTATTTTGTAGTTAGGTGAGTTAGTTGAGTGCCGAAGCCGTTTTAGATTACAGTGCTGAACCTCACGGGTACTTTTGAGTACCAATGAAAAAATGCTGAATAGTTCGATTTGCTTTTCAAATCGTGATTTAGCATTTTTATGTTGGACGAAAAAGTAGTGAGGTGAAGCCGATTTATAAAGTGCTGGAGAGAGAAACTAAATTTCTGAAAGGAATTTAGTTGAACCTTCGCAAGGTTGGCTAGAGTTTTGTTTTTTGAAACTCAGCCGACTACTACGCTTCGGGTACTTTTGAGTACCAATGAAAAAATGCTGAATAGTTCGATTTGCTTTTCAAATCGTTATTTAGCATTTTTATGTTGGACGGAAAAAGTAGTGAGGTGAAGCCGATTTATAAAGTGCTGGAGAGAGAAACTAAATTTCTGAAAGGAATTTAGTTGAACCTTCGCAAGGTTGGCTAGAGTTTTGTTTTTTGAAACTCAGCCGACTACTACGCTTCGGGTACTTTTGAGTACCAATAAAAAAGAACGCGACTTCAATCGCGTTCTTTTCGTTTATTTAAAAGCAGCAAAGGCTTTAAAAATCGTTTCGTATTCTGCCACGCTTAATTCAATTTGCATAGCTGTCGCATTACTTGCGACTTGCTCTGGTCGCTTAGCTCCCGGAATGACAACCGAAACTAACGGATTTTGCATGTACCAGGCTAAGACTACCTGGGCAACATCAGCATTATGGTTAGCTGCAATTGGTCGAATTTGATCTACCGCCGCTAAAATCTGTTTGAAGCGCTCGCCAGTAAAGTCTGGCATCTGACTTCTAATATCATCATCTGTAAATGTTACTTCATTAGTATATTTTCCGGTTAATAACCCTGAAGCCAATGGGAAGTAAGGTACAAAACTAATTTGATGATCCTTTAGGTAAGGCATCATCACCTGTGCATTTTCTTGATGTAATAAGCTATACTCATCTTCTACTACATCAACATATCCATCCACATTAGCTTCTTTAATTTGAGCTAGTGAGAAGTTAGAAACACCAATTGCCCGAATCTTGCCCTGTTCCTTTAACCGTTGTAAGGCCCCCACTGCTTCGGCTTTTGGGGTATGGTCATCCGGAAAATGAATATAGTAAATATCTACGTAGTCAGTTTGGAGTCGTTTAAGACTGGCTTCTACTTGAGCAATTAAAAATGCTGGATCGTTATTGATTACCTCACTGCCACTACTAAAATCATGAGCCCCTTTAGTAGCTAGTGCAAAGGAATGTCGATCGTAATTTTTAATAGCTTGGCCAACTAATTCTTCAGAATGGCCTAGCCCATAGACATAGGCAGTATCTAATAATTTAATACCGTTATCTAGTCCTGCCTTAACAATCTCTAACCCCGTTTGATCTTGCAAATTTGGAAAAAGATTCGTCCCACCAACTGCATTGGTGCCTAATCCTAACGGCGTTGATTCTACATCACTCTTACCAATGGTTACGTTTGCTTGTGTCATCTCAATTTCCTCCTTGTAATCGCTATTTTAAGATTCATTATACAGAGATCAATCAAATAACCCAATCCCTTTTCTAAAAATCACTAACGTTCACAAACTAAGACTAGTCAAATCATTTAATTTCAGCAATAATAATAAAGCAACGTTTTTAAGAGGAGATCAAACATGTTAATTGGAATTGGAATTGGAATTGTCTTAATCTTGATTCTGATTGGGTATTTATTTCACCGCAAATGGAAATTTCGCCCAATTATCATCAGTGTCACTTTAATATTAATAGCATTGGTTAGTTACTTAATTGCTACTAACCACCAAAACCATTATGGAATGCATATGTTCATTGATTCTAGTGGTAGTATGCTCTATTCTCCCATCAAGGATCACCCTAAAATCTTACTTTACGATGATGGCACTCCTAATAATCAAAAACGAGTTTATTATTTCAAACAATATCCCGATCAGCCCACCATTTCTAAAACTGATTCACAAGCGGCCATCACTAAGGTGACCCTGATCGAACAACCAGCCACCTTGATTACCAAGACTGGCTATTGGCTCTACAATTCTGCTGACAGTCAATTTTGGTTTGATTTTTCGCACAATAATAACCAACTCGACCATAAATCATACTATTTCAACATTAACTCCAGCTGGGTAGAAATGAGTGTCACCGAAGCTAAAAACCAGCATCTACTAGATACCAACACGCTACAACAAATCAAACAAGCCAAAATTGCCGCATATTAAAACCAGCCATTCACTAATTGTGAGGGCTGGTTTTTGTTAGAACTTAAAAGTTTGTTTATTTCCTAAAGCAGAGGTCACTACCGCTGATGGCAGTTTAATTTCAAAGGCCACTAATGATTCTCCTAAAGCATCCCAGATTTTTTGATAGCCTGGAATTAATTCCAAGTACCTAGGTAATAACTCTGGCATCGTTTGAGCGGCATGCTCAATATTAACGTGGTGGGATCGGACAAATAAACCCTGTAATGTTTCATCACGAGGGATCGTAACTAACGCCGCATCTGGATGTTGTTCGTAAACAGCAATAGCAGCACTATTTTTGAGTGCAGCAAAATATAACACGCCTGGTCGTTCAGGGTACCACACGAAATTAACAATTTTCACATCCGCTAAATTAGCTAGCGACGTGCTTAACGCTAATCTATCAGCCGCTTGTAGCGCTTGGTTCATCATCTCAGTCTCCATCAATCCTGCTCCCCTCTTAATATTTAACCGCTATTCAGCTTCTGTTGGAGTAACCGAAGTTGAAATTTCTGGTGTTTCTGATTCTACAACTGGTTCTAAATCTTCTTCAATTTCCTTAGGTTTAGGTTGACTAACATTAACTAAAACTTTTCCTAAGGTGGTACCTTTAGCCACTAATTGCAAGGCATCATTAATATGATCCAAATCAAATTCATGCGGATCGATTACTGGGTTAAACCCTTCTTTTTGAATTCGTTTAGTAATTTCGCGAAGTCGTTTGCCGTCTGAGCGAACAAATAAAAACCGGTAACGCGCATTTTGCTCTTTAGCTAATCGATCATATTTGGCTCCCATCACTGAAAATAATACTCGTTTATCAGGTCGCATTCCGTGTTCCACCGCAAAATTTTCGTTAGGCTTCATTCGCAGACTAACGATTTGCCCACCAGCTTTGACTACCGCTAGTTCATGGCGAAATTCACTACTTCCTAACGTATCAATAATCATGTCAGATTTAGGAGCAACTTCCCAATAGTTTTCTTCTGCCATATCAATAAACTGCGTTACCCCAGCTGCTAGTAGTGGTTCTTTTAACCGGCCATCTCCAGCTACGTTAACTTCTACCCCTAACCGTTTAGCTAATGGTAATACTAAGTTAATCAAGCCATCGTTGCCCAATGGCATAAACAGTTTTTGTCCCGCTTGCGCACTCATTTCTTCCATAACCGCCTGGACTGCGGTCATGGCATCCAATGGTACTGTCGCCGCGTGTTGGAAAGTAACGTTGGCTGGCATGGGAGCCAAGTCGCGTTCGTTAATTACTACGTATTCAGCAAAGGATCCCAACCGATTCATGGGGAGTAAGCCGTAAACGTTATCTCCCTTTTTAAAGTCGGTAACCTGCTGGCCAACTTTTTCTACCACGCCAGAAAACTCATTTCCCAGTTTAAGTGGCATTGGGAATTTTTGAATTAATTTGAATTGGCCCGTCATATCCATCACATCTAACGGACTGACACCGGCACAAACTACTTTTACTAGGATTTCATTAGGACGTAAAGCTGGAACATCAACATCAACAATGTTGGCTTTAATACGATGGGTGTAACGTTTAATTTGAGCGGCTTTCATGGCATTTCTCCTGTTTTTAATCTATGAATCATTATACCGTATTTATTGAGTCTGATATTTAAAGAATTACCAATGTTTGACTTTTATTGCCCTCAGAATATACTTAGCTTTAAAAATAAAACTTACCAAAGGAGCGCTTATGCACGCAGAAATTATTGGAATTGGCACAGAAATCTTGCTGGGACAAATTGTAGATACTAACTCTGCGTACCTAGCTCGGGGATTAGCTGATTTAGGAATTGAAGTTTACTACCACACCGTTGTGGGCGATAATGCCAATCGGTTAACTAAAGCCTTGCAACTAGCAGCTACTCGAAGTGACTTGATTGTTATGAGTGGTGGCTTAGGTCCTACTGCCGATGATTTAACCAAACAAACCGTCGCTAAATTTTTACATACTGATTTAATTATTGATCCCCTCACGATGGCCAAATTAGATCGATACTACCAACAATCACAGATTGAACCATTACCTAACAACCAACAAATGGCTATGTACTTAGATCATTCCACTAAATTACTCAATGATGTGGGCTATGCCGTCGGCAGTTTTTACCAGCAAACTGATGGACCAGACGTTTTAGTGTTACCAGGACCTCCCAAGGAAATGAGCTGGATGTTTGATCATTACGCCATTCCTGCTTTGAAAGCCGCCTATCACCGTGATGAATTTTTAATTTCAAGGGTGTTGCGCTTCACCGAAATTGGAGAATCCGAATTAGTTACTAAAATCGATGATTTGATTGCTAACCAAACTAATCCCACTGTAGCTCCCTATATTAAACCTAACGAAGTTACTCTCCGATTGACTGCCAAAGCTTCAAACGAAGTAACCGCCAACCAACTGTTAGATGATTTAGAACACCAAATTTTACAACGAGTCGGTTCTTATTTTTATGGTTACGGCGATGATAATTCCCTACCTAACGCGGTGGTTCAAGAATTAATCAAGAGAGATCTTTCCATTACCGCTGCTGAAAGTTTAACGTCTGGTTTGTTCCAAAGCACCCTGGCTACCATTCCTGGAGTCTCCGCCATTTTTCCAGGAGGCTTTGTCACTTACGCCAATGAAGCCAAAGAACAGCTATTGACCATTCCAGCTAACGTTATCGAAACTAATGGCGTCGTCAGTGAGCCAACTGCTATCTGGATGGCTGAACAAGCTCGAAAAAAAATGAACACCGACATCGCCGTTTCGTTCACCGGCGCAGCTGGACCCGATCCACTAGAAGGTCAACCTGCCGGAACGGTCTGGATTGGTTTAGCCGTTAAAGACAAACCAACTATTGCTAAATTATTTCATGTACCAGGTAACCGAAATACCGTGCGTGAACGTTCCGTTCTGCGGGCCTTTAACCTTATTCGCCAACAAATTTTAAATAATCAATAAAAAAACACCGCCAATGGCGGTGTTTTTTTAGCTTCCTGCAGGAAGAAACTTATTCATTACCCTTCTTCTCCGCTAGGACTGTGGAGTCCTAACATTCTTCTTACTCCCATATAAATGTTAATAATATAGAAGGCAGCGATTGCTAGGATGAAAAAGATTGCGGTAGTTGATGGAGTATCAACCCAAGCAACCCATGACCCAATTGCATAAATCTGAGCCGTATTCATTAGCCACATGAGCCCTATTGTAAGAACCACCGGAATCACGTGGAGCAATAGTGCCATTTTAGAATTAGCTACTACTTCCTTATTTTTCCGGCCGACGATCCAGGTAATGATTGGAAAGATAATTGGTAAGAAGAAAATACTTAAATAGCTCAAACCAGAAACAATATCAGCGTTATTACTTCTGTTCATCTTGGATGGACTTGCGTTAATTGCCATTGTTCTCTCTCCTTTCAAATTCCGTTCACAACAACCTACAGACAACATGTTTATATAAGTCATTATATGGGACCCCCTAGTAAGGGTCAATTTTAAAGATTAGGCGCTAACATCACTAGACATTTAATAATTTGCCTAAGAAATCCTGTGCCCGTTCGGTTTGTGGATTAGCAAAAAAAGCTTCCGGACTACCCGTTTCTTGTACGTAACCATCGGCCATAAACCAAATCTGGTCGGCCACCGATTTAGCAAAACCCATTTCGTGAGTAACCACCACCATTGTCATGCCATTATTAGCTAAATCCTTCATTACACTTAGTACTTCGCCCACCATTTCGGGATCTAATGCGGAAGTGGGTTCGTCAAACAACATTACTTCCGGATTCATCGCTAACGCCCTAGCAATCGCTACCCGTTGTTTTTGGCCCCCGGATAAACTATCCGGAAACTGGTTCGCGAACTCTAGCATTCCTACCTGGGCCAATTGTGTTTTGGCAATCTCATCAGCTTCTGCATCGCCCAGTCCTTTGACTTTCATCAGAGCTAACTTAACGTTTTCTAACGTGTTCATGTTCGCAAATAAATTGAAACTTTGAAATACCATCCCCATTTTTTCACGAAGCTGATCGAGGTCTTTTTCTGCTAACCCGTTTAGTTGTTGACCTTCAAAACTCACCGTTCCGCTGGTAGGCGTTTCGAGTAAATTCAAACACCGTAAAAAGGTACTTTTACCACTACCAGAAGGCCCAATCACCACGATCACCTGGCCCTGATCCACGTGTTTGGTAATTCCCTTAAGGACTTCTTGTTTGCCGTAGTTTTTAGTTAAATCATCAACTGCAATCATTGTTTTAGTCATGTTGCATCCCCTTTTCAAAGTGATTCAAAATCCGTGATGCCGTGAACGTTAAGATGAAGTAAATTACCATGATAACAAAGATGGGTGCTACTCCTCGATACGTGTCGGAACGGACAATGTTGGACTGGTAAATTAATTCGGTCACCCCAATGATGGACACGATCGAACTATCCTTAATCAAGGTAATAAATTCATTTCCTAAAGAAGGCCAAATATTTTTCACTGCTTGCGGTAAAACTACGTAGCGCATCGTTTTAGCGCTAGATAATCCCAAACTTCTAGCTGCTTCGGTTTGACCTGGATCCACGGAGTTAATGCCGCCCCGGATATATTCAGCAACGTAGGCTCCCGAGTTTAAGGAAATCGCGATGATCCCGGACAATAGCGCCGGAATGTTCACTAATACCCCTAACCCGAAGTATACAAACATTACTTGGACCATCATCGGTGTGCCCCGAATAAATTCCACGTAAGCCGTTGCTAGCCAACGAATAATGTCCTTGAACCAGTTACCATGCAATCT
The DNA here is from genome assembly GCF_026798195.1 of Lentilactobacillus senioris. Taxonomy (GTDB): domain Bacteria; phylum Bacillota; class Bacilli; order Lactobacillales; family Lactobacillaceae; genus Lentilactobacillus; species Lentilactobacillus senioris_A. The sequence goes on from NZ_JAPQEZ010000001.1 coordinate 61,852, forward strand.
TCTCAGCAGTGCCAAAATTACTCCAATAATGAAGCCAAAGAAGACGGAACAAACGGTAATAATTAAGGTATATTCCACCCCGATGGCAAATGCCTTCCAGTAATGCCACATCGAAGTATTTACCGTGTTAGTTTTCATGTACTTACCAGCCGCTGGCAAGTACTCTTTTTTGATTAAATTAGCTTTTTTAATTTTGGTGATCGACTTATTAGCTGCCGCCACTAAAGTGTTATCCCCTTTGGGAAAAGCAATGGCTGAGCTGGTAGCTGATGAACTCAAGTCAAAATGACTAGGAACGGCCACCAAAGATTTATTATTGGCCACGTAAGCTTCTGCGGTCGGCTTTTCCATCGCCACTCCGTTGACCTTATGACTTTGCAACGCCAAAACCAAATCAGCCGCAGAAGTCATTCCTTTGACTTTGACGTCTTTAATTTGTTTTTGGGATTCTACGTATTGCGTCGTCCCGGTTTGAGCACCCACGGTTTTGCCTTCAAAGGAATCCTTATCTTTGTACCGCCAACTATCAGTCTTATTAACCAAAATAGAGTAACCACCTTGGTAATAAACGTCAGAAAAGCTGACGTTTTTTCTTCTGGCCGGGGTGGGATTCATTCCTGAAATTACCATATCAACTTTCCCAGTCTGCAAACCGGTTAATAGTGAATCAAAGGACATTTTTTTAATCACTAACTTAACCCCTAAATCTTTGGCGATTTGTTTAGCAATTTCGACATCCATTCCGACAATTTTAGTTTTGCCGTTTTCAGTGGCTTCAAATTCATACGGGGGATAATCCGGTGACGTTCCCATCACTAGTTCTCCTTTTTGCTTCACCTGCGCTAAAGAATCATCCGCATAAACTGACTGGACGTTAAACACCAACCCCACCGTTAAAATTGTTACTAGCACTAACAACCAACCCATCCATTTTTTCATAAGCTTTCCTCATTTCGTTAACTGATGAATTGAGTATAAAGCTTTATGATTATTTATGCAATATATTTTTATAAAAAGCTATTTTTATGCATAAATAATAAAACATTCTTGAAAAATATGTATGAAAAAAGCTTTGACCGATTTAATCATGTCAAAGCTTTTTCATTTAATTAATTTCCATACTTTCAGTTTGATAATTTTGCGGATCTTGAACAATCTGGGTCGCAACATGGGCAATCTGATGCTGGATTTCAGTGAAACTAGCTACATCTAAAGGTAACCAATCTGGTCGTAAAATCGTATAATTCAAACCAGAATTTTCAACTGCATCATTAATCGTTGCTTCATCGTCACTTTCTTTAGGTAGTACTAAAATTAACCGTTCCACCTCAGCTGATTTCATTTGCGCCATAACCGTGGCCACTTGGGTGTTATCGTTAGCCACCATGAAGACCACATCTTGATCTCGCATGGCACTAGCTAATAAAGGCTCATCACTAATCTCACCGGTGATTACTCGTTCTCGCATTTCGTTAGTAACGTCTTCTACGTTCAAACTATGATCAAACAACGTGATTTCGGCTTCAGATTCAGCTAATACATTGGCTGTTACTGCTTGCGGTACGGATTTTCTAGCTCCAATAATTAATAGTTTTGTCATCTCTTAACCCCCATTAATTTTAACTATCTTTATTTAAGCCTAATGGTTGGTTTTAACGCAAGCGATGCGTCTTGAAATCAATATTTTGGCTAATAAAAAGATGAACCCCTAAGTGTTCACCTTTTTATTTAATCGTTAGTCGATCCCTAAAGATTGGCAATAAGACCAACGCTACTAATACTCCCGCCCCTGCTTGAAAGAGGTTCGGAATAATTCCCGCTAATCCAGCAGCAGGAGAATACAAGAACGTATCTACCAGCCAGTAACCAACCACCATCAATAGCGCACTAGCAACTATAATTAAAAATCTAACGTATTTATTTTCAAAATGAAGGGCAGAACCAGCTACCAGACCTTCGAGGCCGTGGACAATTAATGAAAAAAACATATATTGACCGTAACCAGCAAACAGATCTAGTAAGAAACCACTAAGGCCCCCAACTGCTGCTCCCCACTTAGCCCCCATGGTAAGGGCGGTCACAATAATTAAGCCATCACTGAGGTTAAGGTAGCCGTTAGTCATGGGCACCGGAATTACGAAAATCCGGCTCACCACCACGTTGACAGCAATTAAAACTGCAGCAATTACCATTTGTTGAAGTTCTGATCGTTGTTTTGTCATTATTTTAAATTAGCCTCGGTAAAATCATACTTAGCTCGTTGACCACCCACCAATTTAGGCCGCGAAGTTAAGGCTACTACATGAGCGCCACCAATCTTGGTTTCAGTCAAACGAACTGGGACTTGAACAAATCGGACGTGCATCCCAATTTCAGTACCACCAATATCAATTCCGCCATCGGCAACAATGTGTTCGACTTCCACCGGATCATTCATTGCTTGCCAACCAGCTATAGAAGTTGCGCCCCCAGCATGCAAAGCGGGAACTACGGTCACTTGTTCAAAATTATGTTTTGTGGCTGTAGCGCGTTCCATCAAAAGGGAACGGTTGATATGCTCACAACCTTGAATAGCCAAATCAAAATCGTATTTCTGCGCATATTCATTCAGAGTATTAAAAACTACTTCACCAACTTGAAGACTGGAATCAGTTGCCATCCAGTGGCCCCGAATCATACTGGTACTACACCCGACAACAAATAAGCCCCCTTTAGGAAAGTTTACTAATTCTAAGTAATTGTCCATTACCCGTCTAATATCTGCTTGAATGTCTGCTAATTCCATTATTCCCTACTCCTTATTTTCACCGTTCGTAATTAACCGTAATACATCCACTAAATTAAGGCCGGAATCATAGTCCGAAGTTAACGTAGCGTTCATCGCTAATTGTAACGTGTTCATAGTTTGTTGGACTGCTACTGATAAATTCAATCCGCGGCCCAGATAACCAGTTAAAATTGCCGCAAAGGCATCTCCGGCACCACTAAAATGACGAGGCAAGTATTTAACAAAATAAGATTGCAATTGTCCATTTACCAGCCAAAAACTGCCCATTTGATCTTGCCGTTTAACTCCAGTGACAATGATTTGTTTGGGTGTCGATAATTTGTGGTTCAGCGTTTGAATAGCCTGGTATAAATGTTGCTCATCTACCACCTCCAAATTAACCCCACTCAATAGTTCTAACTCTGTCACGTTAGGCGTCAGTACCGTTCCTAGCTCTAACAATGAACTCAAGGCCGTCACATATTTGGCATCCAACCCCGGATAAAGGGTTCCGTGATCTCCTAATACCGGATCTAAAATAACTTCAGTTGGTTGCCAAGTAGTTAAAAGTTGCTGCAAGGCCGCTAAAGCAGCAACGTTTCCAACGTATCCAATTAACGCTTGGTCAAACCGCAAATCGTCAATTCCTTGCCATTGTTGATTAGTTTGTTCTAACCATTGAGCCGTTTGAAGCTTGGCTGGCAATCCCAATCCTTCTGTTTGGGCCGACAAAACCACCGTGGGTAACGGTACCGGCCGTTGACCAAAAGCGGTCAAAATGGGCAGCGCTTCTGTCATCGAAATATTGCCGACCGCCGACAAATCTTCAGCTAAGAGGGTCGTTATTTGTTTTGTCATTTAAGATCCTTTCAGGCACTCGCGAACTATTTCACCAACTAGTAACATTATAGCTCATTTAACCGCCATATTGGTAGTATTTCCGGGGATAATTCCTCTAAGTAAAAATTGTGAAAATTATACTTAATTTAGCATAATCACTTCAAAAGCCACTTTAATTTGAATAGTAGCTCAATTATCTTTATAATGTAAGGGTTGCCTTAATATTTAGTCGAAAATTTAAAGGAGATGACCTCCATGAATAATGTTAAACAAGCATTAACAGATTTAAAAGCAGGTAAGTTAATCGTGGTCGCTGACGATCCAGATCGAGAAGGCGAAGGCGATCTACTTGGGGTAGCAGAATACGCCACTCCAGAAACAGTTAACACAATGATCACTTTGGCTCGTGGGTTAGTTTGTGTACCCATGACAGAAGAATGGGCTAGCCACCAAGGGTTAGAACGGATGACGGACGTCAACAATGATGCGTTTGGCACTCCCTTCCTAGTAAGTGCTGACGCTAGAACCACTAGTACCGGAATTTCGGCTTTTGATCGAGCAGATACCATCAAGCAAATGGCTGATCCCAAATCTACCTTTGCTGATTTCTATCATCCCGGTCACGTTTTTCCATTACATGCTGCCGTTGGTGGCCTTAAGGAACGTGATGGTCACACCGAAGCCGGTGTCGCTTTGGCAGAATTAACCAGTGAGAGTCCAGTAGCCTACATCTGTGAAATTGTTAAGGCTGATGGCCATATGGCTAAGGGTCAGGAGTTAGTTGAGTTCTCTAATGAACATGGTTTCACTATGATTACCATCGATGATCTAATTGACTACCTAAAACAAAATTAACTAAAAAAGATTTCTCACCGTTTAAAGTGAGAAATCTTTTTATTTAGTCAGCTTGATTATCAACTGACTTAGCTTGCAAACCATCATGAGCTACAAACTTATTCAAAAAAAGGACGGACTGATCAAAAACTTCGTCTAAATAACCCTTAGCATGCTCAGTTCCACTAATAAAATGACTTTCTGATGGCACTTGAAATTTATTTAGGGTGGTAATCATCGTAGTGACCCCAGAGGTTGGAACGAATTCATTTAATGAGTTCGCCATAAAAATGGGCCCCGTTTTTTCATCCACTCGGTGATAAGGAGTTGCCCGTTGCCATAATCGATGGTCATCGCTGTCATGGAAGTAGTTCAGCACAAACCACTTGTAAAATGAGTCATTAGCGCCAGCTTGGTTAATCTCTGAACTAGCGCCGTTAAAGTTTTGGCGAGCATCTTGTTGTGCTACTACTTCTAGATGGGTAGATAACCAACTATCAATGTCTAAAATGCCAGAAAGCGACACGGCCGGAATGCCGTATTTAATCGCCAATTCAATCGTCATATTACCGCCAACTGAAGAGCCGACTGCCCCAATTTTAGCAGCATCATAATCCAATTGAGCTGCATGGTCACGAACCCAAGCTACTACGTTGTCCATATCAGTTAATGGATCAGGATAATATCCTTGCGGAGTTAAACGATAATTAGGCACTATCACAAAATACCCTTCGCCTACTAACCGCGTTGCCCAGTCCGCGTCTTTACTTTTATCGCCTCTAAACCAACCGCCACCATGAATATCAATTAATACCCCTTTATTAGTGATGCTAGGATCCCAATAATAATCTAATGCCAAGTGATTAGATTCATCATAAACCACGTCTAATTTACTTTTAACAGTCATCTAGCTTCCCCCTTTACTAACTAAAACCAATCATAATATAACGCTGAATTTTGATCACAACAACCGTTTTGCTCAAGGTGATAATCAGCAATCAAAAAAGGCCGCTATTCAGCGGTCTTTTTTTCAGCAAGCACAATTAATTTCTACAAATTATTTAGCGGTTTTACTAGTAACCAAGTGGATTGGTGACTTGATGTTTTTATCAATAGTCTTACCAGCATAGTAATCATATGCTGCTTGTAAAGCTAGCTTACCTTCTTGCTTAGGTTCTTGAGCTACGATACCATCAATAGAACCCTTCTTAACAGCTGCTAAGCCGTCTGGAGTACCATCAATAGAAACGATCTTAATATCAGCGTCTTTAACAGCCTTAACTGCTCCAAGAGCCATTTCATCGTTTTGAGCGAAGACTCCCTTGATATCATTGTGGGCTTGTAAGATGTTTTGCATAGTGCTTAATCCTTTAGCCCGGTCGAAGTTAGCACTTTGCTTAGTAACTAAGTCTAAGTTGCCTTTGATTTCTTTTTCGAAACCTTTACCACGTTGAACTGCAGCATCGGCACCAGGAGTTCCTTCAAGTTCAGCAACCTTAGCGTTCTTACCAACTAATTTTTCTAGGTATTGGCCAGCCATTTTACCAGCTAATACGTTATCAGAAGCAACAGTAGTCAATAATTTACCACCATTTGAGCCCCGGTCACAAGCAATCACTGGAATCCCAGCGTTATTAGCTTTTTTCACAGCTGGAACAATTGCGTCTGAGTCAACTGGGTTAACGATAATTACGTCTACTTTTTTAGTAACTAAGTCAGAAATTTGGTTATTTTGCTTGGCACTATCGTTTTGAGCATCAAATGTTTGAACTTTAGTACCATTTTCCTTAGCAACTTGGTCTACCCCTTGCTTCAAGTTAACGAAGAATGGGTTACTCAAAGTCGAAAGAGACATCCCTACTTTAACGTCTTTTTTGGCTTTTTTAGTTACTTTAGTGTTGTTACTGGACTTACTACCAATACTTGCGCCACCACAACCGGCAAGGAAAAACATCCCTGCTGACAAGACGGCTAGTACAGAAAGAACTTTCTTAGTGCTTAACTTCATGGTAAATACCTCCAATTTTTTATCAAACAATCAATGAATTAATCGTTTGCTTGCTTACGATCTAACAATACGGCGATTAAGATAACGATCCCCTTAACGATTTGTTGGTAGAAACTAGAGATCCCCAACAGGTTCATCCCGTTGTTTAAGACCCCAATGATCAAGGCACCAACCAAGGTACCAGACATCTTACCAGTCCCACCAGCCAATGAAGTTCCACCTAAAACAACGGCGGCAATGGCATCCATTTCGTATCCGGTTCCGGCATCAGGTTGCGCTGATGCTAGTTGAGAAGTTAGCACCATCCCGGCAACGGCTGATAAAATTCCGGCAATCACGTAAATCCAAACCAAAACCTTATTTACCTTAACCCCGGCAACGTAGGCGGCCTTTTCGTTACCACCAACCGCAATGGTTTTTCTACCAAATGATGTCTTGTGCAACAAGACGTAGAAAATGATGTAGGCAAAAATCATTAGGTAAACTTGGAAAGGTACTCCAAACAAGTAACCTTGGCCTAGAAATTGGAATGAGAAACTATCATTCATCTTAGGGCCGGTAATCGGATTTCCGTTGGTTAACACATAAGTCATCCCCCGGAAAATGGACATGGTAGCTAAGGTAACGATAAATGGTGCAGCTTTACCATAGGCAATTAATAATCCGTTCACTGCCCCAAAGACTGCCCCACATAAAATTCCGGCTAAGAATGCCAACACTGGTGACATTCCACCGAGGATTAATTTAGCGGCAATCGCCCCACTCAATGCCAAGATGGCACCAACGGATAAATCAATCCCACCGGTCATAATAACAAACTGCATCCCAAACGCGATCAAAGCGTTAATAGAAACTTGTTGCAGCAAGTTCATGATATTGGAAACGTTTAAAAATGATGTATTTAAAATACTAACAATAATAACTAAAACTAGTAGGGCCACCAACGGTCCTAGCTTGGAATAAAACTTACCAATACTAAACTTTTCTTTCTTTACGGTCCCATCGTTATTCATCTAACTTACCTCCAGTGGCTAACGTCATTACTTTTTCTTGGGTGGCATCAGCAGTTGAGATTTCTCCGGTTAAGGTTCCTTCGTAGACAACTGCAATTCGATCAGAAAAACCGATTACTTCTTGCAAGTCACTAGAAATCATAATAATTGCCACACCACGATCAGTTAATTCGTTCATTAAATCATAAATTTCTCGCTTGGCACCAACGTCAACCCCACGGGTAGGTTCATCCAAGATTAAGATCTGCGAACCACTACCAACCCACTTAGCCAAAACTACTTTTTGCTGGTTACCACCAGAAAGATCTCCGGCTAAATTATTGCGACTAGTTGCTTTTACCGTTAACCGTTTAATCAACATGTCAACGAAATCGTCATCAGCCTTTTGGTCAATAATTCCGTGCTTAACAAATCCGTCAATACTTGGTAAATCAATGTTGGCTGCAATCGTTGCATCTAAGATCAAGCCCTCTTCTTTTCGGTTTTCCGTCAAGAAGCCAATACCATTTTTAATTCCATCACTAGGAGAGGAAATTTTAACGGTCTTGCCATTAACTTCAATTTCACCTGAATCATGTGGATCAATTCCAAATAATGACCGCATAATTTCAGTTCGACCAGCACCCATTAATCCAGAAAAAGCTAAAATTTCACCAGCTTTAACTTCAAATGAAATGTTATTAAAGACGCCTTTTTGAGTGAAGTTAGTTAATTTAAGCCGAGTTTCGCCAAAGTTAGGATGTCGTTCTGGGTAAAAGTCATCCAATTCCCGCCCCACCATGTCTTTAACAATTTGTTGTACATCGGTGTCCTTGGTTTGGTAATTAGCAACCGTTAATCCATCTCGCATTACCGTAATTTCATCGGTAATTTGGAAAATTTCTTGCATCCGGTGAGAAATATAGATAACCCCTACCCCTTGTTTTTGTAAGGTTTTAACAATTTCAAACATCCGATCAATTTCTTTTTCGGTTAAGGCTGCTGATGGTTCATCCATGATCAAAATTTGCGTATCGTTCATTAATGACTTAGCAATTTCAATCATTTGTTGAGTCCCCACGCTAAGTGTTCCAATTTCAGCATCCAAATTTACATCTGCATCTAACCGTTGAAGTACCTCTTGCGCTTGTTTACGCATGGTTTTGGTGTCTAACAAGCCGGCTTTATTTGTAATTTCCTTATTAAGGAACATATTTTCCAGCACTGTCATTTCGGAAAAATTATTCATTTCTTGATGAATAAAACTAATTCCGTGATGTTCTGCATCTAAAGCATTTTGATACTTAACTTCCTTGCCATCAACGAGGATTTGTCCACCATCTGCTTTTAATAACCCGGTTAAGATATTCATTAATGTGGATTTCCCAGCACCATTTTCACCCATTAAGGCGTGTACTTGACCGCCATGGACCGAAAAATTAACGTCCTTTAGGACCTCGTTTTTCCCGAATGCTTTGGAAATTCCCTTCATTTCAATTTGCAAAGGATAACCTCCTATCCATATTTACCAATAACTCCTAAAAAGTTACGCCACTTTCTAAGATGATATTAGAATATGGTGTCATTTCTCCGGTTCTGATAAACGCGTGTGTTTTAGCTAAATCTTGCTTCAACTGGCTATGGTCCACAAATGTAATTTCTACATTAGGTAAGACCTCTTTGATAGCTGCCAATTGCTCTGGATTTTGCTCCTTAATTTCTTCAGCTAAATAGATTCTTTGAACTTCCATTTCAGTTAATACATTTCGGAGTACCGTCATAAAACTAGGAATTTCGTTTTCTACAGCTAAATCAATTTTAGGTGTTCCCATAGGAACCGGCATTCCTGCATCTCCAATGGATAGCCAGTCCATGTGACCCATGTCCGCAATTACAGCGGCCACTTGAGAATTAATTACGCCATTTTTCTTCATATTCTCCTCCTCCAATTAGAGCTTAGATACAGGCAATCCGTTCCAAATGTTATGTAACATTACTTCATTATGAAATCGCTTTCCTATACCTTACGAGGTAATTTTACAATAATATGTTAACGGTTACAATACTTTTCACAAACAGTTTTAATTTTTTTATTACCGGAGTATCAATTAGTTTATCGTTTCAGCATTCTTATCAAAAATTATCTTTAATTTTGGTATAGCCTTTCACTAAGTTTTTATTTTCAACATTTTCAATGTGATGTCTTAAATGAATATATGACTACAAAAAAAGGAAACCATTAAATGGTTTCCTTTTATTTACTAATTTAATCTTCTACCACCGTGTAAGGGTGTTTTTTATCATAACGGTATTCTAATGCCCAGTAAATTGTTACGTACAAGAAGCAAAGCATTGGAACAACGAATGAGAATTGCATTGAACCAGTAATATCAGATACCCAACCTTGGATAGCTGGAACTACTGCCCCACCAACAATTGCCATAACCACGAATGCTCCGGCAGTTTCGTTGTATTTCTTTTCAGTAACAGTGTCTAAAGCATGGGAGTAAATCGTTGGCCATTGAGGACCAAAGAAGAAACTAGCAGCGATAGCCATGATAACTGAAGTCATATTTGGAATACTCATAGTTAAGATCAAAGCGATTGTCCCAAAGACCGAATAAATTGCAAGCACGCGAGTAATTGAGAAACGGCCCATTAAGAAGTTGGCCACCACTTTACCAACAAACCAAGCAATGTAACTGTAAATCATGAAGGTAGAAGCGGCACTATCGGTCAAATGATCCCCCATCTTCAAAGCCAACCGGATGGTAAATGACCAAACAGTGGTTTGCATACCAACGTAAACAAATTGAGCAGCGATGGCTTTTCTGAAACGAGCATTTTTAACTAAGTAACGGAAGGTTTCACCCAATGATGGCTTTTCTTCTTTTGCACCATCACTAGCAGCGTTAGTAGCTTTAGCAGCAGGCATTGGAGTCAAGGCCAAGATGATCAACATCACTACTAAAACAATCAAGATGTACTTGTATGGTCGCAAGGTAAGTTGCAACATCTTTTCACCGTACGCAAGCCGTGCTGCACCATGCATGTTCGCCATCTTTTCAGATAGGTTGCCGACGGTACCAAAGATCAAGTACTTACCTAAGACGATTCCTAAGATATCCCCTAGTGGTACCAAAGTTCCGGCAAAGTTAATCCGGAAGTTAGCTGATTCTTTAGGTCCAAGCATTGAACTGTAAGTTTCAGCAGAAGTTTCTAGGAAGCTCAGTCCAATCGCAATGGCAAAGATAGCTGCCAAGAACATTCCGTAAGTAGCAACTTGAGAAGCTGGGAAGAACAAGCCACAACCAACGATGTAGGCAATCAAACCAATCATAATGGCAAACTTGTAACTCATCTTCTTGATAACTAATGATGCAGGAATGGCGATTAAGAAGTAACCACCGTAGAAGGCACTTTGGACAAAGGCAGTAGCAGCATCATTTAACATGAACACCGTCTTAAATTGGGTGATCAAAATATCGTTTAATGAAGCTGCAGCGCCCCACAATGGGAACATCAAACAAACTAAGATAAATTGAAAAATTGGGGTTTTATTCAAATAACCGTCGGACAATTGAATCCAACCGTGTTTTGATTCGACTTCTTTGGCTTGCAAATTATTTTCCTCCTTAATTAAAATGTAACGCCACTTTCTAAAATAATGTTTGAGTAAGGTGTCATTTCACCAGTTCGTACGAAAGCGTGAGTTTTGCTAAGATCTTTTTTAAGTTGACTATGAGGAACAAAGGTAATATCCACATTAGGTAAAACTTCTTTAATAGCAGCTAGTTGTTCTGGGTTTTGGTCCTTGATTTCATCAGCCAAGTAAATGTGTTGAACTTCCATTTCAGCTAACACGTTTTTTAAAACGTCCATAAAGCTAGGAAGTTGCTTTGTTAGGGCCAAATCAATTTTCTTGGTATCAGCAGGTACGGGCATTCCAGCATCCCCGATTGAAAGCCAATCCATGTGGCCCATTCCAGCGATTACCGTTGATAGTTCTGAGTTAATCACAGTAGTTTTTTTCATAATCAATTCTCCTCATTAACTAGGTTATACGTTTTAGTAAACCTTTTTACTTTTGCTGCAAAAAAATAAACTTGTGTACTTTATTTTTTTAGTAAAACGATTAAGCGACAAAAAATATAATATCATCACATGCAAACGATTGCAATAACATTTTCAAATTTCACTAATTATTCATGGATTTCATTCGGTCCAACCTCAACTACCGTAACGTTTTCTTATATAATCATTACTTGTGATTTTATCAATGATGGAATCGATTGCAATTATTTCATTAAATATGGCTATTCCTAATCCAATATACTGTTTTTACGATTAAATCAAGCGATAAAATAAGTTTTTATTTTCACAATCTTCACTTATTTTAATTGCTCACTTAGTTAGCGTATAATAAATCCTGATAATTAATCTTAGATTTTCATAGGAGCCTAATATGATTCAACCAATTATAACTAATCACCTACAATTAACCACTAAAGCCCAACCGGCTACAATTGCCGACCGTCAGATCATTACCGACTTAAAAGATACTTTAGCAGCCCACAAAGAACATTGTGTAGGTATGGCTGCTAATATGATTGGCCAAAATAAACGAATTATCATCGCCGAAATTGGTGCTTTTCCATTAATCATGGTCAATCCCACTATTACTAAGCAACAACAAGCCTACTCCACCAACGAAGGCTGCTTATCGTTAACGGGAGAGCGGCCCACTACCCGTTATCAAACCATTACCGTGAAATACCAAACCGAACAGTTTCAACCGCAAACCCAACAATTTACCGGGTTCGTTGCTGAAATTATCCAACACGAAATTGATCACTGCGAGGGCATTTTGATCTAAAAAAATACGGCCTAATGGGGCCCACAAAAAAACTGGAACTTTGACTTAAAATGTCAAAACTCCAGTTTTTATTTAATCTTGATGTTCTTTATCTATCACAATGGTTAACGCATGAATTGCGGCTGCAGATAAAATTCCTAAATCATCAACTACCATTGGTAACAATAGTTCTTGACGTTGCTCACCTTGAGCAGCCATGAATTTTTTAGTGCTGCGAACCGCAATCGCAGTCTGTAAGGTTAAGCTAACCCCGGTTAGGAGCACTCCTAATTTACTACTAGTCATAATCTCCACTCCCCTTTTTAATTGCTAACTAATTACTGATGCTTCTTCAGCCGCTTGCTTTGGCTAGCGTAGAATAGCAAGGCTACGCCCCCAAAGAAGATTGGGCCAATGATAGTCCAAAAGGCGGTAGTGTAGTCGTGTTCTAAGATTGGTTCTACAGCGGTAAAGATAATCCCTAATGACAAAATAATCAAAATAAAGGCCACAATGATGTTAGTCCAAGTCTTATTTTTAAATGCCACAAATGGCCGGTCAATATTTTGCTTGCGCTTAAAGAATGGGAAGGCTGCAATTAAGAAGAGGTAAGGAACGGAAGTCGAAATGTTCCCCATATCAGTTAAGATTAGATAGAATTTTTGGGCGCCAGAACCACCAAATGAGATCAATAGGACAATCACTGACACGATGGTTGCTTGAACCCACATTGCGTAGGCTGGCATACCATTTTTGTTAAGTTTGGTCATTTTTTCTGGCCAGAGCTCTTTAGGCGATCCCAAGATAAACGACTTCAATGGTGAATAAGTCAAAATGAAGAAGGAACCAAAGTAGCCCAAGAACATACTTAAACCGGTAAATCGGGCTAAAATAGAGCCCAATAGTAACGATGTTGAATGAGATAGCCCTAAACTTTGACCGAAGAACAGCCCTAGGTTATTCATTAAGACATAAGTAATGTTCCCCAAGTTAACGTCATCGCTGCCGATCACCTTGCTCCAGTTAGTGCTAATCCCCCAAAGCAGAATACTAAGTGAGTAAAAGACGGTCACAAAGATAGTAGCAATTAAAATGCCTTTAGGGAAGTTCTTTTCTGGCTTATCGAGGTCATCCACGATCCCCCCCATGGATTCCATACCAGCATAAGCAAAAATAGCGTACACTACGAAGGAGAAGACAGCAATTGGTGATTGAAAACCAACGTTGGGTGACTTAATAAAACTAGCCGCCCCATGAATTGGTTCTTGTAACTGCCCGTGGTTCACAAACAGTAAAATCACAGAAGCCACAACGAAAATTCCGGTTAAGATCATTACAAATGTCCCACCAATTGATCCTACTTTAGCAATGGAATCGATTCCCTTACTACTAAAGAAAGTAATGGCTAGCATCCACAGTAACGCTAAAATCCCAACCGTTTGAATTGGAGTCAAACCTATAAAATGCCAAGTTTGTGTTTTATCAGATCCAGTTAGCAACGTGGTTAGCGGAATCCAAACTTTCGAAGAAGTAGAAACTAACCAAATAACCCAACTAGATAGCCAGATAAAGGTTCCCACAAAAGCCGTTTTTTCACCGACTGATTCAGATAACCAGGAGTAAAAGCCACCGTGATCATCTTTAAACGCAGAACCATATTCAGCAAACATTAAGCCAGATGGCAAGAAGAACACAATTGCCCCAAATATGTACCAAATAATGCTAGCGTAACCCATTTGGGCAAACGCCACCGTTGTATTAGCAAATCCATAAATAGTAGAAAAAATCATTAAAATCAAGCCGGTCAGAGAAATCTTCGACTGTACTTTCATTATCAGCGCTCCTTTTTCGCTTAGTTATTAAAAACAATTATAATTGTTAGTGTTTTTTTATGCAATTATTATTGTTAAATAATAATTTTTATACATTAAAAATGCTAAATAAATTAAACCTAACTGCCAAATAAGTAATTTTTTAAATAATTATCCGCTAGTTTTCAGCGGGCAGGTGTTAGGATGCATTGCCATCTTATTGTTAGCTAATTTAGGCAGTCCGGAGGTAAAATGTTGTCCAGCGACTTGGGGGCCATCCCCCTCTTCATGGGCTGTGAGATTTTTTGGACAGATCATCACGCTCGGCGAAAACACCAAAAGAAAACCATCAATTACCACGTAGTTTCAGTAGGTTTTGTCTTTATTACTATTCTAGCCGACGGTGGCGCCAACCTAGCCATCTATATCCCATTCTTTTCAACGCTAGCGGACGTTAACCTTATTCTGGTTAATATCTACCTAGTGATCCTAATTGGCCTCTGGTGCGGCTTAGGGTTGTGGTTAACTCATTTCAAGGGATTTGAAGTCTTCTTTAACAAGTATTGCGAAAACATTACCGGGGTTATCTTGGTAGTGTTGGGGATGATATTGATTTATAATGGACTTCATTAGATTTTAGGAGGTTGGCTCTAATTATTAAATACGTACCTTTTGTACTGCTCTGCGTCATCACCATTATTTTTTGTGGTTATCAAATCAAGTGTCACGCTAATTTTAAAGGCTGGATAATTTTTACTTCCCTGGCTATTTACTTAATGTGCGTCTGGTGGCTAATTTTTACCCCGGGCACTTATTTTGGATCACCAGAAAGCTACCACAGCCACTACATTTACTTTAACACTGCCAAAATTATTTATCTTCCTGCCGGCATACTTACTAAAGGTGCATTTTTTAACGTCATAATGACTGTTCCAGCTGGAGTATATCTAGCTCTTATTTTTCCCAAGCATTTAGCTTGGTACCATATTCTCTTGATAGCATTTCTTATCGGTGGTTTTAACGAAGTAACTCAGTTCATATTAGATATTTTAATTCATATTAATAGAACGGTGGATGTGACGGATGTGCTGACTAACTTGGTAGGTGTGTTGGTGGGGTATGGAATGATTGTAATGGTACGAAAGGACAATTAATTTTTAACAAAATAAAAATAGGATATCCATACTAGACTTACCATCTAATATGAAGATATCCTATTTTTTATTCTTAATAAAGCCACGTATTACATGAATAAATGGTGCATTTAATATAACCGTAAGAATAAAGTAAATAAATATTCCAATAATTATCTGAACTGCAAAATTGGTAAATGAAGCTCCTTGAATTTCATTAAGATAACTTATTGCAAAATACATAATTATTCCCGCAACAAAGTACTTCCAAATTCCATAAAATAATTTAGAAATTTTTAATTGATTGCGAATAAAATATAGCTGTAATCCAGTAACGGCAACCTCTGATAATACAGTAGCAATCACGGCACCCATTACATGATATTGTAAGATCAACCAAATATTTAAAAGCAAATTCACTATCGCCCCTGCTGTAACTGAGGCAGTATATTGGCGAGTTTGGTTTGTAGGTAATAGATATTGAGTCCCTAATACATTACTCCAAGCAATCAACACAATTACTATTGATAACACCGCAATTAAATTACCAGTAACAGCAAATTCCGGTCCCATGAACCAAGTCGCTAGCTTAGGCGCAATTGCTGATAAACCAAACGCCATTGGAACGGAAATAAAACTTACAAAATCAAAAGAAGTATACAAATACTGATGTAGTTTCTCATAGTCATGAGCCGCAAAAGTATGCGCCATTCTTGGTAACATAACAGTCCCAGTTGCGGTAACAACTGCTAAAACCATCTTAACCATTTTATCAGAGTTTTCATAAAAACCGGCGCTTTGAACACCATCAATACTTCCTAACATGGTTTTATTAAGCACCAAGTAAATTTGAGTAGCGATTTGCGGAACAAATAATCCAACAGACGGTCTAATATGTCCAATTAAATTTAATTGACTAAAATTAGGTTTACTAACAGTTTTTCTTAGATATCCCCAAAGAGAAACGTTACCAATCAACGTTGAAATGGTCAAAACCAAAATATAAGCTCCAACATCATGGCTGTTTTTTACAAACACAAAGATAGCAATAACGGATAAGGTTTTGATAAAAAAGTTTCGTAAAACTGTCCGCTGAAAGTTTTCAATTCCCATAAATAGCCAAGAAATATCAAAGGCCGCTGCAATAATTTGAACAGACTGATACAGATAAAACTGCTGATATTGCTTAGTAAAAATCAAGAAAATCAGGAAGGCAGCATACGCAATTCCAATTGTAATAAATCTTAAAATCGAAATTTCCCAAAAATTCTGACTCATTTTTTGCTTATCGTCACGAACGTAAGCAATGGTCCGATTACCATACAATCCGATTCCAATACTTCCTAAAAGAATAAAATATTGAATGATCGAGTTGGTATAGGCATTAATCCCTACCCCTTCACTACCTAAGACTCGTGTAATGTAAGGAGTGGTAATTAGCGGCACAATTAAAATAAAAACTTGATAGCCTACATTGTAAAAATAATTTTTAACCAGTTTCATTTAAATTAGCTCAATTCTTTTTTAGCTGCGTAAAGCGCTGCTCCAATAACTTGATCCATGTTGTAATAACGATAACCGCCCAAACGGCCACCAAAAATAACTTGGTCATTTTGGCGGGCTAACTTAGCGTATTGGTGGTAAAGTTCACCATTTCGTTCGTCGTTAACTGGATAGTAAGGTTCATCACCACGGTGCCAGTCTTTTGGATATTCTCTGGTAATTACAGTCTTAGCTTGAGTGCCGAATTCAAAGTGCTTGTGTTCAATAATTCGGGTATAAGCATGGTCCTTATCAGTATAGTTAACTACCGCATTACCTTGATAGTTTTCCATATCTAGCACTTCAGTTTCAAACTTCAAAGACCGATATTCTAATTCCCCTAATTGGTAATCATAGAATTGGTCAATCATTCCAGTGTAAACAACTTTATCAAAATCTGCCAAATAGCTATCTTTATTAGCAAAGAAATCAGTGTTTAATTGCACAGTAATGTTAGGATGATCCAACATTTTTTCAACGATTTGAGTGTAGCCCCCTACTGGGATTCCTTGATACTTATCGTTGAAGTAATTGTTATCGTAGATAAACCGAACTGGAAGCCGCTTAATAATGAAAGCTGGTAATTCTGAACAAGGCCGACCCCATTGTTTTTCGGTGTATTCTTTAACTAACTTTTCATAGATATCAGTTCCAACTAGTGAAATAGCTTGTTCTTCTAAGTTAGTTGGTTCTTTACCGTTAAGAACGGCTTTTTGTTCTTCAATTTTAGCTTGAGCTTCAGCTGGAGTAACTACGCCCCAAAGTTTGTTGAAAGTATTCATGTTAAAAGGCATGTTGTAGATTTCACCATGGTAATTAGCTACTGGTGAATTGGTGTAACGATTAAATTCAGAAAATTGGTTAATGTAATCCCAAATTCTTTGTTCTGAAGTATGGAAGATATGAGCACCATACCGATGAACTTGAATTCCTTCAACGTCTTCTGTATAGATATTACCAGCAATGTGGTCCCGCTTTTCAATAACGGTAACTTCATGCCCCTTCTTAGCAGCTTCGCTAGCAAACACAGCACCGTAAAGACCGGCACCGACGATTAAATATTTACTCATTTATTTATTCTCCTTAATAAAATATACAGTATTAAATTTCAGTACTAAATTCCTTCAACGCATCCTGCCATGAAATAATCTTAAAGCCGGTATTTTCTGCCTTACTCAAGTCCAAAATAGAATGACGCGGACGATAAGCTTTTTGTGGATATTCTTCAGAGGTTACAGGTAAAACTTTAACATTCTTATCCTTTAATATTTCAGTAGCGAACTCATACCAATTACATGACCCTTCGTTAGACAATTGGTAAACACCAAATGGAATATCATTTGCTACCGCATAGGTCATAAATTCAGCCAGTGTACGAGTCCAAGTGGGACGCCCAAATTGATCAGCAACAACTGTTAATTGATCATGAGTTTCAGCAAGCTTCAACATAGTATACACAAAATTCTTGCCATATTGTCCAAACACCCAAGAAGTTCTAATAATATAATACTTGTCTGCATATTTTTGAACAGCTTGTTCACCTAGGTATTTAGTTCGACCATACTCATTTTTAGGATTAGGAACATCTTCTTCCGTATACATTTCCTCATTAGTTCCATCAAATACATAATCAGTACTAATATAGACTAACGTTGATCCCGCTTTAGCTGCCGCCTTAGCAACATTTTCAGTTCCTAATACGTTAACTTTTTCATCAATGCTTTTTCCCGGTTCTTCTTCAGCTTGGTCAACAGCTGTATAAGCAGCACAATGGTAAACCACTTTTGGTTGATTTTGTTTAAAATAATCATTAACAGCCTTAGGATCGGTAATATCCAATTCCTTTGAATCTGTTCCTGTGTAAGATAAACCTCGCTCATCTAAGAGATGGCATAGCTCCGTCCCTAGTTGTCCATTAGCACCTGTAACTAAAATTTCCATAATTTCATTCTCCTTTACACAACAAAAAGCTGACCGTCTCATCGACATTTGTCAGCTCATATGAATCTATTGACCATTTTTAGCATACTTGGCTTCTACAGCAGCCTTTTCATTCTTCCACCAATCTTCATGATTAGTATACCAATCAATTGTGTGTTGTAATCCAGTACTGAAATCAGTAAATTCTGGTTGCCATCCTAATTCTTCACGTAATTTGGTTGAATCAATAGCATAACGCAAGTCATGACCTGGTCGATCCTTAACTTGATCATAAGCATCTCTGGGTTGTCCCATTGCTTCTAAGATCATTTCCAAAACGGTGATGTTATCTTTTTCTCCATCAGCACCAATTAAATAAGTTTCGCCAATCTTACCTTTAGTTAAGATAGTCCAAACTGCTCGAGAATGATCATCTGTATGAATCCAGTCACGAACATTTTTACCACTACCATACAGCTTAGGACGAATACCACTTAAAATATTAGTAATTTGGCGTGGGATAAATTTTTCAATATGTTGGTAAGGGCCATAATTGTTAGAACAATTAGAGACAGTTGCATTTAATCCATAAGAACGTACCCAAGCTCTAACCAACAAGTCAGAACTGGCCTTAGATGATGAATAAGGACTACTTGGACGATAAGGAGAATCAGGGGTAAACTTCTCCCCTACCCCCTCACCATGACCTGGTAAGTCCTCTCTCAATGGCAAATCTCCGTAAACTTCATCAGTTGAAACATGGTGAAAACGAACATCATATTTACGACAAGCTTGTAATAAGGTATAAGTTCCTACAATGTTAGTTTGGATAAATGGTGAAGGATCAAGAATAGAATTATCATTATGACTTTCAGCAGCATAATGAACTACTGCATCGGCCTTACTAACAAGTTGATCGACTAAGTTAGCATCACAGATATCACCGACTACTAATTCTACCCGATCTTCAGGTAGGCCAGCTAAATTTTCTCGATTACCAGCATATGTTAATTTATCTAGTACTGTCACATGAACTTCGGGATGATTATTAACAACGTAATGTACAAAGTTAGAGCCAATAAACCCGGCTCCTCCAGTTACAATAATATTTTTCATTTTAAACTCCTATATTTCACCATAGACAAACGGATTATCTTTTTCAAATTCTGCCAAGGTTGGTTGCTTAGCATCTTTTTCTGAAGTAATAGCTTGGTCAAAATCAATTGGCCAATTAATATTTAACTCAGGGTCAGTAAAAGTAATTCCACCATCAGCTGCTGCATCATAATAATTATCACACTTGTACAAAAAGTTAACGTTATCTGTTAAGGTGACAAAACCATGAGCATAGCCTTTAGGAACTAGGAGTTGGCGATGATTACTTTCGGATAAAATATAGCCTTCCCATTTTTTATATGTTGGAGAACCCTTACGAACATCTACAATGACATCTAAAACAGCCCCAGTTACAACTCGGATTAATTTAGTTTGGGCCGCCTTACCACGTTGAAAGTGCAGACCTCTTAAAACGCCAGCTTGGGTAGATAATGAATGGTTATCTTGAATAAAATCAATATCAATTCCAACTTCTTTAAAATCACGTTCAGAATAAGATTCAGTAAAAAAGCCCCGATTATCTCCAAAAACAGCTGGTTCAATAATTTTAACGTCTTGCAAGTTAGTTGTGGTTACCTTTAATTTTCCCATTAATTAAACTCCTTTTCCTCAGCTACAATTCTTGACGCTACCTATTTTCATAAAGGGACCGATGCGACAAGCTAAAATATAAAATATAGGATTTTTAATATTGTTATCTTGGACATACTTTATTGACTGATTTAATGCGGCAATATCATAATAAATAGCTTGAGCTGGCCCAATATTAGGTACATATACATTAAAACAATCTGCTCCATTATAAAAAAAGCTGGAAGGTTGACTTTTGTCTGTTACCTTACAAGCTACATGATACTGAATATTTTGATCTCTCTGATCTTTAGTTAGATACTCAACAAAAGTCTCGTAACCACCATAATTAGCCGGAATTCCTTTAGATCCTACAATAAATACATGTTTTTTCAAAAGATTTTATCCCTCATAATCCTTTTTTCTAAGCTGTTTCGTTTGGAATAATCATAATTTTAACGGTTTTAAACATAATTTTGATGTCTAACCAAGTATTTCGAGTACGAATATACTCAAGGTCAAGCCTTACCATTTCATCAAAACCAACTGCACTGCGAGCACCGACTTGCCACAAGCCTGTGCATCCCGGTTTCACTACTAATCGTTGCCGATCATGATCAGTATATTGAGTTATTTCTCTCGGTAATGCTGGTCTAGGCCCAACCACCGTCATATCACCTTTTATAACATTCCATAATTGAGGAATCTCATCGATACTATACTTTCGAATGATCTTTCCTACTCTAGTAATACGAGGATCTTCCTTCATTTTAAACATTGCACCATCTACTTCATTATATTGAAGTAGCTTCTTTAATCTCTTATCAGCGTCGTTGTACATTGAACGAAACTTGTACATCCTAAATTCTGATTCATTTTTGCCTACCCGTATTTGGGAATAAAAAACAGGACCTGATGGATCATCAATTTTAATTAAAATAGCCACTAATAGCAGTAGTGGACTTAGTATTACTAACCCAGTAACTGCACTGATAACATCAAACAACCTCTTATAACGTAAATAAGTAGTGCTATCACTATTTTTATTAGTTAAATTATCCTCACTCTTTTTATCGCTCATGGTCTCTATATTACTAAACGTATCCCCCACTAAAAGTTAAAATTTCTATGTTAAAACAGCCAAAACTTCTTTTTGTGTTTCTTAGTATCATCTACCATTTTAATATCCACTACGTCTACCGGATCACCATTTAAAATGTTTCGGGCGTTATCCTGGTAGCGTTCAGCAATGTCTGCTCCAAAATCATTTTCTAACTTAGCAAACGCTTCTTTCATCAAGTACCGCCGGCCTTCAAAGTTATGGGCATCAGAAGCAAATACCGATCCTAAGTTGGCGTCAATGAATTTTTCGGTCAGTCATTGCACTTCTGAACCAAACACCCCCATGTAGCTACTAGAGGTTAATTGCGTTAAGCAACCTTGCTGAACGAAGTCAAATAACTTCTCTGGATGTTTTTGAAAACCATAGCGCACCACCCACCACAAAGAACAATTTCCAACGGAAGATTCACTGGATCGCTTACTAGTTTCTCAGTTTAATGTTTATAACGAGAAGTCTCTGAAGCGGATCCACCGAGGGTTCAAAGGACTCCAGGACACCTTGGAAGCATCATTTATTTAAGTTAGATGCATATTATATGTACGAAGGCATTTCATTTACACAAGATTCTTGACGCTACCAAAAGTTGGTTCAAGATTCATAAAGTCCTCCGCCTGTTATTGCTACAAATTAATAATATGGTTACAATTATGTTCGTAAAAAAATCGGCATTCTAATTCTAAAATGTTAACCAGAAAATATCATTAAAAGCCCAGACTAGAATGTTAAATTAGTAATACGTTATTACATATTAAATTAACCTTATTATAGTGAACTTTAAAACAGACAGCAACTGCCACTTTAGTTTTATCGTTTTGCTAGGGATTGAAGATTATATTTAAAAATATAATCAAATAGTGTAAAATCATAACCAAAAAGTAGGTATAAATAATTTATGAAATCAAATAATAAACATCACCGCAATAATAAACATTGGACTGCCATTATCGTCACCTTGGCAATCTTACTAACCGGGGGCGTCGTGTTTGGCGCACTAAAGTATCAAAGTTTGAGAAACACCGTTAGTAATTCCTATCAGGCAACCAACTTGACTAAACAACGAAATACTAGCGATAAGTTAAGCAAAAAAGAACCCATTTCTATTTTATTAATGGGGACCGATACTGGCGCTTTAGGCCGGAACTATAAAGGCCGGACCGATAGTATGATGGTGGTTACCATAAATCCTAAAAAGAATAAAACCACTTTAACTGGTATTCCACGAGATACAGCTGTCAACATTCCGGGATATAAAAAACAATCACCAGCTAAAATCAATGCAGCTTACGCTTTTGGCCAAGCTGAAACTAGTATGAAAACCGTTCAACAAATGCTTAACATCCCCATCGATTTTTACGTTCTAGTCAACATGGGCGGCATTAAGAAAATCGTTGATACCGTTGGTGGAATCGATGTTACCCCTACCCTTAGCTTTAAATACGAAGGTTACAAATTCAAAAAGGGTAAAAAAGTCCATATGGATGGTAAAAAAGCCCTCGCTTACTCTCGGATGCGTTACGATGATCCCCAAAATGATTACGGCCGGCAAAAACGGCAACGCCAAGTATTAATGGCAATCATCCAAAAGAGTGGCGCCGCTCAAGTGCTAATTAATCAAGACTTCATCTCTTCTGTTTCTAGCCAAGTTAAAACTGACTTGCAGTTCAAAGACCTCTTCGCCATTGCCAATGACTACCGTAAGGCTACCAAGGTATCAGAAACTCACCTTCAAGGTAAGTCAGAACAAATCGACGATCAATCTATGGAAGTTATGCCTAAGAAAGAACTGCAACGAGTTACTAACTTCATCCGTAGTGGGCTAGAATTAAAGAAGGCCAAAACCGGTAACATCGCGGTGAAACCTTCTACGAAATCAGACTCTAAGAATTCTGACAACGATGATTCCACTGCTAGTGAGGCTACTACTAGTTATCAAAGTGATACCAGTAGTTATGATCCTAGCAACGATGTAGCTGCCACAGATCCTAACAGCGGCATAGCTACTGCAGATCCTAATGCTGGTGCAGTAGGATATTAATTTTATCAAACAATAAAAAAGCTACCGTTCTTAATTCCAAGTTAAGAACGGTAGCTTTTTTATTTTACATTCAGTTGTTAATTAGCAGTTTGGAGAATGTGAGCTTGGGCAGCAGCCAGTCTGGCCACTGGGACCCTAAACGGAGAACAAGAAACGTAAGTTACTCCAATTTGTTCAAAGAAGTTAATCGATGCCGGATCACCACCAACTTCCCCACAAACACCAATTGGTAGGTCTGGCTTAGTTAAGCGTCCCCGATTAACTGCCATTTTCATCAGTTCACCTACCCCTTCCACATCAACGGTTTGGAATGGATCGGCCGGCAAAATTCCCTTTTTGATATACTCTGGCATGAATGAACCCACGTCATCTCGAGAATAACCAAACGTCAACTGGGTCAAATCATTGGTGCCAAAGCTAAAGAAGTCTGACTCTTTAGCAACCTGGTTAGCAGTGACACAAGCCCGAGGCATTTCCATCATGGTCCCCACCGTATAATCCACCGTGATATCTCGATCAGCCAGCATCTCTGCAATTTGATCGGTAACTAGTTTGCGAACCCAACCCATTTCAGCTTGGGAGTCAGTCAACGGAATCATAATGTGTGGGTGAACGATTTGGCCTTCATCAGATAACCGCAACACAGCGGTCATAATTGCTTTCACTTGCATTTGGTAAATGTCTGGGAAGGTTACCGCTAATCGATCGCCCCGGTGCCCCAGCATTGGATTACTTTCCTTTAGTGAATCGATTCTAGTAGTTAAGTAATCTACAGAAACACCAATCTGTGTGGCTACCTCTTGAATTTCGGCTGCATCATGAGGCAAAAATTCATGCAATGGCGGATCCAGAAGTCGAATCGTCACCTCTTTATCACCAGCTAATTTGTAAATTTCATAGAAATCAGCTTGTTGCATTTCCAGCAAATGAGATAGTGGTTCTGCTCGTTGGTCGGCGGTCTTGGCCAAAATTACCCGCCGCATTTGCAGTAAACGTTCTGGTTTGAAAAACATGTGCTCCGTTCGCGTTAAACCAATACCATCGGCATCGAATTCCAACGCTTTTTGAAAGTCGCGGGGAGTATCCGCGTTGGTGTATACCCCTAGTTTAGCAAACTCCTTCGCCCACTCTAATAGAATCGATAAATCCCCTTTAATCGTTGCCGGAGTAGTTTCAATTGGTCCTAGATACAGGTTACCCGTTGTTCCGTCAACAGATATCCAATCTCCCTCTTCAATCACTTGCTCCCCTACACTAGCTTGCTTCTTGGCGTAATTAACGTTTAATTCACTGGCTCCTACAACTCCCGTGGCGCCCATCCCCCTAGCAACCACAGCAGCGTGGGAAGTCATTCCGCCTCGTGACGTTACAATCGCTTGACTAACAATCATTCCTTCAATATCTTCTGGAGACGTATCTTGGCGAACCAAGATCACCCGGTGGCCTTCATCACTAGCCTGCTTAGCGGTCGCAGCGGTAAAGTAGACTTGCCCAGTTGCGGCCCCCGGAGAAGCTGGTAACCCAGTAGTTAAAACAGCATGCTCAGCCATCATTTGTGAATCAAATTCCGGATGTAATAACGCCGTCAGTGATTCCGGCTTCACCTTTAAAATAGCTTCTTGCTTGCTTAATAATCCCTCATCAACTAAGTCAATGGCAATTTTAACGGCTGCCGCTGGGGTGCGCTTACCGTCTCGGGCTTGCAATAGAAACATCTTTCCGTGTTCAATGGTAAATTCTAGATCTTGCATATCACGATAGTGTTGCTCTAAGGTGTGGGCAATAGTGTGCAATTGATCGTAAAGTTGGGGAACTTCCGTGGCTAATACTTCCACTGATTGAGGAGTTCGAATTCCTGCTACCACATCTTCTCCCTGCGCATTTTGCAGGTATTCACCAAATAATTTGTTTTCCCCAGTAGCTGGGTTTCTAGTGAACGCCACCCCGGTACCGCAATCAGCTCCGGCGTTACCAAACACCATTTCTTGAACGTTGACCGCAGTTCCCAGATCCTCTGAGATTTGGTTTTCCCGGCGGTAAATGCGAGCTCGCTGGTTATCCCAAGATTCAAACACTGCTCTAATTGCGGCCAATAGCTGGTCTTTGGGTTTTTGCGGAAATTCGCCCTGATCAGAATGCCGGTAAATTTGTTTAAATTCCACAACAACCGTTTTTAAATCTTCCGTAGTTAGATCCAGATCAGATTGGTAACCTTTTTGGGTTTTAATATCAGTTAAAATTTGATCAAAAGCATCTTCAGCAATGCCATAAACCACGTTGCCAAACATGGCTAGCAGGCGGCGGTAACTATCGTAGGCAAACCGTTCGTTAGCAGTTAGTTTAGCCAAAACAGCAACGGTTTTATCGTTTAAACCAATATTTAAAATCGTATCCATCATTCCGGGCATCGAAATGGCCGCCCCCGAACGTACCGAAATCAATAGTGGGTTTTGTTCATCTTCAAATCGTTTCCCGCTCGTTTCACTTAATTGTTCTAAAGCCCGATCTACCTGTTGTAATAGCTCTGCACTTAGTTGGTGAGTTTCTTGGTAATCATGGCAGGCCGTAGTGGTCAGGGTAAAGCCTTGGGGAACTGGCAAGCCTAATCTGGTCATTTCCGCCAAATTAGCCCCTTTACCACCTAATAAATCGCGCATGTTCATATTTCCTTCAGCAAAATTATAAACTAGTTGAGTCATAATATCCTTCTTTCTGGAAAATAATACATTACAATTATTATTTATAATGTAACTTATCTTCTGGAAAAATGCAAACGGTTTCTAACGTTTACAAATAAAAAACAAGCCTTCAGAGGGTTAATCGCCCTGAGAGCTTGTTTTCAGTGTTTAATTTCATTTACATTTAAGAATCAAATTGGCCGTTTTCAATAAAATGCTGGAAAATTCGATTTTTAGTAATTTTGCCAATCACCACGTGACTGCCCGCCCCTTCAGTAACAGGCAGGGAATCTACTTCATGGGTTAACAACAAGTTGCCAGCTTCCATTATGGTAGTTTGTGGCGTTACCATCACGATATTAGGCATTCTAGTCATGATTACGCCGGCCGGAACGGCCTTGGGATCATCGCTGGTGAACGTAGCCCGTAATAGATCTTTTCGTGAAATTAATCCTACCAAATTAGAATCAGAATCTACCACGTATAACGATCCTACATCTTCAATAAACAGCTTAGTGATCGCAGCTTGCATGCTAGTATCCTCACTAATTTTGGTGGCCGGCAACAAAATATCTTCGATTGGAAGATCATATAGCTCATTATAGTTAAGTCGGTTAGCAGGTTTTCCTTGATAGATGTAGCCTACTTTTGGTCGAGCTGCTAAAATTTCTACTGCTGTTAATAATCGCAGATCAGATCTAATAGTTGGAACGCTTAATCCTAAGTTTTCACCGATAGTTTCACCCGTCATCGGGCTATTTGCTTTTAGCATCTCAATAATCTTTTTTTGCCGATCAGTAAGTTCCATTCCGTTCTCCCATATTCTCAATCAATAATACGTTACGTTTAATTTTAAGTATATCATTATTTAATGGGTTTGCTTCAAATACCGCATTAATTCCCCAAATGAATACGCCCGACTCCAGAGCACCATTTCCTTGCGGCCGTTTTGCAGTTCGTATGCTGAGGTTTCAACTCGCATTGCTTCTTGGGGATTTTTTTCTCCCGGCTTCGCTGCCTTTACCGGTACAGAAGTAGTGTGAAACTTACCGTCAAATTTATATTTATGCTTCAACAACGTCATGAGACCCGAATTGGCTAATTCGCTTTGATAAATCTGCGGATAACGCAAGTATGGCAGATACACCGAATCAAAAAAGACGGCTTGACCATCAAAAGTAGTAACATACTTGATCTCATAGATATAATCATCATCATTAATTTTTAGTTTTTTCCGGATACTTTGTAGGCTATCATCCACAATTAACCGAAACGACGCTAATTTAACCTCGGCCTGACCTCCCATTTCCTTAATTGCTTCATAAACATTAAAGTAATGCATTCCGCCTACTTCGTGTTCGCGTTTTTTAACGAAGGAGCCTTTTCCCTGAAAAGTTTCGATATAACCACTAGTTTCTAAGTCCTTTAATGCTCGCCGAATAGTAATCCGACTCATTTGATAATCTCTATGTAGTTTGCTTTCCGAAGGCAACTTAGTGCCTGGTAAAAGGACCTTAGACTCTATTAATTTAATAATAGTATTTTCTAATTTTTGATATAGCGGAATTCGAATAGTCATATTCCTTCACCTGTCTTATGAGTATAACCAGTTTTTTTACTAATTGTTATTTTACCTTAAAGTACTTATTAAATGGGCATTTATGCACTTATCATATTCCCCAAATTAACGTTAATTTTTTTGACCATTTCCACTGTTAGCTATACATTTAACGGGTAATTTAGTAAATATGTAGTGAGGAGCTTTTTAAATGGTTGTTAAAAAAATTGCAATTGAGGAACATTTTTCCACACCAGAAAATAGTAAACTCTGGAATGACTCTGGCGAGGCAGATCGCAATGGTAAAAGTTATACTGATTTTATCGTAGATCGGTTGTGGGATGATAACAAGGCTTATCAAGATGAATTAAATCGGTTAGGCATAGTTCACACCGTAATGTCATTAACTTCTCCTGGGGTTCAAGGAATCGATGACCCTAAAACTGCAGTGGATTTAGCTCATAGTAGTAATCAAGATGCCTATGACCACTATGTAAAATCCAATCCAAAGCAATTTAGTATGTTTGCCGCAGTTGCTTTACAAGATCTCAACGAAGCTGCTAAGGAAGCTGAACATGCTGTAAAGGATTTGGGTGCTAAGGGAATTTTGATTAACGGTTACACCAATATGGGTGATGTTAACACTCCTATGTACTTAGATGATCCTAAAGTGGATGTTTTCTGGCAAAAGATCAGTGAATTGGATGTTCCAGTTTACTTGCATCCTAGAGAACCAATGCCAGCTTCTACTCAAATTTATCAAGGCTATCCAGAATTAATCGGTTCTGCTTGGGGCTTCACTCAAGAAACCGCGGTTCATGCAATTCGTTTGATTATGAGTGGCTTGTTCGATCGTTACCCTAACCTCACCGTTGTCTTAGGCCACTTAGGTGAAGGGCTCTCCCAAACTTTGCCTAGAACTGAACATCGCTTGTTCCGGCAACGAAATGGTGAAGTGAACGCCAAAAACGTTAAACCACTCACCTCATACTTGCACACTAATTTCATGTGCACTACTTCCGGCCACTATGACACCGACGCACTGGAAAGTGCCATCGAAGCATTTGGCCCTGATCGAGTAATGTTTTCAGTAGATTATCCATATGAAAATAACTCTGACGCTGCTAACTGGTTTGACCAACTAAGTCTGCCAGAAGATCTCAAGCAACAAATTGCTTATGATAATGCGGCTCGCTTGCTTCACATTAAATAATAGCAATCAAAAAACGCAAACTTTCCCCGAAGTTTGCGTTTTTTATTGTTTGATAAAGTTAAAATCCCGCTTTCCATAGTCTTCAATGTACTGATATAACACTAATTCCAATAATGCAATCGTTGAAATTTGAGAACTAATTTCAGTTTGGTTAACAGTTACCTGATCCGTAAAAACGTAGAGGTTAACGTCACTTAAATTCTGAATAGTATTATTATCAGCTTCGGTAATCGAAACTATGAAAGGTCTTTGGTGTGAGGCTTCAAAGGAATGCATCATTTCCAAGAATTCACTATTTTGGCCGTCATAGGAAATAATAAATACCAGGTCGTCCTTTTGAACCTGCTTCATAGTTACTTGCCGAAACTCATAGTCTTTAGGATATGTAACCGAAAAACCGGCCATACTATACAAATAATAAATATACTCCGTTGCGTACTTACTAATGCCCTTAGCAAACAGGTAAACGTTAGGATGAGTGGCCAAGTGACTAACTATCTCATTAATTTTGGTTGGCGAAATCACCCGAACAGATTCGGTAATATTTTTTAAGTACTCTTCTCGATAATCGCGCTGTTGAACGGTAAAAGGCATTGGCTTAGTAGCCGTTTGATTATTTAAGACGGTATATTTAATCACGGTGGTAAACTCACTAAACCCAGTAAAACCAATTTTCTTTACAAATCGCAAAAACGTGGCAGTAGAAACAAAGGTTTCAGCAGCCACCTCTCGAATACTTTGGTTTTTTACTTGATCCATATTTTTAACTACGTAATCAAACAATGCTTGCTCGCTTTTCGTCAATGAACTAATATGGGCGTTAACAATTTCAAAGAAGTTCATCTTTAACTCTCCTTTAAATTACCTGGGACACTCGTTACTAGTGTGTGAATTCCTCCACCCCCAGTTAGAAACTCACGAGCTTTAATGCCAACCACTTCTCGTTTTGGGTATAAATTCATTAATTGTTGCCTAGCTAATTCATCATTGGGATCATCAAATTCCGGAAAAATAATTGCTTTATCAACGGTAATGTAGTTAACGTAAGTGGCCGTTAATCTTTGTCCCATATTTCTTGGTAACATCCCGTTAATTGATTCCACGCCCTGTTCTTCTTCTACCGATAACACTTGTGGAGTTGGTAACTGCATTTTATGAATCTTAAACTTTCTCCCGACAGCGTCGGTTACTTGTTGCAATTGTTCATAAGCGGCCTGACTTATAGCAGCTTGGGGATCATTAGGGTCATCAGTCCAGGAGAGAACTAATTCCCCCGGTCTAACAAAATTAACTAGGTTATCAATATCCCCACCAGCTTCATCTAAGTAAAAGCCTTCTTCAAGCCAAATTACCTTTTGGGCGCCAAAATAATCCGCAAAAATTTTTTCAGCCTGTTCTTTAGTCATATTTTTATTACGACCTTCAGATAATACTACCTCTTCCGTCGTAATTAAGGTTCCTTGGCCATCAACAATAACTGAACAACCTTCTAGAATCATTGGATTTTGATAAACTGCTAAACTATCAATATCTGCTAATTTACCGGCAATTTCATTGTCTTTGTCCCATGGAAAATACAAACCATCGGTCAAGCCACCCCAAGCATTAAATTGAAAATCAACACAGCGCACTTCACCATCAGCATTTACTACATAAAACGGACCAGTATCCTTAATAAAAGCATCGTCACTGCTCATTTCCATTACTCTGACGTTGTTAGGCAGCATTGCTCTCGCATTTTTATACTGGGATTCATTAACTAACACGGTGGTGGCTTGGTAGCGAGCCAATATCTGTGCTAACTGGGTAAGTTGTTTTTGAGCTGGTTTACCGCCATTACGCCAATTATCCGGACGCTGCGGCCAAATTAAGTATCCCGATTGATGCGGTTCAAATTCTGCTGGTAATCTAAATTGATCTTGAGCTGGAGTTGTATTAGTTACTAATTCCATTATGCAAAATCCCTTCTCAACAAAGCAAGAGTGTCCCAGAAATCCACGTTTTCTGACACACCCCACTTCATTTATTAACTTTATCTAGAATATTTAGTTACTGCTTATTTGGTAACAATGGTTGCATCACCATTTGCTAGGAAGCCAGAGATATTATCCAACGAAGTAATAACCGCCTGAGCATCATCTTTGTTTTGGACGAAATCAATTGCGGCCTGCACTTTTGGCAACATACTTCCCTTGGCAAATTGATTTTCTTGAATGTATTGGTTCAACTCATCAATTGTAACACGGCTTAAGGCCTTTTGATCCGGTTTATTAAAGTTAACGAAAACATGATCAACGGCCGTTAAAATAATTAAGAGATCCGCGTTAATTTGTTCTGCCAGTTTTTCAGAAGCGAAATCTTTATCAATTACCGCTTCTCGACCAGCTAAATGATTGCCTTCTTTAACTACCGGAATGCCACCACCACCAACTGATACTGGAATTACGTTATTTGCTACCAACGTGTCTACCACTTCTGATTCAACAACATTAATTGGCTTAGGTGATGGAACTACCCGCCGGTAACCCCGACCTGCGTCTTCTACAAACGTATAGTCTGGATTAGCTTGCCGTTGTTTAGCAACTTCTTCTTCAGTATAAAACGGACCGATGGGCTTAGTTGGATTAGTAAAAGCTGAGTCATTTTCACTAACTTCTACTTGAGTCACAACCGTGGCTACAGTTTGGCTTAAATTATTATTACGTAATTCTTCATCCAAAGCGTTTTGGAGCCAATAACCAATGCTTCCTTGAGTCATTGCCACTGCCGTATCAATTGGCATAGCTGGGTTAGTATCGGTACTTCCCGCAGCTTGTTGTAATAATAAATTACCTACTTGTGGGCCGTTACCATGAGAGACAATCAATTCATCGCCGTTTTTAACAAATTCAACTAAATATTTAGCCGTATCTTTTAATGCTTGTTGTTGAGCAGCCGCCGATGCATCTTTAGATAAAATTGCATTTCCACCTAGTGCCACTACAATTCTTCTTGCCATTTTTTATTTCCTCCACCCGGTTAAGATTAGTGGACCAAAACAGAAGTTCTGGCCCACCTAGTTTGCTTATTTACCTTCCGGAACTTGTTGAGTAATACAGTGAACGTTACCGCCACCTAAGAGAATTTCGCGAGCATAAACACCCACAATTTCACGGTTTGGATACAATTCAGCTAATGTTTCTTTAGCCTTTTCATCCATTGGGTCGCCAAATTGAGGAACGATGATGGCTCCGTTAGCGGTGTAATAGTTAACGTAACTAGCAGCTAACCGGTCTCCTTCTTGACGAGGAAGAGTACCGTCAACAGCGTCTACTCCTTCGCTTTCTTCTTTGGTGATTTTAACAGGTGATGGAACGTAAAGCTTATCTACCTTAATTTTACGACCCTTAGCATCAGTAGCATTTTCCAAAATTTCCAAATTTTCTTTAGAAATTTCGTATTGAGGGTCATTTTTATCGTCGGTCCAAGCTAAAACTACTTCACCGGGTTTAACAAAGTTAGCAATGTTATCAACGTGGCCATTAGTTTCATCAAGGTAAATTCCCTTTTTCAACCAAATGACTTTTTCTAGGTTCAAATGTTCTTTTAAGACGTTTTCAATTTGTTCTTTAGACAGTTGTGGATTACGACCATCAGATAACAAGCATTCTTCAGTAGTGATTAAAGTCCCTTCACCATCAACGTGAATTGAACCACCTTCTAATACAAAGTCATCCAACCGGTAACGATCAGTATGTTCTAATTCAGCCATCTTTTGGGCTACCCGATCGTCCTTATCCCATGGGAAGTATAAGCCATCAACCAAACCGCCCCAAGCATTAAAGGTCCAGTCTACTGCTCTAAGTTGACCTTGTTCGTTTTTAACAAACGTTGCCCCGCAATCACGAATCCATGAATCATCGTTAGAAAGTTCAATGACTTCTACTTCATCAGCTAACATGTGGCGAGCATTGTTAAATTGATCATCATTAACCCCAACGGTAACATGTTCATACTTAGAAATGGCTTTGGCCACTTCAGCAAATGTTTTTTGAGCTGGCTTACCACCATCACGCCAGTTATCTGGGCGTTGAGGCCAAAGCATATATACTCCACGGTGAGGTTCAAATTCGCCGGGCATTCTATATCCATCACGTTTTGGGGTACTATCAAGTGTTTTCATAACTATCTCTCCTTAATTTATATGATTAGCAACCGGTGTACCTACCTTGCTTTTATGCTCGGCATAACGAACAACAATTTCTCCAATGACTACCGTAATAATGACCCCAATCAAAATTGGCATTTTAGCTGAGATTTCTTCTTGGCTGCCATTTAGTGGAACTACCGTCAATACAATGGTTGCTATTAATAAAACTTCTGGAATCCAAGTCATTAGTTGAATCATAAATTTATTACCAGGCACTTTAAATGGCCGTTCATGGTCAGGATCTGAATACCGAAGCTTAAGAAATGCCGGAAACATCATAGTGTAGGAAATCAGAAGGGCAACAACATTCAATGAGAAGAAGGCCCAGAAAATATCTTGGTTAGGAATAAATGGAGCGACTACCACTAAAATGGTACCAACAATTCCGTTTAAATAACCGGTTCCTACTGGCATCCCCTTGGCGTCTTCTTTACCAAAAATAGCTGGTAAAACGTGGTCCTTAGCTGCGTAATCCGCAACATAGTTAACTCCTAATGCCCAGGAAACCATTTCTGAAGCTAAGATGTATAAGAACAACACACCAATCAAGATTACAAACCAGTTTAAGTTACCAACCAGTAAGATAAAACTATCGATTAATCCACTGGATGCTGACAATTTATCGGTTGGAATTGCTGCACTCATACCGAATGCTGCGATTAAATAGAAGAAAGCAATTAACGCACCACCATAAATAATCGCTTGTGGAATTTGTTTTTTAGGGTTATCCATATCATCCGCCATTGTGGCAACAACTTCAAATCCTAAAAAGTTAAATATAATTACAGACAGGTTGCTTAAACTTTTAACGTTTAATTGGGGAAGTAAGTTATGTGGCGAAAAGTCATTGGCGACTCCCTTGGTAACTGCCACATAAATACCTAAGATAGCTAATGATGCAATCGTAAATATTTTAGCAAACGCTGCTAAATTCATAATCCATTTACTTTCAGATACCGGCTTGTTACCCACAAATACCACTACCCAAACGAAAATCAATTGCACTATAATTGAAACAGCAGTACTTAAATGCAGCCCAAATATCTTTTCGGCAGTTTGGAAAAACAAAACTGCTAAACTGGCCATCCAAATTGGATAATTAATCCAGTAGAACCAAGCTAACCGGCCACCCCATCTGGCTCCGAAAGCTTGCTTTACCCAATCATAAAGGCCACCATCACCGGCGTATGCAGTTCCTAATTCCGATGAAATTAATCCGTAAGGAAGAAAGAATAAGATTAGTAAAAAGATCCACCAAAAGAATTGTGACGTACCAATCGCCGCTGCCGGGGCTGCTGATTCAACAACCAAAACAACCACTACTGCCATTAAAACTGCATCAAACAACCTGAACTTTTTTTTACCATTTGTCATGATAGAGTCTCCCATCTATAAACCAAGAATTACAGGTATTAGATTAGTTTTTACGGTTGTCAATTGCGTTTCTTAACATGATTTCTAATTCAGCATTGTACTTTTCAGCAACATTTTCAGAAGCATATTCTAATTCTGGGTTTAACAAGTAAACAAAGATTGCACGCATAGCGGTCTTACGGTTACCAGCTTCATCCCAAACAATTGAGTAATCTGAATCAAGAACTTCATCGGTTACTTCTTCACCACGGGTTGCTGGTAAGCAGTGCATAAATTTAGCATCTGGAGCAGCTTTAGCCATCATGTCAGCAGTTACTTGGTACTTAGGATAGAAGATTCCCATTCTTTCTTCTTTAGGCATTTCAGCATCATATAATCCGTACCAAACATCGGTGTAAACAAAGTCAGCATCCTTCAATGCTTCGTCTTCGTTTTCGGTCATGGTAACACTACCACCGTAACGTTTTGCATTTTCTTTACCAATAGCAACTACATCGTCTTTCATTTGGAAATCTTTAGGACCGTATTGAACAAAATCCATTCCCATCTTAGTAGTCATAAACATAGTAGAAACACAAACTTGAGTTGCATCACCGACAAATACGATCTTGCAATCACTTAACTTCTTGCCCTTTGGTAGGTGTTCAGTCATTGTGATAATGTCACCAAGTTCTTGAGTAGGATGGTTGTAGTCACTCATGAAGTTAACTACTGGTACCTTAGCGTACTTAGCAACTTCAGCAACTGTCTTGTGACGATCGGTCCGGGCACCAATAATATCTAGGATGCGGCCTAGAACTTGAGAAGTATCTTCGATAGTTTCATGACCACCAAGTTGAATTTGACCTGGGGCAAGGTATTGAGCATGACCACCTAATTCAGTCATAGCTGCTTCAGCAGATGTCCGAGTCCGAGTTGAACTTTGCTCAAAAATCATTCCCAAAGTTTTGTTAGCCAATAGTTGTGGATAGTAACCATTGTTAATTGATTCTTTGATCTTCAAAGCCAAATCAATCATGTATTGAATTTCATCTTGAGTGTATGTGTTAGTATCTACAAAGTCGCGTTTTGTCATAATAAGTAATCTCCTCTTCTGTCTTTGTTTTTAATTTACAAACACATCATAAAAGACTACCAACTATTTTTAAAGCGTTTTCAATGCTATTGATACTTGACTTAAAGGAGATGACACGTGTTTCATTTCATGAAACATGTATCACCACTGCTAGCTCCTTTTTTGCTTAGCTCCCAGAAATTATTCTTTTATACATTGTGAATTATACAATAAGTCCAATGACACAAACTATCATTTATAATTAGACACCTTTTTTAAAATCAAGTATGCTAGAAGAATCGAGAAAAAACAGGAGGTTCTTCAGCCTTGGAAGAATTATTTGAAAAAGCACCCATACGACAGGCCTACTTTAAGCTGGCAATGCCCGTCGTAATTAGTATGCTGGCCAGCATGATTTACAACCTAGCCGATACATATTTCGTGTCCTTAACCCAAAATACCGATTTAGTCGCAGGGGTAGCCATCTGTGCTCCCCTCTTTAATTTGATGATTGCTTTAGGGGATATTTTTGGATTAGGTGGCAGTGCCTACATTTCTAGACTACTTGGGCAACATAAAATCGAATTAGCTCGCCACGTTAGTAGTTGGTGCTTTTACTTTGGTATTTTTAGTAGTATTGCAGTTGCCATTTTAATGTTGATCTTTGAACGACCAATTTTAATGTTAATGGGAGCTACCGCAAGTACTTATGCTTATGCTGCCCAATTTTATCGGATTTTCAACGTGGGAGCTACCTTAGTAACCATGTCGATTATTCCTGGTAATTTAATGCGAACTGAAGGCCGTGCCCGTGAAACCATGGTGGCCACGGTGTTAGGTATCGTAATTAACGTTA
The DNA here is from genome assembly GCF_026798195.1 of Lentilactobacillus senioris. Taxonomy (GTDB): domain Bacteria; phylum Bacillota; class Bacilli; order Lactobacillales; family Lactobacillaceae; genus Lentilactobacillus; species Lentilactobacillus senioris_A. The sequence goes on from NZ_JAPQEZ010000001.1 coordinate 98,320, forward strand.
TTTTTGATCCCTTATTTATTTTAGGACTTCATATGGGCGCTGCCGGAGCTGCCTTAGCCAACTTATTAGGCTACCTGCTCTCCGATGCTTTACTAGTGGTTTACATTATCAAACGTTGTCGGGTTATCACTGTTGATTGGCGTAAAATGAGTCTACAACGGGACTCTGTTTGGCAAGTGCTAGTCATCGGTATTCCAGCCTCAGTAACCAACCTAATGATCAGTTACCAAACTGCTCTGTTCAATAACTACTTAGCCCGTTATGGTGCAGATCAAGTGGCCGCTTTGGGAATTGCCACTAAAGTCTCACAAGTGGTTAATGCTATCATGGTTGGTTTTGCCTTCGGTGCTCAACCATTAGTTGGTTACAACTACGGGGCTAAAAATCATAAACGGCTTCAAGCTATCATTCGGTTTGATATTATCGTCGAAGTGCTCTGGTCCTTAGTTATGGCTTCCTTGATGATTGTAGTAGCTCCTTGGATTGTAAGTCTCTTCTTGAAGAATCCTAATGTTGTTCATTACGGAACTCAGTTGCTTAGAATTTTGCTAGTAACTACTCCGTTCGCAGGTGCAATTTTGGTTTACACCACTGTATTCCAATCTACAGCTCAAGCTTTTAACGCATTAGTAATGTCCGTTTCCCGGCAAGGAGTTTTCTTCACCATTGCCATTGTGATTGGTAACCTATTATTTGGTTACAACGGAATCATTTGGTCTCAAGCAGTTGCCGATGTTTTGACAGCTGCCTTAGGTTGGTATTTATACCGTCGCCAAGTCCGCAAAGTAAATCAAACATTATAAATTATAAAAAGACAGACCACCCAAAAGGTAATCTGTCTTTTTTAATTTACCATCACAACTACAACGGTTAAATTATATTAGTCTAAATTTTACTTCTTATTTATATTTGTTCACTAGTTTGTTATTGCCGGTAATATAACCGCCCTTAACCTGATAGCGTAATGCATCATGCCGATGCAACTCATTAGGGTGAGAATAAACATAACCATTAACCTTTAGGTAGGTTCCTCTACTATAATGTTGTAAGCGATTGGTTAGGTTTACTGTTTGATAACGATTAATTGGCGTTTTCGCTTTTATTTTTGTCACTCGTGAATGTTTACCAGCGTAAACTAACTTCTTATTAGCTGTAATATATTTACCGTTGCTAAGTTTAAAGCGCGTGGTTAGGTTGTGTTCTACCAATTCTACTACCCGCAATTGAGTTCCTTGACGATAATTAGCAACCTTACCAGTTAGATTTTTTTGACAATAAGCATTAACTCCTGAAGCATTAATTACCATAACATATTTAGGTTGAGCTCGGTAATATACCGGTACTACTCGACTAGTTTTGGTAGTAATGTAACCCGTTTGACCAAAAGTTTTACTATTCCGGTTAACATCCCTGACTTTATATCTAACTAATCCCCGGTTAGAACGAGCATACCCAATCACTACAAACATCGGCCGGTTCATTCGGCCCTTTTTAGCATAAAATAACTTACGAGCTTTTTGAGTAAAGGTTGGTTGTCGATACAAGTAAATATTATTGGTTGTGTAAACTACTTGTCGTTTTTGAGCTAAATCAGGTCCTGGGTTAGGAAGATTTGGTTGGGGACTAGGCTTAGGATCGGGAGTTGGGGTTGGATCTGGTTTTGGTTCAGGTTCTGGAGTAGGTACCGGATCAGGAGTTGGTGTCGGGGTCGGATCTGGTTTTGGTTCTGGATCTGGCGTTGGCTTAGGTTTTTCTCCCCAAATCAATTTGTAGTATTCCACTCCGTCTTCTTGTAATTCAGTTCCATCGGCATACTTAATTGATTTCGTAGGATTAGCTCCTGAATCATATTGAGCTAAAACTACCATTTCCGTTTTATCCTCAATTTGAGATATGGTTTTTTCTGCCGTTCCGGAACCATCCGAAATATTGTCATTGCGATACGCAGCATTATCGGATCCAAGCAAAGAATCCCTAGTACTATTTTGAATTGGTTCACCGTTTAATCCCTTAGTTCCCGGTTTAACTACTACTTTTCGCTCTGCAACCGGTAGTTTATCATCTGCATATAACCAAAGATCATCATCACCTAAATAATTTAAAAACTGTCCTATGGCCAAAATTATTGTCCCTTGGATCACATTACCGTTTAACACCGAATAATCTTTAATTGCTTGACCCGTCAAGTCTATATAACCAGCAGCTGTGTGAGTTTGATTGACGGTTGCAAATTTTTTAAGCATTGGTTGTAATTTAACCAGGTCGCCTGACGTTAATCCTAACTGATTGCGATAATATTGAAAAGCATCCAATCTCAAGGTTGGATAATAAGTATCTTCAGTAAATTCCAAACTATTAAGTGCAGCAAAATCTTGATCAGTCATATTTTTATGCATACTATCTTGAGTAATGCCAAAACGCACAATATTTTTTAATCCCTGTAGGGGAGTCATACTAACCGCTGGATCCAGTCCTAAATGTAAATCTAGTTTGACATTTGCTGGTAGTTCTTTAAGTGCCTGAATTCCCTCTAAACTACTAAAAGTTGAATCCATTCCGCCAGTGGTGGTGTTTCTGACTGAAAGTCTATCTCCTGAATAATGTCTGAGTTCACCATAAGTGATTTGCCCCTTGATGTGGCCTGGTTCTCTTAGAAAATCTTCTTCAATATCACTTTCTAAATATGGATCTTCAAACGCCACTACATCAGTATCCGCATGTTGAGTGGTTGCAGCAGCCACTTCACCATTATCCTTAATACCTAATTTGGTGTCTAGTTTTTGATAACTTGTAATTCCCATTAATAGTAATGTAACTGGTACCAGTAGTAATGATTTTTTGAGTCCTTGCCGTTGCATAACAATCCCCCTTGTCATATTTGGCCTAAATTTAGCTACTTATCAATTTATATTACAAAAAAATTAACTTTTTCTTCATATGTTAGCGCCATCATAACATGCTCGGATTTTAGTATCAATTCGACTTACTTATAACTAGCTCCTAATAAAAAACTATCTAGTTAATTATTTCAATTAACTAAATAGCATTTTTTTGTTTTACTAAAAATCGAGTTACTTCTTGATCAAATTTCCGTTTAATCAACGTATCAGTGATGTATACTACTCGAATTTGCTCTGCATTCCGAAAAAAAGCTGACCGATAAAAATTACGCCCGACGCGCACCTTCAACTCGTATAACTGTTGGAATTCTCCGTGCACCGGCTTAATTTTGGCGGGGCGTTGGGTTAGATACGCTGGTAATTGATTCGTTAAAAACTGATGAAGTTGCTCCTGCTCATTGTCTTTTTTAAAGTACCCTTTAACATAATCTGTCACCGTAATGTGAAACGCCATATTTTTCACCTTCAAAGAAAGGCTGATATCCTAAGATATCAGCCTTTTACTAATTATTTAAAATCCGAGGAATCTGATTCTTCCCCCAATACTCGTTTTAAATTTGCGATTCGTTCATCCAACGGTGGGTGATCGTCCATCATTCTTGACCACCATGAACGTTGATTATTCTTACCAAATAATGGTTCTACCAAGTATAGTCCAGCAGCTTGAGGAGACAAGACCTTAGCGGCTGGTTGTGGTTCTTGTAATTTTTCTAACGCGCTAATGAGCCCTTGGGGATTACTTGTCAATTCTGCACCAGATACGTCCGCTAACGCTTCTCGTTTTCTAGATAGGAATTTTTCTAGCAAGTAACTAATCGGTAGCCCTACTACCACGATGACAAAGCCAACCGCCATCAAGGCGACTCCGATCATTGCCGAACTGTTGCCTTCCCGATCGTCATCACTACTAAAGCCCCCGAAGTATGACATTGATTGTCCCACCCGGACTAAACCATAACCCATCAAACTAATAAACCCAACCAGGGCGATCGACAAGGTAGTGACCCGAATATCATAGTTTTTCACGTGACTCATTTCGTGGGCAATTACCCCTTCTAATTCTTCACGATCCATAATATCCAATAACCCTTGAGTGACCGAAACACTGGCCTTAGCCGGACTCATTCCAGTTGCAAATGCATTCGGAGAAGCATCCGGTACCACGAACACGCGTGGCATTGGCATCCCTGCTGCTAAGCTTAATTCAGTTACAATGTTATAAACCTGCTTATACTGCGGATCAGTCGTATCTTCTGGAATTTCTTGGCCCTTATTCATGCGTACAATTTCCATGCCACCCTGCCAGTAACGGTACAGGATATATAATCCCAAAATTACTTCTAACCAAATTAGTGAGCTAATCATACTATTGACGTCACCACCGGTGAAAAAGTAAGCTAACACCACAAAAATGACATTGATTAATAATAAGAAAACGGCAATGGTCCACGCAGACCGCCGTTTATTAGCGGTTACCTGAGCCCCTAAAGTATCTAATCTAGCCAATCAAATCACCTCAGAACTTAACTTCTGGGACTTTTTCAGTCGCTGGATCGGTAGGGAGTTGATCCCGCTTAGTAAAGTGGAACATACCTGCAAACAAGTTAGCTGGAAATGATTGAATTCGAGTATTGTAGTCTCGAACCACTCGGTTGAAGTTGGTCCGACTAGCTGCTACCCGGTTTTCAGTACTAGTAAGTTCTTCTTGCAGTTGACTGAAGTTTTGGGAAGCTTGCAAGTTAGGATAGTTTTCTGCAATAGCAAATAAACGTCCCAATCCGGCACTAGCTGCATCACTGGCTTTAACCCGTTGAGCTAAATCAGCGTTGTCATCAGCCATGGTAGCAGCGTCGCTTTCCAAGTTATCAAGAGTTGAACCATTGGTGCCTTCGTTTCTGGCAGCAATGGTATCCATAAATGTATCGTGTTCGTGCTTGGCATAGCCTTTAACTGTGTTCACCAAGTTAGGAATCAAATCAGCTCGCCGTTTGAGTTGAACTCCGATTTGACTTTCCGCTTCATCTACGGAGTTTCTGGCACTAACCATGCCGTTATAAATTAAAATCGCTGCTATCACAATAATAGCAATGATTACAATCGCAATTATCAATCTAGATCCTTCTTTCTACTTATCGTTTGTTGAGCCTAGTGTAACAAGCCCCACTGCAAGGAGCAAGTTAAATTTATTCTTCCCAAGGAGCCACATGAAGCATCCACTCAATACCATACTCATCAGTGAAAATTCCCAGTTTGCCACCCCAGAATTGGTCAGCATACGGCATAGTGATTTGAACCCGACCGCTAGCTTTAACCCGTTCATAAAATTCAGCCGCCGCTTTAACGCTCTCTTTGTCGTTAGCATCCAAATCCAACATAACGGAAACTTGATTACCAATCTGCAATGCCCCAGAAAATGAATCGGCGCAGACAAAGTGGCTACCTAAAACGTCAAAACCACCGTTCATGGTAATGTTGTCCAAGTTAGCATTAGCTGGCAAATGTAGCACCTTAGCCTGTTGCTCATCTGGACTCACCCGAAACACATTGGTCGCCCCAAAAACTTCTTGGTAATATTCAATCGCTTCTCTAGCATTAATAAAATGGAAATAGGCGTACATTTGTGATTGCATGTTAACTTCCTCCTTGTTTTTAATAACTCCTTCATTATCTCAAAACTAACTATAATAACAAGTTTCTAAGCTGACTTAGCCTCAAGCTTAATTCTTTTTTGACAAATCTTAAGAAAAGAGTAAATTAAATACTTACAATTACTTAGTTAAAAACAAAGTGAGGTCATTTTTATGGAAACTCAAGCCGCGATTAATAATCGCCGTGCCATTCGGGACTTCCAGTCCACCCCAATTCCCCAAGCTGACTTAATCGATATCGTTCGCGATGCTCAACGAACTCCATCTTGGGGCAATTCTCAACCCTGGAAAGTTTATATTGCTACTGGTGATAGTTTGGCAGAATACAAACGCCGGTTTCAAAGTTTAAACGAAGCTAACAAGAAACCCAAAGCCGCTTTGGAAACTATGGCTAATGGTCAATGGCATCCTAAGGAACAGGTCAACATGGCCAAATGGAACGTGCAACTGGCCCAGACCTTAGACGGGATGCAATACATTTACTCCAACAGTCAATACGCATTATATAACGCTCCAGCAATCGCAATTTTGACCATCCCCAAAAACAGTTTAGCCTGGTCCGTTTACGACCTGGGTGCCTTTGCGCAAACCCTAATGCTAGCAGCCACAGATCGCGGAATTGCCACCGTACCATCCTACGAATTCGTTAAGTATCCTGAACTAGCTTACGGCGTACTAGACGTTCCCACTAAGGAGGCGGTTGCCATGGGCATTGGTTTGGGTTACGTCGATGATACTAGACAAATCAACCAACTGCACACCGATCGCGAACCGGTTAGCGATGTCTTAAAAATTTTAGATTAATACCTCTATACCCCCTAACATTGAAATAAATGATTAGGGGATTTTTTACGTTTTCAATTTCAAAAAAATAGGCTTTAACCCATGGCAATGAGTTAAAGCCTATTTTGATTTAATCGTAGTTCAAATGTTTATCTTGATCCAAAGCGTTAATCTTTTTAATATCATCAGCGTCCAACTTAAAATCAAAGATATCAATATTCTCTTTGATTCGAGCTGGTTTGCTGGACTTAGGAAAGACTACGAAGCCAGTATCAATTTGCCAACGCAAAACTACTTGAGCAGGAGTCTTACCGTACTTGTCAGCAAGTTCCACAATAACGGGATCTTCCAAAATCAAGTGGCCGTGACCAATTGGGGAGTAGCCTTCGTTAACGATGCCGTTGGCAGTATCAAAGGCCCCTAACTCTGCTTGCGTTTTGTAAGGATGACGTTCAATTTGGTTTACCATTGGCTTAATTTCTGCCATATCAAAAACTTGTTGTAATTGGTCTTCTGAGAAGTTAGAAACCCCAATTGCCCGAACTTTCTTTTGCTTATAGAGGGTTTCTAACGCCTTCCAAGTATCCAGTGACAATTGGAAGTTGTCTTCGTTAGGCCAGTGAATTAAGTATAGGTCTAAGTAATCAACTTGGAGATCATTGATGGCTTTATTAAAAGCTTTCAACGTACTTTCATAACCTTGATCAGTGTTCCAAACCTTGGAAGTTAAGAATAAATCTTCTCTGGCAACATCAGTTTGGCTTAACACGTCACCAATTTCTGCTTGATTACCGTAAATTTCGGCAAAGTCAAAATGCCGATAACCAGCATCTAAAGCAGTTTGCATCATGTCTTTAACGTCGGCCTTATCAATTAGATAGGTTCCAAAGCCCATCATAGGGATGGTAACCCCGTTACTTAAAGTTTGATTTTCCATAATATACTTCCTTTCCAAGTAAATTACTGTCAGCACTTGTAGATATATTATAAATACCGTTCCAGCCAAATGGCAATAAGGCACATTTTTGTGCCCTGCTTAGAATTTTCTATAATACATCTAATGGTTGTTTTTTAGTTGGCGTTGGGTACTTTGCTTGAATCAGTTGCCACTCATCCGCGGTCAACTCTAACTTAGCTGCCGCTAAATTATCCTGAACGTGGTCTGCACTACTAGATTGCGGAATTGCCAACGTCTCGCCGTTTCGAATTACCCACGCTAATAGTAATTGGAAAACAGAAACGTGGTGGGCAGCCGCAATTTCGTTAAGCAATGGATCAGCAGTTAAATCATTGCCTAAACTATCTCCTTGAGCCACTGGTGAATAAGCAATCACCGGTAACTTATGAGCCTGTAGCCACGGAACCAAATCGTATTCGATTCCCCGTGACCCCAGATTGTATAGCACCTCGTTAGTCACACATTGGTCGCCATCCGGAACCTGCCAAAGTTCCTGCATATCACTAGTATCAAAGTTAGAAACACCCCAGTGCCGAATTTTGCCGGCCTTTTGGGCCCGTTGCATTGCCAAAACCGTTTCCGCTAACGGAATATTACCGGTCCAATGTAGTAAATACAAATCCAAATAATCCACACCTAACCGGTTTAAGCTAGCGTCCAAACTCTTAGGCAACAAATTCTCAGAAGCATTCCATGGATACACCTTAGAAATTAAATATAGTTTCTGCCGCTCAACTGGCTGAATGGCTTCCCCTACTAATGTTTCGGAGCGCCCTTCGCCATACATTTCAGCCGTATCAATCGCCAACGTCCCTAACTCCGTCCCTGTTTGAATTCCGGACCGCAAGGCCGCAATTTCGGTGGCCCGATGCTGCGGTTCATCACCCATATGCCAAGTTCCTAGTCCAATTGGCAGTACCGCTTGGCCTTTGAAATTAACCATGTTCATACTATCACCCCACTATTTTTAATGAAGCCATTTCCCTTAGTATAGTCGCAAATTTACCATTTAACTTGAAAATTTTCGGGTTGGGTGGCCGTCACGGGGTTGTTTTGTTCAAAATAATCGGTAATTAGTTCGGTCATATCCAGATTCACTTCTTTGACTACTTTGGCGGTTCCAAACATGTCATATTCACCGCCACCGTTACCACGATATTGGTTCATCGCTACTTGCAAGGTTTGCTCTGCCGTTACCGTTTCGCCATGGTACTTAAGCTTGGTCACCCTGGAACCAACCGGTTGACGCAAATCAAATTCATAATCAATGCCACTATAAAAATCGTAGTTATAATACTGCACTTTCGGTTTCACAAACGCCGCTGCCACCACTACTTGGCCCGCTTGAACCTCAAAAAAACTAGCACACCGTTCCAGAGCGGCTTTCAAATCCGCTCCGGTAATTCGTTCCACGACTAACGTATTGGGGTAACCGTAACTGTTTAAGACTTGGCGGATGGTAACTTCCGCTTCATAGCCCCGGACTTCGTTGTTAAACAACGCCGTAGCTGCAATGTCGACCCCCGTAGCTGCCATTTCAACTTGATTAATAAACTGTAAATATGGATGCCCGTGTAACCTAGCCTGCATTGGATCAACAATCGTCATTGCCGGCCCATTAACTTGTCCTAGTGGTTGATCCAACCACGTCTGAACCTTTTGTTCTAGCTTGGCGGTCATTTGCGTTAACGGCGAATCCGGTATCATTTCTTCAGTCGCTAGTAACGTGGCAGTTGAGCCTTGCACTTCATTATTCTTATCCAGCTGAAGTTCAATACAGCCGACAAACCGGCCCCGTTCTCCTGGCTGGGTAACTGGCAAGCCGTTGTAAACTGCGGCGATGTGGCGGTGTTGATGACCGGTAATCAACGCATCGATTCCAGGCACTTGGGTCAAAATCCGGTAGCCTTCATCTTCAGCCGTGATTTTTTCACTGGGGAGCCCCGTTTTTAGATCTCCCTCCAGCCCGCCATGGTAGGCCACCACGACCACATCTGCCATTTTACGTAATCGCGGTACCCACAGTTTGGCAGTTTCCAGTGCTGACTTAAAATTTAAGCCGGTTAGATGGTCAGCCTGTTCCCAAACGGGAATATAAGCAGTCGTTAGCCCTAAAATGGCAACCTTAATGCCCTTTTGTTCCACAATCGTGTAAGGGGCGTCCACAATTTGTTGTTGCCGCCCACCAGCAATGTTGGCACCTAGCAGCGGATAGTTACGATAGTGTTCAGTCGCCCGTAAATAATCCAATCCGTAATTAAACTCATGATTACCTAATACGCCCGCGTCATAGCCGATGTTACTAGTAATTTGGCTAAAGATGCCTTGCTGTTTGGCCGTGGTTTGTTTAGCCACGTAACTAGTTAACGGTGAGCCTTGAATCCAATCACCATTTTCCACGGCAATCACGATTTCATCTGCGGCGGCTGCTTGCTTTTGTTGCTTAATCAAGGTGGCGGCCTTTAACATCCCGTAATCAGCAACGTTATTAGGCGTGCTGTAATCCGTGGGATAAACGTAACCATGGACATCACTAGTCGATAAAATTTTAACTTTCATTATTAAACCAACTTCTTTCGCAACCGGCCAGACAAACTGTCAATGGCCAGTACCATAATAATAATCCCTAGCAAAATGATGCCGACCCGGGGCCAGTTTCGTGTTTGAATGGCAAACAACATGGGGGTCCCGATTCCGCCGGCGCCTACCATCCCTAAAATGGTGGCTGACCGCACGGCGATTTCAAACCGGTAAAGGGTGTAGGAAATAAATTCTGGCATGATCGTGGGTAACGTCGCCAGCATAAACACCTGACTAGCATTGCCCCCCACACTAACAATCGCTTCTTCAGCCCCACCATCCATATTTTCGATAGCCTCACTAAATAACTTCCCTAACATCCCCACGGAGTGCACACTAACTGCTAGCACCCCGGCGTAAGAACCCGGGCCCACCGCTTTAATGAACATAATTGCCAATACAATTTCTGGGAAGGTACGAATCAAAGTGAGCACCAACTTGCCACTTCCAGAACGGAGATACCATTTTTCAGTTTTGCTTCGGGCCGCCCAAAAGGCAAAGGGCACGCTAATCACGGCTGAAATAATGGTTCCTAAAAAAGCAATCGCCAGGGTTTGACCAATTAACGAAACCAAATCTTCCCCACTACCGTTGTAAACGTAGGCCCAATCCGGATGAAAAATACCGTGCAAAATAGATTTGGACACCGGGCCTGCCGAATCCTGAATTCCACTTAATTTTAGCCCCTTTAACGCCCAACCATAAATCACTAAGATAATAAACGCCCAAAGTAACCAGCCGTAGCGGTCATAGTAGTTTTTTTCTATTTTTAGTTCTGGTGATTTTGTCATTAAATTAACCACTCCCTTAGATAATTACTAATTCCGTTAATCACGATAACGACTACCAACGTCATCAAAATAATAACCGCCGTTTGGCTGTAATTAAATTCATTGAGTGACCGTTGCAGATAAACCCCAATCCCACCAGCTCCTAAATAACCTAACACCGTTGAAGCCCGTACGTTAATCTCTAATGTGTATAAAAAGTAACTGATAAATTGGTTCATTACTTGGGGCACCACCGCAAAATGAATGATTTGTAATTTCCGAGCGCCTACTGATTCCAACGCTTCAATGGGGCCTTCATCAATCGTTTCGATTACTTCGTAAAACAATTTAGAAACCATCCCAAACGAGAAAATGGCTAAGGTCACTACCCCAGCGGTGGAACCAATGCCAAAGATGGCCACAAAGATCGCCGCTAACAGTAAGTCTGGTAAGGTCCGAACTAAATCCAAGAAGAAACGAATTAGTCCGTGCGCCCAGGAGTTTTTAACGATATTACTAGCTGCCAAGAAGGAAAAGGGGATGGCAAACAGCGTCCCAATTGTGGTTCCCATTACTGCCATTTGGATTGTTTCTAAAATCGGCTGCCAAATAATGGCGATGTAACTCCAATCTGGATGTGACATTCGAACTAATAAATCAGTAAATTGATCTAAGTTAGTAAAGAACATGGCAACGTCCACACCCGCCACCTTAGCAGATAAAATTACTAACCCAATAATGACGACCGTTACACTAACCGTTTTGACGTGATACTTTTGCCCCCAGGATTGGTGGGGGAGTTTTTTCATGACTTCCATGAAGGTCCTCCTAAATCGGTTGATAAATGGCGCTTAAGGCGTCTTCAGTTACCTGGTCAATCGGCTGGTCGTAAACTAATTGTCCCCCGCGCATCCCAATAATGCGGTCCGCATACTGTAAAGCTAACGGAACCGAATGCAAGTTCACCACCACGGTAATGCCGTCTTCTTTGTTCAATCTTTTCAAGTCGTTCATTACTGCTTGAGTGGTCAACGGATCCAGGGAAGCAATTGGTTCGTCGGCCAAAATAATTTTGGGATCTTGCATCAAAGTTCGGGCAATCGCTACCCGTTGTTGTTGGCCCCCGGACAATTCATCAGCCCGCATATAAATTTTTTCGAGTAAGTTTACCCGGTCTAACGCCACAGCGGCCTGTTGTTTATCGGCTTTACTATACAAGTTCAAGATACTCTTCCAAGTGGGATAGTAGCTAATTTTACCGGACAAAACGTTGTGTTCCACGCTAGTTCGTTTCACCAAGTTAAAGTTTTGAAATATCATGCCAATCTTGCGGCGAAGTTCTCGTAATGACCGCCCTTTAAGGTTTGTTACTTCCACTCCATCAACTAACACCCTGCCAGAGCTAGGATTATGCATTTTATTGATGGTTCGCATCAAGGTACTTTTGCCAGCCCCCGACAATCCGACTACCACCAAAAATTCGCCCGGTTTCACCGTCAAATTAATATCTTTTAAGCCCACCGTGCCGTTATCGTAAATTTTATTGACGTCTTTAAATTCAATAATTGGTTTTGCATCCATTTCCCTTTTCCTCCAAAAAAATGGCTGGAAATAATCTCCATTCGGAATATTTCAGCAGCCATTTTCAGTATTAATTTTACAATCACAGTTTTGGGGTTTATTTATCTAACTTAGTAGCTTCTTTATCGTATTTACGAATAATGTTGAAGTTGCTGTCCTTAGAGTCGACGTAACCTTCATGACTGTAAACGCTCGAGATGATTTGGTGCCCTTTTTTGGTTTTGGCAATGTCTTTAAACGCTTTGGAGATCTTCTTTTGCCACTTAGAGCTCATGTCACCACGAACCGTAATGGTATCGTTAGGAATTTTGCCCGTAGTATAAATCGGCACTACCTTTTTCATGACGTCTGGTTCATCGCCCTGTACTAATAACCGGGCTCCTTGGAAAACAAAGGCTGCATCGGTGTTTTTGTTATAAACCGACAGAACCCCTTGATCGTGACCTTTCACTTGAACAGTCTTAATTCCGTCTTTGTTAATATTAACCCCGTGGTTTAGCATTTCTACGGCTGGATAAATCCAACCGGCAGTTGAGGTAGTATCCTGGGTTGCAATTGTTTTGCCCTTTAAATCTTGAATATCTTTAATGCCACTATCCTTCCGGACCAAAATTTGAGAACGATAGTAATCAACTAATTTGCCGGTTGATTGATCGTTAGGTTCCTTAACCCCGTAACGTTGAGCTTGTAATAAAACCTTGGCATTGTATTGTTTATGTGCCAAAACATAAGCATCAGGTGGGAGATAACCAACATCGACTTTTTTAGACCCCATCGCTTCTACGATCGTGTTGTAATCCGTAGAAACAGCTACCTTAACGGGAATCCCCAGTTCCTTTTTCAGTAGCCCTTCTAATGGTTTGGCCTTAGCTTCGATGGTACCAGCATTGGATGAAGGCACGAATTCAACGGTTAACTTCTTAGGAGTATAATCCCCCTTTTTGGCACTAGACTTGCCACAACCCGTCAAGCCGACAGATAGTAACAGCAAGGAAATAATAGCAATTCCATATTTGGCACGGTGATTAAATCTCATCAAGTGGTCCCTCCAATAGTGTATTTGATTCATATCCCATCCTAACCCCAATAAACGAACTTAGTCAATTTATTTTTCGATTCAAGTTCGTGTTTTACCGTTTTAAAAGCTGATATACCGTTTAAATTTATTTTTTTGTGTAAAATAACGAACTTTATTTAAAAATAAGTACTAAAAAAGCCTCAGGTCTACAAGAGACTAGTATTTGGTCCGTTTAATTTACAGTGGTTTCTTAATTTTGCCACTGGTATTTAAACCTTCAACTTCCTAGCCTCACGGGACTAATTTAAAGTTACGATATTCAATTGATTAGTCAATTTAACCTAACACGAAATTTAATTTTTGGGTAGTGTTTTTTCTGATAACCCGATTAATAATTTCGAATCGCTAACCACCACAATCCCATGATAACGGGCATGGTGCGGTAGGTTTGCGATTGAAGTTTCTGGTTAATAAAGTCAGTTGGCTTATTTACTTTCAGCAGCAACTGCATCATTGACTGCTGCTTGTTCCGCTTCAATTAACGCCACTCGCCCAGCAATAATCCGTTCGTCCATCGTGATTTCACGGGTTAAACCTGGTGTATTGAGCTTAGGAGTGAAGAAGTCCTTAAACTCCTGTAACCGAGCTGAGGTCTTGAAAATGTTAGCAATCGAGGTAATAAAACCAGTAAATTCCATGTCACCACCAACCGTCTTTTGCATCCAACCCCAATCGTTGCGGATCCAATCCCAGGCTGCTTGTTGACCAGCATCATTAGCCAGCACCGCTGGGAACCAGGCCCGTAAATCCTGTGGCTTGATGATCGTTGGTTTTTCAAAATCTTCAATCAACTTAGCCACTTGTTTAGCATCTGGAGTTTCAGCTAAGGCTACTTGTAAATCCGCCTTAAAGCTGGCATCACTAGATTTTTGGTACAAATTAATTAAATGATCAAATAGTTCCATACTATTGTAATGCTTAATTTCATTACCGATCGTTAAGGCTCGAATTTCTGCCGGCAAATTAATCAAGTCAGCTTGATGTTCATTAAATAATTCATGGATTTGGGCAATCATTTCTTTATCTTGCGCATACAAAGCCGCACTAATAACTGCGGGTCTGATTACTAAGTCGTCAGGCGTATCGCTATCGCGCTTAGTTAAGCCTAACCGTGCCACTTGGTCCTTACTTAGTTGACCTAAGAAGGCTTGTAGATGTTGTTCTTCAGCAGAATCTGGTGCCACAAACTTCTTAAGGTCTGTAGTAATTCGGTAAAGGGCGGTAATGACAATTGAAGAATGACTGGCCGCAAATTGTTGTAGTAATGGAATAACTTTCGCAAAACTAATTTGTTGGCCTTCCGCTAATAACCGTAAATCTTGTAAGAACTGTAATTGGGTAATGGCATCAAAGTCAGCCATCTCACTCAATAAGTCGTTCAACAAGGTTTCATCATACTTCACAATGAAATGGGAATTATTGCCGACGTTTAATCTAAACGCCTGCCCGGCTTGTTGCCGGAGTTCTTGATAATCACCCAACTTAATTTCTTTGCCGGCCATAATGGTTGGTACCACATCATAGTTACCGTTCAACGGAATTTGCCAGATACGTCCCTGGTCTTTGCCATCTCCAATAAAGAACTGTTGTTGACTTAGCGTTAATTGACCGTCAACCACGGAGGCAGATACTACTGGGTAACCAGGTTGTTCCAACCAAGAATTCATAATCATTCCCACGTTTTGACCGGAAGCTTCTTCTAGCGCTGCCCATAGATCAGCACCGGTAGCATTACCGTAGTGGTGAGCTGCAAAGTAGTTCTTTAAGCCAGAACGTAAGGCTTCATCACCGATTAAGGAACGAACCATCACCAGCATTCGAGAACCCTTGGCGTACACGATGGCACTATCAAACAGCGCCGCAATTTCAGCGGGATCTTCAACCGCCACGTGAACGGGTTGGACGCCATCAATAGCATCCCGTTGCAAAGCCCGTGGTACTTCTAAGGTTTGGAAAGTTTCCCAGATGTGCCAATCTGGTTCTAAGGCATCTACTGCCACGTATTCCATCATGTTGGCAAAACTTTCGTTCAACCACAGATCATCCCACCACTTCATGGTTACCAAATCTCCAAACCATTGGTGAGCTAGTTCGTGGGTGATAGTAGTGGCCACATGTTGCTTGGTAGCCATGGAAGCATTGGCTGGGTCAAATAATAGGTAAGATTCACGATAAGTGACCAAGCCCCAGTTTTCCATTGCTCCGGCGGAGAAGTCTGGTAAGGCTAACTGCCAAGAATGGGGTAATGGGTATGGAGTTTCGTAGTATTCTTCGTAAAAATCAATTGAGCGTTTAGCAATGTCTAACGGAAAATCAAGCTCATTAATATCATGGGCTTTGGTGGAGTAGACACCGATTTTAACTCCACTCTTGGTGGTAGTTTGTTTGCTTTGAAGGTCACCGAAGGCAAACGCAATCAGGTAAGTCGACATCCGTTTAGTGGTGTCAAAGTAGTGAACGCCATTTTCTTCACGCACTTCCGGCATATTAGCCAAAATGGTTTCACCAGGTTTTTCGTCAAATTTAATTGCCAAGTCAAAGGTAGCTTTGGCTTCTGGCTCGTCCACGCTAGGAAAGGCTTGTCGAGCTGCCGTAGTTTCGAACTGGGTCCCAATAATTTCTTGGCGTTTGCCATCCAGTTCATAGTATGAAGGATAAATCCCCATCATCGTGTCAGTTAAGGGTGCTTCATAGGCAATCATCACGGTTACCTTCCCCGCCCTTGGCAAATTAATCCGCACTAATTCCGCTTTATCATCGGTTTCAAACGTTACTTCTTGGTTATCCACCATGACGGACTCAATCGTTAAGTATTTTTGGTGCACCGCAATGGTTGGGTCCACCGCGTTCCCGGTAATCGTTGAAGTTCCAGCGATTGTTTTCTTAGCCCGGTTAATATCAATGTTTAAATCGTAGTGCTCTGGTTGAAATGTTTCGTATAAGTGCCCTGTTTGTGTCATTGCCAACCTCCTAAATAATTTAGTATTCATCTTATAGCGTTTTCAATTTAAGAACAAGGATTTAGCTATTTTTATATTTTATGCCGTTAAGTTGAATACCCTTGTTATTGATCATTATCGGTATAGCGAACAATCTTGAGTTCATTGTTTTTAAAGGTCGCCATAAAAACATCCTTAACATTGGTAACCCCATGCTGAGCCAAAACTTGGGTTAGCCACTTTTCGTCTTTGCCCATAATTTCCAAGACATCGTTATCAATTTGACCATCAACGATCACCGGATAACGAATACTTCCATCCCCCTGTCTCAAGACAGTAAGACTACCATTTTGCTCAATAATAGCTCGTTTGACTTCACTAATATTATAAACTCCGGCGGTTCTCAGCTTAAAATCCACTTCTTTAGCAGATAGGTTAACCTTCAAACAGTTATCTACTAAAATCCGCCCGTTTTTAATGATCGTGACTGGTTCTCCATCAATCAACTTCCCAATCCAGTGAATATGGGTCTTAACGTAGCGCGTGACTAAAATTAATAGGGACCAAATGAGCAGAACCACCACAAATTGAGTCAGCGTAATTGCCGGATTATAGAGAACCCCACCAATAATACCGCCCAAGACGTAGTTTTGCATTTGGTCCAAAGCCGAAGTAGGAGCCAAATTACCCTTACCAGTAAAGTTGATCAAAAAAGTAATAAACAAAAAACCAACAATTAGCTTAAGAATAATGTCTGAATAGGTGAACATGCTTAATCCTCCTGAACCCTAATCTCGGGATGAGATAGTTGAATTTTTTCTAATACAAACTGAGTTCCATCATCATTAAATAAGAGACGAAAATAGCCCTTAGGAGTTTTAACTAATAAGTTATTAGTGTTGTTAAGTTGAGTGGCATTAATTAATACCTGTTGTGGCTTAACCTTTATTTTGGTTGCCACCTGTTGAACTATCTGTGTTACCTGACCAGTTTGTTTAATGGAATTACGCAAATTCGTATAATCATTGGCTTGAATTCCCACGATTAACAAACACAGGACCCCCACAATAATGGTTAAATCCTTATATTTAACGTCCCACCGATTTTTTAGGTACCTAATTTCAAAAGCAATAAATAGAATCACCAAAATAATAATCACGCCGATATGAACGTACTGCCAATTATTTTGATTGTTTTGGAGGTATTGATAAGTGTAAAAATCCATTCTAGATTACTCCTTTAATAAGTTAAAAATATTTTAGCACACACAATATTTAAGAAAATATCAGCTCAGTTCCTTAACTTGGCATCGTATTTTTAGAGGGAAATAAATTTGAAATTAAAAAGGAGAGAGTCAAAAGTCATAAAATGACCTTATAACCACACTCCTCTTTTATTATTACTTGTGCTTATAACATCTTTTGAAATTGTGATAGGCCATTAACCATTGTTATGTAAGTGTTTCAATTACAGTTTAATTATAAACATATTTCGGTCATATTTTGCTCACATTTAATTGTTATCATCACTATAAGTAAATTCAGACAATCCCTAACCACTTTCGAAATGGAGGTAATCCTCATGAAAAAATGGCTCCGAATTGTGTTTTTTTTAAGTTTTTTGGTAATTGCAGCACCGTTTCCGTTAGTAATTATTCAAGCGCAGGAACGCGGACCGACTATCAAAAATGCGACTGTTGAAAAAATAAGTGACTCAAAATCAGATCAAGCAAAGTTATCAATAATCTTAGACCTTGATGCCGACGAAAAGGTCAGTTTAGAGTTAACCGATAACGAACAAGCTAATTTTGATGAAGAGTCAGAAATAAAGATTGATGAAAAACAAATTAAGGCTGATTATGATAACGATAACCCAGAACAGCTAATGGTGGAAAACGTAACTCCAGAAGCACAAACCGTTACATTAGAAGTTCCTCTAGCAATCAATTATCAAACCAATGCCGACAAATTAAAGCTCCAACTATTATTGAATCATAATCAGGAAAAATACGATGTTCCTGAATTCGACTTAAGTAATAACGTTTCTGAACCTGACATTACAGAACCAAACACAAAGACTGTTTTTGAAAATCAAACAGAAACACCTACTAAAACTAATGACAAGGTAGAAAGTAAAGTATCTCAAAAACAAGTAACTGCTAGACAGGTTAAGAAGCAAGCGGAAAGCAGCACTGCTAAAGCAGAGGCTACAGAAGCTGATGAAGACGATGATGGCGAGGATCAGAAAAAAGCAACTCCAAAAGCAGATTCTCCTAAAACACCGATAATAAATCCATCAGAGAGTGTGGAAATTCCTAAGGGAGAACTAAATATTTACAGGACTCAAATTTTAAATAGCAGTTGGTCTAGTAAGTTAAGTATTGATACCGGTCAATTTAAAACAAATCCAGCAGAAATTTTTTATAAACCAGAATCAAATGGTGGTGGAAATTACTGGAGTCAAGATAGTTATCAAACAAATTATTACAATTCTTATTATCCAGGTGATGCTTACGCCGTTAAACTTCCAGATGCGGAGCCAGATGCAAAAACAGAATTTAAGGTGAAGTATGATAATGTCGGCGAATACTACGAAGATGGTACTGAAAATGCTATTGGCCATTCAATGGGGGCTGTCGTAACCATCTCTAACATTAAGTATAGAAGTTATAGTGAACATAAAACAAACACCTCTGACCACTATATTGATTTTTCTACTAACTTTTACTCAGGCCTACTTTATACCAATATTGATAGTTTCGACATCGATATTACTTTTATTGGAAATGATGGAGAAGAAAAGCAGTTAATTTTACCAAACAGTTCAGGAATTAACAATAACTCCTTTATCACCTTTGGTTCTCTTAACGGAAAAAGAGATAATCCCGATGAAGGCGAAGCAAACCCTGCTGACGGGAATGAATGTGCCGGAACTAACAACAAAGATAGTAATGGTAATTACATCCAAGGTATTTTAGCCAACCCAACAAAAGTAACTGATCGAGGGGATGGCTGGTATGAAGGTGTGGGCGAAGGAGTTTGGGATAAAAATAACGACACCGGAGAGTACTTACCCCATACAGGGATCGACCAGTGGGGAGACTTTCTAGGATCTATCAACTATGAAAAAGGAGCCGTATCGTTTCCATTATCCGGAACTACTCATAAATTTAAACTCAAGAGTACCCATGGTTTTGTTTGGCAATCACTAGCTGGTGGTTCAGTAATGCCAAGGCAACCAGCAGATCCGGTAAAAACTGTTCACCGAACTAACGATATTAATGTAGATAATAATGATTTAGACGATCAAACAATTGATAGGGTCAATAGTAATACAGCTGATAAAAATATGAGTAGTTTTTACTACACTGTTTACCAAGAAACCTACAATATTCCTAACGCGTCAATCGCTAAGCCTAATAATATTATCTTTACCGATACTTTACCGGAAGGAATGCAACTAGCCCAAAATTCATCAGGACGATATCAAATTCGGTTAATAAATACTAAAGATAAAGTCAATGAAACCGATGATGTAATCACTGAACTTGCAAATATAAGTTACGACAGCACTACCAGAAAAATCATCTATTCACTTACTGACAAAGAAATCGAAAGTCTAAAATTTAACGGTGGTCATTTCGCCATTCAGATGAAAGTTACATTCCCAGAAAACTTTATTGGCACATTTACTAATAAAGCTAAAGTTAAATTTGATTCTGGAGTTAATTACACTTGGGAAAATGAAACTAACGAAGTAATAACCCATTTCACTAGCAATACTGACACTTTACAACTAGAGAAAAAAGGTGAGTCACCTTTTAACCCTGGTGAGTACAGTAAACTATCAGGTGTCACCTTTAAACTTGAGGTACTTAATGGAGACGGCACTACCAATAAAATCGCTGAATATACTACTGATGATAAAGACGGAAAGGTTAGTTTGACAGGATTAGATCGCAATAAAACCTATATTCTAACTGAAAATGAAATGGATGGTTACGAACCACTAGGTGATTCCATAAAACTTTCATACAATGAATCAACCCAAAAATGGACAGTTTCTGATCATGAAAAAGTAACTATTTCAGACAAAACTATCACAGTTAATAACACCGTTCCTCGCGACGGTTACAACTTTCAGAAAATTGATAGCGCATCCAAAAACGGATTAAATGGAGCCAAGTTTGTAGTTAAACACGGTAACGACTATTTAACCTTTGATGCTAACGGTAAAATGACTGGCACCGCAACAAGTCAAACCTCAGATACACTGTTAGAAAGTAAATCCGTTGGTGAAACGGATGGACTCATTAACATCAGTGGTTTACCTCATGGCACTTACACATTAATTGAGGTTAAGGCTCCAGATGGCTATGCTCTAAATTCAAATCCAATCCCATTTGAAATAACAGACACTTCAGGAGGTGGTGCTCAACCTAAACAAATCGAGAACACTCGCTACAGCTTACCAGTTACGGGGGGATCCGGAATCATCTGGATCGTCATTATTGGATTAATCTCTATCTCACTGTCTCTCGCCATTCGGCGCACTCATCCAAGAGGAGGATAAGACCATGAAATTCAAAAAAATACTACGGACGCTAGCAGTCACCGCCTTAATGTTTGTTGGTGGCTCAGCAATTAACGCAAGTGCAGATGCCAAAACGGAAAGTCCTAGTGATACCATTAATATCCAATTGCATAAGATGAAAAATACCTCTGCTGGAACTAGCCTTCAAAACACAGGTAACACAATTACCGGAGATGCTCTAGGCGGATTAACACCATACGATGCTGAAAAATACGGTACAGTTGGATTTACGTTATACGAATTTACAGATAATAGTTTAATTCCTAATCCTAACAATGTGTCTGAAGCTGATTACAAGGAAGCAATTTCTGCCTTAACTGCAACGATCCATGGTGGAAGTACTGAATTGTCAGACATGAACACTGCTCAAGCTAAATTTATAAAAGATAATGTTGCGAACGGAAAAATTGCCGAAGTAGGAGACGAACAATTAATTTCTAATAAAGATGGCTTAGCTAACTTTACAAGCGTTCCAAATAACAAAACTTATTTAATCCTAGAAACAACGGTTCCTGAAGAAGGACTTAACTCTTTGTCAAGTCCCCTAATCTTCACCCTACCAATTGTAGGATTAACTGATACTACAACTGCTCATTTATATCCTAAAAACCAATTAGATGAAAGTAGTTCTAATCTTACAAAACTTGGACAGGATCCAGCAAATCCAACAAATCCAGTATTTGGTCCACTGGAAGGTGTTGAATTTACTCTCTCTAGCAAAAATAGTGGCAGCCAAACTGTTACCACTCTAGAAAATGGTACCTTAGATTTAAGTGACTTAATCGCTGGAGTTACTTACACTTTAACCGAAAGTAGTCTTGGAACCAATAAGGGATACGAAGGAATTGCTGGAATTACAGCAAAATTTAAAGTAGACACAGATGGTAATATTACTTTCACTGAAAAATCAAAACATTTCGGTCTTACAGACGATGGAAAAGGTATTATCGTTAAAAACTACCTTAAATTAGGTGGCGCTGACTTTGTTAAAGTTGATGCAGATGATACAACTAAATTGCTAGAAGGTGCTAAATTTATCGTTAAGAAAGAAAGTTTTGACGAAAGTGGAAACCCAACCACGGAATACGCTAAATTTAATAACTCTTACGAATTTACTGGCTGGGGAACTATAGATGAAGCCAAAGCATCTACACAATTAGTATCAAAAGATGATGGAACATTCGGCTTTACTGGTATTCCTTACGTTTATGACAAACGCAACGATGCTGAAGGAAAAGTAACTAAGTATTCCTTAGTTGAAACCCAAGCACCATCAGGCTATGCAAAATTAGCTGCTAACGACTCACAACTTAACTTTGAAATTGGTTCCAAAGACCAACTCATTAAAAACAAACGCTACTCACTTCCTATCACCGGTGGCATGGGCATCTGGCTCTTCGTTATCGCCGGTTTAGCATTAATGGGTGGTTCAGGTTACCTTTACTACAAGAAACAACGCAACGCATAATTCAATAGTTTAACAACGAGGCTTCGGCTTCGTTATACATATCCGAGAGGAGGAACTAACTATGCGCAAATGGCTCGCAATCCTATTATTCATTCTTGGCCTGGGGCTACTTAGTTTCCCCATGGTTAGCAACTACTATACCTCTCTTCGCCAACAAGGTACCCTTAATGAATATAAAACTAGTCTACAATATGCAAGTAAAAAGAAACTTAAAGAAGCCCAACAAAGCCTTCTCAAGCAACAAACTTCTCAACAGCAAACCGTCAACGATCCCTTTGGAGATCATTCTAGCACCGCTTACGGGACAGATCCCCTCGCCTTTATCTCCATTCCAGCAATCGACGTGGAACTACCGGTTTTCCCAGGAACTAGTGATAAGACTCTGAATCGTTACGCTGGTTTAGTTCAAGGGACCGACGTTCCAATGGGGAAGAAAAACCAACATAGTTTAATTACCGCTCACCGGGGATTGCCAGGAGCCCAGTTATTTACTGACTTACCCCGCCTAGAAATCGGCGATAGGTTTTACCTCAAAAACGCTTATGGGTTGATGACCTACGAAGTTGATAATATTAAGACCATCAAGCCAACCACCGCTAATCCCGTTCAGCGAGATCCTCAGACTAACCAAGTGACTCTGATGACTTGTACCCCTTACATGATCAACACCCACCGTCTCTTAGTTACTGGTCACCGTATTCCTAACGAATCCAAGTCAATTCCTAAAGCTCATTTTGTTTGGGACTGGTACAAGATTTTGATGGTGGCATTGGGGATCGCAGTAGTTGCTTACCTCATCTACCGCCTGATTCGCTACTTCCGGAACCATAAAGGAGGTGGTTCAGATGAAATCTAACCGCTCTAAACATCCAGCTTCCTGGTTGTTAATCCTTACCTTTCTGATTGGGATCATTATTTTAACCGTAGCCCTCACTGAATCGCCAGCTATCGAAAACATGGGCAAGAAGGAGTATGATGGCGTCACCGCAGATAAAATCGCTAAGGCCGCAAAAGTGGAACGCAAAAATCGCAATCACAGTGATGATTTCAACTACGCCAAAACCGGGCAACTAAATCCCCTTACCGTTGCTAATTACCAAACTCAAGATGTTATCAAAGGTTTTAATCCCACTAAAGATACCAGTGGTTACAAGGGCGGCAATTCAAACTATTACCCTGCCGGCCGCCTCATGATTCCAGCTGTAGGCTTGTATTTACCAATCGGCATCGGGGTCAGCAACGCCGTTTTAGTCCGGGGGGCCGGGACTTTAAAGCCCGACCAAAAGATGGGTGAAGGCAACTACGCTCTAGCTGGTCATTACATGACCAATACCCACATTTTATTTTCCCCGATCAAACGCGTCCAAAAGGGCAACCGCATTATCATTACTGACATGAAAAAAGTCTATACCTACCGAGCCATTAGTAATCAAATTGTCGATAAAGACGACGTGGAAGTCTTAGATGACCAACCAGGACGTAAGTTAATCACCCTTATCACTTGTGCTTCTTGGCGTTGGAACGAACCAGACCGGATTGTAGTTCAAGGAAAATTACAATCCATCCACCCTTATAAATAAAAAAACAACGATGATCTTTTTATCAAGATCATCGTTGTTTTTTATTGTAAGTACCCCACGTGCGCCATTGCTGGCACCTCGTTCCACTTCACTGGATAACCAGCACCGTGAGCACAAAATACTGAATCAGGAGTGTTAGCTACGTCCGCAACTGGATCATAATCCGTAGCTGCAATGACTTCAGCTGCGTTATGACAAGGCTGATAACCTGCAAACACGCACTCTAGTTGACCTTGACCATGCGTATAGGCGTTAACGGCCTGAGAATATTCTTGCATCTCGGATACTGGCGCGGTCCCAACGATCGTAACCATTTCCGCACTTCCAGCATTAGTTGGTGCTTCAAAAGTCCCGTTCATTTTTTGAATATCGTTTAAGGCGCGCCCCACTTGATCACTACCGATCTCCAACCTAAATTGATACCAGGGTTCCAGTAATTGGCACGCGTCTCGTTGCTTCAACATCATCAATCCTTGGCGAACTGCTCGCCAAGTAGCTTCACGGAAATCTCCACCAACGGTATGAACATTGCTGGCACGTCCATTAATCAAGGTAATTTTTGTATCGGTCAATGGTGAACCAGTTAGCACGCCCAACTGCTCCTTAGCCGCTAAATTAGCTAACACCTGATGTTGCCAATTTTTGCCGAGCACGTCTACCGGGCAATCCGCCACAAACTCTAGCCCACTACCAGCCGGAGCTGGTTCCATCAATAAGTGGACTTCCGCGTAATGTCTAAGGGGTTCAAAGTGACCGACTCCTTCTACGTTTTCGGTAATGGTTTCGCGATATAAAATGCTGCCTTCACCAAACTCTACCTGTAACCTAAACCGGGACAGCAAGATCTGTTGTAAAACTTCTAGTTGAACGGTTCCCATCAATTGCACTCGAATTTCTTGCAAATGGCTATCCCATTGAACGTGCAATTGTGGATCTTCATCTTCGAGTTCCCGCAAGGCCGTCAAGGTGGTTTGTAAATCTGCCGCATTGGATTGGACCGCATAATTTAAAACCGGTTGAAGCATTGGACTCAAAGCGTCAGCCTGATTACCTAAGCCTTGGCCGGGATACGTTCCAGTCAAACCAGTGACAGCGCAAACTTGCCCCGCATTGATTTGCGTTTGGTTCGCAAACTTGATTCCGTTATACACTCGTAGTTGGTTAATCTTTTGATCGTCAAGCACCGACATTTTGGGTTGTAAGTCACCACCAGTCACTCTTAACCAGGTCAATCGTTCACCATGGTCGTCGTGCGAGATTTTGAACACCCGCGCACCAAATTCGCGTTCGGTTTGCGTTTCAAGTGTCCGCTTAGCCATTCCAGCCAACAAGTCAGTGACTCCTTCCAACTTCAGGGCTGCTCCAAAATATACTGGAAAGACTTGGCGTTTTTGTATAAGCCGTTTAACGGTTTGCTCGCTCAACTCCCCTACTTCCATAAACTCATCCAGTGCTTTTTCGGATTGCATCGCAATTTCTTCTTGAGTTGCCTCAGTTAGTTCATCAGTGTCAAAGGCCACGCAACCATCCGCCAAATTAGTTTGTAAATCCTGCAAGACGGTATTGCGGTCAACTCCGGGCACATCCATTTTATTAACAAAAATGAACGTGGGAATTTCGTAACGTTCCAATAAATGCCACAGGGTTCTAGTGTACCCCTTTACCCCATCGGTAGCTGAAACTACTAAGATAGCGTAATCCAGAACGCTTAACACCTGTTCCGTTTGGCTAGCAAAATCCATATGCCCCGGAGTGTCTAGCAACGTTAACGCTAAATCCTCGTATTGTAAGTTAGCTTGATGCGAAAAAATAGTAATGCCGCGTTTTTGTTCTAAACTATCAGAATCCAAAAAGGCGTCACCGTTATCCACTCGCCCTAGTTGTCTGACAGTTCCAGTTTGGTACAGCAGTGCCTCTGATAACGTGGTTTTGCCTGCGTCCACGTGGGCCACAATTCCAGTTACAATTTGTTTCATGAAAAAATCTCCTCATGCTTCGATATTCGCTGTCTTTAATTATAACCTGGTTGTCAATTCAGACCGCAAAGGGCTTTGGTGGCCGCCAAATCATTCATGGTGAATAGATGGATCCCAGCAACTTGGTGCTTTTGTAAATCTTTAATTTGCCGTTGCGTAAACTCCAATCCCACTTGGCGAAAGGCTACTGGATCGTCACCATATCTGGAAACCAACTGTTCTAACGTTGGCGTTAACGTTAGTCCCATTTTAGTAGTCAAAATCTCGACCAAATGCGAACTCAAAATCGGCATAACTCCGGCCACAATTGGGACGTTAATGCCAGCAGCTTGCGCCCGATCAGTGAAATCATAGAAGACCTGATTATCAAAGAAAACTTGCGAAATTAATCGTTCAGCGCCAACTGCTACCTTCAACTGCAAATACTGCAAATCTGCTGCCAATGAATCAGCTTCCGCATGACCATCCGGATAACAAGCCGCACTAATTTGAAAATCACCTTGAGTTTTAAGATAGGTAATTAAGTCGCTAGCATGTAAGAAGTCCCCCACTTGTCGATCAGCTTGGTAATCTCCCCGCAACGCCATTATCTGATGGACGTTAATGGTTCTCAATCGTTCTAAAAAGGCGGTAACACTGGCTTTAGTTTCATAGAGACCAGTTAAATGAGCAACCGCCGGCAGGCCAATTTGGTTTTGCACCCTAGCTAACGTCGCTAAACTAGCCTCCTTAGCAGTAGCTGTCTGCCCAGCACCTAGAGTAACTGCCACCGAAGTGGGCTGTAAATCTGCTAATCCAGCCAACATTTCTTCATAATCCGGCACTTTATCTGGACTACTAGGAGGAACAATTTCTATAGAAAATGACATGAAGAGGGCTCCTTTAAAAAAAATTTATTGCCTTTATTATAGCAAACCCTAACTCGTCTAAAATTCGCACGTCGTTTTATTTGTTTCTAAATAACCGCTATGGTACTGTTGGATTAATAAATCACATCTAGTAAGGGAGATCATATTATGGCACAAGTTTTAGTAGTAACAACTGAAAACATTCCTGGTAAAAATTACGAAGCAATTGGCGAAGTTTTCGGACTAACTACCCAATCCAAAAACGTTGTTAAAAACATCGGCGCTGGATTAAAGAGCGTGATCGGTGGCGAAATCAAGGCCTACACTGAATTGATGTCTGAAACCCGTGACACCGCCGTTGACAGATTGAAGGATAATGCAGCTGCTATGGGTGCTGATGCCGTAGTTATGATGCGTTATGACACTGATTCAATCGATGAAGGGATGGAAACGGTAACTGCTTATGGAACTGCAGTTAAGTTTGTGGACTAACTCCTAAATTTTCCCTAACAAAAAGGAACAGCTTGGCAATTTAGCCACTGTTCCTTTTTTAATTGCTTTTTTGCATATCCAGATGAGGAATATCGTCTTCTAAATACACTGCCGACGTGGCTTGAAAACCAAATGATTCGTAAAATTTTTGCAGGTAGGCTTGTGCTTGAATTTTAATTGGTTGGCCCGCAAAATTATCGGCGATCATTTCTAAGGCCGCACTAACAATCTGACGACCTAATCCTTGACCCCGAAATGGTTCAGCAACTAACACGCGGCCAAAGGTAACGTAATCACCCTTATCGATGACTCGCGCATAGGCTTGAATGTGTTCGTGTTCGTGCAAAATAATGTGCCAATCGTTAAAATCAGCATCGTCAACTTCTTGGTAGGGACAGTTTTGTTCCACTACAAAAACCGCCACCCGCTGTTTCATAATTTCAATAAGTTCCGTGCTACTTAATTCTGCTGTTTTTTTAATGGTTAACATTTGATCACCCCTTGAGGCAACAATAAACCATTACTCTGAATTTAACAAATAAAAAACCGATGTTTTGTTAACATCGGTCAAAATATTATTTAGCAATTACCACCACTAGCTTGCATCCCTTTACCAGCAGCATTAAGCACTTCCTGCCCGTTAGCAATTTGGACTGCGTTATCCAAAATATGGGCGTTATCCCTAATTTCAACACTGTGATTCTTGTAATCTAGCGTTAAACCAGATTCAAAAAACATCGTGTCGTATTTAGAAGTCCACATGTGAAGATCAGCGTTATTTTCCATTTTCAATTGATAATCTGGGTCCGGCTGATCCAACACGATAATGGTGAAGTTAGCCCCTAAGCTACAGGACCCACCATTTAGTGAGTACTTGCCCCCAGCGTCATCCGTGATCAAAATCAACTCTTTATCAGTAATTCCTTTAGTCTTAAGGTATTCCAACATTGTTGGTGTTACATTAATTGTTGGCATATTCATTCCTCCTTAGCAATTCACATCAGCAAACTGCTTACTAAAAGTTCGTATCAACAACTTATATTCTACTCCCTTTACTGAAAAATGCTAATTTTAACACTTCAGTTTTCATTAATTATTAAGCTTAGCTTTCACATCACTTGGAACTTGGTCCGCTTTCACTTCGTTAGGCCCGTTAATTACTCGTTTTTGAGAAATTTCAGCTTTAACGTATGAGTTAGGAGTAAATGGTTTCGGATCTGAACCCATTAGTTCATATTCCATGTTTTGGACCTTTCCGTCCGTTCTCACAAATTTAAAGTGGTAAACGTACGAATAGGAATTAGAAATGGTCTTACCATTATCGTCCACCGTTTTTTCTCGCGTTGGCACTTTACTACTTACTACTGCGTAAGCCGTATGTCCTTGGTAAGTTTCTTGATAGTAGTTCCAACCAAAATAAGCTAATACTACTACCGCCACTCCCACAATTAACCAAATTATTTTCTTCATAGTAAATAAACCCTCCTTGGTTTTGATTAATTGTAGCATATCTAAAACAAACAGAAGTGAAGAAACTATCGATAATGATATAATTAAATTAGTACAATCATAACCTGGAGGTCGACTATGAGTGCTTATGTATTCCCCATTGTTTCAGCTTTTTTTACTTTTATTTTTATCGCCTTGCTTGCCGTAATTCCGTATGCCGTATTGCAGTACCGCAAGTATGGTTCCATTTCCAAACTAAAAGTATTAATTGTCTTTAGTTTCAGCTTTTATTTGATTTGTGCCTACTACTTAATTATTTTGCCACTACCTAGACAAAGCTTTGTTGCTCACTTACATACTCCTTGGATGCAACTAGTTCCTTTCAATGCATTGCATTATTTCATCACTAATACCGTCTTTAGACCGCTAGACCCTAGCACCTACGTTCCCGCCCTTAAGCAAAGTGCCTTTTTGCAACCTTACTTTAATTTCATGCTCACCGTACCGTTTGGTTTGTATTTACGTTATTTTTGGAAGCTCTCGTTTAAAAAAGTGGTCTTGGCATCCTTTTGCCTTTCCCTCTTTTTTGAATTGACTCAGTTAAGTGGTTTGTACTTTATCTATCCGCGTCCTTACCGATTATTCGACGTTGACGATTTAATTTTAAATACCTTAGGTGGTACCTGCGGTTATTTAATCGAACCCTTATTTGCCAAACTGTTCCCCCCACTTTCTCGGCTCAACTATGATGCTGAACAAAAACGTAATGTCGCTAGTTTTTCTCGCCGAGCTATCGCATTTGTCATTGATTGGATTATTTTATTAATTATTTTTATTACTTTAGGGTTGTTAGTTCCCCAATTAGGACTGAATAATTACCTAAGCTACTTGGGTGGTGTGTTCATCTACTTCGTAATATTACCTTACTTCAGTAAGGGCACTACGATTGGTAAGGGGGCCGTCAAAATTAGTCTGGTGGCAGAAGACGAATCAGCTGCTGGTTTTTTGCAACTATTGTTCCGGCAGTTCCTATTTTATGGCTTAGCCCTAGGTAACCTTTTTTACTTCATTCCGTTAGTCCTAGTCAAATTCGATTCGGATCGTGGCAGTAGTAGGGCCTTTTACTTTACCATTTTAGCAATTGCTGGTATTGCGTTGTTGCTATTCTTATTGGATATCTTGGTGTTAATGTTTAAGCAAAACAGCAAGATGTTTTATGAACACATGACTAACACTAGAGAAATTGGTCATTAGCTTATTTTTTCAATGTAACATTTATGGCAGCCAAGTTACGAATATAACCTAATTTCATCCAATTGCCATTTTCGACCTAAAGTTGTAAATCTCTCCCAATTGCCTCGTAATATTGACACGTTACAATGTGGTCATCAACTAGAAATGAGGAATTGATTTTGAAATTACCTATTCGTTTAACTTTACTTGCTACCCTTGGATTAATGGGAGCAGGCATCGCTACCACAGATGTGGCAAGCGCCGACACTTATACTCAACCACAAACTACTCAAGCTACTCAAACCTATAATGTTGGATACGCTAATCAAGGTACTAACTATAATTACAACTATAATTATAATTACGCCAATAATAGTTACTCAGCTAATAGCGTAGCAACAAATACTAGCACTGCTAATCAAGCTACGGCTAATACTACCACTACTAGTTCTAACAGCGCCGTAGTTGACTACGCTAAAAAATTAGCTAACATGAACATCCCTTACGTTTGGGGTGGCGCTAGTCTTAGCGGAATGGACTGCTCTGGTTTGACCGCTTATGTTTATCAACATGCAGCTGGTATTAGCTTAGCTCATAACACCGTGGCTCAAGAAGGCCAAGTAACTTATGAAAGTGTAAGTGCTGCTCAACCTGGCGACCTCTTGTTCTGGGGAAGCCAAGGCGCATCTTATCACGTTGCTATCTACATTGGTAACAACCAATACGTAGCTGCACCTCAACCTGGTTCAAATGTAGAAGTAGAGACGATCAGCTCTGCATTTATGCCTAGCTTTGCGGGGAGAGTAAAATAAAGTTTTAAAGTGCTGAACCTCACGGGTACTTTCGAGTACCAATGAAAAAATGCTGAATAGTTCGATTTGCTTTTCAAATCGCTATTTAGCATTTTTATGTTGGACGGAAAAAGTAGTGAGGTGAGGCCGATTTACAAAGTGCTAAGGGACTCGGGAACTAACGAGTTTCTAACCTAAAAATAGCAGGTAGTTCGGCGAATGCCGCTACCTGTTATTTTGTAGTTAGGTGAGTTAGTTGAGTGCCGAAGCCGTTTTATAAAGTGCTGGCGAGAGAAACTAAATTTCTGAAAGAAATTTTTAGTTGAACCTTCGCAAAGTTGGCTAGAGTTTTGTTTTTTGAAACTCAGCCAACCACTGCGCTCGGGTACTGTCGAGCACCAACGAAAAACTAAATCAATATTCAATCACCGTTAACCCCTATTCATCAATGGTTAGCGGTTTTTATTTATTTTCATCAGCTACTTTTTATTACTAAGTAGTTGACGGAACTGCTATTTCGTATTACTATGTACCGGTACTTAGGATTAACAAGTAGTGACCCAATACTTCATTCAATTGAAATTCAGTTGTCTTGGCTACTAAGCAACACTTATTAGGAGAACTCATGAAAAATATTACGGAAATGTTGAAGGGCGTCCTCGAAGGCGTCATTTTAGAAATTATTAGTCGCGGCGAAACTTACGGTTATGAAATCACTAAAACAATTCAGGACTTAGGCTTTGAAGATATCGTCGAAGGCACCGTCTATACAGTATTAATCAGACTAGAAAAAAACGGCTGGGTGAACACCGTCAAACGCAAAAGTGACATCGGCCCCATGCGCAAATTTTATTCCCTTAACGAAACTGGTCGCGAAGAACTCGCTCGTTTTTGGGACAAATGGGGCTTTTTAACTGACAGACTCAAGGAATTAAAGGGGGAAGCATAATGTTTAAAAAAGAATACTGGAATTTAAAAGCACTCCATCAAAAAAAGCAACAATACCAAGCAGAAATGGATCAGGTAAAGCAATTACCAGCAGACTATCAACAAGCATTTCAATAAATTAGTGAATACCTAACGGCTAACTATGGCGGGTTCGATGGCTTCGACTTAATGGATGCCCAAGTAAATCTCATTGACTTATTTAGTGAAGCGGCAGCTCAACAAACCCCCGTCGCAGAATTCATCGGCCCAGACATTGCAGCATTTGCCCATGACTGGGGCGAATCCATGAAC
Organism: Lentilactobacillus senioris; assembly: GCF_026798195.1. Classification (GTDB taxonomy): domain Bacteria; phylum Bacillota; class Bacilli; order Lactobacillales; family Lactobacillaceae; genus Lentilactobacillus; species Lentilactobacillus senioris_A. The sequence goes on from NZ_JAPQEZ010000001.1 coordinate 130,226, forward strand.
GTGACTAACTGGATGGAAAATTACCAACAAAAAAAACAAGCCAAAATCAACCAACGGATTAACAAAAAACTAGGGGGCAAATAACATGAATTTATTTCAATACTTCAACAAGATGAGATCAGATAAACGAGAATGGCGCGCCCAAATGAAACGGGTGCATGCTATGCCTAAAGATTACCAAATCGTCTACAAGGAAGTAGAAAAATACCTCTTCACCTTCGCTGGTGGTTCCGGCCTAGACACTATCGCCGGTCTTTACCAATTAATTGATTTTCTCCAAGATGGAGTAGATAACCACATTTCTGTTCTCGATTATGTCGGAACTGACGTAGGTGAATTTGCCGAAAACTTCCGCCAATCACTGCAAACCAAATCCTGGGCTGAAGACTGGAAAAACGATATGCAAAAACGGGTGCACGCTAAACTAAATAAAGCGAGCCATTCTCATCAAAGAAAATAGCCCGCTATCTTTAGCATTATGGTAAATCATTTCCGGCCGCAAAATAAACATCATACCATTCTTGTTTTGTCAATTCGATGTCTGCACCAGCAGCACTGTCGGCGATGTGCTCCGGAGTCATGGTTCCCAATAACACTTGCATGTTAGCTGGGTGCCGTAAAATCCAGGCCACCGCAATACCATTTTTACTAGTATGGTATTTTTCAGCTAGTTGCGCCAGTAGATCATTGAGTTCTTGGTACTTAGGACTATCAATAAAGGTCCCTTCAAACATTCCGTATTGGAATGGAGACCAGGCTTGAATGGTCAAACCCTTTCGCCGGGCAAATTCTAATAGACCGCCATCATGGTCAATCGACCGCTCATCCTTCATATTAGTGTGCATCCCAAAATCAACCATCCCAGTATGAGCGATACTAAATTGCAATTGATTAATCAGTAGCTTTTGGCTGACTGCTTCTTGAACCAGCATGAATTGTTGTGGATTAAAGTTAGATACCCCAAAGTGCCGGACTTTACCAGCCATTTGCAATTCATCAAATGCCGCCGCAATTTGATCTGGTTCCATCAAAGGATCAGGCCGGTGTAATAGAAAGGAATCCAAATAATCAATTTGCATCCGTTCCAAAATACCATCAACGGCTTCTAAAATGTGTTGCTTAGAAAAATCGTAACGTTGACCAAAAACAAAACTACCGTGACTACGAGCAGGGTCGGTAACAATTCCACCCTTGGATTGGATAAACAATTTATCACGAGCAATTCCGGATTGCTTCAAAGCTTGACCAAAGTTTTCCTCTGACTTGCCCATTCCGTAAATATCAGCAGAATCAACAAAGTTAATTCCAGCATCTACTGCCGTTTGTAGTGATTTGGTAGCGTCATCCACGGATAAAGCTTCCATACGCATAATCCCTAAAGCAACCGCAGAAGCAGTCCAGTTGGTGTTACCCATTTTTACTTGCTTCATAATTTTGGCCTCCTAATGTCTAATCTAATTTTCATTGTAAAAGTCCGACAATGGAAATACAAGAAGGGACATTTTTATACCCAGGATACTTTGAAGTGCCCTTATCCAGTAAATAATTGTCCTAACCGATTTAGTTTATCTTGCTTATCTAACATAGTAGCTTCATCAGGCTCACAGGTCGGATGTTTCAACTGGTATTGATCATTCATATTAACGTAACCCCAAGAACACATCACGTCTAATAGTGGAAATAAACTTTTTCCCAGTTCAGTTACACTGTACTGGACCTGAACTGGTGTAGCGGGAATCACTTCTCGTTTAATAATTTGGTCAGCTTCCAATTCTCGTAACTGCGCCGTGACCGTTTTTTTCGGAGCGGTTTCTAGATACCGCAAGATTTCACTGTAACGTTTAGTCCCTTGCGTCTGCAGCAGGTGTAAAATCAAAGGTTTCCATTTACCACCGATTACGTTTAGGGTTACTTCAATTTCGCTTAAAACTTCTTTAGCCATTGGATATTGTTTTCTCCTTGTTTGCACTCTTGGTAGGCAACGCCTGCAAAAAGACCGTCGCCAAGATTAATACGGCCCCAATTAATTCAATACCACTCATTTTTACTCCTAGTAATAAAATTGCTAGAGTGGTTGCCGTTAGGGGTTCTATTGAACTTAGCATTCCCGTAGTTGCCGGTGCAATGTAGTTCAAACTTTGAAGGTAGAATAAATATGAAAAGATAGTCCCAAAAATAATAATATACCCAATTGCCACTAACTCTGGGCCCGCAAATGAATGGGGAACCTGGGTGGTAACGATTGGTAAAAAGGGAATACTTCCAACTAACATTCCCCAGCCCACTACTAATTTAGCGTCGTATTTTTGCAGTAACGATCGCGGAATTAAGGTGTAACTAGCTTGGCTAACCCCGGATAATAATCCCCAGATTACTGCTAGCGGTGCTAACGAGAGAGAATTTAAATGCCCTTTGGTAACTAATAAAAAGGTTCCCGCTAACGCTACCACTATAGAAACTGCGTCAATTCTACGCGGTAGTTGGTGCTGGCTAATAGCCAGATAAATAATAATATACAGGGGACCCGTAAATTGCAAAATAGTAGCCGTAGCCGCATTACCAGCCTGAATAGCCATAAAATATGATAGTTGGGATGCCAGCATGCCAAAAACGGCAAAAGCAATTAACTGGCGGCGGTCAGTTTTATTACGCCAAATCTGCCAAGCAGCTTTACCATTTTGCAGAGTACTAATTGTCACCAACAGCAATCCGGCAAATAATAGCCGGACCCCCACGATCCATACTGGGGTAATTACAAAGTTGTTAAATAAGTACTGCGCAACCGTTCCAGAAATTCCCCATAAGATAGAACCCCCCACGGCTAGGGAAATTCCCTTAAACTTATTAGACTTCATTAAACCCTCCTAACACGGCTTTTAAAATTGGTATAAAGAGTTAAAAACCGAAATTAAACATCAATTCTCAGTCTAACAAATGTTTGGTATAGATTAAACCTTTAACCTAAAAGAGACCGCCGGAGGCGGTCTCTTTTAGTCTAAGACAAATTTATGGATGGCTTCTGCCACCCCGTTTTCATAATCAGCGGTCGTTACATAATCGGCCACTGCCTTTACTTCGGGAATTCCGTTAGCCACTGATACTGCTAATCCCGCGGTCTTAAGCATTGCTAAGTCATTAGAATTATCACCTAACGCCATAATTTCGTCAGCCTTAATGCCTAACCGACCAGCTAAATCTAGTACAGCCTTACCTTTATCAACGCCACCGTGGTTAACTTCCACGTAAATACCAGAAGAATAGGTGATATTAACTGTACCATGTAAATTTCGTTCAACCGCAGCATACATTTGGTGCCGGACTTCTTCAGCAGGATTCATTGCAATGACTTTCATAATTGGTTGGTCACTGAATTGCTCAAAGTCCGGAGTGGTCATTTCTGTGAAAGTCACTCCGCGCGTTTGCATGTAGTGCCGGTCATCGTCTCTTAATCGATAAATATAAAGATGATCAAGTGTATAAACATGGACACTAGTATTTGGAAACTCCGCAAAAGTCGCAAATACTTCTTGGGCTTCATCATAGGTTAACGAGTTACTAATAATCACCTGGTTACCGGCATTTTCTACCACCACACCCCCATTATACGAAATCACGTATTCATTAGCTTGTTGCTTGAGCCCCAGTTGTTCCAATAAGGGTTGAACCGTCAAAAAATTGCGCCCGGTATTAGGAACGAATTTAACTCCCATTTCAGTAGCCGCCTTAATGGCTGTTACGTTATCTTGAGAGATTGAACCGTCCGCCCGTAGTAGAGTTTCATCCAAATCACTAGTTATTAGTTTATACATGCTGACCCTCCGTTTTTCTTTTCATTATAACTAAAACGCGGACAACAAAAAAGCCAACCAAAATATTTGGCTGGCTTCCTCTTACAAGTGATCAGAACTTGTCTCCGTTAAGGGGCAAGGCTGACACTTTAAGATTAGAATCGTAATTCAAAAAGTATCACCCCCTTTCCATTTGATGCCCCCATAATAAACGCAAACTACCAAAAATGCAACTTGAATGTTTCGAATTATCTGATCCCTTTTTTAGTGTTAAACTACCGGTAAGGAGGGATTTAAAATGAAAACTTTTTACGACTTTACCGAAACCGAAATGAGTGGCAAACCCATCAACTTTAAGGACTATCAAGGCCAAGTAGTGTTAATCATGAATACCGCCAGTAAATGTGGGCTCCCCAGCTAACCGGTTTTGAGGCTATGTATCAACAATATCATGACCAAGGACTAGCTATTTTAGGATTACCTTCCAATCAATTTCACCAAGAGCTTAAGAGCGATGAAGAAACATCTGAATACTGTTCAGTTCATTACGGGGTTACCTTCCCTATGACGCGTAAAATCCGGGTAAACGGGGCAGATGAGGATCCATTGTTCGCATTTCTTAAAGAACAGACCGACTCAGGAAGAATCAAATGGAACTTTACCAAGTTTTTAATTAATCGTAACGGTCAAGTAGTGAAACGTTACGGCAGCAGAGTTAAACCAGAAGATATCTTACCAGACGTAATAGCAGAACTAAATAAATAATTGCTTTGAGGCTGTGACAGAAGTCAGGAAATGACTTCGTAGTCACAACCTTTTTATTTTTAGCTGAGCATTGACATCCCCTAAAGTAATCTCCAAACTAAAAGTAGCGAACTTTTTAATGAAGGAGAACTACTTTTATGACTTGGCTCATACTTATTTTAGCAGCCTTTTTAGGCGCCCTAGTCCAGGGGTTAACTGGCTTTGGCGCCGTTATCATCATGATGATTTTTTTGCCGTCTATTTTGCCAATGACGCAAGCCGCCGGCATTGGTGGGGTCATTATGTTTAGTGGCGTTTTAACGTTAACCATTCGGTATCGGCATGAATTTAAATTAAAACGGGTTCTGCCGCCGTTCATTGTTTACGCCGCGGTGGCGACTTGGTCCGTTCACCTGAGCAGTGTTTTAGACACGCATATTTTGCGGTTAATGCTGGGTGGATTACTGGTGACTTTATGCATTTACTTCACCTTTTCCAAAACCGCTGGCAGTCAAAAATACCCTCTCTGGATTGCGCTGACTTTTATGGTGATCTCCGGCTTCTTTAACGGTTTATTTGGGATTGGTGGCCCACTGATGGCTCTGTACTTCTTGTCGCTTTCAGACTCAATGCCTGATTACTTGGGCAATATCCAGGGCTTTTTCTTAATCGATGCCATCTACATTACCGCCATTCGGGTCTTTAACGGGATTTTAGGCACCGCCGAAATTCCGGCTATCCTTGTGGGAATGGCAGCCGCTACGGTTGGAACTATCTTGGCAACTAGACTATCAGCACGTTGGAACCTGGAAACGATCAAACCGTTTATTTATGGATTTATTGGTTTAAGTGGCGTTTATTATTTATTTTTCTGAACCCTAAAAAGGGGACGTGGCTGTGACATAAGTTATTCTAATTCATAAAAATGGTCTTTAACACCATAAAAGGTGTTAAAGACCATTTTTGATTTACTTGGGTAAATTTATTTATTCTTCAAATCTTCAATTGAATTAATATTGGTCATGTACTTAGGAACTGCTAACCCTACCCGGGCCCCCTTTAAATTAGGACCTAGATCAACAAATTTTCCCTGGTAATCATGATAATACTTAGCCGACGTAGTTGGTAACCATGCAGCTACCTGAGCATCCGCAACGTTAGTAGCAATCGATGCCCACATTGGTTGCATTTCCATTGCTTGAGTAGTGACATTGTAGCCTAAGCTACGAAGGACTTCTGCCACTACATTAGTAGAAGCAATTTCTGAATCCCAAGCTACGTAAGTTAATTTAATGGTTGGCTTACCAGTTACTTTCTGAATTCCCTGAGTCCAAGTGCGGACTTTGCTAGAATTAGCCTTAATCCACTCTTGAGCCGCCTTTTGCGGATCTTTTCCGTTATTGATTTGCATCATTACTTGAGACATTTCTGCTGGCGTCCAGTTAAACCGATCCAACATTTGATAGGCTTGGGGTTGCTCTTTTTGCAATCCTTTACGCACAATGGTGTGGATACTTTCAGTTTTACCGTAAACCTGTTTAGGATCTTTTAAAAATTTGATTGGGTACTTGGTAAACATCCAGTGAGGTTGCCAGCCAGTAATCACAATTGGTTGTTTATGCTTAATGGCTTTGTCTAGGGTACTGGTCATTGCCGCCGTCGAACTAGTTTGCAGTTGCCAATTATTTTGGGTTAGGCCGTATTTACTCAATGCCGTTTGGGTTGAGGCCATAATTCCGGCCCCCGCGTCAATTCCCGTGATGGTGTAATTGATTTGCGGACCCAATTTTTGCTTAGCGTTGTATTTAGGAACTTTGGTGCTACAGCCACTTAACAAAACGATCACCGTTAAAATCACTGGTAATAAAAAGGTTAATTTCTTTTTCACGTTCACCCTCCTATTTATTCTGAGGTTTGTTAAATGCTTGGGTTACCCGATCCAAAATAATTGCTAAGATTACAATTGCAAAACCAGCGGTAAACCCGCTGCCGGCATCGTTACGACCCACCGCAAAGTAAACTTTGGTTCCTAAGCCCATTGCTCCAATCATTGAAGCAATTACGACCATTGAAAGTGACAGCATCATACTTTGATTTACTCCAGCCATAATGGTGGACTTAGCAATTGGTAATTGAACCTGAGTAAGGGTTTGCCAGCTTGTAGAGCCAAACGAATCGGCCGCTTCAATCAAATCACCCGGCACTTGGCGAATACCTAAGTTAGTCATTCGCACTGTAGGCGGCATCGCAAAAATAACCGAAGCCACTACCCCAGGAGCCATCCCAATTCCAAAAAATGCTACGGCAGGAATTAGATAAACAAAGGCCGGCATCGTTTGCATGAAGTCCAAAATCGGATTCACAATGGTTTTCACCTTGTTACTTTTAGCCATCCAAATCCCTAGTGGAATCCCAATTACAATTGCAATCAGACTAGAGGTTAGGACCAGCGTAAGGGTTTGAGTCATGTCCCGCCAATAACCCTGATTAGCGATGTACCAGAAACCTAGCACTTCTAAAATTATTAAACTCCACTTTTGTTTCTTACGGTTAGCATACAAAGTAATTGCCACAATCACTACCACAAATAACCATTCTGGTAGCAAGTCAAATACCCACTGAAACGAGTTGATAATTGCGTTTAAAAAGTTGGTAATCCCTTGAAAGAATCCTTCAAATTGGGTTAGCCAGTTAACAAATTCGTTCACCCACTGGGCCAGTGGTAACTTAGGTAAATTAAACATGTTCTACACCTCCATTACCGTTTAATGCGTCTAAGATGGCACCCCGAATAATAATTCCCCGCAACCGTTGCTTGTCATCTAAGACCGCAATAGGAACCGGAGAATGTGAAGCCTCGTCCATCATTTCTTTTAATGGCGTATCTAGTTCTACCGTGGGAACGTCGTGCTTCAAAATTCCACTTAAAGAACGATTATTCTCCTTAATCAATTGAATAACATCCGCCGAATCGATCAAGCCCACCATTTGATGCTTATTATCAATCACATAGAGACTGGAAATTTCGTTTTCTCTCATTCGGCGTAAAGCCAATCGGGGACCATCCTTTTCGATATTGACCGTTACTGGCCTAATCATAACCTTACTTGCGGTTAGCACCTTACTACGATCGACGTCTTCAATAAACCGTTCCACATAGTCATTGGCTGGATGGGTCAAGATGTCTTCAGGCGAGCCGATTTGGACAATTTCACCATCGCGCATAATCATAATATGATCTCCAATTCTCAAAGCCTCGTTAAGGTCATGGGAAATAAAGATAATGGTTTTTTGCATATTTTCTTGTAAATCTAACAGTTCGTTCTGCATTTCTTTGCGGTTAAGGGGGTCCAAAGCAGAAAAGGCTTCATCCATCAATAAAATTTCCGGATCGTTAGCTAATGCTCTAGCCAGCCCAACCCGCTGCTGCATTCCCCCAGAAAGTTGAGTGGGATATTGATCGTTGTAGCCGGTTAAGCCCACCATTTCGAGAGCTTCACTAGCCTTTTGTTGCCTAGTAGCTTTATCTACTCCTTGTATTTCCAAACCATATTCGGCATTTTCTAAGACCGTTCGGTTCGGTAACAGCGCAAAATTTTGAAACACCATACTCATTTTATGGCGGCGCATTTCTCTTAATTCATCTTTATTCATGTCCATTACGTCCTTGCCATCTAAAATGACTTGGCCGCTAGTAGGATCAATTAGCCGATTGAGCATTCTAATCGTAGTAGATTTACCACTACCAGAAAGGCCCATAATCACAAATATTTCTCCGTCTTCCACCGTAAAATTGGCTCGATCGACTCCGATCGTAGCTCCAGTTTCCTTCAAAATATCTGCTTTGCTAGCTCCATCCGTGAGGAGTTTCTTGGCCTTATTGACCCGTTTTCCAAAAATTTTAGTTAAGTTCTTAACCTCTACTTTAGTAGTCAATCAACAACCTCCTTAAGTTATAACTTTGGCCCTTATGGCCAATATACAAAAAAGAACTCATCCAATTAGATAAGTTCTCTTTTTTTTAAACGTATATACTACCCTAACATAAATAAAATAGTCTGTAAAATTGGCCTATTTATTTATAAAAGTAAACTTTTTCACAACCAATCCCCCAAAATTTAAATCATTTTTTCCTTAAAGCCTAAGTAATAATTGGTAACCTCAACGTTTCTCTTCAATTTACATTTGCAATTAATCCTTTTATAGTTAGTTCACAAAAACAAGTTATTGACCTTGACATCACGGCAACCCTTATATTCTTAATTAGGAGGTGCAAACATGCAGTATACCATTAAACAATTAGCCGATTTGGTGGGGATCAGTACGCGGACGTTGCGCTATTACGATCAAATTAATTTACTTAAACCAGCTACTATTAGCGAGGCCGGTTACCGATTTTACGGCCCCAAGCAGGTGCAGCGGTTACGCCAAATCATGACCTATCGCACTTTAGATTTTTCTTTAGCGGATATCGCGACAATTTTAACGAAAAAGCCAGATCAGTTGACTGCCGATCTCAATCAACAGTTACTTCACTTACAACACCAAGCTCAACAACTGCAGTTAACTATCGAAGCCGTCCAACAACAAATTTTAATTAATCAAGGAGTAAGTCAAATGACAGATCAAGAACAATTTGAAATTTTTAAGCAACAGCAACTAGCCGCAAACGAAAAGCAATTTGGCGCCGAAGTTCGTAATAAATATTCTGAAGCAGAAATCACCGCAACCAACCACAAGTACGCTCAATTAAGTGTTGAGCAATTTACCGTCATGCAACAGACAGAACAGCAATTAATTGAATTATTGAAAACCACCTTGGCAAATTCGGAAACCATTATCGCAAACCAAGCTACTATTTACCAACTACACAAACAATGGTTGACCTATACCTGGCCTAACTACTCTACTGCTGCTCATCGCGGTCTAGCCGATATGTACCTAGCCGATGAACGCTTCACCAGCTACTACGATGAACGCGCTGGCAAGGGAGCTACCCAAATTTTACGGGATAGTATCTATGCCGCAACCCAATAATCATTCGTGGTAAACTATTAGCACAACTATGGCAAAAGAGGCTCAGATTAATCATGAAAATCATCATTTCTCCCGCTAAAAAAATGCAAGTAGATACGGATAGTTTTCTAGCAGAAACCGTCCCGGACTATTTATCAGAAACGCAGCAGATTCTAGCTCGGATGCGCCAACTAACATTTGAAGAACTGCACACCCTCTGGCATTGCAGCGAAAAATTAGCCCAAACTAATTATGACCAGTTACAACATCTAGATTTGAATGCAGCGGCAACACCAGCTATTATTGCGTTTACCGGCATTCAGTATCAGTACATGGCTCCCGATTTATTTACTGTGAATGCTTTGGCTTACGTAAAACAAAATCTTAGGATTCTTTCTGGCTTTTACGGTATCCTTCGGCCCTTTGATGGCATTGTTCCCTATCGCCTAGAGATGCAGGCCGGCCTACCAGTTGGTACTGCTCAAAATTTGTACCAGTTTTGGGGAACCAAACTAGCAACCACTTTGCAAACCAATCGCGAACTCATTATTAATCTGGCTTCTCAGGAATACGCTAAAACCATTCGGCCGTATTTACCAGCCACCCAACCATTTATCGATATCGTTTTTGGCCAATTAGTTGCTGGGAAGGTCAAAACCAAAGCCACTTTAGCCAAGATGGCCCGCGGAGAAATGGTGCGATATTTGGCTGAAAACAACATCCAAACTTTAACTGAAGTGCAACAATTCGATCACCTCAATTATCAATTCCAGCCACAACTATCGACCTCCACTAAGCTAGTTTTTCTGCAGAAATAGGCTCCGATCTTAATAACCATGACTTATTTCAACTTAATCATTCTCCCCTGCATCTCAATTATTTCTTCTTGAATCAACTTAGTAAACTGGCGGCTTAACGTTTCCGGCGTCACACTCAGCCAATTAGCTAAATCCCGCTTACTAAGGGGTAATTTAAAATAACGACTACCAATTTGTTCACTGGTGTCTTCTAGGTACTTTTTCAACCGATCATGGGCAGTTAGGGTGCCATAGCGGGCGCTACGATTTTCTAAGTCCGTCAACCGGTTGCCAAAATTATTAATCAAACTAACGGCTAACGTCGGGGTCGTCCGCACCAACTGCTGAAAATCATTTTTTCGAATGGAGCAAATTAAGGAATCCTCAACGGTTTCAGCAAAATTGTGGTGAATAGAATCCGTAAACAGTGCTGCTTCACTATCTACCGCGTGTTCTTCCAAAAAATACAGAATCTGTTCCTGCCCGTTTTCATCCAGTCGGTATATTTTTACCCGGCCCCGATCAACTACTAATAGCCGATCAACATCAGATCCAGCTTCATAAATGGTGGTACCAGCAGCATACCGCTGCTGATGAGTTGAAATAGCTGTTAATTTTTCTAACGTGGCGTTATCCAACCCCACAAAAATAGGGGCGGTTTGCACACAGTGAAAAGGTGAATGGTTTACCATAATAATTCTCCTCAAAATTGACATTTATCAATTTAATTTACCTGAAATGATTATACACTAAAGTAAATTTTGAGGAGGTAAGTTAATAATGACTAAATATAAAGCAGAAATCGTTCCGTTAAATGCAGCCAAAATCGGTTCTAGTGCCCATGGTACCGCCACTTTTGAGGTTACCGCTGACCAATTAACCATTCAAATTGAAATGTTTGATACTCCCGCCAACACCGAACATTGGGAACATTTCCACGGCTTTCCTGATGGCCGGCCGGCAGCAATTGCTACTGAAGCCAACGACGTTAACCACGATGGTTTTGTCGATTTAATGGAAACCGAAACCACTTCGGGAACTACCATGGTGCCGTTTGATGACGCCCCGGAAAACATGGATATTCCTCATGACCGTTACCCAGTTGCTGATGATCAAGGTTACTTTGCTTACACCAAACAGGTGCCCCTAAAAACCTTAACCACCAACTTTGAACAAGCCTTTGGCAGTGCTGACCTACAACTAGATAAGCGCGTTGTTTACATTCACGGCGTACCAGCCAATTTAAATTTACCGGATACGGTTGCTGGTATGGTGGGCCACTTTGATGCCCATGTCACCCTTCCCATCGCCGTTGGTAAGATTGAAAAAGTGAGTGACTAATTCGTTATGAAAATAATCACCGTCATAGAATTAATTATTTACGCTATTGGCCTCGTCAGCATGTTACAAATGCACATGGAGATTGCCATGTACTTAATGTTTGCCGGGATGATTTTGAATTGTCTCACGCATTTAATCATTCCCAATAAAAAATCAGGAGCTTAATTAGCTCCTGATTTTTTGGTTAAGATTAAATTCCCCGTTGCTACCGCCACACAAACCGCTAATCCTAATGGTAATAGTGCAGAATAGTTTAGATGACAGATTTCAAACAACATGAACATCGCCATTAGTGGTGCCTGCTGAGAAGTTGCTAACAAGGCGCTGGCGCCCAGAATAGCAGCCTGCCAGATGGAAATTCCCGGGATAAACAAACTAAGAATAAACCCAATTGTAGCTCCAATACTAGCTCCAATCGAGATGGAGGGCGTTAAGGTTCCACCAGTTGCCCCAGCTTTTAAGGTGAAGATCGACACAAAGGCTTTCGCAGCTGCTCCCAACAAGATTAATTTAATAAGTGAGCTGGTCTGACTTTGAATCGCTAGTTGCGCTAACGCCCGGCCATTACCCATAATTTGGGGGAAGCCCATTGCGATGATTCCGGTAACCAAACTAATTAGCGGTAGTTGCCACAAAATCTGGTTACCTTTGGCTTTACGCTTACCAGCCCACTTGAACCCCTTCCGAAAGAAGGCCCCCGCAATTCCGCACACTGGAGCAATGACAGCTACCAACCAAATAGATTGCGGCGCAAAGTTGAGCCGGCCCACTAAGTAATATGGTTTGAAATCGTGCAGCCAAGAGCCAATCAACATCGCAATTAACGACATGGTTAAACTAACTACGACGATCCGTTTATTAGCCCGTTTCATCAAAATTTCAACACTGAAAAGCATCCCAGTAATTGGCGCAATGTACACGCCTGCGAAACCGGCCCCGGCTGCTGCTGCAATTAAAAGTTGCCGATCGGACTCGTTTAACTGGACCCTACGGATTTTATGTAATAATCTCACCCAATTTTGCGCGATCAACGCCCCCAATTGACGAGGAGCAACTTCTCGACCAACCGGCCCACCGGCACCTACGTAAAAAATCTGGGTGACGATATTGATCAACGTGGAGCTAATCGGAAACTGTTGTCCCTTAATTCCGTTTTCAATGCTAACAACAGGTTTTAATTTTTTACTGATAAACCACCACAACAACGCAGCAATGACTCCCGCAATCACTAACGATAATAGTCGGTGAACGGGGGCAACATTGGTGGCGGCTGGATGCGCCGCCGTTTCATCCAAATTCAAGAAAAGCCATTCAATGGTTTCTTGAAATAGTCCTAAAATGATGGTTCCTATTCCCACTAAAAGGCCGAGTACCACCGTGGAAACTACCAGCGCTAAGTTATCTCGCTGATTTTGCATAACTAACAATCCCCTTTTAAATATCGCTTATCTCTGTAATTTGAGCTGTCAAATTACTATAACATAATTAGTACCTTGACTCAGTCTCTTTTGTTGACTTTGTTTTTCTCCCGTGATAAAGTATCATTACGCTAAATAGTAATAGTTACTATTTAGTTAATAAACTTTAATTCTAAGGAGTACTACTATGGAAAAAACTGATTTAGCAACTGCTTACCGTAAACTCAAAAGTCCTAACATCAAAACCCGCAACCGCGCCAAAAAAATTATTCAAGAAGCCAAACGCAATCAAAAGTAACTCGTTACTTTAGGAGGTAACATCATCGCAGTCCCCGCAAGAAGAACATCCAAAACCAAAAAGAACAATCGCCGTGCCAATCAAAAATTAAAGCAACCTAACTTGTCCCGTGATCCTCAAACTGGCGAATACCATTTGAGTCATCACGTCTCAGCAGATGGTTACTATAATGGCAAAAAGGTGATTAACTAAAAAGATGTAAACTACCAGTGTTGAACTGATAATTTACATCTTTTTTTGTTGAATTAATCTTCTTCAATCTCCACCGTCCCATTCACCGGTTCACCGTCGTGGGCTTTGCCAGTTAGGACATGGTCCGTGTGGGCCAGGATGGAATTCATTGTGGTGATGACATGCGGATCAGTCAGTTGATAATAAATTGACTTTCCCACTCTTTGTTGACTAATCAACTGGTAGTCGCGCAATTCCTTTAATTGGTGGGACAGCGAAGATTGTTCAATCTGTAAAATCTCTTGGATTTCACTCACATTAAACTGCTTTTGTTCCAGTAAATATAGAATTTGAATCCGCGTTTTATTTCCCAGTAGACGGGCAATCTTAACTGCCTCATCTAGCTTGGCTGGGTGAATTAATTTAATCGATTCCACTGCTAACCTCCGTTAAATAAGTGCCAAAATATGAGTAATCGTACCTGCATCCCACAAAACATACAATCCTAACGCAATATAAATTATCGCGGTGGTAGTTTCACCAAATTTATCAAAAAATTGATGAACTGCCGGGACTAATGTTAGACGGTACGCCGAAAAAATAATCACCGTTAAAATTACGATGAACAGCCCTAAAATAGCTGGTAAATAAGCAAATGGCGTGTTAGCAAAGAACGGGATATACATTGCCAAATTATCTGCGCCACACGTAGTTCCCGTGATCAGCACCACGTTAGAAATAATTTTTGTTGAACTAGCCTTAGCCAAGGTCTCTTTTGCTTCACCTTCTTCATCGCAATCGGTAAAAAAGGTCCGAATTCCCATGTAAATCGGAATTAACCCTAGTAATCCTAGTAGCCATTCTGCTGGAATTAATTTTAAAACATAGGCCACAATAATCGCAACTGCTAGCAATAACCCATTACCCAAATATGCTCCAATTACTACTGGACGAGCTAACTTGCCCCGATACATACCAAACATCAGCAATAAGATCACAAAATAATCCGAAGTGGTTCCAATGTACGATAAGAGGGCGGTTCCTAAAGCTTCTAACATGAAATTCTCCTTATATGAAATAATAATCATATGATATTTATTTCATATTAACATATATTAGCGCTTAAACCAACCTACTTTTACTCAATAAAAAAGCTCACTCATTTCGAGTAAGCTTCAGTAATTTAGCCTTCATCAACTTCCACAATCTGGCCACACGCAATTGGCAACATGGCATGAGGATTAGATCCTTGTACAGTATCTGGCAGTTCAACATCTTCTGCCACCCCATAAATGTAAATAATTCGCTTTGCCAAGTCTAACTTAGCACCGTCATATGCTTCCTTAAAGTTACGGACTAATTCATCAATTCCCACTTCTTTGTAGTAATCATAATTACCCTTTTCATTTGCTACTGGATAACTATCAGCAACAAAATCTAGTCGTTGTGGAGCTTCATCTAGTGGAATTAGTGGTTGACCAGAAATATGTTCAATTTCTACATAGTCTATAATACCATCTTGATTAGCATCCTGAGTCATAGATGCTGGTTCTGCCATGCGATCGTTTACTAATCCATGAATATCTTGGCGGTGCATAATTTTAGCCGGTACCCCCGTTATTTCTAGTGAAATTTTCAACCGCTGTTCATTTAGTTCAAAGCTAGCTTTTCCTTGTGGTGTAAATCCAGTTTTATTTTCGTTCAATGATGTAATAATTGCTTCATATTTTGACATATCATATTCCCCTTTATGTATGCATTTTACGGCAAATCATTATGATTAAGCTCATCTGCTTGAATCCATTATACCCCATGTCCCATCATTTATGACTGTTTATTACTTACTATATTTTAATAAAAAGACGACCTCCTAAGAAGTCGTCTTAAACTTATTTCCAATTTGCTTTAGTTAATTTGGTAAAGTGTTCCACGATATATTCGTTTAATACGGGATTAAACATTCGTTGAACCATGTGATCATACTGAAAGCCTTGTTTTTCTTGGGCTCGCTTAGATTGCTGATTGCCGTCCTTATAACCACACCAAATTGTATTGAGGTTACAGTCTTCAAAGCCATAAGTTACTACTGCTTGAATTGCTTCAGGCATTAAGCCCTGTCCCCAAAATGGTTCTCCGAGCCAATAGCTAATCTCTGCTTCTCCCATTCGCATAAAATCTTTGCCGTTGCCCTCTGCTACTAACTCTAAGCCTACCAAACCAATCACATTTTTCGGATTATTTTTTAAAGTAATCGCGAAAATGTGGGGACTCATAAAGTATTCGGCAATGTAATGGCGAGACTCAGCTACACTTTGATGGGGTGGCCAACCAGCAATGGGACCAATCTTCGGATTCTTAGCATACCGGTAAGCGCTAGGGGCATCCGCTAACGTAAAATTACGTAAAATCATTCTATTAGTTTGAATTTCTGTCATTTTCTTACTCCTATCTATAAATTAACACTAATTTTCTAGAAGTAACGGGCAGGTGTTAAGACCAACCAACTAAAAAAGATGACGCCGATTCCCGACGTCATCCCTTAATAAAGGTGAAATTGAGTTCACCCTTGAACAAAAAAGTCGGATTTTAAGTAACTGCCGCAGGCCACACTAAAAAGTATGTACCTTACGCTACATTCTAGACGAATCTAAAACTGTTACTTAAAATCACGGCCCCCTTTAATTCGAACTTTTTGATGCCTTATTTTTACACGAAATTACATAATCGTCAACTTAAAAGAAATTATTAACAAGGCAAATAATTGCGCTTTGCATTCTAGCGACTATGATGGATACAACTTGGAGGTGGAAAAAATGACTAAGAATACTGAAATTGCCGAACAACCTATTTTTGGTTCCATTTTAACCATGGTGGCCGGCAGTATTGATGCGTACACTTTTATATTACACGGGGAAGTATTTGCTGGCCTGCAAACTGGTAACTTAATCTTATTAGGTCTTAATCTAGGCCGAGGACAATTCGCTGTGAGTTTGCGGTATGCTTTGTCTCTACTGGCATTTTTCGTGGGAACCATTTTCATTCGGATATTACAGCGAAGTCACTGGTTTTCCGGGGCTGACAAACGTCGACGGCAAATGATTTTGCTCTATGAATTTAGCCTCTTAGTATTGATCGCCGTATTTGGTGAGTACCTACCTAATCTGCTAGCAACCTCCATTCTTTCTATGGCCGCTGCTGCTGAACTTCAAGAATTTCGCAAATTAGCCGGTGGACCATTCACTCCACTAATGATGACCGGTAACCTAAGAACCCTAGCCGAAAGTAGTTTTGACGCCGTTGCGTACCACGAAACTGCAGCTAAAAACAAATTAAAAACTACCGCGCTAATTATGGTGACATTTGCTTTAGGTGCATCAATTATGGCTCTCTTGATTCCTATTACTGGTACTTGGACCATCTTATTTCCAGCATTTTTACTGTTAGTTGCTTGGTTACTGATTACTACTAAAGATTAGAAAAATCCCTAACTCAGATGTTAGGGATTTTTACTCTAATTAATAACATATTTAGGTGCTTGCTGATTAGCTACTGCAATAATATTTTCAGCGACGATGTTGCCCATTGCATCCCGGGCCTCAACCGTTGCATTCCCAATATGCGGCGTTAAAATCACATTCTTCATTTCAGTCAGCACCGGAGTTACTTGAGGTTCGTGTTCGTAAACATCTAAGGCTGCTCCGCCAATTTCTCCGGCTTGCAAAGCCTTCACCAATGCCGCTTCGTCTACAATTGGACCGCGACCTACGTTAATTAAAGCCACCGTTTTTTTCATTTGTTCAAAAGCTGCTGCATTAAATTGGTGGAAGTTTTCATCAGTTAGTGGTGCATTGATACTAATAAAATCACTAGTCTTTAGTAATTCAGCCATTGAAACGTACTTGGCACCCAAACTGCGTTCTTCTGGATCTGATAATTGGTGATGTTGCCAATATTGAACATTCATCGATAAGGCCCGTGCTTTTTGGGCAACGGCTTGCCCAATGTTACCCATCCCCACAATTCCTAAAGTCTTACCAGCAATTTCGTGCCCCAAGAAAAAGAGGGGGGACCAACCAGGAAAACCGGTAGTTCTCATCATCATGTCACCTTCTACAATTCGATGACTCAAATCCAAAATAAGTCCTAAAGTTACCTCAGCCACGGAGTTAGTAGACACCACCGGAGTATTAGTAACCGCAATATTTTTGGACCGGGCATATTTAAAATCTATATTATTAAAACCCGCCCCAAAGTTAGCAATTAATTTTAGTTTAGGAGCACCATCAATAATTTCCTTATCGACCTGCGTGGAAAGCGGTGTGATCAAAAAATCCACGTCCTGAACCGCAGCTAACAATTCAGCATGCGTAATCAATGTATCTTGAGAGTACATTGTGACCTCAATATTTGCAGCCTCAATTTTTTCCACGGTAATCGCTGGTAATTGAGCAGAGATAAATACTTTCATCATGGTAAAACCTCCTAAATTATTGGCTAGTTGTTTATTCAAAGTATAGATCTGATTTTAGCGAGGAACAATCCTTGAAACCTAATTTTGCCTAACCCTTTTGTACACATTAAAAGGAGCGCAATTTTTAATTGCCCTCCTCATTTCACTTTATAAATTAATCGCCTTACCACCAGTCACCCCATAAATCTGGGCGGTTACGTAGCTAGCGTCATTAGAAGCTAAGAAGACGTAAACCGGGGCTAATTCTGCTGGTTGCCCAGCTCGTTCTAGCAACATATTTTGGCCAAACGTTGGTAATGATTCTTGCGGCTGGCCATGATCTAATTGTAAGGCTGTCCAGATTGGTCCCGGTGCTACTCCGTTCACCCGGATACCCCGCTTAGCTAGCTGTTTAGCCAAGCCGACAGTAAAGTTAGCAATGGCCGCCTTACTTGCTGCGTAATCCAATAGGTGATCAGATGGGCCAAAGGCCTGAATGGAAGTGGTCATAATAATGCTACTACCAGCCGGCAAGGTCGGTAGCGCTGCCTTAACAATCGCAAACATCGCTACAATATTAACTTTGAATGTATCCTTGACTTGTTGAATATCTAATTCTTCAATATTATTTTGAGAAATTTGTTCCGCGGCGTTTAACACTAAGGTATCCAAACCGCCTAATTCTGAAATGGCTTTGGTAACCATTTCCTTAGGTGCATCATCATTTCTAAAATCATATGGCAACAAGACCGCTTTGCGTCCTGCATCTTCAATATACTTGGCGACTTCGTTAGCATCCGATTCTTCCCCAGGATAATATTGGATCGCTACGTCCGCACCTTCTCTAGCGAAAGCAATTGCTGCCGCCCTGCCAATCCCAGAATCACCACCGGTAATTAATACCCGCCGATTTTCTAGTTTTCGATTGCCTACATAACTATGCTCCCCGCAGTCTGGTTGGGGATCCATTTTGTTTTGCAGTGCTGGTTTGTCTTGATCTTGGCGTTTAAATTCTTCGGTATAAAATAGCTTTCTAGGATCTCTCAAATTTGGTTCCGTCATTTTAAAGCCCCACTTTCTATTTTGGAATTACCCTAAAGATAACCAATCCAAGCGGTTTTTTAAAATTTGACGCCTAGTTCAAAATAAAAAATAGGGTTCAAATGACGTCGTCAAAGATAATTAATTGCCTTATTGAGTAAAATTAAAAACAACGTCCAACTATAAAACGCTCGCCCCTTTACCAGAACGAGCGTTTTTCTTATTTCTTCAAGTGTTTTAACATTTGCTTCATTTCGTTTTTACTACCGAACATGCGCTTGATTTTTTCGTTTTCCAACTCCCGAGAATTCAGGTTACTATAGGCCATTTCTCGTTGTAACTTTTGGTAACTTTCGAACCGTTCGGCAGATAGTTCACCAGCCGTAATGGCTTGTTGGACGGCGCATCCCGGTTCAGTTTGATGTTGGCAGTCCTTGAATTTACATTGGGTTGCCAATTGTTCAATATCTTCAAAGGTTTTCGCTAAATCACCAGTCTGAATCCGCAACTCTCGCATTCCGGGGGTATCAATTACGATTCCACCAGTTGGTAATTTTAATAGTTGCCGGAACGTAGTGGTGTGGCGCCCTTTATCGTCATCTCCCCGGATTTCTTTGGTGACAAACACATCTTGGCCCATTAACCCGTTAATTAACGTGGACTTGCCGACCCCCGAGGAACCCACGAACGCCACCGTTTGGCTGTTGTTCGTGTACTTACGCAACTGTTCATAGCCCTCACTTTGCTTAGCAGAACAAGTCACCACCTCAACTCCGATTGCCACTTCACTAAGTTCCGCTAACTTTTGCGGTAAGTCTTCACAGAGATCCGCCTTGGTGAGAACAATTACCGGCAGCGCGCCACTTTCCCACGCAATCGTTAGGTAGCGCTCCACCCGGCGCACGTTAAAGTCCGCGTTGAGTGACATACAAATAAAAACGGTGCCTAAATTAGCCGCAATAATTTGACCAGCACCATCACTACCGGCAGCGCCCCGCATCAACGCACTAGTTCTCGGCAAAATCCGATGAATGATGGCCTGCCCATTTTCAGCAGTAGGAGTAATCATGACCCAATCACCCACCGCCGGAAAATCAGTTGTCATTACCGTAGTATGTTGGAATTTACCGCTAACTTGCGCCTGCAAGATTCCAGTCTCCGCTATCACTTGATACAGGTCGCGGTGTTGTTCAGTCACTCGAGCAAGTTGTTCATTCGGAAATTCAGCAGCAGTTTGGTTAATGTGATTAGTAAGTCCGTATTCAATTAAATTCAATGTTTTAATCCTTTCGTTTAGCGGGTACCGCAGAAAAACGGGACAAAAAAAGCCCAGCTCACCACTGCGCTTAATGCAGCGTGTCTCTGTCAGTCATTCACCAAGTTCTCTGGGTACCTCAAATAAAGCAGCTTATTTGCTGCTAGTTTCCCATCTGATTACTTAGTCAATGACCGCCATACACGTGCCTCCGAAAGTTTAATTGCGTTTAGTTTAGCATGTTAAGTAATTAGGCGTCAATTATGACTTTTCTTTTGTAGCAATCTATGGTAAGTTTTTCATCGTTTAATTACTATCAGTTAAGGAGCGATCGCTATTTATCAACTAATGCAATTAAGTCCAGGGGCCTTGCGTACCAAAATTAAAATGAGTCCTCAAGGACAAAAACAGAGTTATCTTAAAGCTTTATTTTTACGAGATTTGGCCTTATTAGGTTTTGCTATTTTCTATATTTCATTGTTCACCGGTTTATTTGGTAGCACCAATAGTAGCGTGGCCGTCGGTAGTTTTTGTATGTTATTGAGTATTCGGTTCATTAACTACGGTTATCAGCTGTCTGACAGTATCGTTTCTTTAGGGGCCGTTTTGGCGGTCATTTTAATGGGCAGCATTTGGTGGCAACACCTACCTCTACCGTTTTTCTTTCTCGCTCATTTCCTCAGTATTTTATTTATCTTAATCACCACGGCCTCACAACCAGAATTTGGCAACGGTGGCATTTATACTTTTAGCTATATTTTTATCACTGGTAATCCGGTTGCCGGAGCACAAATTACCCGGCGTGCGGTTTCATTAATCGCTGTCTGGTTATTATTAAGTATTATTTTGTGGCGCAATCACCACCAAAAGAACCAACCCTACCGTTGGCATCATATGTTTACCAACTTTAACTGGCATTCTCAAACCACTCATTGGCAGTTAAGATTAGCGCTGGGCATTAGTACTGCCTTACTCCTAGCCCAATTACTATACTTGAATCGAGCAGTTTGGTTAGGCTACGCTTGTATGTCAGTCCTGCTCCCCCAACAAACTAACTACGTGAATCGAATGGGATTAAGATTATCCGGAGTCGTTGTGGGTTCCATTTTATTTATCAGTTGTATGGCCATAGTGCCCGCTTCTTTCACCTTTTTACTGGCTCCCATCGCCGGTTTTGGATTGGGCTTAACGGATAATTATTTTTACCACAGCGTTCTCAACTGCTTCGGCGCTTTAAGCATTGCCGTCACCCTCTTTGGCATTTTGCCGGCTGGCGAACTCCGTATTTGGGATAACCTGTTAGGAATTTTGGTGGCTGGAATTTTCGTTTTACTATTTAAATTACTTAGCCACAGTTCACCACACCTATCTTAAAAATAGGCCTGATAACCCAAGTAAACTGCTAACAATAATGCAAAAATGCCCACAGCCGTTTTAATATAGCGGGAGGGAACGTAGCGCACAATTATGGGACCTAAATACCCCCCCACAAATAAACCAACTAATAACGGCACAATAACTTGCCAATCAATGGTTAGGCGCCAGGCAAAGATACTGGCAGCCACCACGTTGTTACAAAAAGTCGCAAAATTACGCATCGCATTATAAATGGCGTACTCCTCATTAATGATTTTGGAGAGCACCGCAATCATTAATAATCCAGCCGCCGCCCCAAAATAACCACTATAAATTCCTACTAAGAAAACACCTAACCAGCCTAACACGTTAAACCAATGGTTCTTGGTGATTTCTCGCTTGCTTTTAGGGACTAAAATCAAAACCCCAGCTAACAAAATAAAAATAGGAACTACCTTTTGGAAACCCGCATTAGAGCTATGAACTAAAATAATAGCCCCTAAAACGCCACCGAGTGTATTTAACAAAGCCACTTGAAATGCTTGGCGCCAATGATTCCGTAGCTCTTTCAACGACGATAAAACCGTTCCTACCCCGCCACCAACCTGGGCAATGGTAATGGTTGCGTTAGCCGTAATCGGGGGTACGCCTACCGCCAGTAAAACTGGGTACAAGGTTAGCGACGCCATTCCCACAATTCCAGTCAGAATTCCTGCTATTATGCTCATCAGTATTAAAAACAGTAAAGTTAGCATCTTTTTCCTCCACTAAATTAATGACTTTTAACGTTACCTTTATAGCTCTATTATAATCTTTTACCCATCACTCATGAACTTTGGACTCTATCCTGATAGAGGAAAATAATTGCTTTTTGGCTTGAAATGAATTATGATTCAATTATTAACTTACAAAAAGTAAGTAAAACGACTGGAGGGTAATTATCATGGTAGACGTAAATAAATTAGAATTTGGGATTGAAACTTTTGGCGACATCGTTGCTAACGAGGATGGGAGTTTAAAAACCGCGGCAGAATCCATTCGGCAAATCGTTCGCGAAGGGGAACTGGCTGATAAATTAGGAATTAACGTTATCGGAGTTGGTGAACACCACCGCCCAGACTACAGTGTTTCTAGTCCCGAAACTGTTTTAGCTGCTATTTCCTCGGTTACCAATCAAATTAAATTGGCCACTGCCGTTACCGTTTTGAGCTCTGACGATCCGGTACGGGTTTACGAACGGTTTGCCACGTTGGATGGTCTCTCACAAGGACGCGCTCAAGTAATGTTAGGCCGGGGATCATTTACCGAATCATTTCCGCTCTTTGGCTATGACTTAACCGATTACGATGACCTCTTTAACGAAAAATTAGAACTATTTGATTTGCTTCGCAAAGAAGACGCAGTTACCTGGTCTGGTAAATTTCGTCCCGAATTAAATGACCAAGAAGTGTATCCCAAGACCGAAAAAGAACTAGAAACTTACATCGGTATTGGTGGTTCTCCAGAATCAATCATCCGAGCAGCTAAATTTGGCTATAAAGTCATCATTGCCATCATCGGGGGCCAAGCTGACCGTTTCAAACCATACATTGACCTCTACCATAAAGCTGCTGAACAACTAAACATGCCAGTTTATCCGGTGGCGGTTCACTCCCATGGCTTTATTGCCGATGATGAAAACGAAGCTGTCGAAGTAGCCTTCAAAAACATCAAAGCTAACTTTGACCGCATTGGGCTTACCCGGGGCTGGGCCCCTATGAGTCGCGAACAGTTTGATAACGAAACTAAAGTCGGTTCATTTTACGTTGGTGATCCAGAAACGGTCGCCCAAAGAATTGCCCGCACCATTGATCTTCTTGACCTAGGCCGCTTTGACTTAGTTTACGGGGCTGGAAATCAAACTGCGGCGCAACGAGAACGGATGATTGAACTTTACGCTACCAAAGTCATTCCGCGGGTGAAAGAAATTCTTTCAGAAAAGGAGGCGGCTAAGTAATGGCCTTCAAACGAATTGGGATTATCGGCGCTGGTAAAGTGGGTATTGTGCTAGCCGGCTTAGCCCTCAAAGCGGGTTACGAAGTTAGAATTTCCGGTTCCGGCTCTGTAAAAAAAATTGCTTTAACCATTGATACTTTGGTTCCAGGGGCCATCGCCACCGAAAACGCCGATTTAGTCGCTAACAGTGACCTAATTATTTTAGCGATTCCGCTCAGTCGCTATCATAATATTGCACCAGAACTACTAAAGGATAAGTTAGTTATCGACGCGATGAATTACTGGTGGGAAACCGATGGCATTCGTGAAGAAGTTTTAGCGCCGGATTCTACTTCCAGCGAACAGGTCCAAGAGTACTTCAAGGATAGTACCATCGTGAAAACCTTTAATCACATGGGCTATCACAACCTGCAAGAAGAAGCTAAGCCTCAAGGCGCGCCTAACCGTAAAGCATTATTAGTTACTGGTGATAATCCGGCGGCAGTTGACCAAGTAGCCAAATTTGTCGACTCCATGGGCTTTGATCCGGTTGTTCACTATCAATTAGCCGATGGCATCATGACCGAACCTGGCAGTCCTTTATTTGGTGCTAGTCTAACCGCTGCCGACTTAACTAACGTCATTGAAAACTTTGATCAGACAGAGTTTGGAAAGCAAATTAAAGCAGCCAAGAATAATTGAAAATAAAAAAACCGTGAACTCATAGAGTTCGCGGTTTTTGTTTAAATTATTTTTTTACCGTTAATCCCTTTAAACCAGGCAATGTCAACATAGTTACCAAGCTAAGTAAGTATAATGCTGATAAAGAACCCATGACTACCGTTAGTGAGTAATGATCCATCAAAATGCCAATGACGACGGAAGAAAAGCCACCAACAGCCCGGCCGACATTTACAATAACGTTATTAGCTGTCGAACGAATTTCAGTCGGATACAAACGTGAAATTACAGCCCCGTAACCGCCAAACATTCCGTTAGAAAAGAAACCGACAACCGCACCGATTATAAGCAACGAAACTAAACTGTGTGCTAAGGTAATGGTGTAAACCATTAAGGCTGACGCGATTAAGAAGATCCCAAATGCCCGCCGCGGACCAAAATAGTCCAAGACGGTCCCAAACGTCATCATTCCCAGACTCATCCCAATAATCGTCGCAATCATCCACAGTGAAGAGCTAGAAACATTTAATCCCAGTTGTTTCTGCACAATAATGGGTAACCAATTCATTAAGCCAAAGTAACCGGCAATTTGAACGGTAGTCATCACCATCAGTGCCCCACTTTGATAGGCCACTTTAGGAGAACTGAACATGTATTTAAACACCGCTTTAATCGTGGATTCATGGTGCTCTTGTTGGGATTGAATGAACTCATCGGTTTCACTCAAATGGCGCCGCACAAAGTAAGTTAAGACTACCGGTACAATCCCCACTAAGAATAAGGCGTGCCACCCAAACCGGGGAATGATAAGAGCTGCCAAGACAGCAGCTAAAATTGCGCCAACTTGCCCACCAATCGCTGCAATTGAGGTCATCTTGCCAATCTGGTTTTTATGAAATGATTCCGCAATCATGGCAATCCCAACTCCGTATTCACCACCGGCCCCAATTCCGGCCAAAAAACGTAGTATGTAAATCTCGTTAATATTATTAGCAAACGCCATCATGGCAGTCGCAAAGGCAAAGATGAAGATGGTATACGTAAAAGTCTTCACTCGTCCGAAGCGATCCCCAATTAAGCCAAATAAAATGCCACCAAACAACATCCCGAGATTAGTAATAGAGCCAATTAATCCCGCCGCTCCCCCACTTAAATGCAATTGCGAAATCATGGAACTCATGGTAAACGATAAAAAAAGCACATCCATATTTTCTAGAGCAAATCCTGAACTGGTCGAAGCAATCGTCCATTTCTGTTTGGTCGTCAAATTATGGGTGTGCGCAATAGTTGCGGTATTTTTCATGTGTTATTCCTCCAAATGAATGCTCGCTGACATTCGTTATTTTAAACTGGCTTGATTATTTCACGAACTAAAAAATAAATCAAGGCCTAATTATTCAGAAAATCATTTCAACAAAATCACCTTGACACTCATTTCAAGTATGGTAAAGTTAACTACAAACAACGGAGCTTTAATTTGGTTCAGAGAAGCCAAAAGCGGACGAATAATAATCTAGTCCGTGGACTCGTGGAATTAGTAAGATGAACAATCCTTACTACAGCTGCGTTTTAACGGGCTTTTTTTGTACCTAAAATTAGGAGGTTTGTAGTAATGGGACCATTAATTATTTCTTTAGACGTAGCTACCCGAAAAGATTTATTTCAATTACTAGATCAATTTGACGCTAATGAAACCTTAACCGTCAAAATTGGGATGGAAATGTTTTACGGTGAAGGCCCCCAAATCGTTCGGGATTTGCTAAAAATGGGCCATCACATCTTTTTAGATTTAAAACTCCATGACATTCCAAATACAGTAGAAAATGGCATGCGCCAAATTGGCCGCTTGGGCGTCACTTATACTACCGTGCATGCTTTAGGTGGCTCCCAAATGATTGCCCAAGCTAAGCGGGGGCTGATTAACGGGGCCCAAGATGCCGGAGTTGCTCCTGCAAGATTACTAGCAGTGACTGAACTCACTTCCATCACTCCCAAAGGACTACGCAACGAACAAAATTGTCGCCTTTCCATGGCCGAGCAAGTAATTAGTTTAACTCAACTGGCCAAACAAGCTGGAGCTGACGGGGTAATCACTTCACCGTTGGAAGTCCCTGCCCTTCGTGAACAAGTAGGGGTAGATTTCTTATACGTTACTCCGGGGATTCGCCCCACTGGAGCCCTCAAAGACGATCAGGCTCGCACTGCTACTCCCAGCGAGGCAGCACACAATGGCAGCAATGCTTTAGTAATCGGCCGTCCTATTATTCAGGCCGCTGATCCGGTTAGTGCTTATCATCAATATTTGAAGGAGTGGGAAAATGCAGAACGCTAAAATTATTCAGAATTTAACCGAAGATCAAATTATCAGTTTGTCATTAACTAAACCATTCAAGTACGCTAGTGGGATGCTAGCTCCGATTTACACTGACTTTCGTTTAACAATTGCTAACCCCCAGTTACGCGATATGATCGCATCTGGCCTAGCTGAAATTATTAAAAAATACTATCCCAATGTAACTGTCATCGGTGGCGTGGCTACTGCCGGTATCCCGCACGCTGCTTGGGTTGCCCAAAAGTTAAATCTCCCATTAATCTACGTTCGTTCCAAAGCCAAAGATCACGGGGCCAACAAGCAAATTGAAGGGCGCTTAAGTAAAACTGATCAGGTAGTCTTAATTGATGACCTAATTTCGACTGGTGGCAGCGTCTTACAGGCAGTTCAAGCAGTAAGGGCTGCGGGTTACCAGGTCGCTGGGGTTGCCGCTATTTATACATACCAGTTCCCAGATGCTGAACAAAATTTTTCCGAAGCTGATACTACTTTACAGCCCCTATTAACCTATAAAGACGTGATTCAACAGGAATTTGATCGTGGCCAAATCTCTCAAGCACAATTTGACTACCTCAGCGCTTGGCACCAGGATCCATGGAATTGGCTGAAACAGGAGGAATCAAATGAATTCTAAGTTAGATTTACAGACCACACTTGGGAACATCGGTTTTGCTAACCCCATCCTCAACGCCGCCGGAGTACGGTGCCAATCAGTATCTGAACTTGATGCTATTATTGCTTCAACAGCCGGAGGGGCAGTAACTAAAAGCGCGACCTTACAACCACGTAAAGGCAACGAAACTCCCCGAATGCAGTCTTTACCATTGGGTAGTATTAACTCAATGGGGTTGCCTAATTATGGCTTTGACTACTACTTGGATTATGTTATAAACCAACAAATCGCTGGAAACCAAAACCTAATTCTTTCAATCGCGGGATTAAGCATCACTGAAAATCTAACCATGCTAAGGCAAATAAAAGCTAGTGACTACCAAGGATTGGTAGAGTTAAACTTATCCTGTCCCAACGTTGCCGGTAAATCACAAGTTGGTTATGATTTTGAAGCGGTAGCGGATATTTTAGCAGCTGCCTTTACCTTTTTCGACGGCCATCTAGGACTGAAGTTGCCACCCTACTTTGATTTAAACCAGTTCGATGAACTCAGCGCCATCTTAAACCAATACCCATTAGCCTACGTTAACTCGATCAATTCAATTGGGAATGGTTTAGCAATCGATCTTGATACTGAAACTGTAGTTATCAAACCCAAAGCTGGATTTGGTGGTATTGGTGGAGATTACGTTAAACCAACTGCATTGGCTAACGTCCGGGCTTTTCGCTTACGACTTAACCCAGCCATCAAAATTATTGGCACCGGGGGAATCAGTTCCGGCCAAGACGTCTTTGAACACATTTTATGCGGTGCCGATCTGGTTCAAATTGGCACAGCGTTTGGGCCAGAAGGCACTCCCATTTTTGAGCGGGTAACTGACGAACTGGAAAAAATTATGGTAGCCAAAGGCTATCGTAGTCTCACCGATTTCAGGGGGAAATTAAAAATAATTTAAAACCAAATGTTAAAACTCATAAACAACTAAAAAAGCTAACTCGCTTGAGTTAGCTTTTTACTTAGTCTTCAATCGTTACCGACTTCATCACTACGTCTTCTTTTGGCTTATCAGCAGCGTCTTTTTCCACTTTACTAATGGTTTTAACAACGTCCATACCGTCGATTACTTGACCAAAAACGGTGTGGCGGAAATCAAGCCAAGGAGTCCCACCCTTTTCGTAAGCAGCAATGATTTCATCTGGGTAGTTAGCAGCCTTCATTTGGTCAATCATGCCACCCGGAACGTTTTCGTTAGTGACGATGAAGAACTGGCTACCATTAGTGTTAGGACCAGCGTTAGCCATTGAAAGCGCGCCGTTTAGGTTAAAGACTTCGGTTGAAAATTCGTCTTCAAATTCACCGCCAAAGCTACTTTGACCACCAGCACCAGTTCCAGTAGGATCGCCACCTTGGATCATGAAGTCAGCGATCACGCGGTGAAAAGTAACGCCGTCGTAGTAACCTTGCTTAGCTAAAGTCACGAAGTTTTCGACCGTCTTAGGAGCTTGGTCAGGGAATAGTTGCACTTTGATAGTGCCATAATTAGTTTCGATAGTAGCCTTAGGACCGGCCACGTTAGTTAAATCAAGTTGTGGGAAAGTCATAGTTGTTTCTCCTTAGGATAAGTATTGTTCCTATTATACATTGCAATTGCTAGCTAGCGGTAAAAATGATTGCTTAGTCCAGAAAAAATTGCCCCAGACTAATTCGAATAAACCGCCAAACTTCTGGTTGCTTTGGATCAAATCCCGCTGGTAAAAAGCGTTGAATATCAGATTGAATAAAAGCTTCATTTACGTGCCACCATTCGGCTTCATCAGCAGCGTTTTTGAAAGTATTTAAGTAATACGGATCATCAATGGTTAATAAGGCATCTCGCAAGACATCTTGGTCGTTGTTAGTCATAGTCTTCCTCCTTAAAAGTACATATTAAATATCATATATTTAACTAACTGTCAAAGCGGACTCTTCCTTTATTTTCAGAAAACCAACTACCATTTTCCTGCTATAATAGATCTTAGTTTTGCTACAGAACCCTACACTAATTTAGGAGCATCTACATGAACGAAATTTTAAAAGAACAATTCTTCGTCGAAGATTTAGCTGACGATCAAAAAAACGTCATTAACAACATTAATGGCTATATTAAGCAAAGCTTGAGTGGCTCCAAGCACTCCGTTGCAATTATCGAAGGGGCTGCCGGGACTGGTAAATCAGTGGTTTTAATGGAATTGGTTCGTAAGTACATGACCGACAAACACTATAAGACCGCCTTAGTCGTTAATCATCCCGAACTCTATAAAGCTTACCGTGATTTGGGTGAATCAATCCCAAACATGAAGGTTAACTCTATTCGCCGCCCCACTTCATTAATTAACGATGCGCAAAAGAATCATAAAAAGTACGACATCATCTTCGTTGATGAAGCCCACTTGCTCTATTCCAAATCAGAACCCTACGCGCATTACCGCGGTCAAAACCAACTAACTGATTTAATGGATCTCGCCAAAGTAGTGGTCGCAGTTTACGATTTCGAACAAGTCTTTCAATCCAAGATGTACTGGGATAAGGACCTGCTCTTCAAAACCATTGGCCAACACCCCTACGAAGTCTTCAGTATGAATTTCCAGTACCGGATGGTAGCTAGCGACGAACAAGTCCAATGGATGGATGATTTAACAGCTGAACAACCCATCAAACCATTTCCTACCAATAGTGACTTTGAATTCGAAGTTTTCGATAAGGCTGGCAAAATGTTTGAGGCCATCAAGAAGCGCAACAAAGAAGTCGGAATGAGTCGAATGGTAGCGACTTCCGGTTTCCCTCGAATTGATGGGCGGCACAACGTGGAAATGGATACTTTCAACTTACCTTGGGATGAATGGGATCCCCAACGGACTCACTGGGCTAAGCGCGAAGGCTCCATTACCCAAGTTGGTACCATTTATACCTTACAAGGGTTTGATTTAAACTACGTCGGTATGGTCATTGGACCTTCATTTGGTTACGATCCCAAAACCGATACCATGACCATCATTCCCGAAAAATATTCCCACAAGGAAATCTTCAAAAAGCGCAAAGATATCAAATTTACTCAAGAAGAATACAAGGTCTTCATCGCTAACGTGCTAAACGTTTTGATGAAGCGGGGAAAATATGGCTTGTATTTGACGGCCTATGATCCTGCGTTACGGAAACGATTATTAGAATTGAATTAGAACTAATTAAAAACCAGGAGGTCAAAATTGATCTCCTGGTTTCTTAGGTTTTTAATATAATTTAGGGCATTAACTTGACACCGAGACTAACTAAT
Organism: Lentilactobacillus senioris; assembly: GCF_026798195.1. GTDB lineage: Bacteria > Bacillota > Bacilli > Lactobacillales > Lactobacillaceae > Lentilactobacillus > Lentilactobacillus senioris_A. The sequence continues at coordinate 160,811 of NZ_JAPQEZ010000001.1, forward strand.
TCTAGTCTAGTAGCAATCAACAAAGTTTTGATTGACCATTTTTAGTTAAGGAAGGTTTACCTTGTGAGTAAAATTGCGATTGTAACTGACAGCACTGCGACCCTAGCTCCTGCAGAAGTTGAGGCCTTTGGGAACGTGTTCGTAGTCCCGATTACCTTTATGATTAACAATAACGTCTACCCCGAAGGCATTGGGATGAGCAATGATGAGTTTTATGCTAAGTTACCCACTTTGGATAAGTTACCAACCACTGCACCACCCACCCCTCAAATTATGCTTTCACTATATGATGATTTAGTTAAAAATGGTTACGACCAAATTATCAGTATTCATTTGACTGCTGGAATTACCGGCTTCGTAAACAACCTACGAATGTTTACCAGAAATTATCAAGATGCTGAAATCGTGGTCTATGATTCCCACATGGCATTGTCCCCAATGGGGTATCAAGTCAAAATTGCGGCTGCCATGGCCAACGAAGGGGTGCCGTTAGACCATATAATTAATACCCTTAATCAACTTCGTGATTCTATGGGCGTTTACTTTGTTGTGGATGATCTAAAAAACCTAGTTACCGGAGGGCGCTTAAGTAAAACCGGAGCTCTTGCTGGTGGTTTACTAAAAATCAAACCGATTTTGACGTTATCCGAAGACACCCACGAAATCATCCCAATTGGCAAAATTCGGACCATGAAAAAAGCTCTCGTTGATATCGAAGAACGCTTCAAAACAGTTTATGACCAAAGAACTCAACCATTGCACGTAATGCTGATGGGAACCAATAACGAACCGGCAATTAAAAAATGGGAGGCGGACTTTAAGTCGCGTTTCCCCGACGTTTCTACTGAAGTCGACCAGATCGGTCCAGTAATTGGAACTCATGTTGGCAATAATGCCTTTGCATTAGCGTGGATTAATGAAATGTAATTTACTAAAGCCTAGTCCTTTACCGGATTAGGTTTTTTTATTGGGATGTAGCGGCGTATAATAAACTTAACTAAACAAAGGGAGTTTACCAATGCGAAAATCAATTACCGTTTTAATTGCTGGTTTGTTGATGGGGATGTCAGCAATGCTAGTTTCAACACCTCATGTTAAGGCAGCAACTTACCAAATTACCAATCTTGAATATAATTCAAGTAATCATCCGGCTCCATATAAAAACAAAACTAATCAAAGCGTGGCCATGTGGAATCAAGAATATACTAAAAAAATTCACGATCTCAAAAACTACTATAAAACTACCTGGTACGTTTCAATGACTGCCACCATCAAACATGGTAATCAGTCCTTTAAAGCCTGGTATATCCGTAATGATAGCAGTCTTGGTGGTTGGGTGAAGCCATCGGCAGTGACCCCCGGTTATAACTTCAAAGGTTATCCAATGATTCAAAAGAAATGGTACAGCAAATATACCGTATTCCACCTTAAAGACAACAGCCAAAATGCTTACATGTGGAATTGGAAACACTCCAAAGTCCGCCATAATCTTAAAAATTACCCTGGAGTAAACTGGACTCGTTCTGAATCGGTGGTAATGCAACACGGAAATAAAAAAGCAGTGTACTACTACCTGACTGGAAACACTACTGGAAATGGTAGATTAATCTCTGGTTATGTTTGGCGAGGATATTTACAAAAAGGCCTTAATCCTGATCATACCGGCCAAAATCTAGTTTACCCTGAACAGTTTCCTTCTACCGAAAATTACGTTGACTACGTAAATACCAATCATACTCAAAAATTAACTAAACAAATTGCTGCCCTATTTCCAAATACCCCAATCGATTTGAATCTTTCTCAGATTGCTATTTATAATTATGGATCTATCGATGAGTTCATTATAGGAGATGAAGACATTGATCCAATGCCCACTACTGGATATAAGGATATTATTTCATTTCGACCAATCTCTTATAAACTATGGCAAAACTCTAATCTTAGTGACACTCAAAAACTAGCCTTAGTTAAAACTGAGTTAAATAAATTAGGTTATACCGCTAATAAACGTGCTAAGTTAAAAGACTATTATTTAGGAATTTACTTAATCGATAATATTAGTGATCCTTACGACATGGTTGTGCAAGACGGCGGCTATGGTCATGCTAATGGTTACGGACTCGTATTAGCAAAAAAAGCGTAATATCAACAAAAAACAAGACTCAAATGAGTCTTGTTTTTTTATAATACAGAATCTAGCCACGTTAAACTATGTTGAATTAATTGTTTAGGAATTTCTCGTTGAATAAAGTGACCAATACCTGGCCAGAATTACCGCCATCTTGATAAGTAAATGAATTTATCAGTTAATAAAATGCATATCCAAATTTTAGATAATCAAAAATACCTCATAACTATTAGATTTATGTCTGATAATTATGAGGTATTTCATTACTTTTAATTAATTTTTATCTTGTAAATTTTTGCCACTTAGATGAGTCACTTTGAATATCATATCCTACTCTAATTTTATGTTTAGAATAGTATCTAATATAAAAAGAGGCATTATTACCTCCGTAAACTTTTTTATATCCGCGATAATAGTAAGTATGTTTTGCTTTAATATGATAAATATTATTCCCCAAATATTGATAATTAGTACCAGTATAATGTATTATACGGTCAATCATTCCCATATGTATACTACGCTTAGTTAATTTGATCGATGGTCGGTATCCATTAGTTTTCCTTGCCTTCCACGTTTTACGTAATTTGCTTGGTGTGTTTTTATGATATTTCTGAAAATTATTCACACTAGCTTGAGCATTATTTGGTAAATTAATATTTTCATATGAATTCACAAATATAAAAGCTGTAAAAATCAATAATATAAATTTAATTATTCTTTTCATTATTGTTCTCCTTAAAATAAATTAATTTTAATAAAATTATTATATATCACATATAATACAAAATCGATTTTTTCTTGTATCATTATCACAAGTGATCTCAATTCAAAAAAAGTAACCACTCTTTTGAGTAGTTACTTTTTTAACGCTTCATATATAAAAGCGGGTATGGATTTCCTTGTTCATCATGGTTTGTTCTTTTATACGTTTTAAATCCCAGCTGTTCATAAAAGCCCTCAGCCAAGGGATTTTGTTCATTAACGGCGAGATCATTAATTGAGTAATTTTCAATTCCATAGCTAAGTAGTTTTTTACCATATCCCTTGCCTCTTTCTTCATCAGCAACAAAGAGCATTTCTAAATGCTGGTTATTAACTCCCAAAAAGCCTACCGGAATATGAGTTTTATTTTCAATAATAATTAATCGATGAACTTCTGCTAACGCTTGTGGAACATACCGTTTAATATCCGCTATTTCATTCTCTGCTAGAAAAAAGTGGGTTGCCTTAACTGAACTTTCCCAGACAGCTAAAAGTTGTTGGATCAGAGTTTCACTGCGATGTTATACTTCAGTAATTTTCATTTTTTACCTCATTAATCGTAATATCTTTTAATAATATAAATACAATGTAAAAATCATATTATCCTTATTGTATTTGAAATTGTCCAGTGTTACATTTTAGTTTATCAATTAAAACAAAGGAGAAATATTCAACATTTGTTAAAACCATAATCTAAAAATTCCCTAAATCATTAAGTTTAGGTATTTACATAAATACATAATTTGGAGAAATCAATAATGCTGATTATAATACCGCTTTTTATTATATTAATAGTTTTCCTAGTTCTAGGAGTTAGACTCGCTCTCCATTATCAAGAGAAAGTAACAACCTGGCAAAAATTTGTTATCTTATTCCTTTTTCTCGGATTACTTTGGGGCATATATGAATATATTTTTGTCTTTCACGTACAATTTGAATTTTAATTGCTAAGCAAAAAAAGAGAACTCAACTAACTGAGTTCCTTTTTTCTATTCTCTAGTTTAATTAAATAACCTAATCACTTGTGATACAGACTTGCACCTCTAATTACCTTTACAATCACAAGATCACCCTACCTATATCATAAATACCATTGCGATTGCCTCTACATCACTTATTATACTGATTTCTAGCCTACTTTAATACTAACAAGCAGGCACCCTCAAAGGAATTCCTGCTTGTTTTTGTTCTACTTTTTTAAATGCATTAATCTGGTCTACTACTTTTTGACTAAATCATCGCATATGAACGTGCAATAATTTATTTTCCTTATCGATAGTAACCTGCTCAGTAAATGTGACATACACTTAATTTAGGTAATCACGGTTACCTGATTTAGTAATTTAAATAACACTTGCGGTAGCATTAACAATTATTAAAATTTAACAATGGCATTTAACCTAAAATTATTTAATCCTGTCACCGGATCTAATTTAAATGCACAATTTTTTAAACTTCCTATAGAAATATTTTCTCCATTTTTGCCAATATCTTCAAACAAAGCAATTCGTGATTCTCTTTGATAATTATATTTTTCACGCTTTAAAAATATTATTTTACCAGGATCCGCCTTAAACTCGTCTACCGTGATATTTTGTTGAATTGACTCTGGATAATATTCTACGTTTTGTAACCGAATATTTCTTCCTTTTTGAGTAAACTTACTATCCATAACACTTAGCAAACCACTAGCATTAATAACAACTGGAATACGCTTATTATCATCACTTAATCTTATTAAATCATCAATAACATTATCCTTTATTTTTAATACTGCTTTTTCAGTTTTTTTATCATATTCTTCAATTTCTAAATCTTCTCTAGCATTAAGGTTACACAATGATAGAACTCCCCATTCTCGGACAGTATCATATGTAAATTCCACATTGATTGAATTAACATCATTAGGATCTAAAATATATTCTTTATCATCAATAATCATCGTGGTTTTGCTTTGTTTAGGATCAAAATTAATAATTCTAGCACCTTCACTTTTATCTCCAATAACATCATCACCATATTCATTTTCTAAATCAATAAAATAACCTAAAGGTGAAAAATGTAATTCTCCATTATTTATAAAATTATCAACGTATTTTAACATTAAACTATGCTCTGGCCAGGTTTCATTATATTGTGAATACCAGTTCTCCATTTATACTAAAAGCTCATCCAGTCACTGCTGAATGAGCCTCATGGTAAAAATATATAGTTAAAATTTAAGCCGATAAAGGTAACTTAATTACCCTTTAGTTGCATCACGAATAAACGCTTCAACTTCTTCTTTCGTCTTACGTGCTTTATTTACTAGCCTATCAACTTCTTTTCCATCTTCATATACGATAAAGCTAGGAATTCCTAAAACGTTAAGTTCTTCAAATAAATCTAAATTCTGATCTCTATCCACTTGAAGAAAAGTATATTCCGGAAAATCAGCTTCAATTTCTGGCATACGTGGCTTAATGAAGTTACAATCAGGACACCATTCTGCCATAAACTCAACTACATATTTTCCATTGCTGAGCCTTTGTTCTAATTCTAGTTTATTAATAACTGGTAACTTTTTCATGAATACCGATACTTTTCATTAATTAGTATATTGTGATAGTACTTGAGTTAATTGGTCTTTAGTACGTAACCCAACCAGTTTTTCAACAACCTTACCATCTTTTTTAACAATTAAAGTAGGAATGGACATGATTCCAAATTTAGTTGGGATTTCTTGATTAGCATCAACATCCATCTTAGTCACCTTGACTTTGTTGCCCAACTCTTCATCTAGTTTTTCAACAATTGGTCCTTGCATTTTACATGGAGGACACCAAGCTGCCCAAAAATCAGTTAAAGTGACACCGGTACTGGTTTCTTTTTCAAAATCTTTATCAGTTAAATTTTTAATCATGTATATTCTCCTCATTAATTTTGGTTAATTATCATTCTTCAACATTCGATTAAATTATCAAACCATTCAACTAATCAATTGAATGGTTTGATAATAACACATACTTTTTATAAGTACAAGCAAGTAAAAAATAAAACAACAAAAAAGACCGCTTATTTAAGTAAGGCGGTCTTAACTAATTGTGCTGCTGATTCTTTTCCAATCATAATAACTTGAGTTCAAACTAAATGCATTAAATCCATTTTCATTTAACAATTGAGTTGCTAAATTTGAATTTTGGCATAACCTCCCGCGACAATACACAATTATTACTTTATTTTTAGGCAATTTAGCAAAATTATCCGTAAGACGGTCTAATGGGATATTAATTGATGTATCAATGTGTCCCGCCAAAAATTCATCTTCTGGTCGGACATCTAAAATAAAATTATTAGTAATGTCAGCAGTTCGATCAACTACTTCCTCTAATGATAGAGTTTTAATGCCATCCTGATTATCAGCTTCATCTTGGATATATTTCATTTCTGATAGTTCATTTTCTCCTACTGAGGTTAATAAATGCATTAGTTCAACGATTTGAGGAGATATCACACTATAAACTACATAATTTCCGTTTTTTTCGGCTTTAACTAGATGACTATCTTTTAGAACTTGCAGGTGTCGCGAAGTATTAGCAAAACTAAGACCAGTTTCCTTTGAAATACTTTCTACAGTTTTAGCTGACTGTGATAATAAATCTAGGATTTCAAGTCGCTTGTCATTACTAATTCCCTTACCAATTCTGGATAATTCTTTATATAATTTATTTTTGTACACTGTAGCTTCTTCTAAAATTTGATTATCCTCCTAACCGTGTTCAATGATTTTGTTGAATAGTTTAGGGATTGAATGTGGATATGTCAATCTTTTACACTGAAATGAATGTAACTCTAGTTAATTATAATAATTCACCTCATCACTTGTGATACGGACTTGCATCGCTTTAGAGGTGCGTTGTAAATGCCGTTGCGTAGGCGTTTGAGGAACCTTGTCATATATGGTTAGGTACCCGTTTTCCCGTCTATTTTCTACAGAGACACCCCTCTTACATCAGATTACCTCACACTGATAAGCGCGTCTTACTTTTATCATAACCTATTACTATTCTTTGTTCTACTTGGCTAATATCATTTTGTATCTATGTATTTGTATTACAAAAAAAATCGATCAGTTATTATTTACTGGTCGATTGCACTTCTAGATAGTGAATAGTATTTCCTTATCTAAATGAAAAGCAGGAGCTCCCACTGAGGGGACTCCTGCTTTTTCTTGTTGAAACTTACTTATTTGATTTATCACTGAATCACTGAATCTCATATGAACATTCAGTAGTTTATGTTCCTTATCGATGGTAACTGTTTCGATGAATGTTGCATAGATCTGTTTTAGATAGTTACGGTTCTTAGAACGAGTAATTTGATACACCCATCTTAGAATATCGTTGATAGTAGCCACATCAGTTCTATTTTCCACCGCTACTATTCTCTTCCTAAAGGTTGAGATGTCATTTTCTAACTCGTTTACCTTTTGTTGCAATAAGGCCTTTCTAGAGTTTATTTGTCTTAGTAATTCTGGATCATCATCTATTGCAACATAGCGATTTATCTTCTGATTGATTCTTTCGATTTCGACTTCTTTGTTACTAATAGACTTTTGGTATTCATTTACTCGTTTATCCATATCATCATTCATGCGATCTACAACCTTTTCAGCGATATTTGGTTGCAATAGGACATAACTAAGCTTTTCTTCTACGATTCTTTCAGCCTTTTCAGCAGAAATAGAGTTGTAGTTACATGCTGTTTTACCAGAGTGCTTCGCTTTAGCACAACTATAATATCTAAGCTTCTTGGCTTTTCCATTACGATCTTTGTTTGTTGTACTAGTCATTACCATCGAACCACCACACTCTGGACATCGTAAAATTCCTGTCAGAATATTTTTACCATTGTAGTTCCACTTAGGCATTTTTTCGACCATTTTTCGTCGATCCACAACTCTTTTCCATAGCTCATCACTGATAATAGCTTCATGTTTACCATCAACTAGAATCATGTTTTCAGTGTTCTTACCTCGACGTCCTTTTTTGTCCCAGTTGCGATACATCCCATAACGTACCTTTCCAACATATAAAGGATTATCGACAATTGTTTTGACAGCAGTAACAGAGAAATCATTACCAGCTTTAGTTTTATAGCCCATATCGTTCAATTGACGAGCGATATATTGGTATCCGTGACCATCAGCATACATATTGAAAATTCTAATGATGATTGGTGCCTCATCAGGATTGATAACCAACGATCTCTTACCGAATTCATCTACTCCTGGTTCATATCCAATTACTCGACCAACATTAGCATATCCTTCCTGTGCTCTTTTGCGTTCTCCTAAGTAGACGTTCTCAGCAATGTTGTCTCGTTCTAACTCACTAACGGTGCCTAATAGAGTAAAGGCAAAACGTCCTACTGGTGTATCACGACTGATACCTTCTGATAATGATACGAAGTTAACACCATTCTTATCAAAAATATCTAGCATTTCCAATAATTCACGTGTATTTCTAGCTAGACGACTATTTTTCCAAACGACTACTACATCGAACTTATGCTGTTTGGCGTCCTGTAATAATTCCTGAATAGCTGGTCGTTTACTAATAGATTTTCCAGAAATACCTTCATCGGCGTAGACATTGACTAGTTGTCGGCCTTCTTCCTTATCACAGTATTCCTGAATTTGTTGTCTTTGTGCTGCAAGACTATATCCTTCTGCGGCCTGTTCCATAGTTGATACACGTACATAACCTGCTACTCGCTTAGTAACTTTCTTTGTTGATAATTCCATTTTTGCCTCCTAACTAATTAGCTGAATGCTAATTACTTCCTTTTCTTGATTCAGTTTTACCTGTTGTACGATCAGATGAATAAACTCACTAAAAGATAAATTTTCTAGTTGTTGTAATACTTTTTGCAATTTCCAAGGCATTGATGTTGGCCGCTTTACAGCCTTATCAGTTACAACTATTTTTTTGAGTCCTTGTTTTAGTTCATCACCACTAATAGTTCCATTTTCAAAGCGTTCATATAATTGTGCCTTAGATAATTTTCTCGTGCGAGTAGTAGCGTTTTTAGGCTGAGCAACTAATAACGGTCTGATTCTTTGAATAACTTGTTCCTGCCAGTTATCCTTCCCAATTAGCTTTGCGATACTATCTATAACTGTATTCTTGATTAGTTCAGCCTTTACCCGATACGAATGATGATTTCCAGATGTTTGAGGAGCATTAGCTCCATTACTGCAATAATAATATTGGTACTTATTACCTTTTTTGGTGAAGGTGTTCACTCCTAAAAGGTGACCACAAATTGGGCACTTTATTTTCTGATACAACACATCACTCTTATTACTGTGTCGACGCTTTTTGCTCTTCTTGGATATCTGTTTTTGAACTTTTTCATATAATGCCGAAGTGATTAGTTGTGGATACACGCCTTGTATAGCACCATAATTCGTTCTAGATATTCCAACATAATGTTCATTTTGCAACATATTAGGAATCGTAGGTAAACTTACTGGCCAACCAAGTTGTTCAGAAAACCAATTGGCTAACTTTCTGTATCCCCACTTACCAGTCGCGTATTTCTCGAAACACTGCTGAATGAGTGGAGCTATTTCAGAGTTAATGCTAATAGATTTGAATTCTGGATTATAGATATATCCAAACGGCACATTATTAGATAGTGGTAGGCCTAAGTTGAAACGCTTGGCAACTGACAGTTGAACATTTTCTTGAATAATAGTTCGCTGAAATTGGGCTAATGAAGCAAAAACATTAGTCTTAAGCTTAGATTCAGCCTCATTATCACTTTCAATTGGTTCATGTAAGCTTACTAAGCTAACATCATGTAATCGGAAGAATTCATCTAATTTCATTGTATCGATTGTATTACGACACAATCGATCTAGACGGGATACTACTACCTCTTGAATAGAGTCATCATTCTTGATGGTCTCAATTAGTTTCAGTAATTCTGGTCGTTGTGTGATGGTTTCTCCACTAATACCAGCATCTTCGAAAAAACTAACTCTTTGGCATTTATCCAAAGCATATTCACTAATTTCATTATGTTGATTTTGTAGTGAAAAGCCATGTAGTGCCTGTCGTTTTGTTGATACCCGACAGTAGCCAAGAATAGGACTATTCATTGTCATCACTCTCATTTGTCTTACTATCATTTAGAAACTTGATGATTATATTTACAATTGCTGATGAGAATTCATCAACACTAATTTCAGTATCTTTACCTTCCATTTAGTTCACCTCTTATAACTTATCCATTTGCAAATCTAATTCATTTTTTCCATTATCTGTTCTGGCAAATGGATTATCATTTTTGGTAACAACGTGACTGCTAGAGAATTTTGATTCCCCGTTTTCTGTATTATTTTCATCATAGTGAGTTCTTAGTGTATAAAATGATCCCAAATACTTACGATCTAGTCTTACTGAATAAACCGTTTCTCGTACTCCATTTATGGCCTTTCGGTTAGTTTGACGGTCATCCTCTTTTCCTATCAAATAGCCTGATTCTTTCCATAATTTGATAATAGTACTGGTATCTTGATAGCCTATATCATTTAGTATTTTGGTGAATTTTATTTTGAAAATATCTACTTGGATGTAATCATCTTGAATTAGGTCGATTTGACCCATAATTTCCTTATTAACAAACGAAGCAGTAGCTATTGGAAACAAAGCTTGTTTGGCAATCAGATATTGAATGAAATCTGCATAAGATTCTTCTCCCACATCTTTTTGCCAACTATCAGTACTATGTTCCACAATCAATTCAAGAATTTTGGATGTGTCAAAGTCAAAATGTAATAGTTGATTAGCTAATTCAGACGTTGTAGTAATTACAGCTAGTCGTCCAGCTAAGCGTTCTTGATATCTATTTTTGGGTAATCTTTCAGTAACTTTGATCTTTTCTTGTTCATAGATTGCTAAAATTTGTTCTTCACCGAAGTTCATTAGCTTATTAGCAAAAGTAGCTGCTTGCCACCCAAAGTTATTACTTGCAGTCTTCTTTATGATTTCAGCCTGTTCAGCATTATCAGTAAATTGAACGTTATTTAGTTCTAATAATCGAATTCTAAGACCATCATTGTTAGCTATTTTGTCACTCAGCGGTAATTCACCGCTAGAGATAATAGTAGTTGACCAGTGCTTTGTTTCCTTAAGAGTAGCATCACGATTAGCCCGTGCTTTTTCGTTGCCATCAGTAAGTTGATAGACAAACTCAGTCAGATCAGATTTACTTTGCATAGATAACTCGTCGAAGGCTACTGGAATACCATTATTGCCATCTAGAGAAATCATGGCAGCATTTACCGTAGTTGCCCATGTTTTCATCAACCCACCATTAGCACTTGGTGGTCCAGCAACTGAAACAGCTAGAACTTGAGCAGTTGACTTCCCAGAAGTCGACTGTCCAACGAAATGCACAAGAAGCGTAGCAATATCTGTATAACGTTTCTTGATAATTGGTAATACTGTTGCCGACATCCCTAATACCACGGCCATTTCTAATGCAGTATGTCCAAGAACTTGATCCTGAATCATACTAATCCAATTACTAAGGGAACCTTGAGGCTTAAGACGATATGCATTGAAATTATTGATACCTATCTCATTGCCATTTTGTGTTTTAGCCACGTCTGTTACAAAAGTTAGCTCATTTCCTAGTTGTTGAAACCCTACCCCTGTAACTACCCAAGTAATAGGTACCATGGCTTTTTGTTGAACCAAATAGTCCAGTATCTTCTTGCGATTATTTGTTGAAAAGGTAATACCAACATCAACTAAGGAATCGATGTTTTGATAATTCAGGCTATCAATACTGAGTTGTAGCTTGGTATCTAGTGACTTTTCATAATACTCAAGGACTAACGATTCACGCATATCTAGTCCCTTTAGGCGCTTAATAACAGCAACATAATTACATAGAAAGACCCATTCATTTGTCTTTGGAACAAAGTAGTAAATTCTTTTCCCATCTTCAGAGAGAAATTCACCACCAATAACTTTTTTGGTATTCGCTAACTCTTCCATACGTTAATACATCCCAATTTCTACTATTTTTTAGTTTCATCTTCTTCTACGACATCATCATTGTGTCCAATTTCAACTTCAAATGTTTCATCATTCAAAGGGACAAGATCTATAACGTTTTCATAACGAATTCCAGACTTACTAATAAGCGGTTTACATGTGACAAGCCAAAGCTTGTTCTTGAGAAACTCATAGTCCACATTGGTAAGCTGTCCACCTGCTTGTCCCACAATTGCAGATCGAATGGCCTTTAGCTGATAATTGTCGTAGGACAATGGTAAAAGTGATTCCCCTGCGTTATTGCCAGCATCGATGTATTTCAAAATTACAAATTGTTGATTATCAATTACCTCAGTAATTTTCCATTTCTTATAGACATAAGGTAAATCTTTATATCTATTAGCACTAATATTTGTCCCTGTATTTGCATTACTGTAATCTTTTCCAAAATTCATTTTATCTCTCCTTGAATATTCTTATTATCATATTTGTGTACATTGTAAATAAATACATGTCTCGAGATCCTTTTGTTTACGGCTATTACCATACATCACAGTACGAAAAAAGGAGTACCAAATATTTACAATAATTAGCACTCCTTTATTACAAAAACACGTTTTTTTCGAGTAAAAAAATGGCTCCATTGGGAAAGCCCCTGGACAAGTTGGCGAAATTCCGATTTTCGAAGCTACACAAAAATTAATATTTTAGCCTTGTTAGTATTGACGTTCCTATTATTTGCCTAAAATAATTTCACTATATGGTTTCAAATCGTCTAAAATTTGCGAAATGTCAGATAATCCCCCAAGAATTCTATTTTCAAATTTCAAGGCTTCTACTGATAAATCGATGTCAGTATCAATGAATTTATCTCTCTTTTTAGAATTGTTTATATTAGAAATGTATTCACGTAATTTATTTTCTGCAGACAAGACCCTACTAAAATCTATTTCCATCTGCATTATCAGTTCACTAACACTACAAAAATTAGGTTCTAATAATTCGTTGATAATTTGAGTAAATGCATTGAAATTACTAGAAAAAGGAATTGCTGTGGCATATCTATTATATTTAAGCTCCTTTTTGAACTTTTCTAAATAGCTATAATATGCTCCCCTTGAAACTTCATACAGCTTATTTTTGGGATACGATTTCACCTGAACATTTTTGCCATTGAAAATGAATTTTTTTAGATGACTTGGATATGGGTTCCTGGCATATTTCTTTGTCATCCTAGATGTTCTTTCATTCTCACTGTAATGATAACCATTGTTACTATTACCATCACTTAAGAAAGAATTTAATTCAATTGATATTCTTCTCCTTAGTTCTCTAATACTATCCATTTGGTTATCAGTAACATTTACAAATTTCATATATTTGCCATTATTAGAAGCACGTTCTAATAATTTGCCGATCTCCTTACCGGGTCCTAGCTTATTCCAATATGATGTCACGGCTATAAAAACCATGATTTCAGCATAGCTAAATTTCTTTTCATTATATGGCCCTCTTTTAGGACCTTTGCCAGTTATCCTTCTAACAAACCCATAACTCCCACTTTTTCCTAAATCTCTTTCAATATTTCGAATAGTTTCTGAGCGCAACATAAAATCATGCACTTGTTCAATTACCATTAATCTAGTTTTAGCTGGAACTTTAGAAAAAGGAATTACATTCTTTCCCTTTCTCCATGCAATCAGTTGGAATATAACTTCTGGCTTAATTGTTATCATGTTATCTTGTCCCAATTCGTAATTACCTCCTCTTATTTCACCACAAACATTGGTACTAATAGAAATAACTATACCAATTGGTCACAAAATAATCTCACTAAATCAGAATTTTATCATGCTCCACCCATTCCTAACACCAGTGGCCAATGGATGTACCGGTTTATTGGTTCCGTCTACCAATACCTGCAACTTATCTTCAAGTCCGGCCTGCTTTAGCTGTTCGATTAGTTCCTGTTGTCGTTTGCAAGCTAACTTGTTATTTCTTGGGAATGATCCAGTGGCAATAACAATTGTTTCAACCTCTTTAGCCTCTAGTAGAGTAATCATGTCCGTTGATGATGTAAAACTACTGGTTGATACTCCATTAGGTTCATTAGCTAAGCTAATTTTTGAGAATAGGTTAGTCATAACCACCTTATTAAAATTCATCGCTTTTACGTTATTGATAATCAAAGACGTTGTTAGGTCAGTTGTTACCCCATCACTTTTACCGGGGTGATTAGTAATGACCATGATAGCTTTCTCTGGTTCATCACCACTCCAATCGTACGATAAGGAGTACCGGTGTTCCCCGTCAGAGCTATACTTAGCCATCGTTTTGATTTCATATTTAGGTTGTGCTATTTGTTTTGTAATCATATTTATTCCTCCAAAAATAATAGGCTAACTCCATAAAAATTATGGGGTTAGCCTATTTTTTACTGTCATCGATAACTACTAGAAGTTCTTCGACAACCTTTTCCAACAATCTCAATGTAATTTTTACCCATGTACTTTCCAATGAATTCACCTCCGTTATACTAATTTGCCTTTATGCAAAGTTCCCCCAGTCAGGATAAACCTTAGTTCTTCATCAGTTATGGCGTATATAGTCCAATCCTCGTAACTAAAATAGTGAACTATAACCCAGCTGGGTAAATCGTTAGTGCTAATTGTCAGCAAATTAGAATTTAGTTCATCAGACCATAATAAGCTTGACTTAGTGTCTACATTAGCCAAACTCAATTGCTTACTCACCAAATTACCAAGAATTTGAAGTAACACCCTAACCGCTTTGAAATTCCATTCATCACCATTTAGATTAACGCTCATGATTGATCCTCCTGAACTAATTTGCCCCTATACAAAAGACCAACCGCTAGTAACCAATCTTGGCTCATATCTGTAATAACGTAGGCTACCCAGTCATTGTATCCATAATAGTTAACCATTATTTGCTCTGGTAAATTAGCTTTGGTATTTTTTGGTAGTAAATTATCATCCAGCTCACTTTTGTACATCATCTCCGATTCAGCCGCAATCTCTTCATTACTAACACTAATGCCTGCTTCATTTTGGAACTTAGCAAGTAATTTACTACGACTTTGCTCATTCCAAGCCTGTTTCATTTCGTTATTCATAATTTCCCTCCTGATTATAGACAAAAAAGAACGGTAAACACTTTTTATAGTGTTTACCGTTCAAAATTTATTATTTTTACTTATAAAACTAAAACAAACCGTTTTCCATTTAACTAAAAATAGCCTTTACTTTTTTACTAATGTTTTTCTGATCCCTAGAGGATCCTAACCATTGAACTCCTTTAATAATTGCAAACACACCTATAAACAATGTGTTTGCAAATATGCCTAGTAATAACAATATATCCATATTTGTGTTGAAAATATTTTCCCAAGCCTTGCTAGTACCCTTTTTAATAGCTTGTGTTGTATACGTCCATTGTTGTTTAGCACGATTTTTCATAAAAATAAATATATCAGCTTTATTCTTACTATCATTTTTTACTGCAATAATAAATTTAACTGTATCGTAGTCCCTTGCTGCTTTTTCAATTATTTTACGTTGTTTCTTCTCGTATTGTTCTAAAAATTCCTTATCTGGTTTATTAGGAATGTCAATTGTTTGTGTGGTTATTGTTGTTTGATAGTTTATTGCCTTATATTCCTCAGTAATTAATTTTTCAATTTGGTTAAATTGCTCATCTGAAATACTATATAAATTTGTCATATAATTACTCCCTTTTTTATAATTTACTAGAAAATGATCAAAATTTTTCCACCTTGTTGTCCATCTATTCTTTCTATTATGTATAAACCATCCAGTTACCCCCTATAATTTATTGCGTCCAACTTCTCTTATCCACCTCTGAGAATAACCATACTTATGGGACAATTCTCGGGCATTAGTCCCATCGTATTGAACTCTGATTTTCTCTTTAGATAGATTCCTATCGTATAAGTGTAGTGGAACTGATATTTGTGTACCTTTGTAGTGATTGTATATTTTTAGCATTGCTTCAACACCAACTATTTCCGACAACCCCCGATAGAAATAATGCAGCGACTCAACGTCTACTTTATCGTCCAAAACAACACCTCCTAGGGAAAATTTTACACATTAGTAAGTGGTTATGATATAGCTTGGTAGCTAGCCTTTTTCATTACGAATAGCACTGTACTCTATACTTTTGGGCATATAAAAAACTAATCTGATCTTCTCAGACTGGTTCATAGTAAAAATATATATTTATAAAACGAGATACCGCATCTATTATTTTACTTATCCTAAAAATTATCACCACATGGTAGTTCCACTGGTTCAGGAAATATTCTCATTCTAAAAAAATGCTTGACGCTTACATAGATAATGATCTATATTATAAACATAGATGCGCGTCTATATTTATAAAGGAGTATACAATGGACTATCAAAATTACGTACAAATACTAAAGGCAATGGCTGATCCTAATCGTTTAAAAATCATAGATTTACTTTCTTGTGGGTCTTTATGTGCATGTGATATCTTAGAGCATTTCAACTTTTCACAACCAACTTTATCTCATCACATGAAAGTATTACAAAATGCTGGTATCGTATCAGCACGCAAGGACGGTAAGTGGCAACATTATACCCTTAACGACGAATTTATAACGTCTTTTAAAAAAGACACTGGTCTGCTATTAACTAGTGATGAACAATGTATTTGTCATTCGGATGCTGATTGTCCAAATTGTTCTTCAGGAAAGGTTGCCATTACAAATGAAAAAAATTGAATTATTTGAACCAGCGATGTGTTGTTCAACAGGTGTTTGCGGTCCCAGCGTTAATCAGGACTTATTGACAATCACATCAGCATTCGAAGCAATGCAAGGTGTTACAAACGTTGAAGCAAATCGTTACAATTTAAGTAATAACCCCGATATTTTTAGTGGACGACCTGAAATTTTGTCGGCTATTAAAGATGATGCTGATTCAGTATTACCTATTACAGTCGTTGACGGCGAAATCGTTAAAACTGGTACGTATCCAACAATTGACGAACTATCCGAATACACTGGCTTAGTTTTCGTTCCTGCTGAGCAAAATAATAGTTGTTGTGGCGGTAGTGGCTGCTGCTAATTTTTTAATTGATGTAAGAAATGGCACAGCCGTTTCTTTTGTACCATATATAGATGATTGTCTATCTAAGGAGAAAATAATATGCAAACTTATCAACCTCAGTCAACAAAATTAACTCACTATTTATTCTTTACAGGAAAAGGTGGTGTAGGTAAAACAACCACGGCCAGTGCAACCGCAATCAATTTAGCTGACTCTGGTAAGCGAGTAATGTTGGCCTCTACTGATCCAGCCAGTAATTTGCAAGATGTATTTGATACAGAGTTGACCAATAAGCCGAAAGAGATTGCGAATGTTCCCGGGTTATTTGTTGCGAACTTTGACCCCGTAACTGCAGCTGCCGAATATCGTGAAAGTGTTATTGGACCTTACCGCGGAATCTTACCAGAAACAGCCATCAACAATATGGCCGAACAGCTTTCTGGTTCATGTACAGTTGAAATTGCTTCATTTAATGAATTTGCCAACTTTTTAACCGATCCCGAGGTTGATCAAAAATTTGATTATATTATTTTTGATACTGCCCCAACAGGACATGCTTTGAGAATGCTTCAACTGCCCTCAGCTTGGAATAATTATTTAGATGAAAATGATCGTGGTGCTTCTTGTCTCGGACAACTTGCTGGAATGGATGACAAAAAGGCAATGTATGAGAAGGCCGTTGTTACCTTAAATGATTCAGAATTGACGACATTAATGTTAGTGACTCGCCCACAGAAAGCATCCTTATTAGAAGCAACTCGTGCGGCTAAAGAACTCGCTGCTATTGGAATTAATAATCAGCAACTCATTATTAATGGAACTTTGAAAGATCCAACTGATTTGCCTTCACAGACAATCTTTACACAACAACAAAATGACCTCGCACAAATGCCCACAGCATTAAAAGAACTACCACAATTTGAAGTACCTTTGCGTCCTTATAACGTTACTGGGTTAGATAAGTTACGTTTGGTATTGCAGTCTGTGCAACCACAATTAGTTTCTCAACCAGATATCAAAAGTGACTATCCTAATTTAGACGTTATCGTTAATGACCTAATCAAAACTAACAAGAAAATCATCTTCACCATGGGTAAAGGTGGGGTTGGTAAAACAACCGTTGCCGTTCAAATTGCCAAAAAATTAGTGGCTCAAAACAAAACGGTTCATTTGGCCACTACTGATCCAGCAGATCACTTAAATCTTTTTGAAACTGATGACCCAAATATTACGGTCAGTCATATTGATGAACAACAAGTATTAAAAGATTACCAAGATGAAGTATTAGCCAGTGCACAGCAAACGATGAAATCTGATGATGTTGATTATATTGCCGAGGACTTACGTTCACCATGTACTCAAGAAATTGCAGTATTTAGGGCCTTTGCCAACATTGTTGCTCAAGATGATAGTGATGTGGTGGTAATTGATACCGCTCCAACTGGTCATACGCTGTTATTACTTGATTCTACCCAAAGCTATGCTCAAGAAGTACAGCGGACGTCTGGTGAAGTTCCACAAGCAATCGTTGATTTATTACCTCGATTACAAGACCCAAGTCAGACTGAAATTGTAATGGTGACCTTACCTGAAACAACCCCCGTTTATGAGTCATTGCGTCTAAATGATGATCTAAATCGAGCCCATATGGCCCATACTTGGTGGTTAGTCAATCAAAGTATGTTAGCAACCAATACTACCAACCCTTGTTTACAAGCCAGAGCACAGAATGAAGTTGAATGGATTGAAAAAGTCAAAAAAATCTCAAATAATCATTTCGCAGTTGAACAGTGGCAACCTGATTTTGAAAAAGTATTACTAACGATTTAATAATAGAAAATCACTAATATCAAGGCAGAAATGCCTTGATTTTTGATGAATTGGAGGAATTATGCAAGTATTTTTGGCAGTATTTATATTTTTATTAACCTTGATTTTTGTTATTTGGCAACCAAACGGATTATCAATTGGTTGGACTGCGATTGGTGGTGCCATTCTAGCGTTAATATTTAGAGTCGTGACCCTTAAAGATGTTGGCACAGTAACCGGCATTGTTTGGAATGCTACGCTGTCATTCGTTGCTATTATCTTAATTTCCCTTATCCTTGATCAAATTGGCTTTTTTGAATGGGCAGCATTACATATGGCCCGTCTCGCAAAAGGTAATGGCATTAGAATGTTTATTCTAATTTCAATTCTGGGAGCAATTGTAGCAGCATTGTTTGCTAATGATGGTGCAGCGTTAATTTTAACCCCGATTGTACTTGCTATGGTTCGGGCATTACACTTCGATGAAAAACAAATTTTTCCCTTTATCATAGCCAGCGGTTTTATAGCAGACACAACTTCATTGCCTTTGATTGTGAGCAATTTAGTTAACATTGTCTCAGCAGATTTTTTTGGCATCACATTTTCCGAATATGCATTGAAAATGTGGTTACCTGACCTATTCTCACTAATTGCTAGCATTGGTATTTTATACATCTATTTTCGTAAAGCCTTACCAACTCATTATGATGTTTCACAAGTTGCTGATCCAAAAACTGCAATCAAAAATCAACGATTATTTAGTTTCTCGTGGTTTGTTTTAGCTGCACTATTAATTGGTTACTTTAGCAGTAGTTTTTTAAATATTCCTGTATCCTTTATTGCCCTTTCAATTGCGGTAATATTTTTACTCGTGGCTCGTAAAGACTCTCAAATTGATACTAAAGCCATTATCAAAGGCGCACCCTGGAATATTGTATTTTTCTCGATCGGCATGTATGTCGTAGTATATGGCCTTCAAAATGTTGGCTTAACATCATTACTTGCAGGGATAATTGGTAAGTTAGCAACAGGTAGTCGATTTATAGCAACCATGGGAATGGGTTATTTAGCTGCATTCCTTTCCTCTGCAATGAATAATATGCCTACCGTTATGATCGATGCTTTATCAATCAAAGCTACACATGTATCCGGACTAATGCACCAAACGTTGGTTTATGCTAATGTAATTGGTTCTGACTTGGGACCAAAGATAACACCAATCGGTTCTCTAGCAACATTAGTATGGTTACATGTCTTAGCACAAAAGAACGTTAAAATTGCTTGGGGAACTTATTTTAAAATCGGTATTACGATTACAATCCCCGTTCTGTTTATAACATTGTGCGGACTTTGGCTGTCAATTAGCTTATTTGGATAGTCATCGTAAATTAGTTAGTTATAGTTTTATATAATTATCCAAATTTGAATATATTCTGTCTTTAATTATAAAATATTGAATAAATGGAGGAATTAATATGCCACAAATATATTTTCTTTGTACTGGTAATTCTTGTCGTAGTCAAATGGCTGAAGGGTTTGCAAAAGCAATTCTAGATCCAAGTTGGCGCATTGCTAGTGCTGGAATCGAAACTCATGGACTAAATCCAAAGGCAGTAAAGGTTATGGCAGAAAAAAAGATTGATATTTCCCACAACCAATCCAAGTTGATTGATTCTGATTATCTAAATTCCAGTGATTTGGTCGTTACGCTATGCGGCGACGCACGTGATAAGTGCCCAATGACCCCACCAAACGTAAAAAAAGAACATTGGCCACTACAAGATCCTGCTCAAGCACAGGGAACCGATAAAGAAGTGCTTGACGTTTTTCGCCAAGTTAGAGATGAAATTGAACAACGGATACTGGATTTAAATCAGCGACTAAATAAAGGCTAAATATATTTTGAGTTGTCCGTAAATTTTGGCGTTCATTTGTATTCATTCCCTGTCATAATGCTAATCACACTAAAAAAGCCATTCTCAACAAAGAGAATGGCTTTTTATATAGCAAGTCCAATAATTTCAACGATAACCTCATCACTTATGATACGGACTCCCCTCATTAATCATAAATGCTCGATAGATTTGCTCCGTCAGCACCGTACGCATCAATTGGTGTGGCATAGTGAACTTGCCAAATGAAATTTGGGTATCAGCTCGCTTTAATACGGCCGGATCCATTCCTAGTGAACCACCAATTACAAAGGTCAAATCAGAGTGCCCGTAAGTCGTCAAACGTTGAATTTCAGCAGCAAATTCTTCCGAAGTGCGTTCTTTTCCAAGGATCGCGAGTGCAAATACGTACTCGCGGTCTTTTATTTTACTCAAAATCCGTTCGCCCTCCTTGGCCATTACGGTAGCCATTTCAGCTTCACTCAAAGATTCTGGGGCTTTTTCGTCTGGAACTTCAACAATTTCAAACTTACAAAATCTCCCCAATCGTTTGGCATATTCTGCGATAGCTTGTTTCCAATATTTTTCTTTGAGTTTACCGACAACCACGAGTTTGATATTCATTAATTAAATTCCTTTCGTTTCTGTGTACAACCAGTCAGTTTTTAACAGTTTGTCCACAGAGTTATCCACAAGTTAACAACTGCCTGTTAGATTTTGGGAAATACACTTTGCTTTTTAAATGCAAGTCCTAAATTTTTTATCCACAGCTTAATGCACAACATATGTTCGCCTTGTGTTTTTATGAATCCTATTATAACAGCATTTACGAGCCCAAACAAATGCAAATTTAACGCCTATAAAAAGTTATCCACAGCCACTGTGGATTATACGTTTTTGCTTCATCCACCGTTTCAAGGACGATTTAACGCCATTTCGCTCTAAAACTATAAGATATCCACAAAGTTATCCACCGCTACTTTTCTTAACTTTTTTCTTGACTAAATCATTTAGACTCTCAACCTAAATCTTGTTCGGTTTTTAATCTAATTACGGAAAATGGTTCCGATTTCACCAAAAAAGTGTTCGTAATTTAATCGTTATACTAATTCCAGCCTAGATTGATTACTAGTTTTTACTACCAGCATCTAGTTCACTCATAAATGCCAACAAAAGATTAGCGTAACTAGGATGATCAGTATTGTCTTTGATTTCTGCCTGCAGTTCATGCAATTGGTCGGTGATGATGCCGTTAACCCCCAAGAACATCATCTGATCCATTTGATCGGTATCATCAACCGTCCAGGCATATACTTGTTGCTGTCGTTGCGCAGCCTTACTAATAAAACTATCATCCAGCGTTGTGGCTTCCATAGTATAGGCGTTAGCGTTGGTTTCTGGGAAGGTCAGATTATATGGCAATATATAACTTACAAATAAATCTGGCGCCTGACTTCTCAACTGCTTCATTACTTGATACGACAGCGTGTGAATTCGGTCATGATGTTTTAGCAGTGACTTTTGGTAACGTTGAATAAAAAGACTGGTCATGTTAGGCGTATCATACGGCGTGACTTTAATTTCCACCAATAATTTTTGGTGAATTTGGTGCGCAACTTTTAAATATTGATCGAAGCTAGCAATCTTAGCCTGATGACCATTTTCTCGAACTGTGATCTTCGTTAATTGTTTTAGGGTTAATTGGTGCGGTTCTTTGTTAACTCCTGCCAAATTATCTAAATTTTCGTCGTGCATTACTACAAACTTGTGATCCTTAGTTTCGTGCAAATCCATTTCCACGTAATCGGGGTGCTCTTTGGCCGTTTTACGCAGGGCCGGAATAGTGTTTTGCACGCCATTACCGTTATCAACCCCGCGATGAGAAATTGCTAACGGTTTAGATAAAGCGTGGCCGCTGAGCACTACCGCGTTAAAAAACACCAAACTCCCCGCCAGTAAAATGAGGCCAGAACCAGCCACCCAACGTTGCCAATGGCGAATCTTCGGTTTACTAAATTGCAACCCACTAGTTGGCTGCGTTGAAACAAAATCCTTAGACCCACTAATCATTAGCCCGAAGATCATGGTTGCCACGTAGTAATTGACGAATTCAGATACCAATTCCATCAAAAACAGGTTAATCATCGCGCCAATAAAGGCCACTTTAGTGGTATCTAAATAGAGTTGTAAACTATAAGTTCCCCCGTACAAGATTGCTGTTACTAATCCCTTAGTCGCCAAGATTAACACAATGTCTTCTATGTAAAACCAAACTCGGCCACGGGTCTTTTGCCAACTTAACCGAATTGCTGGAAGCGCCCGTTCTTGTTGCAAAATCATTAAGGGTAACGTTAAAAACAACCGAATTCCCAAGTAACCCACTACCAAATAAAAAACCGTAATTCCAGCCATAGCCAACGGATTTTGCAGCAAAAATTGCCAAATGAAATCAGGAATCTTGACTTTATTTAATAAAGGACTGCTTAATAAAAAGCCCCCAAACGGAACGATAACGATGAAGTAGCCGAGGAAAAACAAAAAGGTCATTGGAGATGTCCCCTGCAAACTTAAAATCGTTTTTCTTAATACAGCCCAGAAATTCATTGGTTTTTCTCGTCTAATATTAACGATGCTGAGCAAAATAAATGCAAATTGCCAATAAATCACTACTAATAAAATTAATAATTCTACTAATAATCCTAATGCCACCAATGGACTACCCGTGATAATTGATAGCGCATTAGTATAAGAAACGTACGGAACACCACCCATTCTGAGGATCCAACTAGTCAACCAAGTGAACATTGATACTGCTACTATCCCAATTAACATCGTAGTCAAAAAAATTACTGTAATGTAGCTTCCCCAATGATTCCAAAATCGATGATTGGCTTCCTTAAAATATTGCCATGAGTTCATTTTATTACCCCCTACCTTTGCCTTTAACGATAGCATATTCACCAATAAAAAACCGGCTATAGCCCCTTTTAATTAGGCTAGTTTCCGCACTGGTTTTAGCATTTCAACCTAAACCTAAATCGGCTTCGGCACTCAACTAACTCACCTAACTACACAATAACAGGTAGCGGCATTCGCCGAACTACCTGCTATTTTTAGATTAGAAACTCGTTAGTTTCCGAGTCCCTCAGCACTTTAATCTAAATCGGCTTCACCTCACTACTTTTCCGTCCAACAAAAAAATGCTAAATAGCGATTTGAAAAGCAAATCGAACTATTCAGCATTTTTTTATTAGTACTCGAAAGTATCCATGAGGTTTAGCACTTTAGTTATTCCGTTGCCGTTGTTTTAGTCAACTTAGCGTCGCCGNTATTAGTACTCGAAAGTATCCATGAGGTTTAGCACTTTAGTTATTCCGTTGCCGTTGTTTTAGTCAACTTAGCGTCGCCGGTCTTTTCTTTACCGTTGTGATAGTAAGTAATTGAAATCGTATCGCCAACTTTGTGCTTGTACAACAAGTCACGTAAAGTACTTTGATCAGACATCTTCTTACCATCAATTTCGGTAATCACATCGTACTTCTTAATACCAGCAGCCTTCACTGCCGCATCAGAGTTCACCTTTAAGACCACTACCCCTTTAGTTACTGAGGCAGGCAGTTTCAAGACAGATCTTTGTTGATCTTCTGAAATGTTAGAGAGGTCGGTATAACTAATCCCCAATGCAGGCCGACTAACCTTACCGTTTTTAATTAACTGGTTGATAATCGTAACCACTTCGTTACTTGGAATAGAGAAGCCCATCCCTTCAACGGAGTTACCTGAACTATCCGCAGATAATTTCATTGAATTAATTCCGATTACTTGCCCAGCCAAATTAATTAACGGACCACCAGAGTTACCGGGGTTAATTGCCGTATCCGTTTGGATAACAGTGGCGTTACCAATTTGTTGACCGTTGTCGTTAGTCTGAGCAACTTCCCGCTTCTTAGCGGAAATAATCCCTTGGGTAACGGAAGTTGCGTATTCAGATCCCATTGGTGAACCAATTGCTAACACTGGTTCTGCCACTTTGATATTGTCAGAGTTCCCAAACGAAGCGACTTGTTTGATCTTAGAAGCATCAACTTTGATAACCGCCAAATCAGTTACGGAATCTTTACCCACAATCTGAGCAGAGAGTTTCTTACCATCACTTAGAATAATTTCTAGTGCGTTAGAACCTTCCACCACGTGGTTATTAGTAACAATGTAAGCTGTATTGCCACTCTTCTTGTAAATAACCCCGGAACCTTCACTGCTGGTTTCTAGCTTGTCTTTATCGCTACTGGAGCTAGATGATGAACCCCCACCAAACAAAGATCCTAAAGTATCTTCGTCATCGCTTTGCTTTTGTAAATTAATAACAGAAACTACGGCATTCTTAGTTGCATTAAAAGCATCTTCAGATTGAGATGACAAGTTAACTTTCATGTTGCTAACTTTGGCAGTCCCTCCGCTATTATCCTGAGAGAGCACCTCTGAATTTTTAACGGTACTACTATTGTCCCGGTTTAGGTATGAAGTTCCACCATAGACAATCCCGCCACCTAAGGCACCGGCGATCAAAGCAGTAGCAACTATTTTACCAAAATCATTACTCATATGTCTGAATTCCCTCCTAGAAAAATTAAGGTGTGTAGCATTACGCTACTCCTAAACTAAATTTATTCTAACTCAAAAAACATATAAATACCTTAAACGACGATTAAATCTGATGCTTTTTCTGCATCGGTATCAAATAAGTTAAAGTCGTGGCCGACACCCATATCATGTTCGGTCAAAATTGAGGCTACCGTTAAATGAGCCAAGGACTTCAAATTATTATGCTGACTGCGATGGCCTAAAAAGACATTTTTAGTTCGGTTACCAATAATATCTAACATCGCATTAGCTCCGTCTTCGTTAGACAAATGACCCTTGTCCCCCATAATCCGTTGTTTCAATGGCCAAGAGTATTCACCGTTTTGGAGCATTTCGATATCATGGTTACACTCTAACAAATAAGCATCGGCATCCTTAATCGTACCTTCAATACGTTCGGAAACGTAGCCTACATCCGTCAAAACGGCGAAGGATTTATCCCGGTGATGAAACACGTAAAATTGCGGCTCTGCGGCATCATGAGAGACCGAAAAACTTTCAATGTCTAAATCACCAAAGTCAAGTACCGTATTAGCTGGAAAAATATTCTTCTGTTCCAGTGGTACCTTACCAATTTTACCATCCATAGCGCCCCAAGTACCCTCATTAGCATAAACATCTAAGCCGTATTTTCGGGCCAATACGCCCACACTTTGCCGATGATCAGAATGCTCATGAGTAACTAATAAACTATCCACGTCGTTTAAATCACGACCAATAGAAGCCATTAGTTCTGCAATTTTTTTGCCACTGAGGCCGGCATCTAATAACACCTTATGTTCTGGTGTTTCGATGTAGGTTACGTTGCCCGTACTACCACTGGCTAACACTGAAATTTTCATGTCATCATTTTGAATTTGCAAATTTGCCGTCTTCCTTTTTAACTATTTGTTGCTGCTTTAATGTTCGAACTAGAGTCTTTAATAATACTACCAGTAAAGGCGTTAATTCTCTTAATTTGAACGGTTGGTGAATTATTGTACTTAATCGCCACTACCCAAGTCGGAATCAAAACGCAATTGTTATCGATATTAACCAACTTAGTGTACTCCAACCTTGACCATTTAACGCGGGTATTATTGGGGATTTCGTTATATTGATACAACCAAATTAGTGCGCGTTCTTCGGAAATGGTTTCCGATTTTTCTCGCAAACTCTTAATATTTTCCAAGTACTTTTGAGTATAGCCGATTAATTGATGCTGATCGTTAATCTCAAACCGAATTTGTCCGACTCCGGAATAAATCATTTTTCCAAGAGCCTTTTGAGTATAAACCAACGTATTAGCGTCTGATAACTCTTTACTATACTGATATTGTTGTCCATACAAGATAAACATCGAATCAGTCAGCATTTTGTTAATCGTTTCTTGGGGAGCATCTTGCGCCACGTTAATTGGTTGGGTAAATTCACTAGTCAATTCATAATCAGTAAAACTGGTACTTTGATTAGTTAACTGTCCCATTTTTTGCTGCAACGTATTGGTTCTAGTTCCAGAAACATAGTAAGCCAACTGTTCTTTATCAGATAGCTTCCCCACTTTGATTTGATCATTTTTCATTTCCTTGATGATCGTTGAATCACTATCTCCTTGCGAAACATTTTCAGATTGGAGATTTTGATTTTGTTGGTACATCCCAAACAAGAAGATATCAATCGCCAAAAAGGTAAATAGAAAAATAATTTCTACTCGCTTAAAGTTCAATGACGCGCCCCCCTTTCATTAATTGGTTGTTATCGTCGTTCCACTTAGCTGACTATAGCTTTGCCACTTACCGTTGTACCTGATATACCATTCCGGAGTTAACTTGACCAGCATAGTAGAGGACGGATCTTTTTGCAACCTGTAACCAATATGAATTTGATCAATTGCACTTTGCTTGTAACCTAATTCTTTTAATCGATCAATTACTGTTTGAGTTGACTGCATCGTAACCGTGTCATTACCGTTTGGAATTGGGACTTGGGGACTAGTTAATGGAAAACGGTATCTAACCGTTTCTGTATTAACGTTTTTCATGGTAATTGACCCCTGACCATTGTTACCAAACACTGGAAAACCTTCCACAAAATAACGATAAGTCATCGTATGATCGTTGGCATCATGGTCATATAACCGGACATTATCTAGTGAAACTCCTAAGGTCACCAGATTATTGTAGCCACCAGTTAATAAACTAGTAAGCGATAAACTCTCTGGTTTAGCTTGAAAATCATTATAATCGACCATTTTTTGTTTTTCGTTAAACGTTAATTGACGGTTGTTGCCGTCAGTGTAATTAGTATTATTACCTTGCTTTTTAACCCGTACGTTTTGTGAATTTTCACCGTTTAGTAAACGGCTAACGTAATAATCCTCCGACTGACTACTTACCAAGTAACGATAAGTTTGGAGGTTAAAATCATTTTCAGTATATACATTAGGCTTGTTGTTTAACATCTGAACAGAAGCGGGGACCTGCCGAATATCATCACCCTGCATAATTTGTTGAAGTCCTTTCAAATCATGCTTTTGGACGGTAATTTCATAGATTTTATATTCTTTATCAGCCAACAAATACAAATGATTACTATCATCGGTTGGGACCACAATATGATCCACTTCGTAATTAGGCAAGTTTTTAAACCGATTGTTCACAAAAGCGTCCACTAACTTCATCGTGACCGTACTAGTGTAATTCAATAAGAAGCTATTTGGCCGTTCTAAGGCTTCTACATAATTATCCTTGGACTTAGTGCTAATCGTTTTTAGACTGGCATCCTTATAGTCATGCATTTGCCGCTTAATTTCAGCCACACTGTTAACTGAAGTGTTGACCAGTAATTCTTGGTTACCATTTTGATCAGCATAAACCGCCTGGACCGGACTATAAACGTAGCTAATAGATTTATTGACAGACTCAGTTTTAGCAGGAGTTTTGGTATTACTTTGCTGCCGGCTACCATACCGAGCAGGGTTCAACCACATAGCTACTGACAACGCCAAACTTAGTAAAACCGCTATTGTCAGTAAGGTAGGCAACAGGTATTTTCTAAACTTCATCCCAAAGATCCTCCTCTGCTAACGGTTCATAAGGTAGGGCGATATAGAACGTAGAACCTCGACCTTCAACACTTTCAGCCCATAATTGGCCCCCTAGCGCTTCTACCACTTCCTTAGAAATAGCGAGTCCTAAACCACTCCCACCTTGTTTTCTAGAACGGGCTTTATCAACCCGGTAGAATCGGTCAAAGATGTGAGGAATGTCTTTACGCGGAATTCCCAATCCTTGGTCACTAACGCTTAAAATAACTTTATTTCGAGTTTCATAGAGGCGACAAGTGATTACGCTACCATCTGGAGAGTACTTAATCGCGTTGTTCATGAGGTTATCTAACACTTGAGTGAAACGGTCAGTATCCAAATCAACCCACAGATCTCGTTTGGTGAAAATTCGTTTGATGGTGTAGGTTTTTTCAGGATGTTCATCCTTCTCCAAAATCATGTCAAACCGGTTCAAAATGTAATTGAAGAGTTCGTTGATGTTTACCAATTCGGTATTCATCTTTTGAGTACCCGAATCCATTCGTGACAAGGTCAATAGATCGTTAATCATCCGAATCATTCGGTCAGTTTCATCTTCGGTAACCTTCAAGAACTTCGGTGCTAACTTAGGATCTTGCCAAGCCCCATCAGACAAGGCTTCAATGTAAGACCGCACACTAGTCAACGGTGTCCGCAATTCATGAGAGACGTTAGAAACAAATTGCTTTCGATCAGCGTCAATCTTTTGTTGTTCAGTAATATCATGAAGCACACACACTAATCCGCTGATAAAGCCGGATTCTCGTTGAATTAATGAGAAATGAGCGTGCAAAATCATATTGTGGTCATCATCAGAAAAGTCCAAAATCAATTCGTCTGGTTTTTCTAATAATTCTCGCAAACTGTAATCCTTATGGATATCCAAAACGTCCAAGATAGACTGGCCGAGAGCTTGATCTTCTGGCATGTCCAAGAAACTAGCCGCTGTATCGTTAATGATAATGACGTTTCCGCGACGGTCAGTGGCCAGCACCCCGTCAGTCATATTAGCCAGCACCGAATCCAAGCGTCGTCGCTCAGACTCAGTAGATTCATAAGACTCTTCTACTCTCACCGACAAGTTATTTACCGCACCTGCTAATTGGCCCAATTCATCATTACCATAAACGTGGACCTGTCCGGAATAGTCTCCCCTAGCGATCCGCATGGTTTGCTTTTTCATTTCTTCAATTGGCCGAGTGATGGCTCCCGAAATGACAATCGCAATGATCAGCCCCAAAATAATCGCAATAGTTGCCGCAAACAGATAAATCACGGTGATACTACTGATGTTTTTGTAAACCTGATCCAAACTAGCCTTAATATAAACTACCCCAACAATTTCACTGTTATTATTGCCAGAGCTTTTAATTAATGGCGTAATTAAGGTGTAGTAACGCGTATTACTATTAGAATCATAGGTATTTTTTTCGATGGTTCGACTATTATAGATCGCACTTTTAATGTTGTTATCGGTCGTTTTTTGTCCCACTACCGATTGGTTATTGACCTGATTAGTTCCCCGAATGGTCCCTTTGTTGTCGATCACTTGAATTTGAGCAGCATTAGTATTATCAGAATCATCCAAAATGGTTTTAATTCTGAGATTAGCTGCCGTTTCATCCGAACGACTAAGTTCCGTAATGAGGGAATTGGTAACGTAGGATTGAAGTTGGATCTGATTTTTAAACGTCGATAGGTTTTGATGTTCCAATTGACGCACGAAAACCGCGCCAACGATTTCCAAAGTTACCAACAACACCAAGGCAAAAACTAGCGCGATTTTAAATTTAATTGATTGATAAAACTTGATTCGATTGTTCACCACTAGCTCTTACCTTTCAAAATAATTCATTAAGCTTGGTCACTTTCTGGGTTGTGCAAATAGTACCCTACCCCACGCCGAGTTACTAGCCAAACTGGGTGGCTAGGATTATCTTCGATCTTTTCACGTAGTCGCCGGACGGTAACATCCACAGTCCGGACATCCCCAAAGTAGTCATAGCCCCAAACGGTCTGCAATAAATGTTCTCGGGTCATAACTTGGCCAATGTGTTGTGCCAAATAATGAAGTAATTCAAATTCACGGTGAGTTAATTCAATGTTTTCACCGCGCTTAGAAACGGAATAGGCTTCCGGATGAATTACCAAGTCGCCGATAACGATATCTTTGTTGTCATTATCACTTTCAGCGCTAGCAGCAGCACTACTTTGGCGCCGCAAATTAGCCTTAACTCGGGCTACCAGTTCACGGTTAGAAAACGGCTTGGTAACATAATCATCAGCCCCTAATTCTAGCCCTAACACTTTATCTAATTCGGAATCCTTAGCAGTTACCATGATGATTGGCGTATCCTTAGTCTTTCGGACTTCTCGAGCAACTTCTAGCCCGTCCACTTTAGGTAACATCAAATCTAAAATGATTAGATCCGGATCAAAATCAGTTACCTTTTGGATCGCTTCTTCACCATCGTAAGCCACTCCAACTTCATAGCCTTCTTTTTCCAAATTAAATTTTTCAATGTCTACAATCGGTTTTTCATCGTCAACTACTAAAACTTTCTTAGCCATATTTAAGTTAGCTCCTATTCGTTTGTTTAGTATAAGTTTTTAAAAGTTATTTACTTTTGTAAATGAGTCGTACTTAAAACTTCCGACACGCCCATATTATAACATAGCCACCGGGCTACAATAAATTAGCACTGATTCTGTAACTAAGAACCAATCAGGCCCAAAATTTAGTTCACGTCACCAGATTACAACTAAATAGCGCAGTTTTTTTAATTTTTTCGAAAGAAACCCTTGCACACCTTAAAATCCTATGATACTATTATTAAGTCGATTAGCGATGGGCAGTTAGCTCAGTTGGTAGAGCAACGGACTCTTAATCCGTGGGTCCAGGGTTCGAGCCCCTGACTGCCCATAAGAAAAAACCTTATTACCTAGCTGGTAATAAGGTTTTTATTTTATATTTTACTTAAAAATTACTGTTGAACTAATCTTAAGTTTACGTTAAACTTAACTCTAAGGGATTCTGGAATTATTCATATTGATTTCATTACATAAACCACAGACCCACTAAGTACCGATCATGCTGCGAAAGCCATGATTGGTATTTTTTTGTGCTTCATAAACTCCTTCTACTTAAGGGACAAGGATTCAGTTGTTAATGCTGAGGAATAAGTGGGACCATGGTCAAACCCTATTTTTCATCCTCTTACTAGTTATTTACGCAGTTGCCACTTGCATTCATTAGTAGACCCCTAACCACCATGACAAAAACGAATAAAGCTTTTCAAAAAGTTCCGGCAATTATTAAACTGCCGGAACTTTTTTGATTCTTAATATTGGGGATAACTTTGGCTTTGAATTTAAAATTATCCACCTGTGGATAATTTTAATAGGTGACTGGCTGATAAGGTACTCTCTTAATCGTAGCTCCTACTGAACTTGCTGTAATCCAAGATTGGTTAGCTAACGTTTTAAACTCTTTACTTCTACCACTTACAATTATCCCTGCAAATTTAGCCTGTTTTAAATTAGGATATTTTTGCGCGTATTTTTGCGCGTATTTGCCCAGATCAAAATTATTATATTCCGGTAACCCTAATTCTGGTGCTTGCTTTAAGGTTTGTCGTAATTGTCGATAATCAGCATTACCAATCTTGCCATTAACGGTTTGTATTCCTAATAAATCGTTATTCATTTGCGTTGGATCAGCTTGTCCATCTACTCCCAACCATAGCCAATTAGCTTTGATTGTAGTTGGCAACTTTTGTTGAATTTCTGCGTAGGTTAAGGGCTGCTTAAAAGTAATCCCTACCTCCGCCACATAGTCTTTCATTTTAGCAACCTGATTAATTTCACTAACCGGTTTTACTACCGGTCGCTTCACGCGGTTATTATATAGTACTGGGATTTTGGTTTGAATGGCCCGATCATACATTGCTGTTTCAGCTTGGTCTACTGCCCCGCCGTTATTATCAAAGGCTGAATTGTGAAGCCAAGAGTAATTCCCTGCCACCGTTGACCAGGAAACTCGGTAACCGTCAATTTCCTTATACCGGTGACTAACTACCTGCCCACCCCAAACGGAATTGTTGGCCAAAATTTGATCGCTAATTTGAATATTAGGAGCCATTATAGCTTCACTACCATACATCTTAGTATTTAACTGCTGAACTTGGCGAGCCGCCAACATTTGTGAGGCTTTATAACCCACTAATAAAATTACTGGCACCGTGATAATCACAATCAAAACCGTAGTAATTAATCGGCGCCATCTAACCCGTCTGGCCATTTTTTCAAATTGTTGGTTTCTATCCATGTGTATCCCTCATTTTCTTTCTTAGTTTTTGGCGCAACCGATACAAGCGCATTTTTATAGCAGCCGGTGTTTTTTGCTGAATCTCTGCGATTTCTTCAATAGACCGTTTCTCTATGTATTTTTGAATTAAGAGTTGTTGATCTTGCCGCGGTAAATGCTTTATGGCTCGCACAATTTTCTTTTCCAGCGGATTAACTTGCGACACTGTCTGGATCTGGGGTGCAGCTGGTCGTAGGTATTTCTCTAAAATCGTTTGAAATCGTTGTTGCCGCCGACAGTAATCGATATATTGGTGCTTAGCCATTTGGTACATATAGGGTTTTATTTCAGCTGGTGGTAAGATCAAATCCATTTCTAACACCTTAATAAAGATATCTTGCACTACATCTT
This sequence comes from Lentilactobacillus senioris, assembly GCF_026798195.1. Taxonomy (GTDB): domain Bacteria; phylum Bacillota; class Bacilli; order Lactobacillales; family Lactobacillaceae; genus Lentilactobacillus; species Lentilactobacillus senioris_A. The sequence goes on from NZ_JAPQEZ010000001.1 coordinate 193,994, forward strand.
CCGCCACTTCTAGCTTGGCTCCCCGTTGTATTAGATAACTAGTTAATTCTAGGGAAATATTTTGGATTTGTTGTTCATATCCATCAAGTCGCATGATAACCCCCTTTCACATATACAACGAATAAGATATTAAAAAGTAACACTAAAAAAACGACCACCAACTTAACCGCTGATGATCGTTTTTTCTATCCTCCCGGAACGTACGCAATCGAAGAGAATTTATTATACGATTTTACAAATAACAATTTAACTGTTCCCCGCGGACCAGATCGATTTTTTTCCAAGATGACTTCAACTTCACCAACATTTTGGTCGTCAGCATCATTACCGCCATCATCGTCATCATCGCCGCCTTCTCGTTCGTAATAGTCATCACGGTACAAGAACGCCACGATATCCGCATCTTGTTCAATCGAACCAGATTCTCGAATATCAGATAAAACGGGACGCTTGTCTTGGCGTTGTTCCACCCCCCGAGAAAGTTGGGACAAGGCAATAACGGGCACGTGTAATTCTTTGGCTAACTTCTTTAACTGCCGGGAAATATCAGACACTTCTTGTTGGCGGTTTTCATGGTTGCTACCTTCAATCAGTTGCAAATAATCAATTACGATCATGCCCAAGTTGCCGGTTTCTTTTTCTAACCGCCGACACTTAGCCCGAATTTCAGACATCTTAACTCCAGCAGAATCATCAATGTAAATGTTAGCTTTAGATAAGCTTCCCATCGCCACGATCAAATTTTGCCATTCATCTTCAGCCAAATTACCGGTTCGCAGATGGTTCGCATCGATGCTACCTTCTGCACACAACATCCGGTTCACTAGCGATTCGGCACTCATTTCCAAACTAAAGATGGCAACGGCCTTATCAGTTTTCGTTGCTACGTTTTGGGCCACGTTCAACGCAAACGCCGTTTTACCAACAGCTGGCCGAGCAGCTAAAATGATCAACTCATCTTCGTGTAAACCAGTGGTTATTTTATCTAGTTCTGGATAACCAGTCGACAAACCAGTAACCGTGTCACCATCTTGCGACAACCGATCAATTTCGGCAAACGAAGAATTTAAGACATCCCGAATCGACTTGAACCCACTTTGGTTCCGATTTTCAGCCACGTTCATGATTTCTTTTTCAGCGTTATCCAAAACAGTAGTCACGTCTTCGTCAGAAGAATAACCAGCAGTAACAATGTTCGTCGCCGTTTGGATCAAGCGTCTTAAGACGGCTTTATCTCGCACGATCTTAGCGTAATAAGCCACGTTGGCCGCAGTAGGTACCGTTGAAGCCAAATCAGTAATATATTCAATTCCTCCGACGTTTTCCAGGTTACCTTGATTGGTCAAGAGGTCGGTAATGGTCACCACATCGACAGCTTCGTCGCGATCATTTAAGTCCGTCATGGCGGTAAAAATCAGTTGGTGGGATCGTTTATAAAAATCAGTGGCGGCCACATACTCAGATGCTTCCACCAACGCATCCCCGTTCAAGAATATAGCCCCTAAAACGGCCTTTTCCGCTTCTAGGTTCTGCGGGGGGACTTCATTTACAAATTCATTATTCATTGTTTTCTCCAAATACAGCAAAAGGGATTAAACGAGCAATCTCGCAATCCCTTTTCCGGCGCTAAAATTAAGCTTCCGTAACGTGAACCCGAATCTTAGCTGTTACGTCCGTATAAAGCTTAACAGGGACATTAGTGTAGCCAGCTACCCGAATGGGTTCTGGTAATTCAATTTTGCGTTTGTCTAACTTAATTTGGTACTGCTTATCTAATGCTGTTGCAATTTGCTTGCTAGGAATGGAGCCGAACAAGCGGCCATCAGTTCCGGCTTTAGCAGTAATTTCAACAACGGTATCATCAGCTTCTAGCTTGTTTTTGATCATTTTAGCACTGGCAATTTCTTCGTCTTCATGACGTTGCTCTGCCCGCTTTTGACCTTTAAGTTCGCTCATGGCTTGCTTAGAAGCTTCCTTGGCTTTGCCGTTTTTAATCAAAAAGTTTTGAGCATAGCCATCAGGCACGTTTTTAATTTCACCACGTTTACCTTTACCCCGAACGTCTTCTAGAAAAATGACTTTCATTCTTAAACACCTACTATCCTCAAAAATTTAATCTTCACTGTTATTATTATGCTCAATATCAGTGATAGTTTCAAGTAACATATCACGAGCTTCTTCAACTGATAAATCAGCTAACTGGGTGGCCCCACTAGATAAGTGACCACCGCCCCCCATGGCTTCCATAATAATTTGGACGTTAATTGCCCCGGTACTTCTAGCCGAAATCCCGATCAAATTATCTGGCCGTCGAGTAATGATAAATCCCGCATCCACCCCAGACATACTAAGCAGTGAATCACATGCTTGAGCTGCCGTTACTGAATCGTATTCTACATTATCTTCACCAACTATTAAAGCCATTTTCGGCTTAAAGAAATCAACTAATGAAATTAAATGGTTTCTAGCCATATAACTATCGATATTTTCCTTCATAAAGGTTTGCATTTCAATGGTGTCAGCTCCTGCTGAACGCAAGTAGCTAGCGGCATCGAAGGTTCGCGTTCCGGTGCGCATTGCAAACGAATGGGTATCAATAAAGATCCCCGTCAACATTGCCGTTGCTTCCAACTTGTTAATAGGTTCACCTTCGTGCGGTTGATACTCAAACATTTCGGTAATCAACTCACAAGTTGAAGAGGCGTATGGTTCGATGTAAACCAACATCGGATTTTCTGGAAATTCTTCGCCCCGACGATGATGATCGATAATCACTGTCCGGTCAGATAACCGTTCATACAATGCTTCAGAGATACTGATTGATGGCTTAGAATGATCGACCATAATCAACAAACTAGCGTCAGTGGCTTTTTCTAAGGCCTCTTCTGGAGTGATAATGGCATCTTCAATTTCTGGGTATTCTTGAATGGCCTCTAAAAGCCGTTGAATATCAGAATGCATTTGTTCTTTGTCCAAAACAATCCAACAAGTTTGCCCGTTCATCTCAGCAATTCGCCGAATCCCTAAACAGGCTCCCAGAGAGTCCATATCAGGACGGGTATGGCCTTGAACAAATACTTGGTCCGATTCCTTCATCAATTCATTTAACGCTTGAGAAATCATCCGTGCTCTAACTCGAGTCCGTTTTTCCATCGGATTAGTCTTGCCACCATAAAAACGAGCTTGACCATCAAGGGATTTAACCACGACTTGGTCTCCACCTCGGCCTAATGCTAAGTCTAAGTTGGTTTGCGCTTGATCCGCCAAATGATTCAAATCATCATCGCCATACGAAATTCCCATACTAAGCGTTAATGGGAAATTTTGTTTAGAGGTACTCTCACGAACAGAATCTAAAACACTGAATTTGTCAGCTTCAATCGCGTCTAATGATTTAGCGTAGGCCAACAAGAAGAAGTGATCGTCATCAACTTGTTTCAAGTACATTCCAAATTTTTGAGACCAGGTAGCTAATTCGTTAGTTACGTAATTGCTAAGATTCGAAATTTCCTGGTCAGTTAACGACTGTGTGATTTCGTCGTAGTTATCCAAAAATACTTGTCCCACAACGATTCGTTCACCTTCGTATTGCTCTTGAATTTCTACATACTTAGTAATATCCAACAAATAAGCCGTATTATAAGCTTTTTGGACCAACACTGAAAAACGATGATCGCGCCAGTTGATTACCGGATCCGCCTCTTCAGGATCAAAATTAGCAATCACCGTTGCTAACTGTTCATCGACTTCTACTAGGGGCTGACCTAAAACATTTTCCTGGCCAAAATAACGTTGCAACGCTGGATTAACCCATTCAATTCGTTGATCGTCATTATAAACTAGCATCCCTAATGGCATCTCCAGCAATGCTTCTTGCTCGCCACGGTGAATTCGATACGATAAATCATTAATGTAACGGTTAGTTTCTGACCCCATTACGTTCATTGCCGTGATAGTATAAATCAATCCGACAATACTAATAATAGAAATAACTACCCCCATTTCAAAATTATACAAAAAAGAAACGACTACGCTATAAATTACCAAAATGGCAATAAAGACTAAAATTCGGCGTAAACGTCCATTATGTATAAACGGAGGCAGTTGATTCGGGTGTGACTCTTTTCCGTTTTTCATAATTTAACCTCTTAATTAATAGATAGTTCTAGCTTTATTTTACCATAAAATAAAAACTAATTTTTTAGTACCATTAAGTTGATCATAAATTTCAAAAAACGAATATTAATTTATCAAATTTGTTTGTTAATAACTATTAAATTTCATTTGTTTAAAAATAAAAGCATCCTAAATTAGGATGCCCTTACACGATAATATAGATAGTTTTTAGTTATCTGCAATTTTTCAGTTGTTACACATCAAGCTGCAGCTAACTTACCCCGTTATAATATGTTTGGTTTAGTATTAATAGCTTTCAATAAACTATTATTTAAGACTAACGGAACAAATTTGCTCCAGCTAAGTTACTATAACTATGATAGCAAACTAAACCCCAACATTAATTATGGATATATTCAACCATTACATAATTATGAGGTTCAAATTCTTAATTGTCAAATCATTTAAATAAAAAAAGAACTTACTTGAATATTCAAATAAGTTCTTTTTATTAAGTTATCGAGCTTAGTCTTCAGCAACGAAAGGCATAAGTCCCATAATACGGGAACGCTTGATTGCTACAGTAAGCTTACGTTGGTTTTTAGCACTAGTACCAGTAACTCGACGAGGTAAAATCTTGCCTCGTTCTGATACGAAACGCTTCAATAAATCAGTATCTTTGTAGTCGATGTATTCGATGTGGTTAGCAGCGATAAAATCAACTTTACGACGGCGACGGCCGCCACGTCTTTGTTGAGCCATGTTTTATTTCCTCCTTACGTTATTATCGTCCCTTAGAACGGTAAATCATCGTCGGAAATGTCGATTGAGTCACCATTATTGGCAAAAGGATCAGCAGCGTTATTGTTGGTGTTATTAGAGTTATTACTCCCACCACCATTATTCTGTGAACCGCCAAATGGATTATCAAACGGATTTCCGCTTGTCGTAGGAGCGGACCCCGCTGGTGCCATCCCAGGATAAGCACCATTGTTGTTACCACCTTCACGGTCAGACCGTGATTGCAATAAAGCAAAGTTTTCAACAACAATTTCCGTTACGTAAACGCGATTACCTTGTTGGTTTTCATAGTTCCGGGTTTGAATCCGACCATCAATTCCAACTAGTGAACCTTTACGAACGAAGTTAGCGAAGTTTTCAGCTGATTTACGCCAGATGACGCAGTTAATGAAGTCAGCTTCCCGTTCGCCTTGTTGATTTTTAAAAGTCCGATCAACGGCCAGTGTGAAGGTCCCAACAGCGGTCCCAGATTGGGTGTATCGTAGATCAACATCACGGGTAAGGCGTCCCGTTAAAACTGCTCGATTAAGCATGCTGAATGCTCCTTTCTTTTATAAACAAATTTCTAGTTATCACGTACAACGATCATGTGACGTAAGATGTCGTCATTGATCTTTGATAGACGGTCAAATTCGTTAAGTGATTCGTCACTATCAGTAGTCATGTTAACGATGTGGTAAATACCTTCGTTGTAACCACCGATTTCGTAAGCGAAACGACGCTTAGACCAGTCTTTTGAATCGATAATCTTAGCACCATTATCAGTCAAGATCTTGTCGAAACGTTCTACTAAAGCAGTTTTAGCAGCGTCGTCCATATCTGGCCGGATGATGTAAGTGATTTCGTATTTCTTTTCTTCCATGTTTTTGCACCTCCCTGTGGACTAATGGCCCCTTACTTGGGGCAAGGAGAGTTCTGTTTAGACAGATACTCACAGTTAGATATACTATCACGTTTCCGTCAAGATTACAATTGCCTTTTTCTTTGATCCCGATACTTAACTAAATACGAAAAAAAGAGACTATCGCGTGATAGTCTCTTAATTTAATTCTAGTCCTCGTTGTCAGATTCATTGTGTGCAATTTCGCGATCAGCCAAATTTGATACGGCATCTGCAACAGCAGTTGAAGCATCATCAGATGCAGAAGGAGCTTCATCCTCTGCTTCAGTTTCTTTTTCAACCTTAGCCATGGTTGCTACTTTAGAGTCACCGTCCATCTTGATCAAATGAACCCCTAGGGTAGCTCGGCCAGTTTGAGATACCTTTTCAATTCCGAACCGGATCATAACCCCTTTATCGGTGATCAACATAATGTCTTCATCACCCTTAACGGTAGTTAAACCAGCTAATGGTCCATTCTTTTCAGTTACGTTAACGGTCTTAATTCCTTTTCCGCCTCGACCCTTGATTGGGTATTCAATAGCAGGGGTTTTCTTACCATAACCCTTTTCTGAAATAACGAATACATCACTATCCGGCGCTAAGATATCTGAACCAACTACGTAATCGTCTTCGCGAAGGCGAATACCTCGAACCCCAGTGGCACTTCGACCCATTGTCCGAACTGCGTCAGCTCTAAAGCTAACAGCGTATCCTTGATGAGTTCCGATAATGATATTTTCATCATCGTCAGCAATTAAGACGTTAGTAACTTGGTCGCCATCTTTTAGGTGAATAGCTTTAAGACCGTTACTGCGGATATTAGTAAATTCAGCAACCGGTGTCTTCTTAACCGTTCCTAACAGGGTGGTAAAGAAAAGATCCTTATCAACGTCACTGTTACGATCAGAAACGTTAATGACAGCTTGAATTTTTTCACCTGAATCGATATTTAACAAGTTAATGATCGGAATTCCCTTAGCAGCTCGGCCATATTCAGGAATTTCGTAACCTTTCATCCGATAAACCTTACCGGCATCGGTAAAGAATAACAAAATATCATGAGTAGAGGTAGAAACTAAGTGTTCGATGAAATCATCGTCGTGAACACCCATTCCTTGAACCCCACGACCACCACGATTTTGCGCCTTGAATTCAGTAGTTGGAAGTCGTTTGATGTATCCGTTATGGGTCAAACTAACGATTACGTCTTCTTCTTCAATCAAATCTTCGTCTTCTAGACTAAGAACTTCCCCAACTAGTAATTCAGTGCGTCGATCATCACCAAATTTATCTTGGATTTCCAAGAGTTCTTGGTAAATGATTTCATTAACGCGGTCCCGACTAGCCAAAATTTCTTTGTAGTCTTCAATGGCTTTCATCAAGTCGTTGTATTCTTTTTCAACTTTTTCGCGTTCCAAACCAGTCAAACGAACTAACCGCATGTCCAAGATCGCTTGAGATTGCTTATCACTTAAACCAAATTGACTCATCAATTCATTTTTAGCGATTTCACCGGTTTGGGATCCCCGAATAATTGCGATGATCGCATCAATATGGTCTAACGCAATCCGCAACCCTTCTAAGATGTGCGCTCTAGCTTGAGCTTTCTTTAGTTCATAAGCTGTCCGGCGTTTGATAACTTCCACTTGGTGTTCCAAGTAGTAGGTCAAAATCTCTTTTAAGCTAAGTACTTGCGGAGTGCCCTTAACAATTGCCAACATGTTAAAGCTAAATGAAGTCTGCATCAAGGTTAGCTTGTAAAGATTGTTTAGAATCACTTCGGCGCTGGCATCCCGCCGCACGTCGATAACGATTCGCATCCCTTCTCGGTCAGATTCATCGTTAACATCGGTGATGCCTTCAATCCGTTTTTCCCGAGCTAATTCAGCAATTCGTTCAATCAACTTGGCCTTGTTAACCATGTAAGGAATTTCGGTGGCCACGATTCTTTGCTTACCGTTGGCTTCGCCTTCAATTTCTACCCGGGCTCTTAATGTGATTGAACCCTTCCCAGTTTCGTAGGCCTTTCTGATTCCGGACTTGCCCATTACGACGCCGCCGGTAGGAAAATCAGGACCAGGAAGAGCTTCCATTAAGTCAGCAGTGGTGGCGTCCGGATTATCCATCAAGACGTGAATAGCACTGATAACTTCAGAAAGGTTATGCGGTGGAATGTTAGTGGCCATCCCAACGGCAATCCCAGATGCCCCGTTGACTAACAAGTTAGGAAAACGTGCTGGTAAAACGGATGGTTCCCGTTCAGTGCCATCATAGTTATCTTGAAAATCAATTGTATCTTTATTAATATCCCGAATCATTTCCATGGCGATTTTGCTCAACCGAGCTTCAGTATACCGCATAGCGGCAGCCCCATCACCATCGACAGACCCGAAGTTACCGTGACCGTCAACTAACATATAACGGTAACTAAAGTCCTGCGCCATTCGCACCATAGATTCGTAAACGGCAGTATCCCCATGGGGGTGATACTTACCCAAAACGTCCCCAACGATTCTGGCAGATTTCTTGTAAGGTTTATCAGGGGTAACCCCTAATTCATGCATATCGTATAAAATTCGCCGGTGAACTGGTTTTAGTCCATCTCGAACGTCTGGTAACGCCCGAGCAACGATAACACTCATTGCGTAGTCAAGAAATGACGTCCGCATTTTTTTAGATAAGTCAATATCAGTGATATGACTTTCAAAATTTTCTTCGGCCAAGCTGTCTAACCTCCATTCTTGGTCAGCTGATTGTTTCACGTGAAACTATATTGATATACCGGGATTTATTCTAATCCTAATAGTGTTTCACGCTACTAAATATCAAGGTTTTCAACAAACGTTGCATTTTCTTCAATGAAGTCACGACGTGGTTCAACCTTGTCACCCATCAGCATTGAAAAGACTTGATCAGCCTCAGCGGCATCATCAGCTCTTACCCGCAACAAACGCCGGTTTTCCGGATTCATTGTGGTTTCCCATAGTTGTTCAGCGTCCATTTCACCAAGCCCTTTATACCGTTGGATAACTGGTTTAGGGGAAGGTGGTAGTTGTCCCAACACTTCGTTTAATTCTTCATCTGTGTCGATGTATCGTTGTAGCTTACCTTGGCGCACTTGATACAACGGTGGTTGAGCAACGTAAACGAAGCCGGCATCGATCATCGGTCTCATGTACCGGTACAACAACGTTAATAGCAAGGTTTGGATATGCGCCCCATCAACATCGGCATCGGTCATGATAATTAGCTTATGATAGTGAATCTTGGAGAGATCAAAATCTTCACCAAAGCCAGTTCCCATGGCGGTGAACAATGATCGAATTTCTTCGTTAGCCAAAATGCGATCCATCGTAGCCTTTTCCACGTTCAAAATTTTACCCCTAATTGGCAAAATGGCTTGGGTCAGCCGAGACCGGCCTTGCTTAGCAGAACCGCCGGCTGAATCCCCTTCGACGATAAATAATTCTGAAATTTCTGGATCCTTACTAGTATTATCAGCTAGTTTACCTGGCAAGTTACTAATTTCTAGCCCACTCTTGCGCCGGGTAACTTCACGAGCGCGCTTAGCAGCAGACCGCGCCTTAGAAGCTAAGATCCCACGGTCAACAATCTTTTTGGCATCACTAGGATTTTCCATTAAGAACTTGTTGAAGTGATCTGAGAAGATACGATCAGTTGCAGTTCGGGCGTCTGAGTTACCTAATTTGGTCTTAGTCTGACCTTCAAATTGGGGATCCGGATGCTTGATAGAAACTACCGCCGTCATCCCTTCTCGAACGTCTTCCCCTGATAAATTAGGATCGCTGTCCTTCATCAACTTATTCTTCCGAGCGTAATCATTAACGATTCTGGTTAATGCCCGTTTGAATCCTTCTTCATGGGTCCCACCTTCATAGGTGTGGATATTATTAGTGAAGGTCATTAAATTGCTGTGGTAGTCATCAGTATATTGAATCGCTACTTCAACAGTAATACCGTTTTCAATTCCTTCAACGTAGATAGGTTCTTTAAGTAAGACGTTTTTATCTTTATCCAAATATTCAACGTAGTGCTTAATTCCACCTTCGTACATGAAGTCTTCTTCGGTTGGAACTTCTGGACGTTCATCTCGAATGACGATCCGCAAGCCTTTGTTTAAGAAGGCTAGTTCCCGAACCCGGGTAGTTAAAGTCTTAATATCGTAAATCGTCGTTTCTTGGAAGATGTCTGGATCCGGAACGAAGTGAACCCGAGTTCCGTGAGCATCAGCTGGCACGTCCCGAGTGGTATGCATTGATTCAGTCACGTGACCGCGAGTGAAGTCCATTCGATAAATTTTACCGTTCTTGGCAACTTCAACGTCTAAATGAGTAGATAAGGCGTTTACTACTGAAGCCCCCACCCCATGAAGACCACCAGAAACCTTGTAACCGCCACCGCCGAATTTACCACCGGCATGCAAAATGGTAAAGACTGTTTCTAGTGCAGGTTTTCCAGTTTTTTGTTGAATATCAACTGGAATTCCCCGTCCATCATCGGTAACGGTGATCGAATTATCTTTTTCCACCGTAACGGTGATTTTAGTAGCGAACCCAGCTAAGGCTTCATCAATTCCGTTATCCACGATTTCCCATACTAAATGGTGGAGACCTTGGGCACTAGTAGAACCGATATACATACCGGGCCGCTTTCTAACAGCTTCCAAGCCTTCCAGCACTTGAATTTGGCTGGCGTCATATTCTTGCGCTTTAGCTTGTTTGCTTTCTTCTTCAGTCATCTATTTCCTCCTTGACCCGACCATTAGCAATCTGAAAGACTTTCGGAGCTTTAAGTAACTCCTCTTGAACCCCACTTAAGCTAGTAGTCGTTAAAAACGTCTGGACTTTATTTTGAATCGCCGTCAGTAAATGCGTTTGACGGTAATCATCCAGTTCCGAGAGTACGTCATCCAGTAGTAACACCGGGTACTCATCAGTTTGTTGCTTCATTAAATCGATTTCGGCGAGTTTTAAAGCTAGTGCAGTGGTTCGTTGTTGGCCTTGAGAGCCAAACGCCGCAACGTTCTTATCGTTAACTAAAAACGCTAAATCGTCGCGGTGCGGACCTAACAACGTCGTCGCTTGCATAATTTCTTTGGCTTCTAAACGCTCGTATTGTTGGCGTAAATATTGATATAACTCTTCCACTGAACCCCGATTGACTTCTGGAATGGCCGTTTGGTATTGAAAAACCAACTGTTCTTGCCCTCTAGAAATTTCGGCATGAATTTGAGCCGCAAAGTGCTCTAATTGTTCTAATAGTGCCAATCGTTGAGCAATAATCTCTGCTCCGTAAGCAGCTAACTGATCTGATAACACGCCCAGATACACTTTGTCCTGGCTAACGTGGTTATGCAGATCTTTTAGATATCGATTACGTTGCTTCAAAATTTTGCGATACTGACTGGAATTATAGAGGTATTTGCTACTCATCTGCCCAAATTCCATATCTAGAAACTTCCGCCGCTTTTGAGGAGCACCCTTAACAATCTGCAGGTCTTCTGGCGCAAATAAAATCACGTTTAACTGGCCCACATAAGATGACAAGCGAGCCTGTTCTAAGTGATTAACCTTGGCTTTTTTACCTTTAGTAGCTAAATCCAACTCCAGCGGAACCGTACCACGATTTTTACGAACCCGCCCTTTAATTTGAGCAGCCGTTGCCTGCCAGTTGATCAACTCTTTATCGTTGGCCGTTCGGTGTGAACGAGCTAGCGCTAAAACGTAAATCGCTTCTAGCATGTTGGTCTTACCCTGAGCATTTTCTCCTAATAACACGTTAATGTGCGAAGAAAAGTGCAGGGTCGTGTCCTCATAGTTGCGGTAATTGTGGAGAGTTAATTCTTCTAATTGCATTAATCCGCCTGTTTAGTTCGAATAAAAAACATGCCTTCTCCAGGTACATCAACGTTATCACCATCATATAATTTCCGGCCCCGGCGATCATCGGGTTCATCGTTGACACTGACGGCATTTTCCTTCAAGTACCACTTGGCCTGACCACCACTACTAATAATTGATTCTTCTTTTAGTAGCTGGCCTAAAGTGATGTATTCACCGCTGACAAAAACTTCTTTTTTCACAGTTTCACCCACCTTTGTCTGGTATTAATTATACACTTTTAAACTAAAAATGTACATCGAATTCGGCTATATAAGCTCTCTGAGCGTTTTTAGTTTCATTTGATATTTTTTTCCATCAGCAGATAAAACGGCTAAAAACTAAATTATGCGAATTTTAATCGTTTTTAAGCGTCATTTTTAAAAGCCGTCAATTAAATTTGCTCTTCTCAGCAAAAAAGCCCAACACCTGTTTTTAGGTGCTGAGCTTTTCACAAACTAAGATTAGTTCTGTTAGAAAGTTCTGATTGGAGTAATCAATTGGATAAAGCTTTCGCCATCTTCACTAGGCATCAACGTAAATGGCCGTAATGGAGAAGTGAAATCGATATTAACGTTGGTTTGACCAAAAGAACGTAAGGCATCCTTCATATAATCCGGGTTAAAGGAAATTTCTAATTCGTTTCCTTCTACTGACCGAGGTTCCATTGCTTCTTCAACGTTTCCGACATCTGGTGAATTACCATAGATGGTCACAATTTGTTGATCCGGATCAATAGTTAATTTAACTACGTTATTGCGAGATTCATGTGAAAGCAAGGAAGCTCGTTCTACTGAAGCCAATAATTCATGGGCGTCAAATTGGATTCTAGTATCAAATTCGGTTGGAATTAAACGAGTAGTATCTGGATAGTTACCTTCCAACAATCTGGAATAAAACATAGTGTCACCTAACATGAACAACACTTGGTTTTCAGTCACTAACAACGTAACGTTAGTTTGATCGTCAGCAATCATTTTGGTTAGCTCAGTAAGGCTATGTCCCGGTATTACAAAATCGTAATGACCATTAACAGGCTGGTCTAGCACTACTTTACGTTGACTCAATCGATGACTATCAGTAGCAACTGCCATCAATGAATTATCATCAATGGTGAAGTGCACCCCGGTTAAAATTGGGCGACTTTCTTGATTAGAAACCGCCATAACGGTTTGACTGACCACTTCTTTAAAGATATCTGCGGACAAAGTAATGGAATCATTAGTATCAATTTCTGGTAAATGAGGGTAATTACCTGCATCTAACCCGTTGATTTCAAAAGAAGATTGGCCAGAGGTGATCTTAGTTTGGAAATTATCACTAACTTCTAAAGTTAAAGTTTCCATTGGCAATTTTTTAATGATTTCAGTGAAAAATCTGGCAGGTAACACAATGTTGCCTGCTTCTGAAATTACTAGTTGGTTGTCTGGATCTTCGATTTGAACTGTAGTTTCAATAGAAATATCTGCATTACTACCAGTTAATACTAATCCCGTTACGTCAGCTGATAGCTTTAATCCAGTTAAAATAGGAATAGTGGTTTTTGATGAAATTGCTCTAGAAACGGTGTTTAAAGCCTTAATGAATGCGGCTCTGTTGATTGAAAGTTTCATGAAATGAAGATACCTCCCGGAAAGTGGTGTGTTATTTACTTAAGTAATAAAAAGATAGAAGCAGTAGTAGGGTCTGTGGAAGCTGTGGAAAACTTCTAGAAGTGGTGATTTACCAAGTTATCCCCATGTGGATAACTGTGTGCACAACTTTTGCTTATATCCGCTATTTATCAACAGCTATTATACCATTGAGTTTCGCAAAATACGGCTCAGATGAAAAATCGATCGAAATATTTTGCTATTTAAGGTGATTTAGCAAACAAAAATCTGGATTAGCCCATATAAAAAGGGGTTAACCCAGATTTTTTATTAGAATTCCAGTGTTTCTTTAGTTGCTTAATGCATTTTTTAAATCTTTAACTGCTTTTTGAACATCAGCATCGACCTTAATGACGTCACCGATTTTTTCGCAAGCATGGATAACGGTAGTGTGATCCTTACCACCAAATTCTTTGCCAATCTTAGGCAGGGAGTTAGAAGTTAATTCCCGAGAGAGATACATGGCAATTTGGCGAGGCATCACAATTGCTTTGTTGCGTTTTTTACCCTTTAAGTCACTTAATGATACGTGAAAATAGTCGGCAACTTTATTTTGAATATCAGCGATTGATAGTTCGTGATGTTCACTAGCTAAGTTTAAGCCCCGAAGAGCTTCATAAACTAACGCGGTGGTGATGGGTTCTTTGCGCAATTTGGCGTAAGCCTGAACTCGTGAAAGGGCGCCCTCTAATTCCCGAACGTTAGAATCAATTTGCCCAGCAATGTAACTGAGGGTTTCATTGGGAATATCTAACTGGTCAGCTTCGGCTTTGGCGCGCAAAATAGCGATCCGCGTTTCTAAATCTGGTGGAGTAATATCAACGGGCAAGCCCCAAGCAAAACGAGAAACTAATCGTTCTTGCAACTTAGGGATTTCTTGTGGCATCCGGTCAGAAGTCAAAACAATTTGTTTGCCGTTATTGTAGAGATCGTTGAAGGTGTGGAAAAATTCTTCTTGGGTTCCTTCTTTTTCAGCAAAAAATTGAATATCATCGACCATTAAAATATCAACGTTCCGGTATTCCTTGCGAAAGGCTTCCGTTTGGTTGGTTTGAATAGCGTTGATGAAATCATTGGTGAAGGCTTCACTGGTCACGTATTTAACGTTGACGTTAGGATCGTCTTCCAACATTCGGTTGCCAATGGCTTGCATCAAGTGGGTTTTTCCTAACCCCACGCCCCCGTAAAAGAATAACGGGTTATACAGTTTTCCGGGCTCTTCTGAAACTACTAACGCAGCGGCGTGGGCCATTTGATTGCCCTTACCGATAACGAAATTTTCAAAAGTGTAGGTCGGATTGATATGATTTTCCTTACTAAAGGAGAAGTCGGATTGTTCGACTTTTTGGGCCGGTGCAGGTTCTGCTTTTTTCGGCTCTTCGTATTTCTTGAGGTCGTCTTCTAAAATAAATTTGGGTTCGATATTGCCCTTAGTGGCGATGTAGGCATACTCGATCAAATTTTGGACGAGCTGGGACTGCCAATAATCACGGTGCAATTCAGAAGGTAAAGCCAACGTTAACGTTTGACCATCGAACGCTACCGGAATTACCGGTTTAATCCAGGTGTCATACGTAAGTGGAGCCATACTTTGCTGAAATGTTTTGGCGAGTTCATCCCATAGTGTGTCTTTATCAAGCACGAGTGGATCCCCCTTAGTCATTCGTTACAAAATTCATGCAAATTTATTTTAGCACCGATGACAAAAGTTTTCCACAGGTAAAAATAGCTTGTGGAAAATTGTTTCACAGGCAGGAATAGGGTTTTCCACAGGTATGTTTATAACTATGGAATTTCCCCTGCAAAATTTAGTTGTCACCAAGAAACTGTGGATAAATAAAGCCAGTCTTAACAAAGAATTTAAGACTGTTATCCATACTTATCCACAAGTTGTGCACAGGTGTTTTTCCTGCCTGTTTACTTGTGGAAAAACCGTTGATAAGCTTGTTAGTTGTTCCGCTACCAAAATTGAGTTATCCACAGCAATTGTTCATGAAACAATTTAATTTGTTCAAAAAAATACCGGTATTTTTGAAATTGACGGTTTGCGCTAACTTCTATTTATGGTATTATGTTTAAGAAATGCATTTGAACATAAAATTAATGCTTAAACGCGACACTAACAAAAGGAGGATTCTTTAGTTATGAAGAGAACTTATCAACCAAAGAAGCGTCATCGCGCTCGCGTTCATGGTTTCCGTAAGCGAATGAGTACCAGCAATGGTCGTAAAGTGTTAGCACGCCGACGTCAAAAAGGTAGAAAAGTATTGTCTGCATAGACCACTGACCATTCAGTGGTCTTTTTCATTTTTTAGACAGTTTTGGAGATGGATCATGCGAAAATCATACCGGGTTAAAAAAGAAGCGGACTTTCAGACCGTTTTTGAAACCCATAATTCAATCGCTAATCGACAATTTGTTATCTATTCTCTGGATAAACCGGAGCAACCCCATTTTCGGGTAGGAATTTCGGTAGGAAAGAAAATTGGTAACGCAGTACACCGGAATTGGGTCAAACGCCGAATTAGACAATCATTGTTGGAGTTAAAGCCCCAATTACGGCAAGACGTTGATTTTATTGTTATTGCTCGGCCATCAACTGATGGAATGTCAATGGCTGAAATCAAACGTGGCTTAATTCACGCCTTAAAATTAGCAAAGTTGCTAGACTTTGCGGATGATGATGAGGAATCAACAATTGAAGAAAAGAATTAAAAAAATCAGTGCCTTACTGGCCATGCTCAGTTTGACTGTCTTTTTAACGGCCTGTAGTAACGCACCGATCACTGAACACAGTACCGGTTTGTGGGATGGCTTAATCGTTTTAAACTTCTCACGAGCTATTATTTGGCTTTCTAAATTCTTCAACGATAATTATGGAATCGGGATTATTATCTTTACCATTATTATCCGGATTATCATTTTACCGTTGATGATTTTCCAAACACGCAGCATGCGCAAAACGCAAGAAATTCAACCGCAATTAAAGGCATTGCAACAAAAGTATTCTTCAAAAGATACTGAAACAATGCAAAAATTGCAGGAAGAACAACGGAAGTTATATGCCGAAGCGGGCGTTAACCCAATTGCCGGTTGTTTGCCATTGGTAATCCAATTACCAATCATCTTCGCTTTGTACCAAGCAATTTGGCGGACGAGTGTTTTGCGGACGGGTCACTTCTTGTGGTTACAATTAGGGGCTAAAGATCCATACTACATTCTGCCAATCTTAGCTGCAGTCTTCACCTTCTTCTCTTCATGGTTGAACATGAAGGGCCAACCAGAATCTAACTCAATGACGACGATGATGACGGTCGGAATGCCATTGATTATCTTCTTTACGGCGTTAAACGTTCCATCTGCCTTGTCACTTTACTGGGTAGTTACCAACGCTTTCCAAGTGGGTCAAACCTTGATTATTCAAAACCCTTGGAAGATCCAACGTGAACGAGAAGAAAAAATTCAAGCTGAACGAGATCGTGAACGGGCTAAGCAAAAAGCAATTAAAAAAGCTAAAAAGAGTAAACGTAAATAATAAAAAGCCACTCAGTATATTGCTGAGTGGCTTTTTTGTCGTTAAACCTTACGCATGTAAGAATGGGCAATACTAGGGAAAATATAAAGTAATCGTTCTACGTCCTCATGTGATATTCGATTTTCAATGATATCGGTTAACCCGTTGATGGTTTCTACCGCATCGTTACCGTAACTAACCGCTCCAACAACGATATTGTCTGCGTCATAAACGATGGTAATTCCACCACTAGTTTCGTTTCCTACCTGTCGGAACCAGTCAGTTGCGTAATCAAATTCGGCTATGTGGTATTTTTCAGGATAGGCTTTGGCTTCAGCCACTTCTACTCCGACTGCGGCGATTCTAGGGGAAGTAAAAACAGTATGTGGAATGGCCGGATAATTAATGGCCGCCGTAGTTTCCTGCTTGAATAAATGAGAGAGATAAAGGGACTCGAAAATGGCGGTGGGGGTGATTTTAGGGACCGTTTTTTGAATTACATCCCCAGTAGCGTAGATACCTGGTACGTTGGTTTGGAGGTGATCATCAACTTCAATTCCGGTTGCCTCATCAAATTTGAGTCCAATTCGATCAAGATCCATATTTTGAACGTTAGGCCGGCGACCACTAGCATCTAACACGTAATCGGCGGTTAACTGGTAGCCATCTGTACCATTCAGTTGGATGCCAGCTGTGGTTTGCCTAGCTTGTTCTATGGATTCACTGAAGTTGAACTTAACTCCACGAGATTGCAAGTCAGAAATGATTTTTTGAACGTAAGGTTGATAAAAGCCCCGTAAAACTTTAGTTCCCCGCAAGATGACGGTAACGTCACAACCGAATGCGTTCGCGATAGTGGCGGATTCCATTGCTACGTATCCACCACCGATAATTGCCATTTTGGCTGGTAAGTGCTCAGTTACTAAGAAATCGGTACTATCATGAAAAAGTTCACTTCCTGGAATTTCCATTCGATGGGGATGTTGTCCCGAAACAATTACGATTTTGGTGCTGGAATAATGGTGACCGTCAATGGAAACCGTATGGTCATCTACAAACTTAGCGTGGCCAGTTAAAATAGTCACTCCTGCGTTGACTAATTTCATTCGGTTACTTTCCGATAATCCATCGATTACTTCGTGTTTGTGTGCCATTAAATCTTCCCAATTTAAGGTAGGGATGCCGTTGAACCCTTTTCCCTGCAGTTGTTCTACCTGGCGCATAATTTCTACTGGGCGGTCCAGGGTGATCTTAGCATTACAGCCACGATTGGTACAAACACCACCAAAACGACCTTCTTCGGCAACGGCCACTTTTAATCCTGCCTGACTCATTGGAATTGCGCCATTATAGGCTCCTTGTCCACTACCAATAAATAAAACGTCAAAATCCATTTTACATACCCCCTACTGAATTAATTTTTATTTTAGCAAAAAAGGAACCTAGAGAGCTTAAAAATGATTTGTTTAACCAGTTTATGGTTATTTCCTTATTTATGGTATTATTGTTATGTTAACTTTAATGGTAGGAGGGCTGTTTGTGACTGAATTTACCGGAAAAAACATCGAAGAAGCAATTGACAAAGGATTGATAACAATGGGGATTCCCCGCGAAAAAGCGTTGATTACGGTAAAACGGTCCGCTAGCAACGGTTTTTTTGGCATCGGGCGCCAAATGGCATTGGTTGATATTACCATTGTTGAAGACAAAAAAGATACTGAAACCGCAGTCCATTCATACCGGCCACCAATGCGTAAAAATAAAATTCGGCCTGTTGATCCTGCTACCACGATTAAAAAATATCCACTAAAACCTAAAACCCAACGGTTATTGGCCGATCAAGTAGTTAATGACTTAACTGACTACCTAACGGATGTAATTAAAGCAATGGGCTTTGAATTAGGCATTACGGCTAACGTTAAAAACCGGCACTTGATTAGTTATGAATTGCAAACGGATAATGAAAACCGCTTAATTGGCCGTCATGGCCGTACCTTAAATGCGTTACAACAACTAGGCCAGATTTACGTTAATCGAAAAGGGGCCAACGATGTCACGGTTACATTAGACGTCGCCGGTTATCGGAAACGTCGTCAGGAAATTTTAACCAAAGTAGCGCATAAATCCGCTATGGAAGTAATTGCTAATGGGCGACCAATTCATTTAAATCCAATGCCAGCGTTTGAACGCAAAATTATTCACAAAGCGTTAGTCACCAACAAACACGTGGCCACTTATTCGTCAGGCAAGGGAAACCACCGCTCTATCGTGATCATCCCCCGTTAAATTTTGTTTGACAAACCAAATGAATTTGAATATTATATAGGTAATCATTCTTATCTTAACTAGGTAAAGTAGTGAAAGTGCTTTATCCACGCCTTTTTTGGCGTGGTGTGGGCACTTTTTTTGTATTCTAAATTCAATTATTAACGAAAGGAGCACAATTATGGTTTTAACCACAACTGATTTTGACACGATTGCTGCTATTTCAACTCCAGCTGGTGAAGGTGGAATTTCTATCATTCGGATTAGTGGAGATGATGCAGTCGACGTAGCTGCTCGCATTTATCGGGGCAAAAATTTGGCTAAAGTGGACACTAACACAATTAATTACGGCCACATTGTTGATCACGATACGGGAGATGACGTGGACGAAGTAATGGTTTCAGTGATGCGCGCCCCTAGGACGTACACTAAGGAAAACATCGTAGAAATAAACTGCCACGGTGGAATTGTGGCCACTAATAAAATTTTACAAATGGTATTAAGTAACGGCGCTAGAATGGCCGAACCAGGTGAATTTACCAAACGAGCTTTTTTGAATGGCCGAATTGATTTGTCTCAATCTGAAGCTGTAATGGATTTGATCGAAGCGAAAACTGATCGGTCTATGAAGGTAGCCATTAACCAATTAGATGGTAATTTATCCCACCTAATTCGAAATTTGCGGCAGGATATTTTGGATGTATTGGCCCAAGTAGAGGTTAATATCGACTATCCAGAGTATGATGACGTGGAAACCATGACCAGCCGCTTACTGCGGCAAAAGGCCGAACAGGTTCATGCTCAAATTGATCAGTTGCTAGTTACTGCCAAACAAGGCAAGATTTTGCGAGATGGGTTAGCGACCTCCATTATTGGTCGACCTAACGTGGGTAAATCAAGCTTGTTAAACCATTTACTCCATGAAGATAAGGCAATTGTTACTGATGTGCCGGGGACGACTCGGGATGTGTTGGAAGAATACGTTAACGTCCGCGGGGTACCGTTGAAGTTAATTGATACCGCCGGAATTCATGATACTGAAGATAAGGTCGAAAAAATCGGGGTAGATCGTTCCCGTAAGGCTATTGATAGCTCTGACTTGGTTATGTTGGTTTTAAATGCCAGCGAACCCCTGACTGCAGAAGATCGCGAATTAATTGACGCCACTGCTGGCAAACAACGAATCGTAGTTTTAAATAAAACGGATTTGCCTCAACAAATTGAGTTAGAAGAAGTTAAGCACTTAGTGGGAGGTAAAAACATCATTTCCACTTCGGCAATTAAAGCCAGTGGCCTCCAAGAACTAGAAGAACTTATCGCTCATTTATTCTTCAACGAAGGAATTGAAAATAGTCAAAACGATGTCGTCGTAACTAATGCCCGCCATATTGGACTATTAAACCGGGCGAACGCTTCCTTAAAAGCGGTCGTAGATGGTTTGGATAGTGGCCTGCCAGTTGATTTAGTTCAAATTGACATGACCAATTGTTGGGATTTGTTAGGTGAAATTACTGGCGACAGCTATCAAGATGAATTATTGGATCAGTTATTTAGCCAATTCTGTTTGGGTAAGTAACGTTTCATGTGAAACATTTATGGAGGAATCAACTCGTGAAAAGTTTACAAGTCAGCGAAGTTAAGCAGACTTACGCTGGTGATGATTACGATGTAATCGTTGTCGGCGCTGGCCACGCTGGAAGTGAAGCGGCATTAGCTGCTGCCAGAATGGGAAATAAAACCCTCTTAATTACCATTAATTTAGACATGGTAGCCTTTATGCCATGTAACCCATCAATTGGGGGCCCAGCTAAAGGGATTGTCGTTCGAGAAATCGACGCTCTTGGCGGTGAAATGGGTAAAAATATTGATAAAACTTACGTGCAAATGCGGATGCTAAACACTGGAAAGGGCCCTGCTGTTCAAGCGTTACGGGCTCAAGCAGATAAGCACGCTTACCACGCTGAAATGAAAGAAACACTAGAAAACGAACCTAATTTGACGTTACGTCAAGGGACGGTTGATGATTTGATCATCGAAGACGGCGAATGTCGGGGCGTTATCACTAATACTGGTGCCAAATACCGGGCTAAAGCGGTAGTAGTGTGTGCCGGAACGGCTGCTCGAGGCAAAATTATCATCGGAGAATTGATGTATGCTTCTGGTCCTAATAATTCTCAACCCGCTGAAAAGCTAACCGCTAATTTGGAAAAATTGGGCTTTGATTTGGAACGGTTTAAGACGGGGACTCCCCCACGGGTAGACGGCAAAACTATCGACTACTCGAAGACGGAACAACAACCCGGTGATGAAACGCCTAACTTCTTTAGTTATGAATCTAAGGACGAGGACTACCTTACTGTCAAGAATCAACTTTCCTGTTGGTTAACCTACACCAACGAAAAGACGCACGAAATTATCCGCGAAAACTTTGATCGAGCTCCGATGTTTACCGGAGTGATCGAAGGGGTGGGACCACGTTATTGCCCATCTATTGAAGATAAAATTGTTCGCTTTGCTGATAAGAAGCGCCATCAGTTATTCTTAGAACCTGAAGGTCGCCATACACAAGAATGGTACGTCCAAGGGCTTTCTACTTCCATGCCAGAAGAAGTGCAACAGGAATTTATTCACACGATTGCAGGCTTGGAACACGCTGAAATGATGCGACCAGGTTACGCGATTGAATATGACGTGGTTGCACCCTATCAGTTAAAACCAACCTTGGAAACTAAGGTCGTTAAAAACCTCTTTACCGCTGGCCAAACTAACGGAACATCTGGTTACGAAGAAGCTGCAGGCCAAGGATTAATTGCCGGAATTAACGCTGGTTTACGGGCTCAAGGCAAGCCAGGCTTTACTTTGAAGCGGGATGAAGCCTATATCGGAGTAATGATCGATGATTTGGTAACCAAGGGAACCAAGGAACCTTACCGGTTATTAACTAGTCGGGCCGAATACCGGTTATTGCTTAGAAATGACAATGCCGACATGCGCTTAACCGAAAAGGGGCACGAGTTAGGTTTGATTACTGACGATCGTTACGAAGCTTTTTTGGCTAAGAAAGCCGTTGTAGAAGCTGAATTGGATCGGTTAGCTAAGATTCGAATTAAGCCTAGCGAGGCAGTTAACGAGTTTATCACCGCCCACGGCGACAAGCCATTACAAGACGGTGTTATAGCTGCTATTTTCTTACGGCGGCCATATGTTGACTACCAAACGCTCTTGCAGTTCATTGATGCACCTGAGGAAGCATTAGGTCGCAGAGAAGTCGAACAAGTTGAAATTAGGACCAAGTATGCTGGCTACATTGCTAAAGCCGAAGAAAACGTTGAGAAGATGAAGAAGATGGAAGCTAAGAAGATTCCGGATAACATCGACTACGACGCCATCGACGGAATTGCAACTGAAGCTCACCAAAAATTAAAGCAAATTCAACCTGAAACACTAGCCCAAGCAGGTCGGATCAGCGGAGTTAATCCAGCTGATATTGCCATTTTGAGTGTGTATATCCAACAGGGAAAAATTGCAAAAGTCCAATAAAAAACATCGCCGTATGGCGATGTTTTTTTATTTATTCATCTTTACCTACATCCAATGCTTGGTGATGCAAGTTCTTAAATACATGAGTGTCAGCCCAGCCCGTAATGCCGCCTTGAGCTAGGAAGGCAAAAACCGTCCCTAAGCCGAAATTAGTAAATTGATGGGTAATTAAGAGTGCGATGAGGGCAAGGATGGTAGGTGGGATATAAGAAGCCCACATGGCTGGTGCAGCTTGGCCCTTGAAAAATTTGAATCGTAAGATTTGCATTAAGTCATCAGCGGGATGCAAAACTAGGTTAACCCGTTGATAAATTGAAATGGCGATCGCAATGAGAGCCACCCCGGCAAAGTTAATTAAGACGTAGAGGCCAATCATAAGGGGCGTCTTAGCTTCTGGAAAACCACTAAACAAATTAGGATACTTGCCCATGAAGAAATCTTCAAAGAGCTGAATTAAGGCTGAGAAGGGAACCATGAAGGCTAGATTACCTAAAATGCGTTTCCATTCAAATTTCTGTATTAACACGGCATTCAATAATGAGGTTAAAACTCCGATAATTAGAAAGGTCCAAAATAAATTCCAATGAACGGCGTTTCCAAAATTGGCTTCCGCTGCTGTCCAGTAGGCAGATCCTAAAAAAGACGGCATGATTTTGGCACTAGTAACTAGGGTTAAGACGTTACCAGCAGAGTTAATTACTAGTGAAAGGGCAAAGAATCCTAGTGAGGCAGCCATGGAAAGACTCCGGATTTTGGGTTTAATTTCAGTTTGCGGTTCAGTAGCTAAGACTTTATGATTCAGCAAAATTTCCACATCCTTTTCAATTAATTCTTAACGGTTATATTCCTTTAATGCCATGGCAAAATCACCAAGGGTAGCAGAACCATTTTCTTTAACGTTAGGCATGGTGATGTATTGCTCAAGTGGTGGAACTGCGACGTAATCGTTGAGTAATTCGGCAAATTGAGCGCGAACTTTATCAAGGAACCATTCACTAACAACTCCACCACCAAAGACGATCTTGTCTGGTCGAATAGTGAGTGTGGTTTGAATGGCGGCTTGGGCAACGTAGTAAGCCATAATGTCCCATACTTTGTGGTCGTGAGGAACGTCTTGACCGGAAATACCGAGGCGTGCTTCAAAAGTCGGGCCGGCTACCAAGCCTTCCAAACAATCATTGTGATAAGGACAGATACCAGCAAAATCAAGATCTTCTGGATGTCGCTTTAAGTAAACGTGGCCCATTTCTGGATGCCCTAAGCTTACCATAAATTCACCGTTATTAACGATGCCGGCGCCAACGCCAGTCCCAATAGTGTAGTAAACTAGTGAATCAACTTTTTCATTGAACAAAGTTGAAACCACGTATTCGCCATAAGCAGAGCCGTTCACGTCTGTAGTCCAAGCGATCGGAATATCAAAGGCTTGTTTGATGGTGCCGTAAAAATCGGTATTTTGCCAACCTGGTTTCGGGGTATTGGTGATATAACCGAAGTTATCAGCGTTGTGTCGTAATTCTAACGGTCCAAAAGAAGAAATGCCGATGGCTTTTAAATCTGGATACTGTTTAAAATAATCGACTACCCGTTGCAAAGTTTCTTCAGAGGTAGTGGTGGGAATGCGCACCTTATCTAAGGTTCTGTAATCTTCATTGCCGATAGCGCAAACAAATTTAGTTCCGCCGGCTTCAATACTGCCTAATTGCATAATTGGTACTCCTGTTAATTTTATTTTTAGTGAAATAAGTGGTTTTTAATTGATTGATACTATTATTGTAACTTAAAGAAAGCGGTTTATTTTAACCATTGGAACCGTTTTCTTTGATGATTAAACTGCTCTTATAACGATACAAACGTTTACATTTTTCCTTTAAAAAAATTTGAGCTTGTGCTAATTGGTCCCTTTTTTAGTGGTAGAAATAAAAAATCAACGTAATCGTGTAAACGTTTGTATTATAGTTAACGATTGTGAATGTCAAAATTAATTGCTATTGTGACAGCGATAAATGCTTGATGATTGTGAAATATTAAATTGAATTTGAATTTATTCATTAACAATAATCCAAATTGAAGCGCTTTAAAATATGCTAAGCTTTTATTGTAATTAATTTCACAATGAAGAGGTAATCACATGAAAGCATTAGTATTGGAAAACATTTCAGATATGCAGATCAAAGACTTGCCAGAACCTACTGTTAGTGGGGATGAAGTGAAGATTAAAGTTAAATACTCTGGGATTTGCGGGACAGATAAGCATCTTTACTTAGGCTTACCCGGTTCAGCAGATGCTGAAATGCCAGTTGTTTTGGGACACGAAAATTCTGGTGAAGTAGTAGCAGTTGGCCCAGACGTTGTTGACATTAAAGTGGGTGATCGAGTAGCAATCGACCCTAATATTTACTGTGGCTATTGTAAATATTGTCGCCAAGGACGGCCCCAATTGTGTGAACACCTAAGTGCGGTGGGAGTAACCCGCAATGGTGGCCTAGAAGAATATACCACCGCTCCGCAACGAGTAGTTTATCGGCTACCAGATTCAGTTTCTTATTTATCGGGTGCAATGGTTGAACCAATCAGCTGTGTGATGCACGGAATTAAACGTTTGAATTTAGAGCCTGCTCAAAAAGCTTTGGTGATTGGGGATGGCTTTATTGCCCAATTATTCACCCAAATTTTGGCTGCTAGTGGTTTGAGTCAAATTGATGTTTCTGGTCATTCTGATCGCAAACGAGAATTGATGAGTCGTTGTGGAACCACGCATTTCTACAATAATGCTACCGAAGAGGTTCCAACTGGTTACGACGTGGTCATTGAATGTGTGGGCTTGCCAGCGACCCAAACTGCAGCAGTAGAGCAAGCCGGTAAGGGTGGGCAGGTCTTAATGTTTGGGGTGGCTAATCCAACTGATACTTTTGCTCTTAACTCTTATGAAGTGTTCCAAAAGGAATTAGATATTAAGGGTTCCTTCATTAACCCATATGTTTTTGAAGACTCCATCGCTTTGTTAGCTAGTGGTAAGGTAAACGTGGAAATGTTGATTTCTGACGAAATTACTTTGGACCAAGTTGCTGATGATTTAGCTGGCAAGTTTGATCATCCCATCAATAAAGCCGTCGTCAATATTGAAAAGAGTCTATAAGGGGGACTAACAATGGCAATTACTGATCAATTAACTGATTTACAACACGTAGGAATTCCTACAGATAACTTGACTGCTACAATTGAATTTTATGAAGGATTGGGTTTTCAATTAGTCGGCCAATTTAAAAACGGAGCGGGAGAAGTGGCATTCTTGCGGTTTAACCACTTAACGATTGAAACGTGGACTGGTGATCCAGTGGTTCGCCAAGCTGGAGCCATTAACCATATTTCGTTAGATACTCAGGATGCTCAAGCAACCTTTGATGCTGCCCAAGCAGAGGGTTACACCGTTATTGAAGATCAGGTTCAAGAATTACCCTTTTGGGAACGTGGAATTAAGTATTTCAATATTTTAGGACCTAACGATGAAACCATCGAATTCTGTGAAATTGTGAAATAAGAAAAGCGCTAACCGTATTGGCTAGCGCTTTTTAATATCTTACTAGGGTAGTTTTGACTCGTTTAATATTGGTGGCTCGATTGGGGTCTTGAATTCGTTTCATGAGCAAGTCAAAGGCAACTTTGGCGATTTGGGCCGTTGGTTGTTTGGCAATTACCATCGGATAACGCATGACTTGTAGCCAGGGAGAATCGTCGAAGCTTCCTAAGATGATTTGAGGAAAATCACGATCGGTTAATCGGTGTAGGATGTGCAATAGAATCTGGTTATCAGCGGCGATAATGCCATCACAACGGAGGTTGTAAACTAGTTTGCCAGTTAAATCAGCTACATTAGCGTAATCAACTGTGCTAGCTAAAACTAAACGATCATCTAATGGCAATTCGGTTTGTGATAGTGCTTGGCGGTAACCCTGTAAGCGTTCGGTACTGGTGGTGCTAACCGGACTATTAATAAAACCGATTCGCTGGGCGCCTTGATGAAGCATAGTGGTAACTATTTCTGCGGCACCTTCAGTATTTTCGGTTAGAACTACGTCAAAATTTCCTTGAACTTCTTGGGGTTGCCGATCAATAAAAACAGTGGGGGTAGTGGAATCAAGATTAGTTAAAATATTGTTAACATCAGCAGTCGCAACAATTAGGCCATCCACCATCCGTTGTTGAAGAGCAGAAATCGCTTGTTGTTCACTAGCCGCATCTTCGTTAGTTCTGGCAATGATAATTTGGTAGTGGTTTTGTAGGGCCTGCTCTTCTAATTGATCGATGATTTCAGTGAAAAAAGACGTCAAAATATTAGAAATCACCACGCCTAAAGTAAAGGTTTTTTTGACCCGAATGCTACGGGCCAAATCATTGACTCGATAGCCTAGTTGATTAGCAATTTGTTGAATTCGTTGTTTAGTGGCCGGAGTTACTCGTGGACTATCATTTAAGGCTCTAGAGACGGTCGCTACTGATACACCGGCTTCTGTGGCAATTTCTTTGATTGTAATTTGAGAGTGCATGGAATCACCATCCTTTTGAAAAACTAACTTCATTTTAGTTGTTGCGGTTGAAGATGCCAATGCCTTGTTACAAAAGAGGTGTAATTGAAGCCACCAAATGACTTTAGTTACACCTCTTACTAATTTATTTATGAAATACCATTGAGCCAAGTGCCATTTTATGTTTTGAATAGTAGTGCAGGTTGAAATAATTATAACTTAGGGCCTTAGATTGACCTGGTCGATATAATTTTAAGCGATATTTATTATGGCCCAGGTACTTGGTATAGGTTTTGGTATATGCGTACTGGTAGCCATCTTGAAAAGCAAATTTGAACTTGACGGTCGATTTGCCGATATTATAAATGGGAGTCCCTGATTTTTTAGGACCACGCCAGTAACCACGTAGCTTGGCAGGGATAGATTTGTGATATTTAGCTGCGTGAGCGACTTCAGATTGGTTATTTAATTGTAAACCGCCAATCGTAAAAAGGGTTGTGGCCACACAGATTGTGGTTAAGGATTTAGAAATTGATTTCATGATAATTCCTCCTAAGCTGAATTTTATTAAGGATATGGATAAAATGAACGCTTGCTGACCTTACCTGAAAACTTGTAATAGGTGTCGTAACTACTGCTTCCCATTTTAAATAGGATTTTATGAGCATTGACTTTATGGGCGTACCAACTCACTTTGTTTTTATACATAAGGGAATTATGGTAGGTTTCCACGATTTTATAGGTTCCATGGCCTAAGTATTTATATTTGGGACGACTCATAATAAAATGGTTCCCTTGAATAACGTCCGACTTGGCTTTTTTACCAGTAAACGTTAATGCTTTATAGCTCCACAAATGTTGGCTGTTGTTAATGTTGATCTTGTTTAGCTTACTGCGCCAATGGCCTTTGATAGCCTTCGGGGTGCCTTTATGCCAACTAGCATCTGCAGCTGGTTGATTGATTTGGGTTAATCCCCCTAAGGTTAACCCTAACATCAACGCGAGTGAACCGATGATCTTCTTCTTCATACGTAACTCCTCCATAAGTTATAGTTCAATAACATATTATCATTGATATCATAACTTGAAAATGATTGATTAACTAATACGGAATAACTTAAAAAATAAATTAACGTAAGAAGTTATGAATAAAAAACAGTGTTCTTATTTTTGCAACGTCAGTCCACTATTCAAACCATTCTAATACTTCAACTACCGTTAATTGCTCCTTATCATCTCCCCGCACATCATGCGTGATCTGTCCGTCTTGAACCATAATTAACCGGTTGCCGTAATATAAGGCGTCCTCCATTTTGTGGGTAATCATTAAGCTAGTTAAACGTTGAGAATTAACTAGGTTAGCTGTTAGTTTCATTACCGCCGCGCTAGTTTTAGGGTCTAGTGCAGCGGTATGCTCGTCGAGTAATAACAAATCAGGTTGTTTTTGGGCTGCCATCAATAATGAAAGGACTTGGCGTTGCCCCCCGGATAAGTATTTGGCCGGAGTATCCATGAAACGCTCTAGGCCCATTTGGGGTTGTTGCAATAGGGATTTAAGTTCAGTTGGTGCCAAATTGCCACGGTAGGGACGTAAGCTAAAATGGCGCTTAGAACTAGCTACTGCCAGATTTTGGGAACTGGTTAATTCCCCGGCAGTTCCAGCTTGGGGATCCTGAAAGACTCGCGCAATGTGCTTAGCCCGTTTAGTCACGTTTTGGTTGGTAACGTCACGATTTTTGATGTAAATAGAACCGGTATCAGCCGTTAAATTACCAGCAATTACGTTTAAGAGAGTCGACTTGCCGGCCCCGTTATTGCCAATGACCGAAATGAAGTCTCCAGGATAAATGGTTAGATTAATGTCTTTTAGGATATGTTTAGGCAAATTATTTTCCGTAAAGAATACTTTGTTGACCGATTGTATTTCTAAAATGGCGGTGGAATTATTCATGGGTGTTGCCCTCCTCTAACTGGTGAAAATATTTTTGTAATTGGCGGCGGTGACTTAACTTAGCCTGCCAGAGTGGCAAGACAATCACTACTACTAAAATGAATGCCGACATGATTTTTAAATCATTGGGGTTAATGCCCCAAGACATTGCGATGGTTAATAACAGCCGGTACACAACGGCTCCTACCACCATTGCACTTAAACGCAGCCACATTTTCCGGGAACGCAAAAAGATTTCGCCGGCTAAAACAGAAGCTAACCCAATAACGATCGTACCCACTCCCATGCCGATATCCGCAAATCCGTTGCTCTGCGCGACTAACGATCCAGATAGGGCGATAAGACCGTTAGAGATGGCATAGCCAATGATGGTCATGGCATTCACGCTGATGCCATTGGCAGCACTCATAATGGGGTTGTTGCCCACCGTGGTTAATGACAATCCGTTATTAGTTTGAAAATACCACCAGAGGACTGCCACAATAACAACATCGATTAGGACTCCAATAATCACAGTTTGCCAATTTAGGTCCCAATTAGCTGGAAGGTAGTTAGTTAATACTTTTTCGGTAGTTAAGGCGATATTGGCGCGCCCCATAATGTGGATGTTGACGGAATACAATCCGGTCATGGTTAAAATGCCGGCTAAGAGTGATGGAATATGAAATATAGTATCTAAAATACCGGTGACAACTCCAGCCAGACACCCCGCCAAAAAGCCTGCCATGGTGGCCGCAATTACGTTGTGTCCTTGAGTCAACATACTAATGGTGATGGCCGCGCCTAAGGGAAAACTCCCTTCAGCGGTCAAATCTGGAATGTCCAAAATACGGTAAGTTAAAAATACCCCAATGGCTAATCCGGCCCATAAAAGGCCCTGTCCAATTCCTGCAATTATCATCTTGTTACCTCCTTAAGGTTGCTTAATAGTTTTCAGGTTGATCCCGATGAGCTTAGCGTTAGTCGAATTAACGTAAAGTTGTAAATGGTTGGCAGTTTCTACCGGCGTGGTTGATGGTGACTGTTGCTTGAGAATGACTCGAGCGGCCATTTGAGCCGTTTGTTTACCTAAATCCCGGTAATTTAATCCGTAAGTAGCCGTTCCGCCAGCCTGGGCCATTTCGATTGAACCGGTAACCACCGGAATCTGTGCTCGTTGGGAATTTTTGCCGATGATACTCATTGCACTAGCCATTAAATTATCGGTGGGAACGTAGAGACCACTAATTTGAGAGGTGAAGTTGGCTAAGGCGGATTGAATATCGTTAGTAGTGGTGACACTGATAGTTTTTAACTTGAGGTGGTGATTCTTTGCGTATTGTTTGGCCGTCGCCACTTGAGCAAGGGAGTTTTCTTCTGATGAATTGTAAATAACGCCTAATGGCTTCTTCGACTTAGACAGGGATGTTAATAGTTGTAGTTGCTTGGTAACTGGGGCTTTATCGCTGGTTCCACTGACGTTAGTCTCCGGTTTTTGAATTGAGTGGACTAGTCCTGCAGCTTTGAGGTCTGTCACCGCCGTAGTTAAAATTGGTAGGCGGTTAGTTTTACGAGCCAAAGTTTGGGCTGCCGGAGTCCCGATGGCCAACAATAATTGTGAGTTTTGAAGAGTTAATTGCTGAGCCATCGTATTTAAGTTAGCTTGGTCGCCCTGGGCGTTTTGATAATCGTATTGAATTTGCCAAGTGGGATGCACCTGCTTAATTTGGTGAGTCAATTCCGTTTGAAATCCTTGTCTAGCGGCATCTAAGGAACCGTGTTGTACGATTTGCAAAATGCCAATCCGGATGGTTTTTTGATGGTTGGCTTGAGTACCGCAGCCAGATAAGCTGATCAGGCCTAGACTAGTTGCTATAACTACTAAAAATTTTTTCATGGGCTCCTCCTTAATTTTGAACAAGAAAAAAGCCAGCTAGACTGAAATTCAATCTAACTGGCTTGGGCCCAATAGTATTATTTCCCAGTTAGATGTGAATGGCGCATCTAACCGGCTAAGTTCATGTTGAAAAGCTTTAGCTCTTGATTAGATACGAACGCAATTCGTGCGCTCGTATCTAATCAATGTCGAATACAAACGCTATCTAAAGAAAAAGCTAAAGGCAAATTTATTATTCAATTGTGAGTGGTTATTGGAATAAATGTTCATAACAGCTACCTCGTTCAATTGATGTTTTAAGGGTAGCATTGCATAGGGGAAGGTGTCAATGAAAAATGGGTAGCTGATATATAAATTAGATTTTTGGGATGATAAATCTAATTTACTTACTGCTTTATTTTTTGATTTAGATACTCACATACTGCCCCTACCAAATTAGCATCATTTAAAAACTGACAGTTAATAACGTCGATATTTAATGGAGTGCCATTTTGCTTTAAAAGATCATTAACTCGTTTATTTAACTCCGTTATTAACTCTTGTCGAGCAGAAACGCCACCTCCAATCACTAATCTTTGGGGACTAAAATTAACCACTAAATTGTACGCTGCAAGGCTTAAAGTATCATATAGTTCATTGACGCATTTACGAGCTAATTGATCACCATTGTCCGCAGCAGTAAAAACTTCTTTGCCAGTGAGATTAGTGGAGCTATCAGTTAGTTGATTGTATTTTTCTGCCATTTTGACGGGACTACCTAGTTGACTCAATGTCTCACCCGTAGAGTTCATAATGGCATAGCCGAACTCGCCGGCAAAATTAGCTTCACCACCAAATAACTGATTATTGACAATTATGGCGCCACCAACGCCGGTACCGATAATCATAAAGGCTGCACTATTAACATCTTTGGCGTTACCCCAAACATGTTCGGCTAAAGCCGCGCAATTAGCATCGTTTTGAATGCTTACTGGGAGGTTCAATTCTCTAGATAACAGGTCTTTAAATGGAATGCTATTCAGATAATCCACCGCGCTAATCCCCGAAATTGATCCGGTAGTTACGTTAACACAACCAGGAACGCTAACAGCAGCCCCAATAATATTAGTGAAAGCAGTTTGTTCCAGTGTATTTTTCACTTCTTTTAAAGCAGTTAGCATAGTTGTTGTGGTTGTCGGAGTGCTGAAACTGCCTTTATTTGAAAGTTTCTGATCTTGCCACAGACCGTATTTAACGGAAGTACCACCGATATCGATTGCTAAAATCGCATTAGCTGTCATGTTAATCACCTTCATAGTTTAAGTCCGCACCGTTGGATTCAATGACCCGTTGGTACCAGGCAAATGAATCCTTTTTGAATCGTTGAAGACTACCACTACCATCGTCGTTACGATCTACGTAAATAAAACCATAACGTTTAGATAGTTGGCCGGTACTAGCAGAAACAATATCAATGGCACTCCACGGAGTATACCCCATAACTGGGATGCCATCTTTTAGAATTGAGAGTTTCATTTGTTTTATGTGGCTTCGTAAGTAATCAATTCGGTATTGATCGTGAACTTGGTGATCCTTAGTTAAGTGGTCAATTGCTCCGATTCCGTTTTCAACGATAAACAGGGGCACGTGATAACGATCGTTTAGCCAATTAAGGGAGTAACGCAATCCTTCAGGATCGATTTGCCAACCCCAATCTGATTTAGGGACATAATTATTTTTAACCAGGTCGGTTGCTTCGTTATAAGAATAAAATTCATCTTCTTTATCGCTAGCGGCGGTGGTAAAAGACATGTAATAACTAAGTCCTAAGTAATCAACGGTCCCCTTTTTAAGAATAGCCAAATCCTCTTCAGTAATGTCCAAGTTGAACTTTTTGGCTTTTTGATAATTAACTAGCCATTGCGGATAAGATCCTAAGACCTGAACATCTGACAGCCAGTATCTAGTTTGCATGGCCCGTTGAGCTTTAAGAATATCTTGAGGTTTATTGCTGGCGGGATAAACAGGAGTCATAGCGATCATGGCCCCGACTTGAAAATCAGGATTGATTTGATGGGCGATTTGAACGGCTAATGCACTGGCGACGGTTTCGTAGTGGCCGGCTTGATACATTACGGCTTCTGGATTTTCACCATTATGGATTTTAATTCCGGAATTAGTAAATAAGGTAAATTCGCGATCGTAGTTAACTTGGTTATTGATTTCGTTAAAAGTAAGCCAGTACTTGACTTGATTACGATAACGCTTAAAGACCGTTTCAGCAAATCTAGTGAAAAAAGTGATGACTTTGCGATTTCTGAACCCACCATATTCGGTTACCAAGTGATAAGGCATTTCAAAATGAGAGAGGGTAACTACTGGTTCAATATTGTATTTTAAGCATTCAGCAAACAACCGATCATAAAATTTTAGTCCGTCTTCATTCGGTTCTTCCTCGTCACCTTGCGGAAAAATTCGAGACCAAGCAATGGAAGTTCGAAAACACTTAAAGCCCATTTCGGCGAATAGTTTAACGTCTTCAGGATAATGATGGTAAAAATCGACGGCTTCGTGATTGGGATAAAAATAACTGGGATCGATCCCGGTAGTGATTGTTCGCTCTGACCGATTACCTGCTGAGGTCATCACATCAGCAACACTTAATCCTTTACCGACTTCCTCGTAAGCACCTTCAACTTGATGGGCAGCAACCGCGCCACCCCATAAAAAATTATTTGGTAATTCTTGATTTGTCATATTATTTCTCCTAAAAAAATGCGATAACCATCGACAGAATAAACTATCGAATGGGTATCGCATTCGTTTTATATTATTTAAGTTTAGTGGTGAAAAACTAATCTAGTTCCCTGCATGTGAAGGACGTTGTGGATGGCTAATGAAGCGCCACCTAATAATGTAGCAAATTTGACGTCCTTAGACATTACCAACGGGGGAACTAGTTTGAGAAAACTGAGTTTCATTTGAACTTTTTTGAGGATTTCAGGTAGTTCATCGATTAACGGCGAGTTAAAGAAAATCATTTGCGGATCGTACATAGCAATTAAATCACTAGTAACAATTGCTAAATGATAGCAAAAATCATCAATTAGGTCCGTTATTTCTGGATCGTCTTCGTTGTAATCTTTAACTAACTCAGCTAATGAATATTTCTTTTGGCCTTTTAAGTTAGCAGCTTTTTGAAGAATTTGTTGTTGGGAACATTCATCGTTAAAATTAGGCATTTTATCCAGTCTAGGAAATTGTTGTTGGTTTTGACTATGCAAAATCAAACGCCCAATTTCACCAGCTTGGCCGTAATAACCAGTGTAAAGCTGCGTGTTAACAATAATCCCAGCTCCAATCCCTTCATGAATACTAACGGTGATAATGTTTTGGAGTTCTTGTTGACTAAAGTCCTGTTCGAAAACAGCTGCTAAATTAGCCTCATTTTCTAAAATAACTGGCACTTCGTATTTTTGCTGAAAGTGACCCGTTAAGTCAAAATCGTCAAAATCCACAAATGGAGAGCTAATGATTTCTCCGCGGTAAACAATGCCGAAAATCGCGATGGAAATAGCTTGTAAATTATTTACCGTATCGAAGTCTGGCAATTGATCGATTAGTTCATCCATTTTTGCCACGATTTCTGTAATAGTATGATTATCAAATTTATTCACGCTGTATTTGATATTTCGCCCGTCCAGCTTAGTTACTAGCATTTCTAATGAATCACCGGAAATACAAAAATTAACTACGTAACCATAATTAGAATTGAATTTTAAAAGTTCCGGCTTGCGCCCACTAGTGCTAGTTGATTTGGCTTCACCAATACTGGTGACCAAGCCCCGTTCTACGAAGGAACCCACAATGTCTGATACCGAGACCTTGTTTAATCCTAACCGTTGAGAAAGTTCGTTTCTAGAGATGGGGCCAAAGTTAATGATGGCCTGTAAAACTGAGCGTTCGTTGTTATCGCGCATAACTTCTTTATTAATAATCATTAAATTACTCACTTTTTAAATTTGATCTTCAGCATTTTCTGCGGCGTGTTTTTCCGCTAAATCTGCTTGCATCGTTTTTTCGATTCCATCTACATGATAAAACATCAAAGCGATTGCTGAAAGACCAAATCCAATTAGGGGAACCCAAATATAGTTTAATTCGATTCCGTGAAGGGCGGCACCAGTTTGAGATTTGTTAGCGATATAACCTGAAGCTGACAAAATCCAACCAGTGATAACACCACCGATACCCATGCCGAGCTTAGCACTAAAGCTAGAGAAGGAAGTAACAATTCCTTCTGCTCGAACACCGTTTACCCATTCACCGTAATCTACGGCGTCAGCAAGCATAACGGCAATCAAACCAGAAACAAAACCAGTACCCAGGTAACCAATAACGGTAGCAAAAATGATGGTTCCGGTACTTAAATGATCAGCACCGATATTTAATAAGACTTGACCGGCACAGGCGATTAACATACCACCTAACATAGTGTTGCGCTTGCCAATTAATCTAGAGAAGAGCGGAGTCAAGACTACGGCTACTAATGAAACTAATTGAAGACTCAAGACAAATGATGCTAGTCCGGCATTATGCATGTTGTACTTGAAGAAGTAAACAGTAACTTGGGAACGAGTTTGCATTCCTAGCCAGTATACAAAGTTGATAAAAATGATAATTGCCCAAGGCCAATTTTTCCGTAAGGCTTTGAGTGATTCTTTGATTGGCAATGATTGGCGAGAACTCTTGGTTTGAACACGTTCATGGGTGTTGAAGAAAACAATGGCAAATAATACCAATACAATAATAGCAACGATTAATGCCCAGATGAACCAACCGCGTTTACTAGTGGTTGAACCACCACCAAAGTGTGAAACCATTGTAAGGGTAATCCCAGTAATTACTGCAGCCCCTAAGGTTCCCATGAATTGCCGAATGGTTGATAAAGTTACCCGTTCTTGGGGATTATTAGTTAAAGAAGGCAAAATAGAAGTAATTGGAATGTTAACTGCCGAATATAGTACGTCAACGCCGATATAAGTTACGTAGGCCCAAATTAACTTACCAGTTAAACTCAGGTTAGGAGTCGTAAATACTAAAACACAAAAAACTGCGAACGGAATTGAGAACCATAACCAGTACGGTCGACTTTTGCCCCATTTGGTATGGGTATGGTCGATCATAATGCCCCAGAAGGGACCATCAATAGCATCGAAGAAACGAGCAACGAAGAATAGGGTCCCCACTGCTGCGGCACTAATTCCAAATGTGTCCGTGTAAAAAATCATTAGGTAAGTGCCGACCATTTGAAATGATAGGTTACAAGCAAAATCACTTAAACCGTAAGAAAAACGTTCGTTCCAAGGAACCATATTTTTGATTTTGGTAGTGATGGGCTTGCTTGGTTGTACATGTTCTGGTGAAGCTTTGTCCATAATTAACACCTCTTGGATTAAGATTGTTAACAATTAAAAAGTTCAATTTCTTAATTCAGAGTATACTGTAACCGATTACATTCGTCAAATTTTATTTTAATCTAATCTATTCAATTAAAATTACTATAATATAACGCTGGTATACACAGATGTGGGACTTAAATTCATTTTATGAAAGCGTTGACAAAAAATGAAATAACAACTAAACTAATCACAACAATTAAGAAATTCAATTTCCGAAAACAGATTAAAGGTGGTTCATTATGAAATTTACTGATGGTTATTGGTTAGATAGACCGCAATATGAAATTCAGTCACCAAAAGAAATTTTTGACTATAAACAAGAAGACGATAAGTTAACTTTGTACGCTCCTTTCAAGTATATTAACGAACGGGGGGACGAACTTAACTTAGGAATGTCTACAATCGAGCTCACTTCTCCGGTTGAAGGGGTTATTGGAGTTAAGCTGACTCATTTTGATCAACCAGATAGAGGCCCCGCTTTCCAATTGGAAAACGAACATCCTAATATAGAAATTCAAACTAGCGAAGATGAACTTTCGTTTAAATCAGGTGACCTCACAGCTAAAATGCCTTATAGAGGGCACTTTGAGATTGATTTCTTACATCAGGACAAAGTGATTACTAAATCCCTGGAAAAAGCTCAAGGGGTAATTGTTGATCACTCTACTAACAAGCATTACATGCGTGAACAACTATCAATGGGCATCGATGAATTGATTTATGGTTTAGGTGAACGTTTCACCGCTCTGGTGAAAAACGGCCAAACAGTTGATATTGTTAATAAGGATGGTGGGACTGGAAGTGAACAGGCCTACAAGAACATTCCGTTTTATTTGAGTAGCGAAGGTTACGGGGTATTCGTTAACGAACCTCAGACCGTTTCGTTTGAAATTGCTTCTGAAAATGTTGATCGCACTCAATTTAGTGTTGAAGGACAATCCATGCAGTACTTTATTATTGATGGCCCAACTCCTAAAGAAGTGCTCAATAAATATACCCGCTTAACTGGACAGGTAGGAATGCCACCGGCTTGGTCATTTGGCCTTTGGTTGTCCACTTCATTTACTACGGATTACAGTGAAGAGACCGTATTGAAGTTTATTGATGGTATGCGAGATCGCAATATTCCACTAGACGTCTTTCACTTTGACTGTTTCTGGCAAAAAGGTTTTGAATGGAGCACGTTATTATGGGATCGGGAACAATTCCCAGATCCTGAAGGTCTAATTAAAAAAATTCATGACCGCGGCATTAAAGTTTGTGTTTGGATTAATCCTTATATTGCCCAAAAATCTCCGCTATTTAAAGAAGGCCGAGATAATGGTTACCTTATCAAGCGTGAAGATGGTAACGTTTGGCAGTGGGATTTATGGCAAGCTGGCAACGGGTTTGTGGACTTTACTAACCCCGCCGCTGCTAAATGGTACCAAGATAAGTTGAAGCCATTATTGGATATGGGTGTGGATTGCTTTAAGACTGATTTTGGTGAACGAATCCCGGTTGAAGATGCAGTTTTCTTTGATGGTTCAGATCCTGAAAAAGAACATAATTACTATACTTACCAATATAATGAAACCGTATTTGATTTGATTAAGGCAGAAAAAGGGGAAGATGAAGCCGTTGTCTTTGCTCGGTCTGCTACGGTTGGTTCACAAAAATTCCCCGTTCACTGGGGTGGTGACAATTTATCTCGTTACAAGTCAATGGCTGACTCATTGCGGGGAGGATTATCATTCTTACTTTCTGGGTTTGGTTTCTGGGCTCACGATATCAGTGGGTTTGAAGAACAAGCTACACCAGATTTGTATAAACGTTGGACCCAGTTTGGCTTATTGTCTTCTCATTCTCGTTACCATGGTAGTGGCCAATACAAGGTTCCTTGGATTTTTGACGAAGAAGCAGTCGAAAATACCCGTAAATTCGTTAACTTGAAGCTATCATTAATGCCTTACTTATTTAACGAAGCCGTTAATACGCATGAAACTGGTACCCCATTAATGAGACCGGTCTTCTTGGAATACACGGAAGATCGCAACACTTATTACTTGGAACATGAATACATGCTCGGTAGCCAATTATTAATTGCACCGGTCTTTAATGAAGAGGGCAACGTCAAATACTACTTACCATCTGGTAAGTGGACCAATATTTTAACTGAAAAAGTCTACGACATTGCTGGTGGTTCCTGGTTGAACGAAACCTTTGACGAATTAACTTTGCCAGTAATGGCTCGTGAAAATAGTATTCTTTTGCGTAATCCTAAGGCTGAACATGCTGAATACGACTATGCTGATTCCCCTGAAATTCATATCTATGAATTGGGTGAAGATGCAGTTAGTCAAGTTCGGGTAGTTGATCAAAAAGGAAACCACGTCGGTGAAGTAACTGCTAGTCGAAAGGCGGATATTATTACCGTGGAAACTACTGGTTTAACAGGCAATTCCACTGTTTACGTTCATTTGAATGGAAATGTTTTAGATGCGGAATTAGTAGATGGTAAAGCAACAATTAAATTATAAATAAAAAAACCCAGCAAATTGTAGTTGCAATTTGCTGGTTTTTTTTTAGGTTAATATCCGCTAATTATCGAAGTTATTAGCACTCTAGTATTCTTGCACCACATAGAATCGTTTGCCACCTACGTAGTAATTTGTCCAAGTTAAGGAAATCACTTCTTCGCCGGTCTCAAATTTTTGCGTTCTGTTTTGTCCAATCATGTGATTGATTTTCAAACGGTAAAGGCCGCTTTTAATCTTATATTCCTTCAAGCCGTTGATTGGCTTAGTATAGTACAAATAAGTAACGTTTTTAGCCCGTTTTACTTTGATAATTTTACGGGTATTGGTTGGTTTGACGTTAGCAATGGCAAAGTTCCAGTCACCGTCTAATTGTTTGGCGTTTTTGATTTTAGCACTGGAATAATATTGTAAGTAGCCGTTATCCGTAACGGTGAACATAGGTGTGGCCGTTTTGGCAGTTAAATGTTTGACGCCAGTGCCGGCTTCAAACGTTAAACCGCCTAACTTATTTTGGGTGTTTGCTAACTTAAACGTATCTTTTTTCAAAGCCATTGAATCGGTTTTTAACCAGTAACCATGGTGGGCATTAAAATCGCTAAAAGTTTTTTTGAAAGTATAGCTAGTATTACTTAAATTCAAACTGATATTAGTTTTTATTTGTCCATGATTTTCAGTGTAACCAACGGTAGCTACACTCATTGTGCTTCCCTTGGGGATAGTGTAACGAACTTTTTGCCCGTTAATATTTCGATATAAATTAGTTTTGATAGCTTTTTTAGTAGTGACATAACCTCGATTAAACACAGTCGTTTCGTTTAAGTACCCATCAGCTAATTTAACACTGGCATGAGTTGTAGTCGCAGTTTGGACGCCAATGGCTAATCCAGCCACTACGAGAGCGATGGTTGTCATTTTTTTCATGATAGTTTCCTTTCAAGCCTTTTTTGCTGGTCATTAGTGTAACATGAACTAGGCCTAAAATGACATTTTCTTGCATTTAATTGTGGTTCCTTTAGAATTTAAGTTAGAAAGGGTGAGTTTATGAAAAATATTATTACTTCTATGAAGTTAACAGCTGAACAACAGCAACAGTTAGAACAACTGGCACCAGATTACCAAATTATTTCTGATGGAGTTCAGGCTAATAGCGAACAATTAGCTAATACTGAAGTTTTATTGGGTTGGGATCCAGCGTTTGCCAAGCTTCTAGATAATGATAACCAACTAAAATGGGTACAAACTTTTTCAGCTGGAGTAGACAGTTTGCCATTAACACAACTGGCCCAGGCCAACGTAACGTTGACTAACGCTCGTGGCACGAACGCAGAAAATATTGCTCAACAAACCTTAGGCTATATGTTGGTATATGAACGCAAATTCTATTCAATTCTATTAGAACAACAAAAACATCGGTGGAATCGTGAGCACCAGTTTAGTGAATTAACCGGTAAAACCGCTGTCTTGTTTGGCACCGGTCAAATCGGCAGTCACATTGCGCGGTTAGCAAAAGCATTTGGGATGCACGTGATCGGTATTAACCGACATGGTGAAGCTTTAGAAAATTTTGATGAGGTAACTACTTTTGAGGCTGGAATCTCACTGCTCAAAGATGCAGACTATGTGATCACTAGTTTACCGTTAACCCCAGCTACTAAAGACTATTTCAATGCTGATTTATTTGCTAAAATGGGTTCTCAAACTTTCTTTATCAACGTGGGTCGCGGAGCTTCGGTTGTGACAAATGACCTCAATACAGCCTTAAGAAATGGACAATTGGCGGGAGCTGCGGTGGACGTCACTAATCCAGAACCACTGCCGGCAGATAATCCTTTGTGGGATGCTCCTAATATCATTATTACTCCGCACGATGCGGGCTTTTCAGATCAAATTAACCAACGAGTTTGGCAATTGATTATCGAAAATGTTAAAGCCTATGTCCAAGGTGAGACCTTGAAGAATTTAGTGGATTATCAACAAGGATATTAATCTAAAAAAACCGCCTATGAATGGCGGCTTTTTTATTTCTCAAAATAATGCGGACTATGGGTCAATTTAGGTGGGAGTGCCGGTAACTCTGGAGAGTTCATGATGCGAGCCACAATTTTATCCGTTAATTCTGCTGGAGTTTCCGGCATATCAAGGCGTAACCAGGCTTTAATGACACTTAAAACGGCTGTGCCGTAGTATTCCTGGTTGTAGTATTGGTTACGTTGTTTTTCGGTTTTAACCTCTTCAACGGTAACGGGTCCGGGTTCCGTAGCAGCTTCGATATTAAATAAATTTTGGAGCATCTTAGAGTGGCCACTTAAAAAGACCATTTTCATCAAATCAGCATTGGCTGCAATTTGTTCTAGGGCCAAAAGTAAATGACTTTTGACAAACGGAACTACTCCTACTTCTGGAATATCTGGTAGTGCTAGCATTTTTTCCTCGACAACTGCCATGAATTTAGTCTCGATTTTTTCTAAGCAATCATAGGGATCTAAGAAGTAGCGATAAAACGTGCCACGATTGACGTCGGCCAATTCGCAAATTTGGGTGACAGTAATTTTTTCGATAGGCGCGTTATTTAATAACTCAATTAAAGCGCGTTGAATGGTATCAATAGTATATTGCGTGCGGCGATTATTTTTAGTACCAACCAATTTAAGTTCCTCCAGTCATTAATTGGACAACGAATATTAAAAGTGTTCAGAAAATAGCAAATTAAGGTTAAATTGCTGATTGAATCTAACTGAACTGGTCGTTATTATTTAAACACGTTGTTGAATTAATGTCACTAGTTGATTTAGGAGGGAAATTGTTGAGTTATTTAAAGCTACGAAATATTCGCAAATCATACTACCTTAATAAAGAGGAATTTAAAGTCTTAAAGGGAATTAATCTAGATTTTGATAAAGGCGAATTCGTTTCGATCTTAGGTGAATCCGGTGGCGGGAAGTCTACTTTGATGAATATTATTGGAGGACTGGATTCCAATTACGAAGGTGACGTGTTACTAAACGGCAAATCATTGCGAAATAACACTGAAAAGCAGTGGGATGAATACCGCCGCCAAACTATTGGTTTTGTTTTTCAGAGCTTTAATTTAATTAGTCATTTAACTATTTTAGAAAACGTTAAAGTGGCCTTGGAAATGACCACTTTAACCGATACAGAACAGACACAACGAGCCACGGAATTGTTGACTAAGGTGGGCTTAAAGGACCATATCCATAAATACCCTAACCAACTTTCCGGAGGGCAAAAACAACGGGTTTCCATTGCCCGGGCCTTGGCATCTGATCCGGATATGATCATTGCCGATGAACCCACGGGAGCTTTGGATGCTGAAAACACTCAAGAAGTGTTAGAAATTTTAGATGAAATTGCCCGAGATGGTAAATTAGTGATCGCGGTCACCCATTCTCAGGATGTTGCCAACCACGGAACGCGGATTGTGCATATGGAAAGCGGCGTGATTGACTACGATAAAACTCTGCAACCCAAATTTGACGTACCAACTGAAGCTAGTTCTACTATGACTAGTAAGTCGTTTAGCTTTGCTAACATGGTCAAAATGGCGCTGAGTTACATGCGTTATAACCTGAAACGTAATTTACTAATCATCTTTGGAGCCGCTATCGGTATTTTTTCAGTAGTTTTGATGCTGGGTTTAGGTAGCGGAGTTAAGGGGTACATGAATCATGAAATTTACCAAAACGTTAATCCCACGGCGATGCAGGTTAGTAAAAAAGTGAAGTCTGAAGATAATCCGATGACAGCGATGTTAGAAGCTCAGGTGGAAAGTAGTGATCAGGCTCGGATTAAAAATATTAAGCACGTCAAAAATGTTGAAGAAGGAGCCTATGGTGCCAATGCTACTTTAACTAGCGGTCAAAAAACAGATAAAGTCCAGGCTTTTAGTACGTACAATGCAACGATGTTAAAGAAAAACATTAGTAAAGGGACCCAACCTGGTAAAAATGAAATTCTATTAACTAAAACGGATGCTAAAAAACTTACTAAGGGCGACGTGAATAAGTTAGTGGGTCAGCAAATTAACTTCTCAATGACCACCGTGAACGCCAAAAAACAACCCGTGGTTATTAAACAAACACTGAAAGTTTCTGGAATCACTAAGGACATGCAAAACGCAATGAGTTATCAAACGCTCAAGCAAATGTACAGTGACAATCACCTTACCTTAAAGCCGAACTTCTTAACGTTAAAAGTAGATAAAATGGCTAACGTGAATAAAGTGAAAGACGAAGTTAAGGGAATGAAACAAGCCGGCAAAGCTCGGTACCAAATTACCGGAGTTGGTTCCATGGTTGATACCTTAAATACCTACGTTGATTTGGCGGTTTATGTTTTGGCTGCGATTGCTGGAATTTCATTGTTGGTTTCCGCAATCATGATCATTGTGGTACTTTACATCAGCGTTTCTGAACGAACTAAAGAAATCGGAATTTTGCGGGCCTTGGGCGCTCGGCGCCAAGATATTGCCAAGTTATTTATCTCAGAAGCTGGTTTACTAGGGATTTTCTCCGGTATTGTTGGGGTTGGCGTAGCCTATCTAGCCCAAATTGGAGCTAACGCAATCGCGTCTAAAGCCATTAACTACTCAATTGTAGCCATTGGTTGGCAATACGCCCTGTTTGGATTAGCGGTTTCCGTAGTAATCAGCTTACTAGCTGCTTGGCTACCAGCTAGAACAGCTTCTAAGTTAGATCCAATTGAAGCCTTAAGTCACGAATAAAATTCAGCCACTTAAAATTGACCAAAACCACTCACAAAAAAAGGGACTTAAAGTCCCTTTTTTATTGATTATAATAACGGAAAAATTACTTGCATCCAGAACCAAGAAATCGGCATGACCAAAATCATCATGGGAATCATATCTGCCGTTGGAAACATCTTAATTTGGACCATTCTAAAGCCGGATGCCAGCATCAGGGCGCCACCAGCGGCCTTGAAATCTAAAATCATATCCGGAGTAGTGAGGGGATAGATAAAGTGAGCGCCGAGGAATAATAAAAGAAGAAAAATAAATTGCGGAACTGCGATCAAGGAAACCACGTAACCTAAATTAGCAGCGAAGATAACAGCGGTGAAGAAATCCAAAATGGATTTGGCAATTAAAATTGTAGCATCACCGTTCATCCCTTCAGTTAAAGAACCGTAAATTCCAGTTCCACTGACACAAAATAATACGATCACCGTTACTAATGTAGCGTCAAAAGTCGCTTGATCCATAGTCATGGGAGAGTTAACGAAGCGAGAGATGAAATGTTGCATTTGGGCGGCGCCTTTATTAATCCAGTCGCCTAAATGAATTGCTAAACCAATACCAGTGCCGATAATAATAGCAAAAACTACGGCAGCCATGTTTTTCATGGGGGCAATTGCATAAATGCCCATC
Organism: Lentilactobacillus senioris; assembly: GCF_026798195.1. Taxonomy (GTDB): domain Bacteria; phylum Bacillota; class Bacilli; order Lactobacillales; family Lactobacillaceae; genus Lentilactobacillus; species Lentilactobacillus senioris_A. Next base: position 238,382 of record NZ_JAPQEZ010000001.1, read on the forward strand.
ATCATCGAACAGATTCCAAAAGTTAAGTTGAGGCCGTTTTTAAATTCGGCACTCATTAAATTCCCGCCCAGTGCTCCCAAAATTCCACCTAGTAAAACTGCTAAGGCGTTAATAATAATTCCAATTGGCATTGTTTTAGTCACCATCCTATTTAAATTCACTTCTCCTACTTTACGGATTTCAAAAGAGGAAAACAATTCAACATTTGTGCTAAGATATTCCAAATAGGAATAATTAAGGAAGGCCGACTTTGGATACGAAAAAAATTGCCGCATTTATTAATTTGGCACGAACTAAAAACTACACTAAAACAGCAGAACAAACTTTTACAACGCAAGCCACCGTTTCTAAACAGATCATAGCGTTAGAAAAGGAGTGGGGGGTTAAGTTATTCTCGCGGGATCATCGAAAAGTGGAATTAACAGAAACCGGGAAGGCTATTTTGCCGTTAGCTCAAGAAATGTTGCATCAAGAACAAAAAATCATCACTGAATTGCATAACCAGTTGGCTCAACAACAAAATACGTTGGTGATTCAGGCCATCCCTACGGTAGCTCAGTACCGGGCGTTTGTCATTGTGGCTGAATTTATGCAACTCCATCCAGAAATTAATTTAAAATTCAACGAAGTGGACGCCCCGACTAAACAACCGGCGGATATCTTTTTTACCAGAATTTTAGAACCGGCTGACGATGAATACGACGTTATAGTTGAGGATCAAGATTTTTGGGTGGCGTTGGTGCCCCAAAATAATCCGTTGGCTCAGTTGAAGCAGTTAACGTTAAGCCAACTAAATCAGGAAAAATTTTTATTATTGGATCCATTTACCCGCTTTTACGAACCAGTGGTCAAAGAGCTCCAGGCGGCTGGAATCAAGCCGGATACTGTTTATGAAGGGCGCCGAATTGATTTGATTTTAAAGATGATTAACCAGGGAATGGGGATTTCTATTTTGATGAATAATTCCTTTGACTTAACTAATTATCCGAATGTCAAAATTCTGCCAATTGAACCCAAAAAGTATAGTTGGGTGGCCTTCTTGAAATTACGGTCGAACCATTCGTTAGCGGCAGAAAAATTTTGGCAGTTTGCTAAACAAAAATACAGTGAGTTTTAAAAGAAGAAACCAGTGTGATTCGTATTATATAATTGACTAAAGGAGGGATTAAAATGGCAGACGAAAATCATAATGAACTTCAGCCGCAACCCCACCGAATCGTAGACGACTTACCAAGTGAATTATCCACGGGAGCAGCCATTAAAGAAGTATTGAATTTAACCCAAAAATTCGATGGTGAATTTAAAATCCGGTACCAAACAGCGTTGGATTTAATTGTGGCTAAGTTAAATTTTATTGATCGCAGTTATCAATTGGAACATGACGCTACGCTAATTGATAGCATTCAGTCGCGCATTAAAAGCCCGGATAGTATTGTCGAAAAAATGGAACGCAAGCAGTTGAATTTTACTACGGATCGAATTGCGGATTACATTCGAGATATTGCTGGCGTGCGGGTGATTACTAGATTTATTTCAGATATTGAGACCATGCAGCGGTTAATTAAAGAGCAGCCGGATATTCAGGTGGTGACCGAAAAAGATTACGTGGCGAATCCTAAGGCCAATGGTTACCGGAGTTTACATTTGATCGTGGAAGTACCCGTGTATTTAAGTACCGGTGAGGAACGGATTCCGGTCGAAATTCAAATTCGGACAATTGGAATGAACTTTTGGGCTTCGTTAGAACACGAATTAAACTATAAAAAAGACATTCCCAATAAAGAACAACTGCGAACAGATTTAACTCGTAAAGCTCATGATATTACTCAACTAGATGAGGAAATGGATGATTTGCGGGCCAAAATTAGAAAATAAAAAAGCTGACTTAGTCAGCTTTTTTGGTATTAAAATTGAGTCTGCAAAGGTGAAATCACCACTCAAAGTTAATGAATTTATTTATTTTGGGCTGCCATTTTTAGTAACCAAATGTTGAGAAGCACCGTAATCACTGCCATCCCAATACTAAAGTACGGAGTAGCGCTTAACCCGACGTGGGCAACTACTTGGCCGCCAATCATAGAACCTAATGTAATTCCAATATTAAAGGCAGAAATATTTAAAGCTGAAGCCATAGTTACATCGTTAGGCGTGTTTTTTTCAGCCAATTGGACAATGTATAACTGAAGTCCTGGAACATTCATGAAGGCTAACATCCCCATGATCAAGACGGCAATTAAGCCCAACCAATGAGAGTTGAAGAAAATGATAACTAGTAAGTAGGCTGCAATCAAACTAGCAAACATCCCTAGTAAAGCTTTAACTGGGTTCTTATCAGCTAACCGACCACCAATGGTGTTGCCAATGGCTACCATCACGCCGTATAGCAGTAGTAACCAGACAATCATGTTAGAACTATAACCTAGATGAGCCAAAATTGGAGAAAGGTAGGTGTAAATCACGTAAGGACTACCGTAACCCACTACTGTTAATGCTAAAACTAAGAGTAATTGGGGATCTGACAAAATCCGACCAATTCCTTTAATAGATGATTTTTCTGGAAGCGGAAGGTTACTAGGAACCAGCAGAATATTAGCGATTAGACTAATCACTCCGACAATGGTGATGAACAGAAATGAAAAATGCCAGCTAAACGTGTTACCAATATAGGTCCCCAAAGGCATCCCAGTTAATGTGGCTACGGTAAGACCAGTAAACATAATCGCAATTGCACTAGCCCGTTTGTTCGGAGCTACCACGTTAGAGGCAATCACTGATGAAATGGTCATAAAAATACCGTGAGCTAACGAAGCAATCACTCGGCCCAATAATAAAATGGTGAAGGTGGGTGCTATGGCATCAATTAAATTGCCAATGATAAATAAGAGCATGGTATAAATTAACAGTTGTTTACGAGGGATACGGCTAGTTAACAAAGTCATCAAAGGAGCCCCAATTGTAATCCATAAAGCATATACAGAAACGGTTAACCCAGCATTACTAATTGAGACGCCAAAACTGTTAGAAATTAATGGCAATAAACCAACACTAATAAATTCGGTACTGCCGATAGCAAAAGCACTAATTGCCAATGCTATTAAAGTAAGAGTGGGCGAAATAGTCACCTTGTTATCAGTAGTTGTAGATATTTTCATAGAGATTCTCCTTAAAGTTCTTTACTTACAAATGATAAGCGAATAAAATCATTATACGAGACAGGATAATCAAAACAAGTACGTACTTTTTAGTACGGTAGGCACCAAAAAGTACCTAAGGAGATATTCGAATGAAAAAAACTTATAATATTGGCGTTGAAGCCACGTTAGACGTAATCGGCGGCAAGTGGAAACCCATTATTTTGTGCCATTTGGGTAACGGGCCGATGCGTACGGGGGAACTCAAACGAGCTATTCCCGAAATTACGCAAAAAATGTTGACCCAGCAACTAAGAGAATCAGAAACTGATGAAATTATTGACCGGATTGTTTATGAACAAGTACCACCAAAGGTAATTTATCAATTAACGGATTACGGTAAAAACTTGAATCGTATTTTAGTGGACATGGCAATTTGGGGAGAACACCAAGTAGAACGGCTCAATGAAAACGGAGCTGAAGTGACCTTGCTGTCGAATCACCAAGGATACGTTAATGGAATTAATAGTTAGTTTCATGTGAAACAATGAATTCTAAAAAAAGACCGCCTAATTTGGCGGTCTTTTTATGGATTATATTATTTTAATTAAAATCGTTGCCACCCTAGTGCACTTTGAGCTGCTAAGTTAAGCAAACTCCATTGGCGGTCAAAACCAGGTTGGAAGAAGAAATCAGCACTAGCAAGATCTTCTAAGGTTAGTTTCTTACTAGTAGCTAAGGCTAAAACGTTACCTTGAGCTGTTACGTCGTATGGCGACATCACTGAACCACCTAGAATTTGGTGATTCAATGGATTATAGGTAATGGTTACGTAAACTGGTAAATTACCGTTTTTAACTGGCACATAAGCGGGACGTAAATAGTCTTGATAAAAATTGGTTTGCGCGTTAACGTTAGCCCGTTTAGCAGTCATAGAATTTAAACCAGTAGCCGCAAACTTAAGATTGAAAACACTTAATGCTGAGGAACCTACTACCCCAGCAAATGGAACTGCAGCTTGGTTTTCAAAGAGGTGATCGACCACGTATTGTGCTTCACGGCGAGCCGTAGTGGCCAAAGCGATTGGCATTTGTTGGTTAGCCGGAATGTTGTATGGTTTGAGGGCGTCGCCAATAGCATAAACATCTGGTAAATTAGTGCGCAAGTAAGGATCGGTTTCAATAAAGCCACGTTGGTCTAAGTTAAGGGTGCCTTTAAGCCAATCTGTGTTAGGAATTACCCCGGTTGCACAGATTACTAAATCAGCGGGAAATTGTTTCCCATCGGCTTCTACGGCAGTAACGGTACCATTTTCACCTTGGTAGCTGGTAATGTTAACTCCCATGCCTAACTTAACACCATTAGCTTCTAATTCTTTTTCGATATACTTGGTCATTTCAGGATCTAAGTAAGTAGCTAGTGGACGATCCATACTATCTAGTAAAGTAACCTGTTTACCAGCTTTAGTGAACGCTTCGGTAGCTTCGATTCCAATATAACCAGAACCGATTACCACTACATTTTGAATGGCGTCGTTATTCATGGCTGCTTTGATTTTAGTGGCCCAATCATAGCCACGCATTTCGTAAATGTTAGCTAGGTCATTACCTGGTAGGCTTAAGGATCTAGGAGTTACCCCGGAACTTAAAATTAATTTGTCATAGTCTACGGCCTCTGAAGTGCCATCGATTACGTTTTTAACGGTAACTTGTTTTTTATCGGCATCAATTGCGGTGACTTCATGGTTGTTGTAGATATTGCCGCCCATCTTGATGATATCGTCTGGCTTAAAGTTACGAACATCGTCTTGAGAAGTAACTTGATCTTCTAAGAATAGTTCCATTCCACAAGACATAAAGGAAACAAAATCTCCCGCTTCGTAAATGGTAACGTCGACGTTTGAATATTTTTGCAATAATTCGATGGCAGATTCGTGGCCACCGTGGGATGCTCCTACAATAACAACTTTGGTATTTTCCATAATGAAGTCCTCCTCGATAATTGTAATGATTCTAAAGTAACGACTTAAGTGTAACAAGTTAAAATTGGAATGTAAACGTTTTTTAACTCTGGAATTTCTAAACTTATTTTCCTTGCGGAATGGTAAAAAGGATTAAGATATTCTCAAAGTACTTGGTTATAACTTGGCAGAATTTAAAAAGCTGAGTAAACTACAGACTTACCAATTAGACTGGGAGGGGTCAGCGTTGAAACTTAAATATTTAGTCTGGCCATTAATTATGCTGGCCGTCATTGTGTTAGCAACTAAGCGAAATGTCCAAACGGTAGTGATCACTACGGCCAAAGACCTACAAAATAGAATTGTCCAGGTAATTCCGCAACCCAAAGTGAACTACACGGTTAGCACTAAGGATAACGATACTGGATTACAAACGTTAACTAGCGGAGATTTAAGTCGGGTTTATTACTATCATTTTAAAAAGCAAACTTCAGCTGAAGTTAAAAAATTATTTTTACAAGCAGTTACAGAATATAATCAGACCGGATTGGTTAAATTAGTGCCAGGAATAGCGAATAAGCACCAAAATGGTATTACTTTTGGGGTGTATAACAAGGCTGAGCGCAGTGCCACGAATAATCCGCAGGCCAGCATGATTGAACTAGGGATTGGTGGACCCACCATGATTCAATATAGTGGCCGGGAAAATTATACGATTAATCACGCTAGTGCTAAACTAAATAGTCATTATGCCGATGCATATAAACTTTCGGTGGCGGTGCATGAATTAGGCCATGCATTGGGCTTGAATCATAATACTAATAGGCGGTCAGTTATGTATCCAGTCGACCAAGGAATTAATCAATTAAGTCAAACGGACTTAAAAAATTTAGCTAAAATTTATCCCAGAACCAAATAAAAGGAGGTCTTTGAATGTTTAGTTTACCAATTGTATTGGCTATGAGTAACGCTGCTAAGGTGGGAATTTTAGCTGGCGTTTTAATATTTATCGTTTTATTTTTCAAATTAATCGGTAGTTTACTTCGTTTTTTCTTTAGGCATCCGATTTGGTTCATCATTTTGTTAGCCTTAGGTGGGGTTGGTCTATTCTTTAGTGTGGCAGTTGGTGGAATTGTAATTGCGGCAGTAGTTGGTGGTGGACTGATTTTTACCCTAATGGGTGGTGGAGATTAACTAATTATAAAAGAAGTTATTTGGCACCCTGTTTCACTATTTATAATTAGGTTATAATTAAGTGAGATAGAGATAAGGAAAAGGGGTTTGATCATGCAAATAGGCGCCACCATTTTAGTTATATTAGTCGCTGTAGAAGCAATTTTATTTATGATTTTAGAAATTTGGGGCAGCACGGAAATGCTAAAAAAAGCATTTGGGATGAGTTCAGAATTTTTAAAACAATCTGAAGCTAGAGTCGCCCTTGCTAATCAAGGCATCTATAACGGCTTTATTGGTGGTGGCTTATTATTTGCACGTTTTGACTTTCCGGTTAATGCCCAAGTAATTGGCAGTTTATTATTTACTAGTTTTGTAGTTCTGGCCGGAATTTTTGGGATGGCCACAATCAGAAGAAAAAGTGTTTTTTGGATTCAGGCATTTCCAGCGATTTTGGCTGTCTTAGCAATCCTGTTTAACTTTTAAGAATTGAAAATAATGGAATTCGATGTCTAGCTGATATCGAATTCCTTTTTTTATCGGCTTTTTTTCGTGATATATTAGAATGTGTGATTAAAAAAAGGAGGGGTTAATTTGCCCGTAGGACCATTTGTAGATTGTGCATTAACTTTATTGGGGGCAATTGTTGGAACCCTGCTGCGCGGGGCAGTACCGCGTAATATTAAGGATCAAATGCCATTGATTTTAGGTTTGATCTCAATGTCGTTGGGGATTGTGATGATCTTAAAGATCAAGCAAACACCCATTGTAGTGTTGGCAACGGTGCTTGGTAGTGCGATTGGAATTGGAATGCACTTAGAGGACCATATCAAGAATGGATTGTTCAAATTAATCCGTGGCCGTCGGCAAGATGAACATAATTTCTCAACGACGACCATTGATAACCAGCAAGACCAAATTAAGAATAACGATCGATTGGAACAGTTAATCGCATTGCTAGTATTATTTAGTGTTAGTGGAATGGGGATTTTTGGAGCATTAAATGAAGGAATTACCCATAATTCGGATATGTTAGTCAGCAAAGGGATGTTAGATTTTGTCAGTGCATTGATTTTTGCTACGTTACTGGGGATGTTAGTGGCAATTGCAGTAATTCCGCAGGCTCTCGTTTTGTTTGGTCTTTTTTATTCTGCAGCATTAATTATGCCGTTGATGACGGCTAATATGATTGGTAATTTATCAGCTGCTGGTGGAATTTTAATGTTGGCCACTGGTTTACGGTTAAGCAATATTAAAACATTTCCGATTGCGGATATGGTACCCATTTTGATTATCGTGATGCCGTTAACCTGGTTATTATTACCGGTGTTTGGTTAGTTATTGAAATGGTTAAAAGCTAAATATTAAAACCTCTAATTGTTAATTTGGAGGTTTTTTTAGTGGCAAAAAAGCAATTATTCGCTATTGGATAACTTAGAATTAAGTTGAACTAATATTTATTATGATGTTATATTAAAAGAGCATAAAGTTGCTTATTAAGTTATGCTTATTGGTTGAATTAGTTTATAAGATGATCAATTTTGTATCGTTTAATTCTTTTTTTATTTTAGAAAAAATTCAAAATAATTTGAGTAAGCAACCGCCACAAACGAATCAGCCAGCGGGGATATTACATAGTATTGAAATTGATTAGGGATGGTCAGTTTCAATAAATAATATAACTAAACCGGCTATTGGAGGAGTAAATACCATGAAAATCTGTCCTAACTGCCATCATAAAAATGCAAGCAGCAATGCTTTTTGTGAGCAGTGTGGTTATGATCTTAGCAAAGTAAAGAGTCAAGTAGCGTCAGCATCAGGAGAAAAAAAGCGGCAATCAAGTAGTACCAATGAACATCATAGTAATTCCAAAAATCCGTGGCTTATACGGGGAGTACTAATAGTTGCTGGGGTAGCTATCGTAACGGGTGGCTTTTTTTATGGGCGTAAAGTCGATAAAGAAAAGCAAATTGATACTATTGTAAATGCAGTTCAGTCTAAGCAAAGCAACCGCATAGCGGCTCAAGTGGTTAGTGATAATCCAGGATTAAAAATAACGGGTAAAACGGTAGAACCATTCATTAATTACTTAAAGCAGAATCCAAATTACGATAGTGATATGAAGGCCAGTTTGCAACAAACGGGCTATACCACTGACAGAATTTTCAAATTAAAGGCTACTAAAAATAAGTGGTTAGTATTTCCGGTATATAAATTAGAAGTTACTACCATGCATCCGGAAATAGCTACCAACGTTAATAATGCGGCAATTAAAGCCAATGGGACGGTTTTAGCTACTACTAAAAACGACAATTATATCTATAATGCTGGCCCACTATTTCCTGGGGCCTATGAATTTAAGCTGGAAGGTACTCAGTCTTCAGCAACTAAAAAAGTAGACTTGATGGATGCTAATGATACCAATAAGTCCATTTCTTTATTAACTAAAAAGGCAAGTGAAGGTCGTGACGTAGTTAATAACGTTGCTGATGATAATGTCAGTGAAACGCCGGGACAAGATGATATTAGTCATACCGGTAGTGAGTATGAGGACTTATCCTCTTCTGCTCAAAATGTTGTCTCTGAAATGGAATCTAGAACTGACAAAATTGCAGATAATTACACCTACACAGAAAGTGAACCGCACGATGATGTGTATGAAATTGAACTCTATGATAAAGATGATGATCAGTACGTAACCACTTATCGTTATGACGATATCCACGGGGTGTTGGCAGAATATGACAGTTCTACCGGCAAGTTTGAAGAAGTAGATTAATTCAGGAAAGAAGGCCTTTAAGATGCAACAAACGTATTATCGAATTTGTAGTAAATGTGGTAATTAAAATTCTAACGATGCTAATTTTTGTTTGAAGTGTGGTTCTCCACTTTCGCCAGCTGATGAATATACTATTATTCCGCACGCTGCTGACTTAAATTTTCCATTATTTGATTTGGAGTTAACACCTGACGAAACGGCGATCACTAAAAGTTTAGTTATTACCGGGTCGCAAGAAGTTCCAGCGGGGTATCAAACTGCCGGATTGGTGTTTGCAGAAAGTGCCGTTCCCCAAAATGCGGAAATGAAAGCAGCATGGCAGGACTTAATGAAACATCTGTATGGATTAATGTTAAACAGGGGTTATGCTGGTGTCTTTCGGGTAGAAATTAAGCCCGAACCAACTAATCCGGGCCAATTATGTTTGTATGGCGAAGCGTTGGTTAAAGAAATGTTTAATTAGGGGATATAGCGATGAAAATTAAACTAACTAGGTATTTAGCAGCCGCAGATGATGCAGCTGGAAGTGGTAAACAATATTGTCCTAACTGTGGGACGCTAGTGCACAATGATGATGCATTTTGTCCTAATTGTGGTTATAAACTTAATCACATGAGTAATGACTCTAAACCCAAGGAACAGGCCAGTGCTACTGGAACGACGGCTAATAAACCAGCACGTCAAACTACTAAACAACGACCTGCAAAAAAATGGAGCAAAAAGAAAAAGGCGGCGGTGATTGGTGCTAGTATCGCTGCGGTAGCTTTAATTATCTTTTTTGTGTGGGGAAAACAGTATTATTCCCAAACAGCTACTTTAGATCGGGCTATGGCTGATATTAAGAATGGTAAAGATCTGACGAATGATTTTACTAGTGATAAAAGCGATCTAAAACTGACCAAACAGAAATTAGAGCCGGTAAATAAATACTACAATAATCACCCCAAGGAATTAACTAAGTTACATAATGACCTTGCTAGAAATGGTAGAAGTAGTGATGGTAACTTTAATTTTATGCGTCATGGTAATCGCTGGTTGCTTTTCCCTAATTATCAAATTGTGGTAAGCCCAGTTTACCCTAAAGTAACTACCAATAAAACGGGGAACGTTATTAAATTAGACGATAAAAAAATTGCAACGGCGGATTCAGACGACTACCAAAAGAATTTAACCGCCATGGTTCCGGGTGAATACCATTTGGAATCCAGCGGTACGATTGGTGATAAGACCTTAACCAATGCTGGTGATTATTATATTAATGATGATAAGACTTATGATTTAAACCTTACTACGATTACCACTGATTTAGTTACGACCCCTTCTTCTGCGATTTATTTAAATGGTAAAAAGATTGGTACAGCAGGTACTGACGGGGTATATAAACTAAAAGATGAACCCTGGTCGTCTGATATGGCCGTTTACGCTCAATATTCTTCTAGTGCAGGAAAGGCCACTACTGATACGACCTATTTATCTAAAGACGACGATCAAGGATCTGTTTCCTTAGATTACAATAATTTAATTACTGACGATGAAGCCAATGATTTCTTTGATCAAGTGGCGATTTGTGTTCAAGGGTTATCAACTGATTCTGACGAAGATGATGCCACTGATGATGATGACGATCCGCTTTATGATTACTTCGTCAATGGTACTAGTAACGATGACTACAATGAACTTCGCACAATGGGACGAGGATACTTTGACGATGACGATTTAGATAGTATCGGGGTTGATAACTACGTTCAAAGTGTAGAACCAGGACCTAATGATACAAGCTTAGTGACTTATAACACTAATTATGATTTTGGAATGGTTGACTATGACTATGACCATGTTCAGGTATTTCAATATGTAGCCACTTTAAAACCAGCTCCATCAGACTCTTCGCAATACTATCAAATTGAAAGTATTAGTGGAGGTAAAAAAATTGATGATTACCACTCAGACGAAGATTAATTCAGGAGGAAAAAATGGAAAATAGTGTTAAATTTTGTCCCAAATGTGGTAACCAGATAGAGGGGGAAGTGAAATTTTGCCCTAAGTGTGGTTATTCCTTAATGGCTGAAGGGGATAATGAACCCGATAATATATCTACTACAACTCAAGTGCAGGAAACTCCTACTGAACCGGTTCAAGCTACTAATGACTCGGAAAACTCGGTGCTAACTAATGCTAAGGATTTCACTGGCAATTACTTTAGTTGGTTTTGGGAAACCATTAAACATCCATCTCGACAGTTAACTGAAGTGAACCGGTGGTTTGGGGTACTTTCATTTGTATTAGAAGCTTTTCTGATTGCTCTGGTTGGCTTAACTATTATGAACAAACTTAAAAAAGCAGTTATTTATAATGGTGGACCAACAGCAGAAAGAGCGCTTGACTACTCTAACGCCAATGGTAAAATTTTTGAAATTTTCTTGTTAGTTTTTATCGCAATGATTTTAGGCTACTTAGTTTACATCAGTATTAGTTACGGATTTCATCGAATTATCTCCACGGCTTATACCAACTTTTGGGACTTTGTTAATCGATTTGCTGAGCTAACTAACCTAACCTTGATTTTTAACTTTGTATTATTAGTTTTATTTATGTTAGTAAATATCAAAGACGTCTCCTTTTTAGGAATTGATTCCATTGCTAGTATTTTGATTATGACTGTCTTGTCAGTGGCCAGCTTAGTTTGGACGGTGGCGTACATTTTAGTGTTAGTAGCGGATTATGATGGCAAAAATGGAGCCGATAAATTTTATATCTGCCTATTGGCTGAATTGGCTTTAGTTGTGGGAATTGGGGTTTTCAGTTCCTTAGTTTTCACAACAATTGGAAACTCAATTATTGGTTATGCAGGATCCTTGGGCCAATCAATTTTTTAGAAACTAAAAAATCCTTATCATGTAAAAATGATAGGGATTTTTGTTTGGAACTTAATTGGGGGTTTTGATGGTTGCTAAAAATCGATGTCTATACATTTCTATTTCATCTTTTGCAGCACGAACGTAATGATTAGGAACAATTTCTACTAATTTTCGTTCTTTACCGTCATTTTCATTTTTAGGATCGTAATCAACTTCAGTTCTAGCCTTTTCCAGCCGGGGATCGGGAATGGGAACTGCTGAAAGTAGGCTGCGGGTATAGTCATGTAGGGGATTTTTATAGATTTCGTCAGCCAAAGCAATTTCTAATATTTTGCCATAGTGCATAACTCCGATTCGATCCGAAATATATTTAACCATTGATAAATCATGAGCGATAAATAAATATGTGAGCCCTTTTTCTTCTTGAAGCTTTTTTAAAAGGTTCACAACTTGAGCTTGAATAGAAACGTCTAAAGCGGAAATAGGTTCATCACAAATAATAAAATCTGGATTGACTGCTAACGCCCTGGCAATCCCAATTCTTTGGCGCTGACCTCCTGAAAATTCATGGGGATAACGGCTAGCATGATCTTTATTTAATCCCACGGTTTCTAATAAATCAGCCACTTGCTTATTGCGCTCTTCCTTACTGTTGGCTAAGTGGTTGATATCGATTCCTTCGGCGACAATATCTTGCACTTTCATCCGGGGGTTTAAGGATGCATAGGGATCTTGGAAAATCATTTGCATTTGCCGGCGAAAATGTTGCTGTTGTTTTTTGGCAGTTAGGGAATTGATGTTTTCACCGTTAAAGATAATTTCACCACTAGTGGGTTTATAAAGCTGTAAGATTGCTCGGCCAGTAGTAGTTTTGCCAGATCCGGATTCACCAACTAAACCAAACGTTTCTCCCCGATAAATATCGAAAGTAACGTCGTTAACGGCTTTGACCTCATCGGATTTGCCTACGTTAAAAAACTGATTGAGATGTTTGACTTCTAAAATTTTATCTTGTTCATTGACCAATATTCCTACACCTCCTCTTCACTACGATGTTGAGTTCGTTCTTGAGCTAATATCTGTTGTCGTTCGAATTCATATTGGTGTTGGCGTTTGCTAATGGCTGCTGGTGGCACCACTTTCGGCGCTCTAGGATCTAGTAACCAAGTGGCAGCATAGTGGGTATTAGAAACTTCGAAAAAGGGTGGTTGTTTTTTTAGATCAATTGCTAAGGCATATTTATTTCGGGGAGCAAAAGCATCACCAACTGGTGGGGTCAACAGATCAGGCGGGGTGCCGGGAATAGATGGCAAATATTTAGCATTGGTGTCTAGGGTGGGCATAGACTCTAACAATCCCCAAGTATAGGGATGTTGCGGGTTATAAAAAATTTCTTCCGCAGTGCCGTATTCAACAATCTTGCCAGCATACATCACTGCCACTCTGTCAGCCATTCCAGCTACCACGCCTAGGTCATGGGTGATGAAAATAATGGAGGTATTGATTCTTTCCTGAAGTTTTTTCATCAAGTTAAGGATTTGGGCTTGAATGGTAACGTCTAAAGCGGTGGTCGGTTCATCGGCAATTAAAATATCGGGGTGATTAATCAAAGCGATGGCAATCACAATTCGTTGCCGCATCCCCCCTGAAAATTGGTGGGGATAGTCGTTAATCCGTTCTTCGGCATTGGTAATCCCAACGGCTTCCATCATCTTAAGGGCTTCTTCTCTAGCCTTAGCTGGTTTAGTGCCTTTGTGAGCGATTAATGGTTCGGCAATTTGTTTACCAATTTTCATAGTAGGGTCCAAGGAAGTCATTGGATCTTGAAAAATTTCAGCAATATCTACACTACGGAGTTGTTCCATTTGCCGGTTGGAAAGTTTTAATAAATCCTGGTTTTTATACTCAATAGTGCCATTAGCAACCACGGCATTGTTGGCTAGAAGCCCCATGATGGCCCTGGTGGTTACTGATTTGCCTGAACCTGATTCACCCACGATGGCCAAAGTTTCTCCTCTGTGAAGATCAAAACTAACGTCGCGAATAGCTTTAACGGTGCCAGCATAGGTTTTAAAATTAATTTCTAGATTACGAACTTCTAAAATATTATTTGAATTTTCCATACTATCACCTGCTATTTAGATTTTGGATCAAAAGCATCGCGGAGGCCATCTCCAAATAAATTGAAACAAATCATTAATATGGAGAGGACAATCGCTGGAAACCACATTTGATAAGACAGAAATTGGAAATTCTTTTGTCCGTCGTTTAGTAAAGTACCTAAGGAAGCTTGCGGTGCAGAAATCCCAATCCCAATGTACGATAGAAGCGCTTCGAAGAAGATGGCACTAGGGATGGTAAACATGGTATTAATAATTACCACACTGGATACATTCGGGAGGATGTGTTTAGTAGCGATTTTAATGGGATTTTCTCCTAAGGACCTCGCCGCCAGGATAAACTCCTGGTTCTTTAGTTGCATGGTCTCCGCTCGAACTAACCTAGCCATACTAGTCCAACTAGTAATGGCGATCGCCAAAATAATCGAAACCATCCCTGGTTTTAACACTAGGATCAATAAAATAATGACCACTAAGTTAGGAATCGACATGATGATTTCTATCACCCGCTGCATGAAGTTATCGAGCCTCCCGCCTTTCCAGCCGGAAACCATTCCATACGCAATTCCAATTGTTAGGTCAAAAAAGGTAGCGACTAAGGCGATGGTTAGAGAAATTCTAGTTCCATAAAGTACCCGGGAAAATAGATCCCGACCGAAGGAATCGGTCCCCATTAAATAAAAGGTTCCCGGCTTCATTCCGGCTTGTTGATAGGCATCAACTCGGGTGCCCCCCTGCATGATAGTTCCGTTTAGGCCCGGAATTGGGACCCCTGGAATTTTAGCCGGTAAATTAGTAGCCGCTGGGTTTTGGGCATTAGGATTATGGGTTTCAAAGAAACTAGAACCGAAGGCCAAAACGAAGAAGAGAATTAAAATCACCATTGAGACCATTGCACTTTTGTTTTTCTTTAATCTGCGCCAGGCATCCTGGGTGAAAGTTAGTGACGGTGCTGAAATTTTTTCATCATCTAGGTTGGCTTTTACGGATTCCGGGATAAGTTGAAAGTCTGCATCACTAGGTTGAGATTGATTAATCATGGTTGTCCCTTCTTTCCTTAATTTTTATCAGTCAAGCGAATCCGGGGATCGACCAGACTATAGATGATATCGGTAATTAAAAGTACTACCATCAGCATCACACTGTAAACAATCGTTAATCCCATGATAGTTGGGTAATCGTTGGTTAACACGGATTTAACGAAGAGCTCGCCAATTCCGGGGATTGAAAAAATATTTTCTACGACCATTGATCCGGTCATGATTCCCACAGCCAGTGGCCCTACAACCGTTAGGAGTGGAATTAAACTATTCCGGAGGGCATGGTGGTAAATGATTCCGACTTTGGTGAGCCCCTTGGCTTTGGCTAATTCGATATAGTCAGAATTCATAACGTCGACCATTTCAGTTCGCATGAACCTAGCTGATTCAGCTAATGGTGAGGCAGCTAGTGCCAAGGTTGGCAGGACGGTAAAGATAAAGCCGCCCCAGTTGGCGATTGGGAACATGTGCAGCTTAACTCCGAAGAAATATTGAAAGAGGACCGCCAACACAAAACTGGGGATGGAAATCCCCAGAATGGAAATGATGGTGGTAGAAGTGTCCACCCAAGTATTTTTCTTCACTGCTCCTAAAGCCCCAATTAAAGTTCCGATGGGTACCCCTACGATGATCGCTTGCAATCCTAGTTGAAGTGATGGCCCGATTCGGCTACTAATTAGGTAGGAAACGGGTTGATCGCTAAATTGAAATGAAGTTCCAAAGTTACCATGCAACACATTTCCTAAGTAAGAAAGGTATTGTTGCCAAAGGGGTTTATCTAATCCGTATTGCTGATAGATAACCGCAATTTGGGACTTGCTTAATTTGGCTTGGTTATTCAGCGGGGTACCGGGGAGTAACTTCATCAAAAAGAAGGTAATGGTAATAACAATAAAGAGGGTTAATAAAAGATAAAAGATACGTTTCAATAGATATCTAGCCATTATGTCACTTCCTTAATTCCGTGGCTTTACTTAGTTAAGTAAGCCTTGCTGTAGTCCCAGTTAGAACCAGTTGGGTAGTAGATGACGCCCTTGACGTTGGACTTAACTAGTTGGGGTTGAGCTTGTTGGTAGAGTGGAATTACCCCGGCTTGGTCGGTAATCAACTTGTTGGCCTTTAGCATAGCATCCCAACGTTGAGCCGGCTTGTTAGCTAGACTACCGCTGGCAGATTTAACTAACTTATCGTATTCCGCGTTAGACCACTTACCATTGTTGTAGGAACTGTTGGTAGTGAATAGGTCTAGGAAGGAACTAGCATCTGGATAATCAGCACTCCAAGCAGAAACGACTAGGTCGAAGTCACCGGCAGAAGAACGAGCCAAGCGGGTCTTGAATGGCAGATTTTGGTTGGTAATCTTAAGTCCGGGGAGCTTTTCAAATTGTGATTGCAGGTATTCGGTAGTGCTCTTTCCTGCGGCGGTATCGTCTGATAAGAGGTTTAGATTAATGCTGGACTTGTCACTTTCCTTTAGGGCTTCCTTCCATAGCTGTTTAGCCTTGGTTTCGTTGTAGCTGGTCATGGCTTTGTCTTCGGAAACTACGGCAAAGTCTTTACCATCACGGTATTGCATCTTGGTAGGAACGAAACTGTTAGAAGCTAGGGAACCGTCTTTTAGGATTTTATCGACGAACTGTTCTCTGTTAGCAATTAAGGACAGAGCTTGGCGAGCTTTAGTGTTCTTAAAGAAGGGTTGCTTTTTCTCATTCATTTCTAGGTAGAAAGTCGAAGCTGAATTTCTAAGCACATAATCCTTATTCTTGGTGAATTGTTGAACCTGACTTCCTGATAAGGTGGTTAAATCAAGTTTGCCGGCTTGGTATTGGGAAAGTGAAGTCTGAGGATCCTTGACCGTCCAATATTTGACCTGGTTGAGCTGAACGTTTTTAGCTCCCCAGTATGATTTATTTTTCACCATCGTCCAGGTATCGTTGGTTCCGTTCCAACCGGTAAGTTTGAATGGCCCGTTGTAAACCATGGCTTTGCTGGTGGTACCATACGTGCTACCGTATTTTTTCACTACTTTTTCGTTTTGAGGATAAAATTGGGGGTTAGCTACTAACTGGTTGAAGTAGCTTTGAGCGTGGTTTAAATCAACAACTAGCTTGTATTTGCCCACTGCTTTGACCCCTAATTGAGAGGGACTTAACTTACCAGCGTTAATTTTAGTGGCGTTTTTAACGTTATCGAACAGGTAAGCATATTGGGAAGCGGTTTTAGGATTGACGGTTCGTTGCCAAGAGTAAACGAAATCTTGGGCGGTAACGTCATCACCGTTACTCCACTTGGATGGGCGGAGGTTATACGTATAGCGGGTCCCATTATTGGAAACGGTCCAACTCTTAGCTACAGCCTTATGCAAAGAACTATTAGTTCCAAATTTTAGGAGCCCTTCGTTGGTGTTATTTAGGGTTTGGGCCGAAACGATATCGGTACTTTTGGAAACGTCCATGGTGGTTAGACTAGAACTGGTTTGGACGTTAAGGGTTTTGTTTTTGGCCTTAGTAGTGTCCGTCGCAGAATTAGATCCGCACGCGGCGAGTAAGGTGGTTCCCACTATTGAAATGACCCCGAAGGTAATGGCTGACTTTGATTTCATATGTAACACTCACTTTCTATTGACTGACTTAAGTTCTATTTAAGTTTGACAGTAATAGTAAATGATAAAAGATGAGTTGTAAATGAGAAACTTTCTAATCTAAATTAGAAAATTGATTCAATCACATGATATATAAGGAATTAAGGTGAATTAATTTTTTTCAAAAATGAGTCTTTTCTCATTTTGTGTAAGGGTTTTCTAATGTTAAGGCTGAAATGAACCTCAAAATAATGCGTTTAGTTAGTTTATTTTGGTAAAACGATATACAAAAGGGAGGGGCTCAGGCCACTATTGTTTCCTCGCAAGAAAGTAATGTTTACATTGTGGATGTGGCTCCGTTTGAAGGGCAAAAAGCCATGAATAATCATCGGTGGTTATTGCAATCGGAGTTAAAAGCTAGATAATAAAAAACCCGTAATGACCATTAGTCATTACGGGTTGTTCTGATTATTTTAAAATATCCGAGGCCGCCAACATTTGGCGAACATCGTCCGTTGATTTAGCATCCATCAATTCTGCTCTTAAGTCAGCGGAGTGGGGAATTGATTTGACGTAAATTTTGAAGAACCGCTTCAATGATGGAAAGCGGGGAGAATCGTACAATTTTGAGAAGTCATCGAAGAGATCTAGTTGTAATTTAAGGAGGTCGATTAACTCTTTGGGGGTGTGCTCATGGGGATCAGCCTCGAAGGCAAATGGATTAGCAAAAATCCCGCGCCCAATCATTACGCCATCTAAACCGGGATGTTCAGCCGCCAACTTATTAGCGGCTGTCCGATCGGCAACGTCACCATTAACGGCAATCAAAGTGTTCGGAGAAATTGCGTCTCGCATCTTGATGATGTCGTCGATTAGTTCGTAATGGGCGGGTACCTTGCTCATTTCTTGGCGGGTTCGCATGTGAACCGTTAAAACTTGGACTTCTTGCTTTAATAAAAACGGAATCCATTCCCGAAATTCGTCGGTCTTACTGAAGCCTAGGCGGGCTTTCACACTAACTGGTAGCCCAGCTTCCTTGGTGGCCGCGATGACCTCAGCTGCGGATTCTGGGTGCCGGATTAGGTCACTGCCGCCGTGATTTTTGATGACGGTAGCATCTGGACAACCTGTGTTGATGTCGATGGCTTCAAAGCCCTTTTCTTTGACGGCAAACGCCGCTTTTCGAAAATCTTCACCAACGTTGCCCCAGAGTTGGACGATGGGTTTGATGGGTTCGTTTTCTGAAATATATAGCCGCCCCTGGGCCGTAAATTTAGCTTTGGGGTGGGTAATACTTAGAGCGTTCACAAATTCTGTATTGATAACGTCTGGAGCCGCTGCGGAATCAACGACCTGACGGAAAACGGCGTTAGTCACGGCTTCCATGGGAGCCAGACTCAAAAACGGCCGGTGTTCGGCCCGTGTTTTAGCAGCAATTTTTTGCCAATATGGTGAAAGTTCCACGGGAAAGTCTCCTTTACTTATTAAAGATTATTAACTCGTCTATTTTAGCAGAAACTAGCCCAAAAATGTAATTTTTAAGCTAAACCTAAAATAATTGTACTTTTGGATCAAATATAAGATAATGGTCTATGATTAGGGTAGCTACTGGCCGTTTGGTTGGTAGCTTTTTTTGTGCGAAATGGTAAATGGAAAAAATTTACATGGAGCTAAATGCTGATATAATAATATTAGTAACGCTAACATTTTTTGTGAAATAAATGGTATAGACTAAAAATTGAAAAAAATTTTCAAGAATTTGAGTTTTCGCTTGAAACCACAAAATGAAAAGGTTATCATAAAAGGACTAGTTGAGAAAGGATGATTGATTATGGGGTTACTTTGGCTATTTTTACCCGCCCTTGGTTGGGGGCTATTACCGTTTTCAATTGCGTTAATTGGCGGTAGTACAAAAAACCAAATTTTTGGAACGGCGATGGGAACGTTAGTCGCTAGTCTAGGTGTAATTGCTGTGATAGGGGTACATATCTCCGTAAAGGACTTTATCATGGCTGCCCTAGCCGGAGCCTTTTGGATCTGTGGTCAAATCGGCCAATATGTTGCATATCGCAATATTGGGGTTTCTAAAACCATGCCGGTATCTTCCGGGTTGCAATTGATTGGAACGTCCTTAATTGGGGTTTTGATCTTTGGTGAATGGAGCACGCCGGTTGCCAAAACAATGGGCTTTATCGGTATTGGTCTCCTAGTGTTAGGTGTTTTCTTAACTTCTTACACTCAAAAAGGTGATAAGCAGGGTAATAATGTTAAAGCAACTTACACTGTCTTAGTCTTAACCACAATTGGTTATTTAATTTATAATACAATTCCTAAAGGAATGTCTTCATCTGGCTTAGCGATCTTCTTTCCAGAATCAGTTGGGATGGTAATTGCCGTGTTAATCTATTTGACATTCAGCCATGATTTGAAAGCCTTGAAGGAAGCTAAAAGTTGGAAGCAAATTATTTCTGGGTTAGTCTTTTCGTTAGCTGCGATTACTTATATCTTCTCGGTTAAAGAAAATGGCGTGAACACCGCTTTTGTAGTCGGTCAATTATCAATGGTATTGTCGACGTTAGGAAGCTTAATTTTCTTACATGAACATAAAACTACTCGTGAATTGATCTTTACAATTATTGGTTTAGCCTTAATTGTGATGGGAGCAATTGTCACTACGATAAATTAAAAAAGATGCCTGCGGGCATCTTTTTTGTTTTATACTGTCAGCACCAATTTACCCGTCGTATGCCCCGTCCTAAGTTGGTCTAACATCGCAGTAATATTGGTAGCGTTCAAGCCGGAGTAGTTAGTGATTTGAGGAGCGTCAATAGCATGTTCATCTACTAATGCTGCAATTTGGGCTAAAATTTGACCCTGGCTAGCCTCATCCACATGAAAAAGAGATTTAGTAAACATGAATTCCCAATCAAACGAAGCGGCCTTATTCTTGAGCTGGCCGATATCTAATGGATTAGGGAATTGAACGATGGTGCCAATGTGTCCTAATGGAGCGATCAATCTGGTAACATCGTCCCAGTAAGGGGTTATATCAAAAAGACTGACGATGTAGTCAAAAGAGTTATCCGGAAGGTCACTGATGGTTACCTCAGCATCTGTATGATAATCTACGGGGTGATCGACGCCTAACTGCCGTAAGTAGTCAAATTTTTTAGGACTGGCAGTAGCAGTGACCGTCAGTCCTACCCATTTAGCTAGTGGAATTAAGACTGAAGCGACGCCGCCTGCTCCGTTAATTACTAATAGATTGCTAGAATTGGCGTTAGCTTCAGCGATTACGTGTAGTTTTTCAAATAATAATTCGGCAGCAGTCAGGCTAACTAGGGGCATTGCAGCAGCTTGTTCAGTGGTTATTTCGGTAGGACTCAAGGCAACTAAATCTTCATTCACAACTTGATATTCTTGAAAACTACCGTCGCGATTAACGGCCCCGGCGTAAAATACTTGATCGCCAACTTGAAATTTAGTAGCGGAAGAGCCTAACTCAACCACTTGGCCGACAGCGTCATAGCCTAAAATCTGAGGGGCATTTTTACCATCTCTAGTTTCTAGTTGCTTGATGTCCACTGGATTGGCAGCTACTGCTTGAATTTTCACTAAAACATCTTTAGCCTCTGGGTTTGGAATTTCAATATTAGCATCCACTAATTCGTGATTTGCATTCATTAAAACGGCTTTTTGTTGAGTCATTTAAGTCCTCCTTAAAATAACCAAATTACTTATTTTTTCTTAACGACTTTATTGTAACAATTATTTGAGCTAACGTAAAAAACTCGGTTCAGTCCTCTTTTTTGCTTAACTAAACCGCGATTAGTATGCTTAAGCTAATATTACAAATCTTTAGTTAGGAGGAGCTGCCATGTTATTTTCAGAAGTGCTAAATCAACAGCGCCAAGCTAAGTCTTGGACGGTCCAAGATGTTGCCACTAAGCTAGGAGTTAGCAGTGAAACGGTGGTGAATTGGGAAGCTGGAAAGCATTTACCTAATATTTACCAGCTAATTCAAATTAGTGATTTATTTCAGGTTAGCTTGGATGAATTAATTAAAGGTGACGCTACGTTGCAACGCTGGTTGGGAGAAACACGCAGTTGGACCCCAAATAATAATTACTATAAGGAAAGCTTATTCGCTAGATATTGGTGGTTAATATTTCCCATTCTCTGGTGGATTTCATGGATGGTATTAGAATTAAATCGCTAAACAAAAAAACTCCCATTTCTGGGAGTTTTTACAGTTAGTAGATTAAAATTAAGATTAAGGTGATCGATGGCACGGATTGCCAACTTACCGTTTGGTGGACAGCAAGTTGCTTCGCACTAGCTTAAAAAGCTAAGTATCGATCTGCTTATAATATATTGCCGAAACAGATTAAAGTCAAGGATTTGAACTAAAGTAGATTGGTTCACAAACGTTGTTATACCGGCATTTTATGAATTTGCTGCGGGGGATACTTAACACTATGCCTATAAACTGGTTTAATTTATTATTCCGATTTTTAAAATAATTGAAAAAAGTCGGAGTTGGTTTAGTAATTCACGTTAAACGCTATATTCATTTGTGAATTTTATGGTTAAAATCGAATTCAGCGTTGGTATAAAAGGAATTAATTTGTTAAATAAGTTTGCTAAATAGTGATCTAATGTATAAAAATACAAATTATTTAAAACAGGTTTTCAATTTTAGTATCACCAGAATGCATCGTGACAACTTTGCGGTAGGTAGATGCTTGGTTAAGCATTTCAGCTAAAACGGCTGCTACATCCGGAATGGGGTTATCACCACCATCCGTCACATTAATCGCTGCTGTACCAGTTCCAGCAACATCTTGTAGGGTACCGGGTTGTAAAATAGTGTAGTCACCAGTGAAATTATCAATTACCCACTTATCAGCAAAATATTTAGCGATGTTGTAATCCGTTAGGCTGGCCAAACCAGGGATTCCAGCCCAGCGAGCGGGTTCGGTAGCAAAGAGAGAACTTAACAAAATGAAACGATCAATCTGATTATTCATTGCAGCTTGAGCCACTTTCACTGCTCCAAAAGCATCGGTTTGCAACAAATCTGCGCCCCGAGAACCAGCTACGAAATAAACAGCGTCCATTCCAGCCAGCTTAGGAGTTAAGCTAGCTAAATCAGCATGCATATCAAACTCGACGGGGTGAACATTCTGGTTGGTACTTTTAGGATGGCGAGCCCCAGCATAAACTTCGTGACCGTTTGCAACGAGAATATCGGTTAATTGTTGACCAACACGGCCGCTAGCTCCAACAACAAAAATTTTCATGATTTGTCCTCCTAAAATTTTAATGGT
This sequence comes from Lentilactobacillus senioris, assembly GCF_026798195.1. Taxonomy (GTDB): domain Bacteria; phylum Bacillota; class Bacilli; order Lactobacillales; family Lactobacillaceae; genus Lentilactobacillus; species Lentilactobacillus senioris_A. Next base: position 261,354 of record NZ_JAPQEZ010000001.1, read on the forward strand.
GCCTTATTTATAGGTGTTTCACTATTAAAAGTCAAGCAATCAAAGTGAGTTGACATGGGGGATTTAGTTTGAGATGATACCTGCAAAGCACCACCGGGTGTGAGCACTTATAAAACTCATTAGGTCTTAGTTGAGTTTTATAGGTGCTTTTTGTCTTTTAAAGGAGGAAAGAAGATGACTTGGTTTTATTTAGTAATCGCTGGAATTTTTGAAGTGGTGTGGGCTACGACTATGAAGTTCAGCCATGGATTTAGTCATTTAGGCTATAGTTTGGCGACATTAATCGGCATGGGCTTGAGTTTTGGTTTTTTAGCTTTAGCTACTAAACATCTGCCGCTAAGTATTGCTTATCCGGTTTGGACAGGAATTGGGGCGGTTGGTTCAATTATTATAGGGGTAACTTTGTTTCACGACCAACTTTCGCCAGCTACCTGGATATTTGTGGGACTATTAGTGATCAGCATTTTAGGAATTAAATTAACTAGTTAAAAGCACAAAAAAACCGCCATCAAAATGGCGGTTAGCAATTACCTAAAATTCGTTAGGTAAATTGCCGCGATTCGTCAACCAACCTATAGTAGTCGGAGGTGGTTGAACGCGCAGCTACGCGCGGCGTGCAAAGCACGCGACGACATCTCTGTCGCCTAGATTTGGCACCTATAAACTCGTTATACCATGTTTGCTAATAAATGACCAGAACATAGCGATCCGCAAAGTTGAGGTCCCCATAAAAAGTCCTTTAAACTTTAGGTAAAGTTGAAGGAGTTTTTATGGAGGTGAAATCATGAAGGCGATGAAAAAAATAGCTGCATCCTTACTGGTGGGAATGTGTCTGCCAGTAAGCGTTAATGCAGCCACGCTAAGCTCGACACCGAATCATACTTGGCGGTATGCTAAACGTAGTGCATGGTATCAGGACCGGTCTAAGTCGAGTTACTATCGCCAAATTTGGAACCGGGCGAATGCTATTTGGAGTAAAAAAGGATTTAATTGGAAACGAACTACTAAAAAGGTAAAAACTACCGTCTCAACGGTTTCCTCTGGTAATCAGTACTGGGTAGGATTAACCTGGACGCGTAATCCTAGTGGTCACTACATTAGTGCCAATAAGGTCCAACTTAATCGGACATTGTTGTCTCAGATGAAATATACTAAAACACAACGGGTAAACGTAGCTAAACACGAATTGGGTCATGCGTTAGGACTGGATCATAATACTGACAGTAGTATTAGCGTTATGAATCCAGCCAACCGCTACCATTCCGTGCGAAACTGTGATGTAGTTGGGATGAAGAGATTATATAACCAACGTTACATTAGTGGCAGTATCACTCGCTACAGTGTTGCCAGTTTGCTAAAGCCGAACACCGTTAGTTTTGATTATCCTGATGGATTAACTAATAATCCGCAGAGGTTGTGCCAACAATCATCAGTAATTATTAACGCTCAGGTTCAATCAGTTAAGGATGCTGATCAGTATTTTAGCTGGGTAACTCTACAAAACGTTAAGACGGTGAAGGGCAAGTTTATCACTAATGCTAAGGTAAAAGTTGCTGGGAACAGTCACACTTTGACTAGCGGCAATCCGCTTCAAGTTGGTGAAAAGGTAGAACTAGGTTTAACTAAGGTAGATAAACACTATGAATTGGTGGCTAATGAATATGGTATTTTTAATCGTAGCTAAAAAATGACCTAACACTTACATTGAGTGTTAGGTCATTTTGGATTACTTAGTAAAGTACTCCTTGATCCAGGATAAAACAAACGCATTGCTGCCGATATGAGTACCAACTACCGGGCCAATTTGGCCTACTTCAGTAGTGACGTCGGGATAGCGTGTGCTAAATTCAGTTTGCCAATCCTCGATTGCTTTTAGGTTATTAGTTCCTGAAAGCATGACGTGTAACGGATAATCAGTTTTTTGATAAACTTCAGCAAAGCGGTCCTCAATGTTTTGGAGGGCTTTTTTCATAGTGCGAATTTTGCCAATGGGAACAATCTGGTGTGTATCCTCAGTTAAATTCAAAATTGGTTTAATTTTGAGTAAGCCACCAGCAAAGGCAGCAGAATTACTTAAGCGGCCACCAGTCACTAAGTTTTTGAGGTCATCAACTACGAAGAATACCCCAATGGAAGCGCGTAATTCATCTAGTTTGGCCAAGATGGTTGTTAAATCAGTGCCTTGATTAGCTAGCTGAGATGCCACTCGTACCAAGTAGGCCATTGGTTCAATGGTGATATGAGAATCATAAATCACGATTTGGGCTTTGGAATAATTTTGGGTAAACATCTTCAAATTATTAATGAACCCAGTAATGCCGGAGGTTAGGTGAATACTAATAATTTGGTCATAACCCTGGGCTGCTAACTTGTCATAAAGGGACAACATGTCTTGTGGGGTTGGTGGTGCAGTAGTTGGCAATTTGTCGAGTGTTGGTAGGGTAGCGTAAAATTCGTCGTTATCCATGCTGATACCTTCGATATAAACGTGTCCCTTCATAGTAAAGGAAATCGGTGCTACAAAAACATTGTGCATCGCTGCTACTTCATCAGGAGTTAGATAGGCGGTACTATCTGTCACGATTGCAATTTTACTCATTTGATTAACCTCGAATCTACAGTAATAACTACCAATTTAGGGAAAAACTGGAATTCTGTCAAGTTAAGGGCGTTAATTAGTTTTGCTATTTGTCTTTAATTGGTGATCGACAAAGGTTTTGGCATCGATTTGGTTGACTTGATTATCGGTGACGGAACGAACCTTAAAGGACACTTTGTCACCTTCTTGAATAAATTGGTCAATGGCTTGGAAATCTTTGTCGTCAGTAGCTAGTGAGTAAACCATGTCGCTGTCCTTAAGCATGAAGAGCAGTTGCTTATCATCCTTTAAGAACCGGTATACCGTTCCAGAAACGGCTTTTTCGGTAGCGACGTCATTAGTTTCAGCCACCTTATTTCCTAGGCGAGCGTTGTAAAGGGCCAAAGTACTCTTGGCATCATCACCGACCGCATAAGTGCCACTTTGGTTATTGCCGTCTGCTAATAGGTAAACGTATTTCATGAAGGAGTTGTTGTCCCGATCCAACATCGATACTACCCAGGTAGGCTGACCGCCGACGCGGTATAGCAATGGCAAGGTTCCCTTATAATTTTGGGGATTGATGTCTTGTTGGGCGTACGAAATGGCTCGTTCGGGGGTCATAACGTTGCCGTGTTCCCGATAATAGTGAAGGGTGTTAGTCCGAGCGTCCACGAAGGAATAACCAAGAATGGAGCTTTGGTGGGTATTGATACTAGTCATTCCGGTGAAGTAGTAAATGCGACCCTTATAGGCGTAAGGAGTTAAAGTATCGCCACCTTCTGTTCCGGCATTGGTAGGCTGCATAACGTCGCTGTGGCCCCCAATTTGGGTAGCATTCCAAAATCCATGACGGTATTTACCAAACAGGGAAACTTCCTTGCTAACCCAGTCTGGACTGACCGCGATATCTACGAATTTAGGAACGTTGTTAGGGCTGTAGACGTTGACCTTACCAGTTACCGTGTTTAACACCGCCACTTTGTAGTGACTATAGTCATAATTACGGTTGAAGTACGAAATTGGTTTGGCTAAGGTGCGAACGTAATAAGGCGTTCCTTGATTATCAACCTCTAATTGAGCAGTTTCGCCAACCATGGTGTAACCCAAAGAGTGGGCGCTGATGCGACGATCGGCGTCACTATTGAAGTAAGCACTAGGAGTGTAACGCATGGGTTTGCTGATGAATTTAGGATCAGCGTTTTTATCAGTAGCGTTGGTCATGAAGTAACCTGGTACTTTTTGGTAGTGGATATAACGCCAAAAGCCACCAGAAAATTCAACCGGTGCGACATAAACCATTTGATTACGGTACATCTGAACTCGCATGGCGTTTAAGTCGTAAACGTTGGAGTTCTTAAAGCTGTTAAGGGAGTTGTTCATGTCCGTAGAAATGGTTTGCGGTGCGTTTACCACTGGGGTTTCATCAGAATTTTTGATGACGGGCATCGGAGCACCTTTGGTACTGTTTACCACTTCGGTTTTAATGGATTTAACTGAAGGAGTAGGGTTCATGTAGGTAATTAACCCAGCCACACTGTTAAGGGCTACTAATACTACGATAGAAAGGGCCCCTACAATGGCTAAACGACTGAACCAGCCAAAGGTTTCGCCTAATTGAGAAACGATGCGACTAACTAAAGGAGATTTGGATTCCTTAGCAGCATCGACTACTTGGTCGCCACGGCCTTTAGTAAACCAACGGTAAACGGCTACGGCAATCATCCCCACCACAAAACCGGTTAGAAAACTATCGATTAAAGCCGGATAAGCTAGGTCTGGTAGCGCAAAATAAGTGTTGATGTAAGTGATAATAAACAAGATCACGAAGCCGATGAGACCCCACCGGCGAACTGATTTGGTCCCAATGATCAATAACCAAATTAACGGGATGATTAATCCGGATAATTTGACTAAGGCAATGAGGGCAAAATAACTAAGCATGTATGTATCCTCCAATTTTCCTCTAACTGTGCTCATTATACTATGGAGATCAGATTAGCTGTCAAACTTCTCAAATTAATGGTTTTCGAACCGCAAGTATAAGATTTTTCAATAGTCTTTTCCTATGGTTTGATTAGTTATATTATATAAGTTAACAACTAAATAATAAGAGGAGTTTATTTTGTCAAAACGAAGCATCATTATAGTTACATTTGCGCTACTGTTATCCAACGCCATGAACGGATTGGACAGCACCATCATCAATACGGCCTTGCCAGCAATCATTAGTGATTTGCATGGGCTGCAGTTGATGGGGTGGATTGTAGCGGTTTTTTTGTTGGGGACGGCAGTAACTACGCCGTTATGGAGTAAGTTAGGTGAACATATTGGTAATAAAGCAGCTTTTCAAATTGCTACCCTGTTGTTTGTAATTGGGTCGTTTTTGGAAGGGATGTCACCTAACATTATCTTCTTGATTGTTGCGCGGACCATCATGGGAATGGGGTCCGGCGGGATGACTTCGATTCCTTACATTATTTACGCCAAGTTGTTTTCTGATCCTAGAAAACGAATGAAAGTATTAGGGTTTGCGACTGCTAGTTACAGTGCTACTAGTATTATTGGCCCGCTGGCTGGGGGCTGGATTGTTGATACTTGGAGTTGGCATTGGGTCTTTTATCTAAATGTGCCTATTGGACTATTAGCAATCTTGATTGTTCAGATCTTCTTTAAGAGTTCTCAAGTACCCGATCATTCTCAACCAGTGGATTATCTGGGAGCAACCTTAATGACCATTGGATTGGTTACCTTATTGACCGGGGTTGAAGAAATTGGTATTTTAACCACTTCAGTAGTCTTATTATTAATCGTAATTGGGATCGCCTTTATCATTGCCATGTTTGTGGTGGAACAACGAGTGGCGGATCCGATTATTCCGAGTCGGTTGTTTAAGAACAAAGCGTTAGTAATTGACTTTGTTATTTTTATGTTAGTTTGGGGCGCATTTATCGGCTTTAATATCTACATTCCAATGTGGGCCCAAGGGTTATTAGGTACCACGGCTATTATTGGTGGGGCCACCCAAATTCCCGGTTCCTTTACCAATTTCGGGGGTTCTGAATCGGTTCCTAATATGCGCCGGCGATTGAATCCTAATCAGGTTATCGGTGTCGGCATCGTGATGATTGCGATCGCGTTTGCGATTTTAGCCCTCGTAGGAGTCAAAGCCCCTTATTGGGTATTATTGATCGCCGGAATGTTTGAAGGCTTTGGAAATGGGGTTTGCTTTAACGAACTACAAGTCAAAGTTCAACAGGATGCTGATGAAGAAGATGTTCCAGTGGCTACTTCGTTTAGTTTTTTGATTCGGATGTTAAGCCAAATGTTTATGGCCTCGATTTATGGAGTAATCTTAAATCACGCGCTCTTTACTGGGATTAAACAAGTTCACGGTCAAGTTACCATGAAAATGATGAATAAACTCAGTGATGCTAGTGCTGTAGGACAACTACCTAAAGTTTTATTGCCCACTATGCGGCGAATTTTACATAGTGGAATTCACGAAATTATGGTGGTATCCCTAGTGATTTTGATTGTTACTGAAGGCATTAATTATTATGAACAACAGCGTCAGACTAGCTTAACAACTAAGCCAGTCAACTTATTATCTAAGCTGACTGCTCACCGTAACCGGGTGGCGCATTAATAAAAGAACCTGAGACATATGTCTCAGGTTCTTTTATTTACCATTTTCCTGGATTCCATAGTCGACCGTCTAGTTCCCCTTGAATTTGAGCGGAACGGGTGGCTTGTTCTTTGATAACGGTTTGCAGGGCGGTTAGAAAGGCGCGGTTTTCATAAGCTGGCTGCTTCTTTTTTAGTTCTTCGACTTGTTGTAACAGCCAGTCGGTATTTTCAGCCACTAGTCGTCCTCTCCTTCCTTAAGTAAATTCAAAGCATCGCGAAGTTGTTCGAGATCGGCTTGATTTTGGGCGAAAGTATCAGCAATTAGTTGACCGGTAAATTGATCAGCCGCTGGCAATTTAGCGATCAATTTCAGTAACTGGTTCGCGAACCAAGTTTCTCGATTAGCTAACGAATCTGGTGCTGATTGAGTTAAGTAACGCTGATAGTCAATTAATAACTGCATTTGCTCCGATTCTTGTTGGTAGCTAAATTGAGCAATTGGCATAGCCGGTAGAATTTTCATTTGGGCTAAATGGCCGACCGCCCGTAACGGCGCCAGCATCTCATCAACGGTGATGTTTTCAGTACCGCCATGACGAAAGTCTTTGAGTGGTCTGCCAGTAGTTACCACGATGCCCAGTTCCTTGTTGGCTAACGGGAAGCGTCCATCACCATAAATGAAGTTTCTGGTTAAAACGGTATCTTCCCAGGCCTTTAGGCTGGCTGGTGCAGCGTACCAATAAAGGGGGAACTGAAAAATGATCCGGTCCGCAGTTCTCAGTAGTTGTTGTTCTGCTTCGACGTTTAGTTGGGCAATGGCATCTAAATGATGCCACTCCACGTTCATGGCTTGCGCTCCCTGATACAAAAATTCCTGAGTTTGTGAGTTTTCGATTTCTGGGTGGGCAACAATAATTAAAGTTTTCATCAATAACCTCCCAATGCTAGCTAATAGGATAACACATGCCGGTTGTAAAAGTTAACTGCAAACAAAAAGGACACCCCGCAAGTGTCCTTTAGTTAATTATTTAGTTGATTTGAAAGTATAGTGATAACTAATGAAGTTAATAAATATCAAAACGCCCATAAAGATGAAGACGTGTTGAGTTCCTGATTGCATCACGGCTGCGGCGCTGTGGCCACTACCAGAAGCTAAGAAGCTAGATGCAATTGCAGTTCCGATGGAGCCACCAAATTGTTGAAGGGTATTAAACCAAGCGTTGGCGTCGGCTTCGGATTCACGGCCCACAGCAGTTAATGCATAGGTCATAGTATTAGCAAATGACATAGTCATCCCGATAGCAAATAGGAGGTAAGCTCCGAGAATCATCATTGGACTCATGTTCATACTAATAGCAGCAAATAAGACAAGGGCTACGAAGAAGATCGTATTTCCAGTAACAATTGGCTTTTTGGCCCCTAAACTATCGTACATCCGGCCCCAAACGGGGTTTAATAAACCAGAGATCAAACTACCAGGAAGTAGAATTAAGCCGGCAGTTAGTGAGGTAGCATGATCCGCAATTTGAGCGTAGTTAGGTAATACGAAGTTAATTCCGATATTTGCTACTTGAATGAAGATGTAAGCTAATAGGGCAAAGTCAAAGACCCGATTCTTAAAGATCTTAATATCAATTAAAACGCGACTGGAATGGTTGGAAATAGTGATGAAGATCCAAAGGGAAATTGCGGCGATTACTAAGCCTAATGCTAATTGCCAGTTAAGCCAGCCCAAAGCACTAACTGAGTTGAAAGCTAAGGTGATGCTGACGAAAATGATGGCTAAGAAAATCAAACGTAACCAGTCGAATTTCTCGTTTCGAAGTGGTGTCTTTTGATCAATTGAAAAGCTAAGTAGTAATCCTAAGATCATTAATGGTAATGTGATCCAAAAAATATCTCGCCAGCTTAAGAAGAAGACCACGATGCCGCCAAAAGTAGGGCCTAATGCGGGAGCGAGGGAAACCACTAAGCCCCCGATTCCCATGAAGATCCCCCGTTTGGCCATGGGAGCACGTTCTAAGATAATGTTAAACAGTAGCGGTAAAACGATCCCGGTCCCGACCGCTTGAATTAACCGACCTAAAAGTAGGATGGTGAATTGAGGGGCTAAGGCACAGATTAAATCACCGACAATGGAAAAAATTACCCCGGCAATAAAAATATTGCGTTCTTTAAACCGACCTTTAATATAGGCGGAACAAACAATAATGATGGAAACCATTAAGAGATAACCAGTAGTTACCCACTGAACCGTTGCTAGTGGTACGTTGAATTGTTTGGTTAAAGTTGGAAAAGTGACGTTCATTGCGGTTTCAATGAGGACGCCTAAGAAAGCCATTAAGGCTGCGGCAACAATGGCAATGATATCTTTAGTAGCCATTTTGTCTGAACTATTTTGCATTTTGAATTCTCCCTTTTTCATTGAGTTTGGCGGCTTTATATAGTAACGGCAAAACGGTTTGTTGTTCTGCTTCTGATAAAACGCCAAAGGCTTGTTCTTCGGCTTCCACCGTTAGTTTATGCAAGAGCGGTTGAAGTTCTTCTCCCTGGGGTGTTAAAAACAGACGACTGGTTCGCTTGTCACCAGCATCTACCCGCTTTTCTAACAACCCTAAGCTAACTAGCTTGGCCACGGAACGAGCAATGGTACTGTGGTCTAGAAACATACTCTTGGTCAAATCATCTTGGGATGCGCCCGGATGATCAGAAATAAAGAAAATAAAGAAGTAATTACTATTGTTAAGCCCAAGTGGTTTGAGCTGTTTATTTAAATAATTGCTGATAATCCGGCTTAAAATACCAATTCCTAACACCTGATCACCCTTGCTATTTGAACCCATGAGTAGCCTCCTTTAAAAAAATATGTGCAGTTGCACATAAAATGACGACAAGTGCTATCTTACTGGTTTTGAAAATAATTGTCAAATAAAAAAACGAATTTAAACACGTTAAGTGTGTCAAAATTCGTTTTAGTGGTCATTAATAATTTTTATTGAGCTTCAGCGATTACCGTAGTTTTGCTGACGTTACTATTAACCAAATGTTTAACAATGGTCTGGTACAAAACAGCCCTGATAGCCATAATTTGGTAGTCATCCACGGGTTGAGATGGAATGGCTTCTAATTGGGCAATTTCGGCGTTGTATAGTACGGTAAACTTAGAATAGTTGTCTGGAATTTGAATTCCGTCCCTAGATAATTGAATCCCCCGATTGATTGTGTCTAAAGAAAATGCGGATTTCATTAGACTAACGACAATGATTTGAGCAATGTTGATGCGACTGTAACGTTTCTTGATGGGTTTGTTAACTAACCCCTTTTTAACGTAACTATTAATCATGGTCTTAGTAATCGATATTTCGGTTAGGGGAACTATGTATTGATTGACCTCGTCAATAACCTGATCCATATATAAATCTAGCGGAGATAATTCTTCCCAACTAGGTAAGCGCAAATGCCGGTATTCTGCTAACCAATTCTCGAATGATTTTGAATCCACGATAGGCCTCCTTTAGTACTAGTTGATAACTCTTATTATACTCATAAAGTGAATAAAATTTAATCATTATTTTATATAGAATTAAAATCTACTTAATCTTGACTACTTGATATATTTTATGTATTCTAAGACTAGATAAGGAGGAGTAGTATGCAAGCAACAGTTAATAAATCCACACAAATCGTTTATGAAGTTTTGGATGCCATTACCCATGGAATTGGATTGATTGCCAGTGCTGTTTGGGGCGGATTCTTAATTACAAAGGGTGTTAATGTTCATTTAACTGGAATTCAAGTTACTAGTTTGGTAGTCTACGTTGTTAGTCTATTAGGGTTATACTTAGCATCGACTTTATTTCATTGTTTTGTGTTTACTAAAGCAAGTCGGGTGTTTCAGATTTTAGATCACAGTAATATCTTTTTGTTGATCGCCGGAACTTACACTCCGTACTGTATTATTTTTATTAATAGCTCGGCGGGTAACTGGTTGTTGTTGACGGTTTGGGTATTAGCTCTCTCAGGAATTGCCCTTCATATTTGGTCGCAAGGTAAACACCAAAAAATTGAAACTAGTATTTACGTAATTATGGGCTGGCTGTGTATGTTTTTAGCTAAAAATTTATACGTTAGTTTGAACCCCACCGGATTTTGGTTGTTAGTAGCTGGCGGGATTGTGTTTACCGTTGGGGCCGTGATTTATAGTTTCCCCCAGTTTCCGGGATTACACCTGATTTGGCATTTTTTTGTGATGGCCGGAACGCTGTTGATGTTTTTGTCAATTTACCTAAATATTTAGTAATATTTGTTTTTTACCTGAATACTATTATAATTAGTAACAAATACTTAGTTGTAATTTTAATGAAGGTAGACGATAAATAGTGAAACCTAAGGACCAAGATTTACGAATAGCAGCAATGATAGCTATTTTTTCCAACATAATTTTCTCATTATTGCTGATATATTCTAGGGATATGGACATATCTGGAAAATTGATTGGGGTAGTCTTGGGAATGTGGTACTTAGGAATGTTGATTTATTATTTGTATCAACGTTCTATCATTAGTGCTTTATTTATGGGATTATCAGTGGCGCTAATTCCTATTACTAGGATAATTAATGATCTAATATTAACTTATTGGTTTTAAAAACAAAAAAACGAACCACCACCTACTTTAAGGTGGTGGTTCGTTTTTATTATAGTTTTTTACGAATTCCTCTAGCTCGTAGTGCATACAAAATGGTAACGGTATCGACTACTTCTTGAAATAGGGCACCGATAATAGTAGGAATTACGCCAGTAGCTGCAATTAACATCAAAATAGTGCAAATGGCAATACCAATTAGGACGGCTTCCTTAGCAATTAGCATCGTATCTTTGGCGATTTTAATCGCTGCTGGTACCAATCCAAGGTTGTCCTTCATAATTACCACATCAGCTGATTCACTGGCCGCAGTGGCCCCATAAGCCCCCATAGCGAAGCCAACATCGGCTGTGGCTAGGGAAGGAGCATCATTCACCCCGTCACCAACCATTCCAACCGGCCGTAAATCTTTGGGAGTTGTTTTTAAAACGGCAATTTTTTCAGCGGGCAGTTTAGGGGCAAAAACTTGGTCAATTCCTACTTCCGCTGCAATTTGCTCGGCAATGGCTCGTCGGTCCCCGGAAATCATCATTAGGTTATGAATTCCTAACTCATGAAGTTCTGCCATTACCTTTGGACCTTCTGGACGGAGTTCATCTGTGAAGGTAATGTAACCAGCATAATTACCATTAACTGACACAAAAACGCTAGTGGTATCGACTTGCGGAGCATCGGCTGCGACAAAGCTTGCTTTACCTACTTTGACGACTTGATTGTTAATGGTAGCCGAAACGCCCTGCGCAGTAACTTCTTGAACGTTGGTAGCTGGTGGAATATTTTCTCCGGCCGCACTAACTAGTGATCGGGCTAAAATATGGCCAGAATGTTGTTCTACTCCGGCAGCAAGGGATAGTAATTCTTCTGGTGACCACCCAGTTTCTGAGTTGATTTGATCAATAGTTAGGTGGCCCTTAGTGATAGTGCCAGTTTTATCAAAGCCAAGTGATTTCAAGGCGGCGGTTTTTTCAATTACCGAGCCGTTTTTAATCACAATTCCGTTTCGGCTAGCGCGACTCATGCCGGATACAAAGGCAATTGGGGCAGCTAAAATAAGGGGACAAGGGGAGGCCACTACTAATACCTGGGCAAACCGAATGGGATCACCCGACAACCACCAGGCTGCTCCGGCAATCACATATGCGGTAAGAGTAAATGGAACGGCGTAACGATCTGCCATGCGGACGAAATGAGCGGGTTGGCTGTTAGCCTCTTGGACTAACTTAACGATACTTTGATACTGACTGTCAGCAGCGGTTTTAGTAGCTAACAGGGTAATGGCGTTATCTCCATTGACCGCTCCAGACATTACTAAATCCCCGGCTAATTTGTCTACTGGTTGGGATTCACCAGTCAGCGAAGATTCGTCAACGGTAGTTTCACCTACCAGTAATTGGCCATCAACTGGAATCACTTCACCAGGTCTAACGGTTAAGCGATCACCAATTTGAACGGCATCGACGTCAATATCGACGACTTGCTCGTTAGCTTCTAAGCGGTGAGCAACTCTAGGAGAATTAGCAACCAAATCATGGAGTTCGGCGTTAGCTTTGTTGGCAGCGTAGTCTTCTAAGGCATCGCCCCCGGTTAACATTAATAACACAATTAAAGCAGCCCAGAATTCTCCTACGGCTAACGTGGCAATAATGGCTGTGATTGCCAGCAAATCCACACCAAAGTTGCCTTGTCTCAGAGTTTGAATCATATCGATAAACATTAACAGGGCTAAAATAGAACCTAAGACGGTCACTAGAATTTGAGCCGCTTGGGGTTGATGAAACCCAAACATTAGGATTAATGCGGCAATCCCAATTCCTAGGACCCACCAAAGGCGCTTATAATCGCTGAATTTTTGCATAGTGGTTATCCTCCGTAGTTTATAATCATTATTATCTAACCAGAGTATAACAAAGGCACAACCCTCTGTCTAATTTGAGTGTTGTGCCTTTTGATTACTCTATAGGAGCTAAGCCTCGTTCGAAAAATTCTGCCGTATCACTTAGAATCTGGGTTAGATCAAGTTGAGCAGAGAACATTACAATTTGAGTTACATAGCTAAGAATAATCGAAACAATGTATTGAAAAATGCGTTCATTATCCCAATCTACTAATTTATGGTGGGCTTTGAGTTGATCGAACTGGTTATAAACTGCTGGAATAATTGAAGTGGTTAACAACTGGGAAAACTCTTTGACCCGTTCAGTCTTTTTTAGAATTTCACCGAGTAAAATTCTAAGTTCTTTTTGGTTATCGAAGACAAATTGAAGCCGGTCTTGGCCAATCGTGATAATTAAATCTGAAATACTGTCAAATTGCCGCTTGGTGAGTACCTGCTTAAATTCAGATGCCATTTGGGGAGTGACGTCGTTAATGATTGGTTTGAGCACGGCGGTTAACAGTTGATCTTTGGTTTTGAACCGTTTATAAACCGTCCCTTCACTGACGTTTGCTAAGGTGGCAATTTGCTTGGTAGTAGTATTCTCAAATCCTTGAGCAGCAAAGAGATCAAGGGCAGCCTTTAAAACTTGTTTTTGCTTGGCGGGAAGTTCTTGGTCGCCTTGCAGATTATTTTGAAATAGGTCCCTAAGTGGGGTGGGGGTCATAAAGTCAGTCCTTTCCATATAAAAATTAGACTTTTCGGTATTTACGCATACTGAAAATATTGACAATTACAAAGAAAATTAAAATGCCAATTAGTACCGTAACTGGTTCCCAAATATCTATCAGGGTAGCTTGGCGCTGAATAACGTCAGTCAAGGCACTGGCACCATAGTAAAGAGGCATGAAGTGAGCAATGACTTGTAACCAATTATCCATGCTAGAAACCGGAACAATGCCTGAGAAAAAGACTTGCGGAATTACGAGAAGGGGAATGAACTGCATCATTTGAAATTCCGAAGCGGCAAATGAAGAGATAAATAAGCCCATTGCTAATGCTACTAAGGCGATTAAAATACAGAGGGCCATTACTAACCAGAGGCTGCCTAAAATTTGGACTTGCAACGCCCAAACACAGAATAAAACGACAATGATGGTTTGCAAAATCGCAAACAAGCCGTAACCACCTAGATAACCGTAAATGATGTCACTTCGTTTAATGGGAGTAGCTAGTAATCGGGAAAGAGTTCCGGAGTTTCGTTCACCCAACAATGAGATGCCAGAGATCATGAAAACAAAGAAGAAGACTACGAAACCGACAAAAATTGGGAGCATGGTAACGAAGAAGGAAGCGTCACCGTTAGCGTACAGATAGTGAGCCTTGATGGTGTAGTTGTTAGGAGCTTTGATGGTAGTGCTGGATTCTTTAGTTTGCGAACTGTTTGTACTTTGGTTTGCGTTAGTTTGCGGTAATTGCGCACTTAGAGTTTGCAGTTGCTTTTGAGCCTGCTTTAAGGCGGCAGCTTGCTGTTTAGTAACATTAGCTAATTGTTTAATTTTCAGTTTAGCCGCCCCACCTTGGATACTTTGTTTTAAAATACCTGCTTGAGTTTGATCCGCATTTTCGTAAGTCATTACCAACTGATCACCATTAGTGGTGAGATAACCAGCATAGTGATTTTGCCGAATCACTTCTTTAGCGGATTGGTTGACATTTACCCGATGAATCTTGACCTGTTTATTATCAATGGCTTTAACCACTTCGTTAGGCACGTTATGCACGGCTAGGTCGGCGGTAGAATCGGAGCCGGACTGGAATAAAAAGTACATTAAGCCAAGCATTAATAACGGAGCAATGAACATCATGGCTAAGGTCCGTTTGTCGCGAATCATTTCTTTGAAAATACGTTTAAAGACGGCTAGAATACTCATTATTTTTGCCCCGCTTTCACAAAGACTTCTTCTAAACTATCAGTGTGGTACTCGGCCAATAATTCATCCGGAGTTCCAGAAGTGATGAAGTGGCCGTCACGAATCATCGCTAAATTATCACATTGAGCGGCGTCTTCCATTACGTGAGTGGTAATGATGATGGCTTTGCCTTTGTCACGGAGGCGATTTAATTCTTGCCAGATTTGTTGCCGAAGTTCGGGATCAATCCCCACGGTGGGTTCGTCTAAAATTAATAAATCTGGATCTGCTAATAAGGTTAATGCCAATGATAGGCGCCGTTTCATTCCACCTGAGTAGTTGCTAACACGTCGATCCAAAAATTCTAAGAGATTAACGGTTCCGGCGGCATATTCAATCCGGGCAGGAATGTCTTTTTTAGCAATATGAAATAATTCGGCAAAGAAGGTTAGGTTTTCTCTACCAGTTAATAGCTCGTATAAAGCATCACTTTGGGCCATAAAGCCAATTTGGGCTAAGGTAGCGCGATTAGGCATTGGGGTACCCAACACGTTGACCTCGCCGGTATCCGGGGCATCCATGCCCATTATGATTTTTACCAGGGTGGTTTTGCCGGCTCCGGATGGCCCGATCAAGCCCAGCGTTTGGTGGCTGGTAACTTGTAAATTAATGTTGTCTAACACTACTTGGTCGCCAAAGTGCTTACTGACGTTGGTAACGGCTACGGCTATTGACATGTAAAGCGCCTCCTAAAATTAGTGAGTGACGACTCACTTAAACTATTGATTCCAGTATAAGCGTTTTTAGGTGAGTGTCAACTCACTTGGACTGAAAAATAAAAATCATCCACCAAGGTGAATGATTCGAAAGTTATTATTTAGTTTTGGCCAGTAAAGCAGTTAAAAACTCGTTGGCGTCACCAACGTAACCATAATCAGATTCAGCAAAAATGGGGGCATCTGGATCTGTATTGACAGAAACCACTTGTTTAGCGTTTTTAATTCCTACTAGATATTGCACAGCTCCGGAGATTCCCAAATTGATCAAAAGTTTTGGGGCAATTGTGTGCCCACTTTGGCCAATTTGGAGTTCATGCCCAAATTCCGGATTGTCAGTCATTGGACGGGTAACCCCCACCATTCCGCCAAGTTGGTCCGCTAGTTGGTGAGCTAATTCGATGGTTTTAGGATTGTTGGCACCACGGCCTAATGCAATAACTATGTTAGCATCGCTAATATTAGCAGCACTATTGATTACTGGAACGGTTTCCGTAATCGTCATTTGGGTTTCAGGATGGAAAGTGAATTCAGCATTAGTTACTTCAGTGGTGACATTAGAATCCAACTGCGCACCAAAAGTATTAGGTCGAACGGTTGCCATTTGGGGCCGCCGATCAGGACAAATAATGTCACACATAATGTTGTCGCCATAAGTAGGTTTGGCCTGGACTAAAAGATCGTCTTCAAAGAACAGGTCCAAACAGTCTGCAGTTAGTCCAGCCTGAAGTTTAGCTTGTAATCTAGGGGCCACTGACCTACCGACTACCGTAGCTGGAAACAAAAAACTGTTGGGACGCACGTCGGGGGTTATTTGAAAGAGAACATCGGCAATTTCAGCATCCGTAGCGTTAGCAAATCGATCATCTTTTAAGGCGATAATTTTATCTGGTCCGTATTGGCTAACGGTAGTTTCAGCATCCAGAGTAGTAGTTTCCGGCAAAATAGCTACTACCGGCTTACCGTTGGCGATTGCTTTAGCTTTGGTTAATAGTTGTAAACTGGTGGGTTCAATTTTACTGCCGTTTAATTGAATGTATACCCAAATTTCTTGATTATCCATAATGCGCTCCTCCTAGTAGTCTAAATCTGACAGTAGTTCGTTAACTGCCTCTGCTGGGTCCTTAGCAAGTATGGTGGTTTGCTTAGCGGAAACTTCGGGGGCGTAAACCTTGGTCACTTGAGTTGGTGAACCTGCTTGGCCGATTTGAGCGGGATTTAAACTTAGATCTTTTTCAGACCAAGTAGTTAATGGTTTAACAAAACTTTGCATAATGTTAACCGGGGTGGCGTAGCGGGGTTGGTTGATGTCTGCCCCCACCGTAACCGCAGCTGGTAGGCTCACTCGAATTTTTTGAGTGGCATTGTCTAACTGGCGACTACCAGTAATAATATTGTTTTCCAGTAGTTCTACTTTATCTGCAAAGGTCACTTGTGGTAGATTTAATTCTTCAGCCACGATCGGACCCACTTGACCAGTGTCCGCATCAATTGATTGGCGTCCAAAGAGGATTAAGTCAACGGCTCCGATTTTTTGAATTGCTTGGGCTAATGAATAACCAGTGGCCAAAGTATCTGCTCCACCTAAGGCCCGAGAACTTAATAGGACTGCAGAATCTGCGCCCATAGCGAGACCCTCACGTAAAGAACTGGCATAACTATCGGGTCCCATACTAAGTAAAATCACTTCTCCACCAGCTTGTTCTTTTAAGCGTAGTGCCGTTTCAATCGCATTTTTATCGTAGGGATTAATGATGCCATCCACTCCAGAGCGGACTAAATTATTAGTTTTAGGATCTAATTTGACACTGTCGGTGTTAGGAACCTGTTTGATACAAACGATAATTTTCATGTAACTGCCCCTCCTATTTATTAATTTCGGCTTTGGTAATTTCTAAATTCATTTTTTCGATGGAACCCTCGGCTAACTCCATAGCTCGAGCATCCCTAATCAAATGTTCGATTGGGTATTCGCGACTATAACCGTAACCACCTAATATCTGTAACACTTCATCACCGCTTAAAACGGCTGCTCGACTACCATAGGATTTAGCCATTGCAGCGACTTCATCATACGCTTGACCGGCTACCTTCTTTCTGGCGCCTGCTTGATAAAGATTGCGTGTATTTTCTCTTGCAATAGCAACGTCTGTAATCTTTTGTTGGGTCACTTGTAGTTTGTAAAGAGGGGTAGTTAAAGCTTTACGTTCTTTGGCATAGTCTACTGCAATTGTTAATTCATGGTCTAAAATTCCTGCTAAAACAGCACCCATTAAAATTCGAGCATCTGCATGAGCATTGTCTCCAATTTCAAGCCCTTGACCGACCTCACCGAGTAAATGATAACTGGGGACCACGATATGATCCATTACAATTTCACCAACTGGGACACCGCGTAACCCGATGAAATCTTCGCGCTTACCGAAGCTAAACCCTGGCATGTCTTTATCGACTACAAATACGGCGAGGCGATCATCTTCGGTCTTGGCTAGAACACAGTACACTTCTGCTAAACCACCGTTGGTGATCATAATCTTGTCGCCAGAAATGACCCAGTTATCTCCCTGGCGAATAGCCCGGCTGCTGATTCCGGTAGGATTAGAACCACCAGATGGTTCGGTCTGGGAAAAAGCAAAAATTCGGTGAGCGGCGGAAGGCAAGTATTTGGCGTTTAATTCTGGTGAACCGTATTTAACAAACTGTTCGATAGTTTTAAAATGACCTTCCAAAGTAACTGCCATGCTGGCATTACCAGTGGCCATTCGTTCTAAGGCTTCGGCAGCAGCTTCGAAGTTGAAACCAGCGCCGCCATATTCTGCTGGCAGAGTAGTGGCTAACAAACCATTATCAACAACTTTTTGGAACAAACCGGCAGGGTAATCCTGTTGTTGGTCAATCTGCATATCTAAAGGAGCCAATTCGTTAGCGGTAAATTCTGTGATCATGTGTTGCAACATTTGGTTAGCAATTACTAGTTGGTTGGTCATGATTATCAGTCCTTTGATTTTTTATTCACAAACTATATTATTCCATAATTATATATTTTAATATAATAAATATCAATAAAAAATCCGAAATTAATTTGGTATAATGGTTTGAGACTAAGATGTGGCGGGAAAATATAATGAATATTGATAAATTTATAGCACAAAGAAAAAAATTAGGTTATTCGCAAAGTGAACTGGCTAAGGGAATTTGTACACAAGCAACTATTAGTAAATTTGAGAATAACGGCAAGATGATTTCCACTAAAATTTTAACCCAGTTATGTAATCGATTAGGCTTGTCCTTGAGCGATTTATTTCCCAATGCCGAAGTTGATCGGCAACGACTGTTTGCTAAGTTGGAAGAAATTGGGTTTAACTTGGTGACCAGTGAATATCAATTGGTGCTAACGGAATTAGCAACGATTAGTGAGGCTACATTAACGGATAACAACTTAAAAATGGAATATTTATTTATCAAGGGTTTTGCATTAGCGCTTAGCAAAACCAATCCGGCTGATGCAATTTTTTGTTTTGACCAAATTTTGAATGGCTTAGACGAAGCTCACCGAACCATATATTCGCAACTAGCTTACGTAGGCTTGGGTATTACTTATGATCGCCAACAAGATGATAATAGAGCGAAATTTTATTTTGAAAAAGTACCGACTAAGTTAAGGTTAACGCCGGTGGATTCCACTGCTAATATTTGGAAAACGATGTGTATGTTGTTTTATACCGGAGAATTTTATGGCCAACAAGCTGAAGTCGCTACCAGCAATCCATTGTTAGAACAGGTTATTGACCTAGGATCTCAAAATCATGTCACCTATTATGTGGCTCGAGCTCAATACCAATTGGCTGAAAACTATGTTCACGCTGGTCGGCCACAAGCTCAATTAACTGAAATTTTGGCCGATGCTACGGCCTTTGCTAAATTTAACCGTAACCAAAAATTATTAGACAAAATCACTAGGTTAAAGGAACAATTAAGCTCATAATTCTCCACTGGGGTTTTACGCAGCGATATGTTACGATACTTCTCACACACTATTTAGAGGAGCAACGAAAATGAAATTTGTAAATGTTGATGAAACGCTGCGAGACTATTGGGTGCGAGTTTATGATGGAGCCTTTCCGGCTGCAGAGCGTAAACCGTTTACCGAGTTGGTTGATCTAAATCAAGAAGCGGCCGTTCACATGAACATCATTCAAGAGACAGGAATTAATTTAGGCC
The DNA here is from genome assembly GCF_026798195.1 of Lentilactobacillus senioris. GTDB lineage: Bacteria > Bacillota > Bacilli > Lactobacillales > Lactobacillaceae > Lentilactobacillus > Lentilactobacillus senioris_A. The sequence continues at coordinate 280,988 of NZ_JAPQEZ010000001.1, forward strand.
TAGCCTTTTTCTATGAGTTAACTCCAACTTCAATTTACCTAGTCTTTTTGGCAGTGGACCCAGCACAGCGGGGAAAAGGATGGGGTTCTAAAATTCTCACCGAATTAAAACGGCAATATCCAGACGGTATCGTTTTGGAAAGTGAACAGACGAATGCTGGAGCAGCCAATGAGGAGCAACGACAAAAACGTTATCGGTTCTATCACCGAAATGGTTTTACTGACAGTGGTTATTTGACGGATTTAACCGGAATGACCTTTCATGTGCTGACTACCGGACAGCCAGGATTAGTTACTGGATATCAGGCAGCACTCCAAAAATTTGCCCTACCAGCAACTGTTACGGCAACTAAAGATAATTAAATAAACCGAGGAACCCAATTACACCGGCCATTATTGCCTGTAAATGGAAGCCTCGGTTTTTCTTTTTAAGTCAATTTAAAGTTAAGCGCCTTAATCTGATTTGCGTACTTACAAATCAGGTAAAGGACGTGAAAAGAATGAATTTTATTAAACGGGCGTGGTTAAATACCTTTGCCAAATGGGGCAGGACCACTTTGCTTATTTTGGTCACTGCGGCCATATTAATGTTTGTGTTAGCTGGATTATTAATCAGCAACGCTGCCAATAAGGCAACGGAACAGGCTAAACAAAATGTGGGATCTACGTTAACTCTCTCAGCTAATCGGGAAGCCGCTTTTAAAAAAATGCGTTCAAGTTCAGAGACTAATAGTAGCGGTAAACCAGGCAAAATTAGTATGACCCCGGTTAAATTAAGTGATGCTAAAGAAATCGCTGAAAATAGCAATATTTCAGATTATAACGTAACGGTAAATAGTTCTGCCGATGCGAAATCATTCGATACGGTTTCTACTAGTAGTGCTGGCTCTGGAATGATGGGCAAAATGGGTGGCAGCAGTTCAGCAAATGGCGATATTACCATCAACGGGGTCACCGATACCAGCATGGTGGACAGCTTTAAGTCTAAGAGTAGCAAGATGACTTCGGGCCGGGGCTTAACTGCTGATGATGAGGATACCAATAATACGGTGATTGAAAGTGAACTGGCTGAACAGGATAATCTCAAGGTTGGCGATACAATTACTTTAAAGAATACTAGCAATAGTAAGAAGACCTATAAATTAAAAATTGTCGGAATTTATAAAGCTTCAACCAGCGCTTCGACTGGAATGATGGGTAACGACCCAGCTAATACGATTTATACTTCGTATACCTTGGCTAATACCGTTAAGGGTAGTAAGTATCAAGATACGGCTGATTCTGTAACGTTTAATATCAGCAACCCCGCACAAACTAGCACAGTTAAAAAAGCAGGTAACAAGGTGATTGATACTGATACCTACAGCTTAACTTTAGATGATGCTAGTTACCAAACGGTTAAAAAATCTATGAGTACCGTTAGTGGCTTTGCCAACAAGATCGTTTTGTTAGTAGCGTTAGCTGGAACCATTATTTTAGCGCTAATCGTGATTCTAATGGTTCGCGAACGGCGTTATGAAATTGGGGTATTACTGTCACTAGGAGAATCACGTTGGAAAATTATCGGCCAGTTCTTTACGGAAATGGTGATGGTGTTGGTAGTTTCATTGGCAATTGCTGGAGCTGGTGGCCAGGTCGTAGGTAACAAATTAGGTCAGCAATTAGTTTCTTCGGCTCAGACAACGCAAACCAGTTCGACAGGTTCGCAAACAACTGGTCAACCTGGAGGTGACGGAGCGCCAAGCGGTGGCCGGCCTAGTGGAGCTCCAACCGAGGGTCATATGGGTGGTGCCGTAAATTCTCAAAAGGCTAAACAAACTAAGCTGCAAACCAAATTAAACGTAGCCGAATTAGTACAATTAGGAGGCTTGGGATTAGCAATAATGTTCTTAGCGGTAATGATCGGCTCGTTTGGAATTTTACGACTTGAACCGAAAAAAGTTTTAATTGATGATTAATTAGGAGGGATACTAATGACAGCAATGTTAGAAACAAAAGATTTAGCCTATTGGTACGACAATAGTAATCAACCGTTATTTAAAGACGTGAATTTGAACTTTGAAGCTGGTAAACTCTATGCAATCGTTGGTCGTAGTGGTTCTGGTAAAACTACGTTCCTATCTCTTTTAGCGGGATTAGATAAACCCAAGGCCGGAGACATCTGGTACCAAGGACAACCGCTAAAGAAAATTGGGCTAACCAATTATCGCCGTTATGATGTTTCCGTGGTATTTCAGGCTTATAATCTTTTTACCTATATGTCTCCGCTAAACAATTTAATGACCGCTATGGCCATTACCAATTCCCAACATCAGGGCGATAAACAGTATGCTACTGAGATTTTAACCCGAGTGGGGATTGCTGCAGAGGACGTGAATCGTAACGTCACCCATTTGTCTGGTGGGCAACAGCAACGGGTAGCAATTGCCCGCACAATGGTTTGTGATGCGCCCTTGGTAGTTGCTGACGAACCCACTGGTAATTTGGATGAACAAAACACTCAATCTATTATCGAACAATTTCAACAGCTAGCTCATTCCGAAGGTAAATGTGTGATCTTAGTAACTCATGAATCGGATGTAGCAGCTCAATGCGATGAACAAATTAAATTAGCTAATAATGAATTCCAAAGTGTTATCTAAAAAAGAATTTCGTCATTTTAAAATGACGAAACTCTTTATAATTTGTAGCTAGACTTTTGAAAAGCGGAAACGTTAATGCTGACTTACCATGTTTCGATTAACGTAGCGTTCCAAATGATTTTGTCCAGCAGTGATGATAGAGCAACAAGCCCAGTAAATCAATGCGATTTCGAGATAAACCGTCATGTAGTCAAAATTATCTCCACCGATGATTTTAGCGTTCATAAACATTTCAGTGACGGTAATCATGGCCGCTAAGGAAGTTCCCTTGAATAGGTCTAAGATCACGTTACCCATTGCTGGAATAGAAGTGCGCATTGCTTGGGGTAAAATAATGTCTCGCATCGTTACAAAATGGGTCATTCCTAATGATTGTGCGGCTACCCATTGACCTTCATCAATTCCCAGTAACGATGAACGAAAAATTTCGGAGACGTAAGCTGCGCCGTTGAGGATAAACGCTGCGGCTGCGGCCGGAAACGCCGCGACTCGCCACCCGGTATATGGTAGACCAAAATAAATCAAAAATAGTAAAACTAAGATGGGCGTACCCCGCATAAAGGAAATGTAGGTTCGCGATAGCCAGTGCAGCCATTTGTAGTGGCTCATTTGTCCCAGAGTCAGTAGCGTCCCTAGGATAATTTGACCAATAAAACTGACGATGGTTAATTCGATAGTCATGGGCAAACCACTGAGAATAAACGGCAAGGAATGCCAGGCTAGTGGGGCATTAAAAAAGTTGGTGATGGAGAGGTGATTTAAAATATCATTCATTTACCTCACCGGCTTACTGTTCACTATCTTTAACGGTGAAAGTCTTAGCGATGTGGACTTTGGGTTTGTGAGTGACATCTGCGCCACCGTAGTATTTTTCAGAAATTTTCTTAATAGTTCCATTTTTCAATAACTTAGCTAGTTCTTTATTAACGGCATCTTTTAAAGCGGTATTGGATTTTTTCATTAAAATGCCGGAGCCGTTTTTAGTGTTTTGAGTAGCGAAGTACAAGTTACTTGGAATCATTAATTTTTTATTCATATCTGGCAATGCTTTGAGCGCCATTGATTGAAGATAGTAATCATTTAAAATAGCGTCGGTTCTACCGTTAGCAACGTCTTTTAAGTAAACATCATTAGAAACGTTGTCATAGTTAACGGGAGTAGCTCCAAGTTGTTTAGCTAACCGTTGGTAACTAGTTCCGGCTTCACCGCCAGTCTTCTTGCCTTTTAAATCAGCAAAACTATGAATGCCAGATTGGTCTTTCTTACGAACAATCATGCTATCAAATGAAAACTTGTAAGGAGTAGAAAGGGCAAATTGCTTTTCGCGTTTCTTGCTAATACTGTAGTCGTTAACGGCCATGTCGACGGTTCCGTTATTGAGGGCACTCATGGTACCAGAAACGTCCATTTCTTTGAATTGAATCTTTTTGTGGAGCCCTTTGGCCACTGCCTTGGCGACCTCTACGTCAAAGCCGGTTAACTTTTTATCATCACCATGAAATGAAGTGGGATAAAGGGTTCCAGAAGTAGCCACTACTAAAGTCTTTTGCTTGGCAAGCTTGTCACTAGAAGAACTAGCAGATTTGGACGAGCCACACCCCGCTAAAGTAATGGGGAGAACTAAAATTAAAAGGGCGAGAACGATACTGAACCTACGTTTTGTATGTGTCATTGATCTAGCTTCCTTTCATACTAAATTAATGTTAGTATAATTTACTGAAAGCGCTTTTACAAGGGCTGAAAAACAAGTTATTTTATGCACATGATTTAAGGCAGAAAGAATGAACAAAATGGCAGAGGATGCAACTAGATTAGCCGCGTTGATTAAACAGGGAAAAGTTAGCTCTGGTGAGCTGGTAGCAAGGAGTTTGGCTAAAATTAAAGCTGAAAATCAGACGTTAAACGCAGTTACTCATTTACGGGAAGCAGCGGCGCTGAAAGAAGCTGAAAACGCGCTGAAAACAGATGCGCCTTTTGCGGGCGTCCCGATTTTGATCAAAGGGCTAGGGCAATCATTAAAAGGCGAACCGGACACCGCAAGTTCAAAACTGCTCAAGGATAATGTGGCAACCATAACTGATAATTTTGTGGCAAGCTTGCAACGGGCGGGCTTCGTTATTTTAGGCGAAACTAATGCACCGGAATTTGGCTTCAAAAACGTTACCGATCCAGAGCTATATGGTCCCACTAAAAGTGCGTGGGGTAACCACGAAGTTTCTCCAGGAGGTTCATCCGGTGGCTCAGCAGCAGCTGTTAGCGCCGATTGGGTATCATTAGCTGCTGGAAACGATGGTGGTGGCTCAATTCGAATTCCAGCTTCGTTTTCCGGCTTAATTGGTTTAAAGCCAACGAGAGGACGCGTTCCTGCTGGCCCAAGTGCTTGGCGGGGGTGGCAAGGAGCGTCGATTAACTTTGGTCTAACTCGTTCCATTAGGGATACCGCTCAATTATTAGATAGTTTACAAACCGTTCAACCAGCCGCGCCATTTCAAACGCCATTGTACTCACAAGGCTTTTTGCAGACCAGTCAGCAACCTCTACCAACCAAGTTCACAGTGGGTTATACGTTAGAATCACCAGTCGGGACCCCGGTCAGCAAAGACGCTCAGCAGGCAGTTTTAGATGCGGTTGATTTTTTGAAAGCTAACGGAATCAGAACTGTTGAAATGCAAAATCCGTTGGACGGCGTCAAAATGATGGAAAGTTATTATGTTGTCAATGCTGGAGAAACTGCGGCTATGTTTGACGGAATTCAAGCTGGTTTAGGACGTGCTGTTACCATGGATGACATGGAATTAATGACCTGGGTAATCTATCAAGCGGGTCTGTTAACCAGGGCCCAAGACTATAGCCACGCCTTTGAATTGTGGGATGCCGCCAGTTATCAGATGGATCAACTATATTCTCAAATTGATCTGTTTCTAACGCCCACTACTGCCACCACGGCACCACGGTTAGATTATGAATTAGTTAGTCCTGAAGTAATGGAACAAATGCGCCACGTCACTGATCTCAACCGCCAAGAACGGTTAGATTTGATATATCGTTTCTTTGAACGAAGTTTGGCACTATCTCCGTTTACTCAGCAAGCCAACTTAACTGGTCAACCGGCGATTAGTTTACCCACTGGAATGGCTACTAACGGGTTACCGTTAGGCGTTCAGTTCCTGGCTCGCAAGGGTGATGAAGCTACGCTACTACAAATGGGCCGACTATTTGAAATGGATGGCATGTTTAAGATGTTGCATGAAACGGAGCAGTAAATAAAAAACCGTCAATAAATTGACGGTTTTTTATTTTATTGCTTAAATTGTTCCGCTACGTACTGCCGGTACAGTTCGTGTTTATTCAACAGTTCTTCATGATTACCGTGACCGGTAATTTCTCCGTGTTCCAAGAAGAAAATGTTATCGGCATCCACAATCGTGGAAAGTCGGTGGGCGATCACCAACGTAGTCCGGTTTTTCATCAAATTATTAAGGGCACGTTGCACCATTTCTTCTGATTGGCTATCTAAGCTAGCTGTTGCTTCGTCTAACATTGAAATCTTAGGATCGCGTAAGAACGCTCGAGCAATGGCTAACCGTTGCCGTTGACCACCAGAAACCTTGACGCCGCGCTCGCCAACTTGGGTGTTCAAACCTTCGGGAGTATCTCTAACAAATTGATCAGCGTAGGCGAGGCTCAAAACGTGCCAGAGTTCCTCATCGCTGACCGGGCGAGTTAAGCCGTAGGTTAAGTTATCTCTAATGGTACCGACTAACATGGCGCTATCTTGGGAAACGTAGCCGATTTGAGACCGCCAAGACTGCAGATTAATAGTATTTATATTTTCATCCGCAATCGTAATAGTACCGTTATCCGGCTGATAGAAACGTTCCAATAAACTGAACAGAGTGGATTTTCCAGAACCACTAGGGCCAACAAAGGCAACCACTGAATTAGGATGAGCAGTGAAACTAACGTTTTGTAGTACCGGATTTTTCTTATCGTAGCTGAAGCTAACGTTATCTACGGTTAAAGTTTTACCAGCGACATCAACAGGTTTGCCGACAGTTAAATCTTCGATGGGTTGTTCTAACAAATCATCTAGCCGGGCAGTGGCGCCTTTGGTTTTCTGCAATTGGGTGAAGAATTGAGAAAACTGGGTGGCTGGGGCAATAATTTGGAAAAGGTAAAGTAAAAAGGCAACCAAAGTACCGATGCTCAAAGTTCCATTTTGGACGCGGACCCCGCCATAACCAATGACGGTAACTAGGATCCCCATCATGGCTAACAACATGATCGGACTGATGATAGCCATAATCTTGGCCTCGGCAACACCGGTATCAAATAATTGATGAATACCATTATCACCGCGAGTTAGTTCAGTTTGTTCACCATCAGAAGCCTTAATCAAGCGAGATTCACTTAGCGCTTGGGTGGTAGTGCTATTGAATTCTGCTGTTTGCCGTTGCATCCGAATTGAAATATTGCGCATCCAGTTGCCGATGGGAACCATCAACAGGGCTACGATTGGTACGGCAATTAAAATCACAAGCGTGAGTTTCCAATCCATCAAGAATAACACCACAAACGCACCGATCATTGATAAGATTCCACTCACAAAAGAGGGCAATTGATCAGCTACCAACGATTTAACTACCGTGGTATCGTTAACCAAACGACTCGTGATTTCGCCGGTCTGATGGTTATCAAAGTACGTAATTTTAAGGTTAACGAGTTTGTGCCAAACTAATTCACGTAGATTAGAGACGGTTTGCTCACCCATATAACCCATCATGTAACTGGAGATGGCACTGGTTAGGGCTTGAATTAAAAAGGCGCCGATGATGATGGCGATAAAACTAAGGTTCATGTTTTTGAGGGAAAAGCCATTGACCAGGTTTTTGGTGAAGAGGGGGATGACTAAGCTAAATCCGGTGGAAACTAAGCTAATTAAAAAACCAATGACTAGCAATTTAATTTGGGGCTTAGATCGGTTGAGAAGGGCCATGAATTTGACCCAGGTGAAAGATTGATTGAGGGCTGAGTCCTCATCGAAATCAATTGAACGACGCATGTTGATCTCCCTTTATAAGAAGCGGTTGAAAAAACCGCGATGAAATGGTGGAAAGTGAGGTCCATGAAAATCACGACCGTGAGGGCCAAATGGTGATGAAAAATCTTCATCTTCTTCATTATCTGCTTTTAGACCCGCTAGCATTTTGGTTAATAACTGGTTAAGCTCTTCTTGTTCATCAGCGGTTAATCCTTGAGTTAGATTTTGGGCAATACTATCAAAATCAGTGCCAGTTGATTCATTGAGGAGTTCTTTTCCAGCTTCGGTTACTGCTAGTCGACTCACGCGTTTATCATTGCTGTCGGCGGTAACGGTAATAAAGCCTTTATCAGTTAACTTCCGAACTAAATCGCTAGTGGATGAGGGACGAATATCAAGAAGCTCACTGAGTTCTCCCTTGGTTAAATTTTCGTGCTTAGAAATGATAAATAACGCTCTAGTTTGACTGGTGAAGTGAACGCGATAATGCTGAGCGCCGTGAGTTCTTAATGCACTCATAATACGCATTAAATTTTTAATAACTTCAGTAGATTGGTTGGCCATAATATGCCTCCTTGAAATATATTTAGGTACCTAATAAAATCTAAAGTATACACGTCGCTTTTTAGAATGCAAGAGTTTTATTTAGGTACCGAAATATTTTTTTGAATTCCTATGGTTGCAGTTTAGAAATTGAACAGCGATAATAAAGGCAATAATGGAAATGAGGTTTTTAAATGACGATTAAAATGGTAGTAACCGACATGGACGGTACTTTTTTAAACGCAGATAATACTTACGAACATGATCACTTTAAACGGTTGTTTCAAAAAATGACTAAGTCGGGCATTAAGTTTGTGGCCGCCAGCGGGTCGCAGTATCAACGACTCCAGAATCAATTCGCAGCAGTAGCTACCCAAATGGATTTTGTTTCACAAAATGGAGCGATTGTTCATAGCGGCAATGATTTGGTGAGTGTTGATAAGTTAAGCGATTCTGATCTAGCTACGATCTTGCGCATTTTGGCTGAACGGTTTGAACCCGGAGCCATCATGCAGCAAACTATTTCGGGATTGCGCAGAACCTACGTTGACGTTACTACCCCTAAAGAAGTGGTCGACGTGGTAAAACGCTACTATAGCGAAATAGAATTGGTACCAGATTTACCCCATCTCTCCAGTGAAAGAGTGCATGACGCAATTACTAAGGTGGGAGTAACCTTTGGCATGGGCGGTAACTTCGCACACCAAGCGCAAACTTTGCGCGCAGCGTTGCCGAAGACGGTTGCGAGCCAAAACTCCGGCTTTCAAACTGAATTGATTGGTAATGCCGGGATCGATAAGGTAACCGGAATTAAGCAACTGCAAGAACGCTATGGGATTGCCACTGACGAAATTGCTACTTTTGGAGATAACGAAAATGATTTGGCTATGCTAAAGATGACTCCTTACGGTTTTGCGATGCAAAATGCGGCGCCTGAATTTAAGCAACAAGTTAAAAATGTGACGGTGGCGGATAATAATCACAATGGGGTATTAGAAACGATCGAAGCTATTTTATAAAAATTAAGTCCTTACTGTTAGCTTGAATCTTAACGGTAAGGATTTTTATTTAAAATTGGTTCGCGAACCGAATGCACATATGGTTTGCTATTTGAACTTTTGATCCCACTTTGAGTTTATAATGATTTCAGTGTATTATAATTAGCACAGAAGTCGAATGTTGGACGTTGATTTACGAAGGGAAACAATATGAAAATTAAAAAACAGGCTCAGGTTGCTATTCATACCGCAGCCACTGCGGCCGCTGGTGTTGCGATTACGCCAATTCCGTTTGCTGATGCGGCATTACTAATTCCAATTCAAACCGTGATGATTACGCGCATTTACCATGCGTACGGACAAAAAATTTCTAGTGGTGTAATTAAGGGTGTCCTAACTGCAACGACTGCTTCTAGTGTTGGTAAAAGCGTAGTGGGGAATGCTTTTAAGCTAATTCCGGGAGTAGGGACGGTAGCCGGTGCAATGATTACTGGTAGTACTGCTGTAGCCGTTACCGAAGGCTTGGGCTTTGCGATTGCCAATGCCTTTGAAACTGATGGCATTGATAATTCTAATGATTTATTGAAGGTGATTTCTAAGTACCTGACTAACTTTGCTAAGTAAACTGCTGAGCTAAATCTCCCCCTTTTTAGCGAGTTGGTGATAGGATTGGTGTGTAAATAATAAAGGGGGACTTATATTATGGCAGATTACGATAAAAAAGAAGACAAGGCATTAGATAAAATTAGTGAGGTACTAGATCGTTTAGATACCAACGTTTCTAAAGAAGATGCAGATCTAGAAGCAGGTCACAGAACTCGTGCTTGGTTCGAAAAGCACCGGGCAATTCACGATGTTAAAAAGATTATGCACGAAGTTGGTAAATACGATCGTTTTGATGAAGATCAATACAATAAATTCATGAAGGATTACCAAAAGGCAATCGATGATTTTGAAAAAGAATAATTACTAAAATGGTTAACGAAATCCTGGAGTAAAGGTTTACGTTAACCATTTTTTGCACCCAAATTAATTTAAGGAAAGGCTGTTATACCAAGCTTTTGACAAATATTTGAATAATTGCAAGTCGCTTCCTTTGACTTAGTAAAATTAATAGCTTATTCTGTTGATGTTCACAACAGTGAACGGCATGTTACATAATAAAAACTAGGGGGGAAATAATATGCCACTTATTAAACCAAATACGATGTCAAATCGTGATCCAAAAGAAGACAATTTAATTGATCCAGCTAACTCAGTGATTGCGATTATCGATTATCAACCAACTCAACTGTTGACGCAAGAATCAGCCAATACCGCTAAAATTATGCGCAATGTAGTTGATTTAGTCCGTTTAGGTAAATTGTATAATGTGCCTATTGTGCCATCAGTAGTTAACGTTACTTCTGGTGATAACGAACCATCATTTCCAGCCTTGCGTGAAGAATTTGGGGACATGGATGTTTACGATCGGATGTCAATTAATGCTTGGGAAGACCAAAACTTCTATGATGCAATTCATAAAACTGGGCGGAAAAAGTTAATCATCGCCGCTTTATGGACTGAAGCTTGTCTCTCATTTCCAACTTTGGATGCCTTAAAAGAAGGCTATGAAGTTTACCCAGTGTTAGACTGTGTGGCTGGTTCTTCAGTTGATGCTCATAATGCCGCTGTTATGCGAATGCGAGACTCTGGTGCCAAGATGACTTCTGTGCCACAATTGGCGTGTGAATTTCAACGAAACTACGACCTTAACAAAGCAACTGTTCCTGGATATGCTTCTATCCTGTCAGATGCTGGTTCATTCCTTAAGGTAAGATAATAACAAAAATAAAAAGATCCCAAAAAGCCTGTGAGCTTTTGGGATCTTTTTTTTATTGAAATTTATTGTGATATTTCAAGTGAGTTATTCGTTAGTTACCGAACTTCTCAGCACTCTAATTGTTAATCATTCAACGTAAATTGTAACTTCATCTTTGGTTCGCCCAATGCTAACATGCGACCTAAGAGATGGTTGGCATTCTTTTGGTACAAGTCTGCCATTTGGTTGTTGATGTCTTCCAAGTAAGCTTGCTTATCAGTTTGGTTAGCTACTTCTTGGTCGGCTTTGATTTGTAAGCTACGGCAGCCTGCAACAGTATTTTGTTCGAAGATGTTTTCTTCGTCTTCGTACAATGGGAAGTCTGCGTCTCCCATGAGGGCCATGATGTTGCCTAACCAGTAAATATTGGTTGGGTCAGTTTCACCAGTGGTACTCTTGTAGTTCTTAGGAGTGTCCTTAACGTTTGAGTAGAATGGTACTACTGCGTTAAAGGTATTAGGACCAAATGCTAACCAGTGAACACCGGCAATTTCAGCAGGAACATCATTACGGATTTGTAAGATGTGAAGTTCTTGGTTTCGGTTGATACCGATTGGTCGGAAGAGTTCTTTTTCTTCGTCGGTACCTAAAGTGCCGTATGGATCGTAAACGGTGTTTTGGTAGTGAGAACTCAATACCCACTTAACATCTTCAACGGAAATCTTTTTGTCAGTTCGGCAAATGAATGGTAAGTCTTGATCCAATGGAGAGGTGTCCATTTCTGGGTTGAAGTATTGTTGACCGTACCAAGCCCGAGGGTTGTTGTACCGGGTATCCTTGATAGTGGCACTTCCGAAAATGTGGCGAAGGTTGTAACCTTCTTTGTCTGGATTCAAATGGTATTTAGTGATGATTTCTTCTAAATCAGTTGAAGACATAGTGTCATCAGAATCAAATTCAAAATCATCAATATTGAAGCGGTTTGGTGCAACTACGTAAGCGTCATCGGGGATCTTGATTGCAGCCCAATGGTGGCCGGCGATAGATTCAAAGTACCAAACTTCATCCTTGTCTGAGAAGGCCATTCCGTTAGTTTCATAAGTTCCATATTCAGTAATTAATGCGCCCAAACGTTCTACCCCTTCACGAGCGGAGTGAATGTATGGCAATACTAAAGTAGTGAAGTCTTCTTCACCTAAACCATTTTCGACTAATGGATCGATTCCTAAAATTCGAGAATTGGTAGTAATAGTTTCGGTAGCGGTCATAGCGATGTTTTCGCTGTTGATCCCTGCACCAGCCCAGATACCGTGACCATCAGTAGCGTCAGGAGTAGCCGTATAACGCATTGGATTATCTGGTAGGTCCAATGAAACAGTGCTTAAAACGGCTTGGTAGTGGCGAGGTTGATCTTCGGGATTAACCACCACAAACTTTTGCGGATTTAATGGTCCGGCACCGTCTTCGTTACGAGCGATAAGGGTGGAACCATCGATAGTGGCTGCCTTACCAGCTAGAATTGTAGTACATGAACCTTTGATACGTTTTGTCATGAATGCTCATCCCTTTACTTAGTTTGATTATAATTGTAGGTCATTTAACACTAAAATGCTAGCGCTTCCGAGATTTTACCAGAGATATTCTACTGGATCTTTAATGTATTTGTTATAGACATCGTTCACAATCTGCATTTGTTCAGTTGTAAAAGCAGGTAATTCTGCGGCCGAAGCATTGTGTGCAATTTGTTCAGGCTTGCTAGCTCCCGGAATGACAGCGGAAACGGCATCATACATTAAAATGTAACGCAGAGCCATACCTGCTAAATTGTCAGTGCCTAAGCGTTGCTTAAGTTCGTCAGCTGCCTTGATACCAGTAGAATAATCAACACCAGAGAAAGTTTCTCCCTTGTCAAAAGCTTCACCGTTACGGTTAAAGTTACGGTGATCTTCCTTACCAAATTGAGTTTGAGCAGTATATTTACCACTCAATAAGCCACTGGCTAATGGCACCCGTGCTAGGATACCTACGTTATGTTCTTGGGCCAGACGGAAGAAGTTTTCTGCTGGGCGAAGTCGGAACATGTTAAAGATGATTTCGACGGCGGAAATATCAAATTGCAGTGCCTTGATAGCTTCTTCTACCCGTTCCACACTGACACCGTAGTGCTTAATTTTACCCGCGGCTTTTAATTCATCTAACGTTGCGAAGACCGTTGGATCATAGTAAACAGAAGTAGGTGGGCAGTGGAGTAGAACTAAGTCTAATGAAGCGACATCCATATTTTTTAATGAACTATCTACAAATGCAATTAAGTTTTCTGGAGTGTAATTAGCCACTGTATGAGGTTCAATTTTACGACCAATTTTGGTGGAGTAATGCACGTCTGGATGAGTTTTTAGAAATTGGCCCACGGCGTGTTCACTGAGTCCATCTTGATAAATATCAGCGGTATCAAAATAATTAACGCCGGCTTGATAAGCAGCTTCTAGAGTATCGATGGCGTCTTGTTCGTCAAATGGTTCGCCCCATTTGGAACCCAATTGCCAAGTTCCCAAAGAAACTTCACTGATGTTAAATCCGGTTTTACCTAATTTACGAAATTCCATAGTATTCTCCTTCGCGTTCAAAATTGTAATCGTCTCCATGATATCATAGAGGAATTTTAATGTATAATGGCGCAAAGGAAGTGGTGAAATGCGCAAAGTAGTATTATTTATTGCTCAAAGTTTGGATGGTTACATTGCTAAGACGAACGGTAATATTGATTTTTTAGAAAATCCACAACGGGATGAAAGTATCGATCATGAGTATGAAAATTTAATGGCTAACGTTGATACAGTGGTGATGGGCCGTACCACATACGATCAGGTGGTGAATGAATTGATGCCTGATCACTATCCTTATGAACAGCAGCAAAGTTACATTTTGACTAGTCAGCCCGCAACCGAGATGGCTGATCGACACTTCGTAAATGAACCAGTGGTTGAATTAGTTGAAAAATTACGTCGAGAATCCGGAAAAGAGATCTGGATCATTGGCGGTAGTAGCTTAATTGCACCACTAGTGAATGCTAATTTGATTGATAATTATATTATTGCCGTGCTGCCAACCATTTTGGGTGGTGGCATTCCATTGTTCAACGAACAAACCCAAGAACGTAAACTGGTATTGAAATCGGCACAGCAGATTAATGATATTGTGTATTTGAAGTATGGAAAAAAGGTCACTCAATGAAATGAGTGACCTTTATTAATTTTGAAGCTAACGTGCAATTCGTAAATCTGCTTCGGCACTCAACTAACTCGCCTAACTACAAAATAACAGGTAGCGGTATTCACCGAACTACCTGTTATTTTTAGGTTAGAAACTCTTTAATTCCCGAAGCGCAGTAGTCGGCTGAGTTTCAAAAAACAAAACTCTAGCCAACCTTGCGAAGGTTCAACTAAAAATTTCTTTCAGAAATTTAGTTTCTCTCTCCAGCACTTTAGCCTAAAACGGCCTCGACCTTCAATTAGCTCCCTTAACTACAGAAAACGAGATAGCGATACAAACTCAGTATCGAACTATCTCGTTTTCTTAGGTTAATTGTCACTAATTCCCGAAGGTCTCAGCACTTTACAGATTGGGATCCATCTTGAACGTCAACTTCGAAAGTTCTGCTCCGTCCGTCAATAGCTTGAAGAGGAGGGCCTTAGTTTCTTGGTTGTAATGGTCAGCGATTTCTTTGTTTTGCTTAGTCAAGTATTCGGTTAATGCATCACCTGAAAGGTTAGCAGATTCCTTGTCGACTGCAGCAATCTTGCGCCGAGCCCATTCTGATAGGTTCTTTTGGTAATCTAAGTTTTCTTCACTAAATTCACTGTAGTGAGATTCAACTACCGTAGCCAAAGCTTCGTAAAGCCAGAATGAACTGTTGAGATCCATCTTTTCTGGAACTTCACGGTATGATTCAGCGGTGTCAGTAGCATTAGTAAAGAATGGTACGTAAGGGCTGAAGCTAGGAACACCCATTTCAACCCATTGCACACCGGCGTTACCGAATTTCTTGTTATCCCGCATTTGCAAAATGTGTGATTGAGCAGTCCGAGAAAGAGAAATTGCCCGGTAAACGTGACGATCAAAATCACTACCATTTCCCAATGGATCGTACTTAGTTTCATTGTAGTGAGATTTCAAAACGTATTGAATATCTTCTACAGAAAGTTTGCGATCTGGTTTGCGAATGAATGGCATTTCTGGATCTTCTGGAGTTTGGTCTTTAGTCTGTGAAGGACTGAAGTAACGTTGTGCAAACCAAACTCGAGGAGTGTTGTAATGGTGATCTTTTTGAGTATCAGTTCCGAAAATGTGGCGGAAGTTCCAGGCATTTTCGTCTGGGTTCAAGTGGTTATCAGCGACGAATTCTTGAATTCCGTCTGCCCACATGTAGTTGTCAGGATCATCGAAATCGATGTCTTGGATCGCAATTTGGTTGGCAGCTACGGCGTAGCAGTCATCAGGGATGCGAACGGCAACCCACATGTGGCCGGTAACAATTTCCATGTACCAAACGTCATTTTCATCGTTAAATTGAATTCCGTTACCTTCAGCAGAACCGTATTCTTTGATTAAGTTGCCTAGGTATTCAACCCCTTCACGAGCTGAGTGAATGAAAGGCAATACTAAAGTAGTCAAAGAATCTTCGGCAAAGCCGTTTTTAACGAATGGGTCGTAGGCAAGAACTTTTTCGTTAGCGTAAACACTTTCGGTAGCACTTTCGCCAACGTTAGCTTCGTTGAAGCCGTCTTCTTCGTTAGGTCCTTCGCTTTGGTCTGCGTTAGGAGTAGAAGTGTAACGCATGCCATCGGCAGGCATTGGAACGGTTAATTGGTTGTATGGAGAAACATAGGTTTCTTTTCTACCAGTAACAGCAGGTTGGACGAAGAAGCGCTTAGGGTGAATGGCTACTACCCGGTCTTCGTTACGAGAAATGTAAGTTGAGCCATCCATGGAAGCTTTTTTACCAACCATGATGGAAGTACATGCTGAGTTTTCTAAACGATCTAAATCTGTCATATTTATAATCTCCTATCTAACTCTTTCAACTAAATGATTTACATTGGCAATTTGATTTAAATACATGATTAAGCGACTGTAGCGATATTCATCGGCTTCGCTGAACTTCTTGGCCAAGCGTTGACCAATTTGGTAAACGCTGGTGTGACCGTCGATGGCTAGAAAAACGAAACTGCCGTACTGGTCTAATTCCAAATAACTTTTAGCAGGGATTTTAAAGTGCAATTTGCGAAAGAAATTTTGAATAGGGTGGTCTTCGTCTTTTTCGATGGTGACGATGCCTTCCTTAACCGTGTAATGGGCTTCAGGGTTTTTCTTATATACCATTGTTTTTAATTCAGCGTCAGTGATTAAATCAGCCTGCTTATTTTTCTTCCGACGTTTCATCTTTAGGATCTTCCTTAACTCTAAGGATTGGAATAATAACGGCAATGATCATAATTGCCATGACAATCCAAGCCATTTCGTTACTTGCGGCAAATCCGGTAAGGGTTCTAGTCTTGATAACGTTGAAGATATGCAAGAAGATCCCGATCAAACCAATGATAGAACTACCAGCGATCAACCCGGATGAAAGACTAACCCCACCCTGAACACGTTTGTCAGAAAGAGCCTTGTTGTGCTTAGAAACTTGTTCCACAATTAAACGAACAAGAGCCCCGATGAAGATGATGGAAGTGGTTGAGATTGGTAGGTAAAAACCAAGGGCAATGGTCATAACTGGAAGGCCCCACATAAGAAGAACCACGGAAATAACCAAACCTGCGATTACCATGACCCAAGGAAGTTTGTTGGACATAATTCCTTGAGTTAAGGCAGCAATCAAGTTAGCTTGTGGTAAAGCAAATGGTGGGTTAGCACCAGTAATGCGAAGTTGAGGAGTCAAAACAACTGTCATCCCAACAACCACGATAGTACCGATAGTACCGGCAACGGCGTAGTATTTAGCCATTTCACCTTTGTTACCACCGATAATAAAGCTAGCTTTTTGAGTTTGCATGTAACCAGAACCAACAGAAATGGCGGTAACGATGAAGACCCCAAATGTTAATAGAATAGAAATGTGACTAGTGCTAGTCCAACCAGCAACTGCGAAGATCAAAGTCATGATAACTAATGAAGCAATGGTCATCCCAGAAACGGGGTTGTTAGAAGCTCCAATCGTTCCGGCCATCCGAGCAGAAACAATAACGAATAGGAATGAAAGGATTACGGCTAAGATACCACCGACAATCATAATCATAATGTTTTTAGCAAAGAAAATACTTACTACGAAAATTCCAATAATCCCAACTAATAAGGCAATCATGCCATTAGCGTTAGAATCGCCGTTAGCGTTCTTTCTTGCATCTAAAGTACTCTTGATAGAAGCAGTGATAGCAGGAATTAATTTGATAGCACCAATAATCCCACCACCAAGCATCATTCCGGCACCAATATACTTAACGTAGTTACCAGAAACGCCGGAAACGTCCATTTGGTTAACTAGCAAGGCTGAATCGTTCCAAACGTGAGCGCTGCTACCAGCCATACTGGTGAAGTAACCGATTAATGGAGTAACCGCAAAGTTAGCCAATATAGAACCAGCCATAATAGTCATCGAAACATCGAGCCCGATAACAAAACCGATCCCAAGCAACATTGGGTTAACTTCCGTAGACATTTGCCAACGATATGACTTGCTTCCTTTGAAAGAAATCATAGAGTTGACCCAGCCCATAAATTGGGTAGTCATGAAAGTGATGATCCCACCAATTCCAAAACCAATTCCCATCATTTTAAGGGATTCACCACCAGTTTCAGAAGCAACCATTGCTTCTGAGATGGCCATGGATTCTGGGTAAAGGAGTTTACCGTGTTCTTGCACAATGAGGTAGTTATAAACTAATGATGATACCCCAAGGGCAAAGAGAACGGCGGTTACCCCTACAAAAAATCCAGTAATTAAGTTAACTTTACTACCAATTAAAACAATAGCTGGTAACACATAGATCATCCCACTGGCGATGGCTTCACCACCACTGGACATACCTTGGAGTAAGTTAACCCCTAAAATACCTTTTTTACGAGCGAACAAGCCGACCATTCCAGAACCTAAAATAGCCCCTGGAATCCCAGCAGAAACTGTTAGTCCGGCTTTCATTCCAGAATAAGCAGTTGATGCAGCGAAAATAATAGCAAGGATAGCACCCATGATCATGATAACGGGACTGCCACCCTTGTTGTCCTTTTCACTTACGAACGGAACGTACTTGTCACCAGGCACGCCGCCGTAAGCGGATTTTGATAATTGCTTCTTAGCCATATGGCCTTCCTCCTTACAAAGTAGTGAATATACTTCTTGTTAAGAATAACGCAAAATGGATAATTTTTATACGATTTTTTAGCGATTTACTTGAATAAAATTAACAATGCTTTTATTTGACATTAAAAAATAAATAGAATATGATAGTTTATCGTTAGTTTTTAATTAATAAACTAACTAAATTTGAAATAAATTAAAAAGGAAGTGGCTTAAATGGATGACCAAAAAGAAGTACAAGTAACCACTAAAGACATGTTGCAGTTTGTGTTTAACAAGGTCTTGAAACAAAAGTGGATTTTAGTGGTTAACGTTTTAGCATTGACCTTAATTACCGCATTACAATTTGTAATGCCTCAATTTGAAAAAATCATTATTGATAAAATCATTCCAATGAAAGACCTGCATTGGTTGGCATTAGTAATCGGTGGTTTATTGCTAACGGCAGTGGTTTTAGGGTTGCTTAATTATTTTTCCTCATATTATATGGGGGTGATGAGTCAATCGGCGATTACCGAGTTACGAAACGATCTGTATCATGATTTATTACGTCAGGATACGACTTTCTTTGAATCTAGCAAAACTGGAGATTTGATGGTGCGGTTGACTAGTGATATTAACAACCTACAAAGTATGATTTCTTCTAACATGTTGTCAATGATTGGCAACTTATTCACCTTTGTTGGTGTTTTGATTTTTATTTATATTGTGAACTGGCAAATGGCGCTGGCAGTAACGGTTACTTTCCCATTAATGTTTGTAATTTATCGCGTTTTTAGGGATCGAATTCATAAAGCTTACCGAGCTGCACGATTATCACAGTCGAAGATGTCCAATCAAATGCAAAATACCTTGACCCAAATTGATTTAATTAAGAGCTATACTAATGAAGATTTAGCGCAAGAAAGTTTTAACGAAGCCTCAGATCAAAACCGGCGGGACATGATTAAAGCTACTCAAAATGGGGCGATTTTTTCACCATTAATTGATGGTGTGAATTACCTACAAGTGGCAATTATTTTGTCATTAGGAGCTTACTTCGTCATGCAAGGACAATTGACGGTGGGGGCGTTAGTGGCTTATTTAACTTACGTGGCAATGCTCCAGAGTCCAATCATGGCATTTACGAGATTACTAAACCAAATTCAACAATCATTGGTTTCTTACGGTCGCATCAACGAAATTACCCAAGTTAAACCAACGATTTTAGAACCTGCTCATCCGGTAGCTTTTCCTAAAGCGCCGTTAGCGGTGGAATTGGATCATGTCAACTTTAGTTATTTAGGTAACTCTGATATGCCAACGATCGAAGACGTTTCATTTGACGTTCCAGCTGGTAAAACTACGGCGTTAGTTGGGCACTCTGGTTCTGGTAAATCCACAATTACTAAATTAATTGATCGAATGTACGATATAAATGGTGGCAAAATCACCATCAATGGCGATAACATTGCTGATTTTCGATTAGAGGATTTACGCCGGCACATCGCGATTGTTTCCCAGGATCTCTTTATTTTAGATGGGACGCTGCGTGATAACGTGGTCTATGCTAAGCAAGATGCTACGGATGAAGAAGTTAACCGCGTTATCGAAATGGCTGATCTGACTAATTTTGTAACGGGATTACCTGACGGCTTAGCTACCCAAGTGGGGGAACGGGGAGTAAAACTCTCCGGCGGTCAAAAGCAACGATTATCGATTGCTCGGGCTTTACTGAAAAATGCACCGATCGTAATTTTGGATGAAGCAACGGCTAGCTTGGATAACGAAGCCGAAAAACAAATTCAACACGCATTGGATAATTTGACCGAAACGCGAACCACAATTGTGATTGCCCATCGATTATCTACGGTGTACGGTGCTGACCAAATTGTTGTTATCGATGACGGCAAGGTGGTTGAAAAAGGCACGCACCAAAGCTTGTTAGATCAAAATGGTGCTTATGCCAAGTTATATCAAGCTCAATTTAATTAAGGTGGAGAAACTATGTCAAAAGAAACTACCCAACTAATTCGATTATTTAGAGAAATTAATCATCAACCAGTAATGGCTGCTAGAACCCATCATCATGGTCGCGGAGCTCAACGGTTACTACAATTATTGAGTCGCCATGACGGCCTGAGTAACGCGGAAATTGCAGAAATGTTAGATATTCGTCCCAGCTCAGTGAGTGCTAGTATTAAGCAATTGGAAGCTCAAGAATTGATTGAGCGCCAACCTAGTTTAAGTGATAAACGGATGTTGACGGTGCACTTAACTAATAAGGGTCGGCAAATTACGGATAGGTTAAACCAGGTTAACGACCAAATGAGCGAACGGCTTTTTGCTAACCTAAACAAGGAAGAACGGTGCCAACTGGTCGAGTTATTGACTAAGGTAAACCAAGAAGCCCAGACGTTAAGCACCAATTTGGATTCGGAAATGACGGACTTAACTCGCCAGGCCCGGATGATTAAAGAACAGTTCCATCGGTAACATAAAAAAGCTGATGCCTATTTTAGGCATCAGCTTTTTTATAAATAGAATTATGAATCTTGTCTGGTTGCAGCAATATCGATTTCACGAATATTAACTTCTTGAGGCATATCATAAATGAACTTAACGGCTTCGGCTACGTGGACTGGGTCCAAGGTAATACCGCCCATCGTCTTCTTCCAACTTTCGTAATCTGAAAGAGCTTCGTCATCGGTTACGTGAGTTAATAATTCGGTTTCGGCTGCGCCGGGAGCCACCATGGCAACCCGAACGTTCTTAGCGGAAACCTCTTCGCGAATGGTTTCACTTAACCCGTGCACACCAAACTTAGATGCAACATAAGCTGCATGGTTTACGAAGGTTTTTTTGCCGGCCAAAGAAGACATGTTGATGATAGTACCGTGTTCACGTTCCATCATATCGTCTAATACGATTTGAGTTCCGTTTAAAACTCCCATAACGTTGGTATCCAGCATTGTTTGCCATTCCTTAGGATCTTGGCGCCAAACGTTACCTAATAACATTACTCCGGCATTGTTGACTAACAAATCAGTTTTGCCGTAAACGGCTTCGGCTTTACGAATTGCGGCTTCAAAAGCAGTTTTGTCGGTAACATCTACGGCTTCTACCATAACTTGGTCAAAGTTTAATGGTAAAGCTGTGATTTTTTCAGTGCGGCGACCTAGTAGTAACATTGGGTAACCGTCTTGGTTAAATAGCTTAGCCATTTGGACGCCAAATCCAGAGCTGGCACCGGTGATTACGACTAATGGTTTTTGATTATTCATAGTTATTTTTTCCCTCTTTCTAGTTGATAGTGGTAATATACAACCTGAAGTTAACTTCAGGTCAAGGAAAAGGGAGAAATTTTTTTAGATGTATAAAATTAGTGATATTGCTGACAAAATGGATGTGTCCGTAGATACGGTTCGTTACTATGATCGAGAAGGGTTGATGCCTTTTGTAGAACGGGATAAATCCGGTCGGCGGGTGTTTACCGATCATGATTTAAACTTCATTGAAGTCATCCAGTGTATGAAACAAGCTGGGATTCCGGTTAAAGAAATTGCGACTTTTATTGATTGGTGCATGACCGGTGACGAGACGTTAGAACAACGGTACGATTTCTTAGCTGATCACGAACAACAATTAGAAACCAAAATTCAACAGTTAGAGGATAACCTTGCCTTTTTGCGTTGGAAAAAGTGGTACTATCAAACTGCAATGGAAGCGGGAACTGAAGAGATTCATTTCTTAGAAGGGACCAATGTAGTGGATCCTAACGAACGTAAACGATACGAGCAACTACTAGCTGATGGTCAGTTAGAGTCTAAATGAGGGGATGAAATGCCCGTCTAAAGGCAATTATAAAAGTTAGGTGCTCCTAAGAAAAACATTTACTTTAAGTTAAAATATGTTAATATTGTCTTTGGAAATAAAAAGGAGGCGGCAGCTATGGCAAAAAACAAGCCTGAAAAAGAAAAGAAAGAAAAGCTGATCCACTACGCCAATGGTCCTTCGTTAGAAGAAATCAATGGTACGGTGGAAGTTCCTAAGGGAAAAGGATTCTGGAAAACCCTGTTAGCATACTCTGGTCCTGGAGCATTGGTAGCGGTAGGTTATATGGATCCTGGTAACTGGTCAACTTCAATCACCGGGGGGCAAAATTTCCAATACCTCTTGATGTCTGTTATCTTAATGTCGAGTTTAATTGCGATGCTATTACAATACATGGCGGCTAAACTGGGCATTGTGACGCAAATGGATTTGGCCCAGATGATCCGTACCCGTACCAGCAAGGCGTTAGGGATTATTTTATGGATTATGACAGAATTAGCAATCATGGCAACTGATATTGCTGAAGTTATCGGTGCGGCGATTGCGCTGTACTTGCTGTTTGATATTCCGTTAATCATTGCTGTTTTCATTACCGTTTTAGATGTTATGTTATTGCTCTTATTGACTAAAATTGGTTTTCGGAAAATCGAAGCTTTGGTGGTTGCTTTAATCCTGGTAATCTTCGTGGTTTTTGCTTACCAAGTAGCCTTGTCAGATCCTAACTGGGGTGGTGTAGTTAAAGGATTGGTGCCAACTGCCCAAACCTTTGCTGACACTCCTCATATTGGGGGCCAAACTCCATTAACTGGGGCCTTGGGAATCATTGGGGCGACTGTTATGCCTCATAACTTGTATCTACATTCTGCAATTTCTCAAACCAGAATTGTGGATCACAACGATGAAGAAGATGTGGCACGGACTGTGCGCTTCACTATGTGGGATTCAAACATTCAATTAACCATGGCATTCTTAGTTAATGCTTTACTATTAATCGTTGGGGTAGCCGTATTTAAGAACGGTGGGGTTAAAGATCCATCCTTCTTCGGTTTGTACGATGCCCTTTCTAATCCAGATATCTTGAGCAATGAAATTTTAAAAACCGTGGCTCGTTCTGGAATCTTATCAACTTTATTTGCGGTAGCTTTGTTAGCTTCCGGTCAAAATTCCACGATTACCGGTACCTTAACTGGACAAGTTATCATGGAAGGCTTCATCCATTTGAAGATGCCAATTTGGCTTCGAAGATTAGTAACTCGTTTGCTATCAGTGGTTCCGGTTATCATCGCTGTTATGATGACTAGTCACCAAAGCGAAATTCAACAACACGAAGCTCTGAATACTTTGATGAATAACTCGCAAGTCTTTCTGGCTTTCGCATTACCGTTTTCAATGTTACCATTATTAATGTTCACAGATAGTAAGTACGAAATGCACGATCGGTTCAAAAACTCAATAATTGTCAAAATTCTTGGTTGGATTTCGGTAATTGGATTGACCTACTTGAACATGATTGGCTTACCCGGCCAATTTGAAGGCTTCATGGGTGACGGTGCTAGTCAATCTGAATTGGCATTAGCTGATACATTGGCTTACATCGCGATTGCATTAGTGCTAGCTTTATTGGCTTGGGTAATTTGGGACTTACGTCGCAGCAATCAACGTTACGTCCAAGCTGAAGCGGAACAAAAAGCAAAACAATAAATCAAAGTTGGAGGGGACTGGTAGTTAATGGCACAAAAACAAGAACCAAACAAAAATTTTAAACGAATTTTAGTCGGGGTAGATGATTCAGAAGATGCACAATTGGCATTTCGCTACGCAATTAGGGAAGCTCGTCAAAATGATGCTACACTAATCATTACTTCAATTCTTGAAGACGATGACATGAGTGTTTACCAGGCTTTAGATAAGAACTTTGTAAAAGATCAACGCCAAAAATTATACGATCACGTTAACGAATATCGGAAACTTGCTTTGCGAGCTGGTGTGAAAAACGTGGATATTATTATTTCTGAAGGGCAAGCCGGCGAAACAATTGTCAAAAAGGTAATTCCCGCAGCTGAAGCGGACTTACTAGTAATTGGCTCACTTTCCAAGACGGGCATTCGGAAGTACTTTGGTTCCCAAGCATCTTACATGGCTAAGTACGCACCGATTTCAGTGATGGTAGTTAGATAACAATGTACTTAAATATGATTTAATAAAAAACACTGAAAACTTAAGTTTTCAGTGTTTTTTATTATGCAAGAGATTGCACTCTCCGTTTTATTTCATCACGCACTTGACGAAAGACGGCTAACTTCTCTTCTGGAGTTCCTTGAGCTTGAGCTGGATCAATTAAAGGCCAGTGTTGTTTTTGCACGCTAGGAGGAGTCATGGGGCATTTGTCACGAGCATCACCGCAAAGGGTAACCACTAAGTCTGATGACTGTAAGTAGTCGTTGTCGATTAACTTGGAAGTGTGGTTCGAAATATCAACGCCGTCTTCTTGCATTACTTGAACGGCTAAGGGATTTAATCCGTGAGTTTCCACTCCGGCACTTTGGACTTGCCAATCAGCTCCTAAGAATTGGCGGGCATAGCCTTCTGCCATTTGACTGCGACAAGAATTGCCGGTACACAAAAAATAGACTTGTTTCATTAGCGTTCTCCTTGGTAGTTTGGCTATAGTGTAGCAGATTAAAAGTTAAAAAGGTGATTTATTTGAATTTAAAATTCGGATAAATGGATATACCAATTTTGTGAAAATATAGTTAATTGTAGTTATGTTAATTGATATTTACCTAAACCAGTTTTCGAGATACTTAACTCTATGCTATACTAGATCATATTGGAAAAAACGAATGGAGAATGGAGATTTGAAATGCAAAAAAATAATAATTTAAGCACTTCCTCCCAAGTTACTCGTGGGATTTGGTGGGCGCTGTTAGCTTCTATCATGTGGGGCGTTTCTGGAACGGTCTTACAAGTGATTTCTCAAGGTGAAAATATTCCAGCTGGTTGGTATTTATCAGTTCGGACTTTGGGAGCCGGGGTGATTTTAATTATCATCAGTGCCTTTATGTATGGTAAGAAAATTTTTGCCGTGTTTGAATCTTGGCGCATGGTGGGTTGGTTAGTCGCTTATGCTTTACTGGGATTATTGGCCAACTTGTTAACTTTTTACATGAGTATCCAAACTGGTAACGCATCATCTTCAACGATTTTGCAATACCTAAGTCCGCTATTCATTGTGTTGGGCGCGATTGTGATTAAGCATGAAAAACCTAACATGGCTGAATTGGTTTCCTTTGTTGTAGCGTTAGTCGGTGTTTTCTTGGCCATTACTCATGGTGATATTCATCAGTTGGCAATCCCAATGGTTTCAGTTATCTGGGGTGTGCTTTCAGGGGTGACCGCTGCTTTTTATATTGTATTACCTAAACCAATTACTAAATACTATTCCCCAATGATCGTCTTGGGCTGGGCCTTTTTGATTGCTAGCTTGGTTCTTAACATTTTTAACCCATTTTGGGTTAACGTTCCAGAAGTTAGCACCCGGTTAGTTTGGTCAATGAGTACGGTAATCGTGGTCGGAACCATTCTACCTTTCTTATGCATCTTGCATTCATTAAAATTCGCGCCATCAGCTTCCGTTAGTATCGTGGATGCTGCACAACCAGTAGTAACTTTTGTATTGAGCTTATTATTCTTAGGAATGAAGTTTAACTGGGTTGAATTTGGTGGGGTAATTTTAGTTATTATCGCGATTTACATTTTGCAACGGTTTAGCGAATAGCAGCCCTTGTTACTCTTAAATATTTGTGATATTATAGCAGTTATGAAAGCGGTTTATTTCATTTTTCATGGAGTAGACCAGTTCGTGGCCGGCGGAGGATTTCCGCCGGCTTTTAGTTTAGATTGTTGTTTTTATCACAAATTTAGGAGGCAAAATTATGGCTTATCAAACAGTTAATCCATATACCAATGAAGTGGTTAAGACCTATCCCAATGCCACTACTGATCAAATTAACGCTACTTTAGCAGTGAGCGATAACTTGTATCATGAATGGCGGCAAAACGATCAAATGGAAAAACGGGCAGAGATTTTGCTAAACGTAGCGGCCGAATTTCGGCAACGCAAAAACCAATTAGCACGGATTGCGGTTACCGACATGGGCAAGCTTTATAAAGAAGCTCAAGGTGAAGTGGAATTATGCGCAATGATTGCGGAATACTTTGCTAAGCACGGGGCGGAAATGCTTAAACCCACTCCGATTAAAACCATCGCTAATGGTGCAGCAGAAGTCCAAAAGCACGCTACGGGGATCATTATGGCTGTAGAACCTTGGAACTTCCCTTACTACCAAATTATGCGGGTCTTTGCTCCTAACTTTATGGTGGGCAACCCCATGATCTTAAAAGATGCCTCTAACACCCCTGGTTCTGCGGAAGCCTTTGCTGATGCAGTCCAAGAGGCTGGAGCACCAATTGGTAGCTTAACCAACTTATTTCTAGGTTACGACCAAGTTTCTGAAATTATCGCTGATCCCCGGGTTCAAGGAGTAGCGTTGACTGGTTCAGAACGAGGCGGGCGTTCGGTCGCAGTCGCAGCAGCTGAACACTTGAAGAAGAACACGATGGAATTAGGCGGTATGGATGCCTTTATCGTATTAAAAGATGCTGACATTGATGAAGTTGCTGAAATTGCTTGGCGGACTCGTTTGTACAACGCTGGTCAAGTCTGCACGTCATCTAAACGGTTTATTGTAGCAGCTAACTTGTACGATGAATTCTTAAACCGCTTGAAAGCTAAATTTGCAGCAGTGGTTCCTGGTGATCCAATGAAGGCTAGCACTACGCTAGCACCAATGAATTCCAAAAAAGCCAAAGAAAAGTTGCAAGCCCAAGTGGATGAAGCAATTGCTAATGGTGCTAACGTTTATTACGGTAACGAACCAATTGATCTACCAGGTCAATTCTTTATGCCAACTATTTTGACCGATATTGACAAGAATAACCCGGCTTTTCGAACTGAAATGTTTGGCCCGGTTGCCCAAGTCTATAAGGTTAATTCCGAAGCTGAAGCAATTGATTTGGCTAATGATTCTGAATTTGGTTTGGGGGGCATTGTTTTTGCTGGTGATGCTGATCATGGTGCCGAAGTGGCTAGTCAAATCGAAACTGGAATGGTGTTTGTAAATAACTTCATGGCTTCCTTACCCGAATTACCATTTGGGGGCGTTAAGAAGTCCGGCTACGGTCGAGAAATGAGCGAATTAGGAATGATGGCGTTCGTTAACGAACAGTTGATTGTGAAAGCTGACCATCCTGACTTAAGCAACGTTGCTGGTGGCTTAGTTGCTACTGACTAAGTAAGGTTAAATGCTTTTAGAATTAGGTAGGCTGTGCTATATTTTCCCTAGATACTAAATTAAGTAGGAGGGGATACTATGGATTATGAATTAAAGGGGGACGTGCCATTTCCGATGGCATTAGTTCACTTGAACGCTAATGATAAAGTACAAATCGAAAACGGCTCCATGATTTATTTTAATAACTCAATTAGCCTGGATGGGCATTTGAATAGCAACGGCAAAAAGGGCCTAGGTGGGTTAATGAGTGCGATTGGTCGGGGAGTAACTTCCGGTGAATCTATGTTCATTACTACTGCCACTTCATCAGCTGATGGCGGCGAAATTGCGATTGCTCCTGGAAATCCCGGCGTTATTCAAGAATTAGAAGTTAATGCTGATCAACAATGGCGGTTAAACACTGGTGCTTTCTTGGCTTCAGATGAAAGTGTTAGCTATAATATGGTCCGTCAAAAAGCTAGTGGTGCTTTGTTCGGTGGTACTGGTGGATTTTTCATTATGGAAACCCAAGGTACTGGGACTATGTTAGTGAGTGCTTATGGCGATTTGATGCCCTTAGATCTAAACGATGTCAAGGATTATGCTATCGATAATGATCACGTAGTTGCCTGGTCTCAGAACTTAGATTATAATATTGAACCGGCCAGTGGAGTCATCGGGTTTAAGACCGGTGAAGGGTTAGTTACCCGCTTTACTGGTAGTGGTCGAGTTTACGTTCAAACTAGAAACTTGAAATCATTAGCTGACCTTTTAAAACCCTACCTTCCTACTAATACTTCCGATTAAACAAACAAAAACACACCTGCGGGAACAGGCGTGTTTTTTTGTGATCTACGAGTTTACATTATTGGAGTTTACCATGAAGTTTTCTATCTATCTCTTATTCAAGGGGGATGTTTTTAAGGGGATAAACTCGCGATCATATTTTCAGCTTAGTTAGGGGGTATAGCCAACTTCTAATTGACTATGCTGTAAGTATAGAAGTAGCAACTTAAATGGAACTTAAAATTCCATTTAAATTTTAAAGTTACGGTGAGCAGGCGGATAAGCAAAAAAATTGCATTCTAAAAGTAAGCTGTTAAGATAATGAATTAACTACGTAGATAAACAGCAAACTGGAGGTAAAAAATGACAACTAAACCAGATTTTGCAGCACAAAAGGCGCAATTAACTAAGTTACAACGTGAAGTTACTCAAAATGCAGCTACTGAAGCCCCGTTTACCGGTGAATATGATAATTTCTATCAAGACGGAATTTATGTTGATGTAGTAAGTGGTGAACCGTTATTTTCTTCGCTAGATAAGTACGATGCGGGATGTGGGTGGCCATCATTTACTAAGCCAATTACTCCTCTGACTGAAAATACGGATACCAGTTACGGAATGATTCGTACGGAAGTTAAAAGCCAGCAATCTGATTCTCATTTAGGCCATGTTTTTCCAGACGGTCCTCAAGACAAGGGCGGCTTGCGTTACTGCATTAACTCGGCGGCTTTACGCTTTATTCCAGCCTCAGAATTAAAAGAACAAGGCTACGGTCAGTATTTATCGTTGTTTAATAAGGAGGAAGCATAGATGACAGAAGATTATGCAATTTTTGCTGGTGGTTGTTTTTGGTGTATGGTGCAACCGTTCGATCAACAACCAGGAATTAAATCGGTAGTAGCTGGTTACACTGGCGGTCACGTTGCTAATCCAACTTACGAGCAAGTAGCGTCCCATACTACTGGTCATACCGAAGCAGTTAAAATTACCTACGATCCAGCTGTGATTTCATACCGGCAGTTAGTAGACATTTATTGGCGTCAAACCGATCCGACCGATGCTTCTGGTCAGTTTCAAGATCGCGGAGATAGTTACCGACCTGTGATTTTTTACCATTCGGAGGAACAAAAACAAGTAGCAGAAGAATCCAAGGTGGCATTGGCGGCTAGTGAAAAATTTGATAAACCAATTGTCACCCAAATCGAACCCGAAAAACCATTTTACGTGGCGGAAGAGGAACACCAAGATTTTTATCGTAAAAACCCGTTAAGATATAAAATTGAAGAAATGGGTGGACGTGAACAATTCATTAAACAAAATTGGAATAATTAACAATTAAAGGGGCAGACTATCTGCCTCTTTTTGATTGCCAAACTAAAACCTAGGTTTTGAAGGAAAAACCCCATATAATGAAGGCAGATCTTAAATTCTAAAGGGGGAAGCTTTATGGATACTAAGAAGAATGCAATTCGTGACTTTCACGGCCAAGATACTGGCAAGCCCAACTTGACTAGTGACAACACTCGAGCAGATTTGAAGGGACACCAATTTGAAACGCAAGGGTGGATTAAGTTAGTTGACAAAGGAGTCGATAGTCATAAAACGCCGGAATTGTCCTTATTAAATATTCAACACCACTATCCTGAAAGTACCACGAATAAAATCTGGTACCAAGGCAAAGTGGTGGCTAATAATCGAATTTGGGCAGTCTTAAGGGACGGCTCGTATTTACCACTGGGTCCGTTAAGCTCCCTGAACGTTTTTCGAAATCAAGTGACGGTCAGTCCCAAATATGACTACTTCGAAAGTTTTTCGTACGTTCAAGATCAAAATAAGGCCCAACCCGTAGAGGCAATTTGGCCGTATACGGCTACTTCTCATTCTGGCAAAAATGATGTTAACGGTGACGATAGTAGTGCTCCAGTTGAGGCGGTGCCATCCCAAACGTTAGTAACTCCGACGGCTGCGGAATTAGCTCGCATGCAGGCGATTGACAATGAAATCAGTCAAACAGCGGATGCCGGGACCGTGACGATTGCGTTTATCGCGGATACCCACATCGATAGTTGGAAAACCCCAGGTACGATGAGAGCACTTCGTGAAATTCAATTAATGAGTTATTATGCTAAAAACTTCGGGGTGGATCTAATGATTCACGGTGGCGATGTTAACGACGGCATTCAGCCTAAAGAGTATTCTGAATCAGATGTTACTCGGGCAATGGACGCCATGAAGATGGGGCAACGGCCGTTCATCGTGTTGCAAGGCAACCATGATGATAATTCGGGCTATTCCCGTGACGTTGCGGGTTACGATCCTGATCAGGTGATTACTAATGCTGACTCACAGAATTTAAGAGTGGCGGCGTTTGACAAGTGGTTAGATATTCCCACTGGCGACCAAAACCCTAATCAGGCGGTTTTTGGTCGTTACGATGTTCCTAATAGTTCGGTAGTGGTTTTAGTCTTAGATGGATTTGATATGCCTGATTTGCCGCGAGAAGCTGAACACTATAATACTTTCCGGCATGGTTACACGCACTACAGTGAATCCCAAATTAACTGGTTACAGCAAACGTTAGCAGAGATTGATGATGATAAAACGATCGTTATTTTTGACCACATCACCGTCAACGGTATTGATCCCACTCTTTGGCAAGCCGGTGGCCGGTTTGAAAATAACACCGGTAAAGCAGCCGGCACTTCTACTCGGGAAAGTCACGCCATTTACCAAGCCATTGTGGACCACCAAGCTCAACACCACAACGTAGCGGGATTTTTAGCTGGTCATACTCATATGGACGATGCAGCCTTCAGCGGCGATGTGCAGTTTGCAACCGTAACGTGCGGCCTTAGTGATCGGGGGGATGGCAAAACGCAACGCCAAATCGGTAAATTAAACGAAAGTGCCTTTGAGATTATCCAAATCAATCCAGTGACCCGTTCCGTTACCCAGCACCGGTTAGGCTTTCAAGGTCCTAATTTTAAAAAGCAGTGGCAATTTTAATTTGGCGAATAATCTGGTATGCTAGAACTCCGATTCTAATTTAGGAGGCTTACTAGATGAAGTTTGCAAAAGTAGTACCAGAAAGTTTAACGACCGGCACGTTCGCCGAAGTTTACGACGATGTAGATTCCATGTTGCGCGGTAAATTAGTGCAAAATGAAAATGCAGAAAAGCAACGAATTACCCATGCCATCATCGAAACGGCGGTGTTTGAGCGGGTTAAATTTACCAAAAGTCAGTTAACTAAGTTAGAATTAACCGATGTTGTTTTTAAAAACTGCGATTTTTCTAATTGCGATTTAACCAACGCTACCCTGTACCGCGTGGAATTCTACGATTGTAAATTAGTGGGGGCTAACCTAGAGGGGGCGTACCTTAGTCAGGTTTTATTTGACCACTGCCTATTAGATCTAGCTGGTTTGAACAAATTAGACGTGCGCAAGACCCAATTCGTTAGTTGTAACTTAAAAGACGCTAACTTCAGTGATAATAATTTGCGGGAAACAGAGTTGGTGGACTGCGACATTAATAATTTGATGTTGTATGATACTAGCCTGAAAAACCTCGACCTTAGCTCCTGTCGGTTTGCGACTTTGGAACTAGAATCGAAAACTTTACGGGGGTTGACGGTGACCGAAGAGCAAGCCGCTATGCTGGCCAACAGCTATTTAGGGGTTCGAATTAAATATTAAATATGGCGCTACCCATTTGAGTGGCGTTTTTTTGTGGAATGAAAATCACCTCGAATACTCCATTTAGGATTAGTACTCGAAATTTCCCGAACTAATCACACTTCTTTTTTATAACTTGATCCACATCAATTTTTTTCCGGGCGAGGCCCCCTATACTGAACTCATCAACACAAGGGAGGACGTCAACATGAAATTTGAACGTTGGATTAGAAACCATACGAATCATTTGACGGTAATAACGGGAATCTTAATCGTTGCGGGCTTGGGAGCCCAATGGTTGGGGGCAGCAACCCTCAGTCAATGGCTACTAGCGATTGCGTCGGTGATTGCCGCTGTACCGGTAGTGATTAACGCGATTGAAGCTCTGCGCTATAAAACCATCAGCATTGAATTGTTGGTCAGCATTGCCGTAATTGGGGCGTTTATCATTCAAGAATACGCCGAATCAGCGGTAGTCACTTTCCTATTTCTCTTTGGGAGTTATTTGGAAAACAAAACCCTGGCTAAAACCCGCCAATCAATTAAGAAATTAACCGAAATGGCACCGACCACGGCTAACGTAGTACAACCGGACGGCTCGATCAGCGAAGAAGACGTTGATTTCTTAGATGAAGGTGACGTTGTGTTAGTCAAAACTGGTGGGCAAGTACCGGTTGACGGAACGATCATTTCTGGTGCTGGCTACGTAAATGAAGCTTCGATCACTGGAGAAGCTAAGCCAGTGAAGAAACAGGTAGGCGAAGCGGTATTTTCTGGTTCCCTACTAACTAACGGAACCGTTCAAATCGAGGCGACGAAGGTCGGAGATGAAACCACCTTTGCTAAAATCATTGAACTGGTGGAAGAAGCGCAAGACGCCAAGTCACCAGCTGAGAAATTCATTGATCGGTTTGCAACGTACTATACGCCAGCGGTGCTAGTACTAGCGCTACTGGTGTGGCTGTTCAGTCAAGATTTCAAGTTGGCCATCACCGTGCTGGTGCTAGGTTGCCCAGGCGCATTAGTCATTGGCGCCCCAGTGTCTAACGTGGCCGGTATCGGCAACGGGGCCAACCACGGGGTCTTGATTAAGGGCGGCGACGTCATGGCTACTTTGGCGAAAGTCGACACGTTTGTTTTTGATAAAACCGGAACGTTGACCCGCGGGGAAACTACCGTCTCGGCTTACCGACAATATGGGAATGCGCCAGCGGTGTTGCCGTTGGTGGCTAAGGTAGAACAGCAATCTGACCATCCACTGGGTAAAGCTATCATAGATTACGCTGCTGACCACGCCGAACAGGTGGCAGTACCACAGATTGAACAAGTCGCCACTATCAAGGGGCAAGGCTTAGTCGCCACCTTAGAAAACGGCGAACAGTTATTGGTGGGGAATTTACGGTTATTAACCGCCAATCAGGTATTAGTAACTACAGAACAAGAAGCCGCCATGCGCGAACTGCAACAAACCGGTAGTTCTACGGTATTAGTCGCCTTGAACGCCAAATTAGTTGCGTTGATTGGAGTAGCTGACCAAATCAGACCGGAAGTAGCTACCCAATTAGGAGTGCTACGTAATTTAGGGGCCCAACAATTAATCATGCTGACTGGGGATAACCAAGCCACTGCCCAGGCAGTAGGGGACCAGCTAGGATTGGACCGGGTAGAAGCAGAATTATTGCCTGAGGACAAATTAACGATCGTCAAAGAGTTACAAGCTGCCGGCCATAAAGTGGCCTTTGTCGGAGACGGTATCAATGATAGTCCGTCGATTGCAACTGCTGATATTGGGATCGCTATGGGCGGTGGAACTGACGTAGCGGTAGAAACTTCCGATGTGGTGCTAATGCGTTCAGATTTTGCGGAACTAGTGCATGGTTACGGCCTAGCGCAGAAAACCATGGCCAACCTAAGAGAAAACATTACGATTGCGATCTTGACCGTGGGCTTCTTATTAGTTGGGTTAATGTTGGGTTACATCTACATGGCTAGCGGGATGTTGGTTCATGAAGGCAGTATTCTCGTCGTAATTTTTAATGCTATGCGCTTATTAAAATACCAAGTAAAAAAAACAAAACTTGACGCAGATCAAGTTAATTCAACTAACAACGTCTTACAATCTAAGTAAATAATCCAGAGGAGGTCATGATTATGAGTCGTGCGATTTTACAACTAGATGGGTTGTCATGCCCATCATGTATGACTAAGATTCAAAACGCATTAGGGCAACAAGCAGGAGTGGAAACGGTTAAAGTGCTGTTTAACGCTGCTAAAGTTAAAGCCGATTTTGATGCTGACCAAGTGAACGCTGACCAATTGGCGGCAGTGGTTACCAATCTCGGTTACGAAGTTAAAAACGTGAAAGTTAAAGAAGCCTAGGAGGAATAAAAATGTCAGAATTAACCCCAGCCCAAATGTGGGCCAATGAACAAACACAAGCAGATCAGGATCACCATACTCCCACCGCGGGAGCCATGACGGGACACATTGTCGCTAACTTAGAAGTTCTAAGCCACAAATTGATGCAGGCTAGCTGGTACGTTACTGGTTTAAATCGCTCAGCCCTTCGCGAACTGTTCGCAAACCAATTGCAGCAAGCGCAAACCCAACTATTTGAATTGGGCCAAGTCTTGATTGATGAAGGTGAAATGGCACCTAGTACCGCTCAAGAGTTTGCAGATTACAGCATGTTAGAAGAGGCTGGTGAGTTAAAATACGAAACGGCTGAACGAATCGTTGATCAATTAGCTCACGATTACTACACCGAAAACCTTTTCGTTACCCGGGCTATCAAGTTGGCTGAAAAAGAAGATCGACCAGTTTTGGCTGGTTACCTAACCACCTTGCTAGGTAGCAACAACCACAACATCGCAGAATTACAAGCAATGCTTGGCCGTTTCGGCTTGGCTGGCTTGGAAGAAGAGGATGACGAAGATTAAATAAAAAGCATTTCAGTTGGACTGAAATGCTTTTTTGTTGCTTATGGCCAAATTATTGCTGTTTATCCCGAAATGAATTTCAATGTTTGATTACCCACGGATCGGTAAGAATACCAATGATAATTAGGATAATGCCAATTATTTTGGTTGTCATTGTGGTTTGTGTTAGAAATAAAATCAGACCAATCACAAATGTGGCAGTTGATAGTATTTGTTTCACTTTATATCTCCTTCCCATTTTAAGCCGTAGTTTCATTTTGATTGTTCGCGATTTAATTGAATAGCCATAGACTCAAATTATAAACAATGATGAAAACAGCCATGTAAGGCCATTCAACGGTGTTACTTGGGAAAAAGGTAAGCATTATTAAATAGAGGATAATAAAACTAAAAGATACGGTAATGCTTTTAATCATTTTTTGTTTAGTAGACATAAAATACCTCTTAATTAGAATGGTTAATTATTACTAGTGAAAGACTACTTAATCCAGCAAATATTTTTCATTTTGATTTGATAGTAAATCATAAGCCGCCTAGAGAGACAACTAAATATTTACTTTAACTTTAGGGGTATGCCCCATTGCGATAGTTGGGAGTTTTAGTGTCTAAAATGTTATCTTCTTTTTTATATATTATTTTCTTATTCTATTAATCATTTTAATTGTCCAGTAAGCAATAGCGTAGATAGATATCATTATTCCAATAAATGTAATTCCAAAGCTTATATACCAAACAATTATACCTATTTGACTTAATTTTACTGGATAGTAAATGAATAGCAAAGGTAAACAAATAATATCCGCAATTAATGCAACAACCTGTGAATCAACTTTATCTTTCGATTTTTTTTCTTTTTGTTTTACTAAGTAATTTATAAAATAAACTGAATTTGTACTAGTAAATATAGTTAAAATTCCTAATAGTAATCTATATTCAATCGATTTATTAAGATATACCGTAAAATACAATCCTGCAATTATTACAAAAAAATTAATAGCTAATAGATATTTATAATTTTTGATTGTCTAGACCATCCTTTATAATTTTTTTATTTATAGTCATAATTTTCTTCAATATTAATTATTTAATTCCCTAATTCCCGATCAAGAATCTGGTGCGTTATATAACATTAATTAGATTCAATTATTTTTTGTTTGGTAGACATAAAGTTCCCTTTTACTGTTAAAGTCAAAAGTTCGCGAATTAGTTCGTTACTTGTTCAAATAAATCCCAAATGGAAGCATTGGACGAGGATTCAGCTTTTAAATATTTTGATCAGATAAACAGCCCACCCAACAGACACACTCGTGAAGAGCACATTAGAATTTAATGTTAAGAATACGACTGAAATAACTAACCAAATTAAGGTTGAAAATAGTGCTCTATTTGTTCTAGTCTTCATTTTTATCATTGCCTTACCATTTAACAAATTAATATTGACGCCAACATGACTAGATTATCTTAGATATTATTAATACGCTAGAACGCCGTAGTTTACATCAAGTGATGTAAACTGCTACGTTCCCCCCGTTACTGTTAAAGTCAGAACTAGTTGCAAACCAATTGCATCAATCATAACATCGCAGAATTACAAGCAATGCTCGGTCGTTTTAACTTGGCTGGTCTGAAAGAAGTGAAATAAATAAAAAGGTATGGAAACCCAAATTGATTTCTCTACCTTTTTGTTTAAGATAACTTCAATGACTACTATGAAATTACAATTAGATTTTAATGACAACTGCTAAGATAACCAGAATATTTAATAAATTATCTAAAGTAAGAATGATCCATAGTGTATGCGGTTATATGATTACGACCTAAATAATGAACTCCGAATGGATAGCCACTTCTATCACTAAGTTTCATTTGATATTTACCGTTACCTATATAACGCCATTTTTTTACTCTTGCTATACCGGCACCATTTCCTTTGAACTTAACTGAATGAGCGTAAAAGTGTATGGTGTTTCGATATCCATATTTTGAATACCAAGTGTGACGTAATCTGTGGGTAAGTGCCTTTTTAGTCCAAGCACTTGCACTTGCTGATGGCTGAATGGAAATAGCTGATAAGCTTAATCCTAATGTGGCTGTGGTAATAATGATACCTAATTTTTTCATTAATCAATCTCCGTCTCTATGTATTAATAATTATATCGCTATTATTTTAACACATATTACATCTTATGAATAAAGCTGATGATTTTTTACTAGTTAATTCAACTTTCGGTAGATTACAAATTTAGTCCGAATTTTTGGACAAATTTGTCAGCATAACCTGATACGGTGTTTGCCAGTCGAGTATTTTAAGCGGTCGCTGGTTAATTTGGAGTAACGTCGTCGTTAAATCTTGAGCACTAATGTGCTCAAAACGAGTCCCTTTAGGATAAAAATAACGTAAATTCCGATTAAAGCGTTCATTACTACCACGTTCAGCTGGCGTATAAGCATGGCAGTAATAGGTCTTAATACCATATTGTGATTCAAGTGATACTAGCCCACTAAACTCAGTGCCACGGTCCACAGTAAAGCTGTGCACCGGACCATTAAAAGTGGTTAGGAACTTAGTTAGTGCTTCATTAACAGTCGCTGTCGTCCGGTCTTTTAACCGGTATGCCCAAAGGAATCGTGATTTGCGATCGATTAAAGTTAATAAAACTGCCTTACTATGCCCACGAGGACCAACGACTGTATCTAGTTCAAAATCGCCGATGCGATTACGTTGATTAATCATCATGGGACGCTGTTCAATTGATCGCCCCAAAGATTGATTATATTTGGATCGTTGGTCAACGTTACGCCGTTGGCGTACGCCATGTTCAGGTAGATCATTCAAAGAGAAACCAATTCTCCCCTGATTTAGCCAATTATAAATAGATTTAGTAGCTAGTTTAAATTCGTGAGCAATCATTCCTGGTGACCAGCTTAGCCGTAAATGGTTGAGAATTTTTTGCTTTAACTCATCGCTCAGCTTAGTTTTCCGACCACATCGTGATCGCTTGTATTCGGCATCTGTTTGTGCTAATTCAGCCTGATAAGGTTGACATCGAGATAATTCATAAGAAATTGTTGACGGTGATCGGTTCAGCCGAACGCCCATTTGGATATTGGACAGTCCTAGTTCACAAAAGGTTTCGATTTTAATTCGTTCGGAATAGGT
Organism: Lentilactobacillus senioris; assembly: GCF_026798195.1. Classification (GTDB taxonomy): domain Bacteria; phylum Bacillota; class Bacilli; order Lactobacillales; family Lactobacillaceae; genus Lentilactobacillus; species Lentilactobacillus senioris_A. The sequence goes on from NZ_JAPQEZ010000001.1 coordinate 319,077, forward strand.
TATACTAGACAAAAGATCAGCTCCTAAAAGATGGGTTTGTGGTAAACACCATTTTAAAGGAAGCTGATCTTTTTTGTCCGAACAGCGTTCGGATTAATTTTACAATCTACCTTGTTAGTTTCTTCTATTATTAGGTAGTAATATTTTGAAAATAGAAATATAATTAAAATAGGTAGTAATATTTTGAAAATAAAAATATAATTAAAATAAGCAACTATTCAGGGGGGCTCTAAATGAAAGGAATTATTCTTGCAGGGGGATCCGGTACGCGACTGTATCCAATTACGCGAGCGATTTCAAAACAATTGATCCCGATTTATGATAAGCCAATGATTTATTATCCGCTATCGACATTAATGTTGGCAGGAATCCAAGATATTTTGGTTATTTCAACGCTTGTTGATACGCCACGGTTCAAAGAACTGTTAGGTGATGGTCATGATTTGGGCTTGAATCTATCCTATGCTGTCCAAGAAAAGCCGAACGGTTTAGCTGAAGCTTTTATTTTGGGTGCTGATTTTATTGGTGACGACTCAGTTTGCCTGATTTTAGGTGATAATATTTATTATGGTAGCGGCTTATCCAAGATGCTTCAACATGCTAGCGCTAAGCCGAAGGGGGCCACGGTCTTTGGTTACCATGTCAATGATCCGGAACGGTTTGGTGTCGTTGACTTTGATGAAAATATGCATGCAAAGTCCATTGTTGAAAAGCCTGTACACCCAGCTAGTAATTATGCTGTCACGGGAATGTATTTTTATGATAATCAAGTCGTTGATATTGCGAAGAATATTCAACCATCACCACGTGGTGAATTGGAGATTACGGATATCAACAAAGTTTACTTAGAACATAATGAGTTAGATGTTGAACTCATGGGACGAGGGTTTGCCTGGCTTGATACTGGGACCCATGATTCATTACAAGAAGCAAGCAGTTTTATTGCAACTGTTGAAAGACGTGAGAACCTAAAAGTGGCTTGTCTCGAAGAAGTGGCCTATCGGATGGGCTATATCGATGCTGATAAAGTGTATGAATTGGCGCAACCATTGAAGAAGAATGATTACGGTCAATACTTATTAAGATTAATTGGGAGGGCTTAAATTTTGGGCAAATTAAAGGTAACAACGACTAAGTTACAAGATGTTAAGATTATTGAACCAGCAGTTTTTGGTGACAAGCGCGGGTTCTTTACGGAAACTTACTCTGACCGTGATTTCAAAGAAGCTGGAATTGATTTTGATTTCATTCAGGATAATTAATCATTGTCAGCTGAAGCGGGTGTTTTGCGGGGACTGCATTTTCAACGTGGCAAGGCAGCGCAAACTAAATTAATTCGCGTGGTGACTGGTGCCGTACTTGATGTTATTGTGGACGTTCGTGCTGGCTCACCTACGTACGGTGAATGGGAAGGCTACATTATCTCTGAAAGTAACCACCGTCAATTGTTAGTCCCCCGTGGTTTTGCCCATGGCTTTGTGACATTGACTGATAATGTTAATTTCTTATACAAGTGTGATAACTACTACAACGCTGAAGTTGATGGTGGAATCACCTTTATGGATAAAGATTTAAATATTAACTGGCCTATTGATTACGATCAAGCTATTACTTCTGAAAAGGATGCTAAACAACAGACCTTCAAAGAATTTGAACAGAATAATCTGTTTGTTTACGGCGAAATTTAAGGAGACGTCATGGAAAACTTATTAGTTACCGGTGGTGCCGGCTTTATTGGTTCTAACTTTGTTCACTATGTTTATAATCATCATCCCGAAGTCAAGATTACAGTATTAGATAAGTTAACTTACGCTGGTAATCGGGCCAACTTGGAAGAAATTCTAGGCGACCGGGTTAAATTAGTTGTGGGTGACATTTGTGATGCGCCCTTAGTTGATGAATTAATGCAACAAACTGACGCGGTTGTCCATTACGCCGCTGAAAGCCATAATGATAATTCATTGAAGGATCCATGGCCATTCATCGAAACGAATATTATTGGGACTTATACGCTGATTCAATCCGCACATAAGTTCAACAAACGCTTCCACCATGTTTCCACTGATGAAGTATACGGTGATTTACCATTACGGGAAAATTTACCGGGCCATGGTGAGGGTGTTGGCGAGAAGTTTACACCAACTAGTCGGTATAAGCCTTCCAGCCCATACTCTTCATCTAAGGCCAGCAGTGATCTCTTAGTTCGGGCTTGGGTGCGTTCGTTTGGTTTACAAGCCACCATTTCAAACTGCTCAAATAACTATGGCCCTTATCAATATATTGAGAAATTTATTCCACGCCAAATTACTAATATATTAAGTGGTATTCGGCCAAAATTATATGGTAGTGGTAAAAATGTTCGTGACTGGATTCACACGAACGACCATTCTGCGGCCGTTTGGGATATTTTAACCAAGGGTAAGATTGGTGAGACCTACCTGATTGACGCCGATGGTGAAATGAACAATAAGGACGTCTTGGAAATGATTCTTGAATTAATGGGTCAGCCTAAAGATGCTTATGATGTTGTTAAGGATCGTCCCGGCCATGATTTACGTTATGCTATTGATTCAACCAAATTACGTGAAGAATTAGGATGGCAACCAGAATTTACTGATTTCAGTACTGGATTACAACACACAATTGATTGGTATACTGACCATCAAGACTGGTGGCAAGCAGATAAGAACAAGGTTGAATCAAACTACGCCAAGAACGGGCAATAATAGTGTGAAATGCTAGAGGAGGAGGTTTCTAAATGTCAAAAGTTAATGATTGTTGGTGCCAATGGTCAGTTAGGTCATGAGTTACAACGACTATTAAATGAACAAGGAATTGCATTTGACGCGCTGACTGAAAAAGAATTGGATATTACAGACTTGGACGCAGTCAAAGCTAAGGTTGCGGAATTACAACCTGTGGTCTTATATGATTGCGCAGCTTACACAGCAGTTGATAAGGCCGAAGATGAAGGCAAAGCCTTCAATTGGCTGGTCAATGTTGATGGAACAAAAAATTTAGCCCAAGTAGCAGCTGAACAGGATGTTAAATTGGTTTATGTTTCTACTGACTATATTTTTGATGGCACCAATAAAGGTGAATATTTAGAAGATGATCCAGCCAATCCCAAGAATGAGTACGGGCGTGCTAAGTGGGCTGGTGAAGAAGCCGTTCGTCACAATGGTGCTGATTATTATATTGTTCGAACTAGTTGGGTTTTCGGCGAATTTGGACATAACTTTGTCTTCACAATGCAAAATTTGGCGAAGAATCATGACAAGTTGACAGTTGTTAATGATCAAATGGGACGGCCAACTTGGACGCGAACATTAGCAGAATTTATGGCCCACCTGGTGAAAACTGAAGCCGCTTCAGGAACCTATCAATTAAGTAACGATAATACAGCCACTTGGTATGACTTTGCGAAGGAAATTTTGAAGGACACTGATGTTGAAGTAGTACCAGTTACTTCTGAACAATTCCCACAAAAGGCTTACCGGCCACAGCATTCGGTGATGAACTTGAGCAAGGCCAAAAAAACTGGATTTATAATTCCTGACTGGAAGAGTGCACTTGCAAAGTTTTTATCGGAGTAAAGGTTGTGTGACCCTATGCAAGATAGAGAAAAAATAGAACATATTTTTATAGATATTAGAAGCAAAAAGCATGATTTGAGTTATCGCTTTATTAAACGCCTATTTGATATAGTTGCTAGTATTTCAGCACTTCTTTTATTAACGCCCGTTTTTCTAATAGTAACTATTGCAATAAAAATCAGTAGCCCAAGAGAAAACGTTTTTTATGTGCAAATACGCCTTGGAAGAAATGAAAAGCCATTCAAAATGGATAAGTTTCGGTCAATGGTGTCTAATGCTGATAAAATTTTGTCTCATTTAAAAAGCAAAAATGAAGTCAAAGGGGCAATGTTTAAAATAAAAGATGATCCGAGAGTAACCAAGATTGGTCATTTTATGCGAAAACACAGTGTAGATGAGTTGCCTCAGTTGTTAAATGTGTTAATTGGAAACATGAGTTTAGTTGGCCCTAGACCACCGTTGCCGATAGAGGTTGCAGAATATACGGACTATGCCAAACAGCTATTAATTGTAAAACCAGGCTGTACCGGTCTGTGGCAAGCAACGGTTCGAAATAGTGTTGGCTTTAATGAAATGTTAAGATTAGACTTGATATATATATCACCGTTGTTTATGGCTTGACTTTAAGATCATCGTTATGACCTTTAAAGTTTTTATACGTCCTGATAATGCATATTAAAAGCTTATTTTAATTTTAATAATCAAAACTTCCAGTGATTATGAAGTACTATGGTGATTAAATTGGCGAATTGAAAACGGTACTTTGTAAGAAGCTAGTGTTCACTGTTTAAGCTAAGCCATAATAATCAGTTTGTCGTTAGTAGCATCAATACACAATTCAATTTCATAAGGCTGTGTTTTCTGTTGCATTTGATTAATTGATTCTTGCCTAGTACTTTGTAACGACTACGTAAGTCTACTCTCAAAGTTAATGCGTGTATTTTAAAAAACATATTTTGAATATATTATAGAAATTGAAAGTTCATATAAATTCACGAATGTTTAGTGAAAAAATATCGATTGGTGAAACACATAACATTAAAATAGCAAACATCATATAATAATTTATTTATATTTTATATTCAAGGAGATAATGAAATGAAACCAAAAATATTATTTGTAGTAGAATCTATGGGTGGGGGGGTTTTTACTTACATTTACAGTTTGGCAAATAGATTAAGCAATAACTATGAAATCTTTATTATATATAATACTAGAGAGGAAACACCTGCCAATTATAAAGAGTATTTTAATAAAAATATTAATTTGATTCAATTGAATAGTTTCACTCGAAAGCTGAATTTATTTAATGACTTACGATCACTAATAAAAATAAAAAAAATAGAACATTGTATTAAACCAGATATTATACACTTGCATTCATCAAAAGCAGGAGCACTTGGAAGGCTGGCTTTTTTCAACTACAAGGTGCCGGTCTTTTACACACCACATGGTTACAGTTTTCTAATAAGTAATATTGGTCCCTTAAAAAGAAAAATATACTACTTTATTGAGTATGTACTGTCTAAAATGGGGGCCACAACGATTGCCTGTAGTAGAGGTGAGTATGATATATCGTTAAAGTTTTCTAAAAATTCTCTCGAAATAGATAATGGAATAGATATTAATGAAATTCATACAATGCCAATAGATAATCAGAATAAAACTAGGAAAATATACACTTTAGGACGAATTACAAATCAGAAAGATCCTAAAACTTTTAATGATATAGCTTTGAAGCTACCGGATTCAGAATTTTATTGGATTGGCAGTGGGGAGCTTAAGCATGAACTAACAGCACCTAATATTAAAATAATTAATTGGTTACCCAAGAATGATGCGTTAGAGATAGCAAATAAAGCGGATATATTTTTATTAACATCTAAGTGGGAAGGCTTATCTATTTCATTGCTGGAATCGATGTATATGAAAAAACTATGCGTAGTGTCAAACATCCCAGAAAATAAATGTGTAATCACTAATGGATTCAATGGATATACATGTAGTACTATAGAAGAATATGTAAAAGCCATTAATACATCCAATAGTAATTATGATAGATGCACTTTGCAGGCACATGATGATGTCATTAACAACTATACACTTGAGTATGCTGCTCGGCTTTACAGTGCCTGTTATCAAGCATCTATGTTAACTAGTTAGTATGTTTTAGAAAGGAAAAATAAAATGTTTAAATACTTGGCAGTGATTGTTACTTATAATAGAGCTGAAAAATTAAAAAGAGAAGTAAACAGTTTACTGCTACAAACAGTAAAACCTTCAAAAATCATAGTTGTTGATAATGATTCATCGGATAATACGCATGATTATATGACCGCATTGGCACGTGATAATTCTAAGATAGTATATAAAAAAATGAATAAAAATTGCGGTGGAGCTGGTGGCTTTTATGAAGGGATAGCGTTAGCAAAGAGGTTTAATGTAGATTGGATAGCGTTAGCTGATGATGATGCTATTTATGATAAAGAATTCTTTAAAAATATAGCTCTAGCCTCTCAAAAGAATAATGATATCTTTTGTTTCACAGGATCTGTGAGATATCCAACTGGTGAGATTCAGTTAGATCATAGAAGACAAACAAGAGAAAAAATATTTATTCATCAAAATAATATACCAATTGAATGTTATCAACAGAATTTTTACTTGCAAGCATTCTCATTTGTTGGTGTTGTTATTAACAAACATATGGTAGATAAAGTTGGATTGCCAGAAAGGGAATACTTTATTTGGTGTGACGATACTGAATATTCTCTACGTGTCAATAAATATACGCCAATACTTAATATCTCTGCAGCTATTGTATATCATGATACCAAAAAAGATTCTAACAATAAGTATCAGGGGTATATTCCTAATTGGAAATACTATTACGGACTGAGAAACAGTATTTTAATGAACAAAAAGCATTCTAAGCATCCTAGTATTTACAAATTCTTTTTATTTTTCTTGGAAATCAAAAAGATTGTGACTCCCTTAGTGAAATATAGATATTATCACCCATATATTTTTAAAACAATGATTATGTATCATAAAGCATTTCATGATGGGGAAAATAGTATTTCTGGCATTAATAGTCAATTCTTACCAAAGAAATGATGTGATTATGAGATGATAATCTATAAAAACGCAATTAATTTTATGGAATATTTGTTATCAATTATTATTGTTATAGAATTTGCCAGTGTATATTCACATTTTGATTCATATGTAAGCAATATACTAAATGTGTTCACTATAATGATATTGTTGCTATTAATAGTGACTTCCTTTCTCTACTTAAAAGCTGGTCATAAAATTTCTGCTAAACTTCTATTGATAATAGTATCGTATTATATTTTTTTTGTTTTTCCATTTATTTTTATGAATAATAGAATGTATCCTATCGGAAGTTTGTTTGTTCTACAATTATTTTTACTTCCATTAATGTTATTCTATTTTGAAATGTGTTTCTTAATTAACAATCCATGGTCTTTACTAGATAAAATTTGTAAAATTATTTATATAGTTGCAATTATTAGTATGTTTTTTTGGCTTTTATGTTCAGTGTTTAAGGTGATTAGTCCTACTGGAACTGTTACAACTGACTGGGGGCCCAAGAGACAGATACCTTCATACTATGGTGTTTATTTTGAAACACAGCCTATTAATTTCGGATCCATCGATACTGTTAGAAACTCAGGAATTTACACAGAAAGTCCCATGTTTGCTTTTACTTTATCACTTTGCTATGGTTTTAGGGTTTTTATACAAAAAAAAAGTGCAAGAAGTAATATTCTTTTAATTTTATCCATGATTTCTACTATGACAAGTACATCTGTAATAATATTGCTGGGATCAGCATTGGTTGTCTTTTTAGAGAAGACTAAATTTAATAAAAAAATACAATTTTTAATAGGACCTTTGATATTAATAATAGTTATCTACTTGTTATGTTTAATAGCTTTGCAAAAAATCACTACGGGAGAATCGTTCAGTGTTAGGATGGACGATGTGCATGCTGCTTTTCTAGATTGGTTACAGAATCCACTTTTTGGAAATGGCATAGGTAATTTTGAAAGTTTAATAAATAAAATGAGCTCAGCAAGAACAGCGCTTCAAAGCCACCTTTATATTGGTTTTAGCAGTGGGTTTATGCAAATTTTAGCATTAGGGGGAATCTTTTTAGAATTGATATACACCATTCCTATATTTGCTTTTGGCATAGCAAATCACTCCAAATATGGATTTTATGGTTTTGTTTTTTCCGGTATGATTTTAATTTTGTTTTTTAATTTGATAATAAGTTTTGAATGGCTCTTTTTGATATTACTACCAATGCTATTTTCTTTTAGTATTTTTCATTTGGGCAAGCCAATAATAGATGATCAGGAGACTAATTATGGAATATAGAATGAAACCAAAAGAGTTATCTAAATTCATTAGATTTAGTGTCATAGTTATATCACTTTTAACTTTATTCGGAATACTAGTAACTTTTGGAATGAATGAGTACGTTTTTAAACCTAGATATAGTTCTTCCGTACAATTATTAGCTAAGCAAAGTAAGGAGAAGGCTGACAACTCGTTAAATAATTACCAAGCAACTATCCAAGCAATTATTACTTATAAAGATTTAGTCAAAAGTGATGATGTACTAGGACTGGCTTTGAAAAATTATAAAGTGGAGTCTGGAGAATCTTTGTCATTAAAACGGTTAACTCAAGAAGTATCCATAACAAATAATGAAAATTCTACTGTTTTTTCAGTAAATGTAGTAGATGATAGTTCACATAGGGCTTCTGATTTAGCAAATTTAGTTGCCAAATCTTTACAATATAGAGTTATGAAGTTAACTAACAACAATATTGTTATCGTGACTCATGCTTCAAATAAAGATACCCCTATTTATCCTAACAAAAAATTAAATATATTTATTGGCGCTATACTGGGGGCTTTAATTGGGTCGTTTGTTTCATTACTCTATTATTTGCTTAAGACTCGAAAAATACCCAGGAGGAGAAATAATGAGTAAAATATTGTTGAATTTTATATCCGGAATTAAGGGAGGTGGAGTTGAACAGTATTTACAGAATAATACTCCCGCAATAAAACGTGCAGGTATTACTTCCTATGTTGTTTATCAACATACACCAGATGCGCAATCATTAGATGCTTTGGAGCATAGTGGTTGTATATGCATCAGAATTCCTGAAAAAAAAAGTCATCCTTTAAAAAATGTTATTGAAAGTATAAAAATTATTAAGGCATTACATCCTGACATAGTTGAGTGCCATGAAGATCTCGCTAATGTTTTTCCTCTAATAGCATCTAGGATAGCTGGATCAAAAATACGCATCGCACATATTCACAGTAATGGTAGCGATTTTAAAGCTCCTAGAATAATTATTAAGTATATGAAGAAAGCTATATGTTTGTTGTCAACAGATTACATTGCTTGTAGTATAAATGCTGGCCGATATATTTTTGCAAATAGAAAATTTGAGGTTATTCCAAATGGAATAGAAGTTGGAAGATTCAAATTTTCAATTGCTGAAAGAAATTTATTGAGAAAAAAATATAACCTTGAAGGAAACCTTTTGATGGGAAGTATAGGGCGTCTTACTCTTGTCAAAAATCATCTTAGAATGTTTGAAATTTTAAAGGAAGCAAAACTTATAAATGAACATGTTAAGTTGGTAATTATTGGCAATGGTGAATTAGAAAGAACATTAAAAGAACAAATAAGCACAATGGGATTAGAAGATGATGTTTTGTTTTTAGGCTTTTTACGAAATGTTCACTATTTTTATTCCATGATTGATATACTACTTATCCCATCTTTTTATGAAGGTGGACCTATTACGTCAATTGAAGCCCAGGCAAGTGGGCTTCCAGTTTTGATGAGTACTACGGTAAATCAAGATTTGAAGATTTTGCCGACTACTAAGACAGAATCATTAAATTTACCAGCTGCTGAATGGTGTAAAATTGCTTTACATTTATGTCAGATGAAAAATAATAGAAGCTATGCAAATGTTGTCATGAAAAGAACAGAATATAATTTAGACAACTCCATACCAAAGCTTATTTCATATTACTTGGATTTATTAAAAAGGGGTTAACGGTTTTTATGTCAGAAAAAGTGTCCGTTGTGTTATCGACATATAATGGGGAAAAATATATAATTGATCAATTATCTTCCCTACTGAATCAAAGTTATAAGCCGGATGAAGTTATTATTCAAGATGATTGTTCAACAGATAATACAGCTATGTTAGCTAATGATTTTATTGAGGAACACCATTTAAATAATTGGAAAATTTTGATCAATTCAAAAAATCTTGGATGGAAAATAAGCTTTTGGAAAGCTTTGCATAAGGCACACAATGAAATTATATTTTTATGTGATCAAGATGATATATGGATGCCAAATAAGATCTGTGAAATGCGTACAGCATTGTTGTTTGATTTAAAAATTGAATTGTTAGCCTGTGACTATACCCCCTTTTACAATAAGAAGCTATCTGATATTAGCAGTTCAGAATTTTATGATATAGATGTAGAAAAAATTGATATGAAACATTTTCTCAAGGTTAATAGACCCGGCTGTAGTTTTGCCATTAGGAAATCCCTATTGCACAAAGCAGATTCTTTTTGGACTAGTCTGCAACCTCATGATTTTACACTATGGAATACTGGGCTCTTGTACAATTCAGCTTATTATTATCATAAAAGTTTAATGAATTGGAGAGTTCATAAAGATAGTGCTGATTATTCTTTAACTAGTAGGATGGATATTATTTTATTTCATCCTATAAAATTTGCTAATGAGATGTATGATCAAAAATTGGAATATTTACAATTTAATTTAGAATTTATGGAGAAGACTATTGGGATAATCCCAAGACAGTCTAATTGCTACGGGTACTATAATCTTTTCTCTAATCGTTTAGATTATTTGACAACATCAGATTATCATAAACTTTGGAGGTCATATAAAAAGTTTAAGTCTGAGTATACTTTAAAGGTAGTATTAACAGATGCTTTTTTAGTTGGGATTAGTAAGTACGTTCGGTAAGCAGTAAATAAGCGACCGTATTTCCTGCGGACATTAATGGTAGATTGCAAATTTAATTCGAATTTTTTGACAAATTGGTCAGCATAACCTGATAAGGTGTTTGCCAGTCAAGTATTTTAAGTGGTCTCTGATTAATTTCGAGTAGGGTGGTTTTCAAGCCTTGAGCACTAATGTGCTCAAATAAGCACCCTTAGGCTAAAAATAGCGTAAATTCCGATTAAATCGTTCATTACTGCCGCGCTCAGCTGGCGTATAAGCATGGCAGTAATAGGTCTTAATACCGTATTGTGCTTCAAGTGATACTAGACCGCTAAACTCAGTGCCACGGTCCACCGTAAAACTATGCACCGGGCCATTAAAAGTTGCTAGAAACTTATTTAGGGCTTCATTAACAGTTACTGCTGTCCGGTTTTTTAATCGGTAGGCCCAAAGGAAACGTGATTTGCGATCGATTAAGGTTAACAAAACTGCCTTACTATGCCCACGGGGCCAACAATTGTATCTAATTCAAAATCACCGATGCGATTACGTCGATTAACCACGATGGGTCGCTGTTCAATTGACCGTCCTAATGATTGATTATATTTAGAACGTTGGTCAAGGTTACGCCGTTGGCGCACGCCATGTTCAGGCAAATCATTTAAAGAAAACTCAATTTTCCCTTGATTTAACCAATTATAAATTGATTTAGTCGCTAGTTTAAATTCGTGAGCTATCATTTCTGGTGACCAACTTAGCCGTAAATGGTTTAAAATTATTTGCCTTAATTTGTCATTCAATTTAGTCTTTCGGCCACATCGTGACCGTTTGTATTCGGCATCTGTTTGGGCCACTTCGGCCTGGTAAGGTTCACATCGAGCTAATTCATAAGAAATTGTGGCAGGTGATCGTTTTAGGTAATCGCTCATTTGGATATTGGACAGGCCTAGTTCACAAAAGGTTTCGATTTTAATTCGTTCAGAATAGGTTATACTAGACAAAAGATCAGCTCCTAAAAGATGTGTTTGTGGTAAACACCATTTTAAGGGAAGCTGATCTTTTTTGTCCGAACAGCGTCGGATTAATTTTACAATCTACCTTTGGATTATTTTTTTCTAAATGGGTTATAAATATATTGAGAGGGTTGTATCATTACATTATCCCCAAAAAGGAGAATGATAATGGAATCCATAGCACTTCAGTTGAAACAAGCCAGACGAGAACGAAAACTCTCTCAAAATGACGTGGCGACCATCTTACATATTTCCCGCCAATCCATCTCTAAGTGGGAAAACGGGCGGGCGTATCCGGACATGGATAATTTAATTTTATTAAGTGATCTCTATCAAAAATCAATCGATGACCTAGTTCAAAACAATAAAGAACTTCGGCAACAAATTAAAACTAATGACCAAAAAATCAAAGAGGATCGGGCCAAGCTTGGTAAAATTAATACCGAGCTATATCAGAATAGAAATGAAGGCTTCATACTGCTGATTTTGGTTCTAGTATCTTCCCTAGTTGCTCCAGTAGGGGTAATAATTCCGTTATATGTTATTTTTTGTAAAAATTCAAAATATAATAGTTTCTACAAAATTATCATTTTAGTATCTTTGATTGTAATGATAATAAGCTTGATTAGTTGCTACGTTATTATTAGCGACAATTGGCTGGATAAAGGGATAACCGTTTATAGAATTGATTAGAAAATAACTGAATACTGATTTTATTAATTAAAATATAGGAGAAATTATGATAATTTTCTTTATTGTCTGTGTTGGTATTGCACTACTAGCTGCCTACGTAGGAATGTATGTAGGGCAGGGGTTTAACTTAACTTTTAATAAAACTCTATATTTAAAATATCTCGTCTTTTCCGGAATTTTTACTGCCATTCTTTACGTTATTGCTATGCTTATCTTTTTGCGACAGGTTCAACTTTAATGATAAGACGGGATAACTGAGCAAAAAAATTCTTTATATCGGTATTAGAGGGTTATCAAGTTTACTTTTATCTTTGTAGTTATTTGTATTGTAAGGGAGTTAATCAATGGATTCTGTGGCGTCTCAATTAAAACAGGCTAGAAAAACACGAAATTTATCGCAAAATGATGTGGCAACCATCTTACATATTTCCCGCCAGTCAATATCGAAGTGGGAAAATGGTCGTGCGTATCCGGATATGGACAACTTAATTTTATTAAGTGATCTCTACCAAAAATCAATCGATGAGTTAGTACAAAATAATGAAGAACTTCGGAAACAAATTAAAAATAATGACCAAAAAATTAAAGAAGATCGGGCCGAACTTGGCAAGATTAATACCGAGCTATATCAGAATAGAAATGAAGGTTTTATACTATTAATTTTGGTGCTTGCTTCGGCAATTGTCCCCCGGTAGGAATTATTTTGCCAATGTATGTAATGTGGCGAAACAATAGGTATAATGCGCTGCATAAAACTATTTATTTAGTCAGTGTCATTGTCATATTGATCAGCGCATGGGGAACGTATATTTTTCTTAGCGATAATTGGTTAGAACCTACCCACACTGAGGTTTATAGAATTGATTAGTGCTTAATATGCGAGCAAGGATACATTTAGTGTAGACTTATTTGCTTTTTTATTTGTCGACGGTTAATGCAAACTTAATTCGCAAACTTGCAATCGTTGGTTTGCAACTCAAAAAAGAGAACGTAGCAGTTTACATCGATTGATGTAAACTGCTACGTTCTCTTTTTAATTAATTAGATGAACTATGCTATTAATAATCTAACTTCAAGGAGCAATCACATGCTAGTCATTCAGAATCTAACCCTATCCACCCGCCAAGTTATTCTCCAAAATTTTAGCTATCAGTTTCAAAAGGGAAACTCGTATTTGATTTCTGCTACTAATGGTTCTGGTAAAACGACTTTCTTTCGTTCCCTGGTCAACTTAAAGGCGGTGGATCAGGGAACGGTTACTTTTGATCAAAACAAGTATCAATTCGAAGCAGCATCTGAATCATTTTTAAGATGAAACCACAAAAGTAAATTAACACTATCATATAAAGTGAGGTAAGCAAGAAAATATGAAGAAAAAACAAATTATTACAGCGATAGAGAGTTTTATTGCGGCTATATTAGCAATATACATTGTCCAATTAATAAATATTTTAAAACTGTCTCCGTTGATGAACTTTTTATCTGTAGTGGTAATCGGTGGATTGATGGGATACTTGCTTTATTACTTATTTGCCAAAATATTTAAGATATATTAGAGCAATCTATTGAAAAAATAGAATCTAATCAAAAATAATTAGGAGTAATGAAATTGAAAAAAATAATGAGATGAAAAAGACTATAGTATTAGATCTATTAGTTACCACCGTTTGGTTTCTGGTAGTAATCACCATATTGCTCAATAAATGGTTTCTCGTCTTGAACTTCAATCAAATCGGTATACGAGCTAGTCGTGCGCTTTTTATTGCCTGGAATGCAACTAGTTACTGGTCGGTAATGGCTGCAATCCACGGAAAAACTAATTGGTTGGAATGTTGTCGTGATATTGGAATGGTGACAGTGTTGTTTGGGATGTTGGTTTATTTTGTGCTGTAAATGTAAGAGTGGTAATGAGAAATGAAAGCAACATTAGCTGAAATAATTAATGCGGTAGAGATCATTATTGTATTATTGGTGGTAAGCACGATCATTAGAATGGGAATTGATTATTTTACTACCGGCCAGATATTGTGGAGATACTACCTAAAATTATTTACGAGGGAAACTATTTCGGTAGTCATATTTTTTGGTTTAATAGAATTGATTCAAATATGGTTTTATAAAAGAAAAGGCTGACAATTTTGTCAGCCCTTTTTATTTATCAGAGTTATTTATTGACTTTTACTGACTACAAATGTAGACTGTAGAAAAATACGATTTACAAATGTAAATGAAAAGAGGTACGGGCTAATGAATGAGCATAAGAATGATTCCCACGACATGCATATGGACCATTCTCAAATGGATCACTCCCACATGGATCATAGTCACATGAATCACGATCAGATGATGGACATGGGTGGCGGTCACCACGATCACGGTGGCGACGATATGATGATGCATGGTGATCACATGATGAACATGGGCAACTTGAAGCAAAAGTTTTGGGTGTCTTTAATTTTAACGATTCCGGTTATCATAATGAGTCCGATGATGGGGATGCGGTTACCATTTCAGATCACCTTTTTACCATGGTCTGATTATTTAGTAGCTATTATTGGGACGATTATTTTCTTCTACGGTGGTAAGCCTTTCTTTACTGGGGCTCGTGGTGAACTGAGTGAGAAGAAACCGGCTATGATGACCCTGATTACAATGGGGATTTCGGTAGCTTATCTCTATAGTATCTACGCCGTGATCGCCAATGATATTTTGCACGTGACACCGATGGTGACTGATTTCTTCTGGGAGTTAGCTACTTTAATTGACATTATGTTGCTTGGTCACTGGATCGAAATGGATACGGTGATGAATGCTGGTTCAGCGGTAGATAGCTTAGCAAAACTACTACCTGATAAAGCTCACAAGCTAGTTAATGGCAAGCCAGAAGATGTGGCGATCAAGGACTTACAAGTTGGTGATCAAGTTCAAGTTCGGGCCGGTGAACAGATTCCGGCCGATGGAAAGGTCATCAGCGGAACTACTAGCGTGAACGAATCCTTGGTTACTGGGGAAGCGCAACAGGTTACTAAACAACCGGCTGATGAAGTTGTTGGTGGTTCGGTGAACGGTGATGGAACCTTTGTTATGAAGGTTACTGGAACTGGTGAAACTGGGTATTTGGCTAAAGTGATGAATCTGGTCAACAGTGCTCAACAGCATAAATCCGCTAAGGAAAACATGGCGGACAAGGTGGCTGGCTACCTTTTCTACGCTGCGGTAACGGTGGCGTTGGTAGCCTTTGTGACTTGGCTATTAGTAGCTAATTTGGCGGTGGCGTTATCAGTGGCCGTGACCGTGTTAGTCATTGCCTGTCCTCACGCTTTAGGATTGGCGGTACCGCTGGTAATTGCTAGAACGACTTCGATTGCTGCCCAACACGGGTTGTTAATCCGAAATCGCAACGCAATGGAACAGGTTAATCACATTAATTATGCTTTAATGGATAAAACCGGAACCCTTACTGAGGGTGACTTTAAGGTTAACAAATACGATACGGTTTCTGCTAATTTGAGCGCTGACCAAGTCTTAACCATTATGGCTAGCTTAGAAGACGGTTCTAGCCATCCCCTGGCTCGCGGAATTTTGACCGCTGCTAAGGAACAAAAACTGAACTGGTCCGCCGCCACTAACGTTCAGCAACTAACCGGAGCTGGATTAAGTGGAGAAGTGGATGGCAAGCAGTATACTTTGGTATCAGCTGCTTACTTGGACAAACAAAAATTACAGTATGATAAGCAACAATTTGATCAATTAGCTAGTGCCGGCAATTCGATTAGTTACCTCATTAGCGGTGATCAAGTATTAGGTTTTGTGGCGCAAGGGGATCAGATTAAACCAAACGCTAAGCATCTAATTGATAGCTTGTTAGCTCAACACATTACGCCGGTGATGTTGACTGGTGATAATGAACAAAGCGCCCAAAACGTTGCTAAGCAATTAGGTATCACCGAAGTAAAGGCTCAACTACGACCAGAAGATAAAGAAAAAGTCGTGGCTCAGTACCAAAGTGCCGGTAACCACGTCATCATGATTGGAGATGGGGTCAACGACGCCCCTAGTTTGGCTCGCGCCGATATTGGAATAGCGATGGGAGCTGGAACTAACGTGGCGATTGATTCAGCTGATATTGTGTTAGTCAAAAGTGATCCAAACGACGTCGTGGCGTTCTTAGATCTAGCTCGTAGATCAACTCGCAAGATGACTGAAAACCTTTGGTGGGGAGCTGGTTACAACATTATTACCATTCCACTAGCTGCCGGCATTTTAGCACCCATTGGTTTCATGTTGAACCCAATGGTCGGAGCGGCCATTATGTCACTAAGTACCATTATTGTGGCGATTAACGCCCTCAGTTTAAAAGTTTAATTTTAAATCCCAGTCAATTTTGGCTGGGATTTTTTGATTGAATAGAATTTGTAATTTAGCCTTAAATTTATTTTCAAAAAATTGATTAAAAGCTGTCATATCACTACTTGAACGATTGAGTCTATTTGCAAAACGAGTTGATAATTGATAACATAGTAATGTTTTAATATGGGATAATTGGGGTGTTTTTGTGAAGAAGAGAATACAGTGGGTGGACATAGCTAAGGGAATTGGTATTATTGCTGTTGTTATTAGTCATGCTATTCATCCAATAGATACGCATTTCTATGATGTTAGTTTTACAGTTCTTTATTGGTGGCACATGCCATTGTTCTTTATTACCGGGGGCTTCTTTTTAAAACCAATAGTAACTAATTGGGAAGGTATTTGGGGATTTTTTAAGAAAAAAGTCTGGCCCAATATTGTTATATATTTTGTAGCTGGGACGTTCTTGATTTTAGCTAGTCACTATTTAGATGGATCTACTTGGGCTTATACTCGTGATTATTTTATTCGACTGATTTATGGTGGAAGATCGTTAAACGGTAATCTAACTGTATTTTGGTTCATTACTGTTTATACAGGTTCTTTGGTTACTACTACTGCCATTATCTCTTGGATCAAAAATGTGCCAACACAATTCATAGTGGCATTTTCTATGTTTGCGGTAGGTGTAAGTTATGATCATTGGGATTTGATAGAATTTAAAGGATTGGATATGGATATAGTACTAATTACTACATTCTATATGTTAGTAGGTCATTATGTATTCAAATACCTAAAAAATATGACTTGGCATTACTCACTAGGATTAGCCATCATGGGTCTTTATTTATTTCTTATTTACCTTTCATATAATGGTCACTTTCTGTTTAGAATGTTCCTTAAAGCACATACATTTAGTAATACATACTTGTTAATGTATCTGCCATTGATTTTGTGCTTTGGAATTTTTGTTATTTGTATTTGGATGGAACAAACTAATTTATTCGGCTGGCTAAGTATAGTTGGGAATCATTCAATGATTATCATGTATTTGCATCGCTTAATGTTTGACTTTTTTGGTCGTTTTATCATTTTCCAAAGTTGGGAGAGCCAAGTTCTTTTGGGAATTTTAGTACCATTGATTATTGGATTAGTATATGACCAAATTAAACGACGATTAGCTAAACGTAAGCACCCTATAGCTGACTAAAATTTAAGGGGAAAAATTATGAATTTCGTTATTAATACGCCGTTGAGTTCATTAACGACTAATAAAGATTTAACAGTTTACATAAACCAGTTAGCGGCTCAAAAACAACCTGTTGTTTTGCGGTTAGAAGTAGATGCTGACCAGGTTGCTAATGTGAAGAGTATTACAGAAAATGCTGCTATTTCAGTGGAAGTTGTAGTTGCAGGCCAATCCAGTCCTATTAATGGTGACTACCTATTGAATTTGCGCATCACTGACAAACTGTTTCCAGGAGCATTAGCTCAATTAGCGGCTGTGTTATCCGCTCACCCAACTGATTTTGTTACCAGCTACTTTTTGAAAGCTGATCAAAATTTAGGACACAGTTTAACGGATTTCTTTACCGATCAATATAATCTTGGTCGGTTAACCAGTCTGCCTCCCGTTCAGGAAGCAGGATTAGTTGATAAGCCGCTTTCTACGTGGTCCTTGGCTGATAAACTAGCTATGTTACCGGTATTTCAACGTTACTTAGTTTTTACTAAAAATGATCGATTCTTAGAATTAGATAATCGTTTATGGCCTTTTGGTAATGCTTTAAAAATAAGTTCTCTTAATTTTAATTTACCGCTAACTAGCGTATCTCAACAAATACACGTTTTGCAGAATACAGAAGATGTAATTTTTTTAGGAGCTCCAATTTTAGCTAGTGATAGACGAATAATTGATCCTCAAAATAGAATTAATGAACTATTGGCTGCTATTAAGGTTTCTCAAACAATTGCTTTTAAAGAGCAGTATCATCCCTATGTTATTCACGAATTACAGGTTGCTGTGGAATCTCCGGCGTTTAAGGCGCTCACTAGTGAATTGCAAAATAAGTTAAAAAAACAAATTAAAACTGATTTATCCGCTACTGATGGTTATTCGGCAAGTGAAGTAAAGTGAGGTTAAGTATCTAACATGAAGTACAGCATAATAACTCCCGTTAAAACAGCTGATATATCTAAACTTCCGTTGCTTAAAGCTAATTTAGATAAGCAAGGAACTAATGATATTGAATGGCTACTTGTCGGTAACCAAGAACTAGTTAACACTCAATTTGATTGGCACAGTGACTATCCC
This sequence comes from Lentilactobacillus senioris, assembly GCF_026798195.1. Lineage (GTDB taxonomy): Bacteria > Bacillota > Bacilli > Lactobacillales > Lactobacillaceae > Lentilactobacillus > Lentilactobacillus senioris_A. The sequence continues at coordinate 338,100 of NZ_JAPQEZ010000001.1, forward strand.
ATTCGATTTATTAACAGTACTAAAGATACCGTTGGAGGATCTCGTAATGTTGGACTAGACAACGCAACGGGTGATTACTTAGTGTTTGTGGATGCTGATGATTTTTTGGTACCTGATACACTAGCTAAGTATTTACCGGTGGTAGAACAGGTACAACTCTTAAATTTACATCAATATCCAACTTATGAACCCGTCAGTTCATTTTTGACTAGCATTACGTCTAACGAAGCTAATGATAACTTACCCGACTGGGGGGGAAGAGGACGTAAAAATCATATTAATTGGCATCAACTGAATCTGTTAAACGATAATCAAATTACTGTAGAAGACTCAAAGATTGCTGCTAGTAAAAATTATCAACAATGGCTAACTAATAAGTACACAATTTTTAATCAGGACAATTGGGATTATGCAATCCATAATTTTTTACCAGTTGCTGGGAATGTAGTATCTCGCAAATTAGTAGTAGATACCAATTCACGATTCGATGAAGATAATCAACAATATGGCGATTATCGATTTACATTGTCAATCTTAGATCATTGCCAAACTATTGCTCAACTTGTTCGACGAACATACATTAAGGAACGGCATAATGATCCTATTAATGACCCGTCGGTAACTCAAGCTTCTTTTGCAGAAAATTGGCAAAATTGGTTAACCGCACTAACCAGTGAAACTCCTAAGTTAACTTCGCCCAAATTGAAGATAGCAGTTAATGGCTATGCATTACGGCGAATTCACCGTTTCTTCTATAAGGGAGTTGTTAGCGAAACTACAGCTGAAGAGCAATCAGAAATTCTTGCAAACTTAACTACGTATTTGCAAACTGTTCCTGAATCGGCTACCCGTAACTTGGGGAGAACTAGTCGTAATATTTTGAAAAAGGTACGGACTGGTAATAACTCTTCGGCTTATCGTCAAATTAAGCGAGTAGTTTCTTTGCGTTATTTGAAAAGAGCAGTCTTAAAGCATGGTAGAGGTCTTCCTCGGGCCATGTATCAAACCATCTTTACTAAATTACCAGTTAAAAAGAATTTAGTAATTTACGAATCATTTTTAGGACGTAACTATTCTGATAGTCCTAAATATATTTATGAGTATCTACGCAAAAACTTTCCAGGCCAATACAAGCACGTTTGGATTGTTGCTAAGGGAGCGGATGTTAATATTCCAAAGCATAAAGATACCATAACAGTTCGACGATTTAGCTTTAGATACATGTACTATATGGCTGTTTCTAACTATCAGGTTATTAACATGCGCCAACCACAATGGTTCCAAAAACGACCTGGTACTAAATTTTTGTCAACTTGGCATGGTACACCTCTAAAACATTTAGTTTTTGATATGGATAATGTTGCATCAGCTAACCCAATGTATAAGCAAATATTTTATAAACAATCTCGCCAATGGGATTACTTGGTAACTGCTAACCAATTTTCTGTTGATGTGTTCAAACATGCCTTTATGTATCCGGAATATAAGATGATTAAATCGGGGTATCCTCGAAATGACATCTTAAATGCTCCAGACAAAGATGAACGACAAGCGCAAATTAAAGCCAAATTGCATATACCAGCCGATAAAAAAGTGATCTTATATGCTCCAACTTGGCGTGATGACGAGTATTATGGAGTAGGACAGTATAAGTTTGATTTGAAATTAGATATTTTACGATTGAAACGAGAACTAGGGGATAACTATGTGTTAGTTTTACGAACTCACTATTTTATTGCCGATCATTTAGATACTTCGGGATTTGGTGATTTTGTTTTCAATGAATCTAGTTATGATGACATCGCAGAACTATATTTAATTTCAGATATGCTAATTACAGACTATTCTAGTGTGTTCTTTGATTATGCAGTCTTAAAACGACCAATTCTTTATTTTGTTTATGATTATGAAAAGTATGCTAGTGTTTTGCGGGGATTCTATCTAAATATGGATAAGGATTTACCAGGACCGTTGCTGAAAACTAATGATGAAGTTATTGAAGCCATCAAAAATATTGATAATGTGACGGCTGAATATCATGATCGTTACCAAGCTTTCAGTAACAGATTCAACAATTGGGAAGATGGACATGCTACTGAACGAGTAGTGAACACAGTATTTTTAGATCAACCTATGCCTAAGCGCTAAGTTGATGATTGGAAATGAAAGGTGAAATCTGTTAGTAATGAATAACGAAAAATTATTGAGCGTTATCGTCACGTATACCAACGGTTCGACCGAATTAAAAGAGTCGCTGAACTCATTATTAGAAACTAAATTTCCCCAAGAGAGTTTTGAAATAATTTTGGTGAATGATCAAAGTGATGAATTAGCGACAGAAATAATTGCTGATTACGAACCACAGTTTGAAAATTTTAAAACTATTTTGGCTCCAGTGGGAGAAATCAGTGAATATCGAACTGCTGGACTAAAGCAAGCAACCGGAACGTATGTTGTTTTCATGGATAGTCGTGATCAAACCCCTAAGTGGGCGTTCACGAACTTAGTGCAAACCGCGCTCGATCATGATTCCGATATGGTTGTGGGATACACTAAGCAATTTGATGCAGATGGTAATATTGACGTATTTCCAAACCAATTAGGAGTTAGTGATACTCGTTTTGAGACTACATTAACTAAAACTCCTAATTTGATTTACGATACTTTGATTAATAATAAACTTTATCGAAGAGAATTTTTAGCTAACAACAGTATTCAATTTACTTCTGAATCTGTTGACACAGATATGAGCTTCACTCTAGCAGCTCATTTGGCTTCTGAAAACACTTCCGTAATTACTAAAACAAGTTACCTTTGGCGGGCGCGAGAAATTCATGATTACAATGGCCCGGACCGAGGAGAATTTAGCGATTTTGAAGCTAAAACTGCTAAACTCAATATTTGTCGGACAATTTTAATTGATAACGGAGTAACTGAAGATTCAGAACTATACGCTACATTCATTCATAAAGTGGTTAGTTTGGATCTGCCAATCTTCTTTACAGATGTTGCTGATACGGCAGAAAACTTTCAATACCATATCCAAGAACTTATTTACGGTTTCTTACGTGATTGGAACTTGTGGGGATCTGAAGCTTTAAAGAAGGTAGACTTAAAAACTCAACTTCAATACTGGGCGATTGCACATGGTAATTTGAATTTGCTAAAGCAATATTCATATGCTAAACGAGTTTATCAAATTAAAGAACATGCTGGACGACACTATCAATTAAGTATCCCAGGCACCGATCAAAAAATTGTTGATCAGTTGGATCCAAGCGATAATGTTTTACCAGTGGTACAGCATTTAAGTTCATTAAAATTAGACAAGGAAACTGATATTGTCAACGGAAAAGGGTATTTTCGAATTAAGCAAATGCCATTGACCAAGCGACCATTTTCTAATAATAATTTTAACGAACAAATTTCAGCCGAATTGATCAACATTGTTAATCACGCAGTTTATCCTATCCATTTTGTTCGAGATACAACTCCTATTCACAAACGGATTTTTAAATCTCATTCTCCTTGGACACATGCTCGTTATGCATTTTCTATTGACTTGAATGATGCTACTAAGCAATTAGGACAAGGTATTTGGAAAATTAGAGTAACAAACGAAGTTGCGGGGCAATACAAGGTGGATGCATTTATTGATCAACCAGGTAAAAAAGCCGGCAAATTTAAGATGAAATTTGTTCAAGGTAATAACGTGGTAACCGCGCTTTATAATACTCAAGATGCTTTAAGTTTTGTGTGTGCAACTAAAGAAGCCCGTTCTACTTTTTGGATTAAAAATGCCAGAGAAGAAGACGATGAATTAGTTTTTGATACTAACTTAAACGCCGCAGAAGAGCGAGCAATTATTGATTTAGGTTCAGACGAATTAGCTCCGGTAGTGGGAAGAGTTGATTCTGGTACGGTTCGCTTTGATTTAAGCACAGTGCCTAATGATTTATTAGGTTCGTCACTGAAATTGTTAGTACAAAATTTAACCACTAATTATGACCGCACATATTTGTATGATTACCAAAAACCAGCTGATACGTTTAATGTGGATAAGCGCATGATAAACGTTAACTACGCATCAACTCGTCGGTTATTAGTGTCTGTTAACTATCCAGCTGTAACAGTTACTAGTGATAAATTTGCTGATAATCAACTAAAAGAAAACTTGGAATTATTAAAACCAACTGCAAACTATGATTTGAATAAGTCACGATTAATTTTGGTCAGTGGTAGTAAAAAACGACGAAATATTTTTGCTTTGACAGATATCTTAGGAACTAAACCTAAGGACAGCAAACAATTAAACATTGTTTTACCACTTCAATACGACGATGGTCGATTAGAAATTTTATCTGGTAATTACAACTATACTTTGGAATTATTTGACCAAAATTTGCAAGCATACCGTCGATTTAGTGTTATCGATAAAAAATATCGTGATCCTGTTAAATCAGTTGATAATCCTAAATTCAATAATAAAATTTCTCTTACTAATGGCAAAGTAGCTCAGTTTACTCTTGCTAGCGCTAAAGATAACTCACATGAACTGCGGGTTCGACAACCATATGCTGGTTGGTTTAACCTTGGTAAGGGACGACGAGCAGTCAACTATACGTTAATTTATCCATTAATGCGACTATTACCGCTTAATAAACGTTTAATGGTCTTTGATGCCCATAGTGCGAATGTTGACTATAATGGTAATAATAAAGCTATTTATGAATACGTTGCTGAACACCACCCAGAAATTAAGCCGGTCTGGATTTTTAGTAATGACCAAGAGGATGTCCCACTGGGAGCTGAAGTGGTTCGAACTAATACCCTTAAATATTGGTATTACTTGGCTGTAGGTAAGTATTTTGTTCAAAGTACCAATCTAACTAACCAGTACTACAAACGTAAGGGACAAATCGAAGTAGAAACTTTGCGAGGAACTTTCCTTCGTGAAATGGGCTTTGACGCTCCTAAATATCGAACTGCTACTGCTAAAATTCAATTAGATTTTGCTGATCGAATTCGGCGCTGGGATTATATGGTAGTTCCATCTGATTATATGGAATTAGTGGCTTCTAAAGCGTTTGATTACGATCGCACCGTATTGAAAACCGGGTTTCCGAAAAATGACGAACTAGTGCGTGCTAATCGCGATCCACATCGCCAAGATGCACTCAAAACGCAATTGAAATTACCATTAGATAAAAAAGTGGTCTTGTATACACCGCTAAAACGAGGTAGTAAAAACAGTGATCTAGCATTAGATTTAGATTTAATGCGGCAACAATTAGGTGATGATTACGTAGTGTTACTTTACCTCGATAAGTACTTGGCTTATTCACTTGATTTGAGTCAGTACGAAGGGTTTGCCTATGACGTTAGTGATTATCCTGAAATTAACGACTTATTCCTGGTTAGTGACGCATTATTAACGGATTACGATGACAGTATGTTTGACTATGCTTATCTAAATCGTCCAATGATTTTCTTTGCTTATGATGAAGAAGAATTTTTAAAGGACAGTCCACGGCAAACTTACTTTGATTATGACAGTCAAATGCCAGGACCAATTGTTTCTGATACGGCTGCTGTGGCTACGGCTATTCAAAATTTGGATACGATTCAGCAACAGTATGCTGATCAATTAACTGAATTTGCAAATCGTTTTGCGCAATATGGCCGAGATGGTGAAGCTACTAAGACAGTTGTTGAGACAATGTTAAATGCTAATGCTAAGGAACTAGATCAAGAACCACCTACAGCAGTTATTTGGGATAAGTTCTGGCATTTCTTTAAGATTAAGGATTTTCAATCTAATTTACTCAATTACTTAGGACGGGTATTGCCTAAGAAGAATATCATCATCTTTGAAAGTTTCTTCGGTCGTCAATTCTCCGATAATCCTAAGGCCCTATACGAGTATATTAAGAAAAACTATCCACAATATAAGTTGTATTGGAACGTTAGAGAAGATTTAATTCCTTACTTCCAAGAACATAAAATTCCGTATACAGTTCGTTTTGGCTATAAAGGTTTGTTAAAACAAGCTCAGGCCAAGTACTTTATTACTAACACTCGGCGACCATTTAGATGGGACAAGCCTCAAGGGACTACATTGCTACAAACTTGGCATGGTACCCCACTTAAAACCATCGGAACTGACGTTCAGTTAGTGACTATGCCAGTTCACGATCCAGGCAAATATCATCAACAAGTGGTTCGAGATTCTAGTCGTTGGGATTATTTGATTGCGCCGAATAAATACTCGGCTGACATTATGAGTCGGGCGTTTAGAAAAGACACCAACCAAATGATGCTAACCGGTTATCCCCGTAACGATATCTTAGTTAACTACACGCAAGAAGATATTGCGCGGATTAAGGGTGACTTAGGGATTGATCCGAATAAAAAATTAGTGCTGTATGCCCCAACTTGGCGAGACGATGAGTTTGTTAAAGCCCATGAGTTTACCGCCCAATTAAGGTTAGATTTGGCAGAACTGCAAGCTCGCTTTGGCAGTGACGTGACCTTCTTGATTCGGACCCACTACATGATCGCTAATTCCCTGGATTTAACCCAGTTTACTAACGCGGTCAACGTCAGTGATTACCAAGATATTAGTGAGTTATACCTAATTAGTGACGTCTTAATTACCGACTATTCTTCCGTAATGTTTGATTATTCGATTTTACGGCGGCCAATCATTTTCTACACTTATGATTTGGAACAATACGCAGGTACTATCCGAGGATTTTACTTTGACTTTACCGAAGCAGCTCCTGGTAAGCTAGTAAAAACGACTACTGAGGTGGGAGACGAACTAGCCGATATCTTTACGAACGGTTGGCAACCAGATCAACAGTACATTAACTTTACCGAACGGTTCGATGAATGGATGGATGGTAAAGCTAGTGAACGAGTGGTTAATGAACTGTTAGCTAGAGATAACATGAAGACCGTTCCCGTGAAGGGGGATTTATCCTCATTAGGGATTGGTGAGCAACAAATCGAACTGCGCGATGCAGCTGCTATTTGGGCTTCTAATAAAGATTTCACTAGCAACGAAGATGTTTCGTTCGTTCAATATTACGATAAGCTGGATAAACCATTGCCGGTTGAGGCGTTGGAAGGCCAGTTAATTAAATCAACCCACACTGATGTTTTGATGCAAACTTACATCAAAGTAAAAGTGACGACGCCTAACCGCGATATTATTGGTTGGGTTAGTCGCGATGACGTGATGTAAACTTTTCAACAATGACCCCCAGCGATTGCTGGGGGTTTTTAGTTGGCTAGCAAAATTAAATTATTTCTACTATACTCAAAGTAACTAATTTGATAGAAACGGTGGTAAAACGATGAAAACTTTAATCATTGCCAGTCAAAACGCCCATAAAGTGGCTGAATACCAACAAATGCTAAAGGGTTTGGATGTTGAGGTGAAATCCCTGGCCGATTTTGACAAAGTCCCAGCAATTGATGAAAATGGAACGACTTTTTCAGAAAATGCTCATATTAAGGCGCAAGCAATTGCTAAACACTTTCAGTTGCCTGTAATCGCTGATGACTCTGGCTTGATGGTTGCGGCATTAAATAACGAACCGGGAGTTCATTCAGCTCGCTATGCTGGCGATCACGATGATGAAGCTAACCGGCAAAAAGTATTGGCGGGCCTAAAGGATAAAACAGACCGGTCAGCAGTGTTTCACACCACGATTGTGGCGCTCAAACCCACTGGAGAAGAATTGGAAACTATCGGTGAAGTCCCCGGCCAAATTTTGCCAGAAAAACGTGGTTCTGAAGCGTTTGGCTATGATTGTATCTTTATGCCAGACGGTTACGACAAAAGCTTTGGTGAGATGACAGAGGCCGAAAAAGACGCAATTAGCCATCGTGGCCGAGCATTGGAGCAATTACTGCAACAATTTGATGAATGGTGGTAAAAATTTGAACACAAAAAAACCGACTTTGCTAAGTCGGTTTTTTCTTTAACTTAAATTACTTCTTAAGGGGAGTCCATGACCAGTCAGTGAATTCTTCAATATCATGACCTTCTTCACGGGTAACCTTGAAGTGCTTAGCTAAGATGTCGTCCATCTTCTTATCGAAGGCAGCACCGGCAGCATTGTCGATAACACCCTTGTCCATAAGAATCTTAACAGCGTCTTTAGCTTGGTTGAAACGATCTAACTTAGAATATACACGCATATCGTAAGCAGTGGTGATATCACCATCTTCACGGTAACCGTGAACGTTTAAGCCTAAGTGTTGACGTTCGTAGAACATTGATTCAATCAAGTCTTCGAAACCATGGAAACCAAATACAACTGGTGTACCTGATTCGCCGAAGAACTTGTTGAATTCAGCGTCACTTAATTCACGTTCTTGGTTAAGAAGACCATTCTTCTTTTGAAGACGTCCTAATTCAACAACGTTGACGTAACGCATTTTAACGTTAGGGAAGGCTTCGTTGATAAGATCAACAGCAGCCAAAGATTCGATGGTTGGTTCTACACCGGCTGAAGCAAAGACGATATCAGCATCTTCACCTTCAGCAACAGTAGAAGCCCAGTCGATAGTCTTAATACCAGTGTTAGCCAATTCATCAGCTTCTTCAACTGAGAACCATTGTTGACGAGGTTGCTTAGAAGCAACAATGTGGTTAACTTTTTGACGGTCTTTGAAGGCCCGGTCGAAGACTGCAAGCAATGTGTTACCATCAGCTGGTAGGTATTGACGGATGAAGTCTGATTTCTTTTCTGCCAAGTGAGTAAGCATACCAGGATCTTGATGAGTGTAACCATTGTGATCTTGTTGGAATACAGTAGAAGTAGATACCAAGTTCAATGATGGGTAATCATTACGCCAGTTTTGAGCGGCAGCTTGGCGAATCCACTTAAAGTGTTGAGTAGTCATTGAGTCAACAACTCGAAGGAATGATTCGTATGAAGTAAATACACCGTAACGACCAGTCAAAGTGTAACCTTCAAGCCAACCTTCAGCTTGGTGTTCTGATAATTGAGCATCCAAGATACGGCCTTCTGGAGCTTCGTATTGATCGTAAGGTTCGTTAACTTTACTTTCCCATTGACGGTTAGTAACGTTAAACATATCCCAGAGACGGTTTGACATAGTTTCATCAGGACCGAATACACGGAATGAAGTTGGGTTCTTAGTAGCGATACCAGCAAAGAAAGTAGATAGAACGTTCATATCCATGTTACGCTTGCTGTCTGCTAATTCAGTACCACGGTTATCTTCGTTGATGTCGTTAGCTAATGACTTCCAGTCTGGTAAGTCAAGTAACTTAGGAGCAGCACCGAAGTCACGACCACCGTTAGCAACTGGGTTAGCTGCCATACGCTTGTCACCCTTAGGTGCGAAGTCAGCAACGTCAGCCTTCAATGAACCATCAGTGTTGAATAATTCAGCTGGCTTGTATGAGTTCATCCATTCTTCGAATTCTGGTAATTGGCTCAAGTCGCCTTGCTTCAAGTCAAGTGGCACTTGGTGAGCACGGAATGAACCTTCGATTGGTTCGCCGGCTTTGTTGTGAGTAGGACCACCCCAACCTTTAGGCAAACGAGCGATGATTACTGGCCATGCAGCAATTTCGCCATCTTCGTAACGGCCGTTTTCACGAGCGTCTTTTTGAATTTGCTTGATGTCTTCCATAGCTTTATCAAAGACTTCAGCAGCTTTTTCATGGTAAGTCATGTAGTCATGAATGTCGTCGTTTTCGATGAAACGAGGTGACCATCCAAGACCTTCGAAGAACTTAGCCAAATCTTCATCACTAGTACGTGAAGTAAGAGTTGGGTTAGAAATCTTGAAACCGTTGATGTCAAGAATTGGCAATACGGCACCGTCATTCTTAGGGTTCAAGAATTTGATTGAGTTCCATGCAGTCATTGCAGGACCAGTTTCGTTTTCACCATCACCAATGACAGTAAATGCGATTTGGTCTGGGTTGTCTAAAACAGCACCAGTAGCATGTGATAGTGAGTAACCAAGTTCTCCACCTTCATGAAGTGAACCTGGAGTTTGGGCAGTCATATGTGAGCCAATTCCACCAGGGAATGAGAAGCGCTTGAATAAACGTGACATACCTTCAACATCTTGAGTGATTTCAGGATAGTCTTCAGTGTAAGTACCGTCCAAGTAAGCGTTAGTAACCATAACTTGGCCACCGTGACCAGGACCACCAATGTAGAACATGTTAGCGTCGTACTTGTTGATCAAACGGTTAGCATGTGCGTACAAGAATGTTTGGCCAGAGATAGTTCCCCAGTGACCAATAGGCTTAACTTTAACGTCATCCTTTTGGATAGGGGTGTTAGTTACTGAGAATAATGGGTTTGATTTCAAGAAAATCATACCACCAGAAAGGTAAGTAGCTGCACGCCACCAGGCGTCAACTTTTTCCAAATATTCTTTGGAATCGTAATCTACTGTCATTAATTAATACTCCTTTAAAAATGAGTTGATAAATTTTTCTTTACCAGTTATAAGAATACCTAATGTTGGTGAAAAGTCAACCTTATTTAAAATTGATACGGTCCAATTTTAAGGCGTATTTGCAGCTAATTCATGTGAACTACTTAACTGCTAAATTTATAAAAAGGCTAGATCGGTTTATCCCCGAACCAATATTTGGTAAAATTGCCATCAAATCCAGTAACGACAGCGATTATAGAGCCTAGGTTATGTGAAGCTGATTAGGGCTAATTTTAGGAATGGTGAATAATTTAGCAATGGTTAATTTAAAGGGAATTTTTTTATGATTATATTTTTATAGAAAATAATTTGACTTTAAGTTGTAATCTAATTAGGTTGCGCCTAATGGTATAATCAAATGCGAAATCAAGGAGGATTTACTATGAAATTAAAGTCGATTTTATTGACAACAGTTGCTTTAGGATCATTTGGGATGCTAGCAAACCACGCTACTAATGTTAAGGCTAGTGTGGTCTATGAATCAGGATACATTAAGGAAAGTAATAAAACAGTTTATGTAACTACCAAAAAAAGTTTAAAAACTAATCTATATAGAAATATCAACGGTAAAAAAGTCCGTTATGTGATCCCTAAGGGAACTAACCTAGTTGGAAGTAGTGAAGCAGATAAGCAGAGTGATGGTAAGTTTACTACTACTTTTAATGCTGGATTTTACAATTACAACTATGCTTTTAAATCAAGTTTTGTAAATTGGAAAAATATTTCATTGAGCTCACAATTTGCATTTAAGAGTAGCGACTTCAAAGTGGTAAAGAACCCTTCATCAGTTTTAGGGACTTCTTGGGAACGGGGAACTGATTTTAAATTCAAAAATGGTTCACATCAAATGTTCTCGATTACCCAAGATCACTACATTCAATTTTACAGTACATCTAATGTTAAAAAGGCTGGTATTACCAGCAATTTTATTACTAGTGGACTTGATAAACTTAAGCCAACCACTAGTCGTAAAATTACCAGCATTAAAACTTCTGGAAAGAACGTCACATATTTATACTACACGAAACCAATTACCGGTCTAACAGAGTATAAGGTTCGCCCAGGCTTGTATCGTTTGAAGGTTAACACCCAAGATATTAAGAGATTTGATAAAACAGTTGGGGAAAACGACTATACTGCTATTTGGCAACGGGCTTTTGTAGGTGGTAAGGCCTACAACAACGTTTTAGAAATTGAATATGGCGACTAATTTTAACTTTAATTAACTGTGGTAGTTTGAATAAAGAAAATACAAAAACACCAGCAACTTTTTTAGTTGCTGGTGTTTTTGTATTTACATGATCCTATCTACTTTGGTCCATCTCAATCAACTGTTGCTTTTGCTTATCCATTGCAGTGGCAGTTACCTTAGCCACAATTTGTTTTTGCAAAGCTTTTTGTTGGGCGGCACTCATCGTCGGATTTTTTTGCATGGCGGCCATCATTTGTTGTTTGACCACTTTAGCCATCTGGGCTTTTTGAGCTGCTTGTTGTTTTTTGTTAGCTTTAGCTTGTTTTTGCAAGTCTTTAGCTTGCTTAGAAGTTAAGACTACGTAGCTATCTGGAAGTTCAAAGGTGTTAATTCTAGATTTATAAACGGAACCATCACCCAACCCAGCAAATAAGATTTTATAGAAATCATTCTTATAAACGTATTGTTTGGTTTGGGTAACTAACTTAGCGTTGTCAGTTTTGACGTGCTTATACTTATTGGTGGTGTTAACGTCTACTTGGGTATGCTTAGTTTTACCCTTGTCAGTTAACTTATAAACGACGATTTTTTCGTCTTTGGTTCCTAATTTTTGTTCCACCAACATGTTCATGTCCATTTGTTTGATGGCACTAACTGGTTTGATGGCTTTAGTGGTAGTGATGGTTTCTAGTTTCATGCCCCAGTGCCAGCTGTCTGCAGCCGTAATGGCGGTCAGAGAAAAGACTAGTAAAGCAAATGACACTACATACAAAATTACGCGACCGATTCCATGCTGCATAACCACGTAGGAAACGATGAACAATAATGCGCTAATAATAATTAATGCTAGAGCCATTATTTGTCACCTCCTACGGTTTGTTTTTGCTTCAGTAAGTATGATAATCCCCAACCAACTAGACAGAATAGAACTGCGATGGAGAAGGCGGCTGAGTAACCATTTAGCACTGCATTTTGAGCGCCTTCCTTGTAAACAAGCGGGTTACTGTGTAAAACGTGTTTGGCCGGCATATCTGCTTTGGTAACGTTAGTCAAAATACTAATCAAAATGGCAGTTCCGACAGAACTGGCCACTTGGCGAGCCGTGTTGTTAACAGCGGTCCCGTGGCTAATCATGCTGGTTGGTAATGCGTTCATCCCGGCAGTAGAGGTTGGCATCATAACCATCCCCACCCCTAACATCCGAATACAGTAAGTTACGATAATGAATAGGAGCGGAGTTTCCTTAGTTAAGAAAAGAAAGGGAATTGTTCCTAGCGTTAAAAGAATCATTCCGGCAGTGGCCAAGTGTTTAGCCCCGTACTTATCAAATAATCGACCAGTGATGGGACTAGCGATCCCAATCATTAAGGCTCCAGGAAGAAGTGTTAATCCAGATTCAAGCGCTGAATCGCCCCGAATAGTTTGTAAATAAATTGGAAGTACCATTTCTACTCCGACCATGGCCATGTTAACGTCTGAAGAAAGGATGGCGGAAATGGTGAAATCACGAGTTTTGAACACGCGCAATTCCAAGAAGGGATTTTCCAAGTGAAGTTGCCGATAAACGAAAATAGCAATTGCGATTACTCCAATTAAGATAGGAGCAATAACGGTAGGATCGCCCCAACCATTGTCTCCAACTTGAGAGAAACCATAAAGTAATAATCCAAATCCTAAAGTGGACTCGGCAGCTGAAAGCCAATCCAAGTTACTCTTCTTGGTGGCAAGCACTTTCTTATTAAAGATTAAGCCTACTATTAACGCCAAAATGGTAAATGGAATTAAAGTGCTAAATAATGCTCTCCAGTTGTAATTATCAATTAACCAACCAGAAAGGGTAGGTCCAATTGCGGGAGCAAGACCGATAGCAAGGCCCATCATTCCCATGACGGCCCCCCGGCGATCTGGTGGGTAAATAGAAAGTAATACCGTTTGGGCAACGGGCATTGCGATTCCGGCCCCCACCGCTTGGATAACTCGGGCAACAAAGAGCATGCCAAAGCTTGTAGCGGTCCAGGCTAAAATTGATCCGCCTAAGAAGAAGAACATGGCGGTATTAAATAAGGCCCCACTACCGAACCGACTAATGAGCCAAGCGGAAATGGGAATCATGACTCCGTTGACCATCATGTAGCCAGTGGTCAGCCATTGAACTGTAGATGTAGAAACGTCAAAGGCATCCATTAATGTAGGGTAAGCAGTTGCCAACATGGTACTACTTAACACGGACATAAACAGACCCAAAATAATGGCTACCATCATCATGGTACGATTATATGGTTTGCCGTTGGCGTCTAATGTTTGTTGCTTTTCAGCCATTGTGTGTTGCTCCTTTGTATTAAATTAACTTTAATATACTAACGCTAGTAAAAATCATTGTCAACTAAATTGACAATGATAGTATTTTTCTTGACAACATCGTTCGAAAATTTGCCAGGCATGTTAGAATTTGTTATAGTGTTTCATCGTAAAGTAGTTTCAATTATTTTAAACGGAAACGAGTGAAGAAATAATGGGAAATCCAATTGGCAAGTTTATGGACTCTGATAATTTAATCTTTGGCATTGGGCAGGTGAGTAAAATCACCGGCGTTTCGTCCCGTTCGTTACGTTATTGGGAGAGTCAAGGTTACATTAGTACCTTAAAATCCGATAATGACAAACAAACTTCTAGACAGTACAACGTGCAAAATCTCTTAAAAATTTTTCGGATTAAGCATTTCCAAGACGAAGGCTATACCCTTCAAGGGGCAGTGGAGAAGGCGCTTAAGCTACAAGCTCAATTACCCATTATTAAAACGTTTATGGAAAAGCAAATTCAAGATATCATTATCGAAGAGGATCGGGGCGTTATTGATTTTGGTTTCTGCGATAGCAGCCAAAAGCAACGAATTATTGGAATTGTCGACCGGGATGCGAATACGCATTTTGAAATTCGAGACGTTTAATTTTTAGGAAAAGTGGTGAGCCTCAAGGGGTTCGCCACTTTTTTGGTTCAAGTATCCATATTATAGAAGAAATGATTACTAATAAATGTGGACACACCCGGATTGTTTAGTTATACTGGTTAACAGACTATATTAACGAAATAAGGGAGGACCACCGTGTCATCACAAGTAAAAAAAGCCATTTTTGTTTTAATTCTTAGTAGTTTTTTGGTCTGCATTGGGATGAGCCTGATTTTCCCGGTAATGCCGTTTATTAAAAACGAACTTCATTTTTCAGCCTTAGATATGGGAATTATGAATTCTTTATATGCTTTGGCTCAATTAATTGGTTCGCCTATTATTGGGCGCATCTCTGATCGCACTGGGCGCAAACGAGTGTTAGTAATGGGATTAGCCCTTTTCTTCGTCGGTGAATCACTTTTTGCCTTATCCAACCAGTTAATCGTGATGGATATTTCCAGAACCATCGGGGGGATTTCCGCTGCGATGGTGGTGCCAACCGCTAACGCTTTGGCTGCGGATATTACGACTCCTAAGCAACGGGCAAAGGTAATTGGCTGGCTATCAGCTGCCTTTAGTGGTGGTTTGGTATTAGGCCCTGGGATTGGGGGAATTTTAGCTAAATTCAGTTATAAGACTCCGTTTTGGGTGGCTGCTGGCTTAGGCTTGTTAAGCATGTTTGCGATGATTGCTTTGATGCCTAAAGAAAGTGAACTAAAGCAGTTGATGGTCAACCGGCCAACTACTGATACCGCTAAGGAACCTAGCAACTTACTACAAGCTTCCTGGAAACTATTAACCGGGCCGATGAGTTTGCTATTCATCATGATTTTAATTTCAGCGTTTGGTTTGGTTAGTTTCGAAAGCATTTACAGTTTATACGTTAACGAAGTCCATCACTTTACGATGAGTAACATCGCACTAGTTTTGACGCTTAACGGAATTATTTCCTTACTATTCCAAATCTTACTGTTCGACCGCATGATAATGTGGTGGACCGAAAAAAACGTGATCCGCTATTGCTTCTTGTTTGCTTTGATTGGAACCATGTGGATTATTATGGCACACCAAAAGTGGGCGGTAATCGTTGCTACTTTGATTGTCTTCACTACTTTTGATTTATTGCGGCCAGCTATTACCACCATGCTGACTAAGGCCAGCATGACCGATCAAGGATTAGTCAACGGGTTGAACATGTCACTAACCAGTATTGGTAACATTATCGGCCCGATTACCTCCGGGGCGTTGTTGGATTACAATTATCACTATCCATATTTAGTAGTGGTAGTGTTCATGCTCTTGTCATTTTTCATGACCTTTAAGATTAAAAACATTAAGCAACCAGCATCACTAAAATAAATTATTTAAGGAATTCAAACTAACAGCTAACTAGGCTTTAGAACGGGTTTCTTTTTTATTTGACTGATAATGACTGATTGGTCATTGACTATCTAGTCACTAATAGTATAATGAATTGCAATTAAAGGATTACCTTATTGAGGGAGGGATTGTGATGACAACACAACCAGTGATTCAAATCCAACATTTACAAAAATATTTTGGCAAGTTCGAGGCGTTAAAGGATATTAATTTAACTTTGTATCCCGGCCAAGTTTTAGGTTTTATTGGCCCTAATGGTGCCGGCAAATCAACTACCATTCGAACTATTTTAGGATTGATCAAAGCCTCAGATGGGACCACCACCGTTTTCGGGCAGGATGCGTGGAAAGATTCGGTAAAAATCCATGAACAACTCGCTTACGTTCCTGGTGACGTCTATTTATGGCCTAATTTAACTGGGGGGCAAACAATTGACTTATTACTGCACATGTCACACCAGCAACATACTAAAAAAACCGATGAACTAATCCAGAAATTTGAATTAGACACCGGCAAGAAAAACCGCACCTATTCAAAAGGTAACCGCCAAAAAGTAGCATTGATTGCAGCCTTATCCATGGATGTTGCGCTATACATCTTTGACGAACCCACTTCGGGATTGGATCCACTAAACGAACAAATCTTTCAAGATGAAGTGGCGGCTTTAAAAGCAGCTGGAAAAAGTATTTTATTATCTAGCCACATCTTGTCAGAAGTGGAACGAATGGGAGATGTGATCGCGATTATTCGGGAAGGTACCATTATCGAAACCGGGACGCTGGCTTCCATGCAACATTTGACTCGTAACCAAGTCACCGTGACGACCCAAAAACCGTTGGATCAATTAGAAGGAATGCACGGGGTTCACCAGTTAACGTTGTCAGCTAATCAGCTTCAGGCTCAATTTAGTTTAGATGGGGACGCTACTACGGCGGTAATAAGTTACTTAGCTGAAAATTTAATTGTTAGCTTGAAGACTACGCCCCCAACGTTAGATGATTTATTCTTACGTTACTATGAAAATAACGGGCAGGGTGGTGAACAATCATGACCCAATTTGCAGAAACTAAACGGTTATTATTAGCGGACCTAAAGCGAGATCGGATTAAAATTATTGTGTGGATGTTAGTGTTAGCCGGACTGTTTTTAGCGGTGGCCTATAAATTTACTGATTTATATGGTAATCCTAGCCAAATTAACACGATTGCTGAAACGTTAAAATCTAAAGCGATGGAATCCCTATTTGGACCGTTGGCCCGCAGCACTAATTTAA
The DNA here is from genome assembly GCF_026798195.1 of Lentilactobacillus senioris. Classification (GTDB taxonomy): domain Bacteria; phylum Bacillota; class Bacilli; order Lactobacillales; family Lactobacillaceae; genus Lentilactobacillus; species Lentilactobacillus senioris_A. Next base: position 355,392 of record NZ_JAPQEZ010000001.1, read on the forward strand.
ACACTGCCATTATTTTTGCATCCGAAATGCTGATCTTTTGGGCGATTTTCATGGTGATTTTTAACTACTCACTAGCGATCGGTTCCACTAGGGGACAAGAAGAGTCCGGGCTAACCGAAATGATCCGTGGTGGTCATCCAGTTGGTCGACAGGCGCCATTATTGGCAGCCACTTTGGAACTAACCCTGATTGATGGTTTATTTACTATTTTAAGCGGAGTGGGGCTGCAGCTAGCTGATTTGCCGGGAGCCAACACCAATGGCAATTGGCTGCTAGCATTAGCGTTGGGGATCGTTGGCTGGGCCTTTGGGATGATTGCGTTGGTATTTGCGCAATTGTTTAATGACGCGCACAACGCCATGCTGAGTGGTTACTTATTCTTTGGGGTGACTTATCTCGTTCGCATGATTACCGATGTAACCAATCCGGATTGGACTTGGCTTTCGCCACTAGGCTGGGTTGAAAAAACTAGTATTTACGTTGATAACAACTGGCTACCGATGATTTTGTACGCTGTAACTGGGTTTGCGATGTTAGCGATCGCGTTCGCGTTAAACGCAAACCGGGATATTGATGCCGGTATTATTGCTGTTCGACCGGGCAAGCAAACCAGTAACTTTTTAGCCGGTCCCGGGAGCTTATTATTTTGGACCCAAAAAACTACTGCTTTAGTTTGGATAGCAGGAGTGTTTGTGTTAGGAGCCAGTTACGGCTCTGTATTTGACAGTATTGGTAAATTAGTAAAAACATCACCAGTTATTCAAGAAGTGCTAGGAACTAGCGGTGTTCAGCACGCCGAGAAACTACAAGTGTTAAATTTTGTTGGTATTTTAGGAATGATTTTTAGCATTCTAGCAGTGATTGCTGGTGGAATGATAGTTAACAAAATCGAAACTGACAATCAAAAGGGTTATTTAGGATTAGTCGGGGCTAAGCCAATTAGTCGCAATCGTAACTTAGCGACTGTAGTAGCCTATGGCAGTGGCTTGGCCGTTATCGTTTTGGTTAGTGCGATTGCCGGAACCCAGGCGGCTGCTAATGCGGTAATGCGGCATCCCCTTGCAGCGCACTACTACTGGCAAACTGGTTTGGCTATGGTGCCTGTGATTTTACTTTTGATTGGGTTGTTGGTGGCGTTAATTGGTTGGCTACCCAAATGGCGTTCTTTGACGTGGGGCTACTTAGGCTTGGCGTTTGTGCTGTCTTACTTTGGGAAATTACTGAAGTTACCGGAATGGAGTCTTAGAATCTCACCATTCTACTGGTTGAACAAAGTACCGGTCGAGAAAGTTGATTGGACAGCGTGGTGGCTCATATTAGGAATTGCGGTGATCTTGCTAGTTGCTGGGTTTATTGGCTATAATAGACGGGACTTAGATCGATAGAAAGAGGCGACAACATGACCAAACGATTAGCTGAAGACCCCCAGAAGAAGGCTGCTATTTTAAAAGCAGCGCTTCATGAATTTGCGATTAGTGGCTACGGAGCTAGTACAGATCTGATTGCGGCTAAGGCTGGCGTTTCTAAAGGCACGGTTTTTCGCTATTTTGCTAATAAAGCGACATTATATAGTGAAGTAGTCGATACCGCCCTAGATAATGTAATGAATCAAGCAGACTTGACGGTGTGGACGGAATCAACTGATTTGGTCAGCATGATTGTGAGAGCCACTCAGTATAAATTAGAGTTAGCGCAACGGTTTCCGGATGAGTTTGCGTTATTGATTGCGGTTTATAAAGATAATGATAACTTGCCGGATGGTTCTGAAGAAAAATTACACCGAACGTTTGGTCAGTGGACTAAGGAAAACGTGGATCGCTTAATCAATCCGGTCTTTGACCGCTTAAATATTCGACCAGGATTAGATAAACAGGTGGTTCGGCGTTATTTAATGAATAACGTTAAGGGCATGACCGAACGGGCCCAAAGTTATTTACAAAGTCATCCCGATGTCAAAAATATTGATCAGATGACGGATTTGATTACCGAAATTAAAATGGAAATGGATATCATTGAACACGGTATTGTAGCTACTAATGTAGATGATGATCATTGCTAGTCTTAAAAACCACGATAGTTAGGCTGATTGCCGACTACTATCGTGGTTTTTTGGTACCGTTACTAAATAAATTGGACCCTATTTTTATTTCTGCATATTTTTTCAACAGGTGATTAATCATATTTTATTTTGTAAAAAGACCGAAAATCCGCTTATATCAAGGAAATCAGATCAGGTAGAATGCCATTCTAAATTAGTTTATGATATTTACTATTTTTTAATTCGGGATTATACTTTTAAGCATGCATTAAAATACCGGGTTTTCAGCCTTTATTATTATTTATACATCCTGGTAAGATGCAAAAATTTAAGAGTAGAAAGGTGTGTTTAATATTTTCAAGCGACGGGGGGTCCGGATTGCTGCAATTGTTTTGGGAGTAACCTTGCCGGTTATTGCGGCGTTACTGTTCTTGCAATCTGTGTGGAATCCGTTTGGCCATACTAGCCGATTACCAATTGCGGTGGTGAACAACGATAAGGCGGTGCTTTATCAAGGTAAGACCATGGCAGTTGGGGATCAAATGGTAGATCAACTTAAACAAAATCACGGCATGCAATGGAATTTTGTGAGTGCCAAAACTGCTAAAGAAGGATTAAAAAATAATAAATACTATACAGTCGTTACAATTCCTAAGAATTTTTCTAAAAATGCAACGACGGTTATGTATAAGAACCCTAAAACAATGCAATTGGGATACAAAACTAATGATTCCATGAACTACATTGCGGGGGTTATGAGTAGCGTAGGACTTACTCAAGTGAACGAACAAGTGCGAGCAGCGGTTACTAAGAGCTACGCGTTAGCATTGTTCTCCCAGATTAAAACTTCTGGGAAAGGATTTCAAAAAGCAGCTGACGGTGCTACCCAATTAAAGGATGGAACCGTTACGCTGCAATCTGGATTAAAACAATACACAACCGGGGTTAAGACGCTTAAAAACGGAATGGATACTATGTACACTAGTATTCAGCCGTTGCCTAGTGGGGTCCAAAAATTAACCACTGGTGGTAATCAACTTAGTGCTGGTTTGAATCAATTAAACGATAAAAGCGGCCAATTAGTTAATGGGGTTAATCAGCTTGCTGATGGCTCAGGTCAATTGAATACCGGACTACAAACTTTGAATAACAAAACGGGAACCTTACAGTCCGGGGTTGGCAAGCTAGCCACTGGTGGAACTCAATTAGATGATGGTTTGCAAACCTTAAACGGTAGTACTGGCACATTGAAGTCTGGTGTAAGTCAGTTAGCCAATGGTTCTAGTCAAATTAACAACGGATTACAACAGTTAAACAGTAAAAAGGGCGCTTTAGCAACCGGAGTAGTTAAGCTTGCTGATGGTTCTAACCAACTTAAATCAGGGGTAGTTACTTATACCGATGGTGTTTATCAAGTTAATGATGGTCTGCAACAACTAAACGCTAAAAAAGGTGATTTAGCTGATGGCGTCAGTCAATTGGTAGCCGGATCAGGAAAATTATTGCCAGGTTGGACGCAATATACTGATGGGGTCTCACAATTAAATGCGGGGATTAAACAGTTAGATGACTCAAAGGGAACCTTGGCTGATGGGGTCTCTCAATTATATGCTGGTTCATCTAAATTATCTGATGGGGTCCAACAATACACTCAAGGAGTTTCTGATGGGGTCGGACAGTTATATGATGGAGCCATTTTGGGTAAAGGTACTAGCTTAACTGGAGATGAATCTTCACCCGCATTGGTTACGGGAATGACCAGTTTATCTACTGGAATTAACCAACTACAAGACCAATTAGGCGATCTGCCAATTCAATTACAAGCTCTCTATGATGCGTTAAATAATGATGCAGCTGGCGCTATGAAGACACTTACCGGCAAAGATTATTCTGCTTTCCTTAAAGGTGGGGTGTTGAGTAACGCTAATGACGGCTACACAGCAGCTGATAAGTTAGCTTCAGCCTTGACCAGTCAAAACACTGCCAATCAAGCAGCATTAAAGAAAATTGAAAGTCAGCTAGATGCATTGGATACCACTGCACCAGCAACTAATGCCGCTGAAGTAACAAATACTAAGACTTCAGATAATACAACTGCTAATGCCGTAGTACCCAAATTCGATATGGGTAGCAGTGATAAGTCTAATAAGAAGGCTACTAGTTCCAACTGGCTAAGTGATTTGAGTAGTTTAGAGCACTTTAGTTTGAATGGTAAGACTACTGATAGTAACAGCACCAATAATTCAAGTAATAAAGACGTTCAGAAAAGTACGGCTGATTTAAATCAAGCGGTCCAAAAATTACAAACTGATATGGCAAGTAGTACTAAGACTACTACAACTACTTCAGTGAAAACTAAGGCCGCAGAATCAGCCGCTACATCGGCAAATAATTCCGCTGATACTGGTGATACCACTGCTGAAATTAATGCAAAAATTGATGCTGTGAGCCAAAAGCAGGATCTAACTCCTAAACAAACGGCAGCTTTAAAATCTGCATTGAAGGACTCAGGTACCGATGAAAATGCAGCAACGACTAATGCAACTACGGATAATAGTAATGCTGGTAAGGTAACTACTACAACGTCAAAGCAAACTGCTACAAATAATACGGCAGTTATTAAAGCTGATATGGCAGCGGTAAAAACAGCTGCTAAACAGCAAGCAGAAGCAGTAGCAGACGCTGGCAGCGAAACTACTAATGAAGCTAATAATGATAAAGCTGATATTTCAACGGTTAATCCAACGACTACTGAAACTCCAAAAGCTAGTGCAGCAGATGTAGCTACTATCAAGGCGGAAGTGCAAGCGTTAGAGAAACAACTAACGGCTGATAAGACCACTAATGCCAAGAATGCTACTGCTGCTAAATCTTCATTTAATGCTATCAAGACAATCTTAAATGGTATGTCTGCCTTGAAGATTACCGGGGTGTTAGATCAATTAAAGGCGCAAATTGCCACTGCTAACGGAGACGGAACTGATGCTAACCCCGGAATCGTTAAGGGACTTCAAAAGTTAGTTGATGGTTCTAGTGAATTAACTACTAATGCTAAGAAACTAGCAGACGGTTTAATTCAATTAAAGAACGGGACGGCCATTTATTCTGGCAGCAACGCAGACCAACTAATTCAAGGAGCTAAGGACTTGAATAATGGTCTTAAGCAACTTAATGATCAAGTGCCAACCTTAGTGAACGGAATTACTCAACTTTATGATGGTTCGCAAACTTTGGTTGCCAATAATAAGACCTTAATGGACGGTCAAACTCAACTAGATGATGGGTTGAACCAGTTGAACAGTCAAGTACCAACGTTAACTAATGCAATTGGGTTATTAGCCAATGGTTCAGCTACTTTGAACAAGAATTCAGGCGCTTTAGAGAGCGGGGCTAAGCAGCTCAGTACCGGATTAGGCCAATTAAACAAACAAGTACCCGTCTTAACCAACGCTATTGGTAAATTAGCAGCGGGATCCACTACTGAAAACGACGGAATGCAAAGCCTTAACGGTCAAGTGCCAACCTTAGTAAGTGGGGTTCATAAATTAGCTAATGGTTCAGGCCAATTAAATAATGGTTTGCAAAGTCTCAACGGTCAAGTGCCAACCTTAGTAAGTGGGGTTTCTAAATTAGCCAGCGGTTCCAGTCAATTAGATACTGGCTTGGGTACCTTGCAATCCAGCACACCAGAGTTACAGTCAGGAGTCAAGCAACTAAACGATGGTGGAATACAATTGAGCAATGGCTTGAATACTTTAAATAATTCCACCGGCGCGTTAATTGATGGTGCTAAGCAATTAGATGATGGTGCCAGTCAATTAGACGCTAATTCCGGCAAATTAAATGGCGGAACTGGTAAGTTAGTTGCTGGGGATAACACCTTGGCAACGTCACTACAAGGCGGGGCTGATCAAGTCAATGCAGTTCCGTTGAATAATAAGATGGCTCAAATGTTTGCGGCGCCAACTACTGTTAAACGAGATAGTACTAACTACGTACCAAACTTTGGGTTTGCGATGGCACCGTTTGTTATTTCATTATTGACTTTACTTGGGGTAACAGCTATTGCAGCCTTAATGGCCCGTTTAACTGGCTTTAAGACTAAGCGTTCTATTTATGAAACAGTAGGTTTGGCTGGTCTTCAAGGCTTTGTCACCACTGCTGTAATTATCATGATTTTGAAGCAAATTGATCATCCACTTCAATTTGTTATTCTAGGGATTTTATTATCGGTAGTAACCGCAATGATTGAAATTGTACTCTTTAAGTATTTGAAGTACTGGGCCTTTTTACTTGCGGGAGCAGTATTAGGAACCTCAGTCTTCTTCTCAAACGATATTTATCCGTCTGAAACTATTAATTCTTTAAGTGATTACTTAGGATTGCTGTCACCAGTTCACTATACGAACTTGGCATTGCGGCAATGTCTCACTGGCGGAATTAACATTAACGTAGGCGGTATGATCTTCCTATTGCTTATGGGAGTCCTAATTTTAACTTTATGGTTAATTTATCTTATGGGGAACTCAACTAAGCCACAACATGCGGCTGAAAGATAATAAAGAAAAAGATCTGGATGTTAATATTCAGATCTTTTTTTGTGATTAAATTTGGATTGCGTTTTAATTCTAACTAAACTAGAGTGTATTTGTTAGGAAAAAATAATAAAAGGGGTTATAAATCATGAAGAAATCTGCATTGTGGGGAGCAGTTTTAGCTTTTGCTTTACCAATGATGTTTGCTACGGCAACGCAAGCTAAAACGTATAATCAAAGAGGGGATGCTTTAGCTTTTTACAACGTTAATAATTTTAAAACGTTGGCGAATAGTAAATATACTGTTGGTAAGTATAGCTACGTTACCGACTACAACTCAATGACTAAACCAGTTACTATTAGAACTAAAAAGGGAAATAAAAAAAGTCAAATGAGTACCTACTTAAAATTGCCAGGTGGGCAATTAGGCAATACTCAAAGTATCGCTGTTACTCCTGATGGTCACTACGCTTACGTAATGTCAACTGTTGCTCCTGGTAGTAATACAGGTCAAATTACTCGCTTTAATATGCAAGCCTTAAAGAAATTAAAGGTAAAAGATTTAAATACATGTTTAAGTGGGACGAGCGTATTAAGCAAATACAAAAATTACGTTAAAGTTGGTCCTAAATTCAATACGGGGCATGGTCAATCACTAGCTTACAATCCCAAGAATAAACAATTATGGTTTGTTGGTAAAAATTCGATTAATGCTAATGTTCAACGAGTTAGCACCGCAAGCTTGAAACCTATTACTAAGATCAATTTCCGTTTGAAATCAACCGTAGCAATGGGAGAAAACCTGACCTTTGATAAAAAAGGAAATGCTTATTTCTGGGGTTACTCTACTGGTTCATGGGGGAGTCGCTCACCTAAGAAATCAATTAAGTACTATAAGGGAAAGATTGGTAGTAAGTCAGTTAAATTTAACTTGGTAATGCAGGGCATTAAAAATGGTCCTGGTGCAATTCCACAAGCCATTAGTTACAATCCTAAGAGTAATCGAGTTTACTTTATTTCTGACGGTTCAATCATGTCTATTCCGGCATCTAAGGTGGGACATTTGAAGAATTCAGACGTTAAGGTATCGGTCTTTAATACTAAACGAGAATTTGAAGGAATGAGCTTTACTAGTAATGGTGAAGGCTACCTACTGGTTCATGATGTAAATGAATTAATGAAATTTAATAAAGGTGCAATCTAGCAAAAAAAGATCACTTGAGAAAACTTCTCAAGTGATCTTTTTTAATATTATCGATAACAAAAACACCCACTAGGGGTGTTTTTTAAGGTTAAGCTGTGATTACATTGACCAAGCAGCCATACCTTGTTGGTTGTAAAGACTTACAGCAGCATCGATTTGGTCTTGAACAGAACCGCCACTGATGTGCATGTTTTGGAACAATCCGTAGGCACCTGAAGTGCTGTTACGAACTGATGATTGCCAGTTTGATTCACGGTTAATGATGTAGTTCCAAGTTGAAGCTGAAACGCCAGTGCGTGCTTCCATTTGGCTTAATACGGCAGCGTGTGAACCAGTACCGTAGTTGCTGCTTGATGAAGTGTTAGCAGTATTTGCTGAAGCAGTGTTAGTGTTTTGAGCTGCAGTGTTGTATGAAGTAGTAGCGTTAGTAGTTGATGCTACTGGAGTGCTTTGAGCTTGGGTAGTAGTTGCAGTGGTAGTAGCAGCTGCTTGAGTGTTGTTTGAAGTAGTGTTTTGACCAACTTCAAGTTGTTGACCAACGAAGATAAGGTTAACGTTGCTCAAGTTGTTGCGTGAAGCAATACCGTTAACAGTATCGTTGTGTGAAGCAGCGATGTTAGCAACTGTGTCACCTGATTGAACAGTGTAAGTGTCAGCGCTAGCTGCCAAACTACCTAAACCTAAGAAACCTGCAATAACTGATAATGTAACTAAACTCTTTTTGATAATGATAACCACCTTTAAATTCTTTCTTTTGAAATTTTATTTTTCAAATCCTATGGACAACAATAATTAATCAAACAAACTTTACTTTCAACATAAGAGTCAAATGACCCAATATTTTCCGATAAAGTAACCTCCTAATAAAAGTTGCCAATACAACCTTGAATTATCGATTAATTAAAAATCGATTTTCGTATCGCTTCGAAATAACTATTCGATTTGATTACGCTGGATAATCATAACAAATCAAAAAAAATCGTCAACCCACTTTTGGAATAAGACAAAATTATTACAGCTTATTCATGTGATAATACTGGCCTTTTGTGAAATATTACAAAAATATTAAAATGAAAAATAGGGCCTAAATTAAATGATAATTTCCCATTTTAGAATCAAAATGGGGGGTGTTTTTTAAAATAAATGAGATTATCAAGATAATTTACCGGTAAATACCAATTTTGGGTGGGAAAGTGGGGATTATGAACAAAAAATGTGTTCATCAAAAATTCACAAATAATTATTTGAGTTTGTGAAACAATTGCTACCGGTTACAAAACCAATGGGAACGGGCGTTTACTAAGGTCAATAATTATTCGTTAGTTCTGATAATTTAACCGTTGGGTTTTAAATTCTAATTATGAGAAATTTCTAAGAACTCAGTTGAGTAATTGGTCTACCTAACTATAGTAGAAAATTTTTATTGGTTAAATTGCTGGTGTTTGATTCAGGATTATCTTTAATGGAACAGATTAATTGGTCCCTTCGCTTTTTGCCTTTTTAGTAATTGGCTATTACAATGAAGAAAACAGAAAAAAAGTGGGTTAAAAAATGGTTAAACAGGGGCAGCGAGCAGCCAGTCGGCGGCAAAAACAAATGAAACAACGATTAAAACAAAAAGTAAAACGTAGTCAACGAACAATTAATATTGATCAACTACCCGAATTTATGTTGGTGCGGTATGGATTGACACTGAAGAAACGGTTGCCCAAATTATCAGCAGAAACCCTGCAACGATTGCTACAAGCAATGTTAGAAATGCTTCCTGCTGGGGAGCAATGGTCATTAACACTGTGGCTGATAGATGTTTTAAAAACTATGAACAACCAACTACCTTGGCAGTTTTACCTATTAGTAGCTGAAAATTGGTCGCAATTTCAAGCCTTTTTAGTGCGGGAATTACCTGCTGTTCCACTAACTCAACCACTTATTATCAGTGACGAAGTGAGAGAAGTAGAGTTAATTACGATTGTTAGCCACCAGCTGGCTGTTAATTTCTTTTTGACCACTACTCAAAATAATCCGGCATTAATGCGGCAGTTGCCAGCAAACCAGATTGAAGAACTACAAAGTAGTCTTAACGACTTACAAGCCGTAGATTGGCCAAAGGTAGCTAGTTTATTAGGGCCAGTTGAACCGATGGGAGATGCAGGCACGCAAGCTTGGCTGACGGCGTTAAATCAATTAGCAGCTGAAGGGAGTAACTAAAATGCAAGCACATGAAGCCTTAGAATGCGTAGAATTAGTGCCGCTATTTCAGTCTTTACCACTAACACAACGGGAATCAGTGGCTGGATTGGTGACTCAACGACAGTACCAAAAGGGCGAAATTATTTACCTAGCCGCTGAAGATGTTGGCCGCTTTTTAATTGTAGAACACGGTCAAATTAAGTTGGCAACCATTTCTGCGAATGGCCGCGAAAGCATTACGCGGGTATTATCTAGCGGTGATTTTGATGGTGAACCAAATTTGTTTGGCTCAGGAACTCGTGATGTAACGGCAACAGCATTAACCGCCGCCACTGTTTGCCAAATAAGCCAAACGGATTTTCAACGGTTATTGACTGACAGTCCAGATTTAACGTTGAACTTATTAAAAACGATGAGCCAAAAGATCAAAGAATTAGAAACACAACGGGCGGTAGCTAAAACTAGCGACGTGAAGGGGCAATTAGCGCGGTATTTACTAGATACCCAAGCTAGTTTAGCTGAAAATCCGTTTAAATTACCGCTAAAGAAAAAAGATATTGCCACTTATTTAGGTACCACCCCAGAAAGTATCAGTCGCGCCTTAACTGAATTAAGCGACTTACAATTAATTCAAAATCAGGGTGGTCAGGTGAAAATTTTGGCGCCTGATGAATTATTACTTTTAATATAGTAGAAAAAATAAAAAACCGTAGTTTATTGATTGAGTAGGATCAATAAACTACGGTTTTTGGTTTTATTTTTTGTGAGTGTGATTAATAACTAAAATCGCTGAGGATTATAGTTCGGCATCGGTTGCCCGTGAGTATGATTCAAGGTCTTTTTGAACGTAACTTACGAAGTCTTCGAAGTTAACTTCTTTACTATCTTCATGACCGTATTGACGGACTGAAACGGTGTTATCGTTCATTTCAGCGTCCCCAACAACTAACGTATATGGAATCTTATTAGTTTGGGCGTCACGAATTAGGTAACCCATCTTTTCTGGACGAGCATCTACATCAGAACGAATGTGGTGACGACGAAGGTCTTCGTTAAGTTTTTCAGCATATTCACCATGCTTTTGTTCACTAACTGGAATGATCCGAACTTGGTGTGGAGCAAGCCAAGTTGGGAAGGCCCCCTTGTAAATTTCAGTTAGGTAAGCAGTGAATCGTTCCATAGTTGAAATGATTCCACGGTGAATCATAACTGGGCGGTGTTGTTCACCATCTTCACCAACGTAGTGAAGGTCAAATTGTTCTGGCAACATGAAGTCTAATTGGATAGTTGAAAGGGTTTCTTCATTGCCAAGGGCAGTCTTAGTTTGAACGTCCAACTTAGGACCGTAGAAGGCAGCTTCCCCTTCGGCTTCAGTGTATTCCAAGCCCATGTCATCCATGGCACTCTTCAACATGCTTTGAGCGCGGTTCCACATTTCGTCATCGTCAAAGTATTTTTCAGTGTTTTCAGGATCTCTGTAACTCAAACGGAAAGTGTAGTCGTTGATATCGAAATCATGGTAGACAGATACCATCAACTTCAAGATGCTTTGGAATTCTTTTTCGATTTGTTCCAAGGCAACGAAAGTATGACCATCATTTAATTCCATTTCCCGAACTCGTTGCAATCCACTAAGAGCACCAGATTTTTCGTAACGGTGCATCATACCGATTTCAGCAATTCGAAGTGGAAGTTCACGGTATGAACGGATGTGGTGCTTGTAAATTTGGATATGGGAAGGACAGTTCATAGGACGAAGTTCAAGCATTTCACCTTCGCCCATGTCCATTGGTGGGAACATGTCTTCACGGTAGTGATCCCAGTGACCAGATTGCTTGTAAAGGTCAAGGTTAGCAAGCACTGGAGTATAAACGTGTTGGTAACCAGATTCAACTTCACGGTCAATGATGTAACGTTCAAGAGTCCGACGGATAGTAGCACCGTTTGGCATCCAGTAAGGAAGACCAGCACCAACTTTAGGATCAACGAAGAAAAGATCTAATTGGTTACCAATAACCCGGTGATCACGTTCGCGAGCTTCTTGGCGTTGTTTAAGGTCTTCATCCAAATCGGCTTCTTTGAAGAAGGCAGTAGCATAAATCCGTTGAAGCATTGGGTTTGATGACTTACCTTGCCAGTAAGCTCCGGCAACTGAAAGTAATTTGAAGAATTTAACAGAGCCAGTGTCTGGAAGAGTAACTCCTTCAGATAGGGCTTTGAAATCACCAATTTGGTTGATAAATACTTTGTTGTTAACGGCGTTATCTTTGATTAAAGCTTCTTGGTATTGATCACCGGCAACTAATTTTAAAGCTTCATCAACTGAAACTTCTTCGGTAGCAATTGGAAGTTTTTGGTCAATGATTTTCTTCATAGCAGCTGCTAAACTATCAAGTTCATCCACACTGATTTGAGTTTCTGGTTTGTCGGTATCAACAAAGAAACCATCTTCATCAGCTTCACTTTCACCAAATAAAACGTTAGGGAAGTTTTGTCTGATAGCCATTTTAAGAATTTGGGCACCAGTTTGACGTAAAACTTGAAGACCTTCTGCGTCAGAGGTAGTAAGAATTTCGATCTTGCCATCTTCATGAAGTGGTTGAGTTAATGAAACTAACTCGCCATCTAAACGACCAGCGACGGCTTTTTTAGCTAAGCTGTTAGAAATTGATTTGGCAATTTCTAGTGCGTTAACACCGTCTTCGAAAGATTTAACGTTGCCATCTGGGAAACTAAGTGAGATTTCTGCCATATTGATACGCTCCTTTTCTTATGGTGGTGAAACCAAAAAAGTCCCTAGAATGTCATTAGACACTCTAGGGACGCAATTAGCGTGGTTCCACCCATTTTACTTAATCATTAAGTACTCTAGCAGTTGTTAACGATTACTAACCGGAACGACATTATCCGTCATTCAACGATAAAAAGTGGTAACCACTACCTTCTAAACGAGCGAACTTCCAGGCTAGATTCGCTCTCCCTGTGATGAGAAGTAGGAGTCATGTCTCTTTATTTGCAATTGATTATGCCCGTTTTAAAAAATAATGTCAACCCCTTTTCCTAAAAAATATTCTGAATTAGAAACACTACAAGATATTAATTGTGTATGGATTAACAAAAATAAAAATAATGGAATTCTTGTTATTTTTTACACACAATGTGAAAAAATGTTCACAAATCTATGGAATATTGGACCATTCCAATATGTAGAAAAAAATAACCAATTTTACTCACAAATAAAGCGCTATCTTTTAATTTTGATTGTGAAATAAAAATTGTTTTATCGTTGATAACGCTGAATTAGTAAAATGTTTATACTCTTGGTGGGCATGATAACCGCGTTATATAAAGAAAACGGATACATTGGAGGAGAAAACCCAATTGAAAATCACAAAACATTCTGAAAATGATTGTGAAAAATATAATTAATTGTTGACATTTTTCATGAATGGCTTATTATAAAGATGCAATATAATTATATTGATAAATTTTTGTGAGGTGCTTTTCTATGAAGATTAGTGTTGTCAAGGAATTAAAAGAGGGCGAAGGTCGAGTAGCTGAAACCCCTGAAAACGTTAAAAAACTTGTTGACGCTGGTAATGAAGTCTTAGTTGATAACAATGCCGGTATCGGTTCAGGTTTTACTAACGAAGAATATGAAGCAGCTGGTGCTAAAATTGTTACACCTGAAGAAGCTTGGTCTGCAGACCTTGTTTTGAAGGTTAAGGAACCAGATAAAGCTGAATACAAGTACTTTACTGAAGGCAAAGTTGTTTGGGGATTCCAACATCTTGCATCATCTAAAGAAACTGTTGAAGCAATGATGAAGGCTGGTACTACTGCTATTGGTGCTGAAACAATCTTTATCGATGGCAAGCTTGCTTTACTTGCACCTATGAGTGCAATTGCTGGCCGTCGTTCAGTACTTCAAGGTGCTGCATACCTTGAAGCAGAACACGGTGGTGAAGGTATCTTACTTCCAGGTCTTCCACAATTCGGAATTCCTGCTGGCTACGTTGTTATCTTTGGTGGTGGTTCAGCTGCAACTAACGCTGCTGACATGGCTTTAGGTATCGGTTGTCACGTAAGTATCATCGAAAAGAACCCAGACCGGATCAAATGGTTGGAAGAAAACTACAGCGGCCAAGATGTTACTGTTCTTGAATCCAATGATGACACTCTTTCAAGCGAAATTAAGAAAGCTGACCTCTTCATTTCAACTATCTTAATTCCAGGCGCTCGTCCACCTAAGTTGGTTACTGAAGAAATGGTTAAGTCAATGAAACCAGGTTCAGTAATCGTCGATGTTGCCATTGACCAAGGTGGTACTGTTGAAACAATGCACCCAACTACCATTGATGAACCAACTTACATCAAGCATGGCGTTGTTCACTATGGTGTTCCTAACCAACCAGGTGCCGTACCACGTACTGCTACTATGGGTCTCGCTGCTGGAAACATTGATTTCTTACTTGAAATTGGTGAACGCGGTATCGTAGACGCAATTAAGACTAACGAAGCTTTGGCATCTGGTGTTAACGTATACGAAGGTAAAGTAACTAATGAAGGTTTAGCTAAATCATTAGACTTACCATACGTTGACCTTAACAGTGTTCTTTAATAATTGATTATTTAACAGTTTAGTAGATTAATAAATAATTTAACTCACGTTAGGAGATTAAGATTATGGCTTCAAACAAATTAGTAGAAAAAACCAATGATATTGTAGACTTGCAAGACATCCAAGAAGCTCGCGCTATTGTTAGCAAGTACGCTCGGAAAACTCCACTTGTTAAATCAATGTTTCTAAGTAATAACGTTGTTGGTGGCGACGTTTACTTGAAACTTGAAGACATGCAATTAACTGGATCATTTAAGTTCCGTGGTGCTAACAACAAGATCAATCATCTTAGTGATGAAGAAAAAGCTCGTGGTGTTATTACCGCTTCTGCTGGTAACCATGCTCAAGGTGTTGCTTTAACAAGTAAATTGCTTGGCATCGACGCAACTGTTGTTATGCCAGACGAAGCTCCACAAATGAAGCGTGATGCTACCCGCGG
Organism: Lentilactobacillus senioris; assembly: GCF_026798195.1. Lineage (GTDB taxonomy): Bacteria > Bacillota > Bacilli > Lactobacillales > Lactobacillaceae > Lentilactobacillus > Lentilactobacillus senioris_A. The sequence goes on from NZ_JAPQEZ010000001.1 coordinate 370,419, forward strand.
TTACGGTGCAGAAGTTGATATTCATGGTGCTACTTTTGATGATGCTCACCAATGGATGTATGAACGTGCTGAAAAAGAAGGCAAAACTATCGTTGATCCATTTAACGATAAGTATGTTATCGCTGGCCAAGGAACCATCGGTCTTGAAATCCTTGATGAAATCTGGGATGTTGATACTGTTATTGTTCCTGTCGGTGGTGGCGGATTGATTTCTGGGGTTGCCGTTGCTTTGAAGTCATTTAACCCATCAATTCATATTGTTGGTGTTCAATCAGAAAACGTTCACGGCATGGAAGCATCAATTAAAGCCGGTAAGATTGTTACTCATCACGATGATTTCACTCTTGCAGATGGTACTGATGTGGCAACACCAGGTGACATCACTTACCCAATCGTTCAAAACTTAGTTGACGAAATTGTCCTCGTTTCAGAAGACGAAATCGCAGAAGCTATGAAAGATCTCCTTCAACGGACTAAGATCGTTGCCGAAGGTGCTGGTGCACTTCCAACCGCTGCTCTTGAAGCTCACAAGATTGACGACAAGTGGTTGAAAGGCAAGAAGGTTGTTGGCCTTGTATCAGGTGGTAACGTTGACTTGACACGTGTTGAAAAAGTCATTGACCAATTCTTTGTTGAACCAGACACTTCTAAAGGTGTTGTTGGATAATTAGATTTTTAAGTAAGGGATGCGTTATCCACTAATTAATTAATAATTGATGGATTTGCGCATCTTTTATTTTGAAAATGATTGTGACTTTTTATACAATGTGTTTAGGGTCGTTTTGTAACCATATTTTTAGTACTTTTCAGAAAATAATTTTTGAAAAGTACTACTTGCAATTTTAAATTTATTTACGACTCATTCACAAGGTCATGTTTAAGTCTTGTTAAGGAGAAGATTCGTTATGGAAGAAAAATCAGGACTCAAAAAAACCATTACTTTTTGGCCAGCTCTTTCAATGGTAGTTGGTACCGTTATTGGTGCGGGGGTATTCTTTAAAGCTTCTGCCGTTACCCAATATACGGGGTCTAGTAGTTTATCTATGCTCGCTTGGTTTGTAGGTGGGGTTGTTACGATTTGTGCTGGATTAACAGGGGCTGAATTGGCCGCTGCTATTCCACAAACAGGTGGATTGACTACCTATATTGAACACACTTATGGTTCATTTTGGGGATTTCTAGCTGGTTGGGCACAAGGAATTATTTATTTCCCAGCTAACGTTGCCGCTTTGGCAATTGTTTTTGGGACTCAAACCTGTAACTTATTAGGTTTGTCAAATGGATTAATTGTGCCAATTGCCATTATTGCTGCAGTTTCTCTAACATTTATTAACTTCGCTGGTGCTAAAGCAGCCGGTTATGTTCAGACTATTGCAACGGTTGTTAAATTAATTCCATTGGCATTAATTGTTGTCTTTGGTTTCTTCCACCAAGGTGGAGGGGACTTCTCATTGTTCCCAGTTGTTGCTGGTCCACATCACAATTTCTGGACTGCACTTGGTAATGCTACCTTTGCTACCATGTTTGCTTACGATGGCTGGATTCATGTTGGTAACATTGCTGGGGAAATGAAAAATCCTAAACGAGATTTGCCATTGGCTATCTCAATGGGGATTGTTACTATCATGGCAGTTTACTTGCTAGTTAACGCCGTCTTCTTGTACATTTTGCCAATCAACCATATTGCTGGTAACTTGAATGCTGCTTCAGATGTTGCCGGGTTATTGTTTGGTGGTATCGGTGGTAAGTTGGTTACCATTGGAATTTTGATTTCAGTGTATGGTGGTTTAAATGGCTATACCACTACTGGGATGCGGATTCCAATGAAGATGGGTCAAGAACACAAGTTACCATGGGGTGACAAATTCTCAGAATTAACTAAGAACACTGCTGTTCCTTGGTTTAGTGGAATTATCCAATTGATCATTGCTTGCTTGATGATGCTTTCTGGTCAATTTGACTCTATCACTAACATGTTAGTATTTGTTATTTGGATCTTCTACGTAATGGCATTTATTGCTGTATTTGTATTGCGGAAACGTGAACCTGATTTGGAACGCCCATACAAGGTTCCCCTTTACCCAATCATCCCAATCATTGCTATTATCGGTGGTATTTTTATCTTAGTAGTAACCCTATTTACTCAATGGTTAACTTCCGCTATCGGAATTGTTTTAACTTTAATTGGGATTTGCTTCTACTACCCATTGAACAAAAAATATCATTTCTCAGAAAAATAAATATTAAAAAGCTCGCCAAGCTGGCGGGCTTTTTTTATTAGTTATAAAGGTTGGCTTGGTAAAACTGAATCAGTATAATGAATCCAGGAGGGGATTACAATGAAAATTGAAGCGATTAAAATTGAGGATCATTCAGCAGTTGAACAATTATTGAGGCAGGCTTTTACTGATACACCTCATGGATACGATGGTGAAGCGGAGTTAGTAACTGCTTTACGTCAAGACCCTAAGTATAATGCTAAGGCTGAATTGGTGGCTAAGGATGATGATGGCCAAATTATTGGTCAAGTACTGATTACGCCAATTATTGTTGATGGTCCCCAATCAGACAGTCATGGAGCTGCGTTAGCGCCATTGGCAGTTGATCCTCATTGGCAACATAAAGGAGTTGGTAAAGCTCTCATGCAAGCTATAGAACAGGTTGCTGAGGACTTAGGGATTCATTTTATTATTGTGATGGGGTGGCCAGATTATTATCCGCAATTTGGTTACGTTCCAGCTAGTCGATTTAATATCCGAGCACCGTTTGATGTTCCTAACGAAAACTTTATGGCTAAAGCTATTACCCCTCATGGCTTAGAAAATATTAACGGCACGGTGCGGTATCTGGATGCTTTTGATGGGGTGTAATATTGAATTTTGAATTAAATGGGCAAGTAATAAATCGCGAACCAATGGAGCGCTATATGAAAAATAAATTTCCGTTTGCAGGAGTTAAATCACCAGACAGAAAGCTGCAAGAACGGGAATTGTTGAAGCAAAGTCGTAACTGGGATACTGCAAACCTGATTAGCGAAATTCAAGCACTTTACCAGAAACCAGAGCGAGAATATCATTACGTAGCGATCGATTTGGCACAACGAAATTATCAACGCTTTTCGTTGAAGGAGTTAAAATCTTTATTGCTATTAGTTGACCAAAAAGCATGGTGGGATACGGTAGATAGTTGGCGCAAAGTATTTGCTAGTTATGTCATCAAATTTCCAGAATATAAATCCATTATTTTCAACTGGTTCTTTCAAAATGAAAGTATGTGGTTACGGCGCATTTCCATTATTTTTCAATTGACTGAAAAAGAAACACTGGATACGGAAATGCTTACGGAAGCCATTGAAGTAGATCAATATACTAATGAATTCTTCTTACAAAAAGCCATTGGCTGGGCGCTTCGCAATTATAGTAAAGTTAAACCAGGTTGGGTGGGCGATTTTATTGCTACTCATGAACTATCAAACTTGGCACAACGCGAAGCCAGCAAATATTTAAATAATTAACCTTGCTAAAAAAATCATTTTCGGCTAAACGAAAAAAGGCGCAAAGGCGCCTTTTTTTGTGTCTTAAAACCAGCAATCTGCTGAAATAACCCTCAGTCCGCTAAAATATTAGGGGGTCGATTTACATGGGCATGATTAAAATTACCGACGTGAACTTTCAATATGACGGGGCCGTGAATCCCGTTTTTAATAACTTAAATATCAACATCGATGAAAAATGGAAATTAGGCTTAATTGGCCGAAATGGGCGTGGAAAAACCACGTTACTTAAAATTTTGTTAGGGCAGTTGAAGTACCAAGGAGCGGTGCAAACTAACTTAACTTTCCGGTACTTTCCCCAACCAGTTAATGATCCTAAATTAGAAACTAGCGAAGTAGTCCTGCAACAAGCCCAGTTAGATGACGCTGAAATTTGGCGCATTCAAGCAGAATTACCGGCATTGCAGCTAAGTGACGACGTTTTGTGGCGGCCGTTTAACACCCTTAGTCCGGTCGAACAAACCAAGGTGCAGTTAGCGGCCTTATTTTGTCAGCCCCAAAGTTTTCAGTTGATTGACGAACCTACCAATCATTTGGATCAAGCTGGTCGACAAGTAGTAGCAGACTACCTGAAAAACAAACACGGCTTTATCGTGGTAAGTCATGATCGCCATTTTATTAACCAAATTATTGATCACGTTGTAGCAATTGAACGACAACAAGTGCAGCTGCTAAACGGGAATTACGATACTTGGCAGGCTAGTTTTGACCAACAAAACCAATTTGAAGCTAAGGTCCAGGCGAAGCTGCAACACGAAATTAAGCAGCTACAGGCTAGTGCAACCCAGACTAAACGCTGGGCTGGTAAAGCCGAAGGGCAAAAGCAACAGAAAAATCAAAAGGAACAACACGCTAATTTGGACAAGGGGTTCTTAGGTCATAAAGCGGCCAAAATTATGAAACGCTCCAAGGCCGCTGAGGATAAGGCTGAACGCGCTGTTTCCGAAAAACGCGAACTACTAAAAAACGTCGACGAAGTGTCGGCGTTAACAATGGCTTATCAACCGTTAAGAACTAATCAACCGTTACTAACGGTGACTGATCTTCAAGTGAAGCATACAAATGATTGGTTGGCTCAACCGGTTAGTTTTCAAATTGAAAAGGGAGAGCGGGTATTTTTAACTGGTAATAACGGAAGCGGTAAGTCATCAATTTTAACCGCGTTACAATTTCCGGACCAAATTGAGCACCGTGGAGCAATTACTTGGGCCAGTCAGGTTCGCGCTTCGTTTTTGGAACAAACCTTTACCGAACTCCGGGGATCGCTGACTAATTATGCTAAGCAGCACCATTTGCAGGTGGAGCAGTTCTTTAATTTACTCCGGAAATTAGGTTTTGAACGGGCTAGTTTTCAAACGCCGCTAGAAGAAATGAGCATGGGCCAACAACGCAAAATCGGGTTGGCCAGATCGTTAGGTGAATCTGCTAACCTCTACGTTTGGGACGAACCCTTAAATTATTTGGACCTCTTAACCCGCCAGCAAATCGAAGAGGTAATTCTAGCGTCTCAAGCGACCATGTTGATCATCGATCATGACGTTGATTTTATGAAACGGGTGGCTACTCAACCAGCGGTACCAGTGATTCCGCTAGCAAATTAAAAGGGCCAGGTAGTTTCGTCATAGGCAGTTTGCCAGAAATTAAGTTCAAAATAACTACTTCGAAGAAACGCGGTAATCATTTCTGATTGCACGACGCTAGTGGTTTCTTCACCTAATCGGTCGACAATGTCGATCATGGTGTTGGTAGCAACGGTGAATTCTGGACTAGCGTAGGTGTCGATAAACTGCTGATAAATTTTAATTGGTGAAGACTGTTGCACCAGCCGTTCACCGATTTGGTTATAGAGCCAGTAACAAGGTAATAAGGCCGCAGCTCCCTGAGCAGGATTGGTAGCTAATTCATGTTCCATGTGGGTGACGTAGTTGTAGGTGTTAGGAGCCATTGGGGTATTGGTTAACTCATCAGTGGTAATTTGTAGTTGTTGAAAAAATTCTTTCCGAACATCTTGTTCGCTGTTGTTAAGACCGTTAGCTTCGGCTTCTAAGAATTTTACGTCTGCTGGTTCTGCCAACTGCAGTGCTAATAAATGGTGCAGTCTGCTGAATTCTTTTAAGTAGTAAGCATCTTGTTTTAAGTAAAAACGGAACCGGTCCATGGGGAGGTTACCGGTAGTGAGTTCGGTAATAAACGGGTGATTAAAGCTGGCAGTGAATAGCTCGTCAGCCGCGGTGCGCATGTTTTCGGTTAAAGTCATAATGGTTATCCTCCTAAATTGGCTTGGCTTAATTGTAATATAAATTAAAGTCGTAAGGCGAAAATAATTACAGTCCATTAGGAAAATGCTACACTTACATTAAAGTTTAAATAAAATGAAGTGGAGGCATTCTTATGGATCGGTTAAAGGATAAAGTAGCAGTTATTACTGGCGGGGTAGCCGGGATTGGGTTAGGAATTGCTGAGTGCTATATTGCTGAAGGCGCTAATGTAGTGCTGACAGCTAACCATAACGTTGACGGTGGTAAAAAAGCCGTAGAACGATTTGGTGAAGACCGCGCTTTGTTCGTTCAACAGGATGTTGCTAACGAAAACGCTTGGGAACGGGTGATGGATGCTGCCGTTGATAAATTTGGCAAAGTTGATATTTTGGTTAACAATGCTGGTATCGGCGGCGCCGGAGGTCCTATTCAAGATACCACGTTGGAAGACTGGAATAAGGTAATTGAAACTAACCTGACTGGGAACTTCTTGGGCGAAAAATACGCTGTTAAAGTAATGGTAGATTACAACGATGGCAAAGGTTCAATTATTAACATCTCTTCCGTTGCTGGGTTAGTCGGCTTGCCAATGAGTCCAGCCTATTCAGCTAGCAAGGGTGGGACTCGATTATTAACCCACGCCACTGCGCTGCAACTGGCTCAACAAAAATTAAACATTAGAGTTAATTCCGTTCATCCCGGCTGGATCGATACTAATATCATCCCCGAAGACCAAAAGGATGCAATTATTCAAACCATCCCAGTGGGCCACTTAGGTGAACCTCAAGACATCGGTGAAATTTGCGTTTACTTGGGTAGTGATGAATCCAAGTTTGCTAATGGGGCTGAATTTGTGATTGATGGTGGCCAAAGGGCTTAATTAACATGGTAAAATCAAAAACCAGAATTTTGACATTCAGTCAGAGTCCTGGTTTTTTATTAGGTTAAGTTGGAAACAATTCATTATTTATTCATGGCAATTAAGAATAGAATCCCCGAAGAAACGGTGTCCCAAAGATAGTGGGAAATATAAGAAACCCAGAGATTCTTAGTACGAATGTATACCCCAGTATCAAAGAGCCGGCTCATCCCGATGACAATAAACATTTGAGCTAAATGCCAGTCGTAGGCTGAAAAATGAGCTAGACCAAAAACAAAAATAGAAACTAGTAAACCAATCCAAATTGAATTTTTGCGGCTTTGTCCGTAATACCGGTATGCTAAGGTAGCTGCCGCTAACATAGGGATGATGGCTAATAATTCTTCGCAAAGAAGACTAGGAATATCAGTCAGCACTTCGCGGATGAGGTTAGTGGTTAACTCACTTTTAGGCATGCCAGCCTTAAAGGAACCGGTGGTGATATTAGCGGCTACTAAGTTTTTAGAAATAGCTGTTAAAGTAAGTGACGTAATAATTGCATATAAATTTCCTAAGACCAGAGCCACCGCTCCGTCACCAATATCATGCCACGTTAATTTCTTGAAAAAACTACGTAGCGATCTGCCGGCTAACTCATGAAGCATTAAAATAAAAAGGATTAGTGGCATAACGTCCTGCCACAGGACGATGAGGGTTTCTTCCACCACTCCCTTGGTGCTCGTATCAATATCTGGCCAAAGAATTTGGGGAATCACCACAATTGCAAAGATGAGGGGTGGTAATACTATTAACCACCATAGATTCCGTTTAGCAAGTGGAGTTTCATCATCAAAAATTGGAAAAGTACGGGTATCATTTTTACGTTCTAAGAAAAAGCGATCATTATTCATCTTTATCCCTCCCTAGTTGATCAGTATAGGATTGTAATGGGATTGGTTCAATGAATTGCACTTGGGGAATAATTAAAATAGGGACGCTAGTTAACGGTTTATCCTAACAAATCACTAGTAAATAAATAGTAAAAGTGCTACAATTTGGCTAATGAAACCGCTACCTTGGATTTGATAGGAGGAAGTTAAATGACAGAAAAATCGTTATACCATACCTATGTGCATAATCAAGATGGATTAGTGGGTCTTAGTTACGTGGTGGGCCAAGAGGGCCTCTCGTTAGGGGTCAGCAGTTCGTTAGTTCCTGCACCAGGGGCTAATCCAGAACAGTTTATTGGGTTTGCCCTATCTACCTGTTTCAATGCTACTTTACGAATTGTGCAACGCCGGCTGAAAATGCCTATTAATTCTGAAGTACGGACTAGGGTGGATGAATTCAAGGATACTCAAGGATATAAATTTACCGTGGAAGCACAGATTTTAATGCCGGATTATAGTGAAGCAGATGCCAAAAAAGTAGTTAACATCGCATTGGATGAATGCCCAACCGCTAAACTGTTAAAAGATAACGAAGGAGTCACATTTAGGTTGGTTGACAACTTTGGTGAAGAACCCGTATTAGGTGAATAAATAAAAACCTTCCGTTGAGGAAGGTTTTTATTTTGGTGTTTATCCCGCTACTTTCATACTTCTATCAATTATAGAACGGCCAGTGGCATAGTCAAATTTGACTTTGGGCTGGACGTTAAAGATGTAGACGTTGAAATTAAGTTGTCCGTTAGTGCTTAAAGCCTGTAGATGCACCCCGCGGGCCATTAGTTCGTTCCCCCGGAAAATGGGCTGGGCTTCGTAGATCACTTTTTGATTTTGCTTTAAGGCACTTCTAATCATTTCTTCGTACTTAGTTTGGAGTTGTTGATTAGAGTAAGCTGATTGGGTGAAGAGATTCTTAGGGTTGTTTTGGTCCCCCGACTGGTCGCTGGGATCGTACTGACCGTTAGCGCTGATTCCCTTAGAAATCGAGTAAGCCATCAAGTGGCCCCGGTTCAAAATTGGCTCACCGTCCACAAATTTTTGGTGCCAACCGGTGGGTTCGACGTACTGACGGACACGCAGGCTACCATTGGCCAAATTTCGTTTTTCGAGGTAGCCGATATTGGCGGAACTGGTCCGGTTTAGGCTGTCTAAGTTTTGGTAGGTGACGTGGTTAGTCTTCCAACTGGCAGCTTTCAGAGTCGCTTTGTTGTTATTAACAGCCACTACTGGATCGGAACCGGACTTAAAATCTAATTCAGCTAACTTGCTTTGAGAAGCCACGTTTTTGCTAGGGGTGTTACTAGAACCGCCAGTTACACTGTTGATAACTGAGCTAATAACGTTACTACTACTTTTAGAAGAATCACCGTGTTGATTGTTGGTGTATAAACCACCGATTACCAGTAAAACGGCAACGATGACGGAACTCAACGTGGTTTGGGTACGTTTATTTCTTTTCGGCATGGGGAATCCTTTCGTAATGCATATAGTTTTCACGACTCATTATCTTACCATTTTTTAAACTTCTTGACCATGACTCCTAGGAGGCGAAATGATATAATTCACTTACTACTAACGAAATGAGGAACTAACTTGGATCAACAGACAATTATCGACTTTATCAATGCCTACGGGTATTTGGGAGTGGCCGGACTAATTGCCATTGAAACGATTTTTCCACCTATTCCGTCAGAATTAGTTTTAACCTTTACCGGCTACTTAACGACTACCAGTCAACTAAGTATCTGGGGGGCTGTAGTGGCAGCTACTTTGGGAGCCTACGCAGGAGCCGTGGTGTTATATTGGCTAGGGCGATTATTAAATGCGGAGCAAATTGAACGCTGGCTAGCAGGTCGGTGGGGCAAAATGTTACATTTAAAAGCTAGTGATGTTGCTAAAGCCGAAGTGTATTTTCGCCGTAAAGGTGGTTGGGCCGTTTTCTTAGGCCGTTTCGTGCCGGTAGTGAGGAGCTTGATTTCGTTGCCGGCGGGGATGGTGAAGTATCCGTTTGCTAAATTTAGCTGGCTGACCCTTAGTGGCACGTTGATTTGGAATACGGTTTTGATTTTGGTGGGCCATTATGCTGGTCAAGCTTGGCCTACTATTTTAGCGATTGTTGAAGATTGGTTGATTGTGATTGTATTAGTGGTGGGAATTGGCTTGTTAAGTTGGTTAGGGTATAAATATAAAAACAGACAGCGCACTCGGTAGAAGGCGCTGTTTTTTAAGGTAGTTTTACACTTATGATTTTAACCTGATACTTAAATTCGGGGGCTTGAACCGTAACGATTTCTCCTACTTGATGATTGCGGATAGCTTTACCGAGTGGTGAAGCAATAGAAATTTTGCCAGCGTCAATATCGACTTCGGGAGTTCCTACGAGCTGGTAATCGGCAGTGGTGAGGTCGTCAGTGAATTGAATGGTCACTAAATTACCGATTTCTACGGTAGAATTGGTGGAGGGAACCACTACTCTGGCATATTGTTGCTGCTTACGCAAAAAGCGGAGCCGACTTTCTAAATGGCGCAAATCTCGTTTGGCAGCACTATACTCGGCGTTTTCAGACAAGTCTCCTAGTGCTCTAGCAGCTTGAAGAATGGCGATTTTATTAGGCCGGTCAGTTTCTAGTTGATTGATTTCAGCTGCTAGTTGATCATAGCCGGCTTGGGTAATGGGGTTGAATTGGGGATCCATGCTTATTCACTCCTCTGGTTGTATTCTCTTCTATCCTAACCTAAAATTAAAAAGAAAACAGTATGAAGGAGGTGGAAATATGCGTTGGTTATTTTCAATTATGGTAATGCTCTTATTGATGCTTTGGTATTATCGAAATCGAGTTAATGTTAGCTTTTGGGCTATTTTTTATTTATTGGCGTTAACTTTTATCGTCTTTACCCCGTTGTCCATAAATGATTTTAGTATTTCCGTGATGCCTCCTGGAACTGGTCGAGTATCTTTAATTATTGATTTATGGCATTTTTCAGTGTTAGAAAATGTGGTTTTGACGATTCCATTAGGGGTGATTATTAAACGTTACCGTCCTAGTTGGTCATTGTTAGTAGCTGGATTAGTTACTGGTGGCTTAATCGAAACTACCCAGTACGTTATTTCTCATCTCTGGTTATTGAATCGTAGCTCTGATATTAACGATGTAATAGCAAACGCTGTGGGGGTAATGTTTGGCGGAGTTATGTATTTTGGTTATGCTAAAATGACAAAATAATAGGTGGCCTAATACCAGGATGAGTACTTTCATCAATGATATTAAGTCACCTATTTTTCATTATTAATGTTTAACTTTCTTCGGCGTCATCATCTGAAATGATCAAGAGGTTGTGAGTTGCATGGCGAGCAACGTAAGCAGTAGTGGAACCGATGGTAATTCTAGTAATAGCATCTACCCCGGATTTACCCATCACGATTAAGTCAATATCGTATTCGTCACTTAAATCATTAGCGATCAAGGTTTTCGGATCGCCTTTAACGATTAGGGTAGTGTATTTTATTCCACGCTGTTTAGCTGCGTCTGCAGCTGATTCTACGTGGCGTTTGGCAGCTTCATGCATTGGCTCAACGATTTGATCCATTAAGACGTTAGTATGGGCTTCAATGAATCCGTATTGAGAAATGCGTCGAGTATCAATAGCAGAAATGATCATTACTTCTGAATCGAATTTTTCGGCCAAAGTTAAGGCGTGATCTAAAGCTAAGTTAGCATTGTGAGAGCCATCGACTGGAACTAAAATTTTATTATACATAACTATTACCTCCAATTTGTGGTTTGAGGATTCCTTAAGATGGTTTAAGTTTACCTGGTAGTAATCATAAAATTCAAAAATAACGCCTGGACTGTAATCTCTTGTAATTTTATTTAATACGTTTGTAATTTGACATTAACTTGTCTGTAAATCCGATTGGTTATAGTAGACGATGTTGAAAACGAATTGGAGGAAAAAACAGCTATGAATTTTAAAAAGATGATGATGGTAATTGTTAGCTCAATGGCTTTATTTACCACAATGAATCTGGGTAGTTTGGTTAACGTTGACACTACCGCTACTGAAGTTGCTAGTGCTAAAACCCGTGTTTATAAGTCAAAACTATCTAAGGCCAATCAAAAAGCCAAAGCTTGGATTGCTTATCGTGAATCTCGTGGTTCATACACTGTACGTAATGGTATTTACATTGGCCGTTACCAATTAACTAGATCATACCTTAAGGGTGACTACTCTAAATATAATCAAGAAGTAACCGCAGACCGTTATGTTAAAAACCGTTACGGTAGCTGGGTTAATGCTAAGAGACATTGGCAATACTACGGTTGGTACTAAAAAGCCAGCTAATTATTAAAGGCCGAAATAGGAAACTATTTCAGCCTTTTTTGTTGTGCAAATCTAATTATTCGGTAAGACCCGAATAATTAATTAATAATTAGAAAATTACGGACCTATTTTCGGAATTAACCCAAATATTTTTTAAGTTGCCAGCTTATTATTCGGAATTGGCTGTTGAAGTTCATCATGAGAGATGATAATATAGTTCTAATTTAAAAAAACGAATAAACCGGAGGGTATCATGAAAAATGTTTCTGTTTCAGGTGAAAACTCGATTGGCCGCAATGCAATCTTAGGATTGCAACATTTACTGGCAATGTATGCTGGTGATATCTTGATACCATTGTTAATTGGTGGCGCCTTGCATTTTAATGCCGTCCAAATGACCTACTTGATTTCCACCGATATTTTCATGTGTGGGGTGGCAACCTTTCTGCAAATTAAACGGACTCCGTTAACAGGAATTGGGTTACCCGTGGTTTTGGGATGTGCTGTTGAATACGTTGCACCGTTAGAAGCCATTGGTAAAAATTATGGGTTAGCCTATATGTACGGCGGTATTATCATGGCAGGAATATTGGTGATGTTGTTAGCAGGACCATTTGCCAAGCTACGACGCTTCTTTCCACCAGTAGTAACTGGTTCGCTAATCACTTTGATTGGTTTGACTTTAATTCCCGTAGCCTTCCAAAATATGGGTGGTGGTGATCCTACGGCTAAAAACTTTGGTGATCCCACACAACTAGGGTTGGCTGCTTTCACAGCGGTAGTAATTATCGTAATTAATATTTGGGGACGCGGATTTTTCAAGCAAATTGCGATTTTGGTAGGAATTTTGGCTGGAATGCTACTAGCAATTGGTTTGGGAACGGTTAATTTTCATTCTGTGGGCACTGCTCAGTGGCTTTCATTACCTCATTTCTTTTATTTTGCTACTCCCAAATTTGAATGGTCTTCTGCGTTATCACTGGCTTTAGCGGCTATTACTTGTATGATTGAATCTACCGGAGTTTACTTTGCTATGGCTGACATTGTGGGCACTAAGTTAACAGACGATGATTTAAAACGGGGTTATCGTTCAGAAGGATTATCAGCTATTTTGGGTGGCTTGTTTAATACCTTTCCATACTCTACTTTTTCTCAAAACGTAGGAATTGTGCAGTTATCAGGGATCAAAACGTTGGCACCAGTTTACTATTCTTCCGGGATGTTAATGGTGATTGGTTTAATTCCGAAGTTTGGAGCTGTCGCAACGTTGATTCCCACTTCCGTGTTAGGAGGAGCTATGCTGGTTATGTTTGGCATGGTAGGCGCTCAAGGAATTAAGATTTTGTCTCAAGTGGAATTAAATAATAAAAACCTTCTAGTGATTGCAATTTCGGTGGGGCTAGGAATTGGGGTTACCAGTGTACCCGCATTATTCCAACAATTACCAGCTGGCGTTCAAACATTACTTAGCAACGGCATGGTGATTGGTGGGATTACCGCTGTATTACTAAATGCCTTATTAAATGACACCCGAATTAAAGAACAAGTTGAAGAATAAAAAAAGAAGTCAGAATTAAATTCTGGCTTCTTTTTTTATTATTTTAAGTCGTTAACTACGTTAGTAACGATATCCACTAGGTCACTCACTGGTTCTGAGTTTTGCTTAGTTTTAACGTAGGAAACACCGAAGTTAGAAGTGAAAGTATCACTTGGAATTTCAATCAAGTTAATATTTTGCTTCGTTTCTTCATCTAGTTCCTCAATGCTTAAGAGGTGCTTAGGAGTAATGATGGCTCCTAATTGCTTCAATGCTAAGGCAGTTGCCAAGTGAATGTCTGGAACTTCAATGCTGTATTCCACTGAAATACCGTGGTCAGTTAAGAAGTTGTTAACCATTCGTTGGTAATTACTATCGTGTGGGATACCAATGAAGGATTCGCCACCCATTTCTTCAATCTTTTCATTAGAATAACTAGCCCAAAGGGTGCCTTCTTCAAATTGGCTAGATTGACGTGGAACAATTAAGACTAATGGAAAATCTGTAATTGGTACGTATTCAATCTTATTATTGTGAAGCGGTTGACCCATGAAGAAGTCTAGGGAACCTGACAAAAGGCGATTTTCAGCATCTCTGCTAGTGATTTTAAGGAGTTGGGCGTGAATTTTAGGATACTTGTTATAAAATTGGGTCAAAACAGGTTTGAAAATTCCGTTATCCAAAACTTCGTTAGAAGCGATAGTTAAATGACCGTACTTAAATTCTGACAAGTGAGTCATTTCTCGATCTAAGTTCGAACGTAAGCGATTTTCTTCTTGCAAGTAACTTAAAAGTCGTTCACCTGCGTAAGTAAGTTGGATAGGGTGAGAGGAACGGTCAATTAATCGAACCCCAAATTGAGTTTCAGCGTTTTTAATTACCCGGCTGATATAGGGTTGAGTGACAAAGAGAATTTCGGCCGCCTTAGACATATTGCCTTGGGCCTTAATTTCTTCTAGGAACGATAACAATTTACGATTCATATGAATATAATCTCCTTTTATAAACACAATTGTATAGAAAAAATAAGTAAATCGTCGTAGGGTTAGCGTAATGCGTCCCGATTAGCAACGATGATCATTCCTTATAGTAACGATACGATCAGTGTAACGTAGTCTATAAAATTATAGCAACTAAGTGATACCTAGTAAAGCGCTGTAACCAGAATGAAAACAACTCGCAAAACGGATAAAACCATTGACTTTCTTTTCCAATATGGTATTCTTCTAAATGGTAATAGTTACTCTTTAAAAATAATAACTTGGAGAAAGAAGGAATAATTATCGCAAAGAAGTCAAAGATCGCAAAGGAACAAAAAATCGAACAAACGGTTTTAAAATACGCAGCATTAAGAGCGGAACTGAAAGCTAACCACGACTACGTAGCTTTGAGTCGATTGCCTAAAAATGCGTCCCCCGTTAGACGTCACCGTCGAGACACCCTCGACGGTCGCCCACGTGGCTACATGCGTAAGTTCCAATTATCCAGAATTAACTTTAGAAAATTAGCCCACGAAGGCCAATTACCTGGAGTTAAAAAAGCAAGCTGGTAATATCTTTAATATCTAATAATACATGGCTGGGGGCAATGCTCGCAGCCCTTTTTTTTAATCTAAGGATAATTTTAACATTTGTGAAACTAATGAGAATATTTTGCTACGAAATGCTGATTTGGTGGTAGGATATGAGTGATATTAACTTAGTGAAGTAGGTGAAATTATGGCAAGTGATTTAGCATTTCAAATTCATTTACCGGATCTCAAAAAACAAACCCCGGATTTTTTGGAAACTGTTTATAGTATCGGTAATGGTCACTTAGGAGTCCGTGATTCCAATCCGTTGCAAGGAAATTCGGATTTATATTTAGGTTCTCCCGGTTTGTTTGTAAATGGCTTCTATGATTACTATCCGCTTAGTTATGGGGAAAAATACAGTAATTATCCTGAAAATGATCAAGTAATCAACCGGTTATTTGATCCCCGGTACTTACGAATTAAAATAGGGGATAGTGACTCTGCTACTATCTTTTTCGACAGTAAAATTCTAGATAAAAATCTGGATATGCAAACCGGTAAATTAACCGAAACTTTTGAAGTAACTACACCACTACAAGAACGATTTCATTTAATTGTGGAAAGCTTTGCTAGTTTAGCCGACGATCGGTTATACGGCGTACAGTATACGATCTTGCCGTTGAACTTTGAAGGCTCAATTATGGTTACCAAAGTGCATCCAGACGTTAATCAACTTTCGCGGACATCAGTAAACGACGTGCGCGTCAAGGAAAGTGAAGGACTACTACATGGCTGGCCTTTAGCGGATTCAACCAATCCCGCCATGGTGGTCACAACTGCACGGAGTCAACAGACCTTGACCGCTGCTTGGCGGTTAACTCAAAGTGATGAAACTATTCAGGTTAAACAATTACCTGCTGAAACTCCCGGCTATCAATTAATTACTACCGCCCAAAAAAACACACCGATTCAATTTAGTTTTATGTACGGTCTGAGTTCGATCGCTACTAATACTCTGGAGGCGGATCAAAACTTATTAACGGTAGTGGCACAAAGTGAATTTCAAGCAGAATGGCAACGTTCTGCTCAACAGTGGCAAGTATTTTGGCAACATAGTGACATTGAAATTGATGGAGACCCAGACGTGCAAAATAGTTTGCGATTCAACCTCTTTCAGTTAAATCAATCTGCAGGTCGTGATGGGCTAACTAACATTCCCGCCAAAGGATTGACTGGCAATGGTTATGGTGGTCAATATTTTTGGGACACGGAAATCTTCATGTTGCCATTTTTTATTTATACACAACCGCAAACCGCACGCAAACTACTGCAATTTAGAGCGAAAACTTTAGATGTTGCTTTACAACAAGCACGTGATTTAGGCTTTGCTGCTGGGGCCACCTTTGCTTGGCGGACTATTAACGGTCGGGAAGCTAGTTCGTACTGGCCGGCTGGGTTAGCCCAGTTTCATATTAATGCGGACATTGCCTACGCGGTGGATCATTATGTGACGGTGACTGACGATCAGGACTTTTTGCAGGAAAGTGGATTTGAGATTATTTTGCAAACTGCGCGCTTTTGGTTAGAATACGGCAACTACACAAAAATTGATGGCGTCAATCGGTTTGTAATTAATACGGTGACGGGGCCGGATGAATATAGCGATTTGGTAAATAACAATTACTATACTAACGTTATGGTGCAACATAACTTAGCCAGTGCCGTAGAATATGCTCAGCAGTTACAACGTAGTAACCCGGACTTATTAACTAAGTTAGTAGTAACACCAGCTGAAATTCAAAGTATGGCGGATGCCGCTAAGTTAATGGTATTACCTTATGATCAAGGAATAGAAGTGAAACTACAATTCCAGGGCTTTGAACAATTATCTCGGTTACCATTAGCAGATATTGATAAGGGCCGTTTTCCGTTGTTGCTACATTCTCACCCGTTGACGTTATACCATTACCAAGTCAACAAGCAGGCCGATACTATCATGGCGGATATTTTATATCCGGCTGGTAATTCACTTGCCCAGCAAACGCGAGATTATGAATTTTACGAACCCATTACTACTCATGATTCCAGTTTATCGCGCACCATGTTTGCGATTTTAGCCGCTAGAATTGGTCGTGATACCGCTGCTTATGACTTCTTTACTCAATCGGTTCAAACTGATTTACGCGACTTACAGGGGAACACAGCTAACGGCGTTCACGCTGGTAACTTAGGTGGATCGTGGATGGACGTGGTTTATGGCTTTGCCGGTTTAGTTAACAATGCTGATCAGTTTACGCTAAACCCTAATTTACCTAAGCAATGGCAACGCCTAAGCTTTAAACTACAAATCGAAACTAGCGAATACCAATTTGAAATTCAGCCGCAACAAGTTACTGTTCAATTATTAACTGGTCCAGGAATGCCAATGGTAATTTGGGATAAACCGGTTGTTTTGAATGCCAAGCAGGATACTCAAATAGTTCAACGACCAGCCGTTTAGTTACCAAAATTTGTATGGTATACTTTTAAATATACGAGATAAGACTGGTTAGCGAATTTTTAACCAATTGAGTGCAAAGCGAGGAACAAAATGAAAAAAGAAGCCCGGCAAGCCCGAATCGAACAAATTATTAACCAAGAATCAGTTGCCACTCAAGAAGAATTGATGGCTAAGTTAAAAGAAGTGGGAATTGATGTTACTCAAGCGACGCTGTCACGCGATATTCGGGAAATGAAAATTGTTAAACAGCCAGATAGTTTTGGTAACCCGCATTATACAATCTTTAAAAGTGGTAACCAAAATGAATTAACTAGGTTGCAACGCATGATTAACAGCACCGTAACGGAAGTCACCCAAATCGAATTTGTGAACGTCATTCACACTCAACCTGGTTATGCTAACGTGTTGGCAGCCATTGTCGACGACGTTAAGTTAGAAACGGTCACGGGCACCTTGGCCGGGCATGATACTATCGTTTTGTTTAGCCCTGGCGTCGACCAGGCTACCAAGTTAAACCAATTTATCAATGAATATACTACGGAACTATAATTAACAACTCCCGGAATATCTTAATAACTATTCTGGGGCCTTTTTTTATAGTTATTCCGTAATTAACAAATATCTAACTTTCTTCAAATATACAGCTCGTTGCATAAAAATAAATTAAAATCACTACTTTTAAGCAAAATATTTTAAACGATGTGAAAATATTCCAAATTTAAGTTAAGCACCTATCTCATTTAGTTTGAAGTGCCAAATTTTTGGCATTTTAAGTTCATAAAAACGGTTACTCTAAATACACTAAACTGTACAAGGGAGGACTTTTTTATGACAAATCCAATTCATATTTTTTCAGAAATCGGTAAATTACAAACGGTAATGTTGAAACGACCAGCGGATGAAGTTCAAAATTTCACACCGCAGATGATGCAACGGTTATTATTCGACGACATTCCTTATTTGCCAATTGCCCAAAAGGAACATGATCAATTTGCCCAGGTTCTCCGAGATAACGGCGCTAATGTCTTGTACTTAGAAGAATTAGTAGCCGAAGTGCTTAATGGGCAGCAGCCCGAAGTTAAGCAGCAGTTTGTTAAAACGATTTTGGCTGAATCGGGGCATACTAGAGGAGCAATTACCGCTGCCTTAAATGAATTTTTGTTGAATATGCCTACCGATTTAATGGTTGCTAAAATCATGGCTGGAATTAGAAAATCAGAATTAGACGTAGGAGCTTGGAGTTTAGTTCGGGCGGCCGAAGATGAAGACTATCCGTACTATTTGGACCCAATGCCTAACCTGTACTTCACTCGTGACCCATCAGCGTTTATTGGTAGTGGATTGACTATTAATAACATGACCTTTGCGGCTCGTAAACGCGAATCGTTGTTCACGGAATTAGTGATTAATTATCACCCAATGTTTGCTGGGCAAAGCATCCCGGTCTGGCGGGACAGAAATCAAATTGGGCGCATTGAAGGTGGCGATGAACTGATTTTAAACGATCATGTTGTGGCAATCGGCATTTCGGAACGGACCTCTGCTGAGGCTATCGAAGACGTTGCCCGGAGTTTGTTTGCCGCTGGTCAATTTGATACGGTCTTAGCGATCTCGATTCCTAAGACGCATGCAACAATGCATTTAGATACCGTCTTCACCATGGTAAACCATGATCAATTTACCGTTTATCCTGGCATTTTAGACGCTAAGGGAGACATTGATACTTGGGTTATGCATCCTGGTGATGGACAGCATGACTTACGGGTGACCCACCGCACAGACTTAAAGAACGTGTTAAAAGAAGTGCTTAACGTCAGTGAATTGGATATGATTCAAACCGGTGGTGGTGATCCAATTATTGCCGGTAGAGAGCAGTGGAACGATGGTTCAAACACGTTGACGATCGCTCCTGGAGTAGTGGTAACTTACGATCGTAACTTCGTCTCTAATCAATTATTAATTGAGCACGGTATTAAAGTGTTAGAAGTAGCATCTAGTGAATTGTCTAGGGGACGGGGCGGCCCTCGTTGCATGAGTTGTCCAATTGCGCGAGCTGATTTATAGAATTAAAAAAGGGCTTTAACGGTTATTCGTTAAAGTCCTTTTGGTTTGGCATCTATTCGTGATTGGGGTACACTTTAATCAAAATAGTAGTTGGGGTGATTCACAATTGAACATGACGCCAAAACAACAAATTTTACTAACCAAGTTGCAACAACAACCAGAATTTAGTGCGCTATCGTTGTCGGAGTTAACTCAAATCGCTAATCGAATGCAATTTCAAAACTACCAACGAGGAGAACTGTTATTTGAGCAGGGAATGCCGCGGAAGTGGTTTTATTTTGTGATGTCCGGTTTGGTCCGTTTATTTCACAGAAATGTGGATGGCTTAGAACGTTTTTATGCTTTTCGGCATCGGGGTGGCGTATTGCCGCTGGTAGGGATGTTGACCAATAATGATTATGCTTACGTAGCTGAAGCTAGCACTACGGTGGAAGTTGCGGCAATTCCCATGAGCTGTTATGAACAAATTGTGCGGGCTAACCCTGCTGGTTTAGCTAATTTGGTGCGGTCGATGGGCGCAGTGATTGATCTAACCGAAAATGAACTTCAATTAATGGTTACTAACAATGCTAAAGAGCGCCTACGTCAGGCTATTTGGTTTGTAGCTCAGCAAATTGGCGAACCAGATAGTAAACAGCAACGGGTAAGAATTAACTACCCGATTGCCATTACCGAATGGGCCCAAATTAGTGCGACTAGTCGAGAAACTGCTAGTCAGGTTTTGCAAAAGTTAAAGCAACAGGGACAGATTACATATGAACGTAAATATTTAACCATTTTAGACGCGGATTTAGCTGTTGAATTATCGTCCTAGCTGATGCAGATCGCCAAAAATGTTACAATGTTTCTATCGCAGATAGATGAAGTGGAGAACTAAACATGAAACAACTATATTGGGATAGTGTCGAAGAAGAACAAAAATTCTTCTTTACGATGACCAAGCGGGGGGTTAACTTTGTTTCCAGTCCCGGCCGCTTTTTATCCGAAATCTATGACTTTTATCCTGGCCAAGAATATGACTTGGAATACAAATACGAAGAAGAGCAAACCAAACCAGTTAAGGAACAATTAGAAGAATATTTGACTGGTAAACGAGAAGAATTTGATGTGCCGTTGGATTTGACTGATACCGGAACTGAATTTCAACAACAGGTTTGGCGAGCCATCCAAACCATTCCCTACGGCCAAACAATTACCTATAAACAATTAGCTGAACAAATTGGTAAATCTAGTGCCATTCGGGCAGTGGGGAATGCGGTAGCGATGAATCCCTTATTAATTTTGGTACCTTGCCACCGAGTAGTTAAAGCCAATGGTGATTTAGGCAAGTATCGGGGCGGGGTAGCTGCTAAACAAAAATTACTAGAATTAGAACAAACCGTAATTACAAAAAAAGCGGCCCCTCGTCGGTTACCGCTTCCGCTTCTTAATCAATTAAATAGACCTGGTCTTTAATTAAATCAAATGGTTGGTGGTGCCGATTAAGCTTTTGGGTGGCAGCTGGTTCAATGTAGTTAGCTAGTTGCCAAAATGCAGCTGAATTGGTAGCACCATTTTTTTCACCAATTACAATTAGTTTAAGATCTGGATTAGGTTGTTCGCGAATGGTTTGCAATACTTGCTGATCAATATCTAAGCCGTCTGGGGACCAGCTCATAATCACATAATCTACGGTAGCTTGGTACTTCTTAATGGCAGCTAATGCATCTAGTTTTTCGACCGTGGTGACTTGGTGGTTTCCGGTTTGGTTTTCGCTAGTCCAAGCTAAGCTATCAGTAGCGATGACTGGTTGCTTGAGGTCTTTAAGGCCTTTGGAAATATAACCATTTCCAGCCATGATTTCTAGGACGCTGTGTCCGTTGACGTAGTCGGCTAAGTCAGCTACAAATGGCGCAGAAATATACGCCCACATGCCATATTGATCTTCCAAGTAATCCCTAAACGAACGTAAGTCTTGGTCTAACTTGGGGAGGGCGGCACTTAAAGTGTCCCACATTTGATCACCCTTAGGATCTTTAGGGGCAAATTGAGCATTGATTTGATTAAAAATTTGATCTTGAATATCATCTGGTAAAATCAATTCTGGTAAGTCTTGAGGTAGTAGTCCCTGAGCGATTAAGCGATCAGCCTGTAAAACGTTATTCACTAAGAATTTAACTGTCGGATAGTCTGCAAATAGTTGACCATAGCGAGTCATTCGGTCAATATAAGCAGTTTGCGGTTTAGCTTTAGTGGTCACTTTATGGTTTTTGAGTAATTTTTTACGTTGCTTATTGGAAACCATTAGTTTTCTCCGTTTCTATCTGCTAGACCTAAATCTAGTTGAATATCTGTATCTTGGGCAATATGTCGTTGCTCTTTTCCGTGAAGGTAACCTTCTATTAATTGGTAAACTTCATAGCGATCTTGGCCAGTTAAAAGTTGTTGGTTAAAGGTTAATTCCTTCCCAGAAATAAATAATCGGCTTAGATCAGTCTGACTATTCTCGGTTAAACCGGTAATGTAATCCATAGAAACGTTAAAAAAACGAGCTAATTTTTGAACTTCTAGGTACGAGGGAGTTCTTACGCCACGTTCCCAGTTACCAATTTGAGAAGACGTGTTTTGGTGTTCTGGGGCTACTGGAAATTGTTGGTTTAAAGCGGTAGCCAATTCAGCTAAAGTAATTTTTTGCCCTTTGCGTAGAGCGCGCAGTCGTTCTGGAAACATGTGATCACCTTCCTATTCGTTTCTATTATACTGCTTTTATGGGATTTGAAAAACTATGCGATGCTTGCACCGGGGGAAATTGACGCTTATAATTTAGTAACTGTAAATTAAAGATTAATGGTGAATATATGAAGAAAAAAACAAAACGATGGTTAATTGGTGCAGGTGGCATCTTAGCTTCAGTGGTAGTTGGGATTGTGGGCGCTGGATTATATTTCTTCCAAGTGGCGGTGGTTCCCAGTCCCAAGGCTTTTTTGAGTAAGGACCAAAAGATTACTAAGGCTAGCACCTTATACCCAGCTCAACAATGGTATCAACAAGCTGATAAACAACGGTGGTATGAGACTGCTACCAGTGATAACTTGAAATTAGACGCCTACTATATTCCAACTGCTAAGCAGACCAAGAAGACAGCGGTGATTGCGCATGGCTTTATGGGCAACAAGGATAAAATGTACCAGTACGCTTATATGTTCCATCAATTAGGGTACAATGTCTTGCTGCCAGATGATCGGGCCCATGGTGATAGTCAAGGAAAGTATATCGGTTACGGTTGGCTAGACAAGGGTGATTACGTCAAATGGATTAAACAAGTTGTTGCCAAAAATGGTACTGATTCTCAAATCGTGATGTTTGGGACCAGTATGGGAGGCGCCACTACCATGATGGTTAGTGGTGAAAATAACGTCCCTAAACAAGTTAAGGCATACATTGAAGATTGTGGTTACACTAGTGTTTACGACGAAATTAAGTACGAAGCTCAAGAACTTTATCATTTGCCAGAATGGCCAATGGTACCGGTGGTGAGCGCCATTTCTAAGGTTAAGGCCGGATATTCATTTGGTCAGGCCAGTGCTTTAAAACAGGTGAAGAAAAACCATAAACCGATGTTATTTATCCATGGTTCAGACGATCATTTTGTACCTACCCGAATGGTATACCCACTATATCACGCTACGAAGGGACCTAAGGAACTACTGATTGTCAAAGGCGCGGCTCATGCTAAGGCTTATGAAACTGATCCACAGTTATATACGCGCACCGTTCGCGAATTTTTGGCGCGATACGTGGACTAATTGCGGTATAATGGTATAGAACTAGACTAAAATTAAAATTTTGACATTAATATTAAAGTAAAGGAGGGAAGGAATGCTATATCTAGGTTTATTGATTTTGATAATCTTAAGTGGCACTTTGGGTGCTTACATGCAAACTAAAAAGCAACGAGCAGAAGTGGCTGCAGCAAAACTGCAGGCTGCTAAAATTAAGCAGGCTGGCGAAATTCAAGGCCAACAAAAAGCACAACAAATTTTAGCTAAGAACACTAAACAAACTGCTAATTACCAACAAAATATCACTGACGAGCTAGATAGCTTTGCATTGGATAATCAGACTCGCCAAGATCGAATTGATCAACGGGAAAAGGCCTTGGTTGCTGCTAGAAGTCATTTGGACGAGACCGCAGAACGACTCAACGCGGACCGAGATAAGTTAAACGAAGTGAAGCAACAAATCGAAACTACTAAAGTAAGTGCAGACGAGTTGTTAACTAAGCGAACCGATACTTTAGAAACTCAGGCGCAGTTAAAAGTGACTGAAGCTCAACACCAAATCTTAAGTGAGTTAGATCAACAATTGCAACATGAACAACAAGCTAACTTACGTTTCCAACGAGAAGATGATGAAAGCAACGTCACCAAAATGAGCAAGCTATTGGCTACTGATGCTATTCAACGCGGACCAGTTGACTTTCCCAGAGAACATACAGAACATACAGTTTCAATCCCGGAAGCAGATGTGCGCCAAAAATTGTTGGACCACGATGAACAAATGTTACGGTACTTAGAGGCTGTCACCGGAACGGATTTGATTTTTGATCCCAATGCAGAAACTGAGCTAGAAATTGTGACTGGTGATCCGTTGCGTAGAGAAGAGGCTAGAGTAGCCTTGACCAACTTGGTAGTAGGCCACCAATGGAACACTTTGGCAATTGAAAAAGCCATTGATGATGCTCGCCAAACGGTAATTAACGAATTGCATCATACCGGTGAATCTGTGGCTGTTAAGTTGCATATTGGCTGGATGCATCCTGATTTGATGAAACTAGTTGGTCGGTTGAAATTTAGAACTAGTTACGGGCAAAACGTGTTGAACCATTCCATTGAGGTGGCCCAGATTGCGGGTGTTCTAGCGGCTGAATTAGGTATCGATGAGCAATTAGCTCGGCGGGCCGGCTTGCTGCATGATATTGGTAAAGCAATCGATAGAAATATTGAAGGAACCCACGTAGAATTAGGGGTTCAGTTAACCGAATTATACGACGAAGATCCAGCGATTATTAATGCCATCGCCGCGCACCACGGAGATACGGAATCAACTAGTCCGATTGCAGCATTAGTTGAAGCTGGAGATTCGGTTTCTGGTGGTCGTCAGGGCGCTAGAAGTGAGTCAGCAGAAGAATATATTAACCGCCTACGCAGTTTGGAACAGATTGCTAACAAGCAACCAGGAGTGAAGGAAAGTTATGCTATTCAAGCTGGTCGAGAAATTCGGATTATCGTAGATCCTAGAAAAATTGATGATCAAGCTAACCAAAGCTTGACTGAAGAGGTTCGTGATGAAATCGAATCTGAATTAACTTATCCCGGTAAAATTAAAGTTACCACGGTTAGAGATTTTCGTACCACGGCTTACGTGGGGGCGGAAAAGAAAACCAAACAGAAAAAAAGAGCATAAAAAAAGAATGACGAAAGTCATTCTTTTTGTTTGCCAATAACTTTGAAATTGTGATTATTGGTTGCCGTTACGACGGGATTAGCTTTTAAGTATTCAAAAATTAGTTGGCTCATAATAGTGGTGTCACTACGTACAATTTTACTTTCATCGAACATGGGATAATGGCCACCACCGGTAGCTCGATATTTATTAAGGGCGATCTCTAAAATCGTATCATCCATTAAATCCGTTCCTTGGTACTTCAACTCTGTAACCCGTTGACCAACGGGCTTAGAAATATCTAGGATATAGTCCACGCCTTCGTACATATCGTAATTGTAAAAGCGGTGTTTGGGAAAAAGGAAGCGGGGATTAA
Organism: Lentilactobacillus senioris; assembly: GCF_026798195.1. GTDB lineage: Bacteria > Bacillota > Bacilli > Lactobacillales > Lactobacillaceae > Lentilactobacillus > Lentilactobacillus senioris_A. Next base: position 395,773 of record NZ_JAPQEZ010000001.1, read on the forward strand.
CGATCACTTCTCCGGCATCGTTTAACGAGAAATACTGAGCGGAGACTTCTAAAGCCGCTCGTAGATCCGCCCCGGTAACTTTAACTGCCGCTAATGAGTTAGGGTAGACATAGTTAGTAATAACATTACGCATAGTAATTGGATTTTCAAAGCCATGAGCTTCGTTATTATATAGGGCAGTTGCTGAAATATCAGTATGCATAGCTGCCATTTGCACTTTTTGAATAAATTCGATAAAGGCCGTTTCTGACTTGCGAACTGCGTTGGGGTCTGAAAAAGTGAGATCCCCTACGATGTTAGCTAGCGGTTGGTCTAACCACCCCTCTAACGTATGCTTTAAAGGTTGAATGCTAGATGCTACGTTTGAATCAATATCAACGTCGGTGCACGGTAGCAATTCGGCAGAATTTTCCAGAATAAACGAAGTTTGTTTTTCTAGTTCTAACGAAATTTTACCGACAAATTCCCCCCGATGACCAGGTTGAATATATGGTACGCCAAAGAGTTCCCCAGCTAACTTTCTGTGTTGGTGACCCGTAACTAAAGCGTCGATGCCCGGAACTTGTTCTAATAAGGCATAGCCTTCATTTTCACCAGGAGTAATATCCGTCCAAGTACCAGAAGTGTCACGTTCGAACCCGCCATGGTAGACCACTACAACTACATCAGCATGTTTTTGTAGGTAAGGAACGTAACGCTGAGCCGTCTTGACTGCCGATAACAAATGAAAATTATTTAATTGATTAATGTTTTTCCATTTCCGGGCACTGGTAGTTGTTAAGCCTAAAATACCGATTTTGATGCCAGCCCGTTGGATGATTTGGTATGGTTCTCCGATTAAAGGATTTTCTTCATCATCAACGATATTAGCACACAAAAATTGCCGGTTTGAATTAGCCATGGCGGTTTCTAAGTAGTCCAAACCAAAATCAAATTCGTGGTTACCGATAGTGCCAATATCATAGTTGACTTGATTATAAGCATCAGTAAAAGCCATTCGTTGCAGGGGTTGAGCTCGTTTAGCAGTAAAGTACGCTAAAGGAGAGCCTTCCAAAAAATCGCCATTATCAACGGTAACGACAATTTCATCGGGATGCTCTGCTTTGTATTGTGAAATTACGCTGCTTGCTTTTTCCAGCCCATAAGGCTTATTTTCCGCTAACTCCACAAAATTAGTGGGAGGAATAAAACCGTGGGTATCACTGGTTGCCAAAATAGTTAATTTCATACGCTCACCTGTCATAAGTTTAATGTCTAAATTATAAGCAACTTAGCAAGTAAAGTAAAACTTTTCAACTAGATTAGTCCTGAAAAGTCCTAATAATTTAGCCTTCTGCGTCACTAATATTTTGCATATAAACTAACTGGTCGGTAGAGATACTTTGGTTGAGCTGATCTGCTTGTTCCTTGGTAATATTTTTTTGAGCGTATTGGTCAGCCACGTATGAGTATTCGTTTTGTAGTGCTGAAATAAAAAGTTGAATTCGCCGGTCATTATCAGCTTCGGAATTGTTAATTCGTTCGTGTTGCACATTATAAAATCGGCGAATAAAAGCCACTGCACTGGCATTTTCTTTGGTTTCAATTTGTGCTAACAACTTAGAAACGTTTTTAAACGAAGTATTTTCTGCTAACTTCATTTGGTTTTGGAAGTCAGCGATGTTTTTCTTACCAGCTTCAGTTTTAGAATATTCTAGTATGGTTTGCTTGCGTTCTCGGAATTTGCGCCGCGTTTTAAGACTTTTAGGTGAAAAGTGCTTAAGCCAGAACCGTAAATAATTACTAAAATGGCGTTTACTAGACATCGAAGCTCGTTGGGCAATGATGTTAGCAACTTTGGTATCAATTTGGCCCTGATTACTTAAATCAGTTAGAGTTTGTTGGACAGTCTGAATAGTTTGTTGCATTAATTGCATTACCTGCTTACGGTCCACCTGTTGGCCTTTTTGACTGATCAGGGTATCAATAACGTAGTCTCTATCATGTGGATTGGCAGTTGTGTTATTTTTAAGCTGTTGAATACTATAATCAACCATTTGGTTCCGATAAGTAGCGATGGAGTCTTGGTCTAGTTGGGTTACTTTAGGTAGCAATAGTGGCAATACTAGCGTTGGCATTAATAAACTTAATAGAATCACCATTGCGGCTAGAAAAATTAATTCATTACGAAATGGAAACGAGTGACCGCTTAACGTCAAGGGGATAGAAAGAGCCATTGAAAGGGTAATCGTTCCGTGAATACCACTAACGGCCATAATAAAGGAATCCTTGCTGCTGGGCCGCATTCGAGAATTACGACCACGGTGATTTCTATTATTAGTATAGTGAATCTTACCACCACCTAAGCGCACCCAAACATAACGGATAATAACCATCATGACATATAAAATAATGGCCAAGAAAACAAGTAATCTGATTTGCATGGAAGAATAGTTAGCTACATTGGCAATCACCGTAGGCAGGGTAACCCCTAATAAAACGAAGACGAAGCCGTTCAAAACGTTAACTAAGATACTCCACGTAGCGTTACTAACTACCTGCACGTTAGTGGAAGTTAATCTTAATCGGTTTCTGGCAATTCCAAAAACAATCCCTGCTGCTACATCGGCTAGAATTCCAGAACATCCGAAAGTTTCAGCCACCAAGTAAATTGCAAAGGGGGTCATAATGCTAAACGGTACGATGACGCTGGTAGTGTCCATAGATTGTTTAATGAACCAGCTTTGGACTTCGGTAAAGAAATACCCAAGTAATCCCCCTAACACTAGGCCGCCAATAAAACTGACTGCGAAACTTTTGAGACCGTTAGTTAATGAAAAATTACCGGTAGAAAAGGCTACGAGGGCCAAATCAAAAATGACGATCCCGGAAGCATCGTTAAAAAGCGATTCATTTTCCAGGGCGGAATTTAAGCCACTAGGAACCTCTAAATCACTAGTAATCGAACCTAAAGCTACCGAATCCGTAGGCGTAATAATTGCTGCTAATGCAAATGTTAGTGCTAATGGTAAAGTGGGATAGATTAGGTGAGTTAATATCCCAATTCCAACTGCGGTAACCAGAGCTAATCCTACTGAAAGAGACAGCACTTGATTGACTGAGTGCTGCAAGTTTCTAAAATTGGTCGACTGCCCATCGCTAAAAAGCAACGGAGCGATAATGATCAACATAAACATCTCTGGGTATAAGACATAGTGGTGAAATAATGGTAAAAATGATAGTAACAAACCTGCTCCGATTTGATAAAACGCCAATGGGATTTGGGGCCATTCTGTATAGATGATATTAGCTGCTACCGCTGCTACCACCAACAAAGAGACCGAGTAAAAGATTTCCATGCAAAGAACTCCTTATGTAATTACTTCTAAATTTAATTATAGAAATAAAAATTCAAAATAACAAATAAATACATAATTTCTTCATATTTTTATCGAAAAAATACTAAAGGTGGTTGACAATTATAATTGGTATGGTAGGATAAGTTTGTAGATAAATAGAGTAATGCAACGTAATGTTGTTTGGTTGTATTTCGGGGAAAGTCTATTAACTACATAGTTCGTGATAAGGGGTGGATTTTTATGCTAAACTTATATGTAGCACCAAGTAGCGCATCAAGTCGGAAGGCACGGGCATGGTTAACGGAACACAATATTGATTTCAAGGAAAGAAATATTAATTCCAAACCACTAAATACCGATGAGGTAAAACAAATTTTACGATTAACTGAAAATGGTAGTGAAGATATCATTTCTACACGCTCAAACATTTTCAAAAAATTGAATTTGGATATTGATAACTTATCAGTTTCTCAACTAGTTGATTTAATTGTTAAATACCCAGATTTAATGAAACGGCCCATCATTTTTGATGATCACCGGTTAGAAGTCGGATTCAATGAAGAAGAAATTCGGCGTTTCTTGCCTCGTGAAGTTCGCGAATCAGAACTCAAGACATTGGAAGCTAGAATTAGCTAAACGGTGTTTTATAGTTAGTTAAAACCGCAAACGGATAGTTTGCGGTTTTATTTTTTAACTGGCGCATTTGAATTTAAGGGGTATACTAATGATGGTTTTTAATTTAGTGATTTACTGAACGATAGAGGAGAGTAGAGAGAATGAATAATGAGATTAAAATGATTGCCCTAGATTTAGATGGGACTTTGCTGACTAGTGACAAAACGATTAGTGATTATACCCAGCAAGTTTTAAAGAACTTACATAGTGCGGGAATTAAAGTAGTTTTGTGTACTGGTCGGCCTATTAACGCGATTTGGCGGTTTATTGAACAGCTGGATTTAGTGGGGAGCGAAGATTATACGATTACGTTTAATGGTGCTCTAGTGGTAGAAAACGATAATAAAACGGAACTATTCAAACAAGGACTGAAAAAACACGATTTTGATCGTCTTCATCGCTTTGCTAAACAAGTCCATGCTCCGTTAGACTTACTAGATTTTGAGCAGGCATACTCATTAACTGATTTGAAACCTTCTAATTATCAAAATCAATTTAAGCCCGGCGTGTTACACTTTGAAGCGGAAAACTACGCTAACATTAGTGACCAAGATGAATTTCCTAAGGCGGTAATGTGTGATTCACCTTCGTTATTGGACGAATATTTAGCTCAATTGCCTGCTGAAGCTAATAAGCACTACCATATCGTGCGTTCTCAACCTATTATTACCGAATTTTTGGCGATGGATATGGATAAACAAGTGGGCTTGAGTCACTTACTAAACCACTTTGGCTGGGACTTTAGCAATCTGATGACCTTTGGCGATGCTGAAAATGATCTAGGGATGATTAAGGCTGCTGGTACCGGAGTCGTAATGAAAAATGGTCAACCTCAAATGCTAGAAATTGCGGACGTGGTGACGGATTTTGATAATGATCACGATGGGGTGGCTCATTATCTTGAAACAGCCTTTGGTTAAATAGTTAAACAAGTAGAGTCAAAATTAATATCAAAAAAGAACTTTGGCATTTGCCAAAGTTCTTTTATTTTTAGTGTTCTTCAAACAAAGTAGTCAATAACTTCATAAAGGTTGCTAAGTAAGCATCAACATCAGCGTTAACGGCCACCTTAACGTTAGTTTCTGGTTCGTCTAGGCGAGCAGGGTCACCAACTGTACGACCATAGTATTCTTTGTCGGTAGTGACGTACATGTTAAGGTCCAAGGTAGTCACAAATGATGGATCAATCGCTACGCCGACAGCAAATGGATCATGGAGGGCACAGCCATGAAGATCAGGGCTGGTAACTTCGTAAGCTTTGATGTAGTAGTCAACAATATCAGCGAAGGCTTTACCAGAATCAGTTCCTAAATCACGCCATTGTTGAGTTTCTTTGCGAGTTAAGAGGGTCCGCAAAGTAACGTCCAAGCCGACCATGGTTAGGTGAAGGGAACTAGTGAAGACGTTATTAGCAGCGCTGGCATCTTGGTTGATGTTGGCTTCTGTAACTTGCGTAACGTTACCAGGAACGGTTAAGGCCCCTCCCATGATGGTAACGTTACCGATTTCGGTAGTAATTTCAGGAGCTTTTTCAATGGCTGCAGAAAGGTTGGTCAACGGACCGGTTGGTACCAAGATAAGATCCTTACCGTATTGTTTAACAGAATCAATTAAGAAGTCGATGGCATCGCCAGTTTCTGGCTTGCGAGCTGGCATTGGTAATTCGACTTGCCCGATGCCGTTTTCACCATGAATTTCAGCACTGATTGGCATCCGGTCAAAGTGATCAGATTCTGAAGAATGAGGTAAGCCGGTATAAACGGGAACGTCAGTAGCCCCTAGTAGTTCGAGAATTTTAAGGGAGTTGATTACCCCGTCTTCTACGTAAACGTTACCGTACGAACCGATAATCCCAATTAAATCCACTTCAGGATTAGCAACCGCATAGGCAATTGCCATTGCGTCGTCAATCCCAGTATCCAAGTCAAGAATCATTTTCTTTTGAGCCATTTTGTAACCTCCAGTAAATGAAATTATGTGTATTTCTATCATAGCGTAAAAGCGCTTTATTCTCAATTGGCAATCGTGAATGATTGGCATTTATAACGAGAGTCGCTATAATTAAAACCATAGTTTAGGAGAGTTCAATGAAAAGTAAATGGTATGACGGCGGCTTTCGGTTCTTGGATTTAGTTTGGACCGGAGTGCGGCGTAATTATGATAATTTAGACGATACGATCGCTAAGCGTTTAGGTGAAAAAGTTGATGAAACCAATGAACAAGTCGAGATTCACCTCTCGAAAATGTTTTCTAGTATTTTTAAACGGCATACTAAAGACGAAGCAGACCGTATTTTTATTGCGGGAACCAAGGCCACTACGCCGGGATTACGCAAAGTTTCTAGTCGACCAGTGAAACCGTGGTTTTTTACCAGGGTGTTCGTGGTGTTAGCCCTTAGTTTTACGATGCTGATGCTATTGCTGTATTTATTTGGAAGCGATAAGGCGATTCCCGGAATGATCTTTATTGGTTCGTTAGCGGTGCCGTTTTCTTTGCTAATGATGTTTTTTGAAATCAATGTTTACCAAAACGTTTCTTTTTTGCAGGTAATGCAGACCTTCTTGGTGGGGGGCATTTTGTCCCTATTGGTTACCATGTTATTTTATCTACTGTTACCCATTCAAACCAACATTAGCATTGAATCCGCCCTGTTAGTAGGGGTAGTGGAAGAACTGGCGAAAACGGTAGTGATTATTTTGTTTATCAACGCCTATAAATTAAATTATATTTTTAACGGTTTATTGATTGGGGCGGCCGTGGGGGCTGGTTTTTCGGTATTCGAAAGTTCGGGATACGTGAGTGAATATGGGCTGGTTACCATTTATACCAGAAGTTTTCAGGCCATCGGGACCCATACCATTTGGGCCGCTATCATTGGGGGGGCAATTATCTTAGGAAAAGTGCGCAAAAAGCCGTTTACGTTAGGAGATTTTGTTACTAAGCCACGCTTTTTTATTTTCTTACTAATTGCTATCGGACTACATACATTATGGGATTGGGACATTCCCGGAACTGGCTTGCCGGCTTCTATTACCGAAGAATTGATTGTAGTTGTGATTGGCTGGTTCTTAATTTTTGTCATGATCGATGCTGGTTTAAGGGAAGTTCGGACCTTGCAGGGGCAGTTAATTGTTAAAAAGAAAAAAACGAGGAGGCCATAAAGTTGGCTGATTATGAAATTACCATTATTGGCGGCGGCCCTAGCGGCATTTTTGCCGCTTTTTACGCAGGATTACGTAACGCTAAAGTGCAGTTGATTGAAAGCTTGCCTGAATTGGGCGGCCAAGTAACTGCTATTTATCCGGAAAAAACGATTTTAGATATTGGTGGTTATCCTCAAATCAAAGGACGGGATTTGATTGAACAACAAGAAGCCCAGTTAGCAGAAATGGATGTAGATGTGAAGTTAGGGACTACCGTTACTAACGTTAAGCAAACTGAAACTGCATTTGAAATCATTACTAATCAAGGAATAACGACCAGCCAAACCGTGATCGTGGCTACCGGTGTCGGGGCCTTTAATCCCCGAAAATTAGCGGTAGATAATGGCGCAGACTTTGAAGGTAGTCACCTCTTTTACAGCGTGCGAGATTTAGAACATTTCCGGGACCGAGAAGTATTGGTGGCTGGTGGTGGTGATGCCGCGATTGATGAAGCGTTAATGTTGACCGGGGTAGCTAGTCAGGTATATTTATTGCATCGCAGAGATCAATTCCGAGCGTTAGAAAGTGCAGTAGATCGCTTGAATGCTTCATCAATTAAATTAATTACACCATATTTAATTAAAGGGCTAGAACTGACGGATGATCAACGAGTAAAGGTTACTGCCAAAAAAATGCGAACGGAAGCCGAAATGACTGACTTAGTGGTGGATGACATTGTGGTTAACTACGGCTTTAGTGCAGAAAATAGTGTTTTGGATAATTGGGACGTAAAGTTAACGAACGAGCGAGGTCAAATTTTGGCAGATCAAGGTGGTAATACCGAGGTCGCTGGTATTTACGCTATTGGTGATGTGGCAACCTTTGCCGATAAGCAAGCACTGATTGCTACCGGGATGGGAGAAGCGCCACTGGCAGTTAACTCGGCCTTTAAATTTATGGATCCCAACGGCCGCGGGCCAATGCACAGTACCTCCATTCATTTAAAATAAGTAACAAGCCTTCCATTTTAGGAAGTTTTTTTACTAAACTAACAACCGATTGACAACGTGACTAGCTTTTAGGATAATTTGGTTATAGTTAAATAATAAATTATGCGAAACAAGAGCTTAACCATACTAACTAGTGTGGCTACTAGTAATGGGAATGGCACCATTAAAAGCCAATGTTAAATTGGGAAGAGACGTAGTCAGGTACTTAGATAAACATTGAAGGAGTTTGAGGGATGAAAAAAATAGTTAGTATTAGGATTAGTGTTGGTACTGGGCTGGAGTGAATTAGGCGCGGTAGCTACTGTAGATGCGAGTGCTAGAACCACGGTTAACTGGAAGAAACCCTCTCAAAAAAAGGCGTACCCTAAATTTAAAAATGGTGACTGGTTAATTGTTAACATCAAAAAACAACGGGTATACGTTGCTCGTAAAAAGCAAAAACGAGCTTTATACACGATGGTTTGCTCTACTGGAATTAATAACAGTACGCCGCGGGGAACTTACCACATTCAAAATCGGGGGACATCGTTTTATAATGCTTCTTCTAAAGAAGGGGCTAAGTACTGGACTTCGTGGCTATACAATGGAATTTATTTATTCCATACCGTGCCTACTAATAAACGAGATCAATATATTAAATCGGAAGCGGCTAAGTTAGGCAAGCCAGTCTCTCACGGGTGCATTAGATTAACTATTCCGGATGCTTATTGGATTTATAAAAATGTCCCCAGAGGAACCAAAGTTTATATTCATTAATAATGAAGAATCTGATGAAATCAATTAGGCGAAGCAACTAATAATGAACAGATTTAAAAACAAAACCTGCTGAACACTTTTAAAGTGCTCAGCAGGTTTTTATTTTTGCTTATTAGGATACTGCTTATTTTTACGAAGTTCAGTTTCTAATTTATCAACCTGTCTGGTAAGCCTAGTAACCTGTTTAGTTAGTTGCTCAATAGCTTGGACTGCTTCATCTTTTTCATCGTTTTTGGTGAAGTAATCGGTAATCGTAGAAGTTAATAAACCAATAAAGCCAATCCCACCAAACATCAGGATAGCGGCAACTACCTTGCCACCCTCAGATTTTGGCGTCACATCACCATAACCAACGGTGGTGGCGGTAACCACTGACCACCAAAGTGATTGATCTAATGATCGATGTTCGAAGATCGAAAACAACAATGAAGCAGAGATTAAAATGACCAAACTAATCGAAAAAAGATAGATAAACCCAGTATCATATAAAAAATTATGGATTTTTTTACTCCAACCACCTGACCAACCTAATCGCCAAAAGAGATGATAGAACTGAATGATTGAAACGATTCTGCCCAACCGAAAGAATACAAAAATGGGGTGGGAAGGAATCAAAGCAATTAAATCAAATAAATTTTCAATCAGAAATTTCTTTTTGGAAGTAGCCGTCGCAAACCTAATGACGTAATCAAATAAGAAGATCAGCCAAATGGCTAGGTAAATTTTATGCCATGGTTCTTGACTTAAGCTAAGCAGATGTTGGTGGCTGGCTAATACCATTCCAATAGACAGCAAGGCCAGATTAACAATAATTACTTGATAGGCTAATAAAGCGCGGTTTAATTTGTGCGGGGGCATGAAATTCGCCTTCTTTAATGAGTAGATTCGTTGTTAGCGTCCGGATTGGTAATCTTAATCCGATTAGAATCCGTAGTTTTATGGCCAACTTCTGGGGCGTTAGTAACGTAGTCGCTTAACGTAGATTTATTACCGTTCTCGGAGAAAAGGCTGGTAGATTTATTACCCAACTCTTTTTCGATCTTACGTTCTTTGCTTAACCCATTAGCGTAGTTGAAATCGCTTGGATTGATGTTTTTAAATCCTTTAGGGTGATAGAAACGTAATAGGTTTTTTTCGTTAAGTGAATCAGAAAGACTAAGCTCATTATGAACCTTAGCATCGTTGGCATCAAACAATTTATTTTGCGCTTTAGTAGGATTAATAATTTCCTTGCCAGTGACGCTATCGTAGACTTTATCATCAATTGAAGTGTATTTTGGTGAAACCCAATCTTGATTTCTAAAAGCTACTAATTGATCGTGTTGCTTAGAAAAGACGTCAGTTCCGAATTGGATATAACGTTTGCTGCTGATCCCTAAGAGATGCATTAGGGTAGGTAAAGCATCAATTTCGCCAGCATATTCATCAAAAACTTTCCCGTTGGTTTGGCCAGGCACGTTGATGATGTAAGGAACCCGTTGCATAGAAACGTTATCAAAATCGTTCCACTTCTCTGGATCCTTACCTAAAGCCTTGGCTAAACTGGTATTTTCAGAGTTAGAAATACCGTAGTGATCACCATAGAGCACAATGACGGAATTTTTAAGCATGCCGGTTTTTTTCAGGTAACGATAAAATTCACGGACTGATTGATCCAGGTAATGAGCAGTTAAGAAGTAGTTATCCACCGTACTATCACCAGTATTAGTGGTTCTAAAGTTAGTATCTTCCTTGTCTAAATCATAAGGGAAGTGGTTAGTAACGGTGATGTATTTGGCGTAAAACGGCTGTTGCAAGTTTTCAAAGTACGGTACCGAATCACGGAATAATAACTTATCCTTGAGACCATAACCTAAGGAACGATCGCCAGTGGTGTCATAGTAGCTGGCATCAAAGAAGTATTGGTATCCTAGGTTCTTGTAAACATTGTTTCGATTCCAGAAGCTGGCAATGTTGCCATGGAAGACGGCTGAAGAATAGCCTGCTCGCTGGTTCAAGATAGCAGGGGCAGCCTGGAAGGTGTTATCACTGCCTAATTGAGCAAATAACGATCCCTGTGGTAAGCCGTAGGTGCTAGTTTCCATCATGTTTTCAGCATCTGAAGTTTTACCTTGGCCAACTTGGTGGAAGAAGTTTTTAAACGAGTACGAAGATTGGCTCTTATACAGTTTATTTAAGAACGGAGTGACTTCTTGGCCATTAATTTTTTGACCGATCAAGAATTGTTGGAAACTTTCTAGGTGTAGTACAATTACGTTTTTACCCTTGGCAATGCCGTAGTACTCGGAATTAGGCTTAGCATAGTGTTTATCGGTAAACTGCTTTACTTTAGCTAGTTCTGACTTGGTAGCCGTTGCCCGTAAATCGTTATTGTGTTGGGACTTGAGACCATCGTAAACGGTAAAAGCATCTAAGCCTAGATATTTAACGATATAGGTGCGGTCAAAAGTTCTAGTTAATAACTGTGGGCGGTCCATTTCACCCAAGGTAAGGTTAAAGACGAAAAACAAAATGGATGCCGAAGTAACGGCTAAGCCGACTCGTTTGTTTAAAGGTCGTTTGTCAATTTTGATTTTACGAGCTAGTAATAACGCAATGATAATGACTAAATCTAGCCAGTACAAAACGTCATGGATATTGGTGAGGGCTAAAGAGCTGCCACTCAATCCTTGATTAACCTTAGAGTATCCGGTCATGGTGCTGACCGTCATAAAATCGGTAAATTCCCGGAAATAAATGACGTTTAAATACAGCAAGACCATATTAGCAATATCCATAATAATTGCAATGGGGTAGAAATAACGGGCTTTTTTAAAGTACAAGGCAATTCCTAACAATAAAACGGTAGTTGCCAGGGGATTGATTAAGACGATAAAGAATTGAAATGGATTACTAATTCCTAACCGAAAATCAACGAAGTAAGCCAAGATGGTTTTTAACCAAAAACAAGCAGTTAATAGGCCAATAAAGCCAATGCGCGTACTGCTACGTTTTAAAATATTATTTAAGTATTTCACGGATATACTCCTTAAAATTTTAGCTGCTTCCATCTTATCAGACGCCAGCAATTTCTGTAGAAAAAAAGCAGAAACTTAACTTAATATTGCTAAATTAAACTGGATTTTAGTTATACTAGAGGTATCTAAGAAGGGAAGTGGGATTAATGGCAGATTTTACACTGTATATGGTCCGACATGGACAAACCTATTTCAATATTTACAACAAGTTACAAGGGTGGAGTAATTCACCGTTAACCGATAAGGGGATTCAAAATGCTGTGGATACGGGGAACAAATTAGCTTCCACTAAATTTGTGGCGGCTTATTGTTCTGACACCACTCGGGCAATGGACACGGCTAATATGATTTTGGCCAAAAACACCGCCTCTGATTTGGATACGCCGGTAACTTCTAAGTTTTTCCGAGAAGAATTTTATGGTTACTTTGAAGGAACGGATATGGATCAAGCTTGGTACTTAGCGGGGGCTCCACACGGGATGCCTACTTTTCGGTCGATTGTGGAACAGAAGTCCATTGGTAAGGCTAAGGATTTATTAAAGGCCGCAGATCCATTCCACGATGCTGAAGATAATAATGAATATTGGCAACGGTTAGATCAAGGATTAGCCTTAATTAAGGCTAATTCAGAGATTCATGACGGTGACAACGTCTTGCTAGTTAGCCATGGTAACACGTTATTGAGCTTAGTGGAACGGTTTGGTAACGGTCAATTCGACGTTACGGAACGACCTGCTAATGGTAGTATTACTAAACTGCATTTCCATGATGATCAAATTGAGGTAACTGCGTTTAATGTCCAGTAAATTACAAATCAAAGCCAGTAAAGATGATTCGCAAATCATCTCTGCTGCTCACCAAATTCGAGACGCCGTTTTCATTAACGAACAGGGAATTGATCCGGCATTAGAATATGATGGTAGTGATGAAGGGGCTGTTCATTATGTTGGGTATATAGATGCCATTCCAGTAGTTACTGCCCGAGCAACCATTACTGATCAGGGGGTCCATATTCAACGAGTGGCTACGGTTAAATCGGCAAGAACAAACGGCTATGCCAGCCAGTTATTAACTCAGTTGATGACCGATTTTGACCCGTTAACTAGTGATTTGGCTGAACCTCAATTCTACTTGGGAGCGCAGTTAATGGCACTCCCATTTTATAAACGCTTGGGATTTCAAGCCACTGGTCCAGTGTTTATGGAAGCAGGGATTCAACATCAATTGTTAATTTTAAAAATAAAACAATAAAAAAACAACATCCGATCGGATGTTGTTTTCATTTTCTATGTCGTTTGGGCTAACTCTAAAAGATAAGTTATGTTTACTTCAAATTAGTAACACGAGCTGATCCATAGTAATCCCACCATGGAGCAATAACTTTTTCTTTAACCACACCGTTGTTTTGAGCATCGATCATTTGACCGTTACCAACGTAAACCCCAACATGGTAAATTGAGTAGGCACTGTAACCAAAGAATACTAAATCGCCTTTTTTCATATTCTTGTAAGAAACTTTTTTAGCTGCTTGGTATTGAGCAGCAGCAGTCCGTGGAATAGTTACTTTAGCAGCTTTTTTGTAAACATAACTGGTAAAACCTGAGCAATCAAAAGCATAAGGACCAGTAGCGCCGTATACGTAAGGCTTGCCAAGGTTTTTCTTAGCCAATTTGTAAATTGATGAATATGAAGGAGCGTCATCATCGGTAGTAGCAGCTTGACTGTTGTCAGCAGCGATAAAACCACCGGCTAATAAACTAAAGAATGCAACTAAACTAAGTAAAAGATTTTTATGTAATTTCATTTTAAAACTAACCCCCGTTTATTTATGCTCTTACTTTAACAAGAGAATATTGCAAACGTGTAACAAAGAAGTATCAAAGTAATTAAATACTTTCTTAAGAAATTACAAAAAAACTTAAACTTTATGGCTACCAAGGGTTGAGCGAATTATTTAAGGGGAAATAAAAAACGAGAAACAATCCCAATTAGGGTTGCTTCTCGTTTTCTTAGTAGGAATATAATTAGTAAAAATTATTTGTCATCCGTGTGTTGTTTAAATAATCTGGTTTTATCAGGAGCCGTAACTGCCATTTTGCCAAGGGAAGAGACGATCATCGGTAAAATTAGGTAGTAAATAACAAAAGTAAATCCAGAAATCATGGCAGTTTCAATCATTACCATGGAAGATCCATAGGTTAGGGCCAATGAAATTAAGATGACTACTAGTAAAATGTACCTCAACACTTGGCCGTAACTAGCCATACTTGGTCGAATCCAGTCTAACGGATTCAAACGGGTATAGCGCATGGATAAGCCTAACGAGATAATTTGCCAAGCCCCTACGGCGGTGATTACTACCATTGCTAGGATTGGCACCTGCCAATCAAAGGCCGAAACGTTAGCTACGTAATCTAAAGCCAAGTAGGTTAATTGAGTACCAGTAATTACTGACATGATTAGGGCGATCAACCAGTAGAATGGTTGAAGAATAGCTCTGCTTAAAATAAAGGCAGCTAAAGCAATCGCCACAATCATAATAGTTGCCATGATCAAGAAACCACGTTGAAGATTATGTTGTTCTAGTGATTGATAAACAGGTTCACCAGTAACAGCTACTTGGGCATTCTTTAAGGTGGTACCTTGTAGTTGTGTCTTGATTTGATCTTGTAATAGTTGAACCTGTTTAGGCGTGTCAGAACTGTTAGGAGCATTGTTAAAGATAACTTGTAAGGAAGTAATCTTTTTGTTTTGACTAGTATAGTTGTACATAGTTTGCAAGAAATCAGTATCTTCTAATTGAGAATTAGTAATGTAGTAAACATTAGAAGCGGTAGATTTTTGTAAGGCTGCTAAGTAGTCATAAACGTTGTTTAAGCCTTTTTGAACGTTTTTAACTTGTAGTTGTAACGACTTCAAATCATTTTTAACTTTTTGCAAAGCCTCATTGTAAGTTTGCATATTGTTATAAATGGTTTGAGAATAGTTTTGCATGTTATTAGCTTGAGCAATTAAGGCATCCATATCAGTTGAAGTGGTGTCTAATTGGGTATTAAGTTTGTCTAATTGCTTTTCGTAACGTTTAACTTTTGAGTTGGCACTCCGTTGTTGGTTAACGCTAGCTTTATTTGAAGCATCGCTAACCTGCTTTTGAATATCGGTACTCTTAGAATTAATTTTGTCACTTTTATTGGTTAATGTTTTAAGGTAACCAATTTGTTTGTTCAATTGTTCAATATTAATATTACGACGATTAGAAGCAATACCTGTGGAAACTCTAGTTAACTTGCTAATCGCTGATTTAACGTCAGCTTGAATGTCTCCCAATTGATTAGTGACGTAGTACTTGCTAATTGGCATTCCACTTGGTTGAGTAACTGAGTAAACCGAGTTCACGCCGGGCATGCTTTGAAGTTTAGTAGTTAAGGCATCAATTTGTTGCAGGTATTTTTCTTTATTAAGGGCCTTATCATTTTCCAAATAAATGGTTACCGGAGTAGCCTTGCCTTCCGCAAAATGAGTTTGTAATACTTGAGCTCCTTGGACCGCTTGATCACTAGCCGTTAGGGTGGACAACGGAGTGTAACTTAAGTTAGGACGGAAATTATAGATAAACGGAAAAGTTAAGTAAAGAGCCATTAATAAGCCGGCTAAAGGTTGCCATAATGAAAAGCTAACTAAGCGATTCCAAAATCCCGGTTGGTGGTGCTTTTCGGGTTTAACGTTGGGCCAGAAAACACTTTCCCCTAATGCGGCAGTAAAAATTGGATTAATGGTCAAAACGGCTAACATTAAAATTAAGTACGAAATGCCGACGGCGTAAAGAGAGCTAATGGGAGTGAAATGAATGAAGATTAAAGACCCAAACGCTAACGCTAATAGTAATCCAGTCATGGTAATTGGGAACCGACTAGCCTTGATGGTTTGTCGGGTAGCAGCTACGCTTTCGGTTTGTAAGATCGAGGTGTTTTTAATTCGTCTGAATAAATAAATATTCCAGATGAGTCCCATAACGATAGTAGCGATTGCAATTTCTAACGGTGTATAGACTGAAAACGGAGCGTTTAATCTAGTGGTTAGATTGGTAATCGCTCCTAATGAAACGACATAACTACTAAATAACGTAATTAGTGAAACGAAGGCTGCTAAGATTGAACGGAAGTAAACTCCTACAATTAAAACCGCTACGATGAATAAAGCAATGGTAATTAAATTATTGATTGTAGCTACTTTTTGAGTTTGAACATTTCTAACAATTTCTGGACTAGTTACGTACGAAGATAGTCCTTTGATTTTAGTTTGATTAACTAGTTGATTGGTTAAAATAGCTAACGTGTTATTTTGTGGATCTACATCCAATTCAACTAATTCCGTAGACTTATCTTGAGAAATTAATTGGCCTTTACCAGCCAAATTGGTTTTGATGGTGGTAACTTTTTTAATACTATAATAAGACTTGTTTTTTTGAAGCTTT
The DNA here is from genome assembly GCF_026798195.1 of Lentilactobacillus senioris. GTDB lineage: Bacteria > Bacillota > Bacilli > Lactobacillales > Lactobacillaceae > Lentilactobacillus > Lentilactobacillus senioris_A. Next base: position 412,186 of record NZ_JAPQEZ010000001.1, read on the forward strand.
TTAATTGTTTTATCAATTTGAGTTTTTTGATCAGCCTTAATGGCACCATTGGGATTATTATAGACGATGGTTACGCCAGTGGTATTATTAAGTTGATAGCCCCAACGGCTTTTAATATCTGCGGCCTTAGCCGGTTGGGATTTAGCTCCGTAGGATATGTTGCTGGCACTTTCGGTTAAGTTGGTGACATTAGGTGTTTGAATAATGGCGACAAACACCACGATCAACCAGAGTAGTAGTGAAAAAACTCGATTTTTATGTAATTTATGGATAGCCTCTTTCATGGCAAAACTTCTCCCCGTTGTTGTTTTCCGTTATACTAAGTAATTTTATTTTACAATTTAGTCCAATTAAGTTATTCAATTCTGAGCAAATTTTGGAAAGCTTATAAATATTTTAAATAAAACTGACGATATTTTAGTTGCAATATAGTTATTAACTACTATATCATATCATTTTCAATGGGGAATTAGCGATAAAATTTGGAGGGAAAATATGTGTACAAGTATATTTCAAATTAGTACTGATCCACAGCAACCAGCGCATGTGTTAGCGCGTACAATGGATTGGCCCACTTTAGGTGCTGGTCCGGTATTTTGTCCCCGTGATTTTGAGTGGCAAAGCGTTTATGATCAACAAGCGTATCATACTAAATACGCTTTAATTGGTAGTGGTGGTTATCACGATCACGAATTAGACGTTTCTGATGGGGTAAATGAACACGGCCTAGCAGTCCAAAAACTCACTTTTACTAACGGAACCCAATTGGTAGATGAGCCGACGCCGGGGAAAATTCATTTGGCCCCTTATGAACTCTCGTTTTATTTGTTAGCTAATTTTAAATCTGTTCAAGATATTAGTGAACACTTAGCCGAAATTGAACTAATGACTGATCGTTATAGTCACCAAAAGTATGGCAAGGTGGAATTACACTTTACGGCTGCAGATCCTACCGGAAGAGTGGTAGTGATTGAACCAGATCAACATCCCATCAAAATTATTGAAAATCCCTTGGGAGTATTAACCAATAGTAACCATTTTCAGCGCCAAATTGATAAATTACGGCAATACGTGGAATTCACTCCGGAGTTTGATGCTGGTACGGTTCCCCTCAACACCCCGCGGGTAACGACTGGTAATGTTTCGGGCAAAGCGATTCCACCAGGATCGTATACCCCTAATTCCCGGTTTGTTCGAGCAGCTTACTATAAAGAACGAATTAACTTGGCGACGGATGAAAATACCGCGGTGGATAACGCTTGGCACCTATTAGATTCGGTCAACGTACCACAAAATACCGACCATCAAGCCACCTATTCCGTTTATAGATCGGCAGTAGATTGTGATAGTCGCAATTATTACTACCAACCCTACCACGCCAAACAAGTAGTTAAGATTCAACTAACTGATGAACTAATTGAGGGTAATCAGCTCCGTTACTTCCCAGTAAATGATAAAATAACTTTCAAAGAAATTAATTAAGGAGTTTAATTTATTTGAATAAAAAAATTGGGGCCATTATGACCTGCTTTGTACTGATTGTAATTGTGGTGAGCGGGGCGTTTTACGTTCGAAGTAATCGAATCGCTAGTTCTCAAAGTTATTACGTCAGTGAAAGCAGTACGACCGTAGTGGATAAAACTAATCAAGAACACGATAGTTTTATTAGTAAAGTTGCTCGTCCGGCAATGAAATTATATGAAAAGAATCAACAAGTTTTACCTAGTATTGTGGTGGCTCAGGCTATTTTAGAGTCGAGCTGGGGGGATTCAGATTTATACCGCAATGCTAATAATCCGTTTGGAATTATGGGTAGCTACCATGGTCAGTCAATTCGTTATGATACAGCGGAGGTGATTTCTGGTAAGCGAATTACGGTGAAGGCCGCCTTTCGGAAGTACCCTAGCTTATTAGCTGCCATTAATGATCATAATCGCTTACTAGCTCAGCAGTTTATTAATCAAAGTAACGTGTTATCATACCGTAAAGTTGCTAAATTACTGCAACAAAATGGGTACGCAACCGATCCACACTATGCGAAGAAATTGATCCAAATTATTCGTAAGTATAATTTGAGTAAATATGACTTAGCCGCTATTAACGGTAATAGTAATTAATTTAGGATGAGAGGAACCTAATGTATGAACTGGCTTGTTAATTTATATGCACCGTTTTTTGATTTACACAATTGGGAGACGGTGATTTCGTCTGGACAAGATTGGTTAATCATTTTGTCTTTGGTATTGATTGAATGTTTGTTATCTGTAGATAACGCGGTAGTGCTAGCGGCGCAAACGCAAGCCTTGCCCACTAAAAAGCAACAAGAAGAATCCCTTTTTTACGGCTTATGGGGGGCTTATATTTTCCGGTTCTTAATTATTGGGATTGGGACTTATCTGATTCATTTTTGGGAAATTAAGGTAATTGGTGGCGGGTATTTACTCTATCTGGTTTACTCATTCTTTCGTAAAACCAAAAAAACCCACACTCGAAAACTCAAAAAGGGAAGTCGCATTTCTTTATTTTGGTCGGTAGTGCTGCAAATTGAATTTATGGATATCGTATTTTCGATTGACTCCGTGTTAGCTTCATTGGCGATCTCATCTAATCCAGTCATTGTCTTGATTGGGGGAATGATTGGGATTTTAACAATGCGGGGAGTCGCTGAGGTCATTATGAAATTAATGGCTAAGATTCCTGAATTACAACCAATGGCCTATGTTTTAATTGCCTTTATTGCTGTAAAATTGATCCTATCTATTCCGGCAATCGATATTGAAATCCCATCAACGGTTTTTGGAATTATCGTGGTAGCAGCAGTAATTGGCACAATTATTTTTCACTATATCAAGGAAGGACGAACTACTAAAAATGGCAGTGACGATCACAAAGGATAATTTAACGACCGAAGTGGCTAATAAAATAACGGTAATTGATTTTTGGGCACCATGGTGTGGCCCTTGTAAAATTATGAACCCGGTGTTAGAACAATTAGAAGCGGAAATGGGTGACCAAATTCATTTTGCTAAGCTCAACGTGGATGACAACCAAGAATTAGCCGAACAATATCACGTTTTGAGTATTCCGTCGTTGGTAGTATTTGAAAATGGAGTTGCTAAAGAAAAGGTGACCGGAATTTTTCCTAAGGACAAGCTTAAAACGTACCTTAATAAAAAACTAGCTGAAGCTAGTCAAACGGCTTAATACCTTTGGTTTGAGCTAACTGAGCTAGTTGACGATCTAAAATATTTAAGTTTTGCAATGAAAAGTTAAACACGGGGCTAAGCCAATGCCGTTTTTGGGGATCAGGGACTTCTTGTCTGCCTGATAATTCTGGTAGCATGGTAACTAAATCGGCTTTGGTAAGGTTCAATTGTTTAGCATAGTACATGGTGCGTTCAAAGATTAAGTTTTTAAAGCCTAAGTAATAGGCGATCCCTAACGCTGCGATGAGCCAAAAAGCAGTCCAGGGCCAGCTGATTTTGGCCGGATCCAAAAAGCCAAATCCTAGACCACAGCCGGCAAATAATAAGTAGGCTAGAATACTTAATAAAATCCATTTAGTTTTAGGTTTCATACAAAGCTCCTTTATAATTACAGATGTTAGTAAATATTAAACCACAAATTTAGAGAGTAAAGAGATGTTATCGTGAAATTTTCAATTCGGACAGTTGTGCCAGATGATTTTGAAGTTATTAATAAGTTAGTTACCGCTAGTTACCCTAAAGGGGCTTCTAGAGCAACAATGATTGAGCGTTTACGCCAATGGGATAATTATAATCCCCAGTTTGAAGTTGTGGCTCAATCTGCTGAGGATGGGCAAGTAATTGGACATAGCCTAATGATTCCAGTTCAAGTCAGTGGTATGGGAAATGATTATCAAATCGTTTCGGTGATTAGTATTAGTGTGGATCCTGCTTACCAACACCATGCGGTAGGACAGGGCATTTTGCACGAATTAGAAAGTCGAGCCCAATTGGCAGGCTATCCCGCTGTTAGTGCGATTGACAGTGGTGATTTCTTCTTTAATTCTGGCTATGTCGCTGGGGAAAACTTTAATTTGTTATCTACCATGCCAGTTGATATTTACAGTAACTTGGTTAAACAATTACGTGATGGTAGTTTGTACAACAAAGGTGGCAAAATTTATTATCCGGATGAATATTTTGGCATCGATCATAGTTAACCTTGACGTCCATCTGGTCAACTGTTAACATGTTAACCATTCAAATTAAAAAACGATGATGCTATATCAAGTAGCTGATTATCTGGGTGTCAGAAAGCCGGTGGGTGCTGCGAATCGGTCAGGATAATTAAAGCCAAATACTGTAGCTAGTGTCTTTATGACCGGAAAATAACTAGAACCGTTACTATCTAGTGAGAAAGACACCCGAAATGGGTAGTCTTTGAAATTGGGTGGTACCACGGTTATGCGTCCCTACTGTAATTAATTACAGTAGGGACTTTTTTTATGGTCATAAAGTTTTAGGAAAGGAAGCGAACGGTGATGAAGCAAGAACAGGTCAAGATTCAAGTTAGTTTGACAGAGGGAATTTTAATTTTATTAGGGATGATGTTGATTTTAGGATTGGGAGTGATTAAATTTCAACTCAGTCCGGAGGTACCAATTTTAGTAGTGATTGGCCTTTTGATGTTGTGGGCGCGAGTGCGTCATTTTAATTGGGATCGTATTAACCAGGGATTGGTCGAAGGCGTAAGTACTGGAATTATCCCCATCTTTATTTTTATTTTAATCGGGGCGTTAATTAGTACTTGGATTATGAGTGGTGTAATTCCTAGTTTAATGGTGTTTGGGTTTCAATTAATTACTGCCCGTTGGTTTTTGCCATCAGTTTTTCTAGTGTGTGCGATTGTGGGAAGCGCGATTGGGAGTGCCTTGACCGTGATTTCTACTGTGGGTATTGCCTTTTTAGGAATGGGAATCACCATGGGAATTAATCCAGCGATGATTGCGGGGGCAATTATTTCCGGAGCGGTGTTTGGGGATAAAACTTCACCGTTATCTGATTCTACTAACTTAGCCGCTGCGATTGTGGGCGCTGATTTATTTAGTCACATTAAAAACCTAATGTGGTCGACGATTCCGGCATTTTTTGTGGCCCTAATTGGCTACATGCTAATTGGACCAACCGGTTCACAATTTGATAGCAGTGCGATTACTAAAACGGTGGCAACGTTGAACCAACACTTTTTTATCAGTCCTTGGGCGTTGTTACCAATCGTGTTGATGTTTGTCTGTGCTTGGATCAAAATTCCGTCGATTCCGACGTTGTTTATTAATATTGCGGTGGCGGTAGGGATGATTTTTATGACTCAACCACATACATCCCTAGCTAAAATAGTGGATGTGATTGTGAATGGTTTTGTTGCTAAAACAGGCAATGCTAACGTGGATACTTTGCTTAGTCGGGGCGGTATTTTGGCGATGATGAGTACCGTTTCCCTGGTTATCATGGCGTTAGGTTTAGGTGGTATGCTGATGAACTTAGGAATTATTGAAGCCGTGATGATACCAGTCTCCAAACGCTTGAAATCCCCTAGTGCATTAGTGACTGCCACGATTTTAAGTGGTATCGGAGTTAATTTATTCGTCGGCGAACAATACTTGGCCAGCATTTTACCCGGTAACGCCTTTAAAGAAACTTACAAGCGAGCAGGTTTGGCACCAGTCGCCCTTAGTCGGGTGTTAGAAGATGGTGGCACTGTGATTAACTACTTGGTTCCCTGGGGCGTAGCAGCCGTGTTTACTGCCAATGCTTTAGGAATTCCTACTTTGCAGTACTTACCATTTGTCTTTTTCAGCTTAGCTTCACCAATTTTTTCATTACTAAGTGCTTACACGGGGATTGGTTTGAAACATTTAAAACCAAGTGCAAAAGGCGTCCAAAAGCCTGCTGGTAATTAATCCAGAAGATAACTGTCCGTGAATCAACGTCTCAATTATTACTTATAATTTACATTATTACGAAATCCGAATTTGTTTTTAATCTGGTTGATATTGAGTAGTAATACCTATGCCTTATAGTAAGCCATGTTGAATCGGTAAGAAGTACTCATCGTGCTACCGATTATGAAAAATGGAAATTAAAATTCTAGAGACTATAGGAGTGAATTCTTTGAAAAAACAATTATCATTATTACTTGCTACCGGTGCTGCTGCAGTGGGGTTGTACTTTGCGGGTTACACTTATGCTGATGCTTCATCTACTGTTACTGTTCAAGCAGGTGACACCGTTGCTAAACTAGCTGCAGAATATAACGATACGGTAAACGGTATTCAACAACGGAATAACTTGGCCGATGCTAACTTAATTGTGGTGGGCCAACAACTTAAAGTGGGTGCTGATAATAATACCGCTAACACCACCACAAATTACAATTATTCAACCCCAAAGACTAGCAATGCTAGTTATAACTATTCAGCTCCTCAAAAAGCTACCACTACTAACTATAGCTATGCAACGCCTAAAGCCAATGCTAGTTACAAGACTAGCGGTAACTATGCAACTACTAGTTCTAACACTAGTGCTAACTCAACTTCTAGCTCTTATACTTCTAGTGCTTCTGGTTCCGATGCTTCTGCTAAAGCTTGGATCGCCAATAAAGAATCTGGTGGCTCTTATTCAGCTACCAACGGTCAATACATTGGTAAATATCAGCTTTCCTCATCATACTTAAATGGGGATTACTCAGCAGCTAACCAAGAAAAAGTCGCTGATAAATATGTTGCTAGCCGTTATGGTTCTTGGAGTGCTGCTAAGGCATTCTGGCAAGCTAATGGTTGGTATTAAGATAAAGTGCTAAGACCTTCGGGAATTAGCGATAATTAACCTAAGAAAACGAGATAGTTCGATACTGATTTTTGTATCGCTATCTCGTTTTCTGTAGTTAAGAGAGCTAATTGAAGGTCGAAGCCGTTTTAGATAAAGTGCTAAGGCCAACATGGTTAATTCCTGAGCACTAAGAAAATAACAGTCAATAGTTCGGCCCGAAAGGTCGCTATTGGCTTTTTTTGATTTACTTTAATTAGGCTATTTTTCTTTCATAAATTTATTTTTTGAAAAAAGATTTGCACCCCACTTCATTTTTTGATAGATTTAAATAGTAATTATTACTTTTTAAAAACGGGAGAAATTAAATGAGAAAACATTTAGGGGTCTGGATGCTGTTTTTACTGCTGGCAGTAGTAGTGTTTGTTCTGACTGGTTGCGGCAACAAATCTGCTCAATCTAAGTCAGGCAAAATTAACGTGGTCAGTTCTTTAGATTTTTATGGCGAGGTGGCCAAGGAAGTCCTAGGAGATCATGGTACAGTAACAAATTTAATTAACAATCCCAGTGTGGATCCTCATGATTTTGAACCGACCACCGGGGATGCCAAAACGGTGGCACAAGCTAACGTTACTATTGCCAACGGATTAGGTTATGATGACTGGATGCAGCGCCTAACTAGTAACGGTAGTGATGATGCTAAAAACTTATTGGTGGGTGAAAACGTGATGCACAAGCAAGATGGCGATAACGAGCATGTGTGGTACAATCCCCAAACGATGGGGAATTTAGCCACTAAGTTAGCTGCTACTTACGGTCAAATTGATCCTCAGCATAAAAAGGATTACTACGCTAACGCCCGCCAATATCAACAAAAGCTTCAAAAATTAAACCAACTAATTAGTCGGGTAAAAACTCAAGTTAGTGGTAAAAAAGCAGACGTGAGTGAACCAATTTTTGATTACGGACTAGAAGCGTTAAACGTGAAAATTAATGATCAACATTTTGAAAATGCCATTGATAAAGGGGTGGACCCTACTCCGGCTGATATCAAAAAAGTTCAAACAGACATTAAGGATCATCGCATTGCCTTTTTTGTGGATAACAAACAGGTTTCCAGTCACACTGTGACGGATTTAGTGAACTTAGCTAAAGAAAATGATGTGCCAGTCTTAAAAGTCACTGAAACTTTGCCGAAGGGCCAAACTTATCTGGAATGGATGACTAGTCAATACCAAGAATTAGAACGATTGCTTAAGTAATAAACTAGTAAAAAAGTTAACCAACTTAGTTTTAAGTGGTTAACTTTTTTGTTTATTGAATTTTTAAAATTGGTACAGACTAATTTTAAAAAATATTCTATACTCAAAGTAGCACGGATTTAAAATTGGAGGTACTAAAATGGTAATGAGTGAACCAATTTTTTTAAACGCACCACTACACGATAAACTATGGGGCGGAACTCACCTAACTGAGTATGGCTTTGACTTGCCTTCTGATCACGTAGGGGAAGCCTGGATTGTTTCAGCCCACCAACACGGTCAAAGTACTGTGGAAAACGGTCCTTTTAAGGGACAAACCTTAGGCGAGGTTTGGGAACAACACCCAGAAGTTTTCGGTGGCCATCCAGCAGATCAAGCCTTTCCCTTGTTAGTCAAAATTTTAGACGCTAACACCGATTTATCGATCCAGGTGCACCCTGACGATGAATACGCCAACCAACATGGTGAAAAATACGGTAAAACTGAAAGCTGGTACATTTTGGCAGCTACGCCGGATGCAAAATTGTATTTCGGCCATACCGCCCAAACTAGAGAAGAATTAGCACAAGCAGTTAATGAAGGACGCTGGGATGATATTTTGCGGACTGTGCCAGTTAAAGCTGGGGACTTTGTCTATGTCCCATCTGGTACTTTGCATGCCTTAGGGGCCGGAATTATTGCCTTAGAGACACAACAAAGTTCTGACATCACATACCGGTTCTATGATTTTGATCGTCCAGATAAGCAAACCGGTAAGTTAAGACCCCTACAAATCGATCAAGCGATTGAAGTTACGACGGTGCCTCATCAGGATTATCCTACGCAACCAGAAACGATCACAATTCCAGATGGCACTTATACTAAATTAGTCCACGCCAAGTATTTTGACGTTGCTAAGATTGAAGTTGACGGAACCACCAAATTAGACGCTTTAAAACCCTACCAAATTATGACGGTGATTGATGGCGCTGGTAAATTAACGGTTGCTGGTCAAGACTATGACTTAACTAAGGGGCAATCCTTAATTTTGCCAAACGACGTTACTGAATTTGAATTAACGGGCCAAATGACCTTGATTACCTCTAAGGCGAATAAATAATTTATAAAATAAAAACCATTCAATTTAATTGAATGGTTTTTATTTTTTAGAATATTTTTGCTGGCACATAATCCAAATAATAACGAAAAAAATGGTTTGGGTTATCGTATTGCGCCAGTTTTGGTGTAGTAGTTCATAACCAACCATGAAAGTACCGCTGATGATAATTAAGAGGCTTTCGAATGTTCTTCTATTCATTGTGGTTTTTCTCCATAACTGAGTTCAATCGGCTAACCGGTTTTAGAGCTCTGTACTAGTACATATTTTATAGGAATCAAGTAATTATGTATAAAAAAAGGAGACAAGCCGCTTGAGGCCGTCTCACTTTACTATTCTAGGGGAAGAATATATGAAAAGTAGTAAATCTATCTCATAAATTAAGGGGGAATTTAATTTATTAGAATGTAGGGGAAGAAGAGATTGCCAAATAATTTCGGAAAATTATCTGAGTCCTTCTTATCTACAACTAATAATATACATGATTTATTTTATGAAACAAGGATCAAAATGTGATTTTTTTGTGATGCTAATTATTGTAGTTTAAACTCATTTTAATGTAGTTGATTTCAAACGACGAAAAAGACGCAATCCGTTGGTATAAAAGTGATTGCGATAGTTTATCGTATACATAATTTTCTAGTAATTTCAATGATTGACGCCCTTTTTAATACTGTGAAAAAAGTATGAAAGCGAGCTTGATATTAACGGCTCGAGAGATTAAAGTTATTAATAAATAATAACCTAAATGGAGGCGGCTTGATGAGTTTAGCAATGATGCGTTTGCGCTCCCAATTAAAAAAACAGGATTACAAAAAATTGGTTAGTAATACCTTTATGCAACCCAATCAAAAATATAATTTATTTGCGCAACAGCCGGAACTAATTACTAAACAAAGACCGGTAGCCGGTGGGACCCTTAACTGGTTAAATGCTGACTCACATGCTACCGCTACCGTTTTATATTTTCACGGTGGGGCGTTAACCGCACCATTAAATATTGATCAAGTACAATTAGTACAGAAAATCACTCGAAATACCATGGTGAATACCGTAGTGGCCGATTATACCCTATTAGGAATGGCGACTGGTGAACAAATACTAGATTATGCCGTTGCTGCCTTGACTGAAGTCACGACAACTAAAACTCCAGTGATTTTGTTGGCCGATTCAGCTGGAGCCTGGTTAGTTAAGTATTTATGGCAGTTACAACCGGAGTCGATTGCTGCTACTATTTTGATCTCGCCGTGGTTAGATTGGCAACTAACCGATTCGGCAGTAACTAACTTAGCTGCCAAGGAAGTTTTACTAGAATTAAGTACAATGCAAAAGATTGGCACCCAATTTTGGCAGGGATTAACCCACGAACAACAGCAGTTATTGCAACAGCCGTTAGGGGTGGTAGGACCGGTACAACTAATTATTGGGGGTCACGAAATGTTGTTGCCAATCGATAAGCAATTAGTGACGGAACTAACACCGCAAAATCAAGTTCAATTGCTAGAATTTCCTGCTGGTTTCCACGATTTTGTCTTGTGGTTTGATTTACCGGAAACTAAAAAAGCCGTCCAAAAGATGGCGGCGTTTATCAAAGATCAACATGGTGTTTGAGTTTGGGAAACATATGGTAGTCGGACCATTTCATTACGGCTCCCTGAGTTACTAAGGCCCAAATGGTCCCAAAACCAATGGCGTAGAGGTGACCAGTAAAAAAGTAAGAGAAGGCAATAATGGTTAGTGGGGGAATGTAACTGAGCCATTGAGAAATAATGGCGCTGCCGTTGCCGAACTTAAACCGGATAATGTAGGCCAAATCATCGTTGGGATGCATTATCAAATTAGAACGGGTATACATGGAAACCGCTACGGCCACCATAAACAAACCGAAAATATCCAAAATAATTCGAATGATTAGCCCTAATTGAGGAACACCTAAGAAGTTCCAAACATATTCAAAGCCGGCTACTAAGTAACTAAATGGGATGGTATACATGATATTAGAGACGAACCGGCGGCGGTCAAAATGACCGAGGAGTAATTGATTCAAAATAGTAATGGCTATGCCGTATAAAAACATGGCGGTCCCTAATGGAATACCAGTCCAATGGGAAAGGTTAACTCCCGATCCCGTCCAAACGGCACTTCCCAAATTGGTAGAAATGGCTAAGGCGTTACCGGCCGCATTAATGATAATAGAAAGACACAGGTATTTAAACCGTTGATTGAAGTCTTTAAGCGCGGGCATTTCAATCTCCTTTTAAAGTTGTAATGAGTTTATTATAGCCATAGTTTTGAAAATAAGGCAAAAATAATCTGGGATGGTCAATATCGTGCTATTATAAAGTAAGAGTAGAGGTGATAAGCTATGACACAAGAATACTTAGAAGAGGTTGCAGAGAGAAATTTTTCTAAAAATCACTACTGGTTTATTCGCTTTCGATCTACCCGCTCATATGCTAAGTTAGACCAAGCTCAAAAAGCCAATGCCTTTTATATTACTCAGGCGTTTGTAGGTTTAGCTTATCGGTATCAACTACGATCGCCTAGAAGATGGACGGCAACTTCCGTAAAGGAAATTTTTAAGGAATATTTTCCTCGTAAAATTGCCGCCGATAAAGTTTTCTTTAATTCAGTTTTTCCAGTGATGCGACGTTATTTTACTTTTTTAGGAGCACAACATAAAATCAGTAATGCCCAGACCTTAATTAAGGCACTTGATTCTCTTGATCCCCAAAAATTTGTTAGCCACAGTAGTGACGCTAAATACTGGGATGATATTAAAAAACAGGGAATGCGCATCATTTTAGGTTGGACAGATGGCTTTACTGAGCAAGATCAACAACGTTTTTCTGAAGATTGCAATATGTTTGTGCCCTTGTCGGTAGTCAAACAACATCGTAATTTGCCAGACAATATCGTAGTTTTAACGGATAGTCGGCGAAAACAGGCAGCTAAGCGAATTCAACAAAGACTTGAACAACAAAAATAATTAAAGCAAACCGTCAGTTTTGAACTGGCGGTTTTTTATATAGCAAAATTTGAACCAGCCAGTCAGTTCTGATATTCTTAATGAGAATTGAAAGCGTTTAACGACGAAAGGATGAATTATTAATGAATGGATTTATTGGAGAATTTTTAGGGACGTTAGTATTAATCGTCTTTGGAACGGCTACGGGAGCGGGAGTTAATTTGAAGAAGACGTACGGAAATAATGCCGGCTGGCTGTTGATTTGTTTGGCTTGGGGCATGGCGGTTACGATGGGAGTTTACGTTGCGGCTGCTTTTGGGGCGCAGGGGCATTTAAATCCAGCGGTAACCGTTTCTTACGCAGTATTTGGGATGTTTCCTTGGCACGACGTATTGCCATATGTTTTGGGCCAATTTTTAGGGGCATTTGTAGGGGCTACGTTAGCTATTTTTCAATTTATTCCCCACTTCAAAGCCACTAAAAATGAAGCAGAAGGTAATTCAGTAGGAATCTTTGCGACTAGACCAGCAATTAATTCACCACTCTACAATTTAATTTCAGAAGTAGTTACTACCTTTGTGTTTATTTTCGTGCTACTTAACTTAGGTGACTTCACTACCGGTTTGAAGCCCTTTATTGTTGGGATGCTGATCATGGTTTTGGGAGTCAGTTTAGGTACTACCACTGGGTTTGCAATCAACCCAGCTCGAGATTGGGGTCCCCGGTTGGCTTACACTATTTGGCCCATTCCTAACAAATCAGGAGCTGAATGGAACTATGCTTGGGTGCCTATGGTGGGACCTATGCTAGGTGGTTTTTTGGCTGCTGGATTGGAATTTTTAATTAAGTAAGCAAAACTATTGCAATTAACTGCAAAGTAGTTATAATATGTGAAAAACTAAGCAAGGTGATAAAAATGGCAACCGAAATAAAAAATTATGCGCAAACCGTTTTGGATCAGGCTAGCGATGGTCACAACTATCACTGGGTTGGGGAGTATCAAGGTCGACCATACGAACCAATTTTAATTTCACACGATAATCACTGTGGGGCGGTATTTTTAATCAGTCCCGAAGATTTTGCTAATGGTAAACGGTGTTACCTGCACCAGCACTGCGGTTGGCACCCTAAAAAATAATTGGTATATATTCATTTAGTGAATTAATGCCCATGATATCAAGACATTTGCCCTAATAGCTTCGTTATGGTATGGTTCATAACGTAAGCTTTAGGGTTTTTTAATTTTTAAACAATCAAATTATGATACGATATTAACTATAAAAAATGAAATCGTTTGCGGAAAATTGGAGGTCTAGCATGTTAACGGATCAAAAGAAATATATTTTATCAATCGACCAAGGAACCACTAGTACTCGGGCGATGCTTTTCGATCATTCGGGACGCAAGGTTATCGAAGGGTATAAGGCGATCGATCAGATTATTCCCCACAGCGGCTGGATTGAAGAAGACGCTAACGAAATTTGGAATTCAGTATTGTCGGTGATCGCTAGTGCGTTAATTGATGGGGGAATTCATCCTGAAGACGTTGAAGGAATTGGAATCTCTAACCAACGAGAAACCACGATCATTTGGGATAAAGAAACTGGTGAACCGATTTATAATGCGATTGGCTGGCAATCTAAGCAAACCGCTCAATTGGCTCGGAAATTAGAGGCGGATGGTTATTCTAATTTAATCCACAAGAAGACCGGCTTGATTGTGGACTCTTACTTCTCTGCCACCAAAATTCGGTGGATCTTAGACCACGTGGCTGGAGCCCAAGAACGAGCTGAAAAAGGCGAGTTATTGTTTGGGACGGTAGATACCTGGTTAACTTGGAAACTCTCCGGTGGCCGATACCACGTTACTGATTACACCAATGCTAGTCGAACTATGTTATTTAACATTCACGCTTTGCGGTGGGATGAAGATATTTTGAAGCTGTTAAACATTCCGGCAGCAATTTTGCCAGAAGTAAAGACTTCCAGTGAAGTGTATGGCACGACTCAAAATTACCAATTCTACGGCATCGAAGTTCCAATTGCTGGTATTGCCGGAGACCAACAGGCCGCATTGATTGGCCAGATGGCGTTTGAACCGGGAATGATTAAGAATACATACGGCGACGGGGCGTTCTTGATTATGAACACTGGATTAAAGCCAGAATTGGCCGATGACAACTTGTTAACTACCATTGCTTATAATATCGATGGTACGGTTAATTACGCATTAGAAGGGTCTATTTTTGCTGCTGGGTCTGCAGTTAGTTGGTTGCATGATAATATGCAATTGATTGATAACGTCCCAGAATCCAGACAAGCAGCTATGAATTCAACGGATAACGATGAAGTTTACGTGGTACCCGCCTTTAACGGTTTGGGAGCACCATATTGGGATCAAGACGTACGCGGGGCTGCCTTTGGGATGACACGGGGAACAACTAGAAATGATTTTGTAAAGGCGACCTTACAGTCGATTGCTTATGGGACCAAGGACATCATCGAAACGATGGAACGAGATACTCACATTCGGATTCCACAACTGATGGCCGATGGGGGAGCTTCACGAAACCGTTATTTAATGCAATTTCAAGCAGATATCTTAAACATCCCAATTATTCGAGCTAGTGATGAAGATACCACTGCGTTTGGGGCAGCCGTATTGGCCGGCCTAGCAGTGGATTTCTGGAAAAGTCTTGACGAAATCAAAGGCTTTGTTGAAACTGGTCGACTCTTTAAACCAGATATGCAAGCTGATCGGCGGTCGAAATTATACCGCGGCTGGAAAGCGGCGGTTGCCGCTACCCGGACTTTCCGGTTAACTGACTTAGAAGATTAAATTAAAAAGGAGTGAACACTAAAGTGTTCACTCCTTATTTAGTTTCACTGAGGTAACGATTTTCGATTAATAATTGTTTGGAACGCTGGTCTGCTGGTTGGTAACCGATGTTAAATAAATGTTTGAAGTACATCATGTTATACAAGCCAGCCCAGATGAAGCGACAAATGTTGGCGCCAATGTAGTAAGCCGTTTCAAACGTTTCTCCCATGGCCATAGAAATTCCCATCCCCATGATTAGTTGAATACTAATCATGCTTAAGAAATTGTACCAATCAGAGCGAAAAATTGACGGTAGCATCCCAAAAATCAAGCTGGTCCAAGAAAAGCCTACCTTGGCAATTCTCATTTGGCCATCGGCGCGTTTGACTACCGCAAAGTTGGGTGGAATTGGGATCATATTATTATTGTTTTGATCATCATTACCGTTACCAAACGGATTTTGCATAGCAGGGCCTGCTTTCTGGAATTATTTTTTGGTGAACTTAACAACTGCTTCACAACGAGCAGTTTGGGGCATCATGTCGATAGATTGAATCAGATCAACTCGATACTTGTCTGTTAACTTGACTAGATCACGGGCCAAAGTTGATGGATTACATGAAATGTAAACGAATTGGCTGGGAGCACTAGTTAAAATAGCGTCGATTAATGAATCAGCTAAACCGGTACGGGGAGGATCCACGATGATAATATCGGGGTCGAAGCCATCTTCTAACCAAGCTGGCAAGAGTTCTTCAGCTTCACCCACTTCATAAAAGGCGTTAGTGATATGGTTTTTTAAGGCATTGTGATTGGCATCATCTACCGCTTCTTCAATGGTATCCATGCCCCGGACTTCACGAACTTGATCCGCAGCCAAGAGGCCGATGGTTCCGACACCAGCGTAGGCATCTACTAGTTTTTCTTTACCGGTTAGTTTCAATGACTTAAAAGCTTCGTGGTAAAGGGTAGGGGTCATAAATGAGTTTAACTGTAAGAAGGCTCGTGGTGATAAATCAAATTCGAGACCATCGAGGATTTCGGTAATTACCTTTTTACCAGCTAAATGAATAGTTTGTTCGCCCCAGACTAGTGAAGTTTTGCCAGGATTGACGTTTTGGTTAACGGACACTACTTCTGGTAATTCAGTAGCAATCCGTTCCAAGAGTTGGCGTTTTTTCAGTAATTTAGGACTTTGGGTCACAAAAGTAACCTGAACTTCGTTAGTGGCAACGGCGGCTCTAACCACCACCGTTTTAATGATGCCGGAGTTCTTTTCTTCGTCATATACTGGAATGTCGAGGTCGGCGATCATAGCGACAACGGCATTCATGACCTTCATTACTAGTGGATATTGTAAGGCACTAGTTTTGAGATCTACCACGTTGTGACTACGTGCTTCATACAAACCGGCAACTACTTGACCATCTTGTTCGCGAACTTGGAATTGCGCTTTGTTCCGGTAAGCTACCGGATTATCCATCCCGATGGTTTGCGGAATTTTGTAGTGTTTATAACCGGCTGGCTTGAATTTTTCGAGGGCACTAATAATCATGTCCCGTTTAAATTGTAGCTGAGCTGGGTAGGCTAAGTTTTCGAGCTCAAAGCCACCTACTTCGTTAGCGTACGCATCTATTGGTTCAACCCGGTCTGCTGAAGTTTGTAAAATTTCAGTGAGATCTGCCCGAATAAAGCGGGGAAGATCTTCTCGAACGGTGACCCGGACCACTTCATTAGGTAAAGCACCAGGAACGAAAACCAGTTTGCGTTGGTAGTAACCGATTCCTTCCCCGTTGATGCCCAGGCGCTTGATAGTAATTTTAAATTGTTCGCCAGGTGTTACGGAAACACCGTCGCGATCGTAGTTATTGTAATTTTTTTCGTATTTAGTCATGGGAACTTCCTTACTGCTTAGTATTCGCTCATTATAACAGAGATGGTCAATGTTTGTCAGATTAGCCTAATATTTTAATAAAATAAAAACCGCTTGGTAAGGGTGACTAACCAAGCGGATAAGTTAACTTAAATTTGCTTAAAAATCTGCGGTATCTGGATCCGTAACCAATTCAGCTTGACCATGGAAACCATCAATAGTTTTCATATCCGCTGGTTCTAGTTCGAAGTCAAAAATATCGGCGTTGGACTTGATATATTCTTCGTGAACGGACTTAGGTAATGGTAAGAAACCGTGTTGTAATGACCAACGAAGGACTACTTGAGCGGCTGATTTGTTGTATTTAGCGGCAATGTCATTAAGGGCTGGGATCTTAAGAACTGAACCAGTACCTAATGGACTGTAAGCTTCGGATAAAATGTCGTGATCGTCATTGTATTCCACTACCCCAGGTTGTAAATCACTAGGGTTTAGGAAAATTTGGTTAACCATTGGAGTGATTTCTGCGGTTTCCAGTAGGGCATCTAAATGATGAGGTCTGAAATTAGAAACCCCGATTGCCTTGGCTTGGCCAGATTTATAAAATTCTTCCATGGCTTTCCAGGATTGGGCGTTAACTTCTTTCCAGTTAGAACGGAAGTTGACTGGGTTAGGCCAGTGAATTAGATATAAATCAACGTACTCCAAGCCTAATTTACTTAATGAGTCAGCAAAAGCTAGCTTTGTTGCTTCATAACCGTGATCGTTGTTCCAAAGTTTAGTGGTAACAAAGATATCTTTGCGATCCACGCCACTATCCTTAATGGCTTGACCTACAAATTCTTCGTTACCATAGCCAGCAGCGGTATCAATGTGACGATAACCCGCTTTTAACGCTGCCAATACTGAGTCATAAGCTTCGTCGCCATCAGCTTGCCAAGTACCAAGGCCCACTACCGGAATTTTATTTCCGTTAGAAAGGGTATATGTATCAGTTAATCCTGCCAAAGTGATCCCTCCAAATTCTTTTAGTAAATACATTCTAAATAAAAATCAAATTTAGTCAAATTTAATGTAAAAAAGAATATATAGCAGTTTAATTTCTGAAAACATGATAATATATTCAGTAACCGATGGCATGTTAACAACAATGGTAACGCTATCTGGTTACGGTTAATTTAAAGAATTATACCGAAAAAATTGTGGTAAACACCACCCCGAGGAGGATATAGTATGGAACGAAATGTAGCAATTGTGACGGGTGCTTCATCTGGAATTGGAATGCAAATTGCCAAGAACCTAAAGCGAAATGGCTTCAACGTTTTTGGCTTGGCTCGGCGAGTAGACAAAATGAACGCGCTAGATAACTTGGGGATTAATACCATGTATCTAGACGTAGCTGATGAAGACAGTGTTGATGCTGCAATTAAGCAAATTGTAGCTCAAACTGGTCGAATTGACGTTTTAGTTAATAACGCTGGCTATGGTTCTTTTGGGGCGGTGGAAGAAGTACCGTTAGAAGAAGGCGAATACCAATTCAAGGTTAACGTTTTTGGTACTATGAAAATGATCCAAGCGGTCTTACCAACTATGCGGGCTCAACACAGCGGCCGGATTATTAACATTTCATCAGTAGACGGTAAAATTGCCCAATTAATGGGCAGTTGGTACGTTGGGTCTAAGTTTGCCATTGAAGGGATCAGTGACGCATTAAGATTAGAACTCAAACCATTTGGTATTGACGTTATCGTAGTTGAACCAGGGGTAGTGGCCTCAGAATGGTCAGCAGTAGCAATGGATAAGTTGGTGGATAGTTCTGCTAATGGTCCTTACGCTGGGATGGCTCGGCAAGCTCAAAACTTCATGACTGCTACTAGTCAATTTGCTTCTCAACCTCGGGTAGTGGCTCGACTAGTTGATATGGCAGCTATTAGTCGCCGGCCTAAGACTCGT
Organism: Lentilactobacillus senioris; assembly: GCF_026798195.1. GTDB lineage: Bacteria > Bacillota > Bacilli > Lactobacillales > Lactobacillaceae > Lentilactobacillus > Lentilactobacillus senioris_A. The sequence goes on from NZ_JAPQEZ010000001.1 coordinate 430,949, forward strand.
TACGCTGGTGGTGCTGGCGCTAAGCTAGGATTGTGTGCTCGCAAAGTCCTTTCTGATCGAGCTATGGATGCATTAATGACGGCAATGTACCGTTATACTTCTAAGATGGTGAACCACGAAATCGCGATTAACCGTTAATTAAATACTAAGAAAAAACACTGGGGGTGCCATTGTGGCTGAGATGGAATTTTCCAATCCCTTGGAACCTGTAAGTTAATACTTGCGTAGGGAATGTGTGCTGTTTTACTGAGCCGTTACCCGCAAGTAATTAGGTAGCGGCTTTTTTGCTGCCTCAATTATGAGGAGGAAACTATAATGAAATTTGAATTATTAGATCAAGTGAGAGACCAAAATCCCATTGCGTTTAACATTTCTAACTTTGTGACTGTTCAAGATGTAGCTAACGGGATTAACGCTATTGGTGGTTCACCAATCATGTCTGAAGAAATTAACGAAGCTAATGCCATGGTGCAAATGAGTAATTCGGTGACGATTAACCTAGGGGCCTTTACCGAAGCTCAACTCGATCAAATTAAAGCGGTGGGCTTGGCAGCCCAGGATAATTTTAAGCCGGTAGTCTTAGATCCAGTGGCCGTGGGTGCGGTTGCTTACCGTTTGGAACGGTGCAACCAACTACTAGACGAATTTCCAGTGACGGTCATTCGCGGTAATGCAGGAGAAGTAGCGGCCTTAGCGGACGTAGAATGGCAAAGCAAAGGCATTGATGCTGGGGACGGTAACGCTGATGTAGTAGCAATGGCTAAAGTACTCGCTAATAAACGAAACTGTGTAGTGGTGTTGAGTGGCAAAACCGATGTGATCACTGATGGTACTAAGGTAACACGGGTCTATAATCAAACTGATTTGTTCAAATTGCACGTGGGTTCAGGTGATATGCTTTCTAGTACCATTGGGGTCTTCTTAGGAACTGGCGTCGATCCATACGAAGCGGCGCAAATGGCTAGCTTGACGTTTGCAGTGGCCGGTCAAGTGGTAGCGGAGAAGATGGAACAACCATTGGCTGGTAGTTTTGGCCCTCGGTTAATAGATGAGTTATACTTAATTAATAAGAGCACCGTCGAAGCCGTCGGTGATTTCAAGGAGGAGTAACTGGGATGGTGAATGATTTTCCACAAGCACTAACGATTGCTGGAACGGACAGTGGTGGTGGCGCTGGTGTTATGGCTGATATTAAAACAATGCAAGAAAATCACGTCTTCGCTGCGGCAGTTGTCGTGGCAGTAACGGCGCAAAACACGCTTGGAGTTACTGATTTTATGGCGATGCCTACCAAGCTAATCGATGAACAATTCAAGGCAGTGGCCGAAGATTTACAGATTAGAGCGGTGAAAACGGGCATGTTGGCTGATAGCCAAAGCGTGAAAACGGTAGTGGCTAATTTGCAAAAGTATGATTTAGGTCCCTTGACGGTTGATCCCGTGATGATTGCTAAGGGTGGGGCTAGATTATTGGCCGAAGACGCAATTGCTACTGTCAGAGACGAATTATTGCCGTTAGCTACCATTTTGACACCGAACTTACCAGAAGCCGAAGTGTTAGCGGAAATGCATATTCGCGATGAAGCAACTATGCAACTGGCTGGTCATCGTCTCCAGGAATTAGGCGCTAAAAATGTGATTGTTAAGGGTGGTCACGAAACAAGCGATACTGCTAGTGACTTTGTGTTATTAGAAAACGGAGAATCTTTCTGGGTATCAGCGCCTAGAGTAGAAACTAAGCGAACCCACGGAACGGGTGATACCTTATCTTCAGCGATTACTGCTGAGTTGGCCAAGGGGGCTGACATTAAAACTGCGATCCAAAGAGCGAAACGGTATGTTTCGGCTACGATCGCCAACGGAATTGAAGTGGGGCACGGCCATGGTCCATTGAACCACTGGGCTGGCCGGCAGCTTAAGGAGGAAAAGGATTAATGAGTGTGACTTTTGAACCGGGGCTACTTAATGCGTACTTTGTAGCGGGAACCCAAGATTTGGCGGGGATGCGTGATTTACCCAGCTTGTTGGATGAAGCCATTGAAGCTGGAATTACTGCGTTTCAATTTCGGGAAAAAGGCCCTAAGGCGTTAACCGGGGTGGCCAAACGAGAATTAGCCGTTATTTTGCAAAAACGCTGCTTAAAAGCTAATATTCCGTTCATCATTGATGATGATCTGGATTTAGCGCTAGAGCTTAACTCCGACGGAATTCACGTGGGCCAAAAGGACGATAAAATTGAAACGGTAGTGGAGCGCATTTCCGTTCGTAAAATGTTTGTGGGCCTTTCTGCTAACACAGTAGAACAGGTAAACGCTGCTAATCAATTGGACCGAGTGGCCTATATCGGTTCTGGTCCAATCTTTCCTACCCAGTCCAAAGCCGATGCAGATCCTGCAATTGGAGTGGCTGGCTTAACCACATTAGTTGAAGCTAGTGACAAACCGGTAGTAGCCATTGGGGGAATTACCGAAAATAATGTCGCTCAACTACGAGGATCTGGTGCTGCCGGAGCCGCCGTAATCTCAATGATTTCTAAGAGTGATCATGTTGATGAAGCGGTGGCGGCAATTAAGGAAGTATTTTAATATAGAGTTACAAAATGATTACTAAAGTTTCATTTTCGATAAATTCGGGCGGAATGTTTTCCAAACCGAATTTTTTTAGTTAAAGTAGTCTTGGGATATAAATATAAGGTTTAGAAAGGAATAAGCCATGAAAACAAAATATAAGTTAATGTTAGCTGGCGCTTTCTTAGGGGTTGGACTAAGTGCCGCACCGCTAAGTAGTTTTGCTGCAGAAGTGATTGATGCTCCTGACAAAGCTGACAAGGTTAAGGTAATTGACGCGGGTAACGTAATGAGTACATATAACGATGATGATTTAACCACCGTTAACAATACGTCTCCTCAAGGAAATACCAGTAAGAAGTATGACAAGTACACGTTACATCCTACTGATATTACCGAACCCAATAAGTACGACACCATCAGTGGTAGTTCTCAAAAAAATTCATTTTCTACTCAATGGTTCTTACCAGAAGGGTTTAACATTGCTGGCTACCAACATGGTAACTTCCAAAGTGTGGCCTTCGATGATGAAGACAACATCTACTTCCTTGAATCTGCTGGGACGGGAACTAACCAAGGCGCCATCGTTAAGTTTAACGTCGATAAATTAAAGGAATTGGGAGTAGGAACCAAGGATACTACAGCAATGTGGTTGGCTTTTGATTACTTCAACCCATTCACAACTGAAGGGGCTCAGCACAACAAGGAATACAATGAAGCCTACAAGAAGGCACCGTTTGCTAAAAAAGAAGCCCTAGTTGAAACCATTAACAAGAACAAATCTTGGCGTAATAACCAAGTTAACTACCGAAATAATGCCAAGAAGTATTACCAAGGTTGGAAGACTAAAAAAGCCAAGTACGCTAAATACACGACTGCTAGATATAGTTACAAGACCCGTACGAAATACAAGAAGTTAGTAGCTACTGCTACCAAGAAGATGGCAACTTGGATGAAGAGTTACCAAGGTCACAAGACTAAGATTGCTGCTTATGATAAGAAGTTAGCTGGCTATAACAAGACGTTAGCTGGTTACCAAACTCAAATCGATAAGGTTAAGGCTGATAATCCAGAAATGTTTGCAAATGCGGATATCGCCCAAACTGCTCAATTAAGCCCAATCATCAACATTGGTCACGGCCAAACTTTGAGCTTCAACCCAGAAAACAAACACCTTTACTTAGCTGAAGATGAAAGTTTATCTGACTTGAGCGTTAGTGAAAATAACCAAGTCTTGGAAATGGACACTAACACCTTGCAACCAATTCGTGAATATCGCTTCAAGATGCTTCATGACGGCTCTAACTTCCAATTGCACACTTTAGGCTTTGATAAGTCTGGGAATGCGTACTGGGGCCGTAAGAAGGGTTCTGGTTACATGTACTTCTACGGTCGTTTAGACGAAAAGGATGTTAAGTTTGCCCCTAGCAAGTCAATTGTTGGCAAACGTGGTGGTAACACTAACCAATTCGTTTCTGCTAACCCTAAGAACGACCGGGTTTACTTTGTTTCTGATGATATTTTGACTTCTATTCCAGCTGCAAAGGTTAGAAAAGGTAACTTCACTGCCAATGATATTCACTACCAAGTGTTTGATTCTAAGCGTGAATTTGAAGGACTAGCCTTTGATCAATCTGGTTATGGCTACTTATTGATGCTTTGGCCACCAGAGTTGATGAAGTCAAGTCAACCATTGAATTAAGGTTAATTAATAAATTTATACTCACTAAAAAGGCCGCTTTTATTTGAAAGCCGCCTTTTTTATTTGACTGGTTTAAAATTTTGTCTATCAGGTTGTTTCATTTACTCACGGGTGTGATATACTCTGTCAGTATTAATTTATGAGGTTAACAATCGGAGGAAGAATATGAGTTATTTAGAGCTGCGAGACATTCGGAAGTCTTATTATCTCGGTAACGAAGAGTTTAAAGTTCTCAAAGGAATTAACTTAAACTTTGACCGGGGAGAATTTGTTTCCATTTTAGGAGAATCCGGGGGCGGAAAGTCCACTTTGATGAATATTATCGGGGGCTTAGATTCCAATTACAAAGGTGACGTATTACTTAAGGGAGAATCCCTGCGTCACGATACGGCTAAGCAATTAGATGCTTACCGGCGACAAACGATCGGATTTATTTTTCAAAACTTCAATCTGATTAGCCACTTAACGGTCTTACAAAACGTGATGGTGTCCTTAGAAATGACTACCCTGTCACATAAGGAACAAGAAGACCGGGCCAAAGAATTATTGGCCAAGGTGGGATTGACCGATCATATGAAGAAATTCCCGAACCAATTATCCGGTGGTCAAAAACAACGGGTAGCCATCGCCCGGGCCTTAGCTTCCGATCCAGAAATCATTATTGCGGATGAACCGACCGGAGCGTTGGATAGTGAAAACACCAAAGAAATTTTGCAACTGTTAGACGAAATTGCTGCCGACGGTAAATTAGTCATCACGGTTACCCACTCCCAAACGGTAGCCGACTATGGGACGCGAATTGTTCGATTAGCTGATGGCCAAATTAGTGAAGATACTACGTTGAAGTCAGCTTATCCAGCAGCTAGTGATAACGAATTAACCACTCATACGTTGCGGTTTGGCGCTACGTTAAAAATGGCGTTGGACAACATGCGCTATAACTTCAAGCGTAACCTATTGATCATCATTGGCGCCGCTATCGGGATTTTCTCGGTGATTTTGATGCAGGGGTTAGGTAACGGGGTGCAAGGGTACATTAATCATGAAATTTACTCCCAAATCAATCCTAATGCCGTTCAAGTAGCCAAAAACATTTCAGCCGATCAGTTGGCGGATGGTTCCAGCAAGGTGAATTTGACCACTAAGGATCAGCAACGATTTGAAAAAATTAAAAACGTTAAGGACGTTCAAAAGGGTTACTACGTCCAGGGCGGAACTCGGTTGCAACGGGGGAAGAAGACCGCTAACTTGCAAATGATGCAAACCTATAACGATACGATTAAGAAAAACTCGATCAAAAAGGGAACTGCACCTAAAAATGGTGAAATTTTGTTAACTAAGGAAAACGCGCAGAAGTTTAACAAAAAAGATCCAAATACCATGATTGGTAAGAAGATTGTTTACACCCAAACGGTAATGAATGCTAAGAAACAACCAGTGCAATTGAAGCAGACACTGAAAGTTAGTGGAATTGCTGCTGCTAACTCAGGATCAACTTCAGTTACTTATAACACCCTAAAACAAATGTACGATGCTAAGAATGTGAAGTTAGCTCCTAACTTTATGACCGTAGTAATTAAGGGAAATGCTAAGAACGTAAAGCCGGTTCAAAATCAGATCAAGAGTTACAAGACCGGTAAGAAAGATACTTATACCATTACTGGTGCCGGAGCAATGGTTGATACTTTGAACACCTATATTGATTTGGCTGTTAATGTATTGGCTGCCATTGCCGGAATTTCACTATTGGTATCTGCGATCATGATTATCGTCGTTCTTTACATTAGTGTTTCTGAACGGACCAAAGAAATCGGAATTTTGCGGGCCTTGGGAGCTTCTAAAGGAAGTATTCGTAGTCTATTCTTCTCCGAAGCCTTCTTCATTGGTTTATTCTCAGCTATTTTGGCCGTTGTGCTGGCTTTATTGATTCAAGTCGGTGCTAACTCTCTATCTCAATCCGGAATTCACTATTCAATTATGCAAATCTCTGGTGGCAACATTGCATTTGGGATTATCGTATCAATTGTAATTAGTTTGTTAGCTGCTTTAGCACCTGCGGGTCGAGCTGCAAGATTGGATCCAATTGAAAGTTTGAGTTATGAATAGAATTACCGTAGTAATTTAAGATTATGAAAAAAACTCCAGACTAATTAATAGTCTGGAGTTTTTTGTGATCAGAATTTGATGCCAAGTTAAAAAATTTATTAACATAACTTATTAGTTTTAGAAATCATAATTTATTCACTAGATTATAGGCTGATTTTCATACCTATGTCCTACCTGTGTCCAAAAATGTAAACGTTTGTGGTTTTAGATTTCAAAATCGCAATTTAAGTTTAGGGCATGCTATAGTTTGACATAATAAAAACCGAAATAATTTATCCCATTTTAGGAGGAATTAATTATGAAAATGACAAAAATTATTGGTAGCTTAATGGTTGCCGGAATGATTCTTAGCTCAAGTGCAAGTGTACTAACAGTGTCAGCAGCGGTAAAAAATGATGTGAGAACGGAAAGTAGTATTAAAAGTGGTGAAGTTGCTGATCATATTGATCATTTTACTGTTAATACTAAGGATTGGCAATTGAGTTTAATGCCGATAACACGGGTGACTACTCAATCGGAGACCTTACCGTTAACTTAACCAACGTTAAAGATAAAGATAACGGTGGCAACAACGGTGGCGATGATGGGGGTAACAACGGAGGAAACACCGGTGGCAATAATGGTGGCAACAACGAAGGTAACAATGGCGATAACAACACCGGCGGCGGTTCCATCGTAGTGGAAGAAAATGAACCAACTACTCCGGGCGAATTACAGCCAGGTCAATCCGTAACCTTCAAGCACCATTATAAATTAATGGTAAATAAAAACATTTGGCGGCATAGAGATGTTCAGATGACTCGCAGAGTACAACGCTTCTCCGCTAATGGCAGAAAACGGGTAGATCGGCCAACCTTAACGGTAATCGGAGCTGCCAAAACTGAAAAGGGCACACTTCGTTACAAGGTAGCTCAAGGTGGTTACGTAACTGCTAACAAGAAGTTTGTGGTGAACCTTTACTACATGGGCACTCCTAAGACGGTGAAGGTAATCGGTAAGTATGGCCTTAATAGTTACAAGACCAGTGAACTTTACTACAAGGACAAGGTAAAACACTACAAGAAGGGGACAATCTTGAAGATTAAGAAGATTGATACTCGTCATAAGATTACTCGCTACCAATTAACTAACGGTAAGTACATTTCTACTAACAAGCAGTTAATTATTTGGGACAAAAAATAATTGAATTTACTCAAAAAGGGCCTTGGTTTAAACCAGGGTCCTTTTAATTTTGCAAAAGGCAGCATAATTCACTTCTAAAATTACGAATAAACCCTTATACCATAAGTGATTAAACCTTAAAAACTCCTCACTATCCGTTCCGATTACTTCCTAATAATATGGACATTGTGACAAGGGCCCTTGGATCAATCCAAATTAAAGGAATGAATCCAATGAATTATCCAGCAGAAGCAATGAACATTTTTGAAACACCCCAACAAGCCGCGTTTGACTTCTTATTAACCGGTGATCACCAAAACGTCATCTACGGAGCTATCAAACGACTGCATATCTATCGCAGTTATGCAGAATATGATGATCTGGTGCAGGAAGGGCGCTTAGCGTTTGTTCGTAGTTACCTCAAAGCCCCGGCGACCGCCCACGATGATGAACACAAACTATTAGTGTTTATCTACCAAGGTGTGTACTGGCACCTGCTCAATTGCTTAGATCAATACCGGCGAAAAGCTGAACATCAAGCAGAAACAACCACCCTACCAATACAAGCCACCGACTTAGAACCGACGATGGAAACTAACCAGTTGTACCAGCAATTACTATCCGTCTTGAGTTTCAATGAACAACGTTACCTCACGGCAGCCTACATTGAAGGCCTGAATGTAACCGAAATGGCCCGCCAATTTGAAGTTTCTCGCAAGACTATCTATTGGTGGAAAGCTGGCGTGGCACAAAAAGCAAAAATAATTTGGCAAAAAGGGTAACACATTAAGTCCTTCGATTGGTTACTAATAGATGTAGCCGGTTGGCGCCACCGACTACCAAACTAACACAGAGGAGTTCACTATCATGAAGAAACAATGGCTTAAATCTAGTATGACCGTTATCAGCGTTGGCGAAAAGGAAGACAAGACTCTTAAACGAACATTCAGTCACCTCAAGCAAGACGCAACGGCAGAACAATTGGCGGGCTTTCAAACCGCATTGGAAACTCTCATTATCGGCCAAGTATCTGGGCTTAATATCACAGACAGCAGCGTTGTTGCCTAATCTAATTAATTGGAGGAATAATAATGAAACATTTAAAATTAATCTACCGTAATAGTGATTCGAAGTTAAACACCTTACGGTTAACCTATGCGCAAGAAAACTTAACGGAAGCTGTCACTAAGAAGGCGATGCAAGATATTGCTGCCTTACAAATGTTTGACAATGACGGTGTCAATCCGTACGTTGAACCAGTAGCAGCCCGGTACGTAGAAACTAACACCGATTCGATTTTTGATACCCGCTCCACTAACTAACCCCTAATTAAATATCTCTAACAAGATTCCTGTCAGAAATGGCAGGAATTTTTATTAGTTATATTATGAGTAACTAATGTTTGATTTAAGCAGCCTAACAGGTGTTGGCTAATAAAAAAATCATTAGGGAATTTTGAAATAAAAATGCTTTAAAGACCGTCATTAAGCTGTTTGGGAATTTACAAAAATAACAAATTGATGACACTGACCGCAATTGCTTGCAGATTATTTAAGAGACGTTTATACTTATCGTTGTAAAGTTCATTAGGGGATCAAATGTATTTATGGTTGCTAGCTTAATAACAATCATGGTATACTTTTTGGGGCTCAATGAGCTACATAAAATACTTTTTATACAAAATGGAGGAATAATGATGCAATCTAGTTTGAAGAAATCATTATACTTGGGCTTAGCTGCTTTAGGTTTCGTTGCCGTTGCCGGCTCCGTAAATGCTAACAATGCAAGTGCCAAGTCATACGCAAAGGTAACATCAAATGCTACTATGACTAAAACTAACGTTAACTTTACAGGTTCAAACGCCCTTTACACTAAGGCTGGTACTTTGAAGGGTGCTAAGTTAGTTGCTTCAACCACCACTTTGAAGAAGCTTGCTGCTTCAAAGAGCAGTCAAGATAACTTTGTAGCATACCGTGTTGCTACTACTAACCGTGGTTCAGTTTAATACAAGGTAGTTTCATTCGACAAGCAATACCGTGGCTGGATCTACGGTGGTAAGAGCACTTCTACCATTGCTGGCGGTCTTGAAAACTTCACTACTTTTAAAGAAGACTCAGCTGTAAGTACTGATAACCAAGGTAACTTTAAGTTTGCCAAGGTAGGTACTACTAATGATGGTACTATGTTGACTTACAAGGACCCAATGTACACTGTTTATGGTTCTGGTCGTGTTATTACTGACTCAACTAAGTATGCTAATGATGTTTTAACTATCACAAAGCAAGGTACTCGGACTCGCGAAGGCGACCAATGGGTATACGTAACTGACGAAGCTAACCCATCAGTTAGTGGTTGGATTCTTAAGAGTGGTTTGACTAAGACCTCTGATGTTCCTGCATCACAAGGTATCACTATCAAATATTACGATAAGAAGACTAACGAAGTAGTTAAGACTGTTGTTATTAAAGCAGATAAAGATAAAACTGTTGATTTGACTAGTGAAGCTAATTTAGCATCTGATGTTAACGCAAATAAACCTGCAGGCTATGCTGATGCAACTGCAAGTGATGTTGCATCAAATGGTAAGGCTGCAAAAGCCGGCGACTCTGTAAATGTTTATCTTACTGCAGCTATTCAATATAACGTTACTCTTTACGCAAATAATCCGGCCGGTGAAGTTGCTGTAATTACTAATCTTTACAGTTACCTATCACAAACTCAAAAAGATGCTCTTGTTAAAGCACTTCAAGATAACAAGGCTCCAGAAGGTTCAGATTTAACTACTGATATGATCAATAAAGTTATTTCTGAAGCTGGTTTAGACTCATTTACCTTTACTGGTAAAGATGGTAATACTTACACAGCTACTTATAATAAGTCAGTGCAATTTGTATCTAGTAACACAGTAACTACAACTGCCAAGCCTAATGCTCTTTACACTATTACCATGAGTAAATAATTAAATTTATTTATTGAAAAACACGCCTAGGCGTGTTTTTTTGTACATAAAATTTAGTTTATGGTTTCCTTTAAATTTGAATTTAATTTGGTAGAAAATGCTAGGTTGTGCTAAACTTTAAAAGATTCAAAATATAATATACGGAGGATTCTAATGAATTCTAATTGGCAAATTACAAGTTTAATCCGAACAAGCCCGGAATCTTTC
>NZ_JAPQEZ010000010.1 GCF_026798195.1 Lentilactobacillus senioris
CGTTTAAATTAAGCAGAATGCACACAAAAAAGTCCTCTATTATACGGAATAGAGGGCTTTTCTGAAATCATTACATACAGGCTTTGCTTAGGAGCGTTGCTTGTGTCCATTTAGGACATACACAATCATATAACAATCAATGCTGTCACTTAACTTACTCAAAAAAGCCACCCACCTCGGAGTGGCTTTTTGGTTGTGTGGTAGATTGTAAAATTTTTCTTGTTTCTGCCCAATTGATTCAATTCAGTAACTATGACAACACCACCTTAACAAATCATAATTTGGATAATAGTATGTTCCATTTGAAAGCTAAGCCTTATAATTAGCATAGGGTTAATAGCTCTAATCAAAATACCCACAAAAGTCCTGCTCAACTAACAATTGAGTAGGCCTTTTGTAGTACAAATTAATCCTTATCACAACTAACCTCAATAGCACAACAGGTATAAATAGTGCCTAAAATCCCTAAATAAATTTCTATCACAACTGTTTAATAAAGCGGCAATCCCCGTTGTACGTGATTAATTAAACATTCAATTCTTAAAACACCTATTTTTAAATCGACTTAAACCTTCGCTGTTGCGTGCGTTTACTAATCCCCGTCTTTCGTTCAATCATTTTATAGGTCATGCCTTGTTTTCGTAACTCGTAGGCAAATCTGATTTGTTCCTCAGAATACGTTTTCGGTCGCCCTTCCCGAAACAACGGATCATGTTGCTTGGCATACACTTTACCTTCTTGTGTGCGCGTGACAATCATATCGCGTTCAAACTGCGCAAAGGCGCTAAATATTGTAAAGACTAGTTGGCCAGTCGGCGTATTGTCAATTAAGCCCATATTCAAAATGTTAACTTTGACATTTTCTTTAAACAACTCTTGGATAATGGCTAAGGCCTCGCGTGTGTTCCGCGCAAACCGATCCAACTTAGTGACAATCAAAGTATCGCCTGTTTTTAGAACGCACAACAGTTTTTGAAACTCCGGTCGTTCAGTAGTTGTGCCAGTAAACTTTTCCTGGAAGATTTTTTCTGCTCCTGCCAATTTTAGTAACTCAATTTGATTTGCTAATTTTTGATCAGTGGTACTGACCCGCGCATAGCCATATTTCATCTTTTTATCTCCTTATTTATGTCATTAAGTAATGACACGGTTCTAACCCTTTAATTATACAGCATCAAAAAAGAGGCCACAACTGTTAAGTTGTGGCCTGCTTTTTGATGCTAATTCTCTTTTTCACCAACAGATTAAGAAACAAGCTGCTGAGATATTTGATGATCTAGATCTAAATCTTTCAATTTCCATAAACATCTTTATTTCAGAAAAACATAACTGACGGAAGTTTACCTTTGAGATTGAGAATCCAATTTATAGTGAGGCCAACCAGATAGAACTGAATCGTCATTTCAAAGCATAGCTAATAATAAGAATCTCCATGCTCATTAATTTCCAGACAATAGAGATTGATAAATGACATCAGTTAAATTTTTAGGTGAAACATGGCATGAGTATGTTGTCTGGCAGATTGAAGACCAAAGAGCTTTAAGTCATATCAATAATTTAATAAAACTAATTCAGAGCGATGGGGTAGGATTGGGTCTAAGAAAGCTAAATTCCTTTTTTATTCTTGGTAAATTGTCGAATACTGCTGATATAAAATAGATATAATCGTTGTTATACCAAGGATGCAACTGCTGGTTGTCAGATTGCTCAAATAATATGCATGCATTCTTAGAAGACCTGTTAGATAGTAATGTGGTGGAAGGGAAGTTTTGCTGAATGATTTTAGGGCAACGAATTCGAGAGGAACGTGAAAGAAGGAACTGGACTCAAAATGACTTAGCTGAACTATTAAATGTTAGTAGACAGTCTATTTCAAAATGGGAAATTGGCTCAGCCTATCCTGATATTGAAAGATTAATTCAGATTAGTGATTTATTTGAAGTTAGTTTAGATAGTCTTATCCGTGGAGACGAAAAGTTTCAAAAAAAGATTAAAGTAGAGAGCTCTAAAGTTGGTATGACTTTTTGGGACTTTATGAGTTATCGCTGGTGGGTAATCTTTGTTGTTGCATGGTGTTTGGCTTGGCTGTTACCAGTCATCATTCATGCACTTGGTCCCCTGTCAATAAAATAGACAATTTAAATAGAGACTTTTTTGTCCTATGCCACGACTAAATTTTGAATTTGAGTTTGATACTCATCTTCAAGTTGCTTTGGTGATTTGAATCCACAGTGACTGTCAATTCTAACTGTGTTGTAAAACGTTTCAATGTACTGAAAAACTAGTCGTTTAGCTTCGGAGTATTAATGGATTTTAAACCGATTTATCCATTCACGCTTAATCAAGGCATGACACGACTCAATGCAGGCATTATCCCAAGGATAAGCTTTCTTTGAATAGCTTAATGTCATGTTAGCTGTAACTTGATTGTAAGCTTCAGACGTAAACTGACTACCACGATCACTGTGCATGATTAATGGCTTGCTAATATGGCGACTGTGCTTAGTCTTTTCAATAAGTGGGATGACATTCGATACCTCCAAGGTTTCAGATAAGTCCCAACCAATGATCCGTCGGGAGTACAAGTCCATAATACTGGTTAAATAAACGAATCCGTCATGAACTGAAATATAAGTGGTGTCAATGCACCAAACGGCGTTTGGTCGCAATGGATTGAACTGCTCGTCTAAAATATTTATTAGCTGTTTATCAAACTTAGAATTGCGAGTGGTAGTCGTCCAAGGGGTTAGGTAAACGGCGTGAATGCCAAGTTCACGCATATACTTACCAACAGTTCGTTCAGCGATCTTATATCCTTTTGAGCGAAGTTCTTGGGTGATTTTGCCGGCACCGTAAATACAAAGGCTTTTGAGCCAAATTGCTTTAATTTCACCTTGAATAAACTTCTTCCGAAGCTTTCGCGGTAATTGGTGATTATGACGCTTTTCTCGTTGATAGTAACCACTTCTTGAGATTCCAACGTAATCACACATACCATTGATGGAAGGGTGGGATTCCAAAGCGTGCTGAACGTCCATTTCTTGGTATACCTTTTCGGTAGTTACTTGCTCAGAATCCCGATTGATTTTTTTAACACTTCGATCGCTCCTTCAGCGTCACGAAGTTGACGCTTTAGTCGTGCAATCTCCTTGTCCTTATCGCTGGCAAAATTACCAGAGCCACGGCCAAACTCCCCAGTCTCAGTAAACAGCTTAATCCATTTATGTAATGTACTAGCCCCAATACCTAGATTCTTACTTATTTCATTCATGGTCATGTGATCCTTGTTATCTAAGTAATACTGAACGGCCTGTTCCTTAAATTCCTTGTCATAACTGTGCTTCGTCATTATTTGATCCTCCAATTTACTTCCTTAATTATACTAAATCAGAGTCTCTATTCAACTTGTACACTTTTTATTCTAGGCCCACTTAGCTGTCGGTGTTATTATTGGTGCTGCATTTACGGCCATTGTTAAGTCACTTGTTGACAATATCATCAATCCGTTAATTGGTATTTTTTTAGGACAAATTGACTTTTCAAGCCTCGTATTTAAGGTTGGCAATGCCACATTTAAATATGGATCATTTATCAATTCCATTATTAACTTTCTAATTATTGCCTTTGTGGTATTTTTGCTGGTCAAAGCGATTAATAAAATGATGCCAGCTAAAGATAACTCTTCGGAAGAAACACCTACTCCCACAAAAGAAGAAAAGTATCTTTCCGAAATTGTTGAAATTTTAAAAAAAACACGTTAAAACGAATCCACTACCTACAAAGATAGTGGATTCACCATGCGAGTGTAGTTCAACGGTAGAACAATGAATTATCTACTGCCCAACAGTAAAACCCCAATAGATGCAGGTTCGACCCCTGCCACTCGCGTTCAAATTAGAACAAAGGCAACAAATAGCTGACACGCAATTATTGTCGGCTCTTTGTTGCCTTTGTTCTAATTTGAATTTTATTAATTCGAGAGTAAACAAAAACGCATCTGACACAAGGTCAAATGCGTTTCAAAACTCCCCACCAACACCAGTTGACAAAGAGCCTAAAAAGTTATACTTCTACAACAAATTATTCAGTTGTACCAGTAACTGGTGCTGATGCTTTAGTGTTTGAGATTGCAGTACCATTGTTATCAGTGGTTGATGGGGTTGAAGTTACGACCGTCTTAGTGGCAGTGTAAACAGCACTAAATGGTGCGTCAAAAGTACCAGCAAAGGCAGTAGTTGGTGTCAAAACATAGTGATAAGTGGCACCATTTTCAGTCCAAGATGGTGAAGTTAAGCTACTCAATACAGAGTTACCCTTCAAGTAAGCTAACGCTTCGGCTCCGGTAAAGTTAGCACCCAAAGTCCCATTAAACAATGCAGTGTCCTTTGGAGTAATAACTAAGCCTTGAGCCTTGGTTGCATTATCAACAGTAGGTGCAGCCGTTGTTTGAACTTGTGAAACAGCTGCTGAATCAGGATACTGTGCAAATACAGTGACTTGAGATGCTGCTTGACCATTTTTCTTAGCATACAATGTAACAGTATCGCCAGTCTTAACAACAGCATTGGTTGCCAATTGATTGTATGAGTCGCTTGGAGTTAAAGTATACCCAGTGCCGTTCAAAGCAGCATTAGCTGCAGCATGAACATTTTCATCGATTTGACCACTAGTAGTGTATAAGTCTGCAGTAGCATTAGAACCTTCTGTGGTCTGCTTTGTTTTAGCATTGAAAGTAGCAATAGTGGTACCGTCAAGTGAATTGATGTTAAACTTAACATTAGTTGCTGAGTTAAAAGCAGTCGGTGAAGTAACAGCAGAAGCAGCAACCCATTGACCAACTAAAGCAGTAGCGTTAGAAGCACTAGCAACCTTGTAGAAGGTGTCACCTTCACGGTTTGTAACAGCATCACTAAAGGTGAATTGAGTATCTTTGTAAGCTGAAGTAGATGTCAAAGTTGCACCATTAACTTTAGCACGACCGACCTTGTATTGTGCCCAAGCTGGTTGAGCATAAAAGGCCTTGTTAGCTGTGGAACTAACCGCTGAACTCTTCAAAGTATAAACATCAGTTGACTTTGGCGCAGTAGCAGTCTTAGTAGTGTCGTATGAAGCTACACCACCGGCGAACTTAGAAGTTGACTTACCACCGTAAACCCAGCCACGGTATGAACCATCAAATGATACAACCTTGTAATAAACTGAACCCCGGTTAGTAGTAGCAACACGGTAAGCACGGAAGTTAGCAGCACCATTAGTAGAAGTACTTAACTTCTTTGCAGTAGTAGTTGAAGCAACAACCTTAGCGCCCTTAAGAGTACCAGCCTTAGTATAAACAGCATTAGTACCGGTTAAATTAACGTTACGTGAAGTAGCAACAGTAGTTAAGGTCTTATTTGAAGTGATCTTAGCTGCGGTTGCAGCATTAGCAGTAGTGCTTGTAGTACCCACGATGCCGGCAAATGCCAATGCAGCAGCACCGAAATAGATTGATTTTGCGAGTGATTTACGCATATCAATGCCTCCTAAAATATTGTTTTTTTAATCAGATAAAGCCTATGTAGCTTCCTCTAATCACGTTTTAGTATAACATAACAATGTATAAAGACCAAAATTTATATAAAATTGTTAAGAATTAGTCAAAGTAATGAAATATATGGCACGTAAAAGCGCATAAAAAAACCTTTCTGCTAAAGGGACAGAAAGGAGGAAACAATAACGGCATTGATTGGATACTACAGGTACTATAATACATTTTTTAAAGCAAAAAATCAACGTGTGCTTTATCGGCGAACGCGTTGCAAAAAACTATAACTATAAAGATAATCAATAGAAAAATCGCCCTTTGTTTGGGGAAGGGCGATCTTTCGACACTTTAACCTTAATCTATTTTGAGGAATAAATAGGATTAAAGAAATCTCTTTATATGTAAACAATAACCTAAAATTTTGTGCAAGTCAACCCTTTGAATTAAATTATGGTTAGAAGCATGTCGTAAGCAAACGTCAGCCGAGTCATTGTAAACTGTAAACTATTATTGTAATGCTATAATAACCCGAAAATAGTCCCAGTTTTAGGAGGTAGTATTATGACAGAATTCACTGACGTTTTCGGAATTACTCATGATGATTGTACCGTCGTTAAAACTCTAAACAACTATCAACGAATATTCTTAATTGAAGATCATGATCATATTAGGTACGTGGCCGTTAAGGATAACGCACCCAAAAACTCTAAACTAACTATTCATTGGAAACCTGGACATGCTAAGAACATACCTGACAATTATTTTGGCATGCATAGGCGAGCAAATGAAGCTACAAATTAATGTACAATCTATGTGGGGTGTGTTAGCATTTGGGTATAAAGAAAGAGACCAGCTGCACACTGATCTCTTTAGGTCCGCTTTAAAGGCGGTAGCAAGAGACAGACAATAATAAAGAGTCGCCCATACCTGCTAAAGTATAAGGGACGGCTTTTTATTTACGCTTAATTTTGAATGCTTACTTACTAACTTCAAAGCGGCCTCATGAATCTTATTGTGAATAGCCTTATCATTTTCACATCCATTAAATATATGAGGTTCTATTTTAATAACTTCATCATAAAAGAGAGTGGCATTAACTATATATCCATAGACAAGTGGCGCCATATCATTCATCGTACCTTTAAGAGGTGCGTTTTCTAAAGCCTTAATAATCCTATCTCTGTCCAAAATAGACACATCTTTGTGAGCTTATTAAAGTACCTATACCAATATTTACTTAACATAATCACGATTATACCAAGTAACCTTATCAGATACCGAGGAAACAACACTCTGATATTTTTCCTTTGTGAAACCATCTTAAAAAGAAGTGGTATAAGTCTTAGATTGGCTTTAATTAGGGAAAATGTTTTTGTGAAATTACCTTAGTTTTTCCCTAGACCATTCCTTTAAACTGAACTGTCTCATTCTTAGTATTCACTAAAAACTTACCAATGTTTCCTTGATACTCAACTGACACTTTGAACGAATACTTATAATTTACTCGAGTATACCGAATACTGCCAATTTTTCCCTGATATCCTTGACTATGCAAAACTCTCTTCACTTGGTTCCTTTGTCGCTCAGTAATTCTTGAGGAACTCCGATAGATTGTCTTCTTAACGATTACATCTGGATTCAATGGAACAATGTAATCCTTACATTCCAACAATTCCTCCAAATTTCTTTGGATTATGACTTGACGGGCTACGGTTTTCCATTCAGTTTAGAGGGAGTGACGTGTTGAGCGCAGAATTGTTCCCTAGAAACAGCTATTTGGACTAACTGAACCAGAGTACAATTCTATGCTAAGTTTTCCCCTTAGGTCGTCGGTCGTTAACGCCCGTCGCTTGTCTGTACAATTGCGGTAGTGCTACCACCACTCATTATAAACCTACGTTTTCGGTTTAACCTACTAAAAAACGCCCTAATAGGCGTTGATGATACGTATTTATGTTTGTTCGATCACCAACTAATCAGCGACACCAAGCCGAAGCTTCGTTTTACCACCCGCGCCGTTAATGGTCGCGCTCACTATTCACCACCCAGCCGTCCAGATAACCTGGTTGTGGTATAGCCAGACTTATTGAAGTCGCACTGGCAAAAGTGTCCCCTTGGATTTAGACCCCAGCTTGTCCCCGAGGGCTTTAAAAATCGCTCCGGCCATGATATAATAGACAGTAAATGAGTTGACTTTTATGTGGCGCTCACCGATTCCCGTCGGTGGGTGTTTTTTTATGTTCTATTTTATGTAACCAATATTACTCGTTGTTTGGTGATAAATCAACATTTCTTTTTATGTATCCTTGTATCCTTGTATCCTTGTATATTCATATCCTTGTATCTAAGTATCCTTGTATCCTTGTATCTAAGTATATTAGGATACTTGCAGTCAATCTTAATTTAACGGCTTTTGAGAAGAAATGTATCCTTGTATCCTTGTATCCAAGTATCTTTGTATGTTATCATCCTTGTATCCAAGTATCCTTGTATATTAGGATACTTAATTGGAGGTCAGTATAATGGGTGAAGTAATTACTTTTGGAAATTTTAAAGGTGGCACCGGTAAAACAACAAATGCCACGCTTGCATGCCTGGCACTAGCTCGTGCTGGTAAAAAAACGCTATTAATTGATTTCGATCCTCAAGCAAACGCTACAGATATTTACTTTAAAACCGCGGCTAATTTAGGCCACGATGATATTGAATTTAATCAAACCTTGCTTGCATCAATCCAAGAAGAGGACTTATCAAGATCGTTGGTTACTTTGGATAAAAACATTGACTTTATTCCATCAAGCGCAGATTTTTCATTGTACCCACGGATTATGGAAAAAAAGTTTAAAAATAATTATAAAGATAGAGTTACATATTTTAGCAAGCTACTTGCCTCACTAAAAGAAAAATATGATTTTGTGGTATTTGATTTGCCACCGACTATTTCCTTAATTTCTGATAGCGCCTTATACGCTTCAGATTGGGTTCTGATTATCCTTCAAACTCAAGAGCACAGTCTTCAGGGTGCCGAATCGTTTCTAAAATATATACAGGAACAGGTAATCGATGAATACGAAGCACCTAGTTTGAATTTACTCGGTATACTTCCTGTGCTATTAAAGAATGGGGCGCCTGTTGATCACAGCACATTAGAAGTAGCAGAAGAAGAATTTGGGAAAGAAAACATGTTAAAAACCCTAATTCGTAATATGGAAAGAATCAAAAGATATTCAATCAGAGGTGTATTTCTAAAAGATCAGTTCGATAAAAAAATAATTAGATTATACGATTCTGTGGCACAAGAAATTATTGAAAGGGCGGACTAGCATGGTGGAACTTTTACACAATCCTAACTCAAATAAAAGCAAAATAATTCCTAGAAAATCGGCGCCCCAGCCCCAAAAAGAAATTTCCATATCTTCTCTAAACGAATCAAACAAAACGAAGTCTAAACAAATAGATGGTGTTACTTTTGATACTACGCTCAGAATTGACAATCATCTAAAAAACTTTATGAAAGCTATGGTAATTTTAGGGTATAGCTCAACTCAACAAAACGGATTAGCCCAATTACAAAAAACTTTTTTTGAATCGTTAACTGAGTCTGAACAAAATACGCTTACGACTCAAATACAGACTTTGGAAACCGGCGATGCTAACAAAGTAAAAAGTAAATAATCACGTGCTCTCAGACGACACGTTCACCTTTTAGATGTATACTTGTCCGTTTAAATTAAGCAGAATGCACACAAAAAAG
>NZ_JAPQEZ010000011.1 GCF_026798195.1 Lentilactobacillus senioris
ATAACGAATTAACAGTCATTGGGAGTGAATTACCGGTTTTGCAGACTAAAGGAACCTACAAGTATTTAAAAGAAATTACTGGTAACGGGGCCTATTATCAAGTAGCTTGGCAAAAATTATCTGACGGTTACGTTGCCCTTTATGGCACGACCTTGATTCAAATAAGATCACTGCCGACATTGAATGATATTTTTGAAGATGAGGAGGGGTAGACAATGCCGAGTAAAGCAGATGTTAAAGCCTGGAAAGCACAATTAGTCGCCCAGGCTGAACAACAAATCCTAAAATTAACCGATAGTGACCGATTTAAACAGTACCTCAATACCTTGGCTAAATTCCATCATTATAGCGCCAGAAACATTGATTTAATTTATGCGCAAAATCCTCAAGCTACTCAAGTCGCCGGTTTTAAGCAATGGCAGACGGCTTTTAACCGCACCGTCAACCGGGGCGCAAAAGCGATTCGGATTGCGGCCCCGATTATTAAGAAGTTAACACCAGCCGAGCAAAAGCGACTTGATACCACCGATGAACGCGCCATTGTCGGTTACCGTTATCTACCCGTCTTTGACGTGTCACAAACTAGCGGTGAACCAGTGTTAAGTTCTAAGGATTTTGTCAAAGAAAATTTAGCCGATCATCAGAATGTAACGAGCTTGTATAACGCGTTCAAAGATTATTTAAACCAGCAACCCGACCTTAAAGTCAGTGAAGTGCCTTTAGCGACGCTAAATGGGGCTAAGGGGTATTTTCAACCCAGCACTAATGAAATCGTCATTGGTGGCGATGAGCCCGACAATGCTTTGAAACTAAAGACGTTATATCACGAATATGCACATAGCCAGCTACACGGGTTAAAATCAGCCTTTAAAGATCGGCCACGAGCCTATCAGGAAACCCAGGCCGAGGCGGTTGCATATGTCGCCATGCAAAACATTGGCGTTGATACCAGTAACTATTCACTCGGTTACGTGGCCACCTGGGCTAAAGATAAAGCCGTGATNGGCGGTTGCATATGTCGCCATGCAAAACATTGGCGTTGATACCAGTAACTATTCACTCGGTTACGTGGCCACCTGGGCTAAAGATAAAGCCGTGATCCATAGTGCTTTAAGTGAAATTCAGCAAGTTAGTAACAAGGTGATTGAGCTTAGTGACGGGTTAACCAAACAATTAGGTTTACAAGAAGCCCAAAAAGAGCCTGAGCATGATCTAAAAAAGCTATCAGCCCAGGATCTTAATAAGTCCTATCAAGGCTTGCAACAACAAATTCAACAAGCAACTAGTCCACAACAGAAAGCACAATTTAAAAACCAGTTAAACGATGTGCACCAAGAAATCAGTGAGCGAACTCAAAAACAACTGCAAGCATTTGCTGAACAGAATCCAGGAATCAAACAACCCGAATCCGAACTTGATCAAAGTTTAAAACGGTAGCCAGTCTTTAAAGGACATGCTATAATGTGGACAGAAAAGGGAAGTCCCGCCGAAAACAGGACTTCCCACGCAAGCCGCTTCAAAGGCGGTGGCATAATTACAAAACTATATTAATGTCGTCCCGTAACTCGCCAAAGTTATAATCGGGGCGGCTTTTTTATTTGTGTTGCTTGTCGATATAGCTGAGTAGCGCGATTAAAAACGTGCCAAACAGCAACATCAACGAGAGTGTCTGGAAGACGCTCATTGACTGTGAAACCTTCCTGAAGATTATTCCATGTTCCCATGGGCCTCACCTCGTAAGGGAAAAGACAGCCACCGCCCTTAAAACTTCTTGCTTGATCTATTATACGAGAAAATCAGCGGGTAACCAAGTTCTATTGAACATTAAGCTGGACTAGCCGCCGATTTTAGGGTGTGATTACTATACCTGGCTTTCATGTACAGATACTAATTTAGAATCCCTCAGACACAACTTTTGATCTGCCACCTTCTGAAAATCATCATCATGTGAGACAACTATAATAGTTTTACCTAATGCTTGTAGTTCTTGAAAAATTTTGATTATAGCTTGAGCATTTTGATGATCAAGGTTACCTGTTGGTTCATCTGCAATAAGCACATCGAAGGGCTTAATTGTGGCTCGTGCAATGCCTACCCGTTGTTTTTCACCACCGCTTAATTTATACACTGGTTGAGTTAATAATTCTGATTGCAATCCGACACGAGACAATGCTGTGAGCATCGCATCTTCACTGATCTTTCTTTGAGCTAGTTTTAAGTTTTTCTTAACGGTTTTATCATCTAACAAAAAATAGTTTTGAAATACAAACGAAAACCGTTTTCCCCACAAATCTGGATAGTTAATCTTTTTTAAATCTGTACCATCTAAAGTAATTTGACCAGAGGTAGGGGATTCGATGCCAGCAATTATTTTTAAAAGCGTTGATTTTCCGGCTCCACTTTTACCAGAAATGCTGCAGAAGGATCCTTTCGGTATTTCTAGGTTGATATTTTGTAATATAGGAACCTTGTCATATGCTTTTGATACTTCCTTTAAAAGAATCATTTTATGAATCCCTCCCTATGGTTCGGTTCCGTTTTCTTATATCATACAAAACAATGGTGAATGACATTAGAATTGTTCCTAAATATATTAACGACGATTCTGCTAAGCCTAACCAATCTACTGATCGTGACGTATAGATAGCTATAAGGTTAGAAACTATGAAAACGGCACTAATAAAGCTAATGGGGGTAAGCATAATCATGTAAAGTGGGAATCCCATAAATTGTTTGATAATAATTTCTTTTTCTCGTAATAAATAATATTGATTTATCAATACAGCTAGGGAAACGAAAGTTATGATACCAAGCACAACTATTTGAGTTAGCGCAGTGTTAGTAGCATTTTTAGTCTGCTGGATTAGCTTGGCTTTTTGTGCATAAATAGATGTTACATAGTTTATTGTGCCACCCATGCCGCTTTTCTTCAATGCGGGTTTAATTCTCTCATAAACTTCACCAACATGTTTATTGAAAAAGAAAAGTCCTCCGTTTAGTGCAAATAAGTTGCCATAACTGAGACTATTTTGATAATCATCAAAAACGGTTATAATCGGATCCTTAACCATATTCGTTTCTAAATTGTCTCCGGAGTTAGGATTGTATGTGAAATATTCTTGCCCATTTTTAGCATAAACTATTTCTATTTTAAGATTCTTCCGAGTGAATTTTGGCGTATGTTCCATTCGTTTCCACTCTTTAAAATCTGAATTTAACTGGAATAAAAATTCCGATAAATAATTGGACCGGATCTTTGACTCGTAAGGTCTATATTTTTCAGGAACTACCAAAATTTTCTTAAAAAGCGTGGGCTTTAATCTTGACGCTTGGGTACCATTTACCAGTTTAGTTTTAGACAACTTTAAATAATTAGTATCGGCGGTAATCGACCTACCAGATGGCCTAACTATATTGTCCGATGCAGATCTATTATCCGGATCAATTGTGTACCAGGGAACTAATTGATTATTTGAATTGTAGGCTCCCAAAAGATTGTTTGAAAAGACTACAAATGTTTTGTTCCGTTTATTTAACTGATGCCAAAGCTTTTTTGCACTTAAATCATAAGCCACCTCAGTTTGATTATCCGTTCGATCAAGTTGGTTAGTTACATTAGTCTGATAGATGTTCCTTGTAGATGACCACGTACTAAGATTCTTAGTCTGTTTTTGATATTGCAAAAGTTCTTGATGAATTTCCGGGATTTTGATACTAATAAATAAGACACAGGCTATGAACGCTATAACACTAACTGACATAGCGATTAGTGACGCCCCTGACCAATTAAATGAAGCGGCCTTAAATTTAGCTTGTAAAATTGCAACTAAACTATAAATAAAAATCATCAAAAATAGATAACCAATATATAAGAGTACTAACTGCAAAATAAACGTCTTATAATAAATCAGACAATTTTGGTAAGCAGAATATATTATTAATAGTGCAGCACTGCTCGTTACAGCCAAAACCATACTAGAAGAAACACTTTTAATAGATTCAATGACATTGCTACTCAGTCGATGACCAAAAAGTTTTCTTAGCATAACCGCTTGCCGCTCTTTTATAATGACAAACATCAGTGAAATCAGTGAAACAAAGCCCGATAAAAGCGCTAACGTAGCATAATTAAATGTATTATTAATTTCAGGGGAAGCTTCGCTGATGTTGGCTTTAACCTTAACTTTACCGAAATTGTGCATCACTTGAGTTACTCTATTGATATTACCTCGAACATAAAAGACACTGTTTAGGCCTAAGTTCTTAATTTTATAAAAAGGATACAATTTAACTCGATACTGAGTATTGGGAAGAAGTAATCTTTCTCCATTTCTGCTGTAATTGGTAGCCTCATTATCAGGAGACTTATCACCTGTTACCGGAAGCTTAGAATTAGCACTATAGATTATTAACCCTTTTTCACCAGTGAAAAAATATTGTGAGACACTGGTATTGCCAGTAGCCACTTTTTGGAGTTGACGTGTCAATTTTTCATAATCAGCATTATTTTTTAATTGCAGCGAGACTTCTTTTTCTTGGCTATACAGCAGTTTATTGAAATAACTATTTATTGAAGTATTAATGATAAGTATCCCAGAAAGTACTAAGAATATTATCATGCTAAATGACAATATTTTTTTCATGATTTCCTCCTTTCCCACCAAAAACCTTATAAGACTCTCTCAACTATATGTTATGAAAAAACTAAATGCTCCCATGGAATATGAGAGCATCAGGGAGTAAAGCGCTACGCAATTACTTTTTATCTGTATTAGTAAAAGCCGTAAAATGCCTTGTTTCCCGTTAACGTTGCATTAACTTGTGAAAATGCTGTATTTCCAGCGCGTGCCTTAACACGTGGCCCTACGCCGTTACCATTATGGGCCGTTGCCGTATGGTTACGTTTAGCGTGTTTATAAGTTGATTGTACTTTTGTACCATAAACCCCAAACAGCCAATCACCACCATCAATGTGGTGCCATTTATATGGTGCCAAGCCCTTACCCTTAACTGCAGCTTTAGAAACAGCTAAAGTATCATTACTATTTAGTGAAATTACAGGTGTTGGCGCTGTTGTATCGGTAGTTGAAAGCTCTACGTAACCACCACCTGTGGAAGAACTATCATCATTGCCAACATTTGCGGAAACTCCTGTTGCTGGAATTAAAGCCAATCCTAACAAACTGCTTAAAAGAAGAGTTGTGATTTTTCGTGACATTATAATATCCTTCTTTCTTTTAATCAATAGAAAGCGCTTTACTCGCTTCCAGTGTAGCACAAATAAATGGTTGCACATAATCAAATGTGTAATTTTATATTTAACTAATACCGCTTAAATCAATGTTTATTCGTTATTTTAACTTTTCGTTTTTGAATGCCACATTGCGAATTTCTTGTAGCGGGACGAAACAATCAGAATCAATCACAATATCATTAGCATTGTAGCCATGAATTAAAGTCGTTATATCCGGCAAATGGTGGTTATTTTGATCAACCATTTTTAGCTGAATCGTTACCAGTTGTTGACTTTGATACGCGGCGGCCAACACTTGTGTCAGTTCCGCTAAGGATTGCTGCGGTCGTGGGACATAGACTGCATTCAACTGCTGGTTTTGTTGATTTAGCGCGGCGGTATGATCGGACAAATAAAACCCCTGCCATTTCATCATGCCCCGGTCGTGATAATCATGTTCAAAGAAATGCTTAACCGTATCTAAGTCAAAGTCTTGGCTATTCAAGGGACACCCGCTTTCGTTGAATTAACTTTTGACTTTTAGGCCAGCGTTCACCAGTAAAGCCAACAAATTCGATCGTTAGTTTAATCTTTTGTCGCAAAGATTTTAGTAGCGTCTCTAAATCAGCTAGATCATAGTTAGCTAATTTATGTAAAGGAACGGATTGCAAGCGCTCGTTAGCCCGTTGACTGTTAAAAAACAGATTATAGGTCTGATCGTAGGTGTCATTAGTCAACATTAACCAATAGCGGGTTTGGGGACGCCGCTTAAACAGTAGGGTTAACCGCCCCTTAATAATCTCTATATCACTATTCATAGCTATTGCCTCCATTATGTCCGCCCACTAGTGAAGCCCGCTTGATAGCGGTGCCCCCCTTTAATAAACTGGTCGCGTAAACTAGTTTGGTGAACCCAAATTGCCGGTGAATTTCATCAATCACTTGGTTTAACCGGCTGCGGCGAATTTGGTTACGCGGTGTTTCAAATAAATTAAGTTGTTGGCCGGAGTTGGCACTTAGTTTACTGCTATAAACGCCAATATTGCGGACAGCTTGACCGTCCCAATTTTGACGGAATAACCACAATAATTGTTGCGTCAAAACTTGATTGTCGTTAGTCGGTTCAATTTTTAAAGCTTGGTGAAAGCCACCGCGCCCATCTGATTCGGCTGCGGCATAGGAAAACCCAATGCTTAGCGATAGACACCCCGCCAGTTTATGGTGGTGCCGAAGCCGCGCCGCCACCTGTTCCCCAATTTCTTTAATTACGGTTTCAATTTCGACTTGGTTAAAATAATCTCGTGGCAATACTTGCGAATTACCCAGGCTAGCTTCTTTAACCTTAGTTGGTTCCGTAACTTGCGCGCGATCAATTCCCCAGGCCGTAGCAAATAATTGGCTACCAATGATTCCAAGCTGCTGTTTGAGTAAATAAGGGTTGGTGTGGGCTAGCTCATACATATTATGAATTTGAAGCCGGTTCAAACGTTTAGCCATACGGGGGCCAATCCCCCAAACGTCCGTTAATTCGTCAATTGACCAAATTTTATCCGGCACAGTTTCGTAATGGATTTCACCGATCAATTCATGATTATGTTTAGCGTAAAGGTCTAAGGCTAATTTAGCTTGCACCGGATTGTCACCAATCCCCACGGTGGTATACAAGCCTAGTTTTTGCCGAACTGTCTTTTGAATCAAGCGCGCCACTTCGCGAACGGAATTGCCAAACAGCCGCCAAGTATGGGTCATATCAAGAATGCTTTCATCAATCGAATACGGCCAAACCTCTTTTTCAGTGGTAAATTGATGAAAAATCTGATTGATCTGTAAATTGCGTTGAATATAAAGGTTCATGCGCGGTGGCACGACCCAAAGCCTGGGATCATTAGGCAAATCACGTTTTCGGGAGACATTGGCTTTAAGATGAAATACATGCTTAGCTTCGGGTGACGTGGCTAAAATGAGCCCACCATTGGTATTTTCAGCTTCACTAAGGACCACTAACGGGACTTTTAAGGGATTAAGGCCCCGGGCAACGGCTTCGCAACTAGCATAAAAGGACTTGTTATCGATTAAGAAGAACACGCCATGCGGTTCATCATCAAAAAACATTTAGATCACTTCCGTTAGCTTTTACCTATATTGTAGCACAGAAACGAACATATGTTCCCTTAAATTGTTAGAAAGCTGATTAAAAATAGTCGAAAGTCAATTATAGTCATGCTATAATGTGAGTAAGAAAAAGGAAGCCCCGAGTGAACAGGACTTCCCATGTAGAGCCGTTTAAGACGGTGGCAGATTTTAACGATATTTAATAACCGCTAGCTTGCCAGAGCTAAGGCGGTTATTTTTTTTGCTGACTTTTGATCAGCTCAACAATTAATGCGATTAAGGCTACGATAAACATACCGAAAGCCAGCATTAATTGTAAAGCGTCCGCAACGGACACTTAGACTACTCCTTTCGTTAGGATTTATGGGCTTTAAAGGTTTAACACCATAAGCACCACCTCCGATTGGAAATAGCCACCGCCTTAACTTCTCTACAAAGAACTATTATACAGGGACTCTGTATCACTATCCAAGCTTTAAAACAAATTTGCCTGATCGCTATATTACTAGTGAGAATCAATTTAAACGGATTAACTTTCAGGGTTAATCCTTATATTACTAGTGGGACACGGACAAAATTTGAAAGAAGGCTTTAAAACTTGGTGACGTAGAACAGTAAGGCGCTTGATAATTCTAAAAATAATAATACAAATGCAAACAAATAAGAAAGAAGATTTTATAATGTTGAAAGTTATACAATTATTTATAGGTCAATCATGGGAACTAATTTTAAATATCATCCAATGGATTAGCATTAACATATCGGTAGGTTGGTTAGCATTCGGATTAGCAGTAATAACATTTTTAAGAAATCGTCACAGGAAGCTGAGACAATCTTTTGAATACTCCTCAGGAAGCAACAATTTTGAAACAGCTATTTTCCTATATAATGACAGTTTAGGAACTGAAGCGTCTGAACTGCTAGGAATAATGGTTACAGACAAGAAATCCTATCTATATCGAAAGTTGTTGCCATACATCATTCGAGTAAAACTTAGATTGTGCAAAGACAACAATCGTAAGACCACGCATACGACAAGGTCTTGGGCATATCGCTTATTTTTATTGTTTATAGATAAGATAAAGTCTAAGAACTATAAAAAGCAATATGAAGATAAGGACTTATATCCTTACCTTCAAATGGTGAATATCCAAAATGGCGATGAAATTGCGGCGGCTGGTTTTATTCCCATCAAAAGTCACGAAATGAGAACTATTGTTATTCCTAAAGGGCGCTTTTTAGACGCAGTTAAGAATCGTCTTACGTCTAATTATAAAGCATTAAAGCGCTTCGTTAATAAAAAGCCCGTTTATATTTATTTCATATATCAGACCATGAGTGGCACAGTGAAGGAATTTGTCGTTGAAACAAATTGTCAAGACTCCTTGGGAAAAGATTTAGATATGGAATATTTAGCAAAAATTCTTGCTGTTCAAGATAAATATAAAACAAAATAAGTTCATATCAAACGGCCACTAGGGTATACCCTA
>NZ_JAPQEZ010000012.1 GCF_026798195.1 Lentilactobacillus senioris
CCTTCGATGTACTTGCTCAAGGCACGAAGTGAGTTACCGTGGGATGCGATGATAACGTTTGAAAATTTTTACCAACTGATTAACTAAAATCACGTCGATCAAGGTTAATCATTTGTAGTACTCCTTTGGCGCAATCGCGCCCCTTATTCCCACCTTTACCACCAGCTCGATTAAGTGCTTGTTCAATATTATCAGTAGTTAGCACCCCAAACATAACCGGGTTAGCACCTTGCAGTGATAATTCTGCTAAACCTTTGGCAGTTTCAGCACAAACGTAATCATAATGTGACGTTTCACCACGAATTACCGCTCCTAATGCAATGATTCCGTCAAATAGCTCAGTTTCCATTAATCGCTTAGCAGCCCGTGGTAATTCGAATGCACCGGGTACATGGACAACTGTAATATTTTTCGTTTGAATTCCTAAGTGATTCAACTCTGATAGTGTACCTTCTAGTAATCGTGAAGTTACAATCTCATTGAAATCTGCCACTACAATACCAATCTTGGCTGTTGATTGTTGAGTTAAAGTTTGCTGATCATTCATTAGTTAATCTCCTTCAATAGATGATGAAATTTATGCTTTTTAGTTTCCAAATATTTAAGGTCTTCTTTAGTCGGTTTTATCTCTAATGGAACCCGTTTATTAACATGAATACTTAAATTTTCTAGTTGCTTAATTTTATCCGGATTATTCGTCAATAAATCAACGTTTTGAATTCCTTTAGAATGCAAAATAGCTACCGCGGTACCATAATCTCGTTCATCAGCACCAAATCCTAAGTGTTCATTAGCTTCTACCGTATCGTATCCATTTTCTTGCAAATGGTAAGCTCGCAATTTATTAGCCAATCCGATTCCACGACCCTCTTGCCGTAAGTAAAGCACTGCCCCACTGCCATTTTCTTCTATCATTCTTAGAGCGGTTGCTAGTTGCTCACCACAATCACATCGTTGTGAACCCAATACATCGCCAGTTAAACATTCCGAATGAAGCCTTAATAGTAAGGGTCGTTTAAGATTAATTTTTCCCTTAGTTATTAGTAATGTTGGTTCTTGATTCTCACTAGTTGTAAAAGCCTCCAAGTTAAAATGACCATATTTAGTAGGTAAATCAACTTTGGCAATGGATCTAACTACATCAATATTTTTAAGATAACGATAATTTCGAATATCTTGAATTGTAATCATGGGTAGTTTCATTCCTTCGGCTAGTGCTTTTAAATCGTGTCTTCTGGCCATTTGGCCGTTTTTTTTAAGGATTTCGCAGATGTAGGCCACCGGAGTTGCACCTGCCAGTTGGGCTAAATCGATCGCTGCTTCTGTATGCCCGCCCCTTTGCAGCACGCCGTGGGGCTTAGCACTAAGTGGAAAAACGTGTCCCGGCTGATAAAAATCATTAAACGTTGCCAACGGATCTGCTAACTTACGAATGGTTCTCGCACGATCAGCTGCTGAAATACCAGTCGAAGTGGTTTTAGCATCAACACTTATAGTAAAAGCCGTCCCAAATGGCTCAGTTTCGTTGACCACCATAGGCGCCAATCCCAGTTTTTGAATATAAGCTAGACTCATTGGTACACAAAGTAATCCTCGCGCTTTTGTTACCATCATATTAACTGTCTCACTGGTAGCATATTCGGCTAATCCCACCAAATCACCTTCTGCTTCACGACTCTCATCATCAGCAACAATAATTAATCTACCCTGTTGTAAACGACTAATAGCTTGCTCAACTCGTAAAATGGATTTATTTTTCATCGATTACGCCCTCCTGCAAATGTACAAGGTACTTACCGATAATATCAGTTTCTAAATTAACGCTTTCCTGCTGAGCTAATGAACCCAGATTAGTATGCTTAAGGGTGTAGGGAATCAATTGGACCGTAAAGTTAGTTGGCTGCACATCAGTTACTGTCAAACTAACCCCATTGATCGCAATAGACCCTTTTTCAACAATATAAGGAAAATATTTACTACTAAAAGCAATTGTTAAGTTAATTGTTTCTTGATCACGCACAATGTTCAATACTGAACCAGTAGTATCCACGTGACCTAATACAAAATGACCAGCCAAGCGTTCTGTTGCTAATAACGCCGGCTCTAAATTTACCTGTTGACCAATTTTTATTTGTTCTAAAGTTGTTCTGCTCAATGTTTCTGGCATAACCTCCACCCAGATATAGCGTTGGTCCGTATCCGTGACGGTTAAGCAAACTCCATCAATAGCAATACTATCTCCATTCTGAATTTGCCAGTTTTGTGGTTGATTAAGCTCTATTCTTAATCGCTTAATATTATTGCAATTTCTAATATCTTTTATTGTGCCGGTGCTCTTTATTTCTCCAGTAAACATTAGCTTTCTCTCCTTGCATCAATTCTTAAGTCCTTACCTACTTGTTTAATCGCCTTTATTTCAAAATTTAATTGCGAACTGGCCGTTCCGTAAACGGCAGGTAAAGCAGTACCACCTAAAATTATGGGCGCTAAATAAATAGTTATTTGATCTACAATTTCTGAAGAAATAAACCGACTGTGTGTACGACTACCACCTTCAATCAATAGTGATTGAATTCCTTGCTCGGTTAGTAATCTGGTAATTTCTGTAGGTGTCCAACTTTTTTGGTCAAATACTGTCACAAAATCAGACCAATGACGATAATTTGGTTGTCGTGATAAAAGCCAAATCGGAGCAGAGTTTGTAAAAAGTCTTAAATTAGGATTCACCTGGTTAGCATCCTCAACCACAATAATTCGAATTGCCGGAAAATCCGTTTGTTGATCTGGCACAATTAATAAAGGGTTATCTATTGTCAGAGTGTTTTCACCAATCAAAATTGCTTGATACTGAAGTCTTAATTTTTGACTGTCTACTTTAGACTCCTTGCCAGTTAATAATGTCCGTTTAGATTCAGGACCATTAATTTTTCCATCTAGTGAAACCGCATATTTTAAAGTAACAAACGGACGCTGTTGGTGATAAAAGAAATTATAAAATTGATTTATATTACCCGTTTGATTTAAAATCGTAACTTCTATTCCTGATTCTTGTAAGTGTTTAACCCCATTACCGGCAACTAATGGATTAGGATCTAATTGACCTATTACCACTTTTTTAATACCCACATCAATTAATCGTTGAGTGCATGGCGGGGTCTTTCCAAAATGATTACAAGGTTCTAACGTTACATAAATGGTGGCCCCCTGAGCCAACTTTATCGATGGCAAATTTTTGATGGCATTAACTTCTGCATGAGATTGTCCATAATGTTGATGATATCCAGTTGCCAATACTTGATCATCCTTGACGATGACTGCTCCCACTAATGGGTTAGTCCAGGTCTGTCCCATTCCCTTTTTGGCTAATGAAAAAGCCAAGTTCATATATCGCTGTGTTGCTATAATCTTACTCACCTCATTAAAAAAAGCCCTGCAAATTGCAGGGCTTAGAATTTTGATAAGCTAAATAAGATTTCATACGAAGGAAGCAACGCTAAAAAAGCCGTCACTAATACTATGAAAGGTTATTTTTTCTTCTCTCATCCAGACTATACTGTCGGTCCTAGACTTGCACTAGGTCCACCGCAAAAGCGGGTCACGGACTTCAACTTACGTTGTCACCGTCGGTCGGGAATTACACCCTGCCCCGAAGAAATCTATTCAGTTTTCAATAACATGCTAACGTAATTATTTTTGAATTGCAATAACTTTTAGATAGTAGCGTCAAATTAGTGACCACTAGAGACTTTTTTATCATCAGATAGAGCAAGTTAACAAAAAAGAGGCCTTCCTACATTGAAGTGCCCCATAATAGTTGACATAATATCTACTATTATAGGGCAATTCATATGATATTAATTTCTCTTTTAGCTTTAAATAGTATTGTCTCCTGCACTCCAAACATTTTTTTCAGTGAAAGGTTCTGCAGTTTGCTTAGAAATAAAACTGAAATAACGAATATCAGAACCCCATTCAGTAGGATCGCCATAATTAAGGATACGTAAATTCCGATTATCATAAGTAAAAGCATACAGATCTTTATTTTTTATATCGTATCCCGACGTATATTGAGTCCAAGCAACTAAATTTTCTTTATCGTCATTATGAATACGTAAAGAACCTTTAGGAGTATTAACAGCAGTTAATAATTGAAAAATTTGGTTTAAAGCTTCATTATCATCAACTTCAATAGACAGTAGTTTAGAATAAGCAGCTCTCAAAAAACGAGATTCCGGTTTATAATCACTGGGAATACCGACTAAACCACTAGTTAATTCATCTAATGAAAAATTATTCACAGGTTCATTAACTTTATATGAATAAGTTCTTAAACTAGTTTTTTCCAACCAATTTTTTAAATTAGTTAGATGCCAATCAAAAGTTGGGGCGTTTGTAAAGACACCAACTGGATTTTCAAAAATGCGAAAACCATTAGAAACAGATGGTTCAATCACAATTTCTCGACCAGTTTCATCTTGAAAAACACAATGTTGAGGTACTGACATCCCCATCATTGGACCAATTTCATTAGTAATTCCTACATCATGTTCAAGGTTATTTACAATATCGTTTAAACTTTTATAATGCGTTAAAATCCAGGTGCATAGTTCTTCACCACGAATTGCTACTTTATTTTGAGCATGGATTTCTTTAGTAGGAGCATATTTGTAGAAGTGATCAAAGTAAAATGATCCACCACAGATACCATAATCATTAATACCATCCAGTAAAACTGGTGATTTATGAATATCATTTGCCCATACAATCCCCATAACATTTAACTCTGATTTAAAAGGTGTGTACGCTTCTTTAAATTCGTAGCCTTTTGGAATCTTAACACCAGAATATTCAAAATGTTGTTCAAAGTCCTGAGTGCGTCCCCAAAAAGCGTTTCCTTGTCTACTAATCATTTCAATTCCAGTACACATAAATTACTCTCCCTTCAAAGAATCCTTAATCATTTTTATTTATTCTTTTGTTAAATCATAAATTTCAACTTTTTTCTTATCTGATGGAATCATTGCAATACCAGCTCCAATTAAAGCTACAATTGCTCCTAATACAGTTAAAACGTAAACTTGATTTCCTAATGATGGAATTAACAAATCAATTAAAATTGATCCAACTAACTGACCAGCTGTAGATGCTAATCCTAATAATAATAATCCTAGTCCTCTAACTAGCATAGCCATTAAAGCAATGGAAAGTAATCCTAAAGGCCCGCCAAGATACATCCACCACGCAGTTGGCAATGTAAAAGATACTTGCCCCATAATAACTCTAATAAGTAAAACACCACCCAAAATACAAAAGCCAACAATAAAATTCCAAGTGATAGAAACTAACATTGAACCAGTTTCTTCAGCAACTGCTGAATTGCCTGCTGGTTGCCAGCCTGCAAGCAACCCTGCCATAAACGGTAGGATTGCTAGTGCTAATACTTTTGGTGCTTGCCAACTTGGCATAACTACGAGAACTGTTGCAACAATAGCCAAAATTGCCCCAATAATTCGTGGAAGATTAAATGGCTGTTTTACTGGTACGCCAATCCCTAAGCGATCACAAACCAATCCAGAAATAACCATTCCGGAAATAAGAGTTGTTTGAAAAGTAGCAACTCCAAGTACCGAAGCCGATGCACCTTCTGAGAATACAACCATAGCCCCACAACAACCTGCTAACCAATTCCACCAAGGAATTTGACGAGAAGTAATTTTCTTAGGAATAGAAGCAAATTGTTGTCTGGTTGTTTTTCTTGCCAAAATAATAATAGCCATAACCACTAATCCAGAACCAAACGAAACAACAGCTGAAGCATTTCCATCTTTTAATAATTTTCCAACTTGACCGTTAACTGCTGACTGCATTGGTGACAGCATTCCAGCTAAAACTGTAGCTAAGACTAATAGCGGAACAACAACGGCTTTATTTGCAACATTATTTTCTTTTTTTGAAATGTCATTCATAATTAATACTCCTTTCAGCTAACAAAATTATTTCAAATCATTGGCTAACCAATTCATACAACGTGAGAAAAATTCTCCGTAGTTATTCCAATCCATAAATTCTCGAGATGCCCAATGTGGAGCAATATCAGTGGCATAAGCCAAAGATTTTCCTTTTCCGTATTCTCCAATAATTAATAGTGGATCATCAGCAATACTCATTAGTACTTCACTATTTTCTTTAGGAGAAATTTGTTGGTAACCCAGTATTTCAGGAAATTCTCCTAATTCATTTGTAATATAACTTTGCTTTTCTACTTTAGGTGTTAGTCCCTGAGGTGTTTCTAAGCGATCATCTCCATCAGATATCGTTACAGGTAAGACATCTTCAATTGGTGAATTATGATAGTGAGCTTTTCCCTCAAAGCCACTAAATGATAAGTACCCACCAGCCATCATAAGAGCACCACCATCATGAACCCATTGTTTTAAAACTTCCAAACGATTTGGTGTTTTTTCTCCAAGTGCAAAAACTTTATTAGACAATAGTAATGAATTTGAACCAATATCAGATAAAATGACCACATCATATTGATTCAACTCTTTATCAGTCCACGGAAATTTTTCTGGAACATCATGAGCACAAATATGGGTAATTTCATGCCCTAATGCTTTTAAGTCAGCTATAAATTGTTCACATCCAATTTCTAATTTGGTACTCGTAAATGAATCATATCCCTTATATTCAGTTAATGAAGATATCCATGATTCACCAGCTAGTAACACTTTAACCATATTTTATTCTCCAATCATATTTTATAAAAAGCCGAAACGAATTTGATAAAGCGCTTTATCAAAAAAGGAATAAAACAACGCTTTATGTAAGCGTTATCTTTTGATCATAGATTAACATGTCAGATCTAATTGTCAACCCTTTTTAATTATTTAGTTTATCTAATAATCATCTTAACATTAGATATCATGCACGGTTTCACGTTTTATCAAATAAGGTTTAATAATAATTTCTTTTTTTATTTTTTTATTGCTACTAATCATTTCTAATAACAATTTTACCGATTTAAGGGCCATTTCATTAATATCTTGATCGATAGTTGTCAATGGATGTTCCAACACTTCTGTATACGGATTATTATCAAAACCAACCATAGATAACTTTTCAAATACTGGAAAATCATTTTGTTTAGCCCATTTAATCATTCCAAATAACATTAAATCATTTGAACTAACTATCCCAGTAATTTTATTATTCTTTAAAATTTTAGGAGCTAATTTATAACCACTTTTCATAGTATAATCTCCTTCGAATACAAAATTTTCATTCAACTTGATGTTATTCTGAGATAAAACATTTTGGTATCCGATGTATCTTTCGTTTGCGTTAACAAACTTATCTTTTCCTTTTATAAAAGCAATATTTTGATGATGATGATCTATAAGCTCTTGAGTTGCCATTTCAGCACCCTTAATATTATCAAAATTAACGTAATTTATATTCATATCAGAATAAGCATTTAAAAAAATAAATGGCTTATCAATTTCACTAATAAAATGTTCAACTTCAGATCTATCAACTGAAAATAACTCATTGGACGGCACAAGTAATATACCATCAACTCCCTGAGATAAAGCATTTTGAATGGCCTTTTTTTCGTTCTTATAACTATTGTCACTATTAACCAACAACGTATTATACAAATTAATATTTAATTGTGTACTAACGTTTTTCACTAATTCAGAAAAAAATGGATTTGAAATATCTGGTACAATTAAGGCAATATTATAACTAATTTGCTTACTTAAAGAAACGGCCGCAGAATTAGGACGATAATTCATTTTTTTAGCTATTTTTTTAATTTCTTGCTTTTTTTTATCAGAAATTCGAATAAACTTGTTATTTAAAACTAAAGATACGGTTGTTAACGATACTCCCGCCTCTTTAGCAATATCTTTCATACCATATTTCATATGTCTATACCTTTTTATTTTTAAAGTTTGATTAATGCCATCATTATAACCCAATAAATAATAGCAAAACAGAAAAGTATAAGCTTTACCTGTAACTTAGAGTTAAATTTAAAAGTGACTACAAAACAAAGCGTCATAATCAGTGCATTATGATTTATCGAAAGTTAGCAAAAAAGAGGCCTTCTCACATCGAGACGGTCTCTTTCATTTTAATCAATTTAATTAGTCAAGCTTAGTCTTTGATATCACGTTCAACTTGTCATCGAAGTCGTAAACCACTGGTTCACCAG
>NZ_JAPQEZ010000013.1 GCF_026798195.1 Lentilactobacillus senioris
GACAAAACCTCGTTGATAAACAGACAAAACCTCGTTGATAAACTTCTATAAGCCTTGGGAGAGTAAGGTGCAATAGGGGTCTAAAAGAGGTTTAAAAGAGGTTTATAAAAGAGGTTTAAAAGAGGCACCACTGTACAAGATCAAAACCTAAAATAAAAATACAAAGGAGTGAGCCCAAAAACAGGCTCACATTAAACTTCATTCGCTACGCTCTTTGCGCCTCACTTCGTTCGTTGCTTAGAAGGTGCGGCAAGCCACATTAATTCGGACGCTGACGCCCCGAACCCCGTCCAAGCTGAGCCAGCTTGACTGCTTTTTCACTCGCCGTTAGGCAGGAAAGCAAAGTTTTATAGAAACTTTGGCTTTCGCCAATTCAGTGTTAAGACTGGTTTAGAGCTGTCAATTCCTTATGCTCCCACGCTTTGCTCGTCCGCTACCATTGACAGCAAACAGTTAGTTTTTCTGAATCTCAAAAAGATTTTAGCTGCTATGTTCGTTTTTAAGGGTCTTATTTTTCGTTTCTAGCGATTTTAAGACCATTCATATACATTTATACCAAAGCGAAGCAAAAAGCCCTCAGCAGGCTATTAGAGGGCTAAATAACGAAGCCAGGACGATTAAAAAAATTGGCTTAAAACAGTGGAATCTGCAACACGTTTTAAATATTTAAAACATAACAATCTTAGTTAGGTGCAAACATAAATTGAATTAAAAATACAGTCAATTCAAAAACGGCAAAAACTGATTTCATGGTTATCAGCAGACCGAGTGAAACGAGGTCAATGCGCACTTACACTCCACTAAAAATTAGTGGAGGTTTTATGCTTAAAATCTGTCTCAGAAGTTGCCTTCGGCAACAACTAAAAATCCAAAGAAAACTAACCAAAATCAATTTGATCTAACATACTTTCGGTACTTGCTTGGTCTAATCCTAAATAAGCTAAAGTCATCGCCTCACTGGAATGATTTAATAAGTGCATGACTAAGCCAATATTGTAATTGGATTGCGTATAAACGCGATAAGCCCCAGTTTTGCGCATAGTGTGGGTACCAAGGTAATTAATGCTTAAAAGATCGCCGACTTTGCTCATGATTTTATAGAACTGTTTTTCCGTAATATGCCGTTCTGGGTGTTGAATTGAGGGAAAGAGCCATTCAGAATCCAGCTGATGATCAAGCAGCCATTGACGATACAATAAGAGTTCTGTTTGAACTGGTTTAAGGTACAAGGTATTAGGCTTACCAGTTTTTCGATCATGAATGAACGCATTTTGTTTAATAGAACCGTCCAGATTAAAAATATCGGTCTGTTTTAAACCCATAACGTCACTCACTCGCAGTAGCGTAGCTTTACCAACTTGAAAAATCGTATAGTTACGTCGGCCCGCTTTAAAGTTATTGAGTAACGTATCTTGAACCTCTTTAAGAACGTTTGAATCTTTGATGGGTAAGACAACTTGTTGCATGTAAATGACCTCCAGTAGGAATATTTGCATTGTGTATCTACACGGGATATACTTGACTTGTAATAATAATTTAGGAGGGGAAAATATGGAACTTATTAAAGAACAAACACGCTTAGCAAAGTGGGGAAACTCGAAAGCTGCTAGAATTCCTAGCCAAATTATTAAACAACTGAAATTAGATGATAACCAAGATATGACAATAACCATTGAAAATGGATCAATTGTTTTGACACCAATAAAAAAGAACCCAACCAATATTCACGAACTATTTAAAGATTGGCAAGATGACGGGAAAAGGGATCACGAGCTTGATTGGGGAAAGTCAGAAGGTAATGAACTTCAATGGTAAGCCAAGGTGATATATTTTATGTTAACTTTAATCCAAGGCGTGGTCATGAACAGATGAATAAGCGACCAGCCATTGCTCTAAGCAATGATCTAGTCTGTCAGACAAGTAACATGACGATTGTGGCTCCAATTAGCAGTACCAAGCGTAATTTTCCAATGTATCATCGACTAACTAGTAGTCAAACAGTATATGGAAAAGTATTATTAGATCAAACCATAGCCTTAGATTTACGGGCAAGACATGTCACTGATGAAACTATTGTCGATCATGTATCGCGTGAAGAACTAGAAGAAATAATCACTTTGTACAAATTATTGTTTAGTATTGATGACAAATAGAAGAAGTTATTTTTAGTATATAACGACAAATAGCCCCCAATATCTACATTATAGATATTGGGGGCTATTTTAACAATGATTTTGAGGGTCTATTTGATAATTATAGACCCTATATATTCATAGCCCCTTTCTGTTTGGTGTTAAAGTATTAGTCATCGATGTCATGCACTATCTTGTTTAGCTCCGTTTTGATGGAACTGGGAATATTTTCTAAATTGAAATGATTATATATTTCTTTATCCTTAAGCATCCTTTTTTGTGCCTTATTTAATTTACACTCATTGTTACCCACTACCCATTCATCCTTTGTACGTATAAAGGGGTTTTGCGCACTTTCCTTTAACGCGTTTTGAACATCTTCATAAGGTAAATAAAATTCAATTGTAGATTTATTTAATTTTACAATCTACCATATAACGTCTCCATCTTTTCAAAACGACTTAATTCTACGGGCTATAAATAACTTAATTTGCCAGTGTATAACGTTTCAGATTAAGCTACCACTAAGTTATAATAACCATATCGAAAGGAGATCAATCTAATGAAATATACGAAAACCAAAGCAGTATTAAATCAACTCGTTGCCGATTTGAGCCAGATGTCAATGATTATCCATCAGACGCATTGGTACATGCGTGGACCCAACTTTTTGAAGTTGCACCCCTTGATGGATGAGTTCATGGAAGAAATTGACAGCCAACTCGATGTCATTTCTGAACGGCTGATTGCGCTTGATGGCAGTCCTTACTCGACCTTAAAAGAAATGGCCGAAAACACTAAGATTCAAGACTGGCCTGGTGAATGGGACAAAACAACCCCAGAACGCCTCGCACACTTAGTTGATGGCTATCGTTACTTGGAAGACCTTTACCAACACGGCATTGAAGTATCCGATGTTGAAAAAGACTTCAGTACCCAAGATATTTTCATTGGTCTCAAAACCGCAATTGAGAAGAAAATCTGGATGATTCAGGCAGAGCTTGGGTCGGCGCCGGAAATTGATGAATAAAATAATATTAAAAAATCGGTAGGCTTAAACATTGCTAACGCTTATATCAGTGCTGCTATTTAATTAAAATGCGACATCCCAACAACGGGGTGGCGCATTTTTGTTTGCAATGCGGTGACAAATAGGCCGGAAACAAAATAAGTGAGTGATAACTCATTTTAATGTTGACAAACCGAGATGCACTGATTATACTAAGGCCATTAAGTGAGTGAGTATACACTCGTTTTGAGAAAGAGGGTTATTAAAATGGCAACGGATTATGTCATCGCCAAGCAGGTCAGCAAGCACTTTGGTCATCAGCAAGTGCTCAATCAGATTGATTTGACACTGCCGGCTGGAATGATTTATGGCTTGATTGGGCCATCAGGAGCTGGGAAGACCACCTTGATCAAGAGTATTTTAGGGATGGAAGCTGTGGATAGTGGCACTGTTAAAGTCATGG
Source organism: Lentilactobacillus senioris (assembly GCF_026798195.1). GTDB lineage: Bacteria > Bacillota > Bacilli > Lactobacillales > Lactobacillaceae > Lentilactobacillus > Lentilactobacillus senioris_A. Next base: position 3,605 of record NZ_JAPQEZ010000013.1, read on the forward strand.
ATACGGTGATGCCTAATAGGGCGGTAATGGCACAAGTAGGGTATATGGCCCAAAGTGACGCTTTGTATGAGACACTAACGGCCCGTGAAAACCTGACCTTGTTTGGGCAATTGATGAGCGTTCCAAAAATAAAGTTAGCACAAATGATTGATTATGCAGCCGGATTAGTTGATTTAACGTCCCAATTAGACAAGCGGGTCAGTGGCTATTCGGGTGGGATGAAACGGCGCTTGTCGTTGGCAATTGCCCTGATTCAGGATCCCCAATTATTGATTTTAGATGAACCGACCGTTGGGATTGATCCAGAATTACGGCAACAAATTTGGACCGAACTAAATAAGCTCAAGGATACCGGTAAGTCGATGCTCGTGACAACGCATGTCATGGACGAAGCAGAACGGTGTGATTATCTCATGTTGATTCGGCACGGGATTGCGCTTGCTGAGGGGACACCCGCGGCACTGAAACAACAGTATGCAGTAGATACGATCGAACAAGTCTTTTTGAAAGCGGGGCGGATGCAAGATGCGAATGATGGCAATCGTTAGACGAGTTTTTAAGCAAATGTTACGTGATAAGCGTACCTTGGCGCTGATGTTTTTGGCACCATTGCTGATTATGACGCTGATGTATTTCTTATTTCAAAACAACACGACGCAATTAGCAAGCTTGGGTGTTCATCATGTAGACCAATCCGTGGTTAACGTGATCGATACCAAAAACGTGACGATTCATCATTATGATAGTTCACAGGCACGGAAAATGATTAAGCAGCATGATCTAGATGGCTATTTGACTCAGAAAAATGGTCAATTGACGATTACTTATTCAAATAGCAATCCAACCAACACGTCTTTAATTAAGGCGAGTTTACAATCAGGATTAGTCAAGTTGAAAATGAAGACGCTGGTGACCGTTACTAAGAAACAGCGCGCGGCCCTTGAATCGCAACAAGCCGCTTTGAAGAAGCTGACAGCAGCCCAGACACAAGCAACGGTGACCAAGCTGAAGACTGCCATTGCACAAGCCCAGGCCCGCGGTGACCAGGCAACTGCTGAGAAATTACAAAAGCAACTCAAGCAAGCCACAGCCACGACGTCTAGTTCGACTCAGTCAGCTAAAGCAACCAGTTATACGACTAAGTCTCATTATATTTATGGTAGTAGTGATTCAACGTTCTTTGAAAGCTTTTTGCCAGCCTTTCTCGGTTTCTTTGTCTTCTTCTTTGTGTTCTTGATTTCTGGCGTTTCACTTTTGAATGAACGTACTACTGGAACCCTAAGCCGGCTACTTGCAACCCCAATTCGACGGAGTGAAATTATTATGGGCTATCTAATTGGTTATGGGGGCTTTGCCATCATTCAGACTGTCCTGACCGTTGTTTTTACAATTACGGTCTTCAAGATTCACTTAGTTGGTAGTATTTGGCTGGTCTTTCTGACTAACTTATTATTAGCGTTAGTGGCTTTGACCTTGGGTATCTTTATTTCCACCTTTGCTAACTCAGAATTTCAAATGATTCAGTTTATTCCACTGATTGTTGTACCACAAATCTTTTTTGCTGGGTTGGTTCCAGTCGATGGCATGGCCAGTTGGTTACAAGCAATTGCCCACATCATGCCGTTATACTATGGTGCTAATGCGTTGACGGCTGTTGTGACAAAGGGTGCTGGGCTTGGCGATATTGGTGTCAATTTGTTAATATTAGTAGGTTTTATGGTCGTACTAACAATGTTGAATATTGTTGGAATGAAACGTTATCGGAAGGTGTGAGGATATGGAACGACCACGGATACGGGATTATTTTCAACAGGATCTAAGTCAGAATGAAACGATTACACCTAAGCAACGGGCCATCCTCCAGGCAAGTCTCGATTTGTTTGCTGAAAAGGGTTTTGACCAGACCAGTACTAGTGATATTGCACAACGGGCCGGCGTTGCGGAGGGGACGGTCTATCGGCGGTATAAGACTAAGGCTGCCTTACGGGATGCCATCTTAGCACCAATTACCGCGCACATTGTGCCAATCTTAGCGAGTGATTTTTCAGAGGATAAATTACGGCAGCGTTATCCCAGTCTACAGGCATTCGTCACAGCAATTTTTACGGACCGAGTTGCATTTGCTAAAGCTAACGTGAAAGAGTTAAAGGTCATTTTTGAAATGGTAGCTTTTGACACCGAACGACGCGAACAGATTCTTAGCCAGATTGCGCCTAAGATGGTCAAGCAGATGGGAAGTGTCATAAATCAACTAAAAGCAGATCATTTGATTGTGGATTGGCCGAATGATTTGATACTGCAAAGTTTGTTATCGCAGCTATTCGGTTACCTAGCGCAGTTAATGCTGGAATTGCCGGGAACTGAAATTGAGCGCGAACAAGCGTATTTGATTACGGTGATGACCAAAATATTGACCCCGGGTGAACATGATCAAATTACTGGTCGGTGAGCTAACTGTTACTTGATATAAACTAAAGCCACTTCTGTACTTAGCGGTCATTTAAACGCTAAGTACAGAAGTGGCTTTAGTCGTTGCTACGCGTGTTCGTTTGTTAATCTGCTAGTATCGTCATTTTATTCAACAAACTAGTTTGTAACTGGCTGAGTGTGGTCGTCATGTAGACCGGGTAAAGATCTGGGTTGACGAGCCGCTGGGTTGTTCGTGGGAGCTCGGCAAGTTTAGCCTGGGTCGTTGCCTGAATGGTTGTAACCGGAATTGACGTGGTGTTGGACAAATCTACCGGCGCGAGTAAGGGCCGGGCTTCAAAATGGGTGAGTCGCTGTTGACGGTCGACACTGAGTGGGTCACTGGTGACGACGGTTAGGCTGGTCGCATCAACGATCGTCTCGGTAGCTAGTGCAATCAAATCAGCAAAGGCCCGTTGAGTTCCTGGTTCGTACAGACGATAGACTTGCTTATCACCAGGAATCGTTAGTTTTTCGCGACTGGCACTGACCTTGATCTTGGGGGTGCTCTGACCATTGCTCTCAGTTGCCGCAAGCTTGTAGACGCCACTTAGAACCGGTGCGGACGCGCTAGTGATGAGCTTTTCACCGATACCAAAATTATCGATCGGTGCGCCTTCGTGCAACAGCGAGGTAATGATGTGTTCATCCAATGCGTTAGAAATAGTGATTTTGGCATTGGGAAAGCCAGCCGCGTCCAATTGTGTCCGGTTTTCTTAGAGTAGCAATTAGCTCATTATTTTTTTTGCTAGTCTTTGTCGCTTTTTTGCTACCTATTTGTTGATCTTTTGCTACCAAAGGCTTTGCTACCTTGTCCCTAATAATCCTTTCAGCTGTAAGGCTAATCATGTTTGTACCTTGACTATCTTTTTGTTGGTTCTTTGTTGGTAGTCTTTGGTAGTGATATTGAATAGTTTGTTTAGAGACCTTCAATTCATCAGCAAGTTCTCTAATAGTTTTAGGCATGATTTCCAAACCCCTTTCGGAGTTCAGCAAGTGCTTCTTTTCTTGCTTGATCTCTTATTTTTTTATCGTGCTCGGCCTGTTTATCAGCCAATGCTTGTTTCTCAGTAGAGCCTAAAGTTAACCCCTTAACCTTGTCAATGGCGCGCCATTTTTCCTGCTCTGTTAATTCACCATTATGCTGAATGTTAAAGAGTTTTTGACGTTCATCTTGAAATTGACCTTGTGAGAAGTCGTTAGCGTCTTTCTTTTCAGGCTTCCAAGTAAAAGAATACCCAATCACTGGTTTCCCGCGGCCTTTACCATATTTCTTTCGAACAGTTAGGCCTCTAAAAAGAGGGGTCAATTCTTCTCTGATTGGTTTAAGAACGTACCTATCAACGTCTCCCGGTTTTTTCCAATAACTTTTAGGAATATCAAGTAACTCAAAAAAATCTTCTTTTGATAAAAAAGCATAACCGGTTGTTCTGAAACCTTTTAACAATCTAAAAGCGGTTTTAGCATAACTGCTTCGAAGATCTCTAAATTCCGCTAAAGCATATCTAACCCACGTGTCTAAATTATTAAGAAGTGGCAAAGCATCTTTATATACTTCAATGTCTATATAAGGAGAATCAGTTTCACCAACAATTCTGAATTTAGTAAACATAACAAACATTTCTCTATTTAATCCAGATTTACTACGCCTTCCAAAATGAAGTCCCATTAACTTTTCATAAGTTCTTTGAATATCATCTTCAAAGCGATTATTTGCAGTCGGTTTATAGTTGCTCAAATCTTTAAGTTGTTCAAAAGAAAATCTAACTGTCTGATCTCCCTTATCACGCATACGAGAAATAATTGAAAAAAATAGATTCATTTCAATAGGGGTGAATTTACGTAACGGAATGGTATTAAGTTCAGGATCATATTTTATAAGTTCATTGCTCATAATCACACCTCCACAACTATTATATAAAATCAACGATTGCTTATCAACGATCATCATTAAAAACCTCGTTGATAAACAGACAAAACCTCGTTGATAAACAGA
>NZ_JAPQEZ010000014.1 GCF_026798195.1 Lentilactobacillus senioris
TTGAAACGCCGCTATGCCAATGGTCAGAAACTGTTTTATTTAAAACCGAAGAAGCGAGGTGAACTAAATGCGTTTGAAGAAGAGCAAAACCGCCAATAAATCAGTGAAGCTCGATTGGGATTACCAACCGCCTAAAATCAATGGTGGCAAAGAGACCATTGATGACATGAGCTTGGTGGTGGGTATGTATGGTAACTACGAAGTTACCAAAACGGGTAATCTCGTTGGCATTTTGGAAGTTAGTGGGATCAACCTGGATCTACTTAATGAAACCGAACAGCAAGACGTCTTTGAGGACTATGGTGCGTTTCTGATGAGCACCTTAGGTGAAGGGGTTGATGACACCTTACAGTTCTTAGAGCCGACGATTCCCGTCAATATGACGGCTTATCTCAATGGTCTCAAACGGCGGTATCTCACTTTACAAAAAGATCACCCCGAGCAACAGTTCAAAATCCAATTAATGGCCAGTTACTTGGATCACTTTACTAAAGTCCAAGAATCCAAAAACATGACGACTAAGCAACACCTGCTAATCGTTAAGGTGCCAATTAAAGACAAAAGTGTTAAGAGCTTAAACCTAGCGGTCACTCATTTAGACGAAAAGATCGAACAGGTTAAACGAGACATTGAAAATGCGTTAACGGATTTTGATGTGACAGCCAAAGCTTTGACTAGTCAAGAAGTCCAAGAGATTTTAAAGAACTTGATCAATTTCAATGGATAGGAGGCAACAGTATGAGTTTTGGCGATAAGGTCATTGATTTGTTCATGCCAACCAAGAAAGAAAGTCAGCAAAATATTGAACCAGCAGTTAACAAGCATAAACCGGAGGTTGAAGACTTTACCAAGCTGATTGATCGCGATAGCTTGCATTCACTATTTCCATTTAGCTGGGAACAGTACCCCACCTACGTCCAGTCGGGCGAGAATTTTATTCGGGTGTTAGCGATTGCCGACTATCCTAAGCGGGTGTATGGCAACTGGTTATCGGAGTTAAAGCGCAAAAAAGGCGTTATCGATATTGTGCAATATATCGACAGCGCCAGTAACAATTCAATGATTACCTATTACAAGAAGACGATTCAAAATAAGGAAGCGCAGAAGCTCAATACGTTCGACCCGTATAAAAAGAAGATTCTGCAAAATTATATTGATTCGGCCAATATGCAACTAGATAAATACCTTGATAATTCTACCACATTTGTCTATCAACATATGCTGGTTTATCTGCGGGCCAATAGTTTAGCAGAGCTAGACGATTTAACCGAAAACGTCAAGAATACGTTGATTAAGCTACAAATGAAACCGCTAGTGCCCGTTAAAGCAACCTTTCAAGCTTTTTGGTCAACCATGCCAATTAACGAGAACCTCATGGGGGATTACACGTACAAAGAAAGTAATACCGAAGTTGCCAGCAGCATGTTTCCCTTTGATGACGCAGAAATTTTGGACTTGAAGCCGAGAAGCGATATTGAAGGGGTTAACAAAGATACGAACAGCTTAATTGCCGTAGATATGTTGGATCGCAACAAGACCCTTAATCAAAATCAAGTCATTATCGGGACGTCCGGGGTTGGTAAAACCACCTATATGATTCAGAAAATCCTACGCTACGCCATTCAAGACTATCAAATCTACATTATTGATCCGGAAAACGAATATACCAAGATTGTCGAAGCCCTAGGTGGGGCAGTCTTGCACCTAACCTCGAATGCTAAGTACAAAATTAATCCGCTCCAAATCTTTTCCGAAGAAATCCTCAGCGCTGATGAAGCGGTCACGAACCTTGATTTACTAGTCAAAGACAAAATCCAGCGATTAAAGGGGTTCTTTGAAGTCCTTAAAACCGGGATTACCCAAGTTGAACTGGCAATCCTTGATGATGTCGTTAAACAAGCTTACGTCAACAGTGGCGTTTTGAAATATAGCCGCTTAAAAGAAATTAAAGATGATCAGTGGCCGACCTTATCCAATGTTTATGATGAGTTGGAAAAACTGGCAGATAAGGACACTGACAAATTCAGTCGGGTTAAAGACTTTTACTACATCTTAGGTAGTTATACCCATGGCTCTAACAGCCTATTTGACGGACACACCAACGTTAACTTAAAGGGGAAGATCATTTCCTTTGATTTAAAACCCCTGCAAAGTGAACAGGAAGTCCAATCTGCCGCCTATCTAAATACCTTCCAATATTTGTGGGACGAAATCACTAAAGATCGGCATAGCCGCAAAAAACTGTTTGTTGATCAATTTCACTTTTTGACCTTACACAAAGCGGCCGCAACCTTTTTCCATCAAGCCTACAAGCGGTTTAGAAAGTACAATGCCGGAGCCATTGCCGGAACGCAGCAAATTCAAGATGTGATCGAAGGCACGACAGATACCGGGCAGAACATTGGTGAAGCCATTATTGGGAACTCCTACACCAAAGTGTTCTTTGGTCTTGACGGTAAAGGCGTTGATGATGTGATTACCAAATTGCGTATGACGTTCTCGGATAAAGAAAAGAAGCTACTAGAACGCAGACGACAAGGCGAAGCCCTGATGATCTATGGTAGCCAACGCGCCTTTATGCGTGTCGAGTTGACCGAAGAAGAACTACGACTAATCGACCCAGAAGCTTACCAAAAAAAATATCACCGTGAGACAGCCGGACAACCGGATTATCAAAAGCGCGTGGTCTTAACACCTAGTGAAATTGACGCTTTAACTACCACCGAGGAGGAAGGAGGGACTTTAAATGAGTAAATCAAATCAGCTATTAAATATCGAGGTTGGCACGTTCAAGCGACAGGGAAACAAGTTAATTCTCGAACTCAATCACAATCAGTTTCGATACGACCAGTTGAGTGAGCTAAACGAATTAAAGGAAGCTGATGCCAAGTTCTTACAGTTAGTTAACGTGGTTGAGCAAGACCAGAAGGTTGTTTTAACTTATATCTTGCCGGATAAGGTCAGATCATTAAAGGAATTACCACATGAAAATAAAGCAATCCGGTCAGCGATTGCCAAGGAAATCATGACGCAAAAGGTGGTTAACGATAGCCAGTATCACATTGCGTTGAACCCAGCTAACCTGTGGTATTACCCAATGCAACATGTTTGGTACGCCTACCGGGCCAATGAACTCATGCCTTATGATGACAAGCATAGCAATTTAGCCAAATACAAAGCACTGATTCTGTTTTGCTTGACGGGGACGCCCTATGAACGGCTACTAAGCAATCCCCAAGAAGCCTTGGCCAAACACCCGGACGACTATTTACAACAAGTAGCTAAAGCTACGTCGTTAAATGAGTTAACGGAAGTGGTTAATGGCATTGAGGACTTTGTGAGCTATCACGAATGGCAGGAAGTTGAAACGGCCCAGCAGAAAACCAAACAACGTTTATGGTTGAGTATGGCCGGGGTGGCGATTGTGGCCGTTTTGGCCGTCGGCTTAGTCCATAAAAGTGACGAACGAAAGTATCAAAGCTTAGCTAACCAGAACCAAGCCCAGGTCACGCGATTAAAATATAGCGGTCAAATTCAGACCGCTTTAAATGATCAAAAGTGGTCGGAAGCGCAAAAAGATATGAAACGGGCCGGCTATCCTTTAACTAAGCAAGTCAGTGTCTTTTTAAAGCATCGTCAGTACCAGCAAGCCTTAAACGTTGACCCAAGTCAGTTGAACAAGGTTGTTAATGCGGCTTATGCCAACCAAGATAGCAGTCAAGTGGCCGATTGGCAGTTACCAACTAAGGCGACGAGTAAGCAAAAAGATCAATTGAAACTCGAAAAAGCGATTGTTAATTATGATACCAATACGCTTAATAACCAATTATCCTTTACGACGAACGCTGATGTTTTATTGAGAATGGGACAAGCCTTCCTAGCCCATAACGATACGCAAGACGCCCAGACCGTCCAAACCAAATTAGCTGGGGTGAACAGCCCTAAAGCCCAGTATCTCAAAGCGCTATTAAGTCTCAACTCTGCTAAGAACGAAGTTAGCGACGCCCAAAAGAAGTTAGATGACGCCAACAAGATTGATGGCAGTAAAGATAAGGATAAAGACAAGAAGGTGGATTCGGCTAAGTCGGACTTAAAGAATGCGCAGAGTGACCAATCAGCAGCGCAAAAACAAGTTGATCAGGCCAAGCACAAAGTGGGTGATTAAATGCAAGTACTGTCTTTCGAATATAAGAAAAAGAAGTGGAAGTTGATTGCTTATATTGTGGGTGGCGCCCTTCTGCTAATCATCTTGCTAATCGCCGCGATTACTGGTCAGCTACAAGAAAACAGTTGTGATAACTCAACCACTACAGAAACACAGTTAGATAGTAAGAGCATGACAGAAAATGCCAAAAACATCTATGCCCACTGGAAACAAAAGTATGGTGCCACCCCACAAGCGGCCGCCGGTATCTTGGGGGTCTTACAACTAGAAAGTCGCCTTGATCCCAAGTCCGTTAATTCCAGTTCCGGGGCCACGGGCTTAGCCCAGTGGTTAGGTGGTCGAAAAGATAAACTGGAAGATTTAGCCCATAAAGAAAATAAACCAGCGACCAATCTCGGGGTACAGTTGGATTATCTCGACCAAGAATTGAACAGTAGTTACTATGCGTCAAACAAGCAGATTTTTAAATATACGGACGTGCATAAAGCGACCAAAGCCTGGTTAATGGATTACGAGGGTATGAGTAAGAACCCGGAACAATGGTATTTAAGCCAAAGATACGGTTATGCCGATCATTGGTATTCCATGTTGGGTGCAAGTGATCCCGTGGCCGGTAATACGTTAGATAATGCAAGTTCCGGCAATCTGACCGAACTAGGTTGTGATAGTGACCCGAGCTATTCCGGTGGCAGCATTGTTAAAAACGCGGAAAGTATGAAGGGCGACTTCTATTATGTTCAAACCCACCCTAGCCCCGATTTAGGTAGCGATTTAAAGAATCCTAACAAAACCGGTGGGACAGATTGTTCAGGCTTTGTCTGGTTAGCCTTGAATAAGGCTGGTTACAAGGTACCGGCCAACATGGGCTGGTTTACCGGCACGATGGCCAGTGACGCCAAAGGCAGCCATCAATATCTGAAACAGATCAGTGAAAATGACGCAAAGGCCGGCGATATTGTCATCGTCAATCAAGGTGCGGGAGCCGGAAACAACGGTCACACTGCCATTCTGCTAGATAAATGGCAAGGTAAAGCCACCAAGATTATTGAGCAAGGTGGTACGGGTGATAAAGTTAACGAAAGCACTTTTGGCACCGCTTTTTATAGTTTATTGAACGGTAGCGATGTAACGTTAGCCCGGCCAATCAAGAAGTAAGGAGGACGAGTAAATGAAACGCAGCATGGTTTTAAGTATTGCGATTGGTAGTTTGATCTTAATCATGTCATTAGGGGCGAATGCCTATCAACATAGCCAAGTTAAACAGGCACAACAGCAGATTAGTCGGCTACAAAAACAGAAGCGCCAAGTTAACCAGCAATTGACTAAAGCCAACCAACAAAAGCAGTTATTGAGCACCCAAATTGACAGTTATAAGACCTACCAAAATAATAAAGACAAAAGTCAGGCTGAATTGAGCTTTAATACGGTGGTCACCAAGTTCTTTGACGTCATGAATAACTTTAAGCCCAAGACCTACGGTCAGCGTAAAGATGGCGTTAAAGACTTGATTTCCGACAAGTTGTACCAGCAATACTTTTCAAATAAGGGCACATATGGTGATAGCAATAGTGTTTCAGCTAAGTTAAATCAACTGAACCTGTATACGCAAAGTAAGCAGGGGCAAAACATGAAGGGCTTGGCCGTCATTAGTTATGAAAGTAAGAGTGGCGACAACGACTGGCAAAAGGCGACGGTGCTTTATCAGGTGACTTTCGATACCACCACGGATCGAATCACCGCGGTCCAAAATTTAGGTAGTAGTTTTAAAGCCAGTGACCTTAATTAAGCGGGTTGGTAAGGCCCTACCGGTAATCGTGGTGGTTTTAGCCGTTAGTGGTTTTGCTAGTCATCAATATGTGAATCACGTGGAAAAGCAGCGATCAGTTGTGACGCTAGCTAAGCATGCTAACAAAGTCCTGTTCTTTTACCGTGATGATTGCCCAGATTGCCAATCAATCTTTCATCAGATTTATTGGCATAACGTCATCAGTCGCAACATCATTTTTATCAACATGAATCAGCCAAAGAATCGGCATTACATTCAGCAATATCAATTAACGTCAGTCCCAACCTTGATTCATGGCAAGCAACGGTATGCTGGCACCAAACCGTCACAAATTAAACGAATCGTAGGTGATTAGCAATGAAAGATAGAAGCATAGCTGTGATTAAAGCCAGTTGGCCGTACCTACTAACGCTAATCATTGGCTTGTATTTAGCGGAGACTTTAGCTGGATCCGTCATGGCCTTGTCGCGCTATAAACTAACTTTTGCGGATCATATGCCAACGGTGTTAAAACAATTAGCTTTACACCCCTGGCATTATTACAACTTGTATTTGGGCCAAAAGAACCCAGTACTAATTATTGTCAGTGTCGCCGTGATCCTATACACCATCTATTTTGCCTTGAAACGAAATAGCAAACATAAAGCGTGGGAAACTGCGGACACTGAAACCCACGGGAGTGCGACCTGGGGTGATCTAAAAGAGTTGAGTGACCATTACTTTAGTATCAATGCCAAAGACCTCACCACAGCATTTAACAAGAGTACCAAGGCAGAAATTCTCAAATCATTAGTGGATCGAGAAAAGTCAGCGAAGGGGGCAGATTAACATGAATGGGACAATTTTAGGGATCGTGGATAAACGGATTGTTTACCAGAATAATAGTACCAAACCCAACCGGAACATTTTTGTGGTCGGGGGCCCTGGATCATATAAGACCCAGTCAGTCGTCATTACCAACCTGTTTAACGAAACGGAGAACAGCATTGTGGTAACTGACCCGAAAGGTGAATTATACGAAAAGACGGCCGGTATCAAACTAGCCCAGGGTTATCAAGTGCATGTCGTCAACTTTGCNGTACCAAACCCAACCGGAACATTTTTGTGGTCGGGGGCCCTGGATCATATAAGACCCAGTCAGTCGTCATTACCAACCTGTTTAACGAAACGGAGAACAGCATTGTGGTAACTGACCCGAAAGGTGAATTATACGAAAAGACGGCCGGTATCAAACTAGCCCAGGGTTATCAAGTGCATGTCGTCAACTTTGCCAACATGGCGCACAGTGATCGCTACAATCCTTTTGATTATATTCAACGGGATATTCAAGCTGAAACCGTCGCCACGAAGATCGTTCAGAGTGAAAATGCCGAAGGCAAAAAAGACGTATGGTTCAGTACCCAGCGGCAACTTTTGAAGGCACTAATCCTGTTTGTTATGAACCACCGCGCGCCCGACCAAAGGAACTTGGCCGGTGTAACGCAAGTCTTACAAGAAAACGATGTGGAGGCCGAGGAAAAGGGCGCAGATAGTCCGTTAGACACCCTGTTTCTTGATCTAACCATGTCTGATCCAGCGAGACGCGCTTATGAGTTAGGGTTCAAAAAGGCCAAAGGCGAAATGAAGGCCAGTATTATTGAAAGCTTGTTGGCGACCATCTCGAAGTTCGTTGACAAAGAAGTGGCTGATTTTACCAGCTTTTCAGATTTTGATTTAAAAGAGATTGGCAACGACAAAGTTGTGCTATATGTGATTATTCCGGTGATGGATAACACTTATGAAAGTTTCATCAATCTATTTTTCTCACAATTGTTTGATGAATTATACAAATTAGCCGCCGATCATCACGCTAAATTGCCCCACCAAGTTGACTTTATCCTTGATGAATTTGTCAATTTAGGGAAGTTTCCCAAGTACGAAGAATTTCTAGCGACGTGCCGGGGGTACGGTATTGGCGTGACGACCATTTGTCAGACCTTAACCCAGCTACAAGCCTTGTATGGCAAGGATAAGGCCGAAAGTATCTTAGGTAATCATGCGGTTAAAATTTGCTTAAATGCCGCTAATGACGTGACCG
>NZ_JAPQEZ010000015.1 GCF_026798195.1 Lentilactobacillus senioris
GGGCTTTTTAATTTCTGTTCGGATTAATTATAGAATTTGCCTTCATAAAAAAACTCCTATTCTGATTTTTATCATTATGACACAAAATCTAATGAATTTGGTACCAAATTTCAGTATAGGAGCAGACTCGTCTTTTTTGATGCAAAGTTGAAAACAAATCGTTGTTCAAAATCATGAACTTGAAGTAGACTTAAGTTATTATTGAGTTAGGAGATTCATATCATGACAACAAACAATGATCATTACAATGAAGCTGAATTACTTGCCAGCTATTTTCCCGAAACTGCAAATAACTCAGAACTATTACAGCAAAAGTTAACTGATGTTCAACAAATCGAACAAGCACTGCAAACTTTAATGGCTCTCTGTGGTCAAGACGACAATAATCCCGATTTAGATAAAACGCCCTTTCGTGTGGTAAAAGCCTTTCTTGAATACACCAGTGGTTACCGCGAAGATCCTACTGCCCATCTAGAAAAAGTCTTTGATATTCAACAAAATGATCCTATTATTGTAAAAGATATCGAATTTTATTCGATGTGCGAACATCATTTTGCACCCTTCTTTGGCGTAGCTCACGTTGCATATCTTCCTGATCAAAAAGTCACCGGACTTTCCAAAATTGCACGGGTCGTTGAAGGTTACGCGCGGCGTTTCCAAGTTCAAGAGCGCTTAACGAATCAAATTGCCGATGCAATTGATACCGTCTTGCAGCCTAAAGGGGTTATGGTAGCTATTGAAGCGAAGCATTTATGTGTTTCAAGTCGCGGCGCTAAAAAAGAACAAGCGCAAACTTTCACGCTGGCTAGTCGTGGTGCTTACATTAAAGATAGCCAATTGCGGTCAGAATTTATGACTGCTATTAAGTGAGGTCACTAATGAGTAAAAGAGTCGCTTTTATTACAGGGAGTACTACGGGACTGGGCGTGCAAATGGCCCATAAACTTGCTCAAGCAGGCTATCAATTAGCCTTAAATTACCGACACAGTCAAACAGCTGCGTTACAATTACAACAAGATTTGGCGCAATGCTATCAAGTCAATGCTCGCCTTTACCAAGGCGATGTAAGCCAACAAGCTGACGTGGTACGAATGATTGAACAAATTAAACTTGATTTTGGTCACTTAGATATTTTAATTCTTAACGCTGGTCCCTTTATTCACGATAAATTAAAACTCGTCGACCATACCCCAGCCCAGTGGCATGACATGATGAGTGCTAACCTTGATAGTTTTTTCTATTTAGTTAAGGCAACGGTACCTATGATGGAAAAACAAAATTGGGGCCGCATTATTGCGCTAGGCTTTGACCAAATTGACCAAGTCTCGGGTTGGCAATATCGTGGTGCTTATGCCGCCGCTAAAACTGGTGTGGCCGCGGCGATTAGAACTTTAGCGCTTGAAGAAAAAGACTATCAAATTACTGCAAATATGGTCTGCCCCGGTGATATTAAAGCTGATCTTAAAGAAGCTGACATTGAACAAGCCCAGAAACTTGCACCTAATCAGACTAAACGAAAAGCTGCTGGTGAAGATGTTGCTCGCGTTATTGCCTTTTTATGTGCAGAAGATTCAGACTATTTAACCGGCAACATCATTAACTTAGCTGGCGGCGAAAATATTATTCATCGTCATGACTAAAATTTAAACTACTAGTAACAACTAAATATGGTATAAAATTAGCGAGAGTGTAAAATATTTTGTGTAAATGAGTATTGAAAAAAGGAAGACCTTCCCCGTATGATTATAAGCGTCTAAACCAAATCAACGGAGGTCTTCCCCTATGAATCAGTTTAACAAAGAATTGGCAAATGTACTACTATCTCATGGTGATTTAAAAGAAGTTTTTAGAAAACAACTGCAGGATACATTAAATACGTTACTTCAAGCCGAGTTAACTTCTGTTCTAGGCTACGATCCTTATGATCGTCAAGGTTTCAACTCTGGTAACTCTCGAAATGGCCAATATTTTCGTCAAATTGATTCAGAGTATGGAAAGCTGAGTATCTGTGTCCCACGTGATCGCAAGGGCGAGTTTAAGGCTAACTTAATCCCACCTTATTCTCGAAGAGTAGATGCACTGGAAACGACGATTATACAGTTATACGAAAAAGGAATTACAACTCGAGAAATAGCTGACTTAATCGAAAAGATGTATGGAACTCATTATTCACCCACTACGATTTCCAACATTACAGCCATTGTTGAGGATCAAGTGACTGCTTATCATCAGCGGCGGTTTAGTTCGACAGACTACGTCTGTCTTTTCCTTGATGCAACTTATGTGCCCTTACGTCGTGATACGGTTCAAAAAGAGTCGGTTTATGTCGCTTTAGGTATTATAGCAGATGGTCATAAAGAAATTTTAGATTACTGTATTGCACCAACGGAAAATTCAGAAGTTTGGTCCGAATTACTAACTGGTTTAGTCAGTCGTGGTATTAAACACGTCCAGTTAGTCATCGCAGATGGCTTAGTTGGCTTGGATTCAGCGCTTAACCACAATTATCCTCAAGCTCAATTTCAACGCTGTCTGATCCATATGTCACGGAATATCTTGCAGAAAGTTCGTGTAAACGACCGTGCAGAGGTCGTTAATGAGTTCAAAGAACTCCACAGAGCAAAAACACGTGATGAAGCCCAGCTAATTTTAAATCGTTTTATCGATCATTGGGAGTCAAAGTATCCTCGAATGGTTAGAAATTTAGCCAGTACGTCTAATTTACTAACCTTCTTAGAATTTCCTCCGAGTATTCGCAGAACAATTTACTCAACGAACATTATTGAATCATTCAATAAAAAGCTGAAGCGCAAGACAAAAGTCAAAGAACAATTTCCAAATGAATCAGCACTTGACCGTTTCCTTGCGACAATTATCTTAGAGTACAACGAGAAATACTTCGGCAGAGCTCATAATGGCTTTAAGCAGTGCCAAGATACTTTAGAATCAATGTTTTAAGCTAGACAAAATGATACGAAGAAGTCTTCTTGTTATTTACACAAACTTCTTGACGCTCTCGTCCTTTTTGGATGGTGTTTTTATTTGGTCAATCGGCTAGACTAACAAGCCGATATTTTGCGTGGTTATTCTTTTTGCATTAGACTTAAGTTATAATTCGAATTCAGATTAGGAGGATCCCTATGAAGTTTGATATTGTAGTTGTCGGTGGTTCAACGGCCGGATTTTATTTGGTGAAGGCATTACGGACTAAAGGTTTTTCAGGTAGTATTTGTTTAATTGATCGCGAAGACGCACTGCCTTATAATCGTTATAAATTATCTAAAAATTGGCTGACAGGCAAGAAGTTAGATGCACCTATTTTTAAACCGGAATCGTTCTTTGCTGAAAATGAGATTAAGTTACAATTAAATACCGAAGTTGTGGCGGTTCATGATGAGAAGAAGAGAGTTGTCACAGCAGATCATCAAGAAATTACTTATGGTCAACTTGTTCTAGCTATGGGTGCAGAGTCACGTCATTTGCACTTGCCTAATGATGACGCTGAAGGAATTTTTTACTTAAGAAGTTATCACGATGCGATCAAGATTAAGCAGTGGAGCGAGCAAGTTAAAGATGTGGTCTTAATTGGCGCTGGGTTTATTAGTTTAGAATTGGCTAGCTCCTTTAGAAAGTTAGGCCTTAATGTCACAGTTGTTGAACATGGTCAACATCCATTGGGACGTGTAGTTGGTCCACAGGCTTCAGAATATTTCGTTAAGATGCATCAAGAACAGGGCGTCAAATTTGTTTTAGGTAGTGGTGTTGAATCGTTTACGCATGACCAACAGCATCAAGTCACTGGGGTGGTAACTGATACGGGTGCAACAATTCCTGCACAAATGGTTGTTGTTGGTGTTGGTGCAGTTCCTAACACGTCAATTAAAGCAGATCATTTGGAATTAGGGCAGAATATTGTCGTTAATGAATATGGCGAAACAGCACTGAAAGATGTTTACGCTGTTGGCGATGCTACTATTTGGCCGTTCCAGGGTGAAGAGATTCATGTGGAACATTGGGAAAATGCGCAAAGTCACGGTAAAAATGTTGCCGCTAATCTGATCCAGCCACAAAGTCAGCCTTATGATGTCTTACCATATTTTTGGACAGATCAGTATGATCAAACCTTTGAATATTTAGGTCATACGACTAAGTGGGATCAAACTTTTATCCGCGGTAATCTTGATTCTGGTAAGTTTACAATTGCTTATGTTGATGAAAATCAAGTACCATTGGCTATTTTGTTTGCTAATGGTAATGACGAGCGTGCTGACGTTACCGAATTAATGTCACGCCGTCAACCATTAGATTCAGAACGGTTTGCCGATACTAATCAGCCATTATCCACGTTATAAAATGTGATTTTTAAAAGGAGGTTCAAGTTGTTATGCCACAAATTAAATTAATTCGCGCTTATGATCAAGCAGCAGTTAAACGGGCATCTGGTTATAAAATTTTAGTGGATCGCTTGTGGCCTCGGGGGCTCGCTAAAGCTGATTTACCTTATCAATGGTGGCTTAAAGAATTAGCGCCAAGTTCTGAGTTAAGGAAATGGTTTAATCATCAAGAAGAGCGCTATCCTGAATTCAAGCAACGCTATCTTGCTGAAATTGCCGCCAATCCATTAAGTGCAGCGGTGCTTGATTTTATTAGTCTCTGTTTACAAAGTGAAGATGTAATTTTAATTTATGGTGCCAAAAACGAGCAACACAATCAAGCTGTGGTTTTAAAAGCATGGTTAGAACAAAAATTGGAATAAGTTATACCTGATAAAAAGCTTGGATCACTTGATTCAGGCTTTTTTATTTAGCATTAATTGACTTGTTTAGTTAAGAGCATAAAATATAAGTAAAGTCATTAATCAGCGTCAAAAAATCAGAAACTGTCAAATCTTTTGTGTAAATAGATCTTTCTCATAGATTGATTTTTTATTCTTTATTTAATCAAAGTAAGATTCTAAGGTGTTCTGAACCTGACCAAAGCCTTTGTGGATTCGCTTGAAATATCGATCATTGTAGCTCATTGCTTGTATTCCAATAAAAGTATCAAGCGACTGTTCAGTTGGAAACTCTGCTTTAGGTTTGGCTTTGCGCTTAACAACATTATTAAAGGATTCAATCATGTTAGTTGAATAGATTGAACTTCTGATCTGTTTCGGATAGTTATAAAAAACTAGCAGGTCCGGCTCGATGTCTTTCAGGTTTCTTATGACATGATTATAACTCTTGTCCCATTTGGCATAGAAGGCATGCAATACATCAACAGCAGCTGCTTTATTGGCTTGCTGGTGAATCTGCTTGAATTCGTTCATAATTGCCTCACGGTCTTCTACACGTACTTTAGCGCAGATATTACGCATGACGTGAACCAAACAGCGCTGGAAGTGAGCTTTAGGATAAGTTTGCATTAGTGCAGTTTTCATACCCACAACACCATCTGATAAAAATAATTCAACTTGTTTAAGGCCTCTGCTTTTCATATTTTGAAGCAACTCCGTCCAGACTTCGATATTTTCGCTAGGAGCTATGCAATAATCGATCACTTCTTTGTGACCGTTGGGCTTGATACCAATGGCAATATATACTGCTTCTCGTTCAAAAGTTTCTCGACGCAACGGTATATACGTTGCATCAAGATAAACACAAAAGAACTTATCGCTCAGTTTATGCTTGTGATAAGCCTCAACTTTAGGAATCATTTGCTTAGAGATATTAGACACTTGAGCGGGACTATAATGGCTGCCATACATTTTTTCGATCAAATTAGCTATTTCTCTAGTGGTTACACCTTTAGAATAAAGCTTTATAACCATATCTTCTAAGAGATCAGTATGTTGTTTATAGTCTGGCAGAGTGTGTTGGTGAAACATACCATTGCGATCTCGTGGCACCTGGATTTCAATTGATCCAAACTGGGTATCAATTTTACGGAAATACGCGCCATTTCTAGAATTACCAGTATTCCAGCCGTCTCTTGCATAAGGATCATAACCTAAAAAGGCAGTTAATTCAGCTTCTAACAAGTCATTAACTGCTTACTGGAGTTCTTTGCGCAATAAATCGTTTATTTTGTCTTGATTGAATAGAGCTTGAGCCATATTTTTGGTAAAATCATTCATGAAGGAGTTCTTCTTTCTGTATGTGTTTTTTGTTCAAACCAATCATACGAGAAAGGAACTCCTTTTTCTAATGTTTTTGAAAATTAATTTAAGGAATCATTCATCCTTACACAAAATATTTTACACTCTCTTGTAGACAGAAAGTATATGAAAAACTTTTTTAATCTCCTAGATTGCATAATTAAATTTACCACCCAGAAAATGTGAAAAAAGACCTGTCCGTTCTTGCTAAAATGGTGTTTGCATAACATACCATCTAGAGAGAAGGACAGGTCCCATGGCCATTATAACCTTAATTGAACGATCTCAGATAGAACTGATGCAACACCACACGATTCAATACATCGCCGCGACCTTAGGCCGCTCTCGTATTTCTATTAGGCATGAGCTTCACCGTTGCCCTGAAGGTGATTACTGCGCCATTATAGCTCAGGATCATGCCGATACTTGTCGGCATCGTTGTGGTCGGCACTCGATTTTAACGCCTAAGTTGAAGCGGATGGTAACTGAGAAGCTAAACCTAGGTTGGTCCCCTGAAATGGTCGGTTATGCCGTTCACTGTGCGCCACACACGATTTACCACTGGATTTATCAAAGACAAGTCGATTTTCAGCCAAGCCAACTCTTTGATCACGGTAAACGTCATAAAAGAAGACAAGACCTTCGGTCGCGCTATAACCAAGCAGTAGGCACCTCAATTGAGATTCGCAGTGAGTCAGCTAACCGGCGAACCGAAAAAGGACATTTAGAGATGGATACAGTTCGCGGTGGTCGCGGGTCAAAGGCTGCTGTTTTGACCATTGTCGATCGGGTGACACGTTTAATGGCGACAACTAAGCTTGAAAACTTATCACAAAATGCTGTTCTCAAGGGATTTGCAAGACTGATGGTGGACTTTCCGGGTCCGGTTCGATCAGTGACGGTTGATCACGGTAAAGAGTTTTCCTGCGATCAGGCGCTTACAAAGCGCTATCGGATACCGGTTTACTTTTGCCACGCCTATCACCCGAATGAACGGGGCACAAATGAACGGTTCAATCGAGAACTTCGCTACTATTTCCCGAAGGGAACACAGTTTGATCAGGTTTCAGAGACCGATATTCAACAAGCCACAGCGCTTATCAATAACAAACCTAGAAAATGTCTCCGTTGGCAAACCCCAGTTCAAGCAGTGAGCAAGCCTCTTTCTAGGTGGTAACTTTATTATTGCAATCTAGGATCTCAAATCTATATGGTTATCAAATATTGATACTTTTACAAAAAATAGTGAAGAAGCTGCTGATAACTTAATTGATGATAAATTTGAGGGAAAACTTGAAAAGCTAGCGTTAGACATGCCAGCTTTTATAACTAGTTTTACAGAACTAGATATAAACTCCTTTGACAAAAACGGTTTTGTAAAGGAAGAAATATCATGCTCATTAATAAAATGCGAAGAAAAATTAGGCAAGAATCGTGACTTTATTTTTATTCCTTATCAAAATATGATTCACTTATTGAATGTAATTAAGGAGTGCCAAGCAGGTAAGCGAGAAGGTATCCTAAAAGAAACAACAATATTTGCTCGAAAAGTTTGGTATATCACGGATTACGTAAATAGAATGGACAAACTTGAAAAAGACTATTTTGAAGGTAAAAAGTCTGTGGAGCAAGTTGGCCGAGGCATGCTAGGAACGAAGTCA
This sequence comes from Lentilactobacillus senioris, assembly GCF_026798195.1. Lineage (GTDB taxonomy): Bacteria > Bacillota > Bacilli > Lactobacillales > Lactobacillaceae > Lentilactobacillus > Lentilactobacillus senioris_A. Next base: position 7,798 of record NZ_JAPQEZ010000015.1, read on the forward strand.
ATGAAGTACTCAATACAAAACGAATTCAGATTGGGCATTGTGTTTCCATACAAAAAATCAAATTATGGTAATGAAGCTGGTACAAACTTAGGCATACAACCTTCTTTTTGCTTTGCGACACAATACTTCAAAAAAGAGGAACTAAGGTCATTGAATATAGAAAAGCTGAATTAATAGTACTAAACCGAAAATAGCCACTAGGGTATACCCTA
>NZ_JAPQEZ010000016.1 GCF_026798195.1 Lentilactobacillus senioris
CGCCTAGAAAGACAACTAAATATTTACTTTAACTTTAGGGGTATGGCACAAGTCGAAGGGGGCTTTTATTTTAGTTTGAGGTTTGCATACCTACTTAAAAAAGTAGGGCAGCAAAACGTCAAACAGGTATCAGCTAATTGCACCATAGGGTGCGCTGATACTCGGCTCAAAAGAGCCGACAGAGCCGTCTGCAAGACCCCTCGGTGAGCCCACCTTTACGAAGTAAAGTATAGTGGGTTATACTTTACTTGGAAGTAATCACCGAATTCCAGTTAGAAACCATTTTGTAACTACGTTTTGAGGAGGAGTAAAATGCTTTCTTACGTCCGGCATTACCCACTAGCGATAGCTAAATTAATGTGTCTGTGCTCCCCTAAAATCTGCTGATTTATTACTGACTAATACAGGAGGTTTTTTATGGGACAGACAATCATATCTGCTATTGGTGTTTATATTTCCACCAGTATCGATTATTTAATTGTTTTGATTATTTTATTTGCACAGCTATCACAGAATAAACAGAAATGGCATATTTATGCGGGGCAATATCTAGGCACGGGCTTACTTGTAGGGGTGAGTTTAGTTGCTGCTTATGTCGTCAATTTCGTGCCTGAAGCATGGATGGTTGGACTGCTTGGTTTAATCCCTATCTATTTAGGGATTCGCTTTGCAATTGTTGGAGAAGGTGAGGAAGAAGAAGAGGAAGAGGAAGAGGAAGAAATTATTGAAAGATTAGAACAAAGCAAGGCAAATCAACTGTTTTGGACAGTTACATTGCTGACAATTGCGTCTGGCGGAGATAATTTAGGTATCTATATACCTTATTTTGCTTCGTTAGATTGGGCACAGACCCTCGTGGCGTTGCTTGTGTTTGCAATCGGCATAATTATCTTTTGCGAGCTTAGTCGGGTGCTATCCTCTATTCCGTTAATATCCGAGACAATTGAAAAATACAAGCGAATCGTTGTGCCCTTAGTATTCATTCCACTTGGACTATACATCATGTATGAAAGTGGCACGATAGAGACTTTTCTAAACTTTATTTTATAGATAAAAAAGCCCCTTAAATGGGGCTTTTCTTATATTTTTTTGAATCCTAACTTCAAAACCCCAGATACGTTTTTTTACCGCTAATTCGCCAAACCAAAGAATGGAGGACTTATGATGAGTTATTTAGTCGCAAGAATGCAAAAGATGAAAGCTGGAAATCTAGTCGGCATGGGTAATCATAATCAACGGTTAACTGACAATCATTCAAACAAAGATATTGATACGGAACGCTCGTATAAGAAAAGAGGATATCTTATGATAAGATATCCTCTTTTACTTTTCGTAGCTCGTCACTACTCTAATCATTCCAAAGGATTCGGAGATATTTCGGTTCAATTTGAGTTGCTTAATTGAATAGTTTACACTCAATAGTGAGCTATTAATTCTGAAAGGATGATTATCATGGGAAAAGGATCCCGAAAACGCAAAGAACGCCAAGCAGCCATGGCCAACTCAGGAGCAGATACTACACTGACTTGGCAGGATCAACCAATTCATACCAGTAACACCAATGATCCTATCAGTTTTACCGCCTTTTTGTCCGAACGCAAATCACGCGGACAACAATTACTTATTGCCGAATTCGACGATGGCGCTATTTATGGTGGCTACAATCTACATCCGATTGGTAACTACACTAAGTTTAACCAAGCTTTCTTGAACGGAATCGAAGACGTTTTTCACCAACCAATTACTTACAAGAACGACACAATGTTCTTCGGTGAAGACGAACTAGTCGTCATGGATTATCCCGTTCCAGACAAAAAACAGAAAGATATTGCTGTCTTCTGCCTAAATGCTGAACGTATTTATTCTCGCTTTAAACAAGGACCAGAATTAAAGCGTTACTTGGATCAACTCTATAACGTCATGGTTAAGCTGGCAGAACAACAAACTAAATAAATATTATTCACAGCTATTATCACCAAAAAAGAGGCCCTCTCACATTGAGCGGGTCTCTTTTTTAAACCGTCATTCAATTTATACTTATCATTGCACTTGGAATCTTACTAAGTAATTCACTAGTGATATTTCTTAATAAAAGTGGTTAACCACTCTTAGAAATTGATAGTATTAATAAATATTATTTATTTTTTAATAGATCTGATTGATAACATAGATAATCCACCAATTAATGAAAAAGCAAAAGAAACAATAAAAATAGCCGAAAATCCAAATAAAGAAATTACTGCTGCTGCAATTACTGGTGCAATCGCTTGGGTGATTGTGTTTCCTAAGTTATAAACCCCTAAAAAGAAAGCTACTCGATTAGGATCTGGAATAACTTCTAAATTCAGTAAATTATCTAACGAGTTCCACATTCCCATCCCGATTCCAGCAGCAAAGGAATACATTACAATTCCAATATTATTTCTAAAGAAAAATAATGCTAATGCCCCAGCCGCTAAAAATAAAGTAGAAATCACTACTGGTAACTTCAAAATTTTAAACCGGTCAGCTATCGGACCAGCGATAAAGCCCATTAAAATACCAAATGCAAGCATAATCATATTGATAAGTTGAATGGATGATTGAGTTTGGCTACCACGGTGTAGAAAATCCGTCATGATGTATAAAATGTAACCAGAAATGGCAAAGTTTCCAACTCCTTGAAATAATTTACCAATTAAAGCTAGATAATAATCTCGGCCTACTGACCAACTAGGAAAAATTGCTTTAGCATCATGCAAAGTTAATTTTGGCTTTTCTTTCTTGGATTCATCAACCGCCATTTGATTAGCTGGTTCATGAATAATCAAAACCGCGATTAGTACCCCAACAAAAGCAACAATTCCAAAGATCACAAATCCTAATCTAAATTGGCTTAAAAACATAGCCCCAATAACGTTAAATCCGTTATTGCCAAGTGCCATTCCTAAACCACCATAGGCACCTGAAGCAGTGGCTTTACCATCTTCAGGGGCAAAATCTAACCATGCTACCATTGGTGCAACGATGAAGTTAAGTGCTGCTTGTCCAACCATCCACGCAGTTAATAAAACTTGAATAGTTGGCGAAATAGAAGCTGCCATCATGGCTAGCATAAAGACAAAGGCTCCCCCAACAATCCACGGTGCTCGCTTACCAAAGCGTGAATGAGTTTTATCAGATAGTGCACCAGCAATCATGTTAGATATAGCTGCAACAATCATTCCACAAGTCGAAAATAATGCCACTAGTTCAATTTTATGTGGTGCATCCAAATGTTGAATTAAAGCTGGCAAGAATAAACTGTTAATAACAATGTAGGGTCCTAACCAGCTTGCTGGACCAATAATCAATCCAGGAATTAATCGTTTTAATGAAATTGTTGTTTTATCCATAATCTACTCCTTGTTAGTAACTCGATAATAATCAAAATCAGCATATGACCGGTGTTGATGAGCATCCACGGCCCCAATAAAGTTAAATAGACCAGTAAAGCCACCAATTTCACCAGGAGCTCCATTAACCCCTTCGTCAGACAAATACTGAACATCAATTGGCTCGCTTAATGACTGCCATTGACCGTTATCATTTAATCTGTAACAAATTTGTGCTTGACCTAAATGATATTCAATAGCTAGCTCTACTTTGCCTTCAGGAACTGATACTTCGCTAAATACATAATCACAACGTTCACCAAGTTTGGCCTGTAAAATTTTTAGAACAATTCGATCCTCGGTATCATCCAATCCCAAATGAGCATATAACCAGTTATTAGCATCATAATATAATCCCAATCCGGCAGTTTCTGAATAATGGTCGGGAGCAAAAGTTACCTTAGTTTCTGCTCTGTAATCTAATGAAGTAGCTCTAGTAGCCATAATGGCTGGATTAAATTTAGAGAAGAAAGAATTTCCTCCATAAATTCTCAAAGAGCCATAATTTTCAGTCGTATTTACCCAATCCGAATTTTGAGTTCGATACGGAGTCATAAAGCACAGATCAGGTTCCGTTTGATCAAAATCAGTATCAATATCAAATTGATGTGAGTTTTGAGGTCCCTGGATTCCGCTAATCTTTAATTTAGCGAAGTTAGAACCATCAGCCATTTCTAGCCAACCTGAATCATTCCAACGCATTTCTTGCAAACTAGTTTCGCGGCCTAGTGGATTTAATTTGGTATTCGGTAATGGTCTGGACATTAGATGAGCAATGTACCATCTGCCTTCAGCGGTTTTTACTAATGATCCATGTCCTGCTTTTTGCATTAATGAGTTTGGATTATACATTTCAAAGTGACCAGCATCTGGATCACCTAAGGAAAATAAATGATGCGGTGAAGAAGTAATGATAGGCTCTCCAGTTGGATTGGCTTCATATGGCCCAAATACATTTTTTGACCGACCAATTTCAATTCCATGAGCATAGCCCGTGCCACCCGATGCCAGTAATAGATAATAATAACCATCATGGAAGTAAAGTTGTGGTGCTTCCACACAGCCTCTAGTCGTAAAACCAGTTGTCACTCGGTGCCAATCACCGATGATACCTCCATTAACTAAATCCACTTCAGCAATCACAATGTGGCCCGGAGCCTGATATCCCGTACGCGTTTCCCATTCTAAAATAGATACGTAATGCTTCCCATCAACATCATGAAATAAAGAAGGATCAAAACCAATTGAAGTCAAGTAAATAGGTTGGGACCACGGACCCTTAATATCATCGGCCCACATTGCAAATGAATCGGCGTTAAATTCACGTCCGCTCATATTTTGCATGTGTGAGTAGGCTAACCAATATTTTTGCGTAGCTTTATCGTAAGATAGGTGGGGTGCCCAAATTCCTGCCGGGGTATCTGTACCACGTAAATCAACCTCATTATTAGTTAATGCGTACGAAATTAATTTCCAATTAACTAAATCCTTGGAATGAAAAATTTGAACTGCTGGATTCCAGTGAAAAGTGGAAGTGGCAATGTAATAATCATCATCTACTCTAATAATTGATGGATCTGGAGCCATTCCTGGAATAATTGGGTTTTTAATCGTTGCCATTTTTGTAAACACCTCTGCTTAATAGGTTTTTAAGAAATACAAATCATATTTTGAGCTTCTTAATATGTAAATTATGCTATCATGAAACCGGATACAAAAGTTATTTTTCAAATCTTTAGTCAAAATATGAATAGTTAAAGGTAAAGAAAGTAACCTTTCAAGGAGGAATTAATGTGGTTAATCAACATCATGAAAATGTGATTTCTAATTTAGACGTTGGCATTCGATTTTACGAATCGATAGTTGATAGTAACGGTTACGTCCCTTTTCATTGGCACAGCAGTCTCGAATTGGTTTACGTTATGAGTGGTCAATTAATTTTTCAATATGACGGTCAAGCTCATCAAATTACTGCAGGTCATTTTGTAATTATCTCTTCTGGAGTAATCCACGATGTTACTAATACCCCTAACCACTCTTTTGTGCTTCAAGTTCCTATTAAGTTTGTGGAGCCTTATGCTAAAAACATTCGGGATTTAAATTTTCAACTATCCGATAAATTCCCCGCTGCATACCAGGAAATCATTGAGTGGCTAACCAAGCTTAACCAAGTAGTACAAAGTGCTTACCCTGGATATCTCTTTGACTGTGGCCAAATAGTTTTACAAATTATGAAACTTTTAGTAGTTAACTTCACTACAAAATCAACTCCACTAGCTCGTATCTCAAGTAATCTAAAAGACCTTATCATATACATTAACGACCATTTTAGGGAAGCCTTAAGTATTTCAATGCTAGCTAAAAAATTCGGTTATAACCCCAGCTACCTATCACGCATGTTTAAGCAGCAAACCGGTTTGACTATTTTAGAGTATATTTATCAAATTAGATTAAGTAGTATGTATGATGACTTAATTAACACCAAAATTCCAGTCACTAAATTATTTGTTCAAAATGGATTAACCAATTATCGGACTGCACGTAGCATGTTTAAAAAGATGTACGGTAAGTTACCTAATAAGGTCCGTGATAATGTATAAGGTGTAAAAAAGTCTGCTTAACTAAGTTAAAAAATAATTTTAAAAATTAAATTATCAGTGACCAATTAGTGACCACTGGTGACCGTTTCATCATACGATATCGCAAGTTATCCAAAAAAAGAGACCCTCTCACGTCGAGACGGTCTCTTTCATTTTAATCAATTTAATTAGTCGAGCTTAGTCTTTGATACTATGTTCAACTTATCATCGAAGTCGTAAACCACTGGTTCACCAGTAGCCATTTCAA
>NZ_JAPQEZ010000017.1 GCF_026798195.1 Lentilactobacillus senioris
TAAGTGGAGCTAACACTAATCGGCCAGAACTGCAAAAAATGCTCGCCTATGTTCGCGAGGGTGATATTGTCCTGGTCACTGAATTAGATCGCTTAGGCCGAAACAACCAGGACTTAACTAAGATCATGAACACCATTCAAAATAAGGGGGCCACCCTAGATGTGTTAAACTTGCCGTCCATGACAGGGATTGCGGATCCTAATTTACGCCAGGTCATGACGAATCTCATTATTGAACTGTATAAATATCAAGCTGAAAGCGAACGTAAGCGGATCATTGAACGGCAGCAACAAGGGATTGCCCTCGCTAAACAGCAGGGTAAATATCATGGTCGGAAACCTCAATATGCCGAAGATGATCCCCGTTTACTACATGCTTTTAAACTTTACCAGACGGGCATGAGTGATGTAGATGTTGCCCGTAATACCGGGATTAAACGGACAACCTTTATCAGATACCGAAAGAAATTCGATGTGCATTGAACCGGTTTACATGAGATAATCAGAATAGATTAGAAGCCCTGAAACAGGCGTAAAATAACAAATGCTTAAAAATGATGCTACTGGAAGTTGGTCGCATCTTTAATTAGTATTTAAATTAAAAATTAGAATCTAAAGGAGAACTTATATAATGACAATACACAAGAATCCTTTAGTTAAGCCCTTTGTCAAATGGGCTGGGGGAAAGCGACAATTATTACCAGAGATAAAACGTTATTTGCCGTCAAAAATTAAAAATTATTACGAACCATTCGTGGGAGGGGGCGCTGTTTTTTTGGATATGGTAGATTGTAAAATTTAAGTTGAACATATTAGTGGACAGAAAAACCCATAAAGGTCTTTAATGGTGTCACCACAACATTCCACTAGAAAGAAGGACCTTTATGAGCACCACTATTTTATCATTTGAAGACTGCGTTGTCATCGAAACACTTCATCATGAAAAGCACTCACTTCAATATATTGCCGATTATTTAGGCTTTAGTAAAACCACTATCTTTAATGAGGTTCATCGCTTAGCTGGTGAGTATCACGCAGTTAAGGCTCAAACTGACCATGAAGTTAAACTTAGTCATCGTGGTCGTAAAACCATCTTAACGACTAACCTAAAGCGATTGATTGAAGAAAAAATCAAGATCCAAAAATGGTCAATTGAACAAGTGGCTCATGTAGTTAGAATTGCCTACAAAACCATCTATAACTGGATTGATCAGGGACTACTGGATATTAATGTGACCGATTTACCTGACCATGGTATTCGTCGCAAACGAGCTAAAGAAACCCGTGGTACTTTTAGTCATGGACGTTCCATCGAAGATCGTCCAGCTGAAATTTCTGATCGTAATACTTCAGGTCACTTCGAAGCTGATACAGTTTTATCTGGAAAACGTAAAGGTCAAGCAGTAGCTACGTTTGTCGAGCGTAAGAGTCGGCTTACCATCGTTAAACGGCTTAATGGACGAGATAGTACTTCAATGACCAAGGCTATTTTAGAAATGGCTAACCAGTTAGGAGATAATCTCAAGACCCTTACTGTTGACCATGGGAAAGAATTCGCCAACTACAATTTGATTGAAGAACAGACCGGTGTTCCGCTGTACTTTGCGCACGCTTATTCGCCACATGAACGAGGCAGTAATGAAAATCGCAACCGAGTACTACGCCGCTTCATTCCCAAAGGTCAACCGATTGATGAGATTACCGATGATGAATTGATTCAAATTAACTGGTATTTGAATTCCCGACCACTCAAATGTTTAAATTGGCGAACACCGATTGAGATCTTTTTGCGTGATCTGCGTTACTAAATTTGTTCAAGTTATTTCTTGCAATCTGCCATTTTTAAACCCAAAATATTTTTTATCCACGCCAAGCCTTGTCGCCTCGCGGTTCATCGGTTCATCTGACGATTTCTCTTAGGCACAATATATTGCTTATCAGTCCGCATCGAGATACTATATATAGTGTCGAATCGATCAAAAGCGACTGAAACAAAGTCAATATGAGTACAAGAAATACTTATGAAAAGTACGGGAGGAATCGTTATGCAAGCAATGAAACTTTCATCAGTTTCACTATCTGATGAATTTATAAATCGAGTAAAAAGCGAAATCACACCGCACTGGGGCGAATTAGGCTGGGTTACATATAAGAGAACTTACGCCCGTTGGATCCCAGAGAAGCAGCGGACAGAGAACTGGGACGAAACCGTTAAGCGGGTTGTCGAGGGCAATATCAACCTCGACCCACGACTTCACCAAAACAATGTGGATCCCCAAGTAGTCAGTGAATTAACCGACGAAGCCAAGAAGCTTTACAAATTAATCTACGGCCTTGCTGCCACCCCATCAGGTCGAAACCTGTGGATCTCAGGAACCCCTTATGAGGCTCGCAACGGAGATGCCCTGAACAACTGTTGGTTTATCGGCATTCGCCCACAACCATACGGTGACAGCCACATTATGCCCGAATATTTGAAGAAGGATCAGCCAGCCGTTTCAATGCCATACTCCTTCATGTTTGACCAATTAATGAAGGGCGGCGGTGTCGGTTTTTCTGTCGTTAAAGAAAACGTTCATAAGATTCCGTTGGTCAACAACGAAGTCAACTTAACCATCGTGATTGACAAGAATAGTAAATCCTATGATGCTTCCCTCAAAATGGGGGCCGTTGACAAGGACGCCTACTTTGAGAAGCATTCAATTACCGATGCAGCTTACTATCGCCTGCCCGATACCCGCGAAGGCTGGGTTCTTTCAAATGCGCATCTGATTGACCTGCACTTTGCTTCAACTAATCCAAAGGGTCAAAAGAACCTGGTTCTTGATATGAGTGACATCCGTGAAAAGGGTGCTAAGATCAAGGGCTTTGGTGGAACTGCCTCTGGTCCAATGCCGCTCATTGAAATGCTATTTGACATTAACAAGATTTTGAACGCCCGCGTTCGTCGTCACTTGTCATCCGTTGACATGACCGATATTGGCAACATGATTGGTAAGACCGTTGTTGCCGGAAACGTTCGCCGTTCTGCCGAATTAGCATTGGGCTCCGCCGATGATGAGGATTTCATCACCATGAAGCAGGACCAAGAAAAGCTCATGCATCACCGTTGGGCTTCTAACAACAGTGTTGCCGTTGACTCAAAATTCAGCAATTACGGCCCAATCGCCGATTCCATTCAACATAATGGCGAACCCGGCATCGTGAACTTGGAATTATCCAAGAACTACGGCCGGAAAATCGACGGCTTGCAAAAGGACATCGATCCAAACGTTGAGGGGACTAACCCATGTGGTGAAATTTCACTTTCAAACGGTGAACCATGTAACCTCTTTGAAGTCTTCCCTTACGTTGCCAGCCAGCAAAATTGGGACCTCGATGAAGCCTTTGCTTTGGGGACTCGTTTCTCCAAACGGGTTACTTTCAGCCCATACGACTGGGAAGTTTCTCGTAAAGCAATCAAGAAGAATCGCCGGATTGGTATCTCAATGTCCGGGATTCAAGACTGGATTTTAAGCGAATTAGGTAACCGGGTCGTTGTTGGTTACGAAGACGCCAAGGATCCTGAAACCGGCGAAGCAATCAAGAAGCCGATTTACGACAAACGTGCGGTTAAAATGGTTGATGGTTTATACAAGGCCGTTGTGAAAGCTGATAAGGACTACTCAGATGAACTAGGCTGCAACACCTCCCTCAAACACACAACCGTTAAGCCATCAGGGACCGTTGCTAAATTAGCCGGCGTTTCGGAAGGCATGCACTTCCACTACGCCCCTTACCTGATTCAACGAATCCGGTTCCAAGATTCTGATCCGTTGCTGCCAGCATTGAAAGCTTGCGGCTACCACGTTGAAAAGGACGTTTACTCCAAGAACACCATGGTTGCTGAATTCCCAATCCGCGCTGCTCACGCTGACAGCAAAGCCTTTGCTTCAGCTGGGAACGTTTCGATTGCTGAACAATTTGCCACCCAGGCATTCCTGCAGACTTACTGGTCCGATAACGCGGTTAGCTGTACCGTTACATTCCAACCAGATGAAGGCGACCAGATTGCCCCACTGATGAAGCAGTACCGCTTCACCACTAAGTCAACGTCGTTATTGCCTTACGTTGGTAACGAATTCAAGCAAGCTCCTAAGGAACCAATCGAGCCAAAAGTTTACGAAGAAAAGGTCATGCAGATCCACGGTGACGTTCAACGGACATTTGAACAGTTGAGCGGTAACCATGATCAAAAGGGTGCCGAAATTATCGGTCAAACCGACTGTGAAGGCGGCGCCTGCCCAATTAAGTAATAATGATCTTTTAAATTTGAATCATCCAATCACCCATTTTACGGCGGTGATCCAAGAACGGAAATCTGACCAAAGGTTTCCGTTTTTGTTTGGCGAAAACCCGTCCTGGGCGCTTGACGGTCGCGATTAGCAGCGTTAAATTACCATTATGTGAGGAGGTAATCATTTGAACCCATTCAAGAAGACGGAAAAACAGCGTGAGGAGTTTCTTCGCAATATTCGCTTTATCGACAAATCCGTGTTTGGCACGTACACGCCCGACCCGCAAAATTCCCCTCGAGAAGAACAACGCCGGATTAAATCAATCAACCGCGAATACCATCACGAAATTCGGCGGGAAAAGGGCGAAATGCGGATTCTCCATTTTAAATTATTTATGATGGGCCACGAGCGCCTTTCTGCATTTGTGCAGGCAATCATTACCGGTCGGCAGCCTCATTAGGTGCCACAAATTTTTCATTTTCCAAAATTAATTATCGCAAAATGCGCAAAATTAGCTTATGATAAATCTACTGACCCTTACATCCAAAGGAGCGACACACATGGTAAAAATCTACACTAAAGTCGGTGATCACGGTAAAACCAAGCAGGTCACCGGTCGAATGGTCCCAAAGTATGACTTACAGATTGAAGCGCTTGGGGCCATCGATGAACTGGACTCTTGGTTGGGTTATGTGATCTCAATCTTGTCACCCAAAGCTCAAGAATTAGCGCCTAAACTTAATCTCATCCAGCACAACCTTTACGAACTGCAAGCGGACATCACCGTCAAGCGCCACCATGAAATTACTGACGAGAAGACCAAGCAGTTAGAGACCGAAATCGATGCCATCATGGCCAAATTACCTGTAATCAAAGCGTTTATCCTCCCTGGTGGTAACCCGTCAGGGGCCGCGTTGCAGTATGCCCGGGCATTAGCTCGGAAGGCCGAACGATTAGTCGTTGAACTCAACGATAAGGCCCAGCCATTGAATGAAGAAATTCTCGAATATCTGAACCGGCTTTCAGACTATCTATTTGCATTAGCTCGTTATGCCAACTTGTTGGAAGGTTATGACGAGGAAAAAAGTAAGCTTTAATGAGGTGTTAGGAAGTGCCAACCATCCAGAACAATCAATCAAAGTCCCAGAGTTTAGCGGATAAGGTTTCCCAGGAAATCGAAGCCGCCATCTTAAACCACGAATTAGCAGTTGGTGATCGGCTCCCCACCGAACCGAACTTAATGGCGCAATACAATGTCGGCCGTTCAACAATCCGCGAAGCTATCAAAGTACTCGCCAACCTCGGCTTAATCGAGGTTATTCAGGGAAAGGGCACCACCGTAATCCACGACACCCTGCCCGACCCAACCATTTCAAAAGCGTTACGGGAAGCGCCGGCAATTGAAGCCTACGAAGCCCGCAAGGCCTTGGAAATCAGCATCGTCAACCTTGCCTGCCTGAACCGGAACGCAACCGATTTGAAGGCCCTGGGCTATTATCTCGAAATTCGGGCGGCAGCTGCCAAACGTCATTCAATCGAAGCCTATCGTCAGGCGGACGAAAAATTTCACGAAGCAATTATTGAAGCCGCCCAGGCAAATTCTATAATTAATCCGAACAGAAATTAAAAAGCCCA
>NZ_JAPQEZ010000018.1 GCF_026798195.1 Lentilactobacillus senioris
CAACTAGCTTTCCCCTAACCCGCCCGGTAAAATGGATTATTAGGAGGGTGACACCTAGAAGGCGTATTTCTAGGTGCTGATCCCCGTTAGCAACTTCACTGCTTACGAGGACGCCCTCTTTTTTTATGTGGTTTTTAACCCACTCTATCCCTTCATCAGATATTAATTTATTGGTACCTGAACCAAGCAAAAATTGATCAGGGAACTCTGGATGTCGTTTGATCCAGTTGCTGACATAATTTCGGCCACGCCCCAGCTTATGATTAGCTTGCGTTAGGCTGTACCATTCCTGATTGCCTGTCACATGTAAGTTCTCCTTTCTTAATTTAGTCATAGTTTAGCACTAAAAGGTGTAACTTACACCATTTATTTTTTTACATTTAGGTTACAAATGCATGCCCCCATCTTCATGCCGGTTTCGAGTTTGGTGTTGCCGTTGCTTTTTCGTCATTTCCCACTCAGTCTCCTTTAGTCCACGTAGTTGCTGCTTTCTTAGATAGTCCGTGTTCTTCGCATATAAAATGGTTATTAAGGCTTCGTCCAAAATATTAGTCAGGTAGTTTTTCGGGCTAGTTGGGTAATAATTAATGGCCTGATAGTCCTTAATTTGGTCTTGCTTATATTGATCAAACCGTGTTGTCTGTTGTTTCAAACGGGCTTGCACCATTTCAATTTGTTTGTGATCCAACTTAGGATCTTGGCCACATTCGCCGATAAACAGTTGCCGGGTGCCATCATGTTTTAAGACCCGTTGTAATCGGTGGTTCTGAATATCTTTTAATTCAATTTTACCTAACAGGTAATTTAAACCGGCTTGGTGTTGCTGACTAGTAAAGACTACCGGTGGCTGCTGTTGCAATTGACTAAGATCATCGGCGCTTAATGGCTTTAATTCTGGGTCATAGTAAACCACAGCGGTATAGATTTGCTCCTTATCAATCGTCTCTAGCTTATCCAGGTCACTGTCCGGAAAAGCAGTCGTTAGAATGCTGTTGTATTGGGTTTGCACTACGGCTTTAACTTCCCGCATGACCCGTAAATTTTTCACCGCTTTCGAAATGAATTCGAGTTCGTTAGGTTGATAAGCGGCTAGCATGCCCCGATCAGTATGCTTCAAATCGTCTAACTGGTGACCATGTTTGGCTAGTACCGTGGTTAATTGCTTCTCAATTGTTTGGGCCTGCTGATTAACTAACTGCCAGCTGGTATATGGCCGCTTGGTAAACGTCAATAATTGCTGGGTTAATAAGTCACTTCGAATATCCGCTAACCGTTCTGCCAATTCGCTACCCTTAAAAATCGTTTGTTCACTATTAGTTTCTTTAATCAGTTCCCGTCGTTCAGCTGCGGTTGTCTGTTCAAAATTAAGTTCCGGATAAAGCTTTTTCGTTGCTCGTTCCACCACTTTATTTAACAACTGGTTAGCTTGTGCTAGTGATGTCGTTTGCTGGTCAATAGTCAGCAGTTGTTTGGTTACATCTTCACCAATGGCATGTTTGATTAATAAGCTGTTTTTCCAATTAAACAGCATGCGCTGTTTATCATCTAAATGTTCTAAATCGACATAGGTTTTCAATTGCTGACTTAGATGACTAATTGTGTGTTTTTCAGAGAACGATAGCTCGTCAGTTAACGCGTCAAAATGTTCATGATTTCTTATCTTTTCGTCAATATTATGATATTTAGCTTGAGCGTTTCTTTGCGCTCTAACTTGTTGATTAAATGCTTTTCGATTTTTTCTTTGGCTGTTAATGCCTTCGTGTTGGGTAGGTGTCTCTTGAATCCCTTGATCGACAAACGATTTTTCACTAATCCGATCCGGAATATTTTTTTGTGCTAAAGACTGATTAACACTTGTTGCCCAATTATGCCGCCACTCATTAATTTTTTCCTTTTTATCCCAATCAACCAACCAAATTTTTCTTTGTTTTGGAAACCCGCTTTTGGTTAAAAGTTGCCTGCCATTTTCATCTTTAATGTACTGCGTCTTTGCTTTTAATCCCCAACTACCATCGGGGTTAAATGGGCGATTGGTTAACATCACATGTGCATGCGGATTGTCTGGGTGATCACGATGAATTGCTACGTCAGCTACCATACCTTGATCGACAAAATTATCTTGCACGTATTTAGTTAATAATTCTTTCTGTTCATCTTCGCTTAATTCTACCGGTAAAGCTACGTTAAACTCTTTTGCATACCGTGAGTTTGATTTACGATCTTTCTTTTCAACTTCATTCCACAACTTCTCCCTATCACTCGCCCATTCCGGTGCATTTTTTGGCGTCAAAATAAAGCTTTCTGGCATTACCGATCGGGCATAGAAATATCGGCGACCTTCTTTATCATCAAATAATTTTTCACCACTTCGATAAGCAGCACTGGCAATGGCACTTCGTCCTTTTCCAGCACTAATATTACTAAAACTCATATGAAAAATTGCCATGTCGGTCACCACCTTTCTTTGGGTTTATGGGCTTGACTTTGTTGTCGCCATCGGCGACTTCTAATACAGGTTTTTGGGGGTTAGCACAACATAGAATTCATTCTATGTGTAAGTGCGCATTGACCTCGTTTCACTCGGCCTGCTGATAACCATACAATCAATTTTTGCCATGGTTGAATTGAATGTATTCTTAATTCAACTTATGCTTACACTTAACTAAGTTTATTGTGCTTTAAATACTTAAAAACTGTTGTAGATTACGCTGTTTTAAGCCAAAATTTTTTAATTGTTTTGTGCAGATAATCTTTATGAGCTTGGTAACAAATTTTGAATAACGGTGCTGTAAGATCTGTGAATTTAAACTGAAAACATTATTTTGATGTTAGGAGTAATTAAGATGGACGAAAAGAAAGTATTAAAACCAATTGATGAAATGCTTGCTGATCCTTGGCAAGTTGATATTCAAGAATTGTTTGAAGCTTTTGTCAATGAGCCTGACGAGATCAAAAGGAATTTGTATGATTCCCTGTATACTTATATTTTGCAAAAAAGACAAGAAGCTATTATTAATCGTCCTGGCTTCGTTATTTAGCCCTCTAAAAGCCTGCTGAGGGCTTTTTATTTTTGCTTTGGTATAAATATATATAAACAGTCTCAAAATCGCTAGAAACGAGAAATAAGGCCCTTAAAAACGAATATAGCAGTTAGATTCTTGTTAAGATTCAAAAAAACTAACTGTTTGCTGTCAATGGTAGCGGACGAGCGTAGCGTGGGAGCATAAGGAATTGACAGCTCTAAACCAGTCTTAACACTGAAATGGCGAAAGCCAAAGTTTTATAGAAACTTTGCTTTCCTGCCTAACGGCGAGTGAAAAAGCGGTCAAGCTGGTTCAGCTTGGACGGGGTACGGGGCGTCAGCGCCCGTATTGAATGTGGCTTGCCACACCTTTTAGGCAACGAACGGAGTGAGGCGCAAGGAGCGTAGCGACTGGAGTTGAATGTGAGCCAGTTTTTAGCTCACTCCTTTGTGTTTTTTTGTTTCTAGGTTTTGGTCTCGTACAGTGGTACCTCTTTTATACCTCTTTTATAAACCTCTTTTAAACCTCTTTTAGACCCCTCTTGAGGCTTACTCTCCCAAGGCTCACAGAAGGTTATCAAGTACCTTTTGTCTGTTTATCAAGTACCTTTTGTCTGTTTATCAAGTACCTTTTTAAGTTCTGTACTTGATAAAAAGGTACTTTTATTTTAATATGTGTTTGAGGTGATAATCATGTCTAATGAGTTAGTTAAGTATGATCCTGAGTTGAATACTATTCCCTTGAGAAAATTTACCCCAATTGAGATGAATTTATTTTTTTCAATTGTTTCCCGCATGCGGGATCAAGGGAATAAAACTGTTCGTTTCTCTTTTGACCAGTTAAAAGAGCTTAGTAACTATAAACCAACCGCAAATAAACGTTTTATTGATGATATTGAAAATACATACCAAAAGATCCTCAGCCTTAGGTTTGGCCATAGAAGTAAGAGTGGCTTAAATCGTGAATTTTTTGTCATGTTTACTGAATTTGAAATTAAAGGTGAAGCTGAAGAACCTTATGTTGATATTCAGATTTATCCCAAAGCATTGCACTTGCTAAACGATTTAGAAAGTTGGGTTCGTTATGCCCTAACAGAATTTAGAAATTTAAAAAGCAGTTACGCTAAAACAATGTTTCGTCTAATTAAGCAATTTCGAACTACTGGCTATTCTTATTTCTCTAAAGAAGATTTTTTTGAATTGCTTGATATACCTAAAAGTTATTGGAATAGTCCTTCAAATGTTGACAAAAAGGTTATTAAGCCAATTAGAGAAGAATTAACCCCGCTTTTTAGAGGGCTAACGATTAGAAAAAAATATGGTAAAGGCAGAGGAAAACCAGTTATCGGTTATTCTTTTACTTGGAAACCTGAAAGAAAGGACGCAAATGATTTTTCTCAAGGCAAATTTCAAGATGAGCGTCAAAAACTCTTTAACATTCAGCACAATGATGAATTATCAGATAAAGAAAAGTGGCGTGCAATTGACAAAGTTAAATGCTTGCCTTTAGGAACAACTGAAAAACAGGTACTGGCTGAAAAACAAGCTGAACATGATCAAAAAATCAGAGATCAAGCAAGACAAGAATTTCTCGCTGATCTCCGAAAGGGGTTTTAAAATCATGTCTAAAACTATTAGAGAACTTGCTAATGAATTGAAGGTCTCCAAGCAGACTATTCAATATCACTACCAAAGGCTACCAACAAAGAACCGACAAAAAGATAGTCAAGGTACAAACATGATTAGCCTTACAGCTGAAAGGATTATTAGAGATAAGGTAGCAAAGCCTTTGGTAGCAAATAACCAACAAACAGGTAGCAAAAAAGAGACAAAGACTAGCGAAGAAAATAATGAGCTAATCGCTACTCTAAGAAGAGAAGTAGCAGATTTAAAGTCTCAACGTGACAAACAGCTTGCTGCCAAAGACCAACAAATAGAGCATCTAACAAAATTAATAGATCAGCAACAACAACTACAATTAACAACTGTAGAAGAAAATAGAGAGTTAAAAGCCCATATTCAAAAAACAAGTGATTTACTTGAAACTTCTGGGACATTTCAGAAACAACAAAATAATACCTCAGAAGAGGACGTGTATAGAAATAGAAGCGATAAAAAATGGTGGCACTTTTGGTAAAGCTTTCTTATATTAGCCAAAATGTTATATAGTTAATTGACTGAAGAAATCGTATTAAGTTATGACCAATATTCCCTGTAAGCAAACTACACGCGTTTTTTTGGTAACAATTTTAATAAATCTACACTGGTATGGATTGCTCAGAAGTCAATAAATTGGACTATTTTTATTTGCCACTTATTATTTTGATAAGGCAAATTACAAGTTTAATCCGAACAAGCCCGGAATC
>NZ_JAPQEZ010000019.1 GCF_026798195.1 Lentilactobacillus senioris
GATCCCCCAACTACTCTCGGCGTGCAGAAGCTTAACTACTGTGTTCGGCATGGGAACAGGTGTATCCTTCTGGCTATCGCCACCACACTGTGGTGCTAGAAAGAACTTCGTTCTCTCAAAACTAGCTAATATTAATTTCTGTATCCTCAAACACCAATTTACTTGGTTAAGTCCTCGACCGATTAGTATTGGTCCGCTCCATACATCGCTGTACTTCCACTTCCAACCTATCTACCTGATCATCTCTCAGGGGTCTTACTTCCATAAAGGAATGGGAAATCTCATCTTGAGGCGAGTTTCACACTTAGATGCTTTCAGCGTTTATCTCATCCATACATAGCTACCCAGCGATGCGCCTGGCGGCACAACTGGTACACCAGCGGTATGTCCATTCCGGTCCTCTCGTACTAGGAACAGCTCCTCTCAAATTTCCTACGCCCGCGACGGATAGGGACCGAACTGTCTCACGACGTTCTGAACCCAGCTCGCGTACCGCTTTAATGGGCGAACAGCCCAACCCTTGGGACCGACTACAGCCCCAGGATGCGATGAGCCGACATCGAGGTGCCAAACCTCCCCGTCGATGTGGACTCTTGGGGGAGATAAGCCTGTTATCCCCAGGGTAGCTTTTATCCGTTGAGCGATGGCCCTTCCATACGGTACCACCGGATCACTAAGCCCGACTTTCGTCCCTGCTCGACCTGTCTGTCTCGCAGTCAAGCTCCCTTCTGCCTTTACACTCTGCGAATGATTTCCAACCATTCTGAGGGAACCTTTGGGCGCCTCCGTTATTATTTGGGAGGCGACCGCCCCAGTCAAACTGCCCACCTGACACTGTCTCCCACCACGCTTAGTGGTGCGGGTTAGAGTGTTCACACAGCGAGGGTCGTATCCCACCAGCGCCTCCACCGAAACTAGCGTTCCGGTTTCTACGGCTCCGACCTATCCTGTACAAGCTGTGCCAACACCCAATATCAAGCTACAGTAAAGCTCCATGGGGTCTTTCCGTCCTGTCGCGGGTAACCTGCTTCTTCACAGGTATCTTAATTTCACCGAGTCTCTCGTTGAGACAGTGCCCAGATCGTTACGCCTTTCGTGCGGGTCGGAACTTACCCGACAAGGAATTTCGCTACCTTAGGACCGTTATAGTTACGGCCGCCGTTTACTGGGGCTTCATTTCTGGGCTTCGCCGAAGCTAACTCATCCACTTAACCTTCCAGCACCGGGCAGGCGTCAGCCCCTATACGTCATCTTACGATTTTGCAGAAACCTGTGTTTTTGATAAACAGTCGCCTGGGCCTTTTCACTGCGGCTGACCTTGCGGTCAGCACCCCTTCTCCCGAAGTTACGGGGTCATTTTGCCGAGTTCCTTAACGAGAGTTCACTCGCTCACCTTAGGATTCTCTCCTCGACTACCTGTGTCGGTTTGCGGTACGGGTAGTAGTTAATTCGCTAGAAGCTTTTCTCGGCAGTGTGACGTCAGTCGCTTCCCTACTTTATTTCGGTCCTCATCACTGCTTGTCAACCCGTAAGTAAGCCTTTCACTCCCTTACTGACTTGCAGCTTGAACGCACATTTCCAGCCGTGCGCACAACTTAGCCTCCTGCGTCCCTCCATCACTCAAACATCAACTACTAGTACAGGAATCTCAACCTGTTATCCATCGCCTACGCCTCTCGGCCTCGGCTTAGGTCCCGACTAACCCTGGGAGGACGAGCCTTCCCCAGGAAACCTTAGTCATTCGGTGGATCAGATTCTCACTGATCTTTCGCTACTCATACCGGCATTCTCACTTCTAAGCGCTCCACCAGTCCTTACGGTCTGACTTCATTGCCCTTAGAACGCTCTCCTATCACTTGACCAAAGGTCAAGTCCACAGTCTCGGTAATATGCTTAGCCCCGGTAAATTTTCGGCGCAGAATCACTCGACTAGTGAGCTATTACGCACTCTTTAAATGGTGGCTGCTTCTGAGCCAACATCCTAGTTGTCTATGCAACTCCACATCCTTTTCCACTTAGCATATATTTAGGGACCTTAACTGGTGGTCTGGGCTGTTCCCCTTTCGACGATGGATCTTATCACTCACCGTCTGACTCCCGGACATAAATCAATGGTATTCGGAGTTTATCTGAACTCAGTAACCCATGACGGGCCCCTCATCCAAACAGTGGCTCTACCTCCATGATTCTAATTCCGAGGCTAGCCCTAAAGCTATTTCGGAGAGAACCAGCTATCTCCAAGTTCGTTTGGAATTTCACCGCTACCCACACCTCATCCCAGCACTTTTCAACGTACACGGGTTCGGCCCTCCAGTGCGTTTTACCGCACCTTCAGCCTGGACATGGGTAGATCACCTGGTTTCGGGTCTACAGCTACATACTTAGTCGCCCATTTCAGACTCGCTTTCGCTGCGGCTCCGGCTTTTCACCTTAACCTTGCATGCAACCGTAACTCGCCGGTTCATTCTACAAAAGGCACGCTATCACCCATTAACGGGCTCTAACTGCTTGTAGGCACATGGTTTCAGGAACTGTTTCACTCCCCTCCCGGGGTGCTTTTCACCTTTCCCTCACGGTACTGGTTCACTATCGGTCACTAGGGAGTATTTAGCCTTGGGAGATGGTCCTCCCGGATTCCGACCACGTTTCACGTGTGTGGCCGTACTCAGGATCCTGAACTGAGGGATAACGATTTCGCCTACGGGGCTATCACCCTGTTTCGCTGAGCTTCCCAGCTCATTCAGCTATCATTATCTTTGTTAACTCAAATGTTCAGTCCTACAACCCCAACAAGCAAGCTCGTTGGTTTGGGCTGTTCCCCGTTCGCTCGCCGCTACTGAGGGAATCGAATTTTCTTTCTCTTCCTGTGGGTACTGAGATGTTTCAGTTCCCCACGTCTACCTCTTAATAGCTATGTATTCACTATTAAGTAACAATCGACTAAGATTGCTGGGTTTCCCCATTCGGAAATCTCCGGATCAAAGCTTACGTACAGCTCCCCGAAGCATATCGGTGTTAGTCCCGTCCTTCATCGGCTCCTAGTGCCAAGGCATCCACCATGCGCCCTTGATAACTTAACCTCACAGCACTTCGTGCTGCGTTAAAGTTATTGAGTATTGCGATACTACATTAAAAAACTCAATTTAATACGCGGTGTTCTCGGTTGAAATTATATTATAAATATAATTCACTACAGAAATTAATATTATCTAGTTTTCAAAGAACCAAGTTTGTCACTTCGTGACAATGGAGAATAGCGGGATCGAACCGCTGACCCCCTGCTTGCAAAGCAGGTGCTCTCCCATCTGAGCTAATTCCCCAAGTTACTCCGGTCGTCTGGCCGGTGGATGGGCCTAAATGGACTCGAACCATCGACCTCACGCTTATCAGGNATCTTCCGATACTATATATGAGAGTAAACCTCTCAAAACTGAACAAAACATTGATGAAATGTGCTGGTTTCCGTTTTTCCTTAGAAAGGAGGTGATCCAGCCGCAGGTTCTCCTACGGCTACCTTGTTACGACTTCACCCTAATCATCTGTCCCACCTTAGACGGCTGGCTCCTAAAAGGTTACCCCACCGGCTTTGGGTGTTACAAACTCTCATGGTGTGACGGGCGGTGTGTACAAGGCCCGGGAACGTATTCACCGTGGCATGCTGATCCACGATTACTAGCGATTCCGACTTCATGCAGGCGAGTTGCAGCCTGCAATCNTGTGCTGGTTTCCGTTTTTCCTTAGAAAGGAGGTGATCCAGCCGCAGGTTCTCCTACGGCTACCTTGTTACGACTTCACCCTAATCATCTGTCCCACCTTAGACGGCTGGCTCCTAAAAGGTTACCCCACCGGCTTTGGGTGTTACAAACTCTCATGGTGTGACGGGCGGTGTGTACAAGGCCCGGGAACGTATTCACCGTGGCATGCTGATCCACGATTACTAGCGATTCCGACTTCATGCAGGCGAGTTGCAGCCTGCAATCCGAACTGAGAACGGCTTTAAGAGATTAGCTTGACCTCGCGGTTTCGCGACTCGTTGTACCGTCCATTGTAGCACGTGTGTAGCCCAGGTCATAAGGGGCATGAGGACTTGACGTCATCCCCACCTTCCTCCGGTTTGTCACCGGCAGTCTTGCTAGAGTGCCCAACTAAATGCTGGCAACTAACAATAAGGGTTGCGCTCGTTGCGGGACTTAACCCAACATCTCACGACACGAGCTGACGACAGCCATGCACCACCTGTCATTCCGTCCCCGAAGGGAACGCCCAATCTCTTGGGTTAGCAGAAGATGTCAAGACCTGGTAAGGTTCTTCGCGTTGCATCGAATTAAACCACATGCTCCACCGCTTGTGCGGGCCCCCGTCAATTCCTTTGAGTTTCAACCTTGCGGTCGTACTCCCCAGGCGGAGTGCTTAATGCGTTAGCTGCAGCACTGAAGGGCGGAAACCCTCCAACACTTAGCACTCATCGTTTACGGCATGGACTACCAGGGTATCTAATCCTGTTCGCTACCCATGCTTTCGAGCCTCAGCGTCAGTTACAGACCAGACAGCCGCCTTCGCCACTGGTGTTCTTCCATATATCTACGCATTTCACCGCTACACATGGAGTTCCACTGTCCTCTTCTGCACTCAAGTCTCCCAGTTTCCGATGCACTTCTCCGGTTAAGCCGAAGGCTTTCACATCAGACTTAAAAGACCGCCTGCGCTCGCTTTACGCCCAATAAATCCGGACAACGCTTGCCACCTACGTATTACCGCGGCTGCTGGCACGTAGTTAGCCGTGGCTTTCTGGTTGGATACCGTCACTGAATGAACAGTTACTCTCATCCACGTTCTTCTCCAACAACAGAGTTTTACGAGCCGAAACCCTTCTTCACTCACGCGGCGTTGCTCCATCAGACTTTCGTCCATTGTGGAAGATTCCCTACTGCTGCCTCCCGTAGGAGTTTGGGCCGTGTCTCAGTCCCAATGTGGCCGATTACCCTCTCAGGTCGGCTACGCATCATTGCCTTGGTGAGCCGTTACCTCACCAACTAGCTAATGCGCCGCGGGTCCATCCATAAGTGATAGCCGAAACCATCTTTCAAATGTAAACCATGCGGTTTACATTGTTATACGGTATTAGCACCTGTTTCCAAGTGTTATCCCCTGCTTATGGGCAGGTTCCCCACGTGTTACTCACCAGTTCGCCACTCGTCTCATTGTGAAATCTCTTTGGTGCAAGCACCGCCAATCATTCACCAAGACGCGTTCGACTTGCATGTATTAGGCACGCCGCCAGCGTTCGTCCTGAGCCAGGATCAAACTCTCAGTTTTACCTGAGCTGTTTGTAAGCTCATGATTTTAATTTGTTACTTAAAAGCGAATTGACTTCGCAAATGTT
>NZ_JAPQEZ010000002.1 GCF_026798195.1 Lentilactobacillus senioris
GGGGATCGCCCCCTGCGAGGGTAGGACGTTGCCACGCTAATTGTTAAAAGGATCTCTAGAAATAGAGGTCCTTTTTTGTATCTTAAAAGAAGTAATAAATACCAAATAACGCGCTGACTATGTTATCTTATAAAATGTGAATAAATAGTAAATAAGTTGGTTTAGCAAACAAATCAACGTCTAAAAATGTTATATTATATATAGTTGAAACGTTTTAAAATTAAATCATTAAATCGAATTCGAAAGGATAATCCTATGGATGATGGACTAACCAGCAAACAACTAGTACGCCAAACTAACGGTAAATTAATTTTGCAGAATATCTTTAATTCTGGAACTACTTCTCGAGCCCAAATAGCTCGTGACCTATCTCTTAACAAGTCAACGGTATCGTCGATCTATAATGATCTAATGTTAACCGGACTAATAAAAGAAGTTGGCGATGGTGAAGCTTCCAATAATGGTGGCCGCAAACCAACAATGGTAACTATTAATGCAACTCATGGTGTTACGGTCAGCCTGGATATTGCTTATCGTAATCTCCACTACATGTTTAATTACTTAAACGGTGAAATTGTTAAGATCGGTGAAATTAGAATCTATCAACGTGATATTCATGAAATTTTGGACGTCATTCATGATTTAATTGAATCGACTCTGCCAGAAATTGAAAATGAAATTGGTTTGATGGGAATTTCTATTTCGTATCACGGAATTGTTAAAGATGGACAGATTTTGTATTCTCCCTTCCTGGACTTAGACGGAATCGACTTAAAACAAGAACTATGGAAAATGTATCCACATGTTAAAATTACCATTGATAACGAAGCCAATATGGCCGCCTTATACGAACGTGATTTTAACGATGAACAATCAACCGAAAATTCGATTACCATTAGTATCCATAAAGGGATTGGGGCTGGAATCATTTTAAACCATACAATCTATCGTGGAGCTACCGGTGAAGCGGGGGAAGTGGGCCGTACATTGACCATGCATGACGGTAAATATCAAACGGTAGAATCCATTTGTTCAGAAGATGCGATTATTACGGCAATTAGTGAAGAGTACGGTGAACCACTGTTTAGAAACGACGTAGTGGATCTGTACCGGAAGAGCAATCCAATTGTTATTAAACGGTTAGATCTATTTGTGGAAACTATTGCCTTCTTAATGTTTAATATTGCTAAAACTTTTGATACTCATTCCTTCTTTATTAGTTCACCATTAATTGAAGAGATGCCAGAAATGTTAAATGCTATTGGAGAGCAAATGAGAACGATTGATAGCAGCATTCCTGACGTCTATTTGATAGCTGATGCCGACATGGCTACATTATTGGGTTCATGTTCTTTAATCACTCACAGAGTGCTTGATATGATGGATTATGACCTTCATTTCGATTTAACTAAATAAACGCACAAAAAAACGACTAACTGAAAAGTTAGTCGTTTTTATTTATTAAGAGATAGGATGGAAATGTTAGTTGGCAGATTCTTGACGTAGTTTTTCTTCGATTTCTTCCAAAGATTTGTTCCGAGTTTCGAAAACTTTAGCATGAACAAACCAGATAGAAGCGAAACAAAGAACAGCGTAACCAATGAAGAGACTACCAGTACCAAAGAAGTTCAATAGTGGTGGGAAGGTTAATGAAACTACCATGTTAGCAGACCAGTTAATAACACTGGCAAATGAGTTACCTAAACCACGAATGTTAAGTGGGAAAACTTCACCAATCATAACCCACATAACTGGTCCCCAAGTTGCGGAGAAGAAAGCGATGTAGACAGTAAGGGCTAATACACAGATCCAAGCGGCTAAAGTACTACCACCTGAGAAGTGCATGGAAATACTCATGATTAAAAGAGAAATTCCCATTCCGATGGCACCACCGATTAACATCTTTTTACGGTCAATTTTATCCATGATCATTACGGCTACAGCAGTAACTAACACGTTAAAGATCCCAATTCCGATGTGGGCGATTAAAGCAGCAGAAACTCCAAAACCGACGTCAGTAAAGATGGTTGGGGCGTAGTAAAGCACGGTATTACATCCCATTACTTGTTGGAAGATAGCAAGGCCAACCCCAATTACTAGGGCAGGGTGAACGAATTTACTGAATAATTCTTTCCAGCCACCACTCTTGATTTGAGCTTGAGCCTTAATATCAGTTAATTCTTCATTAACAACGGTCATGTTGTTGTTATTCATAGTAGCTAAAACGTGCTTAGCTTCTTCATTTTTACCTTGTTTAACTAAGAAACGAGGACTTTCTGGCAAGATCAAAGCTCCAAAGAAAAGCAAGGCAGCTGGAATAGCAGCAAAACCAAGCATCCAACGCCAACCAGTGTACATGCCTGAGAAGGTGTAGTTAGTGATGTAGGCGATTAAGATCCCAGTCATAACCATCAATTGGAACAAACTAGACATGGAACCCCGTTTGTCAGCTGGTGATAGTTCAGCTAAGTAAGTAGGAATCAAAGCAGAAGCAGCCCCAACGGCCATCCCTAAGATGATTCGAGAAATAATTAAAGTCCAAAATTCAGGGGAGAAAGCAGAACCTAAAGCCCCAACGAAGAAAATAATTGAAGATAAAAGAACTAATTTACGACGACCGTACTTATCAGACATTGGTCCAATAACAGCGGCCCCTAAGATGGCCCCTAATAGTACGGCAGAAACAACCCAACCTTGTTGCCAAGCGTTTAATTTAAGTTGTTTTTCGATGAATAAGATGGCTCCTGAGATAACCCCGGTATCGTAACCGAAGAGTAATCCGCCTAATGCGCCGAAGAAATAAACAAAAGCGGCTGAAACATGGTGGGTTTTAGTCCCACTATTATCAATATTTTGCATTAATTTCACCTCAAAAAATTGCTAAGTTCAAAATAAAGTCAGTTGGTTGGTTGTATAAACTTATTAAACAGCTATTAGTATATCCCACAAATTTAAAAATGGCAACCGCTTTCAAAAAGATCGTTATTTTATAGTATCCAAATAAGTTTAAATCTAATTACTTATAATGAAGGCAAAAAATTAGAAAAAACTGCCTGAAAGTGCTTGCATTTTCTTTGATGAACAATTATACTGAATTTTGTAAGTTGGTTGTGTAAACAAACTAAAAAGTCAAAACACATATTCGGAGGCATTCAAACATGAGTGATTTATGGAAAGGTATTAACAAGATTGAATACGTTGGTAATTCAGACCTTAATTCTGGTTTAGGATTCCACTACTACAACCCAGAAGAAGTTATTGCTGGTAAGAAGATGAAAGACTGGTTGCGTTTCTCAGTTGCCTACTGGCACACATTTGACCAACGTTTAGTTGATCCATTCGGTGATGGTACTGCTCAACGTCCATATGACAAGTACACTGACCCAATGGACTTAGCAATGGCTAAAGTAGACTATGCTTTTGAATTCTACCAAAAATTAGGCGTTCAATTCTTCGCATTCCACGATCGGGACTTAGCTCCAGAAGGTAACACTCTTCGTGAAACTAACGCTAATTTGCAAAAAGTAGTTGATAAGATCGTTGCTAACCAAAAAGAAACTGGCATGCAAGTTCTTTGGAACACTTCAAGCTTGTTTACCAACCCACGTTTCGTTGCCGGTGGTGCAAGTTCTCCATATGCTGACATCTTTGCTTACTCAGCTGCTCAACTTAAGAACAGTTTGGACATTGCTAAGCAAGTTGGTTCACAAAACTACGTCTTCTGGGGTGGTCGTGAAGGTTACGAATCACTTTGGAACACTGATATGAAGCGTGAACAAAAACACTTGGCTAAGTTCTTCCACATGGCTAAAGATTACGCTAACGAAATTGGTTACGATGGCCAAATGTTACTTGAACCAAAACCAAAAGAACCAATGACTCACCAATACGACTTTGATGCTGCTACTACTATGAACTTCTTGAAAGATTACGACTTGGACAAAGACTTCAAGTTGAACTTGGAAGGTAACCATGCTAACTTGGCTGGTCACACTTACCAACACGAAGTTCGGACTGCCCGTGAAGCTAACATGTTAGGTTCATTGGACGCCAACGAAGGTGACAAGTTGATTGGTTGGGATATTGATGAATATCCTTCAAACTTATACGAAACTACTGCTGTTATGTACGAAGTGCTTGAAGCAGGTAGTATCGGACCTAAAGGTGGTTTGAACTTTGATTCTAAGCCACGTCGTTCATCATTTGAACCAGAAGACCTCTTCTATGGTCACATCATCGGTATGGATAGCTTTGCAGCTGGATTGCGGGTAGCTGACAAGCTTAAGAGCGATGGATACCTTGAAGACATCGTTTCCAAGCGTTACTCATCATTTGACTCAGGAATCGGTGCTGATATCGAAAACGGCAAGGCTGACTTCAAGTCACTTGAAGAATACGCAATTGACATTCCACAATCAGACTTGATTGCTGCTACTCACTCAGACCACTTGGAACAAATCAAAGATACGATTAACCACTACATCGTTAACACTTTGGGTAACAACTAAGATAGTTAATCAAACAAAAAAGGTGATTGGTTCGCTATGAGCCAATCCCTTTTCTGTCAGGAGGAAGAAATTATGGCTCAATATGTTCTTGGCGTTGATTTAGGTACCAGTGCCGTGAAAGTTTCTGCAGTTACTCCAGAAGGAAAAATTGCAGCGCAGGAAAGCGTTGACTATGATTTAAAACAACCAAAGCCAGGTTACGCTGAACAAAATCCCGAAGATTGGGTTTACGCAACGACAGTTTCGATTGTCCGTTTGATCTTAAACGATCATATTGGCGTCGATGAAATCGAAGGAATTAGTTACTCTGGCCAAATGCACGGCTTAGTTTTACTAGATGAAAATGGTAAGGTACTGCGTCCAGCAATGCTTTGGAACGATACCCGTTCTACTAAGCAGTGCGAAGAAATTATGGCGGCTATGGGGCAAAAATTCATTGATATTACCCATAACCGCCCATTAGAAGGATTCACTTTGCCTAAGTTACTTTGGGTGAAAGAAAACGAACCGGAAATTTTTGCCAAGGCTAAAACCATGCTATTACCAAAGGACTACTTGCGTTACCGGATGACCGGTAAATTAGCGATGGATTATTCTGACGCGACTGGGACCGTGATGTTAGATATTGAAAAGGCTGATTGGAGCCAAGAAATCTTGGACGTCTTCCAAATTCCAGTTACAATGTGCCCACCATTAGTGGAATCCATCGAAGATACTGGCAACATTACTCCAGAATACGCAGAATTTTCTGGTCTTTCTACCGCCACTAAGACGTTTGGCGGTGGGGCTGATAACGCTTGTGGGGCGGTCGGTGCCGGAATTGATACGCCTAACAAAGTCTTGTCTAGTATTGGTACTTCTGGCGTTATCTTGAAGTTTGAAGACGATGCTCGAACTAACTATAATGGGGTTCTTCAGTTTGAAGACCATGCCGTTCCTAACTCTTACTATTCAATGGGAGTTACTTTAGCAGCTGGTTTCTCATTAAGCTGGTTTAAGAAAACCTTCGGGGCTGATGAAGACTTTAACGACTTTGTTAATAGTGCGGCTGATTCTACGGTCGGAGCTAATGGGTTACTATTTGCTCCTTATATTGTAGGAGAACGGGCACCATATGCGGATGCAGATGTACGTGGTAGCTTCATTGGTATTGATGGTATTCACAAGAAGAGTGACTTTGTCCGGGCCGTCTTAGAAGGGATTACCTTCTCATTTGAAGACATTATGGAAATTTACCGTGAAAAGGGTGCTAAATTTGATACCGTAGTTGCAATTGGCGGCGGAGCTAAGAGTGCTATGTGGCAACAAATTCAAGCCGATATTTTCAATACTAAGGTAGTTTCCTTGAAGAACGAACAAGGTCCTGGGATGGGAGCTGCAATGTTGGCTGCCGTTGGTATGGGCTGGTTTAAGGATATTCATGAATGTACTGAAAAATTTGTGGAATATACTAACGTTTTTGTACCAAATCCAGAAAACGTTGAAAAATACAAACAATTGCACAAGACCTATGCTAAGGTTTACAACCAAACGAAAGAAATTACGCATGAGTTGGTAAACTTTAGAAGAGAAAATCTAAGCTAGAGTGCTAAGCCTAACGTGGTTTATTTCTGAGCACTAAGAAAATAAGTGAGGTGAAGCCGTTTTAGAACATATCTTGACTACTTCACCACACAAAAAAGACCTAACGCTTGAACGTTAGGTCTTTTATAATTTTATTAACGATAATGGGCAGTCAGTATATAAGAAGTACTTCCGTAACTTCTTAGAGGTATGTCCCTCGTGATTACCCGGCTATCGGTTGAATTGCGTTGAAATAAAATCTCCCCAATCAGTTCCCTGACCAGTGAAGCGTATCGAGATTTTCGATCAGATCCCAAGGCGCCAGCCCTAGAGGACCTGAAACCACCGAGAAGTTATCCCAAACGACTTTCCCTTTGTTTTAGTAAACATTAAACTTTTCGTTCTTTAGCGAGCAGCGACTAATAAAAGTCGTTTAAAAGAAGCTTAGCTAAAACAGAATTGAAAAAACAATTTGATGTTGATGGGAAAATCAATTGGGAAACTTCTCTAGTGATTATAAATCAGCGACGTTAATGCCAACCGATTTTCCCATGCTAGACTGATGTTTAGACGACGATCCAGGGTCATAGACTTCAGCTGTCATCAACGTTCACCTCCGAAAATTTTTTATGAAATGAAAAAGCGTCCAGCCGTTTGATTGACTGCACACCAAAAATTACAGCCAATCGTTGAGTTTTAGCACTATACAGCGTAGTTATAAAATAACAGCTACGTTAGTTCAAGCCTTATTTTGACAAGAACAGCTGACTCATTGGCGTTTTTCGACGTTTCTGAGCAGTAGCGTTTTCCGTATAGGAGCCTCACCTAACAGCTAATCCATATTCATTTCAATTACTAGTTTAACAGGCTTATTAATAAAAAGCAACTTTCAAGAATCAAATTATCTTTTGGTAAATAAACTGCTTCAAATCACTAAAAAGTGTCATAATGGAATTAGATACTTTTAGGAGGTTAACCATGGCAGTAAACAACACAATTCAAGAATTAGATGAAGCAGCGACTATTAGCGCAGTAAAAGAATTTATCGTTGCCTACCTCAAGCACTACCAAAATAATACGTTGGAAATATTTGCTCAGTACTCAGTAGATTACTGGATGAGTGATATTAACGAATTTATTGCGGAAAATTCGGCTTATCAACCAGAAGAATTACGTAAGTTATTATTAAAAGACTACCAACCAGCCTTTACCAAAATTCTAACCCAAATTAATCCTGGCTATACTACCGAAGGACAACTGACAGTAGGAACTTGGGATGAGTGGTATCACGAACACGCAATTAATTTGGAACAGGGACAATAATTAGGCGTTAAATTCGAATTTCATTGTTGGTCTTGCTATCATTTAAGTAATCCTAAATGATCGGAGGGCAACGAAATGGCAAAGAAAATTGAGTTAACTGAACCTCAAGTAGCAACGACTTCCGCCAGGGTAGCGGAACTAATAAATACTCAAGCGGTTATGGCAATTCGAGTTCCCCGATTCGAATTTCAAAGAGTAGCTACTCATTTAATGGCAACTGCAGCTGATCAAGGTAAATTACCAGGGGAGTTAAGACGTCAAGCTTGGCGGCGGTTAGCTGGTACTAATTATGAATAGCAAATAAAAAAGGACTGATAATTCAGTCCTTTTTGTTTTGAAATATTATTGTTCTTTATACCATGGGTAATGGAAGTTACCTGGGCGGTCAACCCGTTCATAAGTATGGGCACCGAAGTAATCCCGTTGAGCTTGAAGTAAGTTTTGTGGCAATACTTCTGCCCGGTATGAATCATAGTAAGCAACAGCAGCTGAAAGTGATGGTACTGGTACACCAGCTTTGGTAGCTAAAATAACTACGTCACGAGCAGCATCTTGATACTTAGCAGCGATATCGGTGAAGTATGGATCTAGCAATAAGTTATCGAGTTCTGGGTTCTTTTCGTAAGCATTAGTAATGTTTTGAAGGAATTG
This sequence comes from Lentilactobacillus senioris, assembly GCF_026798195.1. Lineage (GTDB taxonomy): Bacteria > Bacillota > Bacilli > Lactobacillales > Lactobacillaceae > Lentilactobacillus > Lentilactobacillus senioris_A. The sequence goes on from NZ_JAPQEZ010000002.1 coordinate 8,046, forward strand.
AGCCCGAATGATACAACCGGCACGCCAAATCTTAGCAAGTTCGCCCATCTTCAAGTTCCAATCGTATTCTTCAGAAGCAGCCTTTAATTGAGCAAAGCCTTGAGCATAACTCATTACTTTACCGAAGTAGAGGGCTTCACGAACTTTTTCAACGATTTCATCTGGGTTGAATTCAACTTCTCCAGAAGGAGCAGGAAGGACTTTAGAAGCCTTAACCCGTTCTTCTTTGATCATTGAAATGAAACGAGCGTAAACTGATTCAGTGATTACTGATTGATCAACACCGATTTCAAGGGCGTCTTGTGAACTCCACTTACCAGTACCCTTGTTGGCACCACGATCTAAGATCATGTCAACGATTGGGTTATCAGTACCTAAATCATCTTTACGAGTTAAGATATCAGCAGTGATTTCGATCAAGTAACTGTTTAATTCACCTTCATTCCAGTCAGCAAAAATATCAGCCATTTCTGGAACGGATAAGCCAGCAACGTTACGTAAAATGTTGTAACTTTCGTCAATTAATTCTTCGTCACCATATTCGATACCGTTATGAACCATCTTAACGTAATGGCCAGCACCGTTAGGGCCGATGTAAGCAACACATGCTTCACCGTCTTCAGGAGCTTTAGCAGCGATTTGGTTCAAGATAGGAGCTACCAAATCATAAGCTTCCTTTTGACCACCAGGCATAAGGGATGGTCCTTGTAAGGCACCAAGTTCACCACCAGAAACTCCCATACCAATGAAGTTAATTCCGGATTTATCTAAACGAGCGTTACGTTCCATTGTATCGTGGAAATTAGTATTCCCACCATCGATTAAAACGTCACCTTTATCAAGAAGGGGAAGTAATTCATCAATGACAGCGTCAGTTGGTTTACCAGCCTTAACCATCATGATGATCCGACGTGGAGTTTCCAATGAGTTCACAAAGTCTTCAACTGAGTAGCTAGGTACCAGTTTCTTTTCACTGTGATCCTTCATTACGTCTTCAGTTTTTGATGCACTACGGTTGTAAATACCAACTGTATAACCGCGACTTTCGATGTTTAGGGCAAGGTTCTTACCCATGACGGCCATTCCAACAACGCCGATATTTGCTTTTTGATCAGCCATTAGATCCCATCCTTTTTAATTATAAAATTTGTTACATCAGTAGTGTAACACTTCACAATTTAATTGTGAAACAAAAACTCATTTTCAGCTGAAATTTCTGAAAACGCTGTGACATTAATTTTACAACTAACTTTAAGAAAGTAAATAGTTAAATAAAAAAAGCCTATTAGTTGTTACAACTAAAGGCTTTTGGTTATTTAAATTAACGGTTGATCTTGTAAACCCATTGGCGATGGTCACGAGCTAATAATTCATCTGCAGCTACGGGACCCATTGAACCAGGGATGTAGTTAGGGAAGTTAGGTTGTTGAATATCCCAAACTCGGCGAATTTGATCAACAAACTTCCAAGCAGAAGCTACTTCAGCCCAGCTAGAGAAGTTGGTTCCGTCACCCTTTAAAACGTCATGAATCAAACGTTCGTAAGGTTGTGGAGTGTTCTTTTGGTCTTCCATGTATTCCAGGTCAACTGGTTCTGTATGGAAACCTTGTTCATTATTTTTAGCATTAACGCGTAATGAGAAGCCTTGGTTAGGTTCAACGAAGATAGTCAAAACGTTATCGTTTAATGGTGTGCTACCACTTTGTGGGAAGGCAAAAATATCTACTAATGGTTTTTTGAAGACAACGTCCACCCGGGTAAATTTACCAGCTAATTTCTTACCGGTCCGGATGTAAAATGGGGTACCTGACCAGCGGTAGTTATCAAATAATAACTTACCAGCCACAAAAGTTTCAGTGTTAGAATCGTCAGGAACACCATCTTCTTCACGATAACTCTTGTTAGCATCGTTAGAATCATATTGGCCCCGAACAAAGTTAGCTGAAGCTTCGACCACGTCATAAACGCGAAGGCTGCGAAGAGCTTTGACCTTTTCAGAACGAATATCAACATCCTTGAAGGCGACTGGTTGTTCCATGGCTAGCAAACTAACAATTTGCATAATGTGGTTTTGCACCATATCTCTAAGGGCCCCAGAATTATCGTAATAACCAGCTCGTTCTTCTACCCCTAAATCTTCAGCCAAGGTGATTTGGATATTATCGATGTAACGATTGTTCCAAAGGGCTTCGAAAATAGTGTTGCCGAAACGAATAGCTTCGATGTTTTGAATCATTTCTTTGCCAAGGTAATGATCGATGCGGAAAATTTGGTCTTCATTAAATGAAGCACTTAATTCATCGTTTAATTGCTTAGCTGATTCGTAATCGCGACCAAATGGTTTTTCGATTACTAATCGGTTGAATTCACCGTTTTCAGTTAGCAAGTGTTGAGTTTTAAGGTTTTTAGCTACGGTACCAAAGAAGTTAGGGGCCATGGAAATGTAAAATACCCGGTTTCCCTTTAAGTCATACTTCTTGTCTAATTCATCAGCCTTTTCACGTAGTACGGAGTAATGCTTAACATCCGTAACGTCGTGAGCTTCATAATAAAAATGACTAGCAAAGTCAGCAATTAACTTTTTATCATCACTTTCTTTAGCAACTGATTTAGCTACAAGTTCTTGGAATTCAGCGTCGTTAATTTTGTTACGAGCAGTACCGATAACTGCAAAGTGATCTTGTAAACTCCCTTTTTCGTAAAGGTTAAATAAGGCTGGGTATAACTTACGGGTAGCAAGGTCCCCAGTTCCTCCAAATAACATGATTAATGCGCGTCTTTCTTTTGGCAAATCGTTCACTCCTATCTCATCATTATTAACTAAGTAGAGCGGCATATATATGTCTATACCATTCAGAAAATATTATATACCAGAAAGCGGTTTAACAAAAGGGTGAACTTTAATTATTCAAAGTCGAACGGATTGTTAAGAAATCTATAAAGAACCAAGGAGTTTAGTAAAATATAATGAAATATGCTAACAAGGTAGTTATAATTAGCTTTGAAAAAAATTTTGACGAAGGAGTCATTTAGAATGAAGAAATTCAAACTTGCATCATTTATTGCCGCTTTGGCTGTTGCTCTTTTCGTTGGTACTACTGCTGCCAGCGCTAAAACTGCATCACCTTCACTTAGTGTTAATCCAGTGGTAAACAATTCAAAAACGGTTACTGGAAAGGCAACTAAAGGAGTCGGGATTGTTGTTCGGACTGGTAGAGGCTCAGCTGGCAAAACGCTTGCTAAGTCGACTGCTTCCAAAACTACCGGAAAATATACTGTTAAATTAAAGTCAGCTGTTAAGACTAACCAAAAACTTTATGTTTATGCTCGTCGTTCATCTACTTCTTACTTCTACCGGATCGTTACGGTTCAAGCAAAAGCAGCTAACACATCTAACACTTCAAAAACCGACTCATCTTCTGCATCAAGCAACAAAACCAGTAACGTAAACATTGCTACTCCTACTGGAACTTGGAAATCAAACAGCCACAACGGCTACAACTTGGTATATTCATTTAGCCAATCTAAAGGTTTCAACTCTTACCTCTACAAGAATGGTAAAAAAGTGAAGAACGTTGTCCGTTACGCATCATATAATGTTAAAGCTAACTCACCACAATTCTGGCAAATTAGCTACAAGGCAAAGGGTAGCAAGACTACTAAGAAGTTCTACATTCACTTCAGTAGCAACAAACGTTTCTACTTAGTTAACAGTAACGAAAAAGTTACTAAACAAAGTATTGCTGGTCGTCCAGCCGCAACTTACTACTTTAACTTGAAGTAATTTAAGTTGAACTAATCAAAAATGAGAACTGGCTCTTTTAAAAGAGTCAGTTCTTATTTTTTGTTTTGGTTAAAACTTACTTCTCCCTGATTTGTTGCTTAAAGTATGCGACAATAAGAACAGGAGAATAATCAGAAAGAAGGTTTGATAAAAAGTGATAAAGCAACGGACTGAAATTCGCTTTAGCTCGGTGTTAATCTATTCGCTACTTTTGAATGCTGGCTCGGCTTTCTTATGGCCGCTGGTAACGGTGTATATGCATAATTATCTACATAAATCGTTAACTTTAGCTGGAGTCACGCTGTTTTTAATGTCAATGTTTATGGTGTTAGGAAACTACGTGGGGGGCTTATTATTTGATCGGTGGTCGCCATATAAAACGGCGATTATTAGTGTGTTAATGTCTACGATCGGAATTGTTACCTTAATTTTTGCCCATGATTGGCCAGTTTTTGGAATTATGTTAATGTTCGTTGGATTTGGTGACGGGGCTTGCTTGACGTTATTAAATTCGTATTCGGCAACTATTAAGAGTCGTTCGACTAGAACGGTGTTTAACATTTTATACATGGGGACCAACCTGGGGGTAGTGATCGGGACTTTGTTAGTTGGTTTCTTGCTGGCTAAAGGAGTAACCGTGGTCTTTACGGTTGCTGCCGTTTTTTATTTAATTTTATTGTTTATCACCATTGTGGATTTCAACGTTAAATTTGAACGAACGGCTGGTGAAAAGAAGAATACGGGTCACGTAAAGGGTAAGTTAAACAGTTTAGTCCTTTTGATTTGTTTTGTAGTCCTAACTTTATATATGGCCTACGCTTTATGGGAAAGTGTCCTTTCCGTTCATATGACTAGTTTAGGAATTTCGTTTGAAAAGTATAGTCTCTTATGGACTTTAAATGGTCTCATGATTGTTACCTTGCAACCAATTGCTAACCGGGTTGGCAGTCATTTCAAATTGAGTTCGCAAACTTATGTCGGCGTAGCATTATTTGGCCTCTCGTTTTTGGCACTGAGTTTTGCCAAAGAGTATTCAGCGTTCGTAATTGTGATGATTACTACCACCTTAGGTGAAATTATTGGCTTTCCGGGAATTCCAGCCTGGATTGATACTTTATCTACGCCGGAACAACGGGGAACTTATCAAGGGATGTTCAACGTCTTTGTTTCTGCCGGGCGGGCGATCGGTCCAGTTTACGGTGGCCTTTTGCTTCAACATTCTACTTATCAAGTACTCTTTACTAGTAGTGCGGCCTTGATAATGATTTTCTTGGTATTACTAATGATTAAAAATCGGCGAAACACCAAGCAACTAAGCCATTAGTTAATAATAAAAACAAGCTAATATCAAAAGATATTAGCTTGTTTTTATTTTACTTAGAATGTTTATTAGTTTCTGCAATTAAAATTTGATAAATTCGTTCAACATCCCGACCGGTACCGCGTAATTCGAAGTCCGCAATGAATGGAGCATCGAATGCTTCAGCATAGCGACGGGCCGTTAGACAGTATTGTTCGTTAAAGTTGCGATTGCCACTTCCAATAACTCCCCAACAGTATTTGGCGTTATCACCGTAAGCGAGATACTCGCCAAAACTGTTAGTCATTAACTCCGTTACGCCAGAATCAATTCCGTTACCGCCAGTTAAGTAGGTCGGTACGGAGATGAAGTAGGGGATGGTTTCATTTTCAAAATCAGATTGATCTGAAATTTCTTTAAGCTCTACCTGAGGGAAAGAACTATTTTGATCATGCATCCCATTGGCGTAATTTTGTAATTTATCCGCAAATGAGCGGGTATTTCCTTCTATAGAAATATAGAGTAATCTAATTGGTTCCAAAGTGGCTCCTCCTTTTAGCGGCAGACATTTTATTTCATGTTAGCATACTTTTTGTAATTAAGGTTAAAAGTTGTCTGACTTTTTCGGCCGTCTAATTCTAAGAACTAAGCGTAAAATTACTAGTCCGCCAAAGATGATCCAAGCAATGATGGTGGCAATTTTACCAATCTGTAATCCCGGGGTCGTGTAGGTTAATTTAATTTGATGTTTTCCAGCAGGCATACGAGCGCCAACGAAGCCTTTGTTAACTACAAAGGTGCTGGCTTTTTGGCCATCAATGGTGAGTTGCCAACCAGTGGAATAAGGAATGGAACTAACCATGATGCCACTCTTTTGATTATTGGCAGTTCCAGTAACCGTATTTTGATCTACGTTTAAGTTAGTTAAGCCCGTCTTTTTCAGTTTTTGCATTTGAGTATCATATTGTTTGTTAAATGGCATAGCTATTAGTTTAGCACTCTTGAATTTTAGACCCTTAACGGCGGTAAAGTTAAGATCGACTTTTCGACGTGTCTTATTGGAATAACCTAGATTGAGAGTGACTGATTTAATAGGTTGGTAATTTGAGAGACTAGTATATGGGTATTGAGAAAAACCGGTATTGTTGTTAAAGGTTTTGGCCGTTAAATTATAAGCTGCATAATTGGGATATAAGAAGTTATTTCGCTGATCTGTAATTTGTGCCATTTTAGAATAGTTGGTGTTGTTGAGAATATGGTTGTTAGTATCGATATTATTTTTATCTTGAACTGTATTATCGTCAATAGAAATACCATCTAATACTAAGTAAAGTTCGGCGTTTTTAGTTTGATTAGGATTATTCACATTCAATGTATACTTTAGCTGATGTCCGTTGCTATCAGATATCATTTCTTTTAAACTATTAGCATTTTGGCGTTTGTTTTGTTGAATCAGCAATTTATTTTGGCTAATTAGTTTATCAGTTTTAGTAGAATTACTATCTAAATTTAATTGAGCATGATTACCATCTAATGCTTTTTCAATTGTTTGAGAATTTTTCCCTAAAAGGCCTAAACGAGAAGCTGCTAATTGTTGCTGAGAGTCAATTACTCTATTTGTGTTTACTTGAACGCTATACTTGATATTCTTTTTTGGTGATTTGTATTTTAATTCAGCAGTTTGATTTTTGGGTTCTGAAACCTGGGCTCCTTGAGTCATAGCTCGTTCCCGATCTAAACCGTCCATCTTATTAAAGACATTATCAGAGATAGTTTGATTTTGGGTGTAGATAAGAGGTAATGCATTATTTGTTTTCACCAAAACAGTGTTGTATGGGTTATCAACATAATGTGAATAGTTTTTAATAGATTTGGCTTGGAAAGTTTTAATTTTACCATCTGCATCTTTAACTGGTTGATAACCGTAGGGAACAGCATCATCTAATTTGTTTGCTTTTACATAGAAATATTTAACTCCAAGTAGGTTATTAGCTGCAGTTCGATAATCATTTTCAGCTAAAGGAGTATTAAAGGAAAACTGACTATTTGCAATTGCAGTTGAAAAATCACCTATATAACCATTTTGGAGGGTAAGGTAGGAGGATTCATCATTAACTCCGCTGTTCATTCCTATATTTGTATTAGTATTTGTAAAGTTAGACACAGAACCCGGTAGATAGTGATTCATAAGTGCGGTTCTGAAAAATCCAGTTTGTTTAGCTACATACTTGTTGGCACCATTATAGTAATTATTGCTGTACTGTTGAGCTAATCCCTTATTTAATTGAGAACTAACTGCTGAACCACTGTTTAAACTATATGTGCCTAAGATATTGGTAAAGAGATTAAATGTAACTAATACTCCTATCACAATGCCACTGGTAGTTTTACTCCAACCAAACATGATAGACATCATAATTACAATAAGGGTCAATAACAAAAGACCGTAAGAAATGTACTCATGGTGTTGAAGATTTAAAATGCCACCGTGACCTAACCAAACTAAAAAGATGAGTAGGATAGAAGTTACTAAAAAGGTTGCGATATCACTGCCAGAGAGAGTATTGACATTATCAACTAAAATCATTGCAGCAAAACTAAACCCTAATACTCCTAATAATGCCCACCGATTAGAGGGAGCTGATAGACCATTGAAAATAGCACCTACAGCTGGGATTAAAATTCCAATTAAAACGATTAAGTTACCAATGTTTAACCATAAATGTTCCCGGAAATGCTTAAAGGAATACACAACTCCTAAGAATGAAATAGAACTAACTCCGATAATTAACCAGAAATTTAATGATCCGATATTTAAGATACTATTAGGGATTCCTAGGTAATATTGTGGTGTATAAAATAGTAATCCACTTGCAAATTTTCCAGAAATTCGAGTAGATTTTAGTGCAAACAAAACAGTTGGCAGGAATACTAATAGGCCCATTAAGGCACCTAAAATTCCGCCAGCAAACATACGTCCTACGGAACGCCACAACTTGAATTGATCTTGTTTAAAGCAACTACCAATGCGGATTAGCGCATAAATACCAGTAGCAATGGCTAGCATCCATGCAAAGTAGAAATTCCCAAGAATTACCAAAAAGACCGCTAATGAAAACGGTAAGAATGAATGGTTATTAACGATTCGATCAATTCCGTAGGCCAATAGTGGAAAGAAGATCATTGGTAATAAAAAGAAGGGGTGATGTAGGCTGGAATATAAAACAAAGCCGGCAAAGGTATAAGATAATGTACCAATTAATTTGCTAGGTTTACTAAATTTGTAACTGGTGGTGTATAACAGAAACGCCAATCCAATACAGTAAAGACGTAATAAAATCAAAGCACCGTAAGCAAACTCGATGCTATTTTTAGGGAAGAAGATAATTAAGTAGTTAAAAAGATCTCCAATTACATAGTACGAAAAATTAGTTAATTGGTCGGCCCCTAAGCCTAATGACCAATCCCAATGGGTAAAACCAGCGCTAGGATTACTAATGAAGTGTTCTAACATTGAACGAAGTTGGGTTAGGATGGGAAAATGTTGTGCCATCCCGTCTTTAAACCAAACGAAAGATTTATCTGCCATCGCTAGACAAACAAACATAGTTCCAGCCAGTAAAGCAAAAGCAATGGTATATGGGATTATCAGCGGGGTTTTTTTGAATATGTTTTTCAAAATGGGTTCCTCCAGGTAAAAACCTAATGAATTCTGTATTAATAAAAAATGCTGGAGCAAGCCCCAGCATAAGATTTACTCTTGATTATTCGTATTTAAAATTCAGAATCGAATTCTTCATCAACTGATGATGGATCAGATTTAGTAGGTTCGTTAATGGTAACTTCAAACCAATTGATAAAGGAATTTTCGTAATCTACAATTTTAAATTCAAAGTGATCTAAAGAAATGATGTCTCCCCGTTTTAGGTCAGGGTAGTTGTCTAAGAAGTAGCCGGCCATTGTAACTGAGTCGGAATCTTCAAATTCCGGAACGTCGCGGTTAAAGTAACGCTCAAAATCATGGGTGGTAATTCGTCCATTGACTTGATAGGTACCGTTTGGTTGCTTGAAGACGTATTCCGTAAAGGCGGGATCGATTTCATCACGAACGGTTCCGAAAAGTTCTTCATAAATGTCTTTATCAGTGATAATTCCAGAAGTTCCACCGTATTCGTCCACTACTACCACAATTGGGTTTCGTTTTTGAATCATTTGATGTAAAACATCGGCGATCGGGGTTAATTCTGGGGTGGTAGAAATGTTTCTAAGTAAGCGATCCACGCGGATTGATGAATCCACTTGGGATTGCCGAATTAAGTCATAACTGTAAACGTAACCTAAGATCTTATCCTTATCGTTATCGGCAACGACGGGAAGGCGACTGAATTTTTCTTGCAAGTAAATTTGGACGGCTTCCTTAACCGTAGTGGTAATGTCAATAACCACTAATTGAGTCCGGTCGATCATAATGTCTTTGGCAACCTTATCGTTTAGCTCAAAAGCCCGACGCATGTATAAGTAATCGTTTTGTTCTAGTTCGCCAGATTTAACGGCGTTGCGAGATAGATTCAAGATTTCAGCTTGAGAAAAAGCCTCGTCATTTTCATCTGCTACCTTAATCCCCATCATTTTGACGATCCCACTGGCTGAGGTATTCAACAACCAAACAAATGGGTAAAACAAAATGTGGAAGTAGTGTAATGGTGTGGAAACAATATCTAAGACTTTAAGTGGCATGTCGATACTAATATTTTTAGGAACAATTTCTGTCAACACCACTTCTAAGTAAGTCAAAATAATAATTCCGACTACCGCACCGATGGCATGAGCCGTAGTGGGGTTGATTGGTGAATTATGGATTTCCATAATATCCACCAAAATAGTAACGACAAACGATTCACCTAACCACCCTAAGATGATTCCGGCAAGTGATACCCCCACTTGAGTGGTTGAGAGGTATTCGTTTAGGTTCGTGACCATTTTGATTTCACGGTCAATTTTTTTGCTATTTCCCTTCGTCTCTTTTCGGCGCTCTTCTAAAGCACTTAATCGAGATTGCACCAAAGCAAATTCACTGGCAACAAAGAAAGCTGCCGCGATGAAGGTGATAATGATAATAGTCAAATTGATAAATATCTGACTGTCAGCCAATTTTATTCCTCATTTCTGGTATAAAAAATTCCCTTAGAATTAAATTGTTTGGTATAAATACCAAACTACTCCCTATTATACGCTGACCAACCAAGTTTTTAAAAGCGATATTATCGTTCAAGTCGTTTTTCTTAATCTTTTATTAATGTGGTGGTATTCTAGAAGAGTAAAAAGCTGGTGAAGAGTGATTAGAAATAGCTCTGCATCACGATTTTGAAGGGAGATTAGACTATGACAAATAACAATCGTAATTTTGGAATTTTTGATCCGCAAGACGACTTTTTTAGTAACTTTGGCAAAGCATTTTTAGGTTCAGTTAATAATGGTAGTTTTGATGTGGATATCGTCGAAAACGATAATAACTTTGTGGTTAGTGCTGAGCTTCCCGGTTTCAAGAAGAAGGGAATTCATATTAGTTATCAAGACGACAACTTAACTATTAAGGCCCAACACGAATCCGAATCTGAAGTCCACAATGATGATGGTCGGGTAATTCGGCATGAACGCTCTAACCAAAACGTTGCCCGGTCATTTTATCTACCTAGCGTGAATGCTGAAATGATCAAAGCTAGCTATGATGGTGGGGTCTTAACCATTACGTTACCTAAGAAGGATCCAGAAGCTACTGGCGCACACCATATTGAAATTGATTAAATAAATTTTGAGTTAAAAATTAAAAAGATCGAATTAGTAATTCTCTGTGCAGAATCTAGCTAGTTCGATCTTTTTTAGTTATCTATATTGATGTCCCAATTCGTAAACTTCTTCTGGATCGTTACCGGTTCGTTCGTTGCGATTAAGAATATCTAGCATCGACATTTCATCGGCACTTAGTTCAAAGTCAAAGATTTGCAGATTTTCTTTAATTCTAGCTGGATTAACAGACTTAGAAATCATAGATAGTCCGCGTTGAACTTGCCACCGTAAAATAATTTGGGCAACACTTCGGTTGTGGTGGTCAGCCATTTTTTGGATCATTGGGTTGTCCAACACGGCACCACGACCAAGAGGACTCCAAGCTTGAGTGATAATTTCTTCTGCCTGATCGTAATCTACTAACCCTTGAGAAGTCAGGTAAGGGTGGTTTTCAATTTGGTTAACGACTGGCATTTCAGTAGCTTGAGTTTTGAGTAATTCTAACATGGCGCGGTTATAGTTACTTACTCCAATAGACTTGACTTTACCGGCTTTTTTGACGTCTTCTAATGCCCGCCAAGTATCAAAGAACTTGGTGTTGATGGGCCAATGGACTAACATTAAGTCGATATAATCGGTACCTAGTTGTTCCAAAGAAAAGTCCACGCTGGCCACGGTTAATTCGTAACCTTGATTTTCATTAGCCACCTTATCGGTAATAAAAACATCCTGACGAGCAATGCCATTATGGTTTAAGGCTGCTGCTAAGACCTGTTCATTTCGATACATTTGAGCCGTATCAAACAAGCGATAGCCAGCTTCAAAGGCAGTTTGGACAGCAGTATCCATTTCGTCTTGTTTATTGATCAAATAGGTTCCAAACCCCACTTGGGGCATTTTATTTTCGTCTGCTAAGGTTAATAAATTATCCGCTTCCATGGTGAACCTCCGTTAGTTGTAATGGCTTTATTTTAACATAATTAACATCCTTGAATTAAAGTGCTAAAGCTTTTCTTGCGATCGGGGTCAATAAATAGGTTTTTGGCACCAAATTTTGTACAATTAGGTAAAGTGAGGTGCTGACAATGGCAAAACAAGTAGAAAAAATAACCGGGCTGACTAGCGAACAAGTAGCCCAACAAATCGCCAAGGGAAATCAAAATACTTCTCCGGCACCGTTGACGCATAGTATCAAAGAGATTTTTCAGACTAACATTGTTACGTTGTTTAACTTAATTAACGTTGTGTTAGGGCTATTTGTGCTTTATACCGGTAGCTATAAAAACTTACTGTTCTTAGGAATTGTTTTCTTCAATACTGCGATTGGCATTATTCAAGAAATTAGATCTAAACGCCAGATTGATAAAATGGCCATTCTAGCGGAGGGCAAAGTCCAAGTTGTTCGGGATGGTACGGTTCAACAAGTGATGCCAGAAGAGCTAGTGTTAGATGATGTGATTTTACTGGAACGCGGAGACCAGGTACCAGTAGACGGGGTGATTTTAACTAGTCAACACTTGGAGGTTAATGAGTCTCAGATTACGGGAGAAGCCAAAACAATCACCAAAGCGGTGGGCGATCCTATTATTTCCGCCACATACGTGGAAAGTGGTTCAGCACAGATGAAGGCTACCAAGGTAGGTAAGGACACTTTTGTGAATCATTTGGCAGAAGAAGCTCGTAGTGGTAGTGATACTAATAGCATTTTATTAGCCACCATTAACAAAATTATTAAAACGTTGACCTACGTCATCATTCCGTTAGGGATTGCGTTATTTATTTCTAAAATGATTAGTAGTAACGACGTCAATCGAGCTATTTTAGGAACGGTGGCAGCGATGACCGGGATGATTCCGGAAGGATTAGTGCTGTTAACTTCGGTGACTTTGGCAGTTTCAGCGGCTAATTTGGCCCGCAAACGAGTGTTGGTCCGGGATTTACCGGCGATTGAAACTTTAGCGCGGGTGGACACGATCTGTTTAGACAAAACGGGAACGATTACTAGTGGTGATCTGCGACTAGATAAGATTGTACCGTTGAATTCTAAATCAGATGCGGCCGTTACCAAATTAGTAGCTCAGGTAGCTTATGGCACTGGTGACGAAAACGAAACTGCTCGAGCTATCAAAGCGGGGATTGCTGATCCTAATGTGCAACCGACAGCAACTCATCCGTTTTCTTCAGCCCGTAAGTGGAGTGCGGTGACGCTGTCTGATGGGACCACAGTTGTATTAGGAGCACCCCAATTTATTTTTAAGGATGCCAACTTGGCTGCTGATGTTCAAACCACTATTGATGATTATGCCAAACAAGGCTTTCGGGTTTTGGCTGTGGCGACGGCTAGTGGCATCGATGGTGATCGGGTGGTAGCTCCAGAGTTATGGGGCTTAGTCTTAATTACCGATGTGATTCGACCTAATGCCGTTAGTACCTTTGCCTTTTTCAGAAAACAAGGCGTGAAAATCAAGGTGATTTCGGGAGATGATCCGACTACTGCCTCCACGATTGCGCGCAATGCGGGGATTGAAGACGCCCAAAATTTTGTGGATATGAGTAAAGTTCCAGATGAACAACTGGCTGAAGCAGCTTTAAGTGAAACGGTCTTTGGCCGGGTGACTCCAGATCAAAAGCAACGGTTGATTAAAGCCATGCAAGATGACAAACATACTGTGGCAATGACTGGTGATGGGGTAAATGATTTATTAGCACTCCGGCAAGCTGACTGTGGAATCGCAATGGCTTCTGGAAGCGAAAGTACCAAAAGTATTGCGGATTTTGTCTTAATTGATTCGGATTTCAATTCGATGGTCGGAGTATTAAACGAGGGCCGGCGGGTCATTAATAACATCGAACAAGTAGCTTCGATGTACTTGATTAAAACGATGTATTCAGTGGCCTTGTCGTTTATCTTTATTTTTATGACAACTGGATATCCATTTGAACCCATTCAATTAACGCCAATTACTTCTTTGATGGTTGGTTTTCCATCATTTGTGTTGGCCTTACAACCTAACTTTAGTAAAATTACCAATCAATTTTTGAAGCAGGTGCTTAAAATTTCGTTACCAGCAGCACTGCTAGTAGTTAGTTACATCATGGTGATTGAAGTGCTAGGATTTACTTTCCATTTGGATTATCGCTTTACTTCGACGCTGTGTGTGTTGTTGACTGGAACGATTTGTTGGCTGTCATTAGTGATGGTGTCGCGTCCGCTAAACCGGTTAAAAATCATATTAGACTTGGGAGTTTTAATTGTCTTTGGTACTATTATCATCTTCTTTAATTCGTTATTCTCACTAGTTTCCTTCTTCAATCCGGCTATCTGGTTGTTTGCTGTTCCGCTTATCTTGACCGTTTATCCAGTCTATGTTGCGGTTCAGGGAGTAATTGTAGGCTATTTGAATCGAAGTAAGAGATTTAAGGATGCGGTTTAAAATGTCGTTTTTGAATGCCCGTCATCTGGTATGGTATACTAGGTGATAGAAAAAGGAGGCACTCAAAATGTCAGAAAAAGAACGTTACCAAGCATGGGAAGCTAAAATTAAAGCGGTTGAATTGCCACTGTGGGATGAGTTGCCCAAGTTCGAACTCTACATGGATCAAGTGACTGCTTTGATTAATGGTTTGTTAGGACCGCTAGAAATTGATCCCATTACGCCAGCGATGATTAATAATTACGTTAAGAAAAAGGCTATCATGGCTCCGGTCAAGAAGAAGTATCAAACAATGCAAATTGCCGATATTATTTTGATTAGTTTGTTAAAACCCACCTTTTCGTTGGAAACGATTCGGCGAGGGATGGATCAAGTAACTGCCAAAATTTATCCACAACAAGCCTATGACAGCTTTATTAAGCGGTTGACCTTTTCGTTGAAAAACATTAACCAACGAAACACTCAGGCACTGGCAGAAACTAATTTGAATGATAAATTACTCCAGGTAGCCGTCAATGCAATTATTGACCGGCTAGAATCTCAAAAGTTGTTAGAGATAATTACTAAGCCATTGCCTAAAGTTCATGATAAGTGAAATCGTTCACGTTAAGGTAATGGAATCGTTTTCATAAAGTATAACTTAATTATAGAGTTAATAAAAAGAGCTAAACGTTGATATAACAGCGTTTAGCTCTTTTTAAATTTATTTGTAAAATATTGAGCAATTACTGTTTACATTTTTTGAAAACGTGATATGATATTTTTGTGAAATAAATAACAATCAATTTTCCTCTTGGAGGCTTACACATGGCAAAGGAAAACCAAAACAAACCAAAACAAGCTGTTGAAGTAAAAACTACTAGTGTTGACGATGTAATTAACGGATTGGTGGCTAACGCCGTTTCCGCATTACACGAAATGGATTCATTTGACCAAGCTAAGGTCGACTACATTACCCACCAAATGGTAATGGCCGGCTTGGATGCCCACATGGATTTGGCAATTATGGCCGCTGACGAAACTGGTCGGGGGGTTGCTGAAGACAAAGCTGTTAAAAACATTTTTGCTACCGAAGAAATTTGGCACCACATCCGCGATCACAAAACCGTTGGGATCATCGAAGATGACAAGGAACGCCAATTAATTAAAGTGGCAGAACCACTTGGAGTTTTAGCCGGAATTACTCCCGTTACTAACCCAACTTCTACTACATTATTCAAGTCGATTATTTCTATGAAGACTAGAAACCCAATTATCTTTAGTTTCCATCCCCAAGCAATGAAGGCTTCTGTCGCTGCTGCTAAAGTAGTTCGGGATGCTGCGGTGGCTGCTGGGGCACCAGAAGGAATTATCCAATGGATTGAAGAACCAAGTCTAGAAGCCACTACTAAATTAATTAATCATCCAGATGTTGCTAGCACCTTGGCAACTGGGGGTCCTGGGATGGTTAAGGCAGCTTACTCAACTGGCAAGCCAGCATTGGGCGTTGGTCCTGGTAACGGCCCGGTTTACATTGAAAAAACTGCTAACATCGCCCGTGCCGTAAACGACATCGTGCTTTCTAAGACGTTTGATAATGGGATGATCTGTGCTACTGAAAACAGTGCGGTAGTTGATGACGCCATCTATGACGATATCAAGGAACAATTTGAACGTAACGGCGTTTTCTTCATTAACGCTGAAGACAAAGCGTCCTTGGCTGACGCAATGTTTGATGCTAAGCGGGGGGGCGTTAAAGGTCCTATCGCTGGTAAATCAGCCATCCAAATTGCTGAATTGGCCGGTATCAAGGTTCCTGAAAACACTAAGGTTCTTGCTGCTGAATTAGCTAATGATGAAATTGGTCCTAAGTTCCCACTTTCTGGTGAAAAGTTAAGCCCAGTCTTGTCATTTTACCGAGTTAACAGTCATGACGAAGCCTTTACAGTTTGTGAAGCCTTACTGAATTATGGGGGCCTTGGTCATACTGCTGGGATTCAAACCACTGATGAAGATTTGTCCGTTGAATTTGGTAAGCAAATGAAGGCTGCCCGGGTCTTAGTTAATACTCCTGGCGGTTTCGGTGGAATTGGGGACTTGTACAACCAAATGACTCCTTCCATGACTTTAGGAACTGGTTCCTGGGGTGCTAACTCAATTTCTCACAACGTTACTGATTATGACCTCTTGAACATCAAAACTATCGCAAAGAGGCGAAATAATATGCAATGGATTAAATTACCACGGGTCTACTTCGAAAAGACTTCTGTTCGTTACTTGGACAGCATGCCCGGCATCGAAAAGGTCTTCATCGTTACTAGTCCATCAATGGTAGAACACGGCTATGTTGATATCGTCTTAGACGAATTAAAGCGTCGCCCTAACGAAATTCAATACTCATTATTCTCAAGTGTTGAACCAGATCCAACTACCGATACGGTTAACAAAGGGGTCGCTCAAATGCGGGCTTTCCAACCAGACACCATCATTGCTTTAGGTGGGGGGTCACCATTGGATGCCGCTAAGAACATGTGGTTATTCTATGAAGATCCAGAAGCTAACTTCTTTGGAGCTAAGCAAAAATTCTTGGATATTAGAAAGCGGGCATACAAGTTTAATAAGCCTAAGAAAGCCCAATTTGTAGCTATTCCAACTACCTCTGGGACTGGCTCAGAAGTAACACCATTTGCCGTTATCACTGATTCTAAGACGCACGTTAAATACCCATTGGCTGATTATGCGTTGACTCCTGACGTTGCCATTATCGATCCTCAATTTGTGGAAACCGTTCCTAAGGGTACCGTTGCCGCTTCTGGATTGGACGTTCTCTGTCACGGAATTGAATCATTTGTTTCCGTAATGGCTTCAGATTACACTCGCCCATTGTCACTTCAAGCAATCAAGTTGGTCTTTGAAAACTTGACTGATTCTTACAATGGCGATCCAACTGCTAGAGCAGAAATGCATAACGCAGCTACATTAGCTGGGATGGCATTTGGAAATGCCTTCTTGGGAATTAACCATTCTATCGCCCACAAACTCGGGGGAGAATTTGGCTTAACCCACGGAATTGCCATCGCTATCACTATGCCACACGTTATTCGTTACAACTTCAAGTTACCTAAGAAGATTGCCGTTTGGCCTAAGTACGAATCATTTAGAGCTGACAAGGATTACGCTGAAATTGCTCGCTACGTTGGCCTCAAAGGCGATAGTGACGAAGAATTGAAAGAAGCCTTGGTAAACAAGATTATTGAATTGGCTCATTCAGTCGGTGTTTCTCTTAGCTTGAAAGATTGGGGCGTTGATAAAGCTCAATTCGATGCTACCGTTGATGAATTAGCTAAGTTGGCTTACGAAGACCAATGTACTACTGCTAACCCTAAAGAACCATTAATGGCTGACCTTAAGCAAATTATGATCGACGAATATGATGGTCGGGGAGTCGAAAAGAAATAATTTAGTACCTGAATAAATATATATAATTAGATTGCGGGATAAGAAAAACGCCGGGCGTGAGCTGGGCGTTTTTTGGTATTACTTTTGGTTATTTAAAGGATTACTTTTATATATTAGCCAACTATTTATTATAAGCATATAATATTCATAAGGATAATGTGAAATAAATCACATAATTTGCATTTTGGAGGCCACTGCTTATGGATAGTTATAAAATCATTTATGATGATGAAATTGAATTAGGAATGATGGGTACTTTTTCAAAACGTGTAACTAGGCAAGATGTTGAAGATTTTGCTAAGGTAACTGGTGATTTTAATCCAATGCACATGGATGATGGATTTGCTAACCAAACTCAATTTCATGAACGAATCGCTCATGGTATGATTTCGGCAGGGATGATTTCAGCATGTATCGGAACTCAGATGCCGGGACCAGGGGCAATTTATTTAGGGCAGACATTGCGATTTAATAAACCAGTTCATTTTGACGATGTTTTAGTAGTTAACGTGGAAATTACTAAAATTGATCAAAAAAAACATTTTAAGCTGGTTACTTTAAAAACTACCGTCACTAATCAAGATGGTGAGGTAGTTACAGATGGTGAAGCCCAAATTATGCCTGCTCAAAGAGATAAAAAATAATAAATTAATATATTAAAAAACCACTTTTAATTTATATAGATTAAAAGTGGTTTTTTAATTTCGCTGATCAATATTAATTGGTAAAACTAGTCTCCATTAAATGTAGCTGAACGTTTTTCTAGAAAGGCACTCATACCTTCTTTTTGATCATTAGTAGCAAAAGTTTGAGCCCACATCTGAGTTTCAAAATCAATTGCAATATCTAATGGAAGGTCAGCAGCACGATCAATAACATACTTGGCCATACCGACTGCAATAGGACTGTTTTTCATAACAGCTGCTGCAATTTCATTAACTTTATTCATTAACTCTTCTGGTTCAGCGATTTCGTCAGCTAACCCAATTCGGTGAGCCTCTTCAGCACTGATCATGGTTGCCATGGAAATTATTTCTTTGGCTTTACCTCTACCAACTAATCGAGTTAGTCGTTGAGTGCCGCCAAATCCAGGAACGATACCCAAACCAACTTCTGGTTGGCCAAACTTGGCTTTAGAAGAAACTACACGAACATCGCATGAAGATGCCAGTTCACAACCACCACCAAGACAGTAACCATTAACTGCTGCAATGGTTAATTGTGGTAGGTTTTCAATTTTGCTGAATGAATTATGAGCAATTTTAGATAATTCTGCTGCTTGTAATGAATTCATATCACGCATTTCAGAAATATCAGCTCCAGCAACAAAAGCCTTTTCTCCTGCACCAGTAACAACGACAATCTTAACTTCATCTTGGTTTTCTCGAATTAAATCAAAAGCTTGTCCGATTTCAATCAAGGTAGCAGTATTAAGGGCGTTCATAGACTTGGGACGGTTAATGGTCAAAGTAGCAATGTCATTTTCAACAGTGAGTAGAATGTTTTCGTAGTTAGGGGTATTCATCATTAATAACTTCCTTTCGATTTTCAGGGGGTTATCAACGAGTACTTTCGAAACCAATCATAACGATTTTTTTTTAAATTGCAACCGTTGGTGAAAAATAATTCAAAATCTTTTTAAATAGCAATGCCTTGATATCAATGATTTAATGGAAGTCTATGAGGCATTGAAAAAGAAAATAAATAAAAAGATTGTGAAAATAAAATCATTTACACAAAATTAAAGCTTGTTTTTGCGTAGATTTTACATATGTATAACATATAGATATACCTACTATGAAAAAATATCAATATTTACGCTGAAAATCTATTCCTGTATAGTTCAGGTCGTCGAAACACAAAATTAAATATTTAGGAGGATCATGATTATGAGTGGATCGTGGGATATGCGTTATGCAGCTGAATTTTTCGGTACTTTAATGCTGGTTTTGTTTGGAAATGGGGCAGTTGCTAATTCATTTCTAAATAAAACGACTGGTAATGGTGATGCAGGACAAGCAAATGGTGGCTGGATTTTTATTGCCTTAGGATACGGTTTTGGGGTAATGATTCCAGCAATGATGTTTGGTTCTATTTCTGGTAATCACATTAATCCAGCAATTACCATTGCTCAAGCGGTAGCCGGAATTTTTCCTTGGAGTCACGTAGCTGTATATATTTTATGGCAGTTCTTAGGAGCAATGGCTGGACAGCTACTGATAATAGCAATTTATTGGCCGCACTACAAATTAACTAAAGATCCGGCGTTAGTGTTAGCTAGCTTTTCTACTGGCGATGGAACTGGTAGTAGTTTAAATGGATTTGTTACTGAAATGATTGGAACGGCTGTGTTAATCTTTGGCGCAATGGGTTTATATCGTGGGATGTTTTTCTCTCAAAGCGTTGATATAGCAAATATTGGTATTGGCTTTTTGATAATGACATTAGTTATTTCAGCTGGTGGACCCACTGGACCTGCTTTAAATCCCGCAAGAGACTTGGGACCTAGGATAATTCATGCTATAATGCCAGTTCCTAATAAGGGATCTTCTCATTGGGAATATAGTTGGGTGCCAGTTTTAGCTCCAACAGTGGGAGCTATTGTTGGTATTTTGATTTTTAAAGTAATCTTTTCACTATAGTTTGATACGGCGATCTTATATACATATAAGGTCGCATTTCTTTGTTTTAAAGACTTTTTAACTTTTAAATGATTGTAAATTTAATAATGATAATACAAACAAAAAAAGATTGTGAATTTAAAAACTAAAATAATTATTGAATTAAGGTTACTCTAGAATCATAACTTACGGTTATGTATAAAATAAAAAAGCGATATTGGTGAAAAATGTTGAAAGGGATTACATTGTTGGTGAAGATAAATTAATCGATTCACAATGTCATTGCTTGTAAGTTCGATTAAGTTATCTAGGTAAATAACCATATTGGCTGTTGAGTTAATTTATTTAACTGCTGGGACGGTCCTCATTGATATCAACGAGTACTTTCAACCGTTTTAACAAGAAAATGGATTGACATACATACAGCACAAAAAATAAAAAGGTGGTATTTATTATGGCTGAAGAAAAAACAATTGTTGAATTAACCGAAAAAATGAAGGGAAACGTTGCTCGTTCAGTAAATCCTTATGGTTGTCGTCAAGAAATTTTAAACCAAATTGCTTATGTAGAAGGTAAAGGACGCTACGACGGAGCTAAAAAAGCCTTAATTTTGGGTGGCTCATCCAGTTATGGACTTGCAAGCCGAATTACAGCTGCCTTTGGTTCTGGTGCTGATACTATTAATGTTTCCTTTGAACGTCCACCAAAGGATGAAAAAATGTTAGGAACTGCTGGTTGGTATAATAATTATTTCTTCCGTAAAGCTGCAGAAGAAGCGGGATTGATTGCTAAGAACTTTAACGGAGACTGCTTTACTCAAGAAATGAAAGATCAAGTTATTGAATATATCAAAAATGAATTTGGGGGCAAAATTGATTTATTAGTTTACTCAGTTGCTGCACCCAAACGAGCAAACCCCGATAATCCTGATGAAGTTTGGTGTTCAGTAATCAAATCAGTTGGTGAACCAGTTACTGGTGAAAATATTAACCTTGAAGAAGATACTTTATTTGAACAAACCGTTGAACCAGCTACCCAGGAAGAAATTGAAGCTACTAAACATGTTATGGGTGGCGAAGATTGGGAAATCTGGGTCGATGAATTAAAGAAAGCCGGTGTTTTGGCAGATGGCTTTAAGACTATTTTGTACTCATATATTGGACCTAAGAGTACCTATGCTTTCTACCATGAAGGAACTTTAGGGGCTGCTAAAGATGCAGCTGAAGAATCATCACATAGAATTCAAAAAGAAATTGATGATATTCATGGTGAATCACTCATTTCAGTATCGCGTGCTGTTACAACTAAAGCTTCTGTGGTTATTCCAATTTTCCCACTTTACTGCCTAGCTCTTTATAAAGTAGAAGAAGAAACTGGAACTCATGAAACTCCAATCATGCATAAAGATCGTTTATTCCGTGATATGGTTTATGGCAATAAACGAGAAATTGATGATAATGGTCGTCTTCGTCCTGATGCTTGGGAACAACGTCCAGATATTCAAGCTAAGGTTGAGGAGTTAATGGCTAAAATTACACCAGAAAACTTTAATACTGATTTAACTGGTTACGATGAATTTCGTCGAGAATTTATGCAACTAAATGGATTTGAAGTTCCTGGTGTAACCGAAACTACCGCAAATCTAGAAGAATTACAAAGTTGGGAACCTTAAGTGAAAATTGAATCCAATTGAAAACTTTTGACGGTAACCATTGCGTATACCATCAATCTAAAAATATTAATTTATTTATTAAACAACGAGGTGAATGAATTATGACAGTTGAATTTATTAATAGTCAACAAGCGGCGAAACTGATTCCTGATAACGCAACGGTGGCTCTCGAAGGGTTTTTGGGTTCGGATGTAGCTGAAGAAATTTTAAGAAGTATTAGAAAACGATTCGATGAAGAAGGTCACCCAAAGCAACTTGAAATCTGGCATGCTTCTGGTATTGGTGATGGTGATAGTAAAGGAACCAACAATCTGGCAGTTAAGGGTCTTATGAGAAGATTAGTTGGTGGTCATTATGGATTAGCGCCACAACTAGAACCCCTCATTGCCAACAATGAATTTGAAGCTTACAATCTTCCGCAAGGAGTGCTTTCTCAGATTTTCCGTGATTCTGCTGCTCATAAACCTGTTCAAATTAACAGGGTCGGACTGGGTACCTTCGTTGATCCAGACGTTGAAGGTGGCAAACTTAATGATGCTGCTAAAGATTATGATTTAGTTTCTAAAATGCAAATTGATGGTAAAGATTACCTAGCTTATGAGGTTCCTAAGCCCAATGTTGCTATATTACGTGGAACTTTTGCTGATGAAAATGGAAATATTACTTTTGATGATGAACCGTTAACGTTGGAATCAACTTCTATTGCTATGGCAGCTCATAATAATGGTGGAAAAGTTTTCGTTCAGGTAAAACGAGTAGTTAAGGCGGGTGCATTAAAACCTAAAGATATTCGAATTCCTGGCCTTTTAGTAGATTATGTTGTCGAAACTGCTGATGAAAAAATGACTATGCAGAGTAATTCAACGCAGTATAATCCAGATTATATTAATGCAGATGTTGTTAAACCAGCAGGTGCTATTGAAGTTCCACTAGATGCAAAAAAAGTTATTGCCAGAAGAGCAGCAATGTTTAAAAGTGATACTGACCATATTGTTAATTATGGTATTGGTAAATATCCAGAGACAGTTTCTCTTATTCTAAAAGAAGAAGGCAGTGCAGAAGGGGTTACGACTACTGTTGAACCAGGTACTTTTGGTGGTGTGCCAATGGGTGGTGGTGATTTTGGCTGTGCTATTGCACCTGAATCAACCATTGATCAACCATATATGTTTGATTTTTATGATGGTGGCGGAATTGATATTACCTTCTTAGGATTAGCCGAATTGGATAGCAAAGGTGACATTAATGTTTCTAAATTTGGCCCTAAAATTGCTGGTACTGGTGGCTTTGTAAACATTACTCAAAACACACCCACAGTTGTCTTTACTGGTACTTTTACTGCTGGTGGACTGCGTGAAAGTATTAAAGATGGTAAATTGATAATTGATCAAGAAGGCAGAAATCATAAGTTAGTTAAAGCTGTAGAACAAATTACATTTTCCGGTCCGGTTGCTCATGAAAATAATCAAAATATTTACTATGTAACTGAGAGAGCAGTTTTTCGACTAACGGCAGATGGTATTGAATTAATTGAAATAGCTCCAGGAATTGATTTACAACAAGACGTTTTAGATCAAATGGATTTTATTCCCAAAATTAGTTCAAAATTAAAGTACATGGATGCTCGGATTTTTGCGGAACCACTTATGGGTGACACGATTAATCGAGCTAACCAAGAGGTTGGAGTAATCGCATAGCAGATAAAATTAGGGACTTAGACTGAAGTGTCTAAGTCCCTTTTTATGATTAGTTGTTAGGCTGTTGTGCGTCTTTGAAATAAGTCGTAAACCAGCGTTCTACGTATTTAACTAATGTACTAGAGTATTGTTCTCCTACGTGGCAAATACTGATATTCCAAGGAAAAAATGGTTCGAAATTTCGATGTTCAATAGTTTTGTTATCAGAATAATTATTTCCAATTGGAGCAGCAATGATACCAACTGTGCTCATCTCTTTGCACATATTCAATACAAGATCCCAAGAACTAGTTTGAAAAAAGAAGTTGGGAACAATTCCGGCATTTTCTAATTTTTGTTTAATTTGATAAGTTACCATGAAGCTATCATCCAAAGTTACAATTCGTTCTTTGCTAATTTCTTCAATTGGGATGGCACCATGCAGTTCATGAAAGCGATGTTTGTTGTTGAACCAAACAGAAACTGAATCGCGATAAATAATGGATTCTTTAATTGCGGGGAAAGTTGCTGGAGATACAATGACCGCCAAATCAATTTCTTGAAGCAGCAACATTTTTTGAAGTTCGTAAGCGCCTTTTTCAACAATTTTTAATTCAATGGCTGGATTTTCTTGCATGAACTTAGGAATGGCTTTATTAAAAACGGTAGAGATAATAACCGGAGCAATTCCGACACGAATCCTGCCACTACGTAAATTAGCATGATCATGAAGGCTTTGCATCAAAGCATTGTATTCTGTGCTAACCTGACGACCATGGCGGATTAGATCTTCACCGACTGAAGTTAGGCCCACAATTCTCCCTTTTTTATGAATAAAAATTTGAATGTTTTCGGTACTTTCAACTTCACGAATTAACTTGCTTAGAGCTGGTTGAGAGATGTTTAATTGTTTAGCGCTTTTGGTTAAATTAAAATCAGTATCCACAATGGTTAACAAATATTGAATTTGGTGAATATCCATACTCATAATTAAGTTGATGCTCCTTTCAATACGATAAAAGGTGGTAAAAATCGTGACAATGATTAAGCAGAATTTGGAAAAGCAAATTATTAATCATATTCAAGTAAATCAATACCAAAATCGACCAATTGTTATTGGTATAACTGGAAATATTGCTTCTGGTAAAACTACACTTGCACAAAAAATTTATGATTTGTGTTATCAGGAATTTCCTTCATTAATTTGCAATCTTGTTTCAACTGATGATTTTTTATTAGATAATAAAAAATTGCAGAGACGACAGTTAATGAAATATAAAGGTTTTCCTATTAGTTATGATCAAACTATGATTGATAAGTTTGTTATGGCCATTAATCATAATCGTTTGATTAATATCCCTTGCTACAATCATGTCATGAATGATGTCGATAAACAACATTTAAAACAAATTTTTATGCCAGATATTATTGTTTTGGAAGGGCTAATGGTAATGCAACCAAAGTTTCGCTCGATGCTGACAATGAGTTTATTTTTGAATACTAACTTAGATCAAAATTTTCAGTGGTATGTAAAACGATGCCATGATTTAGGCTTGAACAAAATATATCAATTAAATTGGGAAGATTATAATAAATTTATCAGACAGGCTTGGCAGCAAATTAATATCCCTAATTTTGTAGAAAATGTTTTACCGTTTAGAGAACAAGCTGATTTTCAATTGGATATTTCGGCAGATCATCAGATTGAACAAATACGGTCTATTACTGCTCAAACTATGACGACTAAGATGGTTGGTATTTGATTGTGAGACAGAGGAGGTAAAATGAATGCATTTTTTAACAAGTGATGGTGTGAATCTAAACTACGATGACATAGGCACTGGACAACCAGTGCTAATCATGACAGGATATGCGGGCTATAAGGAAATTTGGCATTCTCAAGTACAACAATTATTGAAACACGGATATCGAGTAATTAATTTGGATCGGCGTAATCACGGCCATTCTGAAACAACAACTAAGGGGTTAAGAATGAGCCGTCAAGGAAAAGACGTTGCTGAATTATTGCATGCTTTAAACTTAAGTAATGTAGATATGATTGGTAATTCTATGGGCGCGGCGGTTATTTGGGCTTATTGTTCTTTATATGGTGACAATTTAATTCATAAGATTATTAGTGTAGATCAATCTCCCAAGATGATTAGTGATGATGATTGGCGATATGGAATGCTGGATATAACATGGGATAATTTTCCCACTTCTGCAGAACAAATGTATCATGTGCATACTACTTATCAACGAATTAATGATGAAACCTACAAAATAGTTAAGGAAGCGCAGGGGAATGAAAAATTTGACTATGAGCTAAATCGACCATTACTTTATGATCATGCTTTTCAAGATTGGCGAGATGTTATTGCTGGTCTACAGGTTCCAATTTTATTTATGGCAGGTGAAAAATCACCTTTTTGGCCAGCGAAGCATGCAGAAGTTTCTGCTAAAATAGCACAAAACGGACAATTCTTTATAGTCCCAAAGGCAGGACACATTTTGATGGCAGAACAAACTGAAATATTTAATGAATCAATGTTAAGTTTTTTAAATGATTAACTAAAGAGACTATTTACTTTTGTATTAAGTAAATAGTCTCTTTTAATATTTAAATGATTTTTAGATCAACAGTATTAATGAAATTTCTCATTGATTGGCTTAATGCTTCCTCTTTTAAATAAGAAATCACGATATTTACTTTTAAAACATCAATTGGCATTTTGAAGATATTACACTTGGTTGAATCAAAGTTATTGTTCACAAAAAAACTAGGAATAAATGTACAACCTAATCCACTTAATGCCATATTGGAAGCTGTATCTATGGATTTAATTTCAAATTTCTTTTTGATGTGTAATTTATTGCTATTTAAAAACAACTCAATTAAACGCATAAACCCAGAACCAGCATGTAAGGTAATAAAATCACAATTGTTCAATTGTTTCAAAGATCCTGCAAAAGATATAATTCTTTTGTTATTTTCACTGAATAGAGGACATGATCGATTGATGATTAGATAAACTGGTTCGGTTACTAATGGTTGGTAGTGAATTATATTAGGAAAGATTGGCAACATTCTAATATGCATATCAATTTCTTTATTTAATAACATGTTCTCCAAATTAATGGAAGGCAATTCTTTGATGGAGATATGGTCATTAGGATATTTATCTGTGTATTGATTAAGTATTATTGGAACTAATTTACTGGAGATAGACTGATTAATTCCTAGCCTGATACTGTCAGTTTTATTTAACGTCATCTCCCTTACATCGTTTATAAGGGTGTTATATTCGTTATCAATATCTTCAAGACCTTGCAGATATTTGGCTCCACTTTTGGTTAAGGCAATCGGTCGCTGATTACGATCTAGTAACTGTACACCTAGTTCTTCTTCAGCATCTTTAATGTACTTTGATAAATACGGCTGAGATATATAGAGAGTTTTTGATGCTGCGGTAATACTACCCGAAGCCATTACCGCCTTTAGGTAATTCAATAAAGTGAAATCATTAGTCACCTTGTTACCTCCTTAAAATTATGATGCTCCATAGTCTGTAGGTTATTGATCTACAAACATATACGTATTTTACCTTATGTAACCGCTATCGTAAAATAAGGTTGTGATAAAAAATACATAATCATTGAAAGGAGTCAAACATGATAAAAGATGGCTTTGAAAATAATGGATTGAACAGCAAACAACCCATTATTGGCTTGGTTTTATTGGTGTTAATGATAATCTGGGGCGCATATTTATCTTCAACAGTTCCCAAATTACCAGTGTATCTTGTAGCAGGGGTTTTATTAGGATATGTGCTAACTCGATCAAGGTTTGGATTTGCTGGTGGGGTAAAACGGGTGTTTTATCGAGGTGAATCTAGTTTGACCGTTGCATTATTACTTTTATTCACTATTACTGCAATTGTAAATGTTGGTATTCAATGGGCCGCTGCTAGTAAGGGAGCTCTTCCAGCTTGGCAGATAACCAATCCAGATATTCAATCAGTAATTCCGGGTACTCAAAATGTTCGGATTGGTAATATCTCGGTAGCCTTAGGAGCATTCTTGTTTGGAATGGGCATGATCATGGCTGGTGGTTGTGCTTCTGGAACTCTCTCTGATTTTGGTGAAGGCGAAGGGCATGCTTGGGTTGCGTTACCATTTTTTGTTTTGTTTGCGGCTCCAGGTCAATATTTAGGGTATGTATTAGATAATACTGCCATTGGTAAGGTAGGAGTTAATGTTTGGTTACCACAATATGTAGGTTATGGTGGAGCAATTGCTATTACAATTTTAATTATGTTTGGACTATTCCTAATTACCAAAGGTTATGAAAACAAAAAGAAAAAAGACGGGATGTATCTGGATCCAAAGTCTGATTGGGAAAAATTTGAGGAACCTTTGGACACGGATAATTCTCAAGAACCGTTTAAATTAAATTCGTGGAAAACTTATCAAACCTTTTTCGTTAAACGATGGACATTCGTCACTGGAGCAGTGGGAATTGCAATTGGAGCTATTTTTATATTGACTACTACTGGAAAAGCCTGGGGAGTAACCACACCATTCGTTAGTTTAGATCAAAAATTTTTCCAACTATTTGGAATGAAATTTACTTCACCAGCCTTTGATGAAACTGCTGAAGCAATGAAGGGATCATTATTAGTTGATGGTGGAACTATCAGAAATATTGGAATTGTAGTTGGTGCTTTAATCGCATTTACTTTAGCTGGTAGATTTAAATTTAGTCTCAAAATGAGTTTTCAAGATTTTATTGGTTTTGCTATTGGCGGATCATTGATGGGCTTAGGGTCCAGAATGGCTAGAGGATGTAACATTGGTGCTTTATATTCTGCAATCACTAATTTTTCGTTACATGGTTACATCTTCATGTTTTTCCTAATTTTGGGAGCAGCATTTGCCATTAAAATTTTTCAAGGACGTTTAGCACTATGTCCAATTTATAAACCTAAAAATAAAAAATAAATTAGATTTGAAAGGAAGTAACAATCATGGGTAAAAATATTATTGTAATCGGTGGAGTAGCAGGTGGAGCATCAGTAGCAGCAAGAGCACGTAGACTAGACGAATCTGCTAATGTAACCATGTTTGAAAAAGGGCCTAATGTCTCATTTTCTAACTGTGCATTGCCATATCATTTATCTGGCACCATAGCAGATGCTAACGATATTGTATTGATGGATCCTAAACAATTTAAGGCTCAATATAACATTAATGCGGTTGTAAATCATGAAGTTGTTGATATTGACTCTAATAAACAAGAAGTGGTAGTTAAAGATGTTTTAACTGGTGAATTAGAAAATGTTTCTTATGATGAATTGTTCTTATCACCAGGAGCAGATCCAATTTTGCCATCTAATATTAAAGGAATTAATGGGGATAATGTTTTTACCATTAGAAATGTTGAAGATATTAAAGCGATTAAATCATTTTTAGATGAAAAATCAGTTAAAAATGTTTCCGTTATTGGCGGTGGGTTTATTGGAATTGAAACTGCTGAAAATCTCAAAAAGGGTGGCTACAATGTCAGCTTAGTGGAAGGTATGGATCATATTCTTGGCACTATCGACTATGATATGGCCCAAATTGTTCAAAAAACCATGTTAGATAATGGTGTAGATGTAATCGTAGATGATGTTTTAACTGAAATTGACAGTAATAGTATTACGTTAAAATCAGGTAAAAAGTTAGATAGTGAAGCTGTTATTATGTCGGTTGGGGTTAAACCAGCTACCGCTTTAGCTCAAAAAGCTGGAGTGGAATTGGGGGTAACTGGGGCAATCAAAGTAGACCAACATTATCAAACTAATTTACCACATGTATATGCAGTAGGGGATGCAATTGAACTGGTTAATAGAATTACCAGAAAACCAACCAAATTAAATTTAGCTTTTCCTGCTCAGTTAGAAGCTCGGCAAGCGGTTGATCATATTTACGGACGAGAAGTTCATAATCGTGGAATCATTGGTTCTCAGTGTATCCCAGTATTTGAAATGAATGTAGCTTCAACTGGATTAACTGAAAAGCAATGTCAAGAAGCTGAGATTGACTATGAAGTGGCAGTGGTTATTCCTAAAGATAAGGTTGCATTAATGCCAAATGCTAAGCCACTTTATTTCAAGCTGATTTTTGGCAATCCATCAGGCGAAATTTTAGGTGCACAAGCTATTGGCGAAAGTTCTGTTGATAAACAAATAGACGTTATTGCAACTATGATCACTAATCACAACTATGTTGAAGATTTAGAAACGTTAGAATTATGTTACCAACCAACGTTTAGTACTGCTAAAAATGCAGTTAATATGGCCGGTTTAGTTGCTACCAACTTGTTAAACGGTGAGTATAAACAAGTAACTGTAGATCAAGTACGACCATTAGTAGAAGCTGGTGCAACTATTATTGACGCAAGAGAATCATTTGAATATGAAGAAGGTCATATTAAAGGGGCTAAAAATATTCCGATGAGCGAATTTAGAGATCGTCTTTCTGAAATTCCAACGGATAAACCAGTTTATATTCATTGCTTGAGTGGGCAACGTAGTTACAATGTTGTTAGAGCTTTAGTTAACATGGGTTATACCAACATTTATAACATTTCTGGGTCTTACCTAGATATTTGTGAATATGAATACTTTATGGACCAAACTACCGATAGAGAACCTATCGTAACTAATTATCGATTTGATTTACTATAAAAAATGAAACAACTAAAACTGGGAAGGAAAGATCCCAGTTTTAGTTGTTTGTGTAGGGGATTCATAATGAGTAAAACCAAAAGCATTTCTATAAGCACACTAACTATTTTATTTATAATTCTGGTTTGGGTGTTAGTCACTTCTACGGGTATGGTTTCTAATATTTTATTACCATCGCCAGCAAAAGTGTTTAATACGTTTATTTCGTTATCGATTAACGGATATAACGGAGTATCATTATTAACTCACTATTTGATTACTTTACAACGATTATTAATAGCCGTAATTTTGGCTATTATAATTGGAATTCCATTAGGATTATTAAGTGGATATGTCCCGACTATTAAAGCGATCATAGATCCAATAATTCAATTTATTAGACCGATTCCACCGTTGGCTTACTATACTTTACTTATTCTTTGGCTAGGAATTGGAGAAATCTCCAAAATCAGTCTATTGTTCTTGGCTGCAATCCCACCAATTTATATTGCTTGTTTTGATGCTGTCAAGAAAGTAGACAAGGAGTATCTACAAAGTGCATCCTCATTAGGTGCAAATAGTAAGCAATTGTTTATTCATATCATATTTCCAGCAGCACTTCCCGATATTTTTACAGGAATTAGATCAGCTGTGGGAGTAGCATATACTACTATTATTTCTGCTGAAATGATTGCTTCCACTACTGGTATTGGTTGGATGATCATAGATGCTTCACACTACTTGAAGAGTGATGTCATGTTTGTCGGCATCATATTACTTGGAGTTACGGGAATTTTATTAGATATGATTATCAAAAACGCGGAAAAGGCACTGGTTAAATGGAGCGGACAAAGATGAGAAAGAAAATATTTTTTTCTTTAATAGTGGTAGTTGTCCTTGGATTCTTTTCAGTTACATTGTTTAAATCTCAAAGGGTAAAATCACAAGAAGAGAAAGTCATTAGAATTGGGATTTTAAGAGTTCCAAATGATGTTGCGGCTGCTAGGGAAAGAAATAAGTTGGCTGCAATAGAAAAAGATACGGGATATAAGATTAAATATTATACTTTTGACTCAGGGGTGGATGCTAATAAAGCTCTGATGTCAAATAGTATTGATATGGCAACTATGGGCCATACTAATGCGGTGGTAGCCATGTCTGCTAACTTACCTGTTAAATTGGTGTGGGTGAATGATGTAATTGGAAATAATGAGCAGTTGGTAGTTAAAAAATCTGCTAAGGTGAACTCGATTAATGACTTAAAGGGTAAAACGATTGCAACTCCTTTTGCATCTACATCTCACTATAGTTTAATGATGTTTTTACAAGCACATAAATTATTGAACCAAGTAAAATTAGTGGATATGCAAACTACTGAGATTGTGGCTGCTTGGCGGCGCGGAGATATTGATGCGGCATATACTTGGGAACCAAGTTTATCTAATTTAAATGATGCCAAGACCATTACTAGTAGTAAAAAGATGGCAGCAAGCAACTATTTGACGGCTAATGTTACGTTAGCTACTAACCAATTTAGAAATAAGCATCCAGAATTGTTGACTAAATGTTTAACTATTTTAGGAAAAGAACACCGATATTATAATCAAAATCCTGAACAAACGTATCAACTTACTGGAAGGTATTTAGATATTTCTTCAACCGAAGCTAAAAAACCAGGTTGGTGAGTCGCAATGGCTTGACCCGGTTGAATTAAAACGATTTATGAATAATCAATTTACGGATCAATTTTATCAAACATGTTTATTTATGGGGAAGCAACAAACGTTGAATAGTAAACCCACACTGAATGAATGCTGTAAGTTCATTGATGCAAATTATATAAAGGAGTAAGGATGAATAATGACAGATTTATTAACAATTGATAATGTAAGTTTTAGGTATCCCAACTCTGCTAACGCATCTATTCAAGAAATTAATTTAACCGTAGAACCTAATTCAATAAACGTTATAGTGGGACCATCTGGAGTTGGCAAAAGTACATTATTAAACTTAATAGCTGGATTTTTAAAACCAACTCAAGGAACAATTGAAATGCAGGGAGTTAAGGTTCAAGGAGCAAATTGGAGAAGGGGCATAGTTTTTCAAGATATGGCGTTATATCCTTGGTTAACAGTTAAACAAAATATTTTGTTTGGCCCTAAAATGAGAAAGATGCCAGCTAATCAAAGCTTAGATAGACTGCAATATTTGCTATCTGAAACAAGATTGCTAGAATTTGAAGATACTCCTATTTATGAACTTTCAGGCGGATTGAGACAACGGGTAGCCCTAGCTAGGGCATTTATTAATGAGCCACCATTATTAATGTTGGATGAGTCTTTTAGTGCCTTAGACAACTATACTAGAAGTGAGATGCATTCATTGTTACTGGCACTTTGGAAAAATAATCAAAACGGAATTATAGCTATCACTCATGATATTGATGAAGCAATTTTTCTAGGACAAAACATTTATGTTTTAAATGGTAAACCTGGAAAAATATCTCAAAAATTTGCTAATCCATATTTTAATATGGATATGAGTGAGATCTTGAGTACAGAATACATTGCTTTTAGAAATCAATTGGTAAGTTCGATTAAGCAAATGAGTTAAATAAAATTATTGTGCTGTTTTCATGTTATTCTAAAGAAAAACAGAAAGTCAGGTTTTCTCCATGTCTGAAGATATCTCTCTCATTGCCTTAACCGTCCAACAGCAGATGCAGGCTGATACAACCGGACATAATTTCGATCATATTCAACGAGTAGTCAAAAATGCCGAATTAATTTTACGGGACCTGCCCCAAGCTAATAGGGCGATTGTGTTAGCGGCAGCTTACATGCATGATTTGGCTGATGATAAATTAGTCACTGATCCGGCTGCCAAGCAAAATGAGATGGAAAAGTTATTGGCGACAGCGGAATTTGAAAGTGATCAAGCGAGTGCGGTGATGGATATTATTAGCAATATGTCGTTTAGTGCGAATTTAGGTGAACGTCAGACGCTATCGCTAGAAGGACAAGTAGTACAAGATGCTGATCGTTTGGATGCGATTGGCGCCATTGGCATTACGCGGGCTATTTACTATAGTGGGCATTTTGGCGAAACAATTTACGATCCGCTAGTTGCGCCGAGAGAAAAAATGACTAAAGAAGAGTATCGGCAACCAGGAACCACAATCAATCATTTTTACGAAAAGTTACTTAAATTAGCAGATCAATTAAATACTGCCCCGGCCAAAAAAATTGGCCACCATCGTAACCAAGTGATGCTAGATTATTTAACGGAATTCAAAGCTGAATGGAACGGTGAACGGTAATTCAAAGCTTTCTTGAAAATATTTCAAGAAAGTTTTTTTAATATTCAAATGGCTTTGAAACACAAGATATAGTGTTTCTGTTTATAGTAAGCACATACATATTGAGACTTCAAGACTTATATTCCAAAAATTATCCGAGTAAGATTAACAATATTGAAGGCCTAAAGTCAGGCCGAATGACTAGTCAAATTAGCTCGAAACAATGAGTTAGACAATGGTTAAAAATTTAGGTAGGAGGCTAATTATGGAAAATCAAACGATTCAATCAACTACTCAAACAATAACTGCTAGCCCAGCAACCGTGGTTAAAATGGATGGTGAGCGGGTTCAATTTTATTCTTATAAAATCGAATTAGTAGTAAATAATTTAACTGCTGATCCTCAATTACGCCAAACGTTATTGCAACAAATTTTAGAGCAAATTAATACCAAAGAAACTGAAATTACCGTTCAAGAAATTCGGTTGATTTTTCGCAGAGTGCTACTAGCTAATGACCAAGCGGATTTAGTAGCCAAGTATGATCTATATCGGCAACAAGATATGAACAAGTGGAAAAAGGCGATTGACCCCCAACACAAGCTAAATCAATTATTTAGTGAAACCGATCAATTAGTCCACGAAAACGCCAATAAGGACAGTAATATCTTCAGCACGCGTCGGGATCTAACTGCTGGAATGGTGGGTAAATCCATGGGACTAACGATGATGCCAGAAACGGTGGCTAAGGCCCATTTGCGTGGTGACATTCACTTTCATGATCTAGATTATTCACCGCTCACTTCGATGACTAACTGTTGTTTAATTGATTTTAAGGGAATGTTAGCTAATGGCTTTGAAATTGGTAACGCCGAAGTAGAATCTCCTAGATCTATCCAAACCGCTACCGCCCAAATGTCTCAAATTATTGCCAACGTAGCTTCTAGCCAATATGGCGGCTGCTCTTCTGATCGGACCGACGAATTACTTGCTCCTTATGCAGAATTAAACTACCAAAAGCATCTTTCAGAAGCGGCTGAGTGGGTAACGGCTGATAAACGAGAAGAATTTGCTCGCACTAAAACTAAAAAAGATATCTATGATGCCATGCAGGCATTGGAATATGAAGTCAACACCTTGTTCTCGTCAAACGGGCAAACCCCATTTACCACCGTGGGCTTTGGCTTAGGGACCTCGTGGATTGAAAAGGAAATCCAAAAGGCAATCTTGCAAGTGCGGATTAAAGGACTAGGCAAGCAACACCGGA
Organism: Lentilactobacillus senioris; assembly: GCF_026798195.1. GTDB lineage: Bacteria > Bacillota > Bacilli > Lactobacillales > Lactobacillaceae > Lentilactobacillus > Lentilactobacillus senioris_A. The sequence continues at coordinate 43,031 of NZ_JAPQEZ010000002.1, forward strand.
CCGCCATTTTTCCGAAATTGGTGTTTACTCTTAAGCGGGGCGTCAACCTAGATCCAACTGATCCAAATTATGATGTGAAGGAATTAGCGGTCGAGTGTGCTACTAAACGAATGTATCCTGATGTTTTGATGTACGACAAGATTGTAGAATTGACAGGGAGCTTTAAGGCTCCTATGGGTTGTCGGAGTTTTTTACAGGGCTGGAAAAATGAACAGGGAGAAGAAGTAAATAGTGGCCGTATGAATCTAGGGGTTGTGACGATTAATTTACCTCGGATTGCGTTACAAGCTCAGGGGGATGAGTCGTTATTTTGGGAAATTCTGGACGATAAATTAGCTTTGACCAAAAAAGCATTATTATTTCGGATTGAACGCTGTAAAGAGGCCCAACCGGTGAATGCGCCAACGTTGTACAAGAATGGTGCTTTCGGAGTGCGCTTAAAGGACACTGATTCTGTAGATGAACTATTTAAGAACAGCAGGGCCACCATTTCACTAGGGTATATCGGCCTTTACGAAGTGGGAACCGCCTTTTTTGGTCCTAATTGGGAAACTAATCAAGCGGCTCATGATTTTACGGTCGCTATCGTAAAATACCTCCACGATGCTTGCGTTGCCTGGGAAGAAGAATATGGTTATCACTTTAGTGTGTATTCCACTCCGGCTGAATCCTTGACTGATACTTTTTGTGAGGACGATATTGAAAAGTTTGGGCGGATCAAAGATATTACGGATAAAGAATACTACACCAACAGTTTTCACTACGATGTTCGTAAAAATCCGACTCCGTTTGAAAAATTAACCTTTGAAGAAGACTATCCTAAGTACGCTTCTGGAGGATTCATCCACTACTGTGAATATCCAAACCTTAAACAAAATCCGGCGGCTTTAGAAGCCGTTTGGACTTGGGCTTACGATCACGTAGGCTATTTGGGAACTAATGCTTCCATTGATCACTGTTATCAATGCGGATTCGATGGAGACTTCAAACCCACCGCGCGTGGCTTTGAGTGTCCCCAATGTGGCAATCGGGATCCTAAAACTTGTGACGTGGTCAAACGGACCTGTGGTTACTTGGGCAACCCAATGATTAGGCCGATGGTAAAGGGCAGACATAAAGAAATTGCTTCTCGGGTGAAAAACATGAAATTGGGGGCTTTAAGTGATGACTAATAGACCTAAACGGCTTCCCAACAACCCGCAACCACAACAATGGTTAGCTGCAGAGCGGAGTCGTAATTATATTGCTGACTACAAGCCCTTCAATATGGTAGATGGTGAGGGAATTCGGTGTAGTTTATATGTCTCTGGTTGTTTATTTAATTGTCCAGGCTGTTACAACAAAGCCGCACAAAATTTTCATTATGGTCGGCCATACACGCAAGAATTAGAAGACCAAATTATCGCAGATCTCAGTCAAAGCTACGTTCAGGGCTTAACTCTCTTAGGGGGAGAGCCCTTTTTGAATACACAGGTGAGCTTACGACTATGCAAACGAATCCGCAAGGAATTTGGCCATGACAAAGATATCTGGTCGTGGACGGGATATAAATGGGATGAGTTAATGCAAGAATCCATCGACAAATTGGAGCTACTAAGTTATCTAGATATTTTAGTTGATGGCCGATTTATGGAAGACTTGAAAGATTTGACCTTACAATTTCGTGGCAGTAGTAACCAAAGAATTATTGACGTCCCTAAGTCCTTGCAACAAGATCAAGTTGTCATCTGGGATAAGTTAATTCGGTAAAGGAGTTTAAGATGAGTAGTTTAATCATTGATGATTTACACGTCGCAGTTGCTGGGAAAGAGATTTTAACGGGAGTGAATCTCCAAATTAATTCTGGAGAAATTCACGCCCTAATGGGACCGAACGGTACCGGTAAATCGACGCTGTCAGAGACCATTATGGGCAATCCGCGTTATGAAATTACTGCTGGTAAATTAATTTTTAATGGGGAAGATATTACCCAATTAACGGTGGATGAACGGGCCCAACGTGGTGTTTTTTTAGCGATGCAATATCCTATGGAGGTTGCCGGAATTTCTAATGCTGATTTTATTCATGCGGCGTTGAACGCTCAAAATAACGGCCAAGCAGTACCAGTATTGCCCTTTTTACAGAAGCTTAAACAAACCATGGAGTTCTTAGAAATTGATCCACAAGTTGCTGAACGGGGACTCAACGCCGATTTTTCTGGTGGGGAGAAAAAGCGTAATGAAATTCTGCAGTTAATGATGTTAAAGCCTAGTTTAGCTATTTTGGATGAAATTGATTCCGGGCTAGATATTGATGCTCTCAAAATTGTGGCTAAGGGAATCAATGCAATGCGCGGTGCTAATTTCAGCGCGTTGATGGTGACCCATTACCAACGATTATTAAATTATGTAGTGCCGGACGTAGTCCACATCATGATGAATGGTCAGATCGTAGCCACTGGTGGTCCGGAATTAGCTACCCAATTAGAAGCGACCGGCTACTCTCAATTGGCAGGAGTTGGTGACAATCATTGAAAAATTCAACGCTGAAAAATTACCCCCGAATGATGGGCTTTAAGTATGATCCCGCTGATTTTATTTGGGCAGTGACCGAGCCGTTATGCTGGGACTGGAATGTGACTGAAACCAATTTGACGAAATTTACGCAGTTGGGCGGAACTATCAAGCAAATCCGGCGTCAGAACCTAACGGATTGGCAGAGAGAACAATTAGCGAGGTTGACTACCCAACCAGATCAGTTCGTAGCCGATCAATTAGCTAAAGATTGGCAGGGACTAGCGATTACTTTGCCGGATAACGTAGAACTTAACGAGCCCCTCCAGCTTAAAATTAATGTCGACTCAGCCGCTACACCATTGATCGTCTTACTCAACATAGGTGCGAATAGTCGACTAAATCTCACTACTACCTTTCACTTCGCTGCTAAAGCACCACAAAGTAGCATCGTATTTGCTGGTGAAGTGGCTGGTCAATTGGATTATCAAACTGAACTAAGAACGAAACAACCGGGCAGTCATTTACTGTTAGGGGAGTTAACGGTGCAACAATCTGCTAGGTGTAGTTGGACGGTTATTCCTAAGTTACGGGGAAAGTTACTAGGCAATTTAAAAATTAAATTAGCGCAGCCCGGGGCCAGTGGTTACTTTTATGCTGGTAGTTTAGCTCGTCAAGATGATCAATTTAATTTACAGACCCAAATTCAACATTTTGCGCCTCACACTTTTAGTCGAATTAAAATGCGCGGGGTGTTATTTGATAACGCTAAGATGAACTTCACCAGTGTAGGCCAAATTAAACACGGTGCTCACGGAGCCAATGCGGACCAAGAAAATCGGCTATTAACTGCTGGTCCAGAGGTGCTAGGAAGTGCCAATCCGATGTTATTAATTGATGAAAATGACGTGCAAGCTGGCCACGCTGCTAGTATTGGGCAGTACGATGAAGAACAATTATACTATTTGCAAAGTCGGGGATTACCGCTATTCTTAGCTGAACAAATTTTAATTAACACTTTTATGCAACCAGTATTAGAAGGGGGAGTTGTTAAATGACCAATTATCAACCAGTAGCTTACTTAGACAATGCGGCTACCACCCCGATGCCTGATGAAGTGTTAACGACCGTGACTAATTATTACCAGTTTCAAAAAGTAAACGTTCACCGTGGGATGTATGGTTTAGCGCACCAGGTGACTAGTCAATACGAAGCGGCTAGGGAACAAGTTAAAAATTTTATTCATGCGACTAATTCAGCAGAGATCGTCTTTACCAGTGGGACCACCGATAGTTTAAACATGGTGGCAGCTGGATACGCCCGGCAAGTATTACAGCCCGGAGATGAAATCATGGTGAGTTTAATGGAGCATCATTCTAACCTGGTCCCCTGGCAGCAAGTAGCTCAGCAAACTGGTGCGCAATTGAAGTATTTAAACGTTACCGTTGACGGCCAAATTGATATTAAGCAATTGAGACAGCAGCTGACAGATCATACTAAAATTGTGGCATTAACCCTGGTTTCCAACGTTTTAGGGACTAAATTAGAGTTAGCCCCGGTGGCTGAATTGGTCCACCAACATGGTGGTATTTTAGTGGCTGACGCTGCTCAGGCTGCAGGACATTTACCCATTGATGTCCAGTCGTTAGGAGTTGACTTTTTAGCTTTTTCTGGTCACAAAATGTTTGGCCCGACTGGCATTGGGGTGTTATACGGCCGGCAATCCTTATTAGAACAACTACAACCGGTTCAGTTTGGTGGGGAGATGATTCAAGAGGTGACCCAACAGGGCGCTACTTGGCAGCCTTTACCGTTAAGATTAGAAGCAGGGACCCCCAATATTGCCGGAGTACTAGGATTGGGCGCGGCGATTAACTATTTGCAACGCTTAGGTTTTACTACTATTCAAGCTCACGAACAAAAGTTAATGCGCCAGTTAATGGTGGGCCTGCAGTCTCATTTTCCGATTCAAATTTATGGCTCGCAAGTGGCTGGTGACCACCACGGGGCAGTAAGTTTTAATTTTAAACAGATTCACGCCCACGATGTAGCCACGATTTTAGACGCTACCAACGTAGCGGTGCGCGCCGGACAAATGTGTGCGGCCCCGTTAATGCAAGCTTTGCAAACGGATAGTGTGGTACGTGCCAGTATTTCTGCGGCTACCACTAGCGCCGAGGTGGAACTCTTTTTAGCCGCTTTAGATCAAGTGGAGGGCTTATTATTATGAATGAGATTGAACAACTCTACCAAAAAATTATTTTAACCCACGCTAATTATCCGGTTGGCTTCAGTGAATTAGTTGACTATGATTTTAAATGCCATTTAAAAAATCCCGATTGTGGAGATGATTTGACCGTTTACGGTAAATGGGATGGAGATGGTCAGCGGCTAGCTGAAATTAGTTTTACCGGGGACGGTTGTATTATCAGCAAAGCTTCGGCCAGTATGATGGTGAGCCTATTGCAAGGTAAAACAGTAATGGAGATTGCCGATGTATGGACCGCTTTTCAAAAACTGGTGCTGGCTCAACCAACCGCAACCGAGGGCTTAGGAGACCTAGTGGCGTTTGCAACGTTGAATAATTTTCCTACGCGGGTGCGTTGCGGGACTTTAGCTTGGCATGCGCTGCAAACTGGCATCCAAGAAGGGAGGTCCGAAAATGACTGATCAATCACAACTAAACGATCAAAATTTAACCGATGAACGGGGACCTACGGCTGATACTACTCCGGTTTTTTCTACGGGGGCTGGGATTAATGAAGCAACTATTAGAACTATTTCGGCAGTTAAGCAAGAACCGCAATGGATGTTAGACTTACGACTACAGGCGTACCAACTCTATTTACAAATGCCGATGCCTAAATACGGCCCGGATTTATCTAATTTAAACCTGGATCAGATTCAATATTTTCAGCGGGCTACTGATCACGTTGCCCGTGATTGGGAAGATGTACCGGATGAGATCAAGGAAACCTTTGAACGGATCGGGGTGCCAGAAGCCGAACGTAAATATTTGGCGGGCTCGGGAGCGCAATATGAATCAGAAGCGGTTTATAGTAATTTAAAACGGGAATTGGCGGAACAGGGAATTTTATTTATGGATACCGATACGGCGCTTCAACGACATCCAGAACTGGTGCGGCAGTACTTTGGCCAACTAATTGCGGCAACCGATAATAAGTTTGCGGCATTAAATACAGCTGTGTGGTCGGGCGGTACTTTCTTGTATGTTCCTGCTAACGTTCACGCTGATATTCCCATTCAAAGTTATTTTCGCATCAATGCTGGTCGGACTGGTCAGTTTGAACGAACGTTAATTATTGTGGAAGCGGGGGCGAGTGTAAACTACGTTGAGGGATGCACGGCGCCCAATTATTCCGAAGATAGTTTGCACGCTGCGGTAGTGGAAGTATTTGTAAAGCCAGGAGGGTATTGCCGATATACTACCATTCAAAATTGGTCCACTAACGTTTACAGTTTAGAAACCAAACGCGCTCAAGCTGAAGCCGGGGCTACGATGGAGTGGATTGACGGTAATTTAGGTTCTAAGGTCACCATGAAATACCCCAGTGTTTATTTGGTGGGAGAACACGCGACCGGGTTGATGTTATCGATTGCAGCCGCCGGAAATTCAATGCACCAAGATACCGGTGCTAAAATGATTCATTTGGCTCCTAATACTAGTAGTAGCATCGTTTCCAAGGCAATTTGCCATGGTGGGGGACGAGCTGATTATCGGGGGTTGATTAAATTTACCAAAGAGGCGCACCATGCTAAATCTCACGTGGAATGTGATACGATTTTGCTAGATGATCAAAGTGCTAGTGACACGTTTCCGGTTAATGATATCGATGTCAACGACGGAACGATTGAACATGAAGCCCACGTGTCTAAAATTTCGGCGGAGCAACTTTATTATTTACAGAGTCGGGGATTAGACGAAAAAAGTGCCGCCCAATTAATTGTGATGGGCTTTTTAGAGCCGTTCACAAAGCAACTTCCCATGGAATACGCCGTGGAACTAGACCGGCTGATTAAATATCAAATGGATGGCAGTATTGGATAATAAAAAGGATAACCACCCTTAGCTAGGGCGATTATCCTTTTTTGTTAGTAGATTTATTTAGCAGCCAGCGTTTGAAATAATCCGATGCAAAGCCAACCACCACAATTCCTAAAACCATGGAAGCAAATAATTGCAGGCTAAACAGGAGCCAATTGTGAATGGTCAGGTTGGAAATGATTAGCATGGTGGTTCCCCAAGCGATCAACCAAGCCGGTACGATGGTAAAGGGCAAAATAGTACCTTGCAAAAATAAGACAATAAACGTTAAGATGCCAAACATAATTGCAGATGGACATACCTGAGCTAACCAGGCATTGAGCAGCAACCAATGAGCTAATAGCCCCCACAAAATTCCTAAGGCAAAGCTTAGCAAGATATTACCAGTTTTGTCCTTGGGAAAGCCGGCTCCAAAAAAATACGAAACTGTGATAAAAGCAGCGGAACCCATCCATAAGTTAAACCCACTCATAATTAAACAGTACACCGTAGTAAATAGTCCCACCCCGATGGCGTCGATCCAAACTACTTTAGGAATTTTCATCACTCATAACCTCATTTTCATAATTCGTTTGGTGCGAGGTTATCAGTATATTATTAAGCGAATTGGTTCGTCAATCTTATTTAGTAAAACGAATTACGATTCTTAAAATTAATTGTAGGAAGAGGGATAAAAGTAGGGCAAAGCCTAACAAAATTGCCCAACTCCAACCTAAATATTTCAAACCACTTAACCAAGTTCCGTGCGGGCTAACTAAGGTTAGTGTTAAAGTGCCAACTACTAAAACGACACCCCAAAGCCAAGCTCCGGTACTGGTATTTTGCAAATCGGCGGGGCTCAAATCAAAGCCGCCCCAGCTAATGTTGGTGGCTAAAATAATGAATAATAAGATGTGCCACCATTTGTCGATTCTTAGATCAGGGCTGGCCGCCAATTGGCCACTACTTAAGTTTATCCCCCAAGCCATCAAGGTGTACATTAAGTTAGGAACTAACCAAAAGCCCAATCCAGCTAATACCAATGAGCAGCCTACCACCGGTGCTAAACCGATGAAAAAATTACCGAGCTGTTGGTATTTACTTTGCTGGTTCCAAGAGTGGCGGACGTAACCTAAAGTTTGCTGGTCGGCGGAAGGAAACTGAAGTAACTTAACGGCATCAATTCGATGGCTAAAAATAAGGGCCGCAATTAAATGACTAGTTTCATGAATCATGATACCTAAGCCACCCAACCAGACCTGACTATTAGGACCGTAGTAAGTGACCAGTATTTTTTTGGTCTGACGATTTAACCATGATAACGCCCCCGTAAAGGCTAGTGGGATGATAACCAGATTCAAAGCCACTATTATTGCATTGTGTCCAAGTAAGGTAAGGTTAATAGCTATTCCTCCTCTAAGTCAGTGAAGGTACCGTGAACCAAGGTTTTCATATCAGTAGCGTTGAGTTGAACTGACCGTCCAATTTGGCCGGAAGAAACGATGATTTCACCCTGTTCTTCGGCCCGGGTATCGATGTAAATGGGGTATTGGTATTTTTCCCAAATTCCGATTGGAGTGTTAGCACCGTGTTCGTAGCCGGTGGTTTTTAAGAGCTCCTTTAAGGGCACCATAGATACCTTTTTGTTGCCGGATGCCTTGGCTAATTTCTTTTCGTCCAAATGAGTGTTGATAGGCACCACACCGACTACGGGGCCGGTTGTTTTGCCGGTTAAGACCAAAGTTTTATAGATGTGACCTTCATCGTAGCCGGTATGTGAAACGTCTAACTGAGCAACATCGTTTTTTTGATAGGTAGGGAAAATAATTTGTTGATAATTAATTTTATTTTTATCTAGAATTTGTTCTACTAAAGTTTTATGGATTTTTTTATCCTTTTTTTTAGACATGCCAAGTCCTCCTAGTCGTTTTGTTATCTACTTATTATAGTTATTGAATTCCGTTTAGGAAAGGGAGGATTGTTTTTTTTGGTGGTATTCCGGGTTACTTCTGGTATACTATTCTAGTGATAGTGTCAACGAATGGAAAAGAATAGGAGCAATCATGGCTGATTTAGTTTATCGAAAAATCTTGGCCGATTTGAAACAACGAATTCAAAATGATGAATTTCCGACCCAAAAACTGCCAGATGAACGGAGTTTGATGGTGGAATACGATGTTAGTCGCAGCACGGTTAAGCGAGCCTTAAATATTATGGCTAACCAAGGCATCATTTTTAAAAAACGAGGATCGGGAACGTTTATTAATCCGTTGTACCAAAAAAACCAAACTATATTTCAATATGAAGGCTCTAACCTAGGGGTTACTGACAGTTTTAAGAGTGACGGCAAAATCCCTAGTATCAAGTTACTAGAATTTCGGGTAATTCCGGCAAATGAAGAACTGCAGACCGAACTCTTCTTGAATCCAGGAGATTTTGTTTATGAAATTAAACGATTACGGTCCTTTGACGACCAACCGTTTATGATTGAATTAGGGTATATTCCTATCAAGGTAGCACCAGGATTATCAGTGGAAACTGTTGAGGGTTCTATTTTTAACTTTTTGGAAGGTTCAACTGGTAAAACGGTTACTAAATCGTTCATGACGATTGCGGCAGCACCTTCAACACCAGAAGATCAAGAGCTATTGAATTTGAAACCAGTGGAACCAGTCGGTATTATGGAAGGTATTTTCTTCTTAGACGACGGAACTCCGTTTGAAGTTTCCAATATGCGCTTGCATTATAAATACTTAAATTACAATACGTTTGTCAACTTAGACGAAAACGGCTAAAAAATCCATCAAATTTGATGGATTTTTTTGTTGAATTAAATTTATTTTTTTAATTTCAGTTTAATTTTTCTCCTGTAAACTGCAGATCAATTGGTGGACTAATATGGCGAAACAGTCCATAATTGGGGTGTTCAGTGAGTATTTTACAACTTTGGATAATTGGACCGTATCAATTTATAAAAAGGTTGACTTTTATCAAAAAACGATTAAGATAGGGGTTGTAAAATATTCAAAGGACATTTGAGTTTTACGAACATTCTTGTAACTTTAAATTTGGACATTTATGAAGGAGTGTTAATTGATGGCAGATTACGATTCAAAAGAATATTTAGAACTTGTTGACAAGTACTGGAACGCTGCTAACTACGTATCAGTTGGTCAATTGTTCTTACGTAACAACCCATTGTTGAAGACCGCGCTTAAACCAGAAGACGTTAAGGTTAAGCCTATTGGACACTGGGGAACTATTGCATCTCAAACTTTCATTTACGCACATTTAAACCGTGCTATTAAGAAGTATGATTTGAACATGTTCTATATTGAAGGTTCTGGTCACGGTGGACAAGTTATGGTATCTAACTCATACCTTGACGGTTCATACACTGAAATTTACCCTAACATCACTCAAGATGAAGAAGGTATGGCTAAGTTATTCAAACAATTCTCATTCCCAGGCGGAATTGCTTCTCATGCTGCTCCTGAAACTCCAGGTTCAATGCATGAAGGTGGCGAACTTGGTTACTCAATTTCTCATGGTACTGGTGCTATCTTTGATAACCCAGACGTTATTGCCGCTGTTGAAGTTGGTGATGGGGAAGCTGAATCAGGTCCATTAGCTGCTTCATGGTTCTCAGACAAATTTATTAACCCAGTTAAAGATGGTGCTGTATTGCCTATCCTTAACTTGAATGGTTTCAAGATTTCTAACCCAACTATTCTTTCACGAATGAGTGACGAAGAACTTACTAAGTACTTCGAAGGTATGGGCTGGAAGCCATACTTCGTTGAAACTGGTGATGGTCTTGATAACTGGAACAACCATATGCCAATGCACGAAAAGATGGCTAAGACTATGGATACTGTTATCGAAGAAATCAAAGCTATTCAAACGAATGCTCGTGAAAACGAAACTGCAGAAACTGCAACTCTTCCTGTATGGCCAATGATCATCGTTCGTTCACCTAAGGGTTGGACTGGTCCTGTTCTTGATGATAATGGTGATCCTATCGAAGGCTCATTCCGTGCTCACCAAGTTCCATTGAACCTTTCAGCTAATGATATGCAAGATGCAGATCAATTTGTTGAATGGATGAAGTCATACAAGCCAGAAGAATTATTCAACGAAGACGGTTCATTGAAGCAAGAAATTGCTGACACCACTCCTAAGGGTGACCAACGGATGGCTATGAACCCAATCACTAACGGTGGTATCCACCCAGAACCATTAAAACTTCCTGATTACAAGGAATTTGCTGTTGACATTAAGGAACACGGTGCCGAAGAAAAATCAGATATGATCGTTTGGTCAGAATGGTTAGGCGCTGTTACTAAGATGAACCCAGATTCATTCCGTTCATTTGGTCCTGATGAAACTAAGTCAAACCGTCTTTATGGCTTGCTTGCTGCTACTCCTCGTCAATGGATGGAAGATATCAACCTTCCTTATGACGAAGATGTTGCTCACTCAGGTCAATTAATCGATTCACAACTTTCAGAACATCAAGCTGAAGGTTGGTTGGAAGGTTATGTCTTGACTGGTCGTCACGGCTTCTTCTCAACTTACGAAGCCTTCGGACGAGTAGTTGACTCAATGTTGACTCAACACATGAAGTGGTTACGTAAAGCTTCAGAACAATCATGGCGTCATGATTACCCATCATTGAACTTTGTTAACACTTCAACTGTATTCCAACAAGATCACAATGGTTACACTCACCAAGATCCAGGTATGCTTACTCACATGGCTGAAAAGAAACCTGAACTTATCCGCGAATACTTACCAGCTGATGCTAACACCTTGTTAGCTGTTGGTAACACTGCATTCCAACTTCGCGAAACTATCAACTTGATCGTTACTTCAAAGCACCCACGTCCACAATGGTACTCAATTGAAGAAGCAACTAACTTGGTAAACAATGGTCTTGGCTACATTGATTGGGCATCTACTGATCAAGGTCAAAAACCTGATGTTGTTATCGCTGCTGCTGGTTCAGAACCTAACTTGGAAGCCCTTGCTGCTATTTCAATCTTGAACAAGAACTTCCCAGAAATGAAGATTCGTTACATCAACGTTGTTGACATTCTTAAATTACGTCGTCCAGATGTTGACCCTCGTGGTTTGACTGACGAAGAATTTGATACTTTGTTTACAACTGATGCACCAGTATTCTTCCTTTACCACGGTTTCGAAGACATGATCAAGTCAATCTTCTTCGATCGTCACAACCATAACCTACACGTTCATGGTTACCGTGAACAAGGTGATATTACTACTCCATTTGATATGCGAGTTCTTAACGAAATGGATCGTTTCCACGTTGCTGCCGATGTTGTTAATAACACTCCAGAATACAGCGTTAAGGGAATGAGCTTCATTCACGAAATGAACAACATGGTTGCTAAGCACAATGCCTACATCCGTGAAGAAGGTACCGACTTACCAGAAGTTGTAAACTGGAAGTGGGAACCACTTAACAAGTAATTTGATTACTTATTAAGCTAAAAAGCCAACCGCATTTGCGGTTGGCTTTTTTTGTGGTTAACTTGATGGCTCGAAACCTTTTGGAACGGGGGCCATTACAGTTTGCCATTGATGACTGAATAGCAGTGGGAAGACCACCTGCCAGGAATGTAACAGCATTGGTTGTTCAATATTATCGTTACTGTAAAGGGGATCGCCGATTAAAGAATGGCCACTAGCTGCCAAATGCACTCGGATTTGGTGAGTCCGACCGGTTTTTAGGTTAACTTGCAATAAGGAATTTCCAGCTTGTTCTTTTAGTACTTGATAATGAGTTAGAGCAGATTGAGTGTTGATTCCGTTCACCTTCCGTTTTCGTTTATCTTCCGGATCACGGCCAATAGGTAGATCAATTGTGCCAGATTTAGGCAATCCAGTTCCATGAACCCAAGTTAAATAGGTCCGCTTAATAATTTTATTACTAATTTGGCGGTTTAAAATAGGGACGGCTACGGGGTTTTTAGCGATGATTAGAGCTCCACTAGTTTCCATGTCCAGGCGGTGAACCATGTACGGCGCTTCACCTTTACTTGCCAAATAATTGGCAGCAAAGTTAAGGGTGCTGCCTAATTCTCCTGGTTGGTTAGGGTGAGTTTTTTCGCCACGGTGCTTATTTACAATTAAGAGGTCGTGGTCTTCATACACTACTTCAACGGTTCCGGCAGGATCAACGGTAATGGGGTGGGGCAGGTGGGTAAAATCAGAGGTAACAAACTCTAACTGGATTTGGTCGCCAGCGTGGACAATTGTGTTGACGGGATGATATTGATGATTAACTAACACCCGCTGATCGATCCGTAGTTGCCGGATTAAGTATTTAGGCAATAACCATTCATCGGATAATAAGGTGCGAAGGCTTTGAGCGGTCACTGCAGAATCTAGTTGGCGGTGAAACAACCATTTGGTCATTATATTTCTCCCTTAAATAAAAAAAGAGACGCGGCTACAAGTAACCGAATCCCTGGTAATTATAATTACTTTTTGGCATCTTTAGGTAATTTAACGATTAAAACGTCACATTTAGCGTTTCTGGACACAAAGCTAGTAACAGAGCCCATGATAATTCGTTCAACGGCACTCAGACCGGTGGAGGCGATCACGATGACATCGGTATTATGATCTACGGGAAATTCGTTGGCAATGATTGGTTTAGGATTGCCAAACCGAATGTGGATGTCCACGTCATCAAGGCCTGCATCACGAGCAGTTTGTTCCATCTTATGCAACTGTTCTTCGGTGTTTTCAGTTAACTTAAAAACTACGTCACCGCTGACCGCTCCGCCATAGGTTTGGTTAACTTCTAAAACATTCAAAATATCCAAATGGGCGTTGTTTTCTTTGGCGACTTCGATAGCTCGTTTAAGCAAATGTTCAGTTGCTTTGGAACCATCTACTGGAACTAAGACATTTTTGTATTGTTGATTCATAATTATCACCTCAACCTATACTTTCTTTTCTCCTTAATTCTACCATTCCTTGTCCAGGATGTAATCCCTGAGCGCTTAAAAATGTCTTTTATGAAAGATTGTTATCGCTTACAAAAAGTGCTATGATAAACTCATCAAAAATAAAGGGAGTCCTGTCAATGTATTACGTTTCAATGAAATCTAATGATATCCGTCGAAACCTAGCTACGGAAACTTACTTAATGAATGAGAAGAACTTTGACGAGCCATTGCTTCTGTTCTACATCGAAGGACCTTGTATTATTGTAGGGCGCAACCAAAATACGCTTGAAGAAATTAACAAGCAGTATGTGGATGAAAATAACATTGTAGTTACCCGCCGCTTATCAGGTGGGGGAGCTGTATATCAAGACTTAGGCAACTTGTGCTTTAGTTTTGTGGTGGATAGTGATAGTAAGGAATTTGGTGACTTTAAGTCATTTGTCCAACCAATTGTGGACGCTTTACATGATATGGGCGCAACGTCTGCAGAAGTTAGTGGCCGTAACGATATTTTAATCGATGGCAAGAAGTTCTCTGGTAATGCCATGTACACCAAACACGGCAAGACTTTCTCCCATGGCACTTTGATGTTGGACGTTGATTTGTCTGTAGTAGGCAAAGCTCTAACCGTTCCTGAAGACAAAATTAAGTCCAAAGGAATTAAGTCCGTCCGGTCACGGGTGACCAACTTAAAGCCATACCTTAGTGGTGAGTATCAAAACATTACCACCCCAGAATTTCGAGATATTTTATTGAAGGAATTATTCCACGTGAACGACCTTCAAGAAATTGCTGATAAGGAATACCAGCTAACAGATGAAGATAATGCTGCTATTGATAAGATTTTTGATGACCTTTACAACAATTGGGATTGGGTTTACGGTAACTCACCAGAATTTTCAGTGAAAAAACGCCAACACTTTACCAACGGAACGATTGATGCCCGTTTACAAATTGATGACGGTAAAATTCAAAACGTGGTCTTTTTCGGTGATTACTTTGGCCCTAAAGACGCTACTGAACTAGCCGACAAACTCAAAGGGGTCCGATTTGATCGCCAAAGTGTAGCGGAAGCTTTAGCAGATGTTGACTTGAATCAATACTTTGCTGGTATTTCAGAAGATGACTTTCTCTCTATGCTTTTCTAAACTAAGAAAATACGTTAAGATAATTAATAACCTTAAGATAAATTCTAACCTAGAATTTATCTTTTTATTTTGGAGGATAAGATGCAAGAGCAAAGCAAACGAGTAATTAGTTTGGCCATTGTAACCTTAATTATGTATTTGGGAGTTATGGCATTAACGTTAATTCCAGCGGTTAAATTAGTTAAAGCAGTTCCTCAAGGAGAATTTTTACAAACTTTCGTGACGGCTATTGGATTATATGCGGTTACTATCATTTTAGCTGCTTTGCGGTTGCGCTTAGGTTATTATTTAATGTCAGCTGTAGTGGCAATTTATGGTATTGGTTTGGTCGGAGTATTTATTACGATGATTAGTGGGGCTACGGGAATGCTAACCGTTAGAGTCCTAATTGGACTAGTAGCGGCTTTTGGAATTGTGCTCAGTGTGAACTGGTTTATGCAAGTTTTGAAGCTCCGCAGACTTTATATTAATCACCGCATTGAACAGGTGACGGCTCAACAACGAGGTAATCAAAAATGAAACAAAATATCGCAGCTTTAATTGATCAAATTAATAATGAAAAAATCACCGTCAAAGTTTTTGAAACAACGATGGCTAAATTAAAAAAAGACGTTGCTAAAACTATGCAACCTCTTTATGATTTTGTTAGCGACCAAATTGGCAAGAATCAGCTAGGTGGTGCTCAATTAGTAGTTGGAGAGGCCCTAGCTATCAGAGTAGAAACTAACGTTGTGAATTTACCGTTAGACGAACCAGCCCGAATTGAAAAATTCATGAGTGATGAAGAAGAAGCGGGCGTTAACGTTTATTTGGTAGCGGTAGGTGAAAAAGTTAACCAATCGGGACTACGAATTGATGTGGTTACGAACGCCGATGAATTTCATGATCATTTAGCAAAGTACGAAACCGAAATGAACGACTGGGTTCAAGCTAAAATTGATGCGGTGGAAGATAACACTTTTGAAGATTAGTAGTTTTAAGATGATTGTAAATGTGTTATAATGCTTTTATGCGATGAGTCGAGCTATCACGCAACTTCGGTTGTTCGCGCAAGCGATTTAAGTGATTTTTCGAGCGGGACACATATCTACCGTATTGTAGGTGTCTGATTAGCTGATGTTGTGGAACTTCACTAATCCATTCTTAATTGAATGCCGCAAAAAGGCGTGCCAATTGGCGCGCCTTTTTTATTTGTTATAGGTACTAAAAAATAGCGATGCTCATCAGCATCGCTATTTTTTGTTGTTAACTCCCTAAGGATTTAACGTTATATTATTTTAAGTTAGTTACAGGGCGTGAAAAACCAACTACGTGCCACCATGGTGAGTAAACTCGTTCAGTAATAACTCCCCGGTTTTGAGCATCGATCATTCTACCGTTACCAATGTACATACCAACGTGACTAATGCTACGTTTGCTGTAACCAAAGTATACTAGATCACCCTTTTTAACGTTATTCTTAGAAACTTTTTTAGTTCCGTTATATTGAGCTTGAGCAGTTCTAGGTAGGGTCTTTTTGATTGATTTTTTGTAAACGTATTTAGTGAATCCTGAACAATCGAAGTAGCTAGGACCAACGGCACCATAAACGTATGGCTTGCCAAGTTGCTGTTTAGCTGTTTGGTAGACGGCTGAGTATTCCTTGTTATCGCTAGCGCTGGCAGTTTGGTTTAAGTTCATTGCGCCAAAGAAGCTAAGGGCGAATGCAAAAATCATAAGTGGTTTGAGTAAGAATGAAAGACTGTTGGTTTTGATAATAAACTCTCCTTAAAATGTTGTTTTCGTTTTTTTATTGAGCAGTAAGAAATTCTTTGTTAGCACTGATATAGCGACCATTACTTAATTGGAAGCGATAAGCACCGTGACTGGATCTAGCAATTTTAGTAACCTTTAGGGTTTTACCGGCTTTAACGGCCGCCAATTTACCAGTTAAATTAGCAGTTTTGTATTCGTTAATGCTGTGGGTAGTTTTAATGGTTTTGCTAGCAGGAACGCTCTTGTAGTAACTAGCTTTGGTATTAGTAGTGTACCAAGACTTAACTACTGATGAGTTAAGGGCTTTGCTGAGGTCAACTGTGTTAGCAGTGATTCCGCCAATGCGACCCTTAGAAGTATATTGCCATAAGTCGGCCTTTACAGTTGAAGGTTTGTTGGAGTAGTTGGCAATCCAGGAGCCATCAAACTTAGAGAAGTTAATCTTGTATTGGTTAACGAAGCTTTCGTAAGTGTAGTAAATCAATGGTTTTTTGGTTAACTTACGCATGGTTGAATACCAGGCGTTAACATATGATTGTTCGCTACCCTTACCTTTACGGTGTTCGTTGTCTAATACGAAGAACTTAGCATGACTGTTAGTCCGTTTGTAGAAGTCTTTAGCTTCCTTTTTGGCATCAGCTACACTACTAAATTCAGTGTAATCATATTGACCAAATGGAACTCCATTTTTGTAAGCGCCGTTAGCGTTAATGTCTTTTTGAGTGTCAATTCTGAAATCAGCATCTCCGGTGTTACCATGTTGCACCCGAATAATTGCTAATTGAATTTCTTTGGAAGCTTTCTTCCAATTGATAGTACCTTGATATTGAGATACATCTGCGATTTTAGTTTGGCTGGCCAACGCTGTGGAACTAACAGTAAAGGCTGCTAGTAAACCCAGTGCGGCGCCCATGATTTTTTTAGTCGTTTTTTTCATGAAAGTAAATCCTCCCTTGAATGTACAAATGCCATTATAGGGATTCAATGCTACTACAACTTCTCAGAAACTTTGCAAGTATATTAAGATATGTGACAATTAGGTAACAAAAAAAGGCTGCTTGCCGTTAAATAGGGCTTTAAGCAACCTAATACTTGTGAAAAAATAAATTGTTATTTAGTTATTTTTATGAGAAGTAATAATTTGAACTGCAAATCGGTACAATAGACCAACTGCTAAACTAATAACTAATGATGAAAGAACCATATTATGGGCAACAATTGGAATGGCAGTGGAAGCAAACCCTAATAAGGCAAATAAAGTCAGCCAAAGAAAAGCCCCCTTAGCGTTATCCTTGGTGAATTCGTGATAGTTCATCTTATTGTAGCCAGCTAACATGGGAATTAAGTTTCCCACGGCCGGAATAAGGTTACCACTAATTACCGCTTCTTTTTGATCGCGATTAAAGTAATTTTCAGTTTTAGAATTATTCATTTTTTTAGCGGCTCGTTTATCATGGCTGGCCAAAAAATATTTCAGTTGGTTACCAGAAAATGCTGCCAGACTTCCGACGATGATGACTAGGAAAATATTTAAACGACCGGTACTAGCCATGGTGCCGCATAAGAAAATTAAAACATCACTGGGCAGCCAGGCTAAGAAAATAAAAGCACACCCTAAAAAGATAATCAGAAAAAAGACAGTGTAGCTGTGCCAACCGCCAACGGTTATTGCGGCTTTGATAGAACTATCTAACAATGTTGAAATGTTTTTAAACGTTACGTAAATGGATTCCGGATTCATGAATAACGGCCTCCGATTGAGTAGGTTATTTTTTATTTTAGCATAATGTATTAAGAAAGAACCAATATCACGACAAAAGGCTCCACATTGACTGACTTTAAATGTGGGGTACGGTACAATGTTAGCGGTGATAAATTTCGAAAGAGTGGAGTAAAAAATGGTTAATTCAAAGTCGTCCGGTACTAAACCACGGACTAAATTAAACTATTATTTGTGGGCGATATTAGTCCCGTTAATTTTATTAGCAATTATATTTGGTGTTTTGCAGATTGCCCCCTTTGGCGGTAAAAGTTTGCTGATTAGTGATTTAGCGACTCAATACCTGCCTTTTTTTGCGTATTTAAGAGAACAATTGTTGCAGCATTCCATAAGTAGCTATTCGTTTTTGGTTTCTATTGGGGATGGAATGTTACCAATTTACACTTATTATTTAATGAGTCCGTTTAATTTAATAATTGTCTTTTTTGCTAAGGCCCAGTTGCCATTAGCCATTAATTTAATTATTAGTTTGAAAATCATATTAAGTAGCGTTTCGATGAGTTGGTTTTTACAACGGAAATATCAATCTACTAGTTTAGTAGGGGTAGCTGGCGGAATCGCTTATGGTTTTTGTAGCTTTGTAGCCATGTATTTTTATGATTTGATGTGGCTAGATGCTTTGATTACTTTGCCAATTGTTATTTATGGATTGGAACAATTAGTTCAACGCCAAAAAAGTTGGTTATATACTTTTGCCTTAGCACTTACCATTATTGTGAATTACTATATGGGGTACATAATCTGTGTCTTTGCGGTGATTTATTTTGTTTATTTACTAATGAAGCAACGTCCTCAAGATACGCGCTGGTCTAAATATGTATCAGTAATACGACCAACTATTTTCCGGTTTATCTGGTTTTCATTAATGGCCGGGTTACTAAGTGGTTTTATGTTATTACCAACGGTTTTGGCCATGCTATCAACGGGAAAAGGAGTCTTTTCTTGGTGGAGTTTTATGCCATTGCCAGCGTTTGGGCCTAGTTCCTTAGTGAATTTAGGCGTGGGGGCCTCTAATTTTGATGGCCGTTTACTTCATGGACCTAGTATTTTTTCTGGTTCGTTCTTTTTAATTGGAGCCGTTGTTTATTTTCGATCTGCTCAAATTACCAAACAAAACAAGCGAGCTGCTGGCTGGTTATTATTAGCGGTTTTGTTGGGAATGGGAATTGAAACCTTTAATACTATTTGGCATATGTTGCAACAACCAGCTGGCTTTCCGTTTAGAATGGTTTACCTTTTTAGTTTTGCAGTCATTATGCTGACCTATGAAGGCTATTTAAAGGGGATGTTTGCTGAAAAACAAACCGTGATTAAAACGGCCGTATTAATTATGGTCCTTATATTGATTGGTTATGCGGTGGCAAACTTTACGGCTAATCAGCAAGACTTAAATCAATTACTTACTTATCAATATTTGGTAAGTAATTGGAATATTATTTTTGCGGCGGCATTTTTATTAACCACCGTATTGGTGATTGGGACTGGTAAAAATCATTATCAGCTAGCACAGTATTTAATTTTGCTCTTAGTAAGTGTTGAAATGGGCTTTAACTTTTGGGAAGCTAACAAAGCCATGCCATTAGTACAAACTAAACAGTATTCCCAGGCGTTTAAACGATCTGAAAAACAATTCAGTAAGTTAAAGGACAAACAGTTTTACCGGAGTAACGTTTATAATTTGGATTTACGGAAATCTTTTCCGGTGGATTATAACGGCTATAATGACTCCTTAATTTTTGGGTATCGCGGAATTAACTCGTATAGTTCGACACTTAATTCTAATACTTGGCATGTATTAAACAGTTTAGGATTTGATAGTCGTAACGTTCGCCGCATTGGTTCCATGGGAGCGACCCCAATTACGCGTCAATTGTTGGGACTTAAGTACGATGTAGTAGTAGATGGTAAGCACAGTGAAATTATTGTTGATCACCAAACCAGTGGCTTAGGATTTATGACTAATCGACAGATTAAAGATGTTCACTTTAGTGCTAACCAACCATTTTACAATTTGAATATGCTGATTAATGCGGAAACGGGACGATCGGAAAATCCGTTTGTGTTAGCTCAAGATATTAAGATCCGGCAGACAACTTATCATGATCGGTTTCAATACCATTTGATTGTTAAAGCACAGCTAGATGGCCAACAGTATCTGTATGTTCCTCAAGTTAGATTGGCTGAAACCGAGGTGAAAATCAATAACCAGGTAGTAGATCCAAGACTACGAGGATTAGGTACCCAGGTGATTAAGATTAATCGAGCTAAAAAGGGGCAACTGACTGATATTAAAATTGATTCTAAACAACCAATTTATGAGTTATCTCAAATGGTGGCTAGTTTTGATCAGCCTCGATTCAATAAAGTTTATCAAGAACTAAATCGTCACAGTCTGAACGTTAAAAATGCTGAACGATTAACTAATAATGGTAGTCATTTCGCAGGGACAATAACCGTTGATAAAGATAAACCAATTTTACTGGTTAGTCTTCCCTACAACGATGGTTGGCAAATTAAATCAGATGGTAAACAAGTACCTACCGTGAAGGTTGCAGATGGGCTTTTGGGAGTTGAATTAACCCCGGGACAGCACCGCTTGCAATTTAATTACCAAGTAGAAGGATTAAAAGCAGGGATCTTAGTATCCATAATGAGCGCTTTAATGATGCTGGGAACGGTAGTTTGGCAACGTTTTAAAAAGTGAAAATTTTTTACAAAAGACGACTGATTAGGTTGTCTTTTTGTTTTAATGCCAGTGAAGAAAACGCTTTAAAATAGGATTTGTAAAATGATTAAATTTTATAAATTGTCATTTTTGAAAAAAATTTTCGTTTTTCTCTTGCGAAAAATTAGTCCGAATCATATAATTAAAACCGTGATAGGAACTCAGAAAAAGTAGATGAAAGAGGTATACGAAATGCAAATTGGTATGATCGGTCTCGGTAAAATGGGCCTTAACCTTGTTAAGAACATGATTAGAAACGGTAACGAAGTAGTAGCATTTGACCTTAACCCTGAAAGTGTTGAATTAGCTGTTGCTGCTGGTGCAACTGGCGCAACTAGTAACGCTGACTTGGTTAGCAAATTAGATGGTCCTCGCACTGTTTGGATCATGGTTCCTGCTGGGGCCCCAACTGATTCAACCGTTAGCGACATGGTTAGTTTGCTTTCAGAAGGCGATTACCTTATTGATGGTGGTAATTCATTTTATGAAGACTCAATCCGTCATGGTAAGTTAGCCGCTGAAGAAGGAATCAACTTCTTCGATTGTGGTACTTCTGGTGGGATGAACGGTGCTTTGAACGCCGGTAACTTCATGATCGGTGGCCCAAGTGCTGAAAAATTCGAACACTTGAAACCATTGTATGAAGGAATTGCAGAAAAAGACGGTTACCTTTACACTGGTAAAGTTGGTTCAGGTCACTTCTTGAAGATGGTTCACAACGGTATCGAATACGGTATGATGGGTGCCATTGGTGAAGGATTTGACGTTTTGGAAAACAGTCAATTTGATTACAATAACGAAGCAGTTGCTAAAGTTTGGAACCACGGTTCAGTTGTTCGTGGTTGGTTGATGGAATTAGCTGAAGAAGCTTTTGCTAAGGACGACAAACTTTCATCCATTGCTGGTGTTATGCACTCATCTGGTGAAGGTAAGTGGACTGTTCAAGAAGCCCTTAAAGAAAACGTTGCTACTCCAGTAATCACTGCTTCATTGTACGAACGTTACGCTTCAATGACTGACGATAGCTTTACTGGTAAAGTTGTTTCTGCTTTACGTAACGGCTTCGGTGGTCACGCAATGGACATGAAGAAATAATTTAAATGGTTAATGAAAAGCATTCCGTAACGGAATGCTTTTTTTTGTGGAGATTGTTTAATAGTGATCAACCAATAACAGCCCGTTAACTATAAAAAAATAAGTAATTTGCTATATTAACTTGTAATTAGTAAGTTGTGATGCTACCATGAAATTATTCAAGGAGGGATTAAGATGACAAATGTTTTAGTTTTAGGTGCAACCGGACGAATTGCTCAACAGGCTGAACCAATGTTACTTGACGAAGGGGTTAACTTAACTCTGATGCTCCGCAATCCTAACAAGCTGAATTTAACTTCTGAACAGCAAAAACGAGCTAACATTATCGTTGGTGACGTCTTGGATCAAGCCACCCTTACTGACGCAATGCAAGGTGTCGACATTGTTTACGCTAATTTAGCGGGTGACGTTATTGAGATGGCTAAATTAATTGAGCAAACTATGCGGACCGTTGGGGTTAAACGAATTGTTTGGATTTCCACACTAGGAATCTATGACGAAGTTCCCGGTAACTTTGGTAAGTGGAATAATGAAACCCTAGGTGATTATTTAACTCACTATGCTGAAGCTGCTAAAGTATTTGAAGATTCTGACCTCGACTACACGATTATTCGGCCTGCATGGCTAACTGATAAGGATGAGGTAGATTATGAAGTAACGGGTCGCACCGAAGCCTTTAAGGGGACTGAAGTTTCTCGCAAGTCAATTGCCGCTGTGGTAACGGCTATTGTCCAAAATCCACAAAAATATGAACGAGCTTCTATCGGAGTGAATAAACCCAATACTGACGGTGATAAACCGGCCTTTATGTAAACAAAAAAGACGCCTGCGGGCGTCTTTTTTTGTTGATTTTAATTAAGCTTCACTACCGAACCAACGGCCAACAAAAGCTGCTAGCGCACCACCAACTAATGGGGCTAACAAGTAAACCCAGTAGTGGCTAAGTGCTGAACCGCCAGCCATTAAGGCAGGACCGAAACTTCTAGCAGGGTTCAATGAACCACCGGTTAAGTTCAAAGCAACGATAATCAAGAATGCTAGAGCTAAACCAATTGCTAATGGAGCCAAGTTAGCATTGCCTAAGCGATCACTAGTGACCATTAAAATAACTAGGATGAAGATGAAAGTGATTAAAACTTCCACCCAAAAGGCAGTGCCGGCACTGATTTTAGGAAAATCAGTTTGTCCAAGTTGATTAGTAGCTAAACCTAAATCGCCCACTAGGGTTTTAATAATAGCAGAAGCAGCAATTGCCCCTAGAAATTGGGAAATTACGTAACCAACAAATTCCGTTAAGCTTAACCGGTTGTTGATTAACATAGCCAATGAAACTGCGGGATTAAAGTTACCGCCGGAAACATTACCAAATGCGTAAGCCATAATGGTAATTGCTAAACCAAAAGCTAGTCCAATAGTTAACGGATCGCCTTTGGCTAAGACTACCGCACCGGTACCAGCAAAAACTAACATAAACGTACCGATAAATTCAGCAACGTATTTTTGCATCTTAAATTACCTCCATCAAATTTATAATAATTAGTATAAAGATTGCCTATCTATTTTACCATACTAAGGATTGGAGTTCTAATGGTGGGCGAAAGACAGCGGATACGTTATACTAAACTTAAGAACGTCAAGAAAGTGGGATGATGACATGAAGACAGTTACAGCATATTTAGTTCGCCATGGTCAAACCTATTTGAATCTTTATAATAAGGTTCAAGGATGGATTGATTCACCACTAACCGATAAAGGCCAACAAGATGCTAAAAATGCAGGACAGCGGCTAGCTCAAATTAATTTTAATGCGGCGTTTTCTAGTGACTCCGGGAGGGCTATTGATACGGCGCGATTAATTTTAAAGGCTAACCCCCACAACAGTGATATTGTGCGTTATCAGTACCCAGAATTGCGCGAACAGTTCCATGGTTATTTTGAAGGCAGCGACTTAAGTCAAATGTGGCAATTTGTGGGAGCGCAAGTAGAAACGACTACTGAAGCCGGAGTTTTGAATAATTTTGGTCTCGAACGGGCCCGGGATCTAATTCAACGAGCAGATCTATACAACCAAGCGGAAAATAACGCAATGTTTTGGGAACGATTAGATTATGGTTTTGACAAGATTCGGCGTAATACTAATGATGGCGATACGATATTAATCGTGTCTCATGGGATGACGATTCGTTCGATTGTTGACCGCTATGCACCTAAATTGGATATCGGTCAAGCTACTGCCAATGGGAGTGTGACTAAGTTAATTATTACTGATGATGATATTCAAGTAGAGTACTTCAACAACTTGGGGGAAGTTTAACCCTGGTTGAGAGAAAGCGATAATTATGGTATCTTGATAAGAATGCAAATGACGAGTTTGAATAGTTAATTTCGACTCGAAAAAAAGTGCAATTCCGATGAATTAAAGTCGAAATTGCACTTTGTTATTAATACTGAAATAGTGGTTAGATGGTTGCAACTCATTGTTGAACCAGCCGAAAGGAAGAAAACGAAACATGATTACAGTAACTGACATGAGCCTGCAGTTTTCGGGCAAGAAACTTTATGAAGACGTTAATTTAAAATTTACTCCGGGTAATTGTTATGGAATTATCGGGGCTAACGGGGCTGGTAAGTCTACGTTCTTAAAATTATTACAGGGCCAACTGCAACCCACTACCGGAACCATTTCAGTAGATAAAAACGAACGGATGTCTAGCTTAAGTCAAGATCACTACGGTTTTGAAGATCAAACTGTGATGCAGACCGTAATCCAAGGTAACCAAAAATTATTTGACATCATGACTGAAAAAGACGCCTTATATGCTAAGGCTGATTTTAGTGAAGCTGATGGGTTAAGAGCTGCAGACTTAGAAGCTGAATTTGCTGAAATGGACGGTTGGAATGCCGAAGCAGATGCTTCATCATTATTGCAATCTGTCGGAATTGCTGAAGATCTGCATAATGAAATGATGAGTGAATTAAACGAAGGCCAAAAGGTGAAAGTTTTGCTAGCCCGAGCCTTGTTCGGTGAACCTGATATCTTGCTTTTGGACGAACCAACCAACGGGCTAGATGTCTACACCATTCAATGGTTAGAAGACTTCTTGGCTGACTATCCTAAGATCACCATCATTGTTTCTCATGACCGCCACTTCTTAAATGCGGTTTGTACCATGATGTGTGACGTGGATTTTGGTAAAATTCAAATGTACGTCGGTAATTACGATTTCTGGCTTCAATCTAGCCAGTTAGCGGCTAAATTAAGGGCCGATGCTAACGCTAAAAAAGCTGATCAAATTAAAGAATTACAAGAATTTATTGCTAGATTTAGTGCCAACGCTTCTAAATCTAAGCAGGCTACTTCGCGAAAGAAACAATTAGACAAAATTTCGTTGGATGACATTAAGCCTTCATCTAGAAAATACCCATTCATTAAGTTTGAACAAAACCGGCCGGTCGGAAACGATTTGCTCCGGGTGGATAACATTAGTAAAACTATCGACGGAGTAAAGATTTTAGATAACGTTACCTTTACTTTGCGCCCTGGCGACAAGACCGCCTTGGTTAGCCGTTCTGATTTGGCTACTACCGTCTTGATGCAAATTATTGCCGGCACTATGGAACCCGATACGGGAACCGTTACTTGGGGCCAAACGACGTCTCAAGGCTATTTACCTAGAGACTTCACTTCAGAATTCGATGGTAACGACGTCCGTATTTTGGATTGGCTACGTCAATTTGCTGAAAAAGGTAACGATGATGATGCCTTCTTACGTGGTTTCTTAGGCCGGATGCTCTTCTCCGGGGACGATGTTAACAAGCACGTGGACGTCTTATCTGGTGGGGAAAAAGTCCGGGTGATGTTATCTAAGTTAATGTTGCAAAAAAACAACGTATTACTCTTGGATGATCCAACCAACCATTTGGATTTGGAATCCATTACGGCGTTAAACGAAGCGTTAGTTGGTTTCCCAGGTTCTTTGATCTTTACGTCTCATGATCACGAATTTATTCAAACAATTGCTGATCACATCATCGAAGTTTCCGCGAACGGAATTATTGACCGACGTGAAACTACTTACGATGAGTTTATTGCCCATCCAGAAGTGAAGAAGCAGTTAGAAGGATTGTACGGCGAATAATAAATTATAAATTCAATCCGGATTAAAAAAGCAGCTAATAATTTGACCATTGCGGTCATTATTAGCTGTTTTTTATTTGCTATAGTTCACTTAAATACTGCCAATCAGTTGCCCACAGGACTCCCATAGCTTTTTCACCTGTATGTACACTGATGGAAGGGCCGATTTGGTTGGTCTCTACGATTGCATTAGGAAACCGTTCCTGGATAGTTGCGGTCCAACTAGCTTTAGTTTTTGGATTATTAGCATCCACGATTGAAATTCTGATGGGAGTAGTAAACTCAAGAATCGAGTCGTCCATAGTAGCTAGCACTTTATTGAATGCTTGGCGCATTGTGTGTTCCTTGGCTAGGGGAACGATCTTGCCGTCGTGATCAAAAGTGAGAATCGGTTTAATTCGCAGCATGTTACCAATAAACGCTGAGGTATTAGAGATTCGGCCAGTTCGTAGCAGGTGTCCAATATTATCGACTACTAGATCTACTTTGATGGAGTCGCGTAATTGCTCTAGACGGGGGATGATTTCTGCAGCATTTTTACCTTCCGTAGCCATTTTGCCGGCTAATAAAGCTAAATCAGCTTCGCCCACACTAGCAATTTTAGAATCAAATGGATACACTTTAATGTTGGTAACTTCTTGAGAATACATTACTAGATTTTCGTAAAAGGTGGTAATTCCGGATGAAAGATTAACGCAAATAACTTCTTCGTAACCAGCAGCGCTTAGTTGATCAAATGCTTCTTGCATTTGACCCATGGTAACTTGAGCGGTGGTGGGGAGTTTTTCAGTATCAGCTAATTTAGTTAAAAACTCGGTAGCAGAAATGTCTACTCCTTCAGCATATTGATCCATCCCAAAAATAACGGTGATGGGCAAGACAGTAATGTTATATTTCTGTGCTTGTTCTTTGGTTAGATAACTCGCGCTATCAGTAATTACAGCAGTTTTCATTGAGGCTCGCTTTCTCTAGTTAGATTCTAAGTGTTTTACTGAAATTAGGCTGGTAATAAAACCAGCATAGTATAATAACCTTGTATTATACATAAATATATCTAAGGGGGAAACAATTATGAATCATTTTAAGCTAATTTTAGTCGCACTGGTGATGATGGGATAAGTGGTTAGGCTATTAAGTAAAGACTGTTTCGGACTAGGAGGTCACTAAATGCAATCCATTATTTTGAGTGATATATTTCTTTTGATTTGCTTCACATTGGGCAGCTGGCAGGGGCACAACTTGTCCTTAAAGCGGGTAATAATTATGGCTGTTATTTTCCCAGCAGTTAACATTGTCCAACATTACTTTGGAATTTGGTTTGGCGACTTTGATCTGGGTTCTGGGGTGTTAATCGCGCTAATTTTATTGATGTATTTGATTGATCGAAATTGGTGGCATCCAAGTAGATATAAATCATGAAAAAAGGGTAACTAATGATGTTGTCATTAGTTACCCTTTTTAGGTTAAAAACAAGCTATTATTTAGTTAATTTGGTAAGCAATTCTTCTACCGCATCATTATATGACTGTAGTCGGGCATCTACTGATGCTTGACTACTATCTTTAGTACCAATGTAGAATTTGATTTTGGGTTCTGTTCCGGAAGGTCGAACTGCCAACCAAGTTCCATCATCTAACCAGTACTTCAAAACGTCAGAAGTAGGCAAGTCGATCTTGGTTTCTTTACCATCTGCGTCTACGTGCACACCAGTTTGGTAATCGGTGGTGCTAATTACTTGGTGGCCATTTAACTCAGTTAGCGGATTAGCTCGTAGCTCTTTTAGCATATTAGCAATTTGTTCTTTGCCGGCCAAGCCATCCATTTCTTTAGAAATGGTCTTTTCTTCAAAGTAACCAAATTTTTCGTACATTTCGTTAACACCATCATAAAGGGTTTGACCTTTATCTTTATAGTAAGCCGCTACTTCGGCCAACAACAAGAGGGTTTGTACCGCATCTTTATCGCGGACAAATGGTTGAATTAGGTAACCAAAACTTTCTTCAAAACCAAAGAGGAAAGTATGATCATGGTTAGTTTCATACTCATGAATGGCTTCTGCAATGTACTTAAAGCCAGTGAGGACGTTTTGAGTAGCTACGCCATAGGAAGCGGCAATATCAGCTGCTAATTCGGTGGAGACAATTGATTTAACAATTGTACCGTTGGCAGGCAAGGTTCCAGTAGCCTGCTTGGCAGTTAGAATGTAGTTTAATAACACGCTGGCAATTTGGTTACCAGTGAGGAGCTTATAGGTGCCGTCTGGTTGACGAACCGCTGCTCCTAAACGATCAGCATCTGGATCGGTAGCGATTAAAATGTCGGCGTCGATTCTAGTTCCCAGTTCAATAGCTAAGTCAAATGCCTGAGCAAATTCTGGATTGGGAAACGGAGTAGTAGGAAATTCTGGGTCTGCGATGGTTTGAGCAGCCACCACTTCGTAATCATTGAAGCCAGCTTCTTCTAAGGCCCGGCGTGCAATGACTTGACCAGTTCCGTGAAGAGGAGTGTACACAAACTTCATGTTAGCTCCGGTTTGGGCGATTAAATCATGATTGATGTTAACCGTTTTGAGTTCCTTAAGGTAAGCTTGGTCGACATCTTCACCGATCAGATTCATAATTTTATCATTACGTAATTGTGGTTCGTTAGCTACTTCGATTGTAAATAAATCGCTAGCTTGGCGAATGTATTCGGTAATTTGATCAGATTCCTTTGGTGGCATTTGGCCACCGTCTTCTCCATAGATCTTAAATCCGTTGTATTGTTTAGGGTTATGACTAGCAGTAATCATAATGCCAGCGTATGTATTTAAATGGCGAACGGCAAATGACAATTCCGGAGTAGGCCGCATTTGGTCAAATACATAGGTTTTGATTTGGTGATGACCTAAGACCTTAGCTGATTCGTGGGCAAATTCTTTAGAGAAGTACCGAGAATCAAAACTAATGGCCACTCCGCGACCTTTGGTATCAGCATCTAAAGTATCCATAAACCGGGCCAAACCTTCAGCAGCTTGACGAACGGTATAAATGTTCATCCGATTGATTCCAGCACCAATCACGCCACGCATTCCGGCAGTCCCAAATGATAATGGAGCTGAAAAGGCATCAGCAATGGTGTCTGGTTGATTTTTCATTGCTTCTAAATCGGCAACTAAGTTACTTGGTAAATTGGTTTGTTCTAACCAAGTGGTATAAATCTGTTCCGCAGTTTGAGTCAAACTAAATCCCTCCAAGGGTAAATACTAGTTTCGTATTTTGATATTCTCATTATAGAAATTATCAGGTTAAGCGTCAATTTAAACGCTAATCAGATTAACTTATTTTTGAAAACATGATAAAATTTTAATTAACTGTGTGATTACATAATATAAGGTAGAAACTCATTGATGCCTAATTGGGCTCGATGGGTTTTATTATTAGGAGGCTAATAGTGTTAGCAGATAAACAAAAAGGAATTATCTTGGCCAGTAGTGGGGGCATTTTTTGGGGAATTCAAGGTCCCGTTTCACAATATTTATTTGCCCAAGCCAATTTATCAACGGAATGGTTAATGGGGGTTAAAATGTTGATTGCGGGGATCGCAATTCTTCTTTACGCCAAATTCGTTCAACATCGGGAACTAACTAAAATTTTCGAGACTAGGTCAGTAAGGTTGACGTTATTAGCATACACGGTATTTGGCCTGGCCGCTGTTCAATACTGTTATTTATTAATGGTCCAAGCTAGTAATGCAGCAACTGCTACCATTATGCAGAGTTTAGGGACGATTATGATCGTGATTATTACGATTATTTTGTACCGGCAGCTGCCCAGTCGCCAGGAAGTGATTGCAGTATTAGTTGCTCTGTTAGGAACCTGGTTATTAGTTACCAAGGGCGACTTGGGGCACTTAGCGATGTCTCCTTCAGCCCTAGGGTTAGGCTTGTTATTAGCATTTGCTGGGGCAATGCAAACCATGATCCCGGTTAGCTTGATTGGGAGATATGGGACGTTAGTAGTTACTGGTTGGGGGATGTTATTTGGGGGAATTATTTTTTCGATTATCAACCCGGTTTGGGTGAATACTCCACCAATGACTTTAGGCGTAGTGTTAGGAGTCGGTTTTATTATTATTTTTGGCACCATTTTGGCCTACGTTTGTTTTACTCAAAGCCTACAGTATGTTTCGCCAACGGTGGCTGGCTTGTTAGATGTTTTTGAACCGTTAGCAGCCACATTAGGAGCAGTATTGTTTCTTAATACTTCCTTTAACTGGGCAGAAACACTAGGCGCTATCTTGACTGTCAGCACCGTTTTTATTCTCGCTATTCATAAAAAAAGTGCTTCTTCAGAAAATTTATGAACAACGTGTTGACTTATAATTTCAAACCATTATAATTTTAATGTGAAATTATTAAGAGGTGTTGAGATGGCAATTGATAAACGGGCTGCTCAAACAGAACAAAAGATCGAAGATGCACTAACGGTGTTAATTAACCAAAAAGGTTTTAACAACATTAGTGTGACGGACATTACTCGCGAAGCCAAGATCAGTCGGGGGACTTTTTACATTCATTATCTAGATAAGGTAGATTTACTAAACCACGTTGAAGATAATCTATTACAAAAACTCCAAAAGATTTTGGAAGAAGTAATTCCAAGAGCAATTGAACAACAACGAGATGGTGCCTGGGAAGTACCTTATAAGGCCGTGATTTCGACGCTTAATCAATTTTTAGTTGATCGAGAGTTAATCATTGCGTTACTAAGTACCCGTGGTGATCCAGCGTTTTTAACCAGGGTGAAGAACTTGTTTAGTCAAGAAATTCACCGTGATATTAGTTCTTATCAAGGGACAATTTCGTACGACAACAATATCCCACCGGACTATATTGAAGAAATTGTGTTAAACGCGCTGATGGGGATTGTGCTTCATTGGTTGTCTAAAGACCAACCAGAGTCGCCGGACGAAGTTGCTCAGATCATAATGTACTACTGCGAAACAGCACCCAAAGAGTGGATAACAATAGATTAGAGAGGTCTAGAAGATGAATAAATTTATTCGTAGATATACGGTTAGCTTCTTCATCTGGCTTGCAGTGTTGATAGCCAGTGTAGTAATGCTACCCAACGTTTCCCAACTGATTACAGATAAAGGAGAAACTAAAATTCCATCGTCTGCCCAAAGTCAGGTGGCCGATACCATTCAATCCCATTGGGGACACAAAATTGGTAACACTAGACAAGTCGTGGTAGTTTTTAACAACGGCGATAAAAAAATCACTAGCAGTCAACAAGCCGCTATTGATAGAACCATTGCCGATTTTGAAAGTGACAAAAAGGACTTTGACATTAAAAAAGTTACTAGTCCAAACCAAAATGCCATTACCAAAAAGCAATTAATTTCTAAAGATAAAACCACGGAATTAGTTCAACTAGATGTGGGCAAACGCGATTCTGTTGATAAAATGAATAAAGATATCACTAAGGCTGCTAAAACTAACGGGGTTAAAACCTACGTTACCGGTAGTGATATCTTAAATGATGATTTCCGAATCGTAACGGAACAAGGTTTGAAGAAGACAGAGTTAATTACGGTAGTCTTTATTTTAATCGTCTTAATTATCGTCTTTCGTTCCCTTATCGTACCGTTCATTTCCTTACTATCCGTTGGGGTTTCCTTCTTGGTATCTCAAAGTATCGTGATGAACTTAGTCGATAAATACAATTTCCCAATTTCTAATTTCACCCAAATCTTCATGGTGGTGGTCCTTTTCGGGATTGGGACCGACTACAATATCTTGTTATTCAACGAGTTTAAAAACCAGTTGTCGCAAGGTAAGGACAAGGTTGAAGCCACTATTGCAGCTAGAAAAACTGCTGGTCGGACCATTTTATACAGTGGGACATCCTTGTTAATTGGTTTTTCAGCTTTAGGACTAGCCAAATTCTCCATTTACCGGTCAGCCGTTGGGGTAGCCGTTGGGGTAGCGGTCTTGCTATTAGTACTGTTAACCCTTAATCCATTCTTCATGTCCACATTAGGCCAACGAATTTTCTGGCCTTCTAAGAGCTTGAAGGGGGAAAGCAATAGTCGGACATGGACCTTCTTATCCAAGCATTCAGTTGCTCACCCAATTATTGCCTTGTTGATTGCACTAGTAGCAACGGTACCGTTCGTGCTTAACTACAACAGTCAACTAGACTACGATAACGTGGTCGAACTAAATAGCGGTATTTCTGCTAAAAAAGGATTTGAAGTAGTTCAAGATCACTTTAGTAAAGGGACTGCTGAACCAACTACGATCTACATTAAAGCTGATCATAAGTTGGACAATGAAAAAGACCTTAAAGAAATCGATCGAATTACTAAACAAGTCCAACAAGAAAAAGGCATCGATTCCGTTAATACCGTTACTCAACCTGGTGGGGTACCGTTGAAGCAACTATACCTCAGTGATCAATTAAGCACGTTGACAGGTAACGTTAACACCATGCAAAAAGGGTTGAAGAAAGTATCTAAAGGAATGAAGAATTCTGATTTCAACACCACTCCATTGAGTGATATTGGTTCTTCCACTCAAAGTATTGCTAGCCAGTTAACTGCTATTCAACAAAGTTATCAAGCTGCTGGTACCAGTGCTACACCAACTCAAATGGTTGGTCAGTTGAATCAACAGCTTTCTGCAGGTGGTCAAGGCCTTAACAGTATTCAACAGTCTGCCTTAACCTCAGCCGTAACGCAGGTAGCAGCTAAGCAACAACAAACGGCTTCTACAATGCAATCTTCCCTTCAAGGGGTAGCTTCTGATACTAAGTCTATCGGAACTAATGCTAAGTTATTGCAAACGGAACTAGAACAAATGCAAACTAAGTTAATGGCTGCCGGTAACGGAATTGATACCGTTAATGATGGTTTAGGACAAACTAACCAATACCTTAAGGGAGTTCAAAAATCTGCCGCTGCAGACACCTTCTATATTCCTAACAATGTTTTGAAGAGCAAGACGTTTAAGACTTCTACAGATACTTACATGTCATCTGATAAGAAGGCTGTTAAAATGATTGTGGTCTTGAAGACGGACCCAAGTACCGAAACTTCAATGAATCGGGCTTCTAGCTTGAAGCAAGTAGTTAAGGATAACTTGAAGGGAACTGACATGAAGAATGCTACCGTAGCAGTAGGTGGTCAAACTTCTAACTTGAATGATACTAAGAACATTGCTACTAGTGATTTCTTACGAACTGCTATCATCATGATTGTCGGAATCACATTTGCTTTAATGTTGATTTCACACTCACTTCTTCAACCAGTTTACGTAATGGTAATGTTATTATTAACTTACTTTACTTCCCTTGGTTTGACTGAATTAATTAGTGGTAAGGTATTGCATCAGGATACTTTGACTTGGAATACACCATTCTTTACCTTTATTATGCTAATTGCATTAGGAGTGGATTACAGTATCTTCTTGATTATGCAATATCACAATAATCCAGATCATACCCTTTTCCCAAGTCAACGAATTATTCAAGCTGCCGGAATTATTGGCTCAGTAGTTATTTCTGCGGTGGTTATCTTAGGTGGAACTTTTGCTGCCTTGATGCCATCTGGAGTAATGACTTTGATCCAAGTGGCTGTTGGGGTTATCTTAGGTCTGGTTATCCTAGTGATTGCTATTCCAATCGTCTTCCCAGCATTGATCAAATTAACTTACGAACCATTCCACCTACCATGGAGTAAGTCAGCAAAGACTAATTCAGGTGATCAAACAAGAACGGCTCGAAGTTCAAAATAATACTTTTATTTAACAAAGAGGAACTTAAATCAGTCTATGACTGGGATAAGTTCCTTTTTTCTTTGTGAAATTTTAGTGGATTTTAGATATAGGTTTACTGTATAATTTTTTATAGCACTTATTTTAAGGTACATATTATTGGAGGAGTATGATGGATTATTCATTCCCAGTTAAATTACTGGCAGAATTTATTGGCACGGCTATTTTGGTTATTTTAGGAAATGGTTCAGTAGCCAACGTAGAATTAAAGGGCACTAAGGGTAACGGTAGTGATTGGCTGTTAATCGCTGTAGGATATGGTTGCGGGGTAATGATTCCTGCATTGATGTTTGGGACTGTCTCAGGCGCTCAAATTAATCCTGCGTTTACAATTGGATTGGCAGTAGCCGGCATGTTCTCTTGGAGTCAAGTTTTACCATTTATCGTAGTCCAATTACTCGGCGCTATGGTAGGTCAGTTAGTGGTTTATGCAACTTATAAACCATATTATGATGAAACTAAGGATGCTGAAGCTATTTTAGGAACGTTTAGCACTATCGATGCAGCTCATAGCCGCTTGAACGGTTTCATTAATGAATTTGTTGGTTCCTTCTTACTCTTTTTAGGGGCATCAGTTTTAACCCATGCACCTTATTTTGAAAACAACAATGCGGCGGTTTTTATTGCTTTAGGATTTTTAGTGATGACCTTGGTGGCTTCCCTAGGGGGGGCTACTGGTCCAGCATTGAATCCAGCTCGGGATTTAGGTCCTCGGATTATTCACGCATTGTTGCCAATCCCTAATAAAAAAGACTCCCATTGGGGTTATGCTGCTGTTCCAGTAGTAGCTCCCATTTTGGCTAGTATTTGTGCCATTGAATTAGGCAAAATCTTTTTTGGTTAATATTGAAAAACTCGATCTTAGGATCGGGTTTTTATTTTGTCTTTTTAAAGGAAATAGTATTTTTATACCGTTTATACGTGAAAATATTCACATTTAAGGTGATTGAAAATGAATAGTGCATAATTACTTTAAAAGAAGCTGCTGATTATAATATTAATTCAAATTAGTGGAAGTCTTTGTAACATGTTTGTAATATATACAGGATAAAACAAGATTAAAACATATTACTAAAACTTATTCACTTAATTATTAGTGCATGTTTATTAAATGCTAACTGGTTCGCATTTTAAAAGCCCAAAAATCGCCTCCTGGAAAACGGTTACAACTATATACTTTAATTGTAATTAAATTTAGGAGGTATTCATCTATGACAGCTCCAATTCACGTTCATTCTGAAATCGGTAAGTTGAAAACTGTTTTGCTTAAACGGCCTGGTGAAGAAATTGAAAACTTTACTCCGGAAATGATGGAACGGCTATTGTTCGATGACATTCCATTCTTGCCAGAAGCGCAAAAAGAACATGATGCTTTTGCTGATATTTTAAGAGCTAACGGCGCAGAAGTTTTATACTTAGAAAATCTTTCTGCAGAAGCAATTGATGCTGGAAGCGTTAAAGATGCTTTCCTAGAGGAGATTTTGGTAGAATCTGGTTATGCTGCTGGTACTACTCACGATGCTTTGAAGGAATATTTAATAAGTATGTCTACTTTAGATATGGTTAATAAAATTATGTCTGGGGTACGTAAAAATGAAATTGATTTTATTCCTAGTGACCTAATAAGTGCAGCAGAAGATACGGACTACCCATTCTTTATGGATCCAATGCCTAATCTATATTTCACTCGCGACCCGGCTGCTTCGATGGGTGATGGATTAACCATCAATCGAATGACCTTTGATGCTCGTCACCGCGAATCATTATTCATAGAAACCATTATTAAGTATCATCCGCGTTTTGCTGATAAAGGCTTACATGTTTGGCGTGATCGTTATCACAATACTCGGCTGGAAGGTGGGGATGAATTAGTCCTTTCCGATCACGTTTTGGCTATTGGGGTTTCTCAACGGACCTCGGCTGACGCTATTCAAGACGTGGCTCGTAGCCTGTTTGATCCAGCTAATGACAGTGGCTATGACACTATTATTGCCATTAAAATTCCACATAACCACGCTATGATGCATTTGGATACTGTTTTCACGATGATTAATCACGATCAATTTACAGTTCATCCGGGTATTTTAGGCGACGGCGGTAAGATTGATACTTGGACTATGCATCCAGCTAATAATGAAGATGGCTTCACCATTGAACATAATCAAGATCTTAAAGAGGTTTTGAAGAAGGAATTAGGTTTGAGTGAACTGGATTTAATTCCAACCGGAAACGGTGATCCTATCATTGCTGGTCGTGAGCAGTGGAATGATGGTTCTAATACTTTAGCAATTGCTCCTGGGGTAGTGGTAACTTACAACCGGAATTATGTTTCTAACGAATTACTTAGAAAGCACGGACTTAAAGTTATTGATACTCTTTCCAGTGAATTGTCCCGTGGTCGTGGGGGGCCTCGTTGCATGAGTATGCCACTGGTTCGTGAAGATTTATAAACTAAACTTACTAAATTTAAAGTGTGAAAGGAAGTTAGCAATATGATTGACAGCCAAAAATTTAACGTTTCAGAATTACAGGGAAGAAGCTTCTTAGCTTGTAAAGATTTCACTCCAGCTCAAATTAATTATTTGGTAGACTTTGCTTTGCACTTAAAGAGTATGAAAAAAGCGGGAATCCCTCATCGTTACCTAGAAGGTAAAAACATCGCTTTACTCTTTGCTAAGACTTCAACTCGGACCCGTTCAGCGTTTACGGTGGCTTCTGTTGATTTGGGTGCCCAACCTGAATTTATGGGGGCAAGTGATATTCAATTGGGTAAAAAGGAGTCCATCGAAGATACGGCTAAAGTTTTGGGGAGTATGTTTGATGGGATTGAATATCGAGGGTTCGCTCATGAAGACGTTGAAGAACTTGCGAAGTGCGCTGGCGTTCCCGTTTGGAATGGGTTAACTACCGAATGGCACCCTACCCAAATGATCGCTGACTTCATGACCGTTAAGGAAAACTTTGGTCACCTTAAGGGACTTAACCTAACTTACGTTGGTGATGGTCACAACAATATGGCTAATAGTTTACTGGTGGCGGGTTCCATGCTAGGAGTTAATGTAACTATTTTAGCGCCGGATTCATTGCAGCCAGCTCCAGAAATTGTGGATATTGCTAAGAGTTTTACTGTCCAAACCGGGGCCCGCTTTAACATCACTTCAGACATCGACGAAGGAGTTAAGGGAGCTAACGTAATTTACACTGATGTTTGGGTTTCTATGGGTGAAAGTAACTGGGAAGAACGGGTTAAGTTGCTAACTCCGTACCAAGTTAATATGGAAATGATTAAAAAAACCGGAACTCCCGAAGAAAAGTTTATTTTCATGCACTGTTTACCAGCATTCCATGATACTAATACTGAATACGGCAAGGAAATTGCTGAAAAATACGGAATTACTGAAATGGAAGTTACCGACGAAGTTTTCAATTCTAAGTTTGCCCGACAATTTGAAGAAGCTGAAAACCGGATGCACTCAATTAAGTCAATCATGGCAGCTACCCTTGGTGATCTTTATATTCCTAAGATGTAGTTAGTTTTAATAACCTTGAAACAACAGGTGTATAGCTATATAGCTGTACACCTGTTTTTAGCTAAATTAAGCTTGGAAGGAAGGTCTAATCTTATGAGTCAAAAAATTGTGGTCGCATTAGGCGGCAATGCTATTTTAACTAATAACGCTTCTGCAAAAGCCCAACAAGCAGCTCTGCGGAAAACTGCTAAATATTTAGTCCAATTTATCGAAAATGGTGATGATTTAATCATTTCTCATGGTAACGGTCCACAGGTGGGAAATTTACTATTACAAATGGCCGGTGGCTCTACTGATAAGAATCCCGCCATGCCACTAGACACAGACGTGGCTATGACCCAGGGCAGCATTGGATATTGGATGCAAAATGCAATGGACGAAGTGCTAAGTGAAAAGGGAATTGATAAAGACGTTGCCACGGTGATTACTCAGGTGGAAGTTAAGTGCAGCTGATCCGGCGTTTACGGATCCCACTAAACCAGTTGGACCATTTTACAGTAAGGAAGAAGTTGATAAGCAAAAGGCTGAACACCCAGACTTTATCTTTGTAGAAGATGCCGGTCGCGGATATCGGCGGGTAGTAGCTTCACCACGCCCAATTGGGGTGAAGGAATACCGAGTTATTAAGCAGCTGGTTGCTGCTGGAGTTGTGCCAATTACGGTTGGTGGTGGGGGAGTCCCGGTTGTTCAAGAAGGTAATCGTTTAGCTGGGCGAGAAGCAGTCATTGATAAAGACTTTGCTTCTGAAAAGTTAGCTGAGTTAGTAGCTGCAGACACTTTAATTATTTTGACCGCGGTGGATAATATTTACATTAACTTTAATAAGCCGGATCAAAGGAAATTAGAAAACGTTACGGTAGCTGAATTAAAAAAGTACATTGACGAAGATCAATTTGCGAAAGGCTCGATGCTACCTAAAGTTCAAGCAGCAATTGAATTTGTCGAAAACAGTAATAACAGTAAGGCGGTTGTTACCTCTCTTGAAAATGTGGGGCAGTTCTTAGCTGAAGGAGCGGAAACCATTATCACTAGCTAGACATTTCCTTACATTTTTGTTTTTAAGATGAATATGTTAAGATCGGTTCAGTTAGAGATAATGCAAAATTGATGGTAGGTTAACTGGTAAATATGAATTGGAACGTTCTACT
This sequence comes from Lentilactobacillus senioris, assembly GCF_026798195.1. Classification (GTDB taxonomy): domain Bacteria; phylum Bacillota; class Bacilli; order Lactobacillales; family Lactobacillaceae; genus Lentilactobacillus; species Lentilactobacillus senioris_A. The sequence goes on from NZ_JAPQEZ010000002.1 coordinate 81,689, forward strand.
TTTAGTGTTTCCAATGGAAAATGACAATCTAAATTAAGTGACCCAAGCAATTCATTACAGCTCTTGGGTACGTGGTGGTGAAGAAATTGATTAGTCGGCAAAAGTACCCAGAGTACTTATTAAAATTAAGAACTCAACAGGAATTTGAGCAACTATCCGAGGAAGAATTTACTGACTTAACTGCTGATGTTAAATTTCGCTTGTACCCTAAAGGACAGATATTGTTTGATCAAGATGATCAGCGAAACCATTTCTATTACTTGTTGAACGGTATCGTAAGAGTTGAGCGTTTCGATGTGAATGGGGATGCAAACTTTTATGAATATATTTCCATGAATCACGGTTTTCCGTATCGTGGATTATTTGTGGCTGATACCTATGCTTATTCAGTAAGATCCATGACCGAAATTTTAGTGGCTGATTTACCTATGGGAAAATTTGAAGCTAAAATCAAAAGTAATTTAGCCATGATGCAAAATATTGTTATTAAAATGGAAGCCATTATTAGCCAAGATGAAGATCACCTGCAGCACATGATCACCTCATCTGCATCAGAGCGAGTAGCATATTCTATTTTGTTGATGGGAGTTAAGCTAGGCACGTTAGATGAAAATGAACACCTTAAAATTGATTACCCGGTTAATATTAACGAACTAGCTGAAGTGAGTGCTACGACACGAGAAACGGCTAGTAAAGTGGTGTCCAAACTGCAACGAAATGGATACTTAACATATTCGCATAAACGATTTACCTTTTTAAAATGCATTGATGAAAATAATTTATCTGTAATTAATAAAAGCTAAAAAGAGACTGTAACAAGTTTTCTCCAAGCAAATCAAAAATGGTCTTTAACACATTTTTTCGTGTTAAAGACCATTTTTTAGAACAACTATACGTTACAGCCGCTTTTATTATTGAATTTTAATAAAGTGCAAAAAAGTATTCTATTAGTCAATTAACCTACCAAGTAAGTAACCCCCGTGGCATCTTTGCCAATGTAGTTCATCATTTCGGGATTAGCTAACTGGAGAGTAATTGGTACTAACGGAAATTCTTGATTCATCAGCCTGTAAATTTTTTGGGCTCGATGGTCAGAACCGGTATAGATAATGTCTAAACTAACGATGTCTTGTTGGTGCATTTGTTCTACTTGTTGGCGCCAAAAAGAACTAATGACGTTGTCATCAGTAGTTCGTTCAATGAATTCAAAATTGTTATTGGCAAATCGCATTAAATATTTGATATTAGCACGTTTTTCCCAAGCTCCCCGGAAGCGACTAATTTTGCGTTTAATCATTAATTGACTATTATTGTTAATGGAAATGTAGACGCGAGTACGTTGCAAAATATTTTGAAGGCGGGTCACAATAGTGGTTAAATCTGCGTTTTGTCGAATTAAGCGTACCGCTTCAGATAGTTGATAGGTTAGGCCGGCAGCTGGTACCCCGCTATTAATAACTGTTACGGCGGAGTTACTTCTGGCAGCAGCTTGGCGGGCCGTATGGCAAGTATCAGCGAAGCTGTCACTAATATGCAGTGATAATATCTGACTACCATCACTCCCCAAATTATTATAAAGGGTTTCTAGTTCAGTTACCGCGACAGAACCAATCTGGGGGGGAGTGGATGATTGATTTAAGAGTTGCAAGTATTTAGTTTTACTAATTTTGCTAATATGACTAAACACTTGACCATTAATGGTAATGGGTAAATCGATAATTGACACGATATCGTCAGGGCAAGCCGTACTGTTAACGACTGCATCGGTAACGATTTTGATCTTAGCCAAAAGAAGGTCCCCCTTTACGAATGTTGTTAGAATAAGTATATTGGAATATTGGAGAATAACAAAATAATAAAACCGGTTTGGTTATGATTAAATAGTCATTTAGGAGGAACAATGAAAGGTAAATATGAAGTTCATGAATACGTGGGAATTCCACTAATCACCGATAATTCTGGTCGGTATCAACTTAAAAAAGACGACCAAAATAAAATTCACTCCCATAGCTGGCGCACTGGTAAGCATACCAGGGGAAAATTTAGTCAAGTTGGCCAAATTTTAATAACTGAAAATAACTTAAAAGTAGTTATCGTGGCCGAACTGCCATTAGCGTTTAAGGATCGACATTCGCTAACTCCGTTGCAACGCTTCACTACGGAAATGGTAACTGATGATGTGTTAAATCAAGCCTTAAAGCTAATTAACTAAAGACAAAAAAAGTCCAAGTAGGTTAAGGTTGTTTTTATAATCACTATTGGAATGTTTAGATATTTTTTGATGTTATTATAATTATAACGCTAACTTCCCATAAGTGGTAAAAAACAATAAAAAGTCCCACTGAATAATTTTCAGTGGGATGCTTTTATTATTTAAGTAATTTTTCGGCATCAGCTTTGATGTCGTCAGCTGACATTGTCATGTATTTTTCCATTGATTCTTCGGTGGCCTTGGTGTCATGACCATTGTGTTCCATGTAATAATCCCACAATGCGTCGCGAACAGGCATGTCGCTGTCGCTCCAATCAAATACCTCGTTTAGATGTTTATCCAAAAATGGTGATTCTGCCATTTTACAGACCTCCCTTTCATTTCTATAATCCTATTGTAGTTCTTATTGGAAAAAGGGGGTAGTAATTAGCTCACCGATTATTTGTGGGGTGCTAATTCCATGATCCAACTAGTGGCAGAATCTACAGCAGTGATATTAGTTAAGTCGTTAACTAGTTCGTGATTTCTAGAAATAACCGTACCAGTTAATGGGGACTTAAGGGTCTCTACTGATTTATCTCCCTCAAGATCTAAGAGATCGTCACCAGCTTTAAGTTCAGTTTGGTTAGTGGAAAAATCTGCAAACGTAATTTGACCGATTTCTTCAAAGACACTGGCATCTACGCCTAACAGGTAGTCGCCACTAGGTTGCTTACGGTACCAAATACCATCTTTAATTTCAGTAGGCCCGGGTTGGTCAGGATTTTGGGGCTTTTTGAAGAACGCTTTGATTCGTTGCCACAATGATAATTCAGACATTAGTAGTCGCCTCCACACATTTTACTTTAATTATACACTATAATAGAAATATGAAATCTAAGGAGGCTGCTTATGTACTTAGTAGATATTAAACGAAACGGTAAACCCGTTTATGATGCACGTGTTAATCAATCAATTGATAATTATTTAGTTAATGATTTAAAACTACCTGGGCGGGGATTTATGCTTTATATTAACCGGCCCTCTGTTATTATCGGTAAAAACCAAAACGTTTGGGCGGAGGTCGATACTGATTACTTACACGAAAACGATATTGAACTAGTGCGCCGGACTTCCGGTGGTGGGGCAGTTTATCATGATTTAGGTAATTTGGTATTTGAAAATATTTTGGTAGATGATACTAGTCATTTTAATGACTATGCTTATTTTGCTGAACCAGTGTTGAAAGCTCTTCAAAAACTCGGTTTAGATGTTTCGATGAAGGAAAATAGTAGTGATTTAATCTTGGATGGTAAGAAGTTCTCTGGGATGACGATGTTTAAAAACGGGAATAATTTAGCTGCTGGTGGAACTGTAATGTATGACTTGAACGTAGAGGCAGCTAAACACGTCTTAACCGAAGATCCAGCCGAAAAGGATAAGAAGTTAGGGGTGGCTTCCAAACGCAGTCACATCGTAAATTTGAAGGATTTCTTGCCCAATGAGATGACCATTGAAGATCTGCGTGAAGCAATCCTTAAAGAAGTCTTCAACGTCGAATCTGTGGATGAAATTGAAACCTACGAATTAAATTCCCAAGATTGGGATATCATTGATAAACGATTAGCTGATGAATACGGCACTGACGAATGGAATTTTGGTCGTAACCCGGGATATGATCGTTACTTTGATTCTGATTTAGCTAATGGCAAAATGGGCATTAATTTTTCAATTGATACCGGGGTCTTCACCAGATTTAAATTCAACCCATTCTTCAAAGTTGAAGGTGATCTAAAAGCAGTGGAAGCGGCTTTGGTTGGTGGCGCTGCTGATGGCGAAGGTATTAAAACGGCAGTTTCTGTAGGTCATTTACAAAATATTGATGAAAAGCAACTAGCTGATTTTATTTTGCGAAGTTTACAAGATAATCAAGGCTTGATTTCATAACAATTGAAAAAAGCTCGACCATAAAATTATGGTCGGGCTTTTTAATTTAGAATCGTTCTGCCAATTGAACGGCTTCGTCCATAGATTGTTGTCTGTTTTGGAGCATTGCGGCTTCATCTAATTTGCTGTTTCCTTCGTTGTAGACGCCTTTAACGTCAGTAACTCCCATTTGGCTCAAGATAGTTCTCAGATATTGAGTCCCCATGTCTAGGGCCTGCATATGAGGGTTATCACTATTTTGATAAGTTCCGCCAGCTGATTGAATGTGAACCGCCATCTTATCCTTTAGGAGGCCAGCAGGACCTTTGGTAGTTGCCTTGTAGGTTTTAGTAGATACGCAAACAACGTCTAAGTAGCTCTTAAGCCGCGCAGGTAAGAAGAGGTTATACATTGGGTTAGCAAAGACATATTTGTCGGCTTTGATGAATTCTTCTTGCAGGAGTTGTTGACGGCTTACTAAAATTTGTTCATCACTTGATAAGTCAGAATATTTAACGCCTTCGGACAATTTAGCCCAAGTTTGGAAATTGGAACTATCGATTTCAATATTGCCTTCAGCGTATAAGTCATGCTGTAGAACGGTATCGTTAGGGTGGGTTTCTTGATAAGCTGTAACAAACCGATCACAAATTGCCATTGAATTGGAAATTTGACTAACGTTAGGGTGAGCTTTGATTATAAGGTACTCATAAAAATATCTCCTCTAGAATCTTTAAAATCATTGTTTTTTATTTTAACGCTAGTCATTTGATTTAGCCGGAATTTAGCATTAAAAAACCACGACAAGTGAATTGTCGTGGCTTTTATTTATTATTTATTTTTGTTGATTAAGTCTACGAAGGTATCAGCGATTGACTTGAAGTAGTCAAGCTCACGTTGTTCAGTTACTTCGCCGTTAGCATCCAAGATATTGGTTACGCCGCCAATGTATGCTTCTGGTTGTTGAACCACTGGCATATTTAAGAAGACGAGTGATTGGCGAAGAGCCATGTTAGCACCGAAACCACCAATTGCACCAGGAGAAACGCTCAAGATAAGAGCGGGTTTCTTGTCCCAAATGCTAGAACCCATTGGCCGAGAGCCAACGTCAATTGCGTTCTTAAGACCACCAGGAATAGAACGGTTGTATTCTGGGGTAGCAAAGATCACAGCATCTACGTCATTCATTTGAGCTCGGAAAGTTTCCCAAGATGCAGGTACCTTTCCAGGTTGATCTAAATCTTCATTGTAAAGATCTAAATTGATGTCGATGATAGATACGTTGTAGTCGCTAGGCAAGAAGCTGGCAACTGATTTGGCGATTTTTTTGGTGAAAGAGTCTTCACGTAGACTCCCAACGATAATTCCAACATTAGTCATGAACTGATGCCTCCAATTTACTTACTTTTTATTAGCTAAACTATACCTATATTATACGCTCATTACTTTTTAAAATGCAAGGATTTAGTTTAAAAAATAAAAAAAGAGCCTGGCAAATGCCAGACTCTTTGGAAAGTTAATTAAAAATTAGCCTTCTTCAACAACGTTAACGTTAGCAGCTTGTGGGCCGCGGTCGCTATCTTCAACGTCAAGGGTAACTTTTTGACCTTCGTCTAATGACTTGAAGCCGTCTTTGTTGATAGCTGAGAAGTGAACAAATACGTCACCATCGTCAGTAGTAATGAAGCCGTAACCTTTATCAGCGTTGAACCATTTAACAGTACCTTGTTTCATAATTATGAAACCTCCTTGCGCTAAGCGCGATCTAATGTAATGCATCTTAACTAGTTGAACACGATTAAGGAGTTATTTCATAAAGCTATAAAACAATTACCTTAAAAAGCGAAACTCTAAAACACATTGACCATAATATACCAACAACTGGGGGGAATGTCAAACTACTTTACTCTATGAAAATCGTTTTAACTAAAATAAATTTTAATAAAATTCAAAAAAGACCAGAGAAACCGGGTGGCCACTCTGATCTTTATGATATCGCTTTATTTTTTTATGGGCAGTTAAATTATTTGGCAGGTTCAACTACAACCTTACCATCTTTGACGGCTACTTTGTATTCCTTAACTTCAGGATTTTCCAAGTAGACGTTAGTCAATGGATCGGTGATTTCTTTGGTGATAACCCGGTGCATAGGGCGAGCTCCCATTTGTTCGTTGTAACCTAATTCAACTAATTTACTCTTAGCGTCGTTAGTGACGGTGAAGGAGATTCCCTTAGCCTTGTTAACCATCTTGTTAAGATCGTTAAGCATGAGGTCTAAGATCTTCAAAATGTTGTCTTTAGAAAGGGCTTCGAACTGGATGATATCGTCAATTCGGTTTAAGAATTCAATTCTAAAGAATGGCTTGAGACGTTCGATCACGTCTGGTTGTTCGTCTAAGTTATCTTGACCGGCGTTACTGGTCATGATGATAACGGTATTACTGAAATCAACAGTTTTCCCTTGGGCGTCAGTCAAACGACCGTCATCTAAGATTTGAAGTAACAAGTTTAAAACGTCTGGATGAGCCTTTTCGATTTCATCCATCAAAATCAAACTGTATGGATGACGCCGAACTGCTTCAGTCAATCGGCCACCTTCGCCGTAGCCTACGTAACCAGGAGCAGAACCGATTAATTTACTTGCGCTAATCTTGTCCATGTATTCAGACATATCGAATCGAATCATGGAATCTTCAGTTCCGAACAGTTCCTTAGCTAAAGCCTTAGCAGTTTGAGTTTTACCAACCCCGGTAGGGCCAACGAAGAGGAAGCTACCAATAGGGCGGTTACCTTGAGTAAAGCCGACCCGACTACGCTTGATGGCAGCGGAAATAGCGTCAATGGCTTTATTTTGGCCAATTACTTCGGCTTTCATATCCTTGTCTAAGTTCTTTAATTGGCTGACTTCGTCTTCATCAACACTAGTAACAGGAACTCCAGTGATTTTTTCAACTACTGCTTGAATATTTGCTGCGGTAACGTCTGGCGTTTCTACCTTTTTACCATCATCGATATCTTCAATTTGTTGATTAATTTTACCAATGCGGTCTTTAAGTTGAGCGGCCTTTTCAAAGTCTTCGGCTTGAGAAGCTTCGTTCTTTTGTTTTTCTAGGTCTTCAGCTTGTTGTTGCAAGGTAGCTTTGTCCTTGGAAAGGTGAGAGGTCATGGCGACTTTAGCACCAGCTTGATCAATTAAATCAATTGCCTTGTCGGGGTTCATCCGATCTTGGATGTAACGATTACCTAATGAAACGGCAGCCTTCAAAGCATCTGGAGTGTAGTGAACGTGGTGATACTTTTCGTACTTAGGAGCCAAGCCTTCCAAAATTTGGATGGTGTCTTCTTCGCTAGGTTCGTTAACCGTAATTGGTTGGAACCGCCGAGCTAAGGCTTGATCTTTTTCGATATCACGGAATTCGGCGTTAGTAGTGGCACCAATTAATTGGAATTCACCCCGAGCCAATTTAGGCTTCAAAATGTTACCAGCATCCATCTTGTCGCCTTCACCAGTAGAACCAGCACCAACAATTTGGTGGATTTCATCGATAAAGAGGATGATGTCACTGTTTTCAGAAACTTCATCGATCAATTGTTTCATCCGTTCTTCAAATTGGCCCCGCACCCCGGTACCTTGAACTAGGGACACAACATCAATGGAGATGATACGCTTGTTTAAGAGTTTTTCAGAAACATCGCCGTCTACAATCTTTTGGGCAAGCCCTTCAACGACGGCAGTTTTACCAACCCCAGCTTCACCAATTAAAACGGGGTTATTCTTGCTTCGGCGACTCAAGACTTCTTCCATTTGTTCAATTTCGTTGTCTCGACCAATCACGGGATCTAAATCGCCGTCTTTAGCCAATTGAGTCATATCGGTTCCGTATTCATCGAGCAAAGGATGTTTGCTCTTAGGTTGTTGTGGTTGCTGGCCAGATTGACCAGCTTGCATTTGTTTTAGTTGTTCGGGACTCACTGGTTGCCCATTAATAGTCATTCGACCGTTGCCAGTATTCATGGCGTTTCGGAAGAATGGATCGTTTAAAATATCGTCTAAGTTGTTAAAGCCAAACATATCGTTATTCATGTAATAATTCCTCCCTTAAATCGAGTGGTTTTAAAATTAAAGATTAAAAGATGTTTTCTTTCAACATTTATATATTATCACTATTTAGTAATGTATACAAATGATATGCTCGAAATAATTCCACCACAAAACGCCTACCTAATAGTGTTTGTCTAAAAATATATTAAAAAAGTTAGCACTCGTTTTAAACGAGTGCTAACTTTTAAAGTTATCAATCTAGAATTTCAATTTCGATGGGAATAGCGGCCCTTAAAGTATTATGAACGGTACAAATATGAATTGCGCGGTTAATGAGATCGGTTTGTTGTTCTGGTTCTAAATTAGTGTGACAAGTGATTTTAACTGAAATGTTCACGATTTTTGAGGATTTATCGGGGTAAATTTCCATTTCGCCGAGGGTATCAACGTTAAAAAGCTTGATTTCAATATTAGGATCCTTATCGGCAATGCTTCGAATACTAGCGCCGAGACAAGACCCCAGGGCTCCTAAGAGGTACTGAACTGGAGATGGTCCGGCGTCGGTTCCGTGTTGAGACAATGGTTCATCTGCTAGATACTGGTGAGTCCCCGCTTGGTTAATAGTTTGGCGGCCGATGGATTTGAGTTTAGTGTGAGTGATAAATCTTGCCATGGAAATCCCTCCTAATAAATAGTTACTACTATAAGTTTATCGCAGATTTTGAAGGACAGATATTAATTTGCTTATAAGAGCATGACTTTCATTCAAAAGCTTATAATAAAAGGATAAGAGTTAAGGAGGTAGCTATGACAAGTAAGCTAAATGTTGCTGACCATATTGAAGTACGGGGCGGTAATGTTAATAATTTAAAGAATATTGATGTTGATATTCCACTACATCAATTTGTGGCAATTTCAGGACTTTCGGGTTCTGGAAAATCATCGTTAGCGATGGGAATCTTGTATTCTGAAGGAGCGCGACGATACCTGGACGCTTTGGCTACCTACACTCGCCGGCGAATTAGCCAGTTTGGTAGGGCTGACGTCAAATCTGTGAAACATATTCCATCGGCATTGGCACTACGTCAACGACCCTCAGTACCAGGAGTTAGGTCGACTGTTGGAACCATGACTGAAGTTTATAACGTTTTGCGCTTAATCTATTCACGGTTAGGATCGCCTAAATGTCCTAATGGTCATCAAGTTCCACCCACAATTGAAATTGCAGAAGCGATGGATAAAACTGGTGAGGCCATGGGGCGGATTACGTGTCCAACTTGTGGAGTTGAATTCTATGCATATGGGGCCGAGGACTTTGCTTTTAATTCTGATGGTGCCTGCCCAGAATGTGATGGATTAGGGGTTACCAAGCAGTTGGATCCTAGTAAATTAATTGATAATCCGGATAAGTCTATTGAGGATGGGGCAGTAGCGGCTTGGCGGATTCCGGGACGTAATTTTATGCCCAGTGTTGCTCGTTCAGCGGGGATTCGGATTGATATTCCGTTTAAAGATTTGTCTGATAAGGAAAAAGATTTTGTACTGCATGGCCCCAATCAAACGATTCCGGTGGACATTCCTTCTAAAAACGGCCGGGTGTTTCATATGGATAACGCCATTTATGAAAACGCCTATAACGCCGTTACCGATAGTATGGCTACTACCAAAAGTGAAGTAGCCCTGAAACGGTTAAATCGATTTTACCGGTTCTCAACTTGTCCAACCTGTCATGGAACCAGATTAAATCCGAACCGATTAACTCAATTAGTTAACGGTCAAAATATTGCTGAGGTGAGTGCTTTACCATTGGCGGCATTACCGGCTTGGGTTGCTCAAGCTAAAGAATGGTTACCGGAAAATATGTTGAACTTAGCTAATAATTTAACCGGAGAACTGGTGAACCAATTGCAACCATTACTTGATTTGGGGCTGGACTACCTGACAATGGACCGAGCCGGTAGTAGTCTTTCAACTGGCGAGCTACAACGAATTCAATTAGGGCGCACGTTGCGAACCGAAACGACGGGAGTATTGTATGTTTTAGATGAACCGTCTGTCGGGTTGCATCCGGATAACGTAGCCGGATTAATCAAAATTTTTCATCAGTTGATTGAACAGGGGAATTCGGTGATCGTGGTGGATCATGAAACTTCCATTATTGATGCCGCCGATTGGATTATTGAAATTGGACCCGGTTCTGGTGCTGCAGGTGGTCAGGTGATTGCTCAGGGAACACCGGCAGAAATCAAACGGGACCCGCAGTCGTTAATTGGACCATTCTTAACCGGAAAAGCACCATTGTTGGTCCGCAAACCAATTGCTGAAGCAGAAATTATGGCTAACGGTAGTATTGATTTGACGGTTGAGGAACGCTTTAATTTGCATAATGTGAACGTTCAAATTCCATTGAATCGATTAACTGCGGTGACTGGTTTTTCTGGAGCAGGGAAAACGACGCTCATATTGGACAGTTTATTGCCAGCCTTAACCGCTCAAGCTCACGGAGAAAAGCTGCCTGACCACGTGATCAAGTTAGATGCGGCTGCGATTAACAACTTGGTAAGTGTTGATGCCGTTCCGGTCGGCAAAAATGCTCGATCAACGGTGGCCACGTATACCAATATTATGGACGAATTGCGGAAACTGTATGCGAAACAACCATTAGCCAAGCAAAAACAATTTACTCCGTCGTATTTTTCCTACAATAATAAACAGGGCGCTTGTCCTACATGTGGCGGGACTGGTGAAATTTCGCTAGATATTCAGTACTTGCCGGACATGGTGGAAGTATGCCCAACTTGTCACGGCAAACGGTTTAACCCTGATGTGTTGCAAGTGAAGTGGCAATCAATGAGTATCGCCGACGTCTTAGACTTAGAAGTCGATAAAGCTCAGTCGGTGTTAGACGATAATCCTAAAATTATGCGCACCTTGACTACTTTAACCGGCATGGGACTGGGTTACCTGAAATTAGGTGAGGCCACGCCAACTCTTTCCGGTGGGGAAGCGCAACGCTTGAAATTAACTACTCACTTGGCCCACCAGTTAAATGATTCGTTGTTTATTTTTGACGAACCGACGGTGGGACTACATCCTCTTGATGTGCAAACTCTCTTACGAATTTTTGATCAATTACTTGCTAATGGAGCAACGGTAATTACGATCACTCACGATTTAGATTTGATTGCTAACGCTGATTACATGATTGACATGGGTCCTAAGGGTGGCGATCAAGGTGGCCGAATTATGGCTGCTGGCAGCCCACTGAAATTAGTGCAGGAGGGCGTGCAGAGTTTGACGTTGAAGTATTTGAGGGGAAGAGTGGGGGATTAAAAATAATAAAAATGCCAGCAATATTGCTGGCATTTTTTAATGTTCATTATTTTGATATACTAATGACAGATATGAAGGACTCAAAAGAGGTGAGCCAAGTGGCTAAAGAAGTAGAATCTGAAGCACAACTAGAAGATCGGTTTATGCAGCAGTTAGCAAAGCAAGGCTATCAAACAATTCAAATTGATAACGAAACGGAATTAATCAATCATTTTAGGCTGATTTTAAATCAACGTAATCGAGTTAACTTAAAGGATGAAGAATTAACCGATACGGAATTTAGTCGGGTAATGAATGAATTAGTTGGTTCTAAAACGTTGTTTGAAATTGCTCAATTATTGCGGGGATCTGATATTCAACCAGCGGGTAAGATTAGCATCCAACGTGATGATGGTTCGAACGTTTATTTAGAATTCTTTGATGGACGAGTAGTTGCAAATAACATTTTTGAAGTGACTCATCAAGTAACCGTTAATGCTAGATATACTAATCGGTATGACGTTACGATTTTAGTAAATGGATTGCCGTTAGTTCAGGTAGAATTAAAACGCCGGGGCGGGGACTTCGAAGAAGCTTTCCACCAAATCATTCGGTATAGAAATGATTCTTTTAGAAATCTTTATCGTTTCGTCCAAATTTTTGTAGTTTCTGACGGTGTTGATACTAGATACTTCGCTAATGGTGATGGCAATTTAAACGCTAATTTTATGTTTTATTGGACCGATAAAGAAAATAATTGGTTAAATGATATTACGGATTTTACTGCTTCATTTTTGAGTAAATCTAGGCTACATAGCATGATTAGTAAGTACACCGTTTTTGATCATAGTAATGACAGTATTATGATTATGCGACCTTATCAAGTTTACGCAGTGGAGGCCATAGTTAATCAGGCTCAAAATCACCCTGATAAAAATGGCTATGTATGGCATACAACTGGTTCAGGCAAGACCATTACGGCTTTTAAAGCCAGTCAGATTTTGACTAGGGAAACTGATGCAGAAAAAGTTATTTTCCTAATCGATCGTTCGGACTTGGATATCCAAACGGCTAAGAATTTTAATGCCTATTCAGCGCAATCTACCACAAATGAGCCCGCTATTGATCAAACCAATAGTACCGCTAGTTTGGTGCGGCAGCTACAGGCTAGCGATACACCCCTAATTATTTCTACCATTCAAAAGATGAATACGGCAGTGAAAGAAGATTCTCGTTATCGTAAATTATTAACAGAATTTCACGATAAACACGTTATTTTTATTGAAGACGAAGCTCATCGGAGTCAATTTGGTGATATGCGTAAAAACATTAATCAGTGGTTTGCTAATTCGCAACATTTTGGATTTACTGGAACACCTATTTTTGCAGAAAACGTGGGCCAAGATGGACGCACTACCGAATCATTGTACGACGAAGAATTACACCACTACCTTATTAAAGACGCCATTCGTGATCATAACGTTCTAGGATTTAGCGTACAATACATTAACACCTTAAAAGGCAAGGATGACCTTTCCACTGAAGAAATTAATGAGCAAGTGGCTAAAATCAATACGGCTGAAGTATTTGAAGCTGATGAACGGGTTCAACTAGTGACTAAACACATCTTAATGAATCATGGGCAACTTACCAAAAATGGTCATTATAACGCTATTTTTACGGTTCCTAGTACGGAAATAGCTTTAAAGTACTACCAGGCATTTAAGCAACTAGATCCTAATCATGAGTTGAAAGTTACCACTATTTTTACTTGGGTCGCTAACGAAGAAAATGCAGTGGAAAAACAAGATCAAGCAATTAAATCATCCCGATTGGGCTTAGACCAAGTGATTGCTGATTATAACGAACAGTATGGAACGGAATTTAGTACTGATACGTTTTCTGAATATTTTGCTGATGTTTCTAAACGGATGAAAGAACATAATGATCAATCACCTGACAGCAATATTGATATTTTAATTGTGGTTAACATGTTCTTAACTGGGTTTGATTCTAAGCGGTTAGCCACTTTATATGTAGATAAAAACTTGCAGTATCAAGGTTTGATTCAAGCATTTTCGCGGACTAACCGGGTAGAAACAGATTCTAAACCCAGCGGCAATATTGTTAGCTATCGCAATCTTAAAGTTGCTACGGATCAAGCAGTGACCCTTTATTCTGCTGGTTCTAAAGAGGATTTTTACGTTAAAAGTTACGCTGAATTGGCAGCGGAACTGCGTCCAGCAATTGCTACTTTAGTAACTATTACTCCAGATGCAAAGGCAGTGGATGAATTATTTAATCAAGGAGATTCAGCTATTAAGACCTTTGTATTAGCTTTTCGAGAAGTATTGCGTATTCATAATAAGATTAGGGTCTATGAAGATTTTAAGTGGGATAATTTTACTGCAGATGGTCTTAATGCCCAGTTAATGGCTGATTTTCAAAGTAAATATGTGGATGCCTATCGCTACTTGCAACGCAATAGAGAACAGCCAGAGGCAGCCTCTATTTTGGAAGATATTAACTTTGAAATTGAATTGCTAGAAACTGATCGAATTGATGTTGATTATATTATTAACTTGGTCAAAGCGATCGATTTAGATTCTCAGGCTAACCGTCAATCCGATAGTAAGCGGATCAAACAAATGCTTAACGATACTAATGATCTGAAGTTAAGATCTAAGGCTGATTTGATTGCTGCCTTCTTGGATTCAGTCGTTCCTAATTTACCAGATAATGCTAATGTGGGTGATGAACTAAACCGGTTCTTGGCTCAACGTCGCAAATTAGAAGTAAATGATTTTGCTGAAGAAAATAAGGTGCCGGCCCAATTAATTAATAGTGAAATTGATGATTATGATTTTTACGGTCATACTAACCCCAGAAGGGTAACAGAAGAGTTGAATAAGGCGGGCTATGGCTTTAAGGAAAAAGTTTCATTGTCTAAAAAAATAAAGAGTTTCGTGTTGCAAACCGTTGAACGGTTCACGATGTCGTAGGAGAAAAGAATTATGTCAGAAACACACACTCAGCAAGCTCAACAGCAAGCTGAATTACAAAAACGCTTGTGGAGTATTGCCAATGATTTGCGGGGCAATATGGATGCGAGCGAATTTCGGAATTATATTTTAGGATTAATTTTTTACCGCTTCTTATCCCAAAGAGAAGATGATGTGGCTGCTGAACAGTTAGCCAACGACGGGATAACATTTGAAGAAGCTTATGCTGATGAAGATATGAGAGATATGTTGCAAGATGCAATTACTAATATTTTAGGTTTTTTCATTAGTCCGGATAATTTATTTTCTAGCTTAGTGGCGGATATTCAAGCAGGCCATTTTGATGTGGAAAAATTGGCTAATGCGGTTAATGAATTGGAAAATTCCACAATTGGTAAGGAATCTGAAACCGATTTTCGGGGCTTATTCGAAGATTTAGACTTAAACTCATCTCGATTAGGCTCTACCGTGGCTCAGCGAAGCGATTTAATTGCTAAAGTAATGCTAAATTTGGCTGATTTAGACTTTGGTGAAGGTAAAGCTGAGATTGATGTTTTGGGGGATGCTTACGAATATTTGATCGGTCAATTTGCCTCTACTGCTGGTAAAAAGGCTGGTGAATTCTATACCCCCCAACAAGTTTCCAAATTATTATCCCGGTTAGTAACGTTAGATAGAACAGAAATTAAAAGTGTTTACGATCCTACGATGGGATCTGGTTCTCTATTATTGCAAGTAGGTAAATACGCTCGCGTTGGAAACTACTACGGTCAAGAATTAAACGGCACGACATTTAACCTGGCGCGGATGAATATGCTGATGCACGGCATCAATTTTAGCCTTTTTGAAATGAAACAAGGCGATACATTAGAAGACGATAAGTTTGCCGGTCAACGATTTGATGCGGTGGTAGCTAACCCACCATATTCAGCTAAGTGGAGTACGGATGGTAAGTTAGACGATGAACGGTTCCGAAAATACGGGAAAACTGCGCCTAAATCCAAAGCTGATTTTGCCTTTGTAGAGCACATGTTGTTTCACTTAAATGATGACGGCCAGATGGCAGTAGTTTTACCCCATGGAGTACTTTTCCGCGGGGCTGCCGAAGGAGTGATTCGCCGATTCATGATTGAACGCGATAATGTGCTGGACGGCGTAATTGGATTACCAGCTAACTTATTTTATGGAACGTCAATTCCAACGGTAGTCTTAGTATTTAAGAAACAACGCACTACTGATGATATTTTCTTTATTGATGCTTCCAATGACTTTGAGAAGGGGAAAAACCAAAATAATTTAACTGACGAACAAGTGGATAAGATTGTGGAAACGTATCAACAACGAGCTGATGTGGATAAGTATGCCCATGTTGCACCCCTTGATGAAATTAAGGAAAACGACTTTAATTTAAACATTCCGCGCTATGTAGATACGTTTGAAGAGGAACCACCGGTTGATGTGGATAAACTAGTGGCTGATATCCGAGATACTAATCAAGAAATCGTTGAACAGGAAACAGAATTTACCAGCATGCTAGCTGAACTAGTAGGTCAAGACCCTGACGCTCAACAGCAGCTTGAGAAGTTAAAGGAGCTGTTTAAGTAATGGATGAAAAAATGACACCTAGAATTAGGTTTAAGGGATTTCAGGACGACTGGGAACGGCGTAAGTTGGGGGAAGTCTCAAAATACTCAAACGGTGGAAGTTATGAAAATGACGTTGTAGAAAACGGTACTTATGAATTAATTACTTTAAAATCAGTAAATATGTCAGGAAAACTAGTGAGTTCTGGAAAATTTATAAATAGAGAAACTAAAACTTTAGAAAAAGATACACTAGTTATGATTTTAAGCGAACAAGCTCCTGGATTATTAGGAATGACAGCTAAAATACCAGAAAACAATAGGTATGTTCTCAATCAACGTGTCGCAGAAATAAAACCAAATACAAATATAGACAGCTATTTTTTATCTATGTCTATAAATAGATCACAAGCATATTTTAGCAAAAGAGGAGCCGGAACTAAGGTTCAAAATATTTCAAAACCAAACGTTGAAAATTTTGAATTCTATTGTCCTTCTGAAAGAGAGCAACAAAAAATCGGTTCATTCTTCAAACATTTAGATGACACTATCGCTCTTCATCAGCGTAAGTTAGCTAAGCTTAAGGAACTTAAACAGGGATATTTGCAGAAATTGTTCCCCAAAAATGGTAGCAAGTTCCCACAATTAAGATTTGCAGGGTTTGCTGATGCTTGGGAACGGCGTAAGTTGGGGGAAGTAGGAAAAATAATCAAAGTAAGTGTTAACCCTCAGTTGTTTCCTAACAATATTTTTTTTGAATACAGTATGCCTGCATATGATAAAAATCAAGAACCTGAAGTTGTATTAGGAAAAGTTATGCGTAGCAATCGAATCGGAATTTCCGGTGAAATTTTATTGGTAAACAAACTTAATGTAAGAAAAAAAAGAATTTGGTTAGTTCACGTCAAAGATAAATCGTCAGTTGCATCAGAAGAATTCATTCCTTATAGGTCTTTAGATGTTGATTTAAATTTCTTGAAACAAATTATGCTATCTGATAAAACAACAATAAAATTAGAGTCAATTTCATCCGGTACGTCTAATAGTCAAAAAAGAATTACTCCAAATGATTTTTTGAATTATCATGTTTGTTTTCCAGAAAGTAAAAAAGAACAATTAAAAGTGGGTATGTTCTTAAAAAGTATTGATTCCCTTATCGCTTCCAACCAACAACACCTGAATCAACTTAAAACGCTTAAAAAATATTTAATGCAAAATATGTTTGTTTAATTTGAACTAGCTGTCGCATCTAATCAGCGAAAGTTTCTTCAAATTAGCTAAACTAGTTTATATCCTGTAATAATTAATTAGGATCTCAAAATGAGATTCTAATTTTTTTATTTGGAGGGAACATCGATGGAACAGTCACCCAAGTTACACGAATATTTTGCCGAATGGATGCAACTGTATAAGCGAGACGCGGTACAACCAATTACGTATCAAAAATACGAAATGACACATCGTCAATTATGCCGATTAGCCCCAGATATTAGAATGAACCAAATATCGAGATTAACTTACCAAAAAATATTGAATGAGTATGCTACAACTCATGAACGTCAAACGGTTATGGATTTTCATCGACATGTTAGAAGTGCGTTGATGGATGCATTAGAAGAACGAATTATTGAACGAGATCCGACCAGAAAAGCCGTTTTAAAGGGAATTAAACATCGAAAACATAAAACTAAGTTTTTACACCAACATGAAGTCCAATCATTGTTGAACGTCCTAACCTTAAACGAAGGGGTTAATTGGGATTATTTTATTTTGTTGATTAGTAAAACGGGATTAAGGTTTGCGGAAGCTTTAGGTGTCACCCCAGATGACTTTGATTTTGCTAGACAAAATTTGAAGATAGATAAAACGTGGAACTATAAAGCTGATAAGGGCGACTTTGCACCTACTAAAAATCATGCTTCGGTTAGAAATGTTCAATTAGATTGGCAAACGGTAATTCAATTTTCCCAGTTAACTAAGGGAATGCCACCACAACAACCAATTTTTGTGCAGGATAAGAAGGTTTATAATGATACAGTTAATCACTATTTAGAAAGATTATGTAGGAGAGCAGAGATCCCTGTTATTTCAGTGCACGGACTACGCCATACCCATGCGTCACTATTGCTGTATTCGGGAGTAAGCATAGCTTCGGTAGCCCACAGATTAGGTCATTCCAATATGAATACGACTCAGCAAACATATTTGCATATAATTCAGGAATTAGAGAATCAAGATAATGATAAAGTTATGAAACATTTAGCTAGCCTTATATAAGTACGACAAAAAGACGTTTTTTAAGCCCGGAAAACGTCTTTTTTGCTGGAACTGGTTGGAAGCGATAAGGGAGTCCAACACATTAAATAATGAACCAATTTTTAATTGTTCCTCAAATTGAGGAAAATAAACAACAAATGACGAAAGGGCTTCTTTTGTGATTGTTTTAATAGTTCCACCAGGAGCTTTTAGTTTTTCAAACTCAAATTTTCGCTGAATTGTATATGCCCAAAATCGTTCGTCAGTTTCTTTTTCGTAGCCTTCAAAAACAAGCAAGGTACGGTCTACAAATGAATCATACTGCGTGATTGCCACACGTCCGATACTTCCTTGTAACGTAACTACAACTTTACCCTTTGGAACAAATACACTTTTGGGTTGAGCTAATTTGCTAATTTTCTGTTTTGTATTTTCAACTAAAGTTAGTTGGTTAGTCACATCTACAACTTGAACGAATGGCATAGCGTCTTTACCGTCATACCATGCTTTATTTCCATATGGTTGTGGGAATGAACCACGACGATATTTAGCTAGTTCCCCCATCTTACGCCGTTCCCAAGTAATTCCATAAATTCTTTAAGTTCTACTTGATAGATAGTTGAAATGATATACAGTTACTTAATTAAAGTTGTTATGTTTGATATAGTTTGCGATAAGCGGACGGGGTTTGTCCCGCTCGTTGCTTGAAGTAACGGTTAAAAGTAGAGGGGGACTGATATCCTAAAGTTAACGCAATATCCGCAACGGAACGGTTAGTTATTTCTAATAGTTTTTGGGCTTCACTCATGCGAATAAAACGGACTTCTTCAGTGAAAGTTTTGTGGAATAATTGGCGCGTTAATCTAGAGAAGTAGTTGGGATCGTACTCAAAATGCAAAGCCGCTTTAGTTAGATTCACGGTTGCTAAGTTCGCTACTATGTAGTTTAAAATAATACCGAATTGAATGGATCGAGATGATTTTTTTAAATCATATTCTAAAAAATTAGACTCAATCATTGCAATAGCGTCAATGCCGTACCTAGATAGTTCTGTTAGTAATAAGCTCATTAAGGTACTTTCTTGGTATTTTAAGAAATTATCTTGAGGTTGAATAGTTGTTAATGCCTTAATTTGGTTAAGATAATTAACGCATATTTGATAATTAAATCGCCGAAAAACAATGTGTGCATCCGTTTGAGAGCAGGTCATAGAAGTAACTAATTCGTTAGGTCCACATTCTATACCACAAGCGATAGGAACAAAAAATAAACTAACGTAAAAAGCTTGCTGATCTATAGGCATTAAATTAATTGGTTGTTTATAGCGTAAAAGAACTATATCTTGTTGCTTCAAATGAAAATTACGTTGATCAATTTGTAAGATACAATCAGTTTTACATATCAATAGTGCAGAAGACGGATGTAAATCAGGTGTTGCTTGCGATAATGCTACTAAGTCTAAGGTTAATGAGTGGTTTTGATGATAATTATAAATCAAAATTAGTCCTCCAAATATGTAAATGTATATTTAGCTTATCATAATAATAGATAGTTATGGATTATTAGTTGGATTAATTTGGCTTATAAAGGGGTGTTAATCTTATATAGCAGGCCTAACTAAAGATTAGTAAAATAATTATTTTTGATTACGGACTTTACTATAAAATAATGGAATGGAGTAAAATGCAATGGCAACCTTACTTGAAACAACTACCTTAGATTCTGAACTAACTTCTTTTTTTGATAATCAACTAGATTACTTAGCCACAGTAAGTGATGATGGTCAACCACAAATTGGTCCTAAAGGCTCAATTCGGGTTTTAGATAATCAACATTTAATTTATGTAGAATTTACTTTAGACCATGCGTACAATAACATTCAAAGTAATAATCGGGTGGCTGTAACTTCATTTGATAATAAAAACCATGTATCTTATCGGATTAATGGAATTGCTTATCTTCATGATCATGATGAAGTGTCAGAAACGGAATTGAAGCAAAGCGGCTTAGATGAACATTTTCCTAATGCGGTAGTCGTTATAGTAGATATTAAAGAGATTTATAAACTATAATATATTTTAATTAGGCTAACTTAACTTGAGAGGAGGGGAAAAATTGATTGATAAAAAAACATTTAGAAATAATCAACTAACTAAATTAAAAAACTCTGACAATGTAGATTCACAAGAAGAACAAAAAATTTTAGATAATCTATTTAGCACTTTTGAATGGCAAGAAGCTCATAGCATTGCTACCGTTATCAGTGGACCAATTGAATTCCCAACTAAAAATTTAATTAAGCAAGCACAAATAGAGGGTAAGCAAGTCTATTTACCAAAAGTAATGCCTAAAAGGCAGATGGCTTTTTTACCTTTTATCGGATACGATCAGTTAGTTAAAAGTAATTTTGGGTTATTAGAACCCGCTTACGACGAAACACTGGTTAATCAGCAAATTGATTTAATTATCGTTCCTGGGCTGGCTTTTGCCCTTGACAGTAATAATCGATTAAGTTTTGGTGGTGGTTACTATGATCGTTTCTTAAGCCATTATCTGGGTAGAACCGTATCTTTGGTTCCCCCAATGATGAGCTTTACCACTAACAAATGGCCAATTGAAGATCATGATATTAAGATTAATACTTTAGTTACTGATAATGAGATTATCAGAATCTAGTAGATATTTAATTTACAGGGATTAGATGCTATATATTGGTAATATTAATCTTGCTAATGCGGTTAGTATGTAAATTATTGTTAGTAGTAATGACGAGTCATTAATTATAGAAGTTATCAAGTTAAATCCCTTGAGTGAAATTTTTAATTTCACTCAAGGGATTTTATTTGTATATTTATCTGCAATTAGTATACTACTTAGCATTAAGATGATATTGCGTTGTTATAGTTTAATGGATGATAAAAATATAATTTATTTTGGGTCTATTTGTCATCATGTCTTTTATATTTGAATTTTAATTCTTATAGATTTATCTAAATAATTATTATAAAATAACCAACGTATACATGTGTTTAGGAGATTAAAAACATGAAAAAAATTATACCATGGTTATCATTTTTACTATTAACTATTCTTTTTATGGTAGCTCTATTTTATGATAGAACAATTATCGGACGTCATTCAGGAGTACTTTCTTTTGAATTGAATCGAATTGGTAGTATAAAAGCCATATTCAAAGGACCAGTCAACTATGTTGTAGACGGGTTTGTTGGCAGCCCAGCCAATTTATTTCAACCGTGGTTAATTTATCTTATAGCATATCCGATTGGACATGTACTAACTAGCTTTATTTATGGTTATATGGCTGTTGTTGCAATATTTACCTACTTAACCCTGGCAATTGCTTATTTGGTCGTGAAACAAGTTACTAACAATAATAGCCAAGCATTTTTATTTGCAACAATATGGACGTTTGCTGCGTATAGAACTTTTGACATTACCAGAAACGTTGCTGGTGAGGCATTAGTTTTTGCGTTTATTCCGCTAGCTTTTTTTTTGGCCTTTATAAACTGGTGAAAACCCAAGGCAAAAGTTGGTGGATAGTAACTTTGGCGCTGACTTTAATTACTTACACATATCCTACGATTGCGTGGGTAGTGTCACTTTATTTGATAATAGGATTAATCATTTTAAAAAATAGAGTTACCAACCTGCAATCCATGTGGTTAGGATTGACTAAGGCAGCATTAATATCTTTCTTTACTACATCTTTCTACTGGATTCCATTATTAGAAGAAATTACTATTCCGTTTCAACCGGCTAAACATTTTCAAATTCAACCAGCAATGCTGGGTCCCATTAAAGTTTTAACCAACTCAGTTACTAACAATATAATTAGTTATGGAATCGGATTAGTCATTCTGGTTTTAATAATTTGGTCATTTACTCAGTGGCAAAAGTTAAACTCTATATACCGTTCTGCGTTGATTGCAGGAACCATTAGCTTAGTTTTAGCTACTGGCATCGTTCCTTGGACATTATTAGGCCAGCAGTTTAATTTTGTGTTGATGTTACCAGGAATGTTGATGATGATGGCAACGTTACTTATTGGTTTAGTAGGAAGTTTCGTAGTAGTTTCTTACCAAAAGCAGTGGTTGAGTTGGTTAGTAAGTGGTTTTGCCTTAGTAGCGTTTCTGGTTCCGATGGTCCAATGGCAATTGTCTACGCCCCAAACCGAAAGGATTAGCTACAACAATGAAGTGGGAACCGGTTTAGTGGGCTTTTACAATATCAATGACTACTTACCTAAAGCTGTAATTCATAATATGAAATCAATCACCACTAATGTTTTTTTTATTAACGGAAAACAAAAAATCATTACCAGAGATTCTTTTGGTAATCGAGTTAAATTTGTAACTCCTAAAGAAATTGTGGATACCCCAATAATATATAGTGTGGGAACTAGGGTTACCATTGGCGGAAAGCCAGTCAATACATATGTTTCTAATCGGGGAACTGTAGCGTTTAAGGCTCATATGAAAGGCAATGTTACAGTGACTAGTACCTACACTATATGGGCCAAGGCGGCAGCAGTAATTTCCATTCTTAGTTTTATTGCGCTATTTAGTGGAATGCTTTACGATATAGAAAATAATAGGTAGCAAAAAAGCTTTTAATGTCATAATCGACACTAAAAGCTTTTTGCTTAGATTTCGTCTTCTGGTGCCCAATGATTGATCGGGCCAAATTTATGACCAACGATGATTTCGTTTTGAATAGCAATATTAACGAATTTTTTAGCGATCCGAATAGCGCTTTCGATATCGTTACCCTTAGCCAATTCAGCAGTGATACATGCTGATAGGGTATCTCCAGTACCATTGACGCGATCAGTATGGTGGTAAGGATCACGTAACCAAAATGACTTGCCAGACTCCAAGAGAACAAAATCAGCGACTTCGAGTTGGTCTTCAGAATCATGGCGACCATTAATAATCACGTTGCTAGCACCAAGATCTTGAAGCTTTTGTGCGGCAGTTTCCATGTCATCTTCACCGTTAATTTCCATTTCGGCTAATTTTTGAGCTTCAAAGAAATTAGGAGTGATCACGGTTGCCAATGGAATTAATTCATCGCGTAGGGTGGTGTAGGCTTCTTCTTCTAACAAAACGTTACCGTGTTTAGTAGTGATAACTGGATCGACCACTAATGGACCTAGGTCGTATTGTTGATAGTTTTTAACGACGGTGTTAATCAAAGTGGAATCGGATAACATTCCAGTTTTGCTAGCACGGATATGATAATCATCGGCTAAGTCTTTGAATTCATTGTCAATGAATTCCGTTGGTAAATTAACGGCATCGTGGATACCGTAACTATTACCGGCAACGCAGGCGGTTAAAACTGATGCACCGTACACGTGACGCCGGAAAAACGTGTGTAAGTCGGCTTGCATACCGGCACTGCCGTCACTATCTGAACCAGCAATGGTTAGGGCTTGGGGAAATTGTGTTAACATGTTAGTCACCTCAAATTTAGTCTAGTTATTATGCTAAGGATACCACAAATAAGAAAACGGTAACACATTAGTAAGTCGATTTGCTTTTTAAAGTAAATGTGTATTATAATGTGATAGTCTATTGGAAATTAGGAATAACCGAAGTAACTTTTTAAGATAAGGAGATTTGTAATTATGCGTATTTGTCATCCACACGGTGTACAAGGCCGTCGACCAATCAACGTTAAAAAGGCTGAAAAGCGTAACAAAGAAGTTGCAGATTTGCAAAAATTCTTGAAGCAAAAACCAGCTAAATAATACTGAGCACGGGGCAAACATTGTTTCGTGCTTTTTATTTGGCCAAAAATTCGTGGTCTAAATGTCAGTTTTGAATTATAATAATAAAAATCAATGAAAGAAGGGCCTTTCATGTTAATTCAAAATGTTTTGATTGAAAATGCAACGGAAGCTAGTGATGTTCGGATTGTTGACGGTAAATTCAGTGAGATTGCCGCTCATTTAACTCCTCAACCAGGTGAAGAGGTATTAGATGGTAACCATAAACTATTATTACCGCCGTTTGTAGACCCCCACGTTCATTTAGATGCTACTATGACTGCTGGTGATCCAGAATGGAATCAGACCGGAACACTATTTGATGGTATCCGAATTTGGAGTGAACGCAAAAAAACGTTAACCAAAGAAGACGTCAAACAACGGGCTAAGGATGCTATTAAGTTACAAGTAGCTAACGGCATTCAATTTGTTCGGAGCCACGTTGACGTTACAGATCCGGATTTAACGGCTTTGAAAGCTTTAATTGAAGTTCGAGAAGAAGTTAAAGACCAAGTGGAATTACAATTAGTAGCGTTTCCTCAAGAAGGTATTATGTCGTTTCCTAACGGTCAACAGTTAATGCGTGATGCTGTAGCAATGGGAGCTGACGTGGTGGGTGGCATTCCTCATTTTGAATTTACTCACGAATACGGGGTGGAATCACTTCACTTCATTATCAAGCTAGCAGAACAAAATGACCGCTTAGTCGATGTTCACTGTGATGAAATCGATGATCCGCAATCTAGAAGTTTGGAAACCTTGGCTACCTTGGCATTAGAAAGTGGCTTAAAAGACAAGGTTACCGCTAGTCATACTACCGCCATGGGCTCGTACAATGACGCCTACACTTACAAATTATTCCGCTTACTGAAAATGTCAGGAATCAATTTTATTGCCAATCCGTTAGTTAATACTAACCTTGGTGGTCGCTTTGATACATACCCCAAACGACGGGGAATGACTCGGGTGAAAGAACTTAGTGAAGCCGGCATGAACGTAGCCTTTGGCGAAGATGATATCAAGGATCCTTGGTACCCAATGGGAAATGGCAATATGTTGGACCCAGTTTCAATGGGCTTACACGTTGGTCATTTGATGGGGTATAACGATATCTTAAATTCTTATCAATTCGTTACCACTCATGGAGCTAAGGCCATGCACATCACTGATCATTACGGCATTAAGGTGGGGATGCCTGCTAATTGTATTTTGATGAACAGTGATAATTTCTATAATGCGTTAAATGAACGGGCTGAAATTTTATACTCAATTCATAATGGGGAGATTTTGGTAGCCACTCAACCTAAACACGTCCAAAATTATTTTAAAGCTTAAAAAAGTCCGCCATCGGCGGACTTTTATGCTTTTTTATACTTCTTGTGGGCAACTTCTTTTTTATGTTTTCTAGCCTTGAGCTCGTCTTTTAAGGCAACGATATCATCCTCATGTTTAACTTTCCATTGTTTAAATGAGAAGTTAGTATCAGTATCGGTAGGCTTTAAACCAGTGTCTAACCAAAAAAGTGCTTCGGTTAAACTAGGGAAGTTGTGCATCCAAAGCGTTTGACCATTTTCAGAGTCAAAAGCAACATAGGAACGTGCGTGATGTTGCAAAAAGGTATGGCGGCGAATTTTGAACGCTTCCCGTTTTCTTGTTAAGCGAAAATCGGGTAAAATGAATTTACCTTGGCGTTTCAGTTGGGGAAAGCGATCATTAATTTGTTCGTGTCGATCTTTAAGCAACGCCCGTGCGTCTTCAACGGTAATTAGTTGGGCAGTTGTTTGGGTCATTTGAGTTTACCCCCTTTTATGTATATTTTCGCACAAAATGAATATCTTGAAAAGGAATAAGAACTTTCATAACCATTTATTAACTTTTTATTTTACTAATAATTATCTGGAGGCAACAGATGGGAAAATTTTACGCAATAAAAAAAGGGCGCAAACCGGGAATCTACACTACTTGGGACGAAGCTAAAAAACAAGTGAGTGGTTATTCAGGAGCAGTTTATAAGGGATTTACTAGCCGTAGCCAAGCTGATGCTTTCATGAAAGGGACGACTGTTAATAACACTGCTGCTAAAACTAAGGCGCCAGTTCGACCAGTGACTCCGTTACAATCATCCGAAATTACTTTTTATACCGATGGCGGTTCTAGAAACCACGGTAATGTTGCTGGTGATCATGTGCATGCCGATGATAAAGCTGCCTGGGCTTATTTAATTGAATTGCCAGATCAGCAAACAGTTAGTGATTCTGGCGGTGAATGGGGAGCCACCAATAATCGTATGGAAATTATGGGGCTCATTAAGGCCCTGATGTACTTGATCGAACATCAATATAACCGGAAGGCTATTTTGGCTGTATTGGACTCCCAATACGTTTTAAACGCCATTCAAAAAGGGTGGTTGGCTGGTTGGAAACGCAAAAATTGGCACCGAGCCGGTAATGCACCACTAAAAAATGCAGAGTTATGGCGCCAGGTGGATCAATTATTACCGCAATTTAGTCAATTACAATTTGAATGGACTAAGGGACATGCTGTAAACCACGGCAATGTTTTTGTGGATGAACTATTAAACCAAACCATGGATCAAATGAAAAAAACAGCTGAAACGCCTGCACAGCATTCGCAGCCATCTCAACTGAATTTATTTAAGAACTAGGAATTTTTATTAATCTTATGGTATCGTTTGTCGACTTCTTTGCTCCAAAAACCGCCGGATAATTCAATTGGTTCTTGAACCATAATGAAGGCATCTGGGGAAATCTCTTTGATTTGTTCCATCAACCTACGTTCGGCTTTTCGAGGAGCTAAAATACTTAAAACTAGGCGTGGACCACTACGACCATCAGCATGACTAACGGTCACTCCGTAGCCTTTTTCTCTAAGAATTTCGGGCAGCTCTTCATTGTGTTCATGCAGGGGATTAGTAGGGTCGATTTGGACGGTTACTTGGAAGTTGACGTATCCTAAGGCGATGCGATCTTCAATAATGATCCCAATATAAATACCAACCCCAAATCCAATAGCATAAGCAGCGATATTTAGTTTGCTGTCAATGTGTTGCAAGGCAATTGCCAACGCCATAACGTAAATTAATTCTTCCACCACTGCCACTACTGGTGCTAGATACCGGTGGCCCTTAACAACTAACATAGTTCGAAAAGTATTGATAGAAATATACAGCGCGTTAAGCACAAAAATTGTAATTGCCAATTCCATACTGTCACCTCCAAATTGACTTTATCCTCAGTTTAGCACTGTCGATTCTAAAAAGCTGGCCAAGCGCCTCATGGGTGACAAATTGACAATTCAGAAAATCAGGTCTATTCTTATTTTTAGTGTAAATGATTATAAATGAGGTAGTTTAATTGATGGAAACAGAGTTAATTCCGTACTTGACGTTTGAAAATACGAAAAGCGCTCTGGATTATTATCAAAAAATCTTCGGAGCCACTGATGTTTTTCGGACAGTGCCAACTCCAAGACAAGCAGAAGAAATGTCGTTAAATGCCGACGTTGATCTTAATGAACTGACTGTGCAAGGTGGTTTTTCCATTCTTGGACAAAAAGTTTTCTGTGCTGATAGTTTTCTGGGAAAGCCAGTAGTTTCTTCACTGGTGTCTTTGATGTTGCAGGTCAGTCAAAAAGACTCGGCCGCAGTGAGTGCATTAGAAGCACTGTATCAGCGTGTCTCGACTTCGGATGGAGTCAAAGTTATTAGTGCATACGAAAAGAAACCCACTGGTGAAAAGGCTGGTCAAGTGGTAGATAAATTTGGTATCACGTGGATTTTAAAAGCAGTTAAATAATCAATTGTCCGTAATTGAATTTCAATTACGGGCTTTTTTATTGTCTTGAGAATTAATTGATTTTAAAAAGTTAAATTAGTGTTAAGATGAAGTTAACTGTTTAAGCATAGATATGCTAATTGAGCGGGTGTAGAAATAATGAAAAAAATAATAATTATGATGTTAATGCTAGGGGGATTTGGTTTATTAGAGACCAGTCAGAATTTAACTGCTTTGGCTGATACGGTTACTGCTCAAACTTCTAATTCTAGTACAGCAACGGCTAATGCTACGCCAACTCCGGTACTAAAATTAAAGGGGAGTACCCGAATTTTAGTAGGGGAACACAAACGGTTAGCTGGCAAAATCACCAACATGACGGCGCGACCTCATTGGTCATCAAGTAATTCTAAAATCATTAAGGTTAACCAAGCCGGTAAAATTAAGGGCATAAAAGCCGGCAAAGCCACTATTAAAATTAGTTACCAACACGTTACTAAGAGTAAAACTATTAAAGTAACGCAGCAGACTAGTTCTGATTTGAGTCGCCGTTTTAAGCGTGCCCATAAAGGACAAACGATTACCTTGGTAGGTAATTTTAAAATGAAAAAGGACGTCAAATTACCAACGGCTAAAAACGTAAAAGTGAAGGCGACTAAGGCATCGTTTACGGGAAAGCGGGGGTTCTTTTACGGAATAGTAAATAGGGGATTGAAATGGACCGGTGGATATTTTTATAGCGGCGGCCATTCCTTTCGACTGTTACGCACCCAAAATGCAGTCTTTAATGGACTAACTTTTCATCAAGCTTGTGGAGTTGGTGGTCATATTTTTGATTTGATGGGAAGTAAGCACGTCAAAATTACTAACTGTCAGTTTTATGGGTATGGTCATACGTTAAACCTAAAAAAACTGCGTAAAAAAGGCCATCACGGTGAATACGCGGAAGCAATTCAAACTGACTACGCCAATTACAATAGTGGCGGGGGTAATTTTAATCGTTATGGTAAGGGACATTTCAATCATCAACCTACCAGTTACGTAACTGTCACCCACAACACTTGGCGGCCAGAGTACTCCGGAAAACGATTGGTTTCATTAGCCCAGACGGCTATTGGAGAGCACGATACGATTAGTAGTAACCGACGTAAAATTAAACACGTGACGTTTGAATATAATCTAATTAAAAATCCCATTCGCTTAAGCGGGATGGGGGCTGACACCAATTACTTTGGGGCCCCGGTACATTTTGAATCGTCCAGTTCTATTTCAATTAAGCATAATGTTTTTCAAGCTACCTTAAAACGAGCTCGACCAGAAAATTGGATTATTATTTCTAATCAATATGGGCACATGCCCCATACGGTGAACGTTAAAATCAGCCATAATCAATTTAAAGGTTATTGGCCCAGCCGCTCGGCGGTGCGTTTAATTACTAAAGGAGCTCATTTTATTAAACACGTTTCGGTTACCCACAATTTCTTTAATGGTCGAAGATTATTACAAAAAATTGGCCACGTTAGATTGTAATTAAGAAATTAAAATAACCACTTCCATCTAATTATGGAGGTGGTTATTTTGCGATTATTGGTTAACGATCTCATTGATTTTGGCTAGTTCATCAGTGGTAAATTCTAAGTGATTTAAAGCCTCTAAATTAGAAATTAGGTGGTCTTGGTTAGAAACCCCCAGAATGATGCTGGTAACTACTGGATCATGTAATAACCAGGCAATTGCCATTTGAGCTAATGTTTGTCCTCGATTATTAGCTAACTCAGTTAATTGATTTAATTTAGTAACTACCTGATCGGTCCCGTTTGCAAATAAGAACTTGTTGGTTCTGTGGATAGGAAAGTCACTAGGGATGCCGGAATTGTATTTACCTGATAACAATCCTTCTGCAAGTGGGCCGTAAGCCACCATTCCAGCGTTATCTTGTTTGAGTTCATCAAGCAAACCGGTAGTTACGGCTTCTTGGTTCAACAAATTATATGAATATTGGTTAACCACGAAAGGTACGTTTCGTTTCCGCAATAAAGTAGCCATTTGCTTGGTTTGTTCCGTATTGTAATTAGAAATACCGATATAAAGTGCTTTACCAGAGCGAACAATGTCTGCTAGGGCTTCGGCGGTTTCTTCAAAGGAAGTTACCGGATCTGGTCGGTGAGAGTAAAAGATATCCACGTAATCGACCTGCATGCGTTTAAGGCTTTCGTCTAAACTAGTAATTAGAGTCTTACGCGAACTCATTTCACCATATGGGCCTGGCCACATGCTAAATCCGGCCTTAGTAGATAAAACTAGTTCGTGACGGTACGGCCGTAAATCCTTAACCATAATTTGACCGAAAGTCTCTTCAGCAGTACCGGCATCCGGACCGTAATTATTAGCTAAGTCAAAGTGAAAAATTCCGTTGTCAAACGCGGTTAACATTGTGGCTTCGCTGTTAGCGATATCGGCATGGTTACCGTAATTACGCCACAAACCTAATGACAAGGCGGGTAATTGAAATCCAGAATTACCAGCCCGGCGAATGGGCATTTGGTCGTAACGATTATCATTTGCAGTGTACATAATAAAAGCCTCCTAGATTAATTTTTAGGGAAACGGTTCCATGGTTATTATCTGGCACTTTCCAGAAAAAAACAATAGATTTTTGCAAATTTTGGGAACCGGTTCCCAAAATTGTGATATACTCATGGTGTTAAGAATAATAATAGCTAGTTTTAAGCAATGAAAGGGGATTCAATCACATGAAGAAAATTGTTGTTGCAGAATCACTTGCTGATAATGGTAAGAAACTATTAAGGGCTAATGGTTTTGAAATTGTGGAAACAGACGGAACCGTTGCTGATGCTTTGGTCAAGGCGCCAGATGCATATGGATTGCTATTAGGGACTAAAAAAATTACTAACGAACAAATTTTACAATTTGAAAACCTGAAGATAATCGCCAGAAACGGGGTAGGGTTCAACAATATTGACGTTGATTTCTGTGCACAACACGGAATCTGGGTTACCATTACTCCTACTGCTAATGCTTCTACCGTAGCAGAAACTACTTTGGCTGAAATGTTTGACTTGTCTAAAAACATTTATAATGATTCAACAGCTATGCGAAACGGTGATTTTTCCGATTATAAACACTCCCATCGAGGTTTCGATTTAGAGGGTAAAACCTTAGGAATTTTGGGATTTGGTCGAATTGGCCAAATGGTAGCTAAAAAAGCTAGTCAATTGGATATGAAGATCATTTATAATGATCGATTTGCTAAGGAAAATGATGTGGCCACTGCGGTTAGTCGAGAAGAACTCTTTAAAACTGCAGACATCATTACCTTACACATGGCGGTCACTCCTGAAACAGCTAATAGTATTGGTAAGGCTGAATTCGATATGATGAAGAACTCAGCTTCCCTAATTAACTTAGCTCGTGGGGAACTAGTAAAGACAGACGATCTGATCGAAGCCTTGAAGAATCATGATATTTACGGGGCAGCTTTGGATGTTTTTGACCAAGAACCGCTACCAATGGATAGCGAGTTGTTCCAATTAGAAAATGTATTGTTGACTCCTCATATTGCTTCTAATACCGTGGAATGCATGAGCCGGATGGCAGTAGATGCAGCTGGTGAAATTGTTAAGGTAGTTAAAGACAACGTTGCACCACAATGGCCAGTCGTTAAAGACGTTAAATAATAAATAGAGTTAATCGAAAAATCCTCCAACGTTTTAAAACGTTGGAGGATTTTTTAGCTTCGTAAGTAAATTATTAGTTGGAAATTATTGCTTAGCCATGAAGGCTTTTAGTTGTTCAGGAGTAGGGTAACCATCATTATCGCCAGGAGCTTGGACAGCTAGGCAACCAACGGCATTAGCGCGAGCTACAGCTTCTTTAAATGGTAAGCCTTCTAAAATCCCTGTGATTAGACCAACTGCAAAGCCATCACCGGCTCCGACTGTGTCTACTACTTCATCAGCTTTATAACCAGAAACTGAATAGCTGTTGCCGTCTTTAGTCTTAACGTAGGCCCCATCTTCACCGGTTTTCACTACAACCGTGTGGGTAATTTCGCTTTGGTTAAGGTAAAAATCAGCAATTTTTTCAGGATCACGGCTGCCCATTAAAATTTCACCTTCGTTAATACCAGGCAGAATAATTTGAGCTTGAGCGGCAAAACTATTGATAGTGGTAATCATTTCATCTTGAGATGCCCAAAGTTGAGGTCGTAAATTGGGATCAAAAGTAGTAGTAATGTGGTAACGATTAACTAATTCAATAAGGTACTGGAAGGCCTCCTTAGCTTGCTCTGAAATGGCTGGGAAGATTCCTGAAAGGTGAACTAGCTTGATGTGAGAAAAGTCGACTTTATCCAAGGTGCTCTTTAAGAAGTGGGCAGCAGCAGAACCCTTTCTAAAGTAGAAAATACCGGGATCGCCGTGGGTCACACGTTGTTTTAATTGAAAGGCTGTCCAGTAATCTGGTGTGGTTTCAATATGTTCAGTGCCAATATTATTTTCGCGGAGTTGATCCGTAATAAATTCCCCAAAGGGATCTTGACCTAGTCTAGTTAGGTATTCAGCATCGTGACCCAAGCGAGAAACGCCAACGGCTACGTTGACTTCCGCTCCAGCCAAGTATTTGTGGAAACTAGTTGCTTGAGCTAAAGACATGTCCGCATCTTCTGATGCAAATAAAGAAATGGGTTCGCCAATTGTTAAAAATTCACTCATGATTTTTTCCTCCAATGATTATCCGAATAGTAAGAAAACAACAATTTCATTAATAATAGCAACGATCCAAGCTACCGGTACCCCGGTTTTTAAGTAGGTTTTATTATCTAGCTTAGAGTAGCTCAGGGCCCACACGTTCCATGATTGGGTAACATCCGTTGAAACGGCAAGCAAAGTTGGTACGTAAAGCAAAGGTAGTAAGAACCAAGGTGAGAAGAGGTGTAAGCCGGCTAAAACTGAAGCAGTGGCGGCTCCGGCTCCCCAAACATGTAATGGTCCTCTAAATAGTGCTAATGGTGCTAAGATACCAAAAATTAAACACAGAACTAAGGTGCTGTGCGGAATAATAAACTTAAAGATATCCGCGAACCGGGCTGCATTTTTGGTTGCAGCAGCTGAAAACATTACGATGGCCATTAAAAACATAATTAAGCCGGCAATATCTGAGATGGCTTTTTGAATTGTGGCTCCAATAAACTCACTAGCGTTTTTAAAGTTCTTGAATTCGCCAGTCATTAGCATGGCTAGTAGGGTTGAGATTAAGAGCGAAGGAATTGCATCCCATTTGAAAACCATGTTTAACAATACTGGCACAATCGGAATGATGTAGGTTAAGTGAGAAACTTTTTTGGCCGGAGTGACGTCACTATCAGGACTATCAAATTCAGCAATGGCATCGTTACCTAATTGATTATTTTGCCGAATTTTCTTGGCGTTTAACAGCAATAAGATAATGACCGCTACCATTTGGATGGCAGCTCCGATCCAACCGAATTTTAAGTAACGATCGCCATATGTTACTTCTGGGAAGAATGCTTTGATTTGATTAAATAATACCACGTTGACGTACATTGCGGCTCCGATTGAAAGGGTAAATGCAGTAACTGCAATATTTCTAGGAACCCCAATTGCGAACATAATTGGCAATAAAATTACCCCGATAGCAATCGCTGAGCCAACGCCGTAAGCACTAATAAAGATAAAAGCAGTAACTAAACAAATTAAAATGGCAGCGATAATTGGTGATTTTTTCCCAACGTTACGGGTGTCGTTACTAATACTGGTAGCAATGCCGCTATCAACTAATACCCGACCGAACCAAGACCCAAAAACAATATAAATAATGGTGGGGCCGTAGTCTAACGCTGGTTGAGCAAAAATATCGTTGATGGCTTCATTGAAAGGTACCATTCCAATTATGGCCCATAATACCGCCATTACGAAGAAACCAATCATTAGGTTTCCCCCTTTAACGGCGTAAATAACAAAACCAACAAAGGTAAGTAAAAGTAAAATACCGATGACTACGTTTAACATTTAAATCCCCCCTAATCGGCTAGTGCAGCTTCGACCTTTTCAATTCCGGCCTTAACGATTGCGTCACTGTCACTAGGATATTCAATAGCGATAGGAAGGTCTTTAGGCAAAATGTTAAGAACTTTATGCCAGTCTAATTCTCCATCGTCTAATGGAGTTACTGCTGGTTTACCATCTGTAACTTGAACGTCCTTTAAATGAATATAGCGGGTAAACTCGCCTAATTTTTGAGCGGCGGTTATTTCATTTTCACCAACGTAACGCCAGTTACCCAGATCATAAACGTATCCTAAGTCGATTTGGTTATCTTTAACGGCTTGGAGAAAGTTTTGGAGTGGGGCAATAGTTCCACTAACTTGGGTTTGGTCGTTTTCAACGTTAACTTGAATGCCAGTAGAAACGATTGGAGCTAAAGTGGCTTTTAAGTCGCCATGGAAATTAGCATAGTCACCAGTATTGAATTTAATGGCGGTGATTCCCATTTTAGTTCCTTCAGCTAGGTATTTAGGAAGTTGGTCGTTTAACTTACCATTCACAAACACTTCATCTGGCACGCTATAAAAAACTGTCAAATTCAATTTTTGACTATTGGCTTTAATGTTAGCAAGCTCCTGGTCAAAATCGGTAATGTATTCTCGACGGACTTCGACACCAGTTGCACCTAAGTTAGCGATTCTTTCAAAGAGAGATGCCTGAGCAACACCGCTTTGAAGTTCTTTTTGAAATTCTAGTGTGTTAACAACGATGGGTTGATTCATGTTATTGCCTCCTGAATAATTAGTTTGGGAACCGATTTCGGGAACCGGTTTACAAAAGTAATAGTAATCGCTTACAATTGAAATGTCAACTAGTTTTAAAAACAAAATAAAACCTGAGCAATGTCATTAACTGACAATCCTCAGGTTGAAAGAAGTTATTAAAGTGAATCTTTGGTAATTAAATGGGCAGTAATAATATGCTTTTTCAAATCTGGATAACTATCCGGATCATTTAAAGCATCAATGATAATTTGTGCGCTGGTATTCCCGATTTTGATAGGATCTTGGTCGATAGTGGTAATTCCGTTACCAATTAATTGTGTCCAGTTCCATCCGTCATAACTACAAATTCCGATGTCTTGAGGAAACTTAATCTTTAGTTTCATTAAGGTAGCTAAGACTTGGGATAACACCATGCTATTGGTAGTGAATAAAACGGTTTTTAATTTAGAGGTAGCGAGAGAATTGCGTAGGTAATCTTTTAAATCCAAATTAGGATTTAATTCCACTAACTCATCTATTAACTGGTTGGCGGAGGCAACTTCTTTAATTGCCTGGTAACGTAATTCTCGCGTAGAAGTTTCGTGAACCGGGTTGGTAATGGTGATAACGCGTTGGTATTTGCGTTCTACCATAAGGCGGCCAAGTTCTTTAGTAATCTTATAATTGTCCGAAGTAACCGTAGGCCAGAGTAATTGGTTGACTTGACGATCTACTAACACTAATGGAATATTAGCATCCTTGATGAACTGATAGTCAGAGGCATTTCTACTAACTGGTTGGAGGATAATGCCGTCGACTTGTTGTCTAATTAAGCTTTCTAGTTGTTGACG
Source organism: Lentilactobacillus senioris (assembly GCF_026798195.1). Classification (GTDB taxonomy): domain Bacteria; phylum Bacillota; class Bacilli; order Lactobacillales; family Lactobacillaceae; genus Lentilactobacillus; species Lentilactobacillus senioris_A. Next base: position 117,227 of record NZ_JAPQEZ010000002.1, read on the forward strand.
TTCTAATTCTAAACTATTAGCAGAATCAGTAATTAACATTTGATAATTATTGTCGCGCAAAATATTACCAATCCCTTTAAGAAGCTCGGAAGCATAGGTATTAGAAATATCGGCAATCTGAACTCCAATTTCCCTAGTAACTTTGGATTTTAATGACTGGGCGTGCCTATTGGGGTGATAATTAAGCTCCTTAACTACTTGTGTGATCTTTTCCTTGGTCTTCTGGGACATATGATCATAATCTTGATTTAAGAATCGAGACATCGTAGTCTTAGAGACTCCGGCAATTTTGGCAACGTCTGCGATGGTTGGCTGTTTCATGAATACTCCTTGGTGGATTAAAAATTGATTTTAAATTAGCATTTCTTGCAAAAAGAAATTGAAGATATGTAAAATAGGGATGCTAAGTTATAGCATAATACTTTACTAGGCTTTCTCCAAATATTCTTTTAGAACTACGGCCTGATTATCAACTTGATCTTTGGCACCGTAGAGCAAAATAACATCTTGAGTTTGTAGTTGCTTATTTACTTGGGCCACAAACTCAGTGGTGAAGGGGTTAGCTGCCAATTCAGTTAAATAGCGTTGCTTGAATTCGGCAAATAGTTGGGGATCATGATGAAACCACTCCCGCAATTCTTTAGAGGGGGCAATTTCTTTGGCCCACCAATCTAAAGCAGCATTGACTTTGGAGATACCACGGGGCCATAGACGGTCAACTAAGATACGATATCCGCTTAGATCAGCGGGCTTTGTATAAATTCGTTCTAATTTAATTTGCATATTAACACCTCTAATATTTAAGAAGGGACCAAATAACATGGATATCAATTCTGCTGGCATAGCATTTTTTCGGGACGGGACTACGGACCAAATTGCTCAAAAATTACTGGGCACCACGTTAAATTACAGAGATGCCACGGGGCAATTATTTAGTGGTTTAATTGTGGAAACCGAAGCTTATTTAGGTGAACAAGATTCAGCTGCTCATGCGTTTAAGGGGCGGCATACAGCGGCTAATGATCCACTATATGGACCAGCAGGTACTATTTATATTTATTCTATTTACGGACACTACTTGTTTGATGTGGCTACTCAAGAAGCAGGGGTGCCACAAGGGGTTTTAATTCGGGCCATTCAGCCGATAGCTGGCTTAGAACAGATGCAAATGAACCGGCACCAAACTGGTTATAATTTAACCAACGGTCCTGGTAAAGTGATGGCGGCGTTTGGAATCCATGATTTAAACTTAAACGGCCAGTTAGCTCAACAGCCACCACTTTGGATTGATTATAGTCACCCCCGACAACCACAAACGATTGTGGCCAGTGCGCGAATTGGAGTAGAAAATCAAGGCGATTGGGCCAGTAAACCATACCGTTTTTCTAGTGGGCGGCAATCCCTACGTTTCTAAAATCAGAAAACGGGAGATTGATTCAATCAATTTGGGATGGCAAGACTAATTGTAGCGGTGGGCCACTTTGGCAGATACCGCACTAGCGATCGCGCCGATTAAATCGTCAATGAAGGTGTTAATAACGTCTTCATCCTTATCCTCGTCTAGTTGTTTGATAATGCCGACTTTATCGCGGTCGATGTAGCCATAATTAGTTACCCCGATGGTACCGTAAATGTTGGCAATATTTAGAGCCAAGCCTTCGTCTACCCCAAAAACACCAGAGTCATTTTGAATGATGGCTTCTAGTGGCTGACTGAGCTGACCTTCAGAAGTTAGGCGATCTAATTCCAACCCAACCATGGCATTGTTTAATACTTCTCGTTTATGCAAAACGTCGATGGTATCTTTTTCTACTTCTTTAATATCTAAATCGTCAATAAAAACACTTTGCATTTGGTAGGCGATTTTAGCAATATCCTTATAGGAAATCCCTTTAGCAGCAAACGCTTTAATAACGTAGTCGTATGCAGCAGTATCTGGGTATTTAAATTGTTTGTTATTCAAATTAATCACATCCTTAGTTAAATTCATTATACAAAAAAACGTGAAGCAATTCTTGCCTCGCGTTTTTTACTTTTACAATAGGTATTTGGCATCTAAAACGGGATCTTGAGAAGTCAAAATCTTAGGACCGTCTTTAGTGATGGCGATAGTATGTTCATATTGTGATGATGGGGTACCATCAGCAGAAACATAGTAAGTCCAGTCGTCTTCGGCATCGTAACGATCGGCAATTTCCCAAGTGCCGATATTAATCATAGGTTCAATAGTGATCGTCATGCCTTCGCGTAACCGAGGGCCTTTACCAGCAATTCCGTACCCCGGAACGTTAGGGGCTTCATGCATGGTAGGTTGAATTCCATGACCGATTAATTCGCGAACATCACCATAGCCGTGTTCATCTTCAACGTATTTTTGAATGGCAGCTCCAATGTCACCAATCCGGTTACCGATCACGGCCTGATCAATTCCTAAATAAAGGGATTTTTTAGTTACGTCCATCAAGTTTTGGATTTCAGGAGCCACTTTGCCGACAGCGTAAGAAGAGCAGGCGTCACTCATATAGCCGTTAAAGTTAACGGTGGTATCCACTTTAACAATATCGCCTTCGCGAAGTTTAAGACCCTTACGGGGAATTCCATGAGCTACTTCGTCATTAATGGAGATGTTGGTGGCAAATTTATAACCATCGAAGCCTAAATCAGCAGGAATCGCTCCGTGACTTTCAATGTAATCACGAGTAAAAGTTTCGATATCCCAAGTGTCGTATCCGGGAACAATAATGTCTTGTAGCTCGCGCAAAGCACCAGCTAAAATGGCTCCGGATTCAGCCATTTTTTTGATTTCTCTATCTGATTTTAAAGTAATCAATAGTTTATCCTTTCTGTTGCTGTTAATAAATTGAGGTCAACTAATGTTAGTTAGTTTGATCGATAATGCCCTTTTGGAGAGCTTCGAGAATTAGCTTAACTTCTGAAATTTTAGAATCTACTAAGTATTCCATGGTTTTGTTTTGCTTTTCCTTGGCCTCCTGCAATTGACCATCTAAAAATTCTAGTTGGTCATGAAGGTATTCAGTCAGTTTCATACTTACACCGTTTCCTTCCCGTTAGTATCACCAACCATTATAGCTCAATGTGGGTAATTTAGCATTAGGGAATCCCTGATAGGTTTTTAGAAGCAAATAAAAAAGGTCATGATTCTGTTGAGAACCATAACCTTGAATAATGACTACCAAATAGTTACTCGTTTGTCGGGAGCTAAATACATTCCATCAGTTTCAGTAACGTTAAAAGTAGTGTAAAAATCAGCTAAATTTTTAACTTGAACGTTGGCGCGTAATTCTGCTGGCGCATGGACGTCAATGTTCAAAAGCAGTTGTTGATATTCTTTAGTAGCTTTGGTGCGCCAAACTCGAGCCCAGTTAGTAAAGAACGCTGTTAAATCGTAGTCGGCCTCGTTTTTAGCTGCTTCTTCAGCACAGCTTAACCCACCAGCATCGGCAATGTTTTCTGAAACAGTTAGTTTACCGTTCACTTTGCCGCCGGCAAATGGGAGACCGTCGAACTCTTGAATCATCTGATCGGCTAATTTTTGAAAGTGTTCATGATCTTCCTTGGTCCACCAGTTATTTAGGTTACCATGTTCATCGAAGAGGGCCCCGTTGTTATCAAACGCGTGTGAAATTTCGTGCGCAATCACGGCCCCAATTCCACCGTAATTTTGGCTGCTAGATTGGTCTAAGCTATAAAATGGTGCTTGTAAGATCGCAGCGGGGAAGACAATGATGTTTTTAAATGGATGGTAATAAGCATTGACGGTGCTAGCACTCATTTCCCAACGAGAACGGTCCACTGGCTTGCCTAGTCGAGCATAGTTATCTAAGCGACTAATTTCAGAAATTTGCCGGATATTTTGCATCAAACTGCCACCATTTTCAGCGGTGGTAATTTTGAATTTGTATTCTAGTTGATCGATATGATCAGGGAAGCCAACTTGGAGTTCCAAAGTATCTAACTTCAAAATAGCTTTTTGCCGAGTAGCTTCGCCCAGCCATTGATTAGTACTTAACCGGTTTTTATAAACCGCGATCATTTGTTTAACCATGTGTTCTACATCGGCCTTGGCTTTATCACCGAAGTATTTGTGGGCGTAAAAGTCACCAACGGTTTGGCCAAAGACCCCACTAGCTAGGTAAAAGGCTGATTTTGGTTGGCTAGTAGTGGCTTTGCGCCCTGAGAGGGTCCGACTAAACGTTGAGCCGGTTTGCCGAAATTCTTCTGATAGATAACTAGAGTAGGCGTTAATGGTTTTGACTAACATCCAGTTCTTCATGTCATCGAAAGTTTCTAAGTTCATAATCCCAGCTAAAGCTTGATAATAAGCAGGTTCAGTAACAATAATTTGTTCAGGGACTTGGTCGAATAAATCTTTAGCTAATGCGGTTAGATCTAATTCACTAGTGCTTTGAGCAAATTCACTGAATGGCATTGGGTTGTACATCTTACTATAATCAGCAGATTCTTCCGCTGACTTAACGTGCGGCGCAATGTTTTCGTCAAAGCGAATAGCTGACTTAACGATAGCTTCTGCTTCAGCACTACTATAATCAGCCATTACTAATAGTTGTTGGGTCATGTTGCTAAAGACGGTTAGTAATTGATCTTTAGCCGGATTATCCTTGGCGTAGTAAGTCTTATCAGGTAAAAATAACCCGGGAACGCCAGCAAATAATGCGTTGACGCTGGTGTTTTTCATGTCGGCATCCACGTCAAAATTAAATGGTAGTGGTAATCCCATCTTAACCCAGTTACTAAGCTGCGCGTTTAAGGCGGCCATATCTGGGAGGTCTTCGATTTGTTTTAGGAGAGGCTTTAATGGAGCGGCGCCATCTTGATCTCGCTTTTGGAAATTAGCAGCCAGGGCATACAATTTCAAAAATTCTGCCATGGGACCTTCTGCGTCAGTAGCGTGCTTTTGAAGATCGGCAAAGTCGGCCATTAATTCCTTATCGATATTGTCATTTAAATCCATAAAGCCGCCAGCAGAGGCGTGATCTGCAGGAATCGTTGCAGTTTTTAGCCACTCACCGTTAACGGCCTGGTATAAATCATCTTTAATCATTGAGTAATTGATTTGATCTTTAGTATCAGTCAAGTAATGACCCTCCTAATTAATAGTATTTAAGCTAGTATATGCCTTTAGCTAGGCTTTTAAAAGCAAAGTTAATTGTTGAATAAAAAAAGATAGCAAAGTTTAAAAAATACTTTGCTATCTTTAAATTAATTACTTGGTGATAAAAATATAGATTTTTTCTACTGAAACCGCGGTTTTAAAATTGACACCATTGCTATTAATGGTATGGGTTTGGGTAGAACTTTGGTTATTTTTTTGTTTTTTAACTTGGTTACCAAAATCTTTGAGGACTTTTTTAGCATCAGCCCCAGTACTATTGGCTAGTAAAGCTAGAGTGGTTCCAAAACTCTTTTGACCGGCTGTGGTCTTGAGTTGGCTGGTAGGAATAATGAGTCCCACGCTTAGGAGGGCATCGTTATCCACGTTAGTTCTGATTTGATAGTTATCAGTAGTAACGTTGGTTTTTAGCCCTTCACTAGTAGCGGGTAATTGTTGGTTTTTAACCTTTTGGGCAGCGGCTTTGCTAGCAGTAGCCATTTCGGCTTGTAATTGTTTGCCGGCAGCCACCAATTTTTGTTGTTCTTGCATTGCTTTTTGGGGATCTGATTTAGCTAACGCTTTTAATTTAGCGGCCGTACTTTTTTGAGTCTTTTGCGCTGCTTGGGCCTTGGTAATTAGACTCTTAGGTAAGTTAGCTTGGACTAATTGGGTATTGTACTTTTTAGCTACTTGCTTGTAGGATCCTAATTTATTTTGTGAACTTACAGTGATCTTCTTTTCTTGGCTTCCGGCCTTGATAGTGACGGTTTGTTTCTCTTGTTTAGCAGGAACCGTGAAGAAGAAGTTATCGGAATTAACCTTTACTGACTGAGTTTTACCATCGTCAATTTGGTACTTAACGGTGTTGGTGTCCTTAACCGTGCCTTTAACGGTAGCGGCCATGTTAGTGACGGGATAATTAGTTTTGGTAGTACTTAGTTTTTGGTTACCGCAACCGGTTAAAATTGCAGACAGTGCCAAAATGGGAATCAATAAACGAGATGCTTTCATAATATACACTTGCTCCATTAATTTAGTTAAAAGATACCATCTATACTATCATAAAATAAGGGTTAGAGCGTAATCATTTAAATTCCGTTTTGAAAAAGAAGGTGCTAAAATAAAGCCAAAGATAGAATGGAGGCGGAACTTATGTATGCAAATATTTTAGTACCGATCGACGGTAGTGAAAATGCAGAAAAAGCTGTCAAAGAGGCAATTGCTTTAGCTCAAGTACACAATTCTAAACTGCACGTAGTAATGGTTGCTACCGACCAACGTTATATTCAGTATGGAGTTACCTTGGGACAAGACGTGATGGACCAATTTGAAAAAGCTGCCGATAAAACCCTCCAAAAAGCCGCTGATGAAATTAAGGCGGCTGGAGTGGACGTAGAAACTCATTACGTGGTGGGAATTCCGAAGATTCAAATCGCTGAAAAACTACCAGAAACCCTTAAAACCGATTTGACGGTAATGGGTAAATCCGGAATGAGTGGAATTTCTAGAGCGTTCTTGGGATCAACGACCGAATACGTAGTTCGGCATTCTCAGGTCAACGTGTTAGTAGTAGAAAATTAAATTAATAATCAAGTGGGGTTGGTCTAGTACCAATCCTTTTTTTGTTTCTTAAGGTTTAGCTCTAGTCACTGCCATGATTAATGAAAGTGCTAAAATAATGACTATTAATTAAGAGAATAGAAAGCCGGCAGGTTATGAAAACTAACGGAATAAAGCAAATTAAATGGTATCGTTTTGGATTGATGGTGGTCCTATTATTGTTTAGCGTTTGGTTGGTGGGACACGACGATTTTTTATACTCTCAACCCATTGTGCAAATTCAAAAGGTTACTAACGGCCGTTCTACCAAGGTAAGCGATGAGTTTAATAACCAAGACCAACAACGAGTTCAAATATTAACTGGTAAAATTACTAATGGTAGGCAACGGGGAAAACAAGTCACGATTGAAAATACTTATTCTCAATCGAGGGCAATGGATCAGCGTTATCATGTGGGACAAAAAATATTTGTGGTTTTACATACTAAACCTAAACTAAAAGCGACTATTAAGGACGGCAAGCGAGACCAGGTCATTTGGTTACTAGTAGGGTTAGCCATGATGATTTTACTTATGACTTTGGGGAGAAGTGGGATTAGTGCGATTGCTAGCATGGCAATCAATACAGTTCTCTTTATTTTAGCATTACAGTTAAATAAACAAACTGACGGAGGCCAAGTGCTTCCAATTTTCATTACTTTAGCGGTAGTATTCGCCATTATTACGCTGGGATTAGTGATTGGGATCAACCGGCAAATGGTAGTTACGTTGCTGGCAGTAGTGGGAGCTACTGCGCTGGCAGTTATTATTAGTGAAATAGTGATCGCATTAACTGGGGCCCACGGAGTTTATTATGAGTCCATGGAGTACGTCACTCAACCGCCTAAACCGTTATTTTTAGCGGAGGTAATTATTGGGGTATTAGGGGCCGCTATGGATGTAGCTACTGATATTATTGCTTCATTGGTAGCTTTGAAACAGGAACGCCCCGAACTAAGTAAGCGAGCGTTATTCAACTCTGGCCGCCAAATTGGTCAAGCAATTATGGGACCACTAATTAATGTGCTCTTTTTTATTTTTATGGCGGAAACTTTACCAATGACCCTGATATATCTGCGTAATGGTAATACTTGGTCATATTCTTTTTCGATGAACATGTCGTTAGGGATGCTTTCAAGTTTAATCAGCGCGATTGGAATTGTTTTGACGGTACTATTGGCCAGTTTATTAGCCAGTTGGGGAATTAAAGTACCAGTGCGAAAGGAGCGGTCAAAATGGGAACAATAACGGGATTATGGTTGTTACTATTAATTTTGATGCTCGCGGTGGGTGGCAAACAAGGAATTAGTAGTTTTTTAAGTTTGTTAGTCAATTTTGGAATCTTGTTTTTTAGTATCGTCTTGATAGCATTTCAGTTTAATCCGCTCGCAGTGGGAATGGTTGCTAGTGTCGTCTTGTTAGCAATTACCATTTTTTGGAGTAGTGCTAGTGATGTGGCTTCAATGATGGCTTTTTGGTCATCGTTAATTGTGCTGGCCATTTTAATAGTTGTCATTGTAATCACCAGTAACTGGGCCGCTATTGGCGGCTTTGGGTTGGAAGATAGCGAAGAGTTAGAGGGCCTAACTACCTTAATCGGAATTAACTTTACCCAGGTCGCCATGGTAACTACCTTACTTAGTTCTCTGGGGGCGATTAGTGAGGCGGCTATTGCAATTGCTTCTGGGTTAGATGAAATTACTAGTCAGCACCCGCAAATTAGCGCTGCCAGTTTAACTAAGGATGGCATTCAAATTGGCCATCAAATTATCGGTACAGCTTTAAATACGTTATTTTTTGGCTTTTTTGGAAGTTCTTTAGCGTTATTTATTTGGTTAACGGGACTAGATTATTCTTTTGGTGAGATCATTAATGATAAAGTATTTGCGACGGAATTGATGGCCATTTTAATAGCCGTTCTGGGAGTTATTTTGGCTATTCCCATTACGGCCCAATTAATGAGTCGTCATTGGCGCAATATTATTGCCAACCAAAAAAAGGATTGAAATGATTATCATTTCAATCCTTTTTATTATTCAACGGTTACGTGGTTAGCATAGATCCATTGATCTTGACCGTTTACATTAATTCGGTAGTAAGATTTGGCTTTACCGTTTAAGTCGGTGATAGAAGCCATCTTGTTAGCAGTGAAAGTTTGACCAGCAATGCTACTTAAGTTAGTTACTTTTTTAGATAAATAACTGGAGTTAAAGACATGGTTTCTAGTACTATCGTTAATACCAGATTTAACGGTTACTTTAGCAGCAGTATCAGTGTAACCCACACTAGCAAACTTTAAAGCACCACTATATACCCAATAGCGTTTTGCTTTGGTGTTAGATGAGAAGCGGATACGGTACCACTTAGTATTGGCTTTTTTACCAACTTCATCAACGTAAACCTTGGTGTTAGTTTTAGCGTTTTTAGGCCACTTGTAACTCTTAACGTTAGCCCGACTATTCTTAACGTGATTATAAAGGGCGTAGCTGGACTTTTTATTACTTAACTTAGCGATTTCATTACCAGAACCAGCAGAGTAGGTAACTTTGTCATACTTAACGGTTTTTTTAGCGTTAGCATTAATGGTTCCGCCAGTTCCTTGAATTTCGTTATAGTAGTCTTTTACCAACGTATAGAATTGAGCCATGGTGTATTTAGCACCGAAATATTTTTTACCGGTAGCAGAGTAGTAAGCAACTGGATCACTGTGATCTGAACCCCCTAAGAATTTAGCTACTGAGTAGTGAGACCAAACGGTTCCTTTACCATCGTAAGCAGCATCATTAGGCTTCAAGTCGTACTTGTCCAAAATGTAGGCAGTGTAGTAAGCTGCGTTGGCAATTTCATGAGCAAAGGCACTCTTAGAATGAACTCGAACTTGTTCAAATTGAACGTAACGAGCATTAGCTGGATAACCAGCGCCCCATGAAAGGTAATCGGTATTAGCAATGTTTACAATTCGGCTAGCATCAACGAATGAGTGCACGAATGCGTTTTGGTAATTACGCTTCATAAAAGCCACTTCGTTAAATAAAGTGGAACTATTGTTGGCAGTTTCGTGAACTACAACCCCTTCAGGCTTACCCTTGCCACCCCGATATTTATTCTTAGGAAAACCATTCCATACGGATGAAGTTACTTGAGCATGTGAAATGTTGTTATTTTTAATGTAGTTATTAACTGCGCTAGAACTAGCATTGGCAGTTTGGCCGAATCCTAACATAGCAACAACGGCAACGCCTAAAGTAGCTAAACTAGTGATAATACTTCCCTTTTTCAATAGATGTTTCCTCCAGAAATGTCTTTTTAACTTTTTTAAATGAAAACTTAGTCGTTTTTTAAATACCTCTAACGAAAGCTATATTACGCAAATTAGATTGGAAAAACAAGCCATAAAAAAACCACTAATAGCTTAAAAGCGTTGCTACTAGTGGGGTTGAACGCAAAGGTGTCAAACATGTTAAATGTTGATAACAGATTGCAACATTTCTTCAATATTAGACTTAATTAACCGGTCCCTTTTTGTAAATTAAGTTTTTGTCGGCACTCTGGACATAAGCCATAGACTTCTAGATGACTATTAGTCACCTGGTAGTTAGTCTGTTGACGGGTTAATTGAGCTACTTGTTTGTTAATAGCACTGTATTCATCGGCAAATACATCGGTAATTTTACCGCAGTTTTCACAGATAGCATGAAAATGGGGCACGCCGAAGAAATCGTAATGAAGGCTGCCGTCCTTGTCGGTACTAGGTAGTTCAATGATGATATCGTTATCAATAAATAACTTTAGGGTGTTATAAACGGTGGCAACACTCAAATTAGGTAGTTGATCAGCAATTCCTTGGTAGATGGTTTCAACATCGGGGTGATTGTGGTGGGTAATTAGATAATTTAAAATGACTTCCCGTTGTGGAGTAATACGAATATTGCGGGATTTTAACTTAGCGATAACAGCGGCCAAGGTTTGAGCTGCAGATTCTTCGGTCATCAGGCGGGAGCCTCCTTTCAAAATAATCGAGTTTGTTTAGAATCATTCTAGTCTTTTTGAAATAATTTCGCAAATATTTCAGTTTTGGGTTACTAAATACTAGTGTACCTGCAGTTGCCAGGTTAATTCATCTGGACTAGTAAATCCCGTTTGCTTAAATATATTACTGAGTTCTAGGTTAACGGTATTTAATTTAACTTGAATAATTTTGGTTTCAAAATGGTCGGTGATGAAGGTCACGGTGCGACTAAAAATTTCACTAAAAGCGGCAGTGGAAATATCAGTGTACCAAAATGAAATGTCAGTGACTTCTTCATGGGGATTTTGGATACTGATAAAGCCTAAAAAACTAGGGTTATCTAGGGCAGCAAATCCCCAAGTTAGCTCTTGTTGAGCCATTACTTGGCGCATGGTCTGGTTAACAAACGCAACCACTTCTAAGGGCTGGTTAGGAATTGTTAAGTTAGTTTGAGCAGTAGGAGTTAAGCTAAACTCGTGGATGATTGCTTTGACCGGAAATTTAGTTAACCATTCCAACCGAAAATGGGGGGTTAAGACCGGATGAAGTTGTTCAAATGATGGCATAGGAATCCTTTCTCAGCTAAGTATTTTTGGTATCGTTTTCGCGTTAGCTGTGGCATAATGAAGTTGTTAATTAGCAATGGAGGCGAATAGTTTTGATTGAAAAATTTTTAATCGGTACATATACCCATTCTATTAGTAAAGGAATTTACCAACTGGAGCTAGATACGCAAGCCAAGCAATTGCAAAATTTGCAACTGGTTGCTGAAGCGACTAATCCAACTTATTTGGCTGAGTCTGACGCTCACCGAATCTATTCGGTTGATAAAGTCTTAGGGCCTAACGATGAAGCTCAAGGAGGAGTGTTGGTTTTAGATGATCAAATTCCGGCTAACCAGGTTGACCTACAATTAGATCCTGGTGCTAATCCGGCTTACTTGGCAATCGATGAAAAGCGACAATTAGTTTATACAGCCAACTACCATTTAGGTACGGTTAGTGTTTACCGAATTTTAGCTGATGGCCGCTTAGAATTAACCGATCGTAAAACCGATCAAGGAATGGTCGGTCCCCGGCCAGAACAAGCAGATGGGCCTCATCCTCACTTTGCCAACGTTACGCCTGATGGTCGCTTAGTGGTAGTTGATTTAGGGATCGACAAATTGTTCCTATACGACATCACCGCTGACGGTAAATTATCTTTAGTTTCCGAATTTGAAATGGAAAGTGGTTTTGGCCCCCGCCATATTACTTTTGACAACCAAAAGGGCGTCGCCTACTTAGTTGGTGAATTAAGTAGTAACTTGGCGGTCTTGGAATACAACGAAGAAGCAGCTACCTTTGCCGTTAAGCAAATTATCTCCACTATTCCTACTGATTGGACTGCCCATAATGGGGCAGCTGCAGTACGCATGTCTAGTGATGGTCGCTTTGTCTACGTTTCTAATCGAGGTAACAACACCATCGCCGTTTTTGAAACGGCTGCGGACGGAACGGTTACTTTGGTGCAACGAATTGCTACTGAAGGAGATTTTCCTCGAGACTTTAACTTTAATAGCGACGAACACTTTGTGATCGTTCCTCATCAAAATAGTGGCAACGCTAGTTTGTTTGAACGAGATGCTCAAACTGGTAAGCTAACCTTGATTCAAAAGGATTTTGCGGTTCCAGAAGGTATCTGTGTTGCTCCTAGAAAATAAATTAATTAAATAACCAGAAAGGCTATAGCTTTTCTGGTTATTTTTATTATATTACTTTTTGTTAGTAAAGCCACGCCAAAAATCTGTTAATTGCTGAGCCAGTTGGTTGCTATTTATAGTACGGCTAATTTGGGACCAATGCTTAGGAAATAAGCGCTGGTAACGGGGGGTATTGAACCGTTGATCCATTAATACCACTACGCCACCATCGGTTTCAGTGCGAATCAGGCGACCAACTGCCTGAGCCACGTTGTTAAATCCGGGTAATTGATAGGCATAGGCAAAACCATCGCCAACTTGTTCGTCAAAATAATCCCGCAATAGATTCGTTTCCGTGTTTAGTTGGGGTAAGCCCACCCCGACGATCCCGACGCCAATTAGTTGGGATCCCCGTAAATCAATTCCTTCTGAAAACAGTCCACCTAGTAATGCGAACCCGACTTTCGGTGTTTGGGTATCGCTAAAAGCGTCCAAAAATGCTTGGCGTTGTTCGTTACTCATAGCTGGGGTTTGCCGAATTATTTGTAGATTAGGGAACTGGTTAGCAAAAGTAGTGGCCACTTCGTCTAGGTATTTAAACGAGGGAAAAAAGATTAAGTAATTGCCAGATTTAGCTTGGACCATGGTGTTAATGGTGTCACAGATTTGGGGGATACTGTTAGGGCGGTTTTTATAGGTGGTTTGAATCTGGCTAGCGATAACTAAGCGTTGACGCTGACTATCAAACGGAGAGGGTAATGCTTGGACCCCGCTATTATCAGCAAGGCCAAAGAGGCGTTGATAGTAAGAAAGCGGACTCAACGTCGCGGAAAATAGAATAGCGCTGCGACCTAATGCTAGACTGTCGGCAATTTGGTCACTAGGATCTAAACAGATTTGGCGAAAACGGTACTGTTTGTCCCCGTAACTCACTTGAGTTTGGTATTTGTCAGGTTGGTAAAAGGTACTGATTAACTGGTATCGGCGGCAATTGAAGTAGTAGTCTAACAAAGCCTGCCAGTCAGATTCTCCATCCTGTTTAGGCAGCCAATCAGCCACCGCATCGATAAACTTAGCAACGGCTTTATTAAAATTAGGAACGTCAGCAGTTTGAAATAATTGGTGCTCGTCGCTTTCGCGGGCACTGCGCCCGTATTTACGAAATGCCCGTTTGAAGGCTTTTAGGGCCTTTATTAACGTTTGATTGTTACCCGGGGCATCATTTAACTGATTGATTAGGGGCCAAATGGGCGCTGAAGTGATTTCAGCAGAGTACATTTGCCGAGATCGTTTTACTAGGTTATGGGCTTCATCCACTAGAAAACAATTATTTTTATCTGGCACCGTAAAAAAGCGCTGTAAGTGAACTTGAGGATCAAATAAGTAGTTGTAGTCACAGGTAATTACGTCGCAAAATAGGCTGACATCAAGTGAGTATTCAAAAGGATCTACCATATGTTTGCGAGCGTATTGCTGAACGATCTCCCGGGTAATCAAAGTTTCGTGTTCAACAATGTCCATGATGGCGGGCCGGATGCGGTCATAATAACCGACCATGTAGGGATTATCTTCTGGGGCTAAGTCTGTCTCTTCTGGCAGGACAATCTTATCCTTAGCGGTTAAGGTGATGGCTTTAAGATTTAATCCGCGTTCAGTCATTAAGGTCAACGCCTGTTCGGCGACCCGTCTGGTACTTTGCTTGGCAGTCAAATAAAAGACCCGAGCAATTAGTTGTTCACCCATTGCTTTGACTGCTGGAAATAAAGTCGAGATGGTTTTCCCGGTTCCAGTAGGAGCCTCAACTAATAGTGGAATTTCTAACAAGATGGATTTATACGTTGAAACCGCTAGTTCGTGTTGGCCTTTGCGATAATGATCAAATGGAAATTGAAGCGCTTGAGCGGTTTGAACTCGATTAGTATTTAACTCTCGGCGTAATTTTAACCATTTTTGATATTCTGTGACTAACTCAGTAAAAAACTGTTGAACTTCTTCGTTAGTTAGTTTTTGTTGGGTAACGGTGGTAACTTCGTTCGGGGTTTGGACGTAGGTCAACTGGAGGGTGATATCAGTTGCTGGATGTTCAGCTAGGTACATGTAGGCGTAAACTTTGGCTTGAGCCCAGTAAAGGTTTAAGGTACCAACCGGCAGTTCCGCAAATAAAACATCCGAAGTTTTGATTTCTTCAATCAACGGGATGTCAGTGGCAGTATCGATGCCATCAGCTCGGCCACTAATTACGTATTGATCGTCGTAGTAATCAATGGTGGTGCTAAGGGCCACTTCTGCTTGGTAAGTTGCTGGCCAACTTTTTTGAATTTTACGGTGGATGCGACTCCCCGCTTGCATACTGTTATCGCTACCTGCGGCGACGTTGAGGTCCCCACTGCGAAACAGAAATTCCACGAGTTGTCTCACGCCAATTTGACTGAGCATGATTAAGACTCCTTTTTAGTTAGGCATCTATTATACTATAAAGTAAATACCAAAAAAGGGGACAGTTAAAAATGATGACGGCAGCTAAGTTACAAGACATTGTAACTATTTTTAAACAATATAATATTCAAATTGAGACCAATGAAATGCTGATTACTAAAATTAATCAACGAGAAGTTGAGTTTGACGCTAACAGCTATATGGTTGAACAATTGATCCAACTAATCACTCGTGTCCTGGCCGATGAAATTAATAAACAAGTTTGGGGCTTATTGAAGTGATTTTAGTTTACGTGGCTAAGTTAATCCCTTATCATTAATATTAATCTCATTGAATTAAGAAAGGTGAATGCAAAAATGACAAAAGAAGCACAGAAGGTTCCTCCGGATGAACAGTTATGGCGTTTATCAACGTCAGAACTAGAACAACAGTTTGAAACGAATTCAGAAAATGGATTGAGTTCCAAAGAAGCAGAACGACGGTTACGTCAAAACGGTCCCAATGAATTGGCAACGGTTAAGAAGAGCAAGTTGCTCCAATTCCTGCTCCAATTTAATAATGCGATTACCTATATTTTAATTGCGGCGGCAATTATCACGTTTGTGATGCGTCACTATTCCGATGCGGCCGTAATCGGGTTCGTAATCGTGGCCAACGCCATTATTGGTTACGTTCAAGAACGGCAAGCCGATAATGCCCTTAGCAAAATCCAAGATTTATTGGTTAGCCAAAACATTGTAGTGCGCGATGGCCATAAAATTGAAGTGGCGGCTAAGGATTTAGTAGTTGGTGATTTGGTTGATTTAGAGGCGGGGGACGCGGTGCCTGCCGATCTGCGGTTGATTGCCGCTGATAACCTCCGAATTCAAGAATCCACGCTGACTGGTGAAAGTAATTCTGTGGAAAAGGGCGAAGATCCCATTGATGCTGATAAGGTAGCGTTAGCCGAGCGAGCTAACATGGCTTACGCCTCTACCGCCGTGACTCAGGGTTCTGCGATGGGAATCGTTGTTAAAACTGGGACGGATACGGAAATCGGCTCAATCCAACAAGACGTTTCAGACGTGAAGGAACAAGTTACCCCATTGATGAAAAACTTAAACCGACTGGGGGTTAATTTGTCATTATTTATCGTGGTAGTAGCGGTAGTTCTGTTTATCGCCGGGTTATTTACTAAGATCTATAGTTTACCGACGTTAACGATCGCTATCATCACTATGGTAGTTGGTTCCATTCCTGAAGGATTGCCAGCTTCTACTTCGGTAGTATTAGCCCGTGGGGTTCAAACCATGACCAAGAAAGGGGCCATCGTTAAGAACTTACCAGCGGTGGAAACTTTGGGGGCCGTGGATATTGTTGATACTGACAAAACCGGGACGTTAACTAAAAACGAAATGACGGTTACCGATGTGGTTACCGCTAAACATCACTATACCGTTAGCGGTGTGGGCTTTGCGACCAATACCGGAAATGTTGCCGGTGAAGTGTTATTAGCTGGTCAACCAACTGATTGGCGGACTGATAGTGACTTTAGCGAACTAGTTGAAATTGCTGGCTTAACCAGTGATGCTGAACTAGTGCAACAAGACGACCAGTGGAGTATTACCGGTGAACCAACCGATGGGGCGTTAACGACGCTGTACCATAAGTTAGAAGGGCATGCTCCTGATATTAACGAAATTGATTCCTTACCGTTTGATTCGGCTTACCGCTATAGTGCGCGGTTAGTTGACGTTGATGGTCAACGCGAATTAATGGTCAAAGGGGCTCCGGATACCATTTTTGAAATGGTTAAAAAAGCCGATGCTAGCTTTGACGTTGCCGGTTGGCAAGCCAAGGTGAAAGAATTAAGTAGTAAAGGTTTGCGGGTGGTAGCGTTAGGCTCTGTTCCGGTCAAACAAATCGACGAAATTAATCCGGACGAAATTAGCGCTGCAATCCGGCTTAGCGGGGTAGTCGGTATCATCGATCCACCACGTGAAGAGGTAATTCCGGCAATTGCTAACTTACGGCGAGCTGGGGTTCAAGTTAACATGATTACTGGTGATCATCCTGATACGGCTACCGCAATTGCTAAACAATTGGGCTTAGCGGAATCAATTCATGCTATTACCGGACCTGAAATCGACGAACTATCTGATGAAGAGCTAACCAAAGTAATTGGTAAGTACAACGTCTTTGCCAGAACCACTCCAGCCAATAAGTTACGAATTGTGCGAGCTCAACAAGCTAACGCTAAAATCGTTGCGATGACTGGTGATGGGGTTAACGATGCGGCCGCCTTGAAGCAAGCTAACATCGGAATTGCCATGGGGATTAAAGGAACAGAAGTGGCGAAGGAAGCTGCTAACATGGTATTGGTTAATGATAGTTTTACTACCATCGTGGATGCCGTGGCAGAAGGTCGACACGTCTTTGATAACATTCAAAAAACTATTCGTTTCTTACTGCCAACCAGTTTTGCTGAAGGGTTAGTAGTCTTAATTAGTATGATTATGGGGCAAGAATTACCATTATTCCCAACCCAATTGCTGTGGATTAATACCGTTTCGGCGTTGACGATTCAGTTTGCCTTTATTTTCGAGCCGGCTGAAAATTCGATCATGATACGGGGACCACGAGACGTTACGAAGGGGATTTTGAGTAAATTCGACGTGGTAGAAATTACCTATGTCTCAATTCTAATTGCGTCATTAGGGATTTTCACCTTCGACCGCTTCGTCAATGCTGGAGTCTTAACACCAGTATTAGCAAGTACCATGACCGTTAACATTATTATCTTTGGTAAGATTTTCTACTTGTTTAACATTCGCAACTCGTACCCTATTTTCTCAAAGCATTTCTTTGAAAATAAGGCTGCGTTTGTGATTATTGCGATTCTGATTGCCTTGCAGGCCTTCTTGATCTACGTACCATTTATGCAAGAGATCTTCCATACTTCTAACGTTAATTTCTACTACGGTTGGTGGGTACCAACTGTGTGTGGCTTAATCGTCTTAGCAGTCACCGAAGTAGTCAAATTAACTCGGTTACACATTGCTAAATTACGAGTTAAAAAGAATAAATTAGGGGCATAATTAATGCCAATAAAAAGCCGGAAGTCATATGACTTCCGGCTTTTTATTATTCTGTTCGCCAATGTTCAAATTGGTCGATATGGTTGCCTAAATAATTTAAAGCATCCTGGGTTAATACCCCAGTTTCTTCGATGAGTTGATCACCGCTGATTTGTTCACTATCACGAAGGTAGCCTTCACCAATGGCAACGAATTTTTCTTTCCGACCAAAACCATCGTCATCAAATAGGGTATCCAAGTTATTGATATCGTCTTTAGCGGTATCGTAAACTTTTTGAGAAACGTTTTCGTTACCACCTAAAATGGAAGCGGCGTAGGTAATTAAAAATTCATTCATATCGATCATAATATCGTCGCGTTGTTTTTTAGTTTTATTTGCCATATTCATTCACCTCAATCTTATCTTAATGCTTTTTTGACTTTGACTGCAACCAATCAGCTTACTTGTGCATTTTAAATTCTAAGTAGAGGTCGTTGTATTCTTCGACTTTAGCTTGGCTGAGGTTTTTATACACTTGTAGGTGTTTAATGACTGATTCTGGTGGATAGAATGCTTGATCATTTCTGGTGCTGGCAGGTAATAATTTGTATGCGGCGGTATTAGGGGTGGCATAACCAATGTATTCAGCGTTTTGAGCGGCATTTTGAGGCTGACTCATAAAGTTCAAAAAGGCATAGATGGCCTTGAAGTGCTTAGCAGTTTTGGGAATCACTAGGTTATCAAACCACATATTGCTGCCTTCTTTAGGAACTACGTAGTGTAAATGAGGATTTTGATCCATCATTTCCCGGGCTTCTCCGGACCAATCCACGGCTAGTGGGGCTTCACCTTCGGCCATGTACATTTTAATTTCATCCGCCACAATGGCTTTCACGTTGGGGGCCAGACGGTCTAACTTATCTTTTGCAGCCACTAATTCTTTAGAATTAGTGGTGTTTACGGAATGGTCTTGCGAAATCAGACTGAGGCCCATGATATCCCTAGCGGAATCAATTAACATGATTTGATCTTTGTATTTTGGATTCCATAGCTGGTTCCAGTGAGTGACACTATTTTTCTTAATCAGTTGATCGTTATAAATAATGCCTAACGTTCCCCAGAAGTAAGGTAGCGAATACTGATTATGCGGATCAAAGCTTTTATTGAGGTAGTCCTTACCGTAGTTATTAAAGCCCGTCAGTTTACTATGGTCTAGTGGAATTAATAAGTGATCGTCTCGCATCTTTTCGACCATATATTCACTAGGAATGGTTAAATCATAACTAGTCCCACCTTGCTTAACCTTAGTGTACATAGCTTCGTTGCTGTCGAAGGTTTCGACGTTGACGTGGTAGCCAGTTTCTTTTTGAAACTTGGTTAATAAGTTAGGATCAATATAATCGCCCCAGTTATAAAGGTTTAAAACCTTATCGCCACCGTCACCAGTAGCTTGTTGTAATTGGTGGCTACCATAGGCTAATCCTAAACAAATTAACAGCATTAAGATTAAGGCACTTACAATTTTTTTCAAGGTTAAAGCGCCCCCATTCGTTTGGGCTTAACGGGCTTGCGGTTTTCAATCAAGTAATAAACCACCACTAAAATTAACGAGAAGATGAACATGATACCAGCCAAGGCATTAATTTCTAGACTAATTCCTTGCCGAGCTCTGGAGTAGATTTCTACTGAGAGGGTGGTAAAACCATTACCGGTTACAAAGAAGGTTACGGCAAAATCATCTAGTGAGTAGGTGATCGCCATGAAGAAGCCGGCAATAATTCCCGGTGAAATAAACGGCAAAATGATTTGGGACATGGTTTGCCAATTAGAAGCTCCCAAATCTGCCGAAGCATTTAATAGGGAAGGGCTCATTTCTCCTAATCGTGGGAGAATCATTAGGACCACAATGGGAATTTCAAAGGCAGTATGGCTTAATAATACCGACCAAAATCCTAATGGAACGCGTAATGCTGTAAAGAAAATTAAAAAACTAGCCCCGATAATAACGTCGGGAGAGACCATCAAGACACTATTAAAAGACAAGAGCGCCTGTTTAGTTTGGCGGTGCTTGGCGTTATGGATAGCCATGGCGCCTAGGGTACCGACAATAGTCGCTAACGTTGAAGATAACAGGGCGATTAAGATGGTATCCAAAAAAATGGCCAAAATACGCTTATCACTAAGCAATTCAACGTAATGAACGCCACTTAAGTGACCAAAATGGTCCATGGTGGTGCCGCTGCTAAATGAATAGGCAATTAAAAAGACAATGGGAGCGTATAAAATGACAAAAACGATAATCAAAAACCAGTTTTGCCAACGCAGGAGACTTTTTTTCATTTGAAGGTTCCCCCTTTATGGCGCCGATTGCGGGTGGCTGCCATCACAATCAGCATCGAAATAATTAAAACTACGCCGATGGTAGATCCCATCCCCCAATTCATCGTGGTCAAAAAA
The DNA here is from genome assembly GCF_026798195.1 of Lentilactobacillus senioris. Lineage (GTDB taxonomy): Bacteria > Bacillota > Bacilli > Lactobacillales > Lactobacillaceae > Lentilactobacillus > Lentilactobacillus senioris_A. The sequence goes on from NZ_JAPQEZ010000002.1 coordinate 137,599, forward strand.
TGTTCTTCAACCGCAGTCCCCAGGGTAATAATCTTGTTTCCGCCAATTAAACGCGAAATCATGAAAAGGGAGAGTGAAGGAATAAAGACGATTTGAATACCAGATTTTACTCCGGGCATTGAAAGGGGCCAAATAACATGCCAAAAAGTTTGCCGGTTAGTAGCGCCTAGGTCCCAGCTGGCTTTAACGTAGGAGTCACTAATTTCCGTTAACGAATTGTAGATTGGTAGAATCATGAACGGAATTTGGATGTAGGCGGCTACTAAGATAAAACTAGTGTTGGTAAATAAAAGTTGATGATATCCCAATCCTAAAGCGGCTAAACCACTATTAACTAAGCCCCCCCGACCAAAAAGGCCGATGAAAGCATAGGCTTTTAATAATAAGTTAATCCAGGTTGGTAAAATGACCAGCAAAATCCATAGATCACGGTGTTTTAACTTGGTAATAAACCAGGCAGTAGGATAGCTGATTAGTAGGGTAATCACTGTGATTAAAAGGGCGTACCAAACCGAATTGACCGTCATCATTAAGTATGTACCCGAGGTGAAAAACTTAGCGTAGTTCGCCAGGGTGAATTGATGTTCAACGTTGAAGAAGGAATAGTAAAAAATCAAGGCCATTGGTGCTACCACAAATAACAATAACCATAGGAGGTAAGGAACGTATAAAATTGCTTTTCGTTGTTTAGTCATGATCTGGCTCCTCATCGTCATCTTCATAACTTTCTAATCGTTGGTTGAAGATGTCTTCGGTTTCGTTGTAGCGCATGACATGCATATCTTTAGGTCCGAATTGCAATCCTACTATGGCATCGTCTTCAGTAGCATTAGTGGAGTGAATTAGCCACTCGTTATCTTGTTGATCAAAAGCGATAATTTCGTAGTGGTCCCCACGGAATAGTTGAGTAGCTACTTTGACTTGAATCTTACCCTTTTCGGCAGTGGTGATGACTAAATCTTCTGGTCGGATTACCACTTCCACGGGTTCGTTAGGTTGCATGCCCGCATCAGAACATTCAAACTGGTGTCCTAAGAACGCAACTTTATAATCCGCAATCATTTTACCGGGGATGATGTTACTTTCACCGATGAAATTAGCTACAAAATGGTTAATCGGTTCATCGTAAATATCCACCGGATCGCCTTCTTGTAAAATTTCGCCTTTATTCATGACAAAAATATCATCACTCATTGCTAGGGCTTCTTCTTGATCGTGGGTCACAAATAAGAAAGTGATTCCTAGACTTTGCTGTAATTCTCGTAGTTCATATTGCATGTCTTTGCGCAACTTGGCATCTAACGCCGATAGTGGTTCATCTAGCAATAGGACTTGAGGGCGGTTAACCACCGCTCTAGCAATTGCGATTCGTTGGCGTTGACCACCAGACAATTCGGCAATTTCACGTTCGCCGAAGTCGTCTAATTGAACTAGATGTAAAGCTTCATGAACTCGCTCAGCAATTTCTGCTTTGGGAGTTTTATGAATTTTAAGACCATAGGCGATATTATCAAATACCGACATATTAGGAAATAAAGCGTAGTCTTGAAAGACTGTGTTTAAGGGACGTTGATTTGCTGGTAGATCGTTGATTTGTTTGCCGTTAAACAACACTTGACCGCTGGTTGGTTGGGTAAAACCGGCAATGATTTGTAAAATGGTAGTTTTACCGCAGCCAGAAGGACCTAAAAGGGTATAAAAATCTCCTTGGTTTAGTTGCAAGTTAATATTTTTTAATACGGTTTGGTCACCGTATTTTTTAGATACATTAGATAATTCAATGATGGGTTGATTCATGTGAATCGAACCTCCAATCTCTAAGCCAATATTAATTTAATTATAGCATTGTGTCTTCGCTAATGCCTAGCGGATCGGTGATTGCTTGTTCCTTTTGTTTTGAGAACTCGGCGTTTAAATTTAGGGTTACTGTTTTCAGCCACAAACTTGAAACTTTTCATTTTACCATTATAGGGTTGGCCACTTAAACGAATGGTGAGCCAACGGTTCATGATGTCTATCATGGATCGGTTAGCAGCGATTCGCTCGGGGACATGTTCTTGCTTAGCGGCTGCTAAAATATCGGTTTGTAGCCGACTCACTAGCGAACGGTGGTAAGCAATTAGTTCACTAGTTAACGGAGCGTCTTTGTATTGATTAAAAAGCTTTTCGATTTGACGCATCGCATCTTTGGAGTTTTGTGGTTGAAAAAAACGATCAGATTGACTCATGAATTTTCCTTCTTTCGTGAATTATGGTTCAAATTAAAATCGGATAACTGTACAATAGAATGAGATAATTATAAAAAACGGAGGAACCAAAAATGAAACGAATTTTGGCGCTACATACTGGCGGTACCATTTCAATGTCACAAGATGAAAATGGAGAAGTAACTCCGAACAGTGCAAACCCAATTGCTTCAGCAACTGGACCCCTTAATGACGAGATTGAATTAATTAATGAAGAAGTATTTAACCTACCATCTCCCCACATTACCCCTAAACACATGCTTAAGATTAAGCAACGTATTAAGCGTGCAGAAGACGAGGGGATTGACGGCGTAGTTGTTACTCACGGTACGGATACGTTAGAAGAAACGGCTTACTTCTTAGATCTTACGCTTCCAAACACTATTCCGGTAGTCATGACCGGGGCAATGCGTTCATCTAACCAAATCGGTTCAGATGGTCTTTATAATTTTCAGTCGGCTGTATTAGTAGCCGCAACCCCAGAAGCTTACGGCAAGGGCGTTTTAGTGGTGATGAATGATGAAATTCACACTGCTAGATACGTAACTAAAACCCATACAACTAACGTGGATACTTTTAGAACTCCTACTTTTGGACCAATTGGTTTGATTGTAGAACACAAAGCGGTCTTTTTCCAAGAACTAGTGCAATCCGAAGTATGTGATATTGATCAGGTGCTTGATAATGTCTACTTACTAGAAGCCTATGCTGGAATGGATAGTTTCTTATTTGATGCTATTGACAGACCAGAAACCAAAGGCTTAGTGTTGGAAGGAACTGGTGCTGGTAACGTGCCACCAGAAACACTAGCTGGAATTACTAAATTATTAGCCCATAATATTCCAATTGTCTTAGTTTCTCGTTGTTATAACGGAGTTGCCCAAGACATTTATGGTTATGAGGGTGGCGGAATTGAATTAAAGAAAATGGGTGTTACTTTCTGTCGGGGCTTAAACGGACCTAAAGCCCGTATTAAGCTATTGGTAGGGTTAAGTGCTGGTAAAACCGGTGCTGATTTGGCCAACTTCGTCAGTGACGCCATTTCGTAAGGCGGTAACTATTTGAGTGAATTAAAGGAACAATTATTGAAGGCCCAAAAACGGCGTAAGCTAATTAACGTTTATCAAGTTAATAATGATGTAGTTTATACTGGTTATGTTAAACGGGTAGGCAGCCAAGCTTTCATTTTGGAAACCTATAATGACAACGGCATCCGAGATGGTGGCGTGTTATTAAAAAATGCGATCGTTGATTTTATTGAAACCGACAGTTTTGATTTAGATCACATGAAAAAATTGATTTTATTTGCGGATAAACAAAAATTACACCATGAAGAAACTGAATTACTACTACCTTCAGCGATGGAGTTAACTCAGGCATTATTAACCTTACTGCAAAATCAACAAATGTTAGCTATGTTAATTACCACTCGCGTGGGTAAGAACGAACAGTATCAAGAAGGGGTCGTAGTTAAATTTGACGATCAACAAATTTTAATTGATCGAGTAGATAAGTACGACTTTCAAAAGCGTCAGACTGCGGTTTTGACTACTGATGAGGTAGTGGGAATTGAGTTTGGGGGTCAAGAAATGGCTTCATTGACGCCATTATTGGCTCAAATGGTGCCGGCCAATCACGTAGATCCGCAGCAATTAGTTTTGACGGATCTATCGCAGCAATTACAAGCATTGGTCACCAGTCAGCAATTAGCCATTGTGCAACCGAAAAACAACCGAGAGTATTTTTATATCGGGCAATTTTTGGTGGTGAACGCCAGTGAAATAATTATGGCGATGGTGGATGGTAATGGTCAATTTGGTGGCTATGTGTGGTTTAGGTATGATGATATCTACCAAATTATCACAGCCAGTGATTATTTAAGTCTGATCGCGGCGGTCGTAGCTGAAAATAAGAGTTGGCACCGTTTTTCAGCGCCATTGTTAAATTCTGATCGGGCGTTTGATGCTACGGATAATAACTTTTTACGAATTATTGGCCAAAGTCAACGAACTCAAGCTGTGATTCGTTTCCGCTCGTTAAAAGCGGGCACGATTACCGGGGTCATTAAAAAGATCAATATGCAAAACGCAACGATAACTATCGCAACTAGGGATGATGATATTATGCGTGAAGAAACTATCGGGTTAGAAACGATTGTAGAAATGGCGTTTGAATTTCTAAAAGCCTATTTATCCCGATTATAGAATCGTAGAGGAAGAACATGCCAGACAACAAAAAAACGCCCTCCAAATTACCTAAGTGGTTAAAAAACACATTGGAAGTGGTAGGGAGCTTAACGGTCTTTATGGCCGGCTATAATTTAATTGGTCCGCTGGTCTATCCTGATGGTCGCTACTTTGAGTGGTGGACATTTCCGTTTTCAATTATTTTGGCCCTCATTTTTGTGGGTCTTTGGAGTTATCATGAAGAACGGCAGGCTAAAAAAGCTGCGGAACAAAAATTAAAGGCCGCACAAATTGAAGCGGAACAATTAAAAAAACGACAGCTTCTCGAAGAACAAGCCGAACATAAGGCTGAAATCAGAAGACAAAAGAACGCTCAAGCACAAAAACAACATAAAAAATAAAGTCGCTCCCAATAGGGAACGACTTTTTATTTAACGTACATAACTAGTAATATTAGCAGTTTCTTCTGCGGTGGGTTTAACTTCCATTGATTTAATATCGTGAAGTCGTTCTACTGACATGTGTAGGTTAAAAGCTAGTTGGGTATCTGCTAATTCGTGCTGTTTTTGAAAGTCGATAATTTCTTCGGCTAGGGTACTAAAATGATCACTCATGTTGTTACCTCCATTATTAGCATAAGATTCTAATCCCATTATACCAATAAATGGCAGTTTCAGTTAAAAAAGACTCTGAGAGTTGGTGGCCCACCAGATTAATAATTGTAAAGCTCCGATTATGATGAAAAATGCACCCCAATCTAGGTAGTTAAGTCTAATCGGATACCGAAAGCTGCGACGCTGGCCTTCAACAAAACCGTGAGAGGTCATTGCTTCTGCTAGATTTTCGGACCAGGAGATCGAAGCTAAAATGGCTTTGAAGTATAGCTGAGGGGACCAAAAATGCAAGACCACGCCACGCATCAGTCCGGCCGTCTTAATGGTTTTCACCTGTTCTACAATTTTAGGTAGGAGGTTAAATGCCGCCAGTACACCGTAAGCAAACTTGGCAGGGAGATGAAAATTTTGCTCGAGGGTTAACGCCAGAGTGGTGAGGTCGGTAGTTTCGGTAAAGATGGCTCCCACAAAAACATATGCGTAGATTCGTGTGAATAAAATCCAAGCAAAAAGTGGGCCGCCATTACCATAATACAATTGAGAAACTAGTAAGCCAGCTGCTGGAAACAGCGGCCAAAAAAACAGTTTCACTAACGATCGCCATTTGATTTTGGTGAATAATAAAATGATAAGGCTGACGCCAATGACCACCAAATTAACGGTGAGGTTAGTGACAAACGAGATTTCAATGGCGACTAAAATGGTTAAAAAGAGTTTTAAGCCTGCATTCATCCCAGCACCTCCTGGTAGGTTAATTGATGATCTTTAAATAGTACGTGTAAATCAATTAAGGGGGCTAATCCCGTTAACTGATGGCTAATGATGATTTGAGTTTGATTAAAGAGTTGTTTAGCTTGTTGAAGTAAGCTCACCACTATTTGGACTGAAGCTAGATCCAAGCCTTTAAGAGGTTCGTCCATTAGTAATACGGGGCTAGCCATAATAAGCATAATAATAATTTGCAGTTTTTTCTTTTGTCCTTCACTCAAGGAATAGACCACTTGCTCTTCGCGACCAGCTAAGCCTAGTTGGCTTAACATGGTTTGAATTTGCTCGTCAGAATATTTAAAATGGCGTCGATATTTTTTAGCTAAGGCTATTTCTTCACCCACCGTAATGGTTAAAAATTGATTTTCTGCATCTTGAAAGAGCAAACTAACGTCTAAAGCGTATGATTTAGCCTTGAGTTTAGCGATGTTGTGATCTAGATAATCAATGATTCCCTGATAGTTAATCAACTTGGTTAAAGCTGCGAACAGAGTCGATTTGCCAATTCCATTTTCACCGGTGATTAGTGTAGTTTGTCCCTGATAAAAACTAAAATCAGTGGAGGCAATCAGTTCACTGCCATGTGGAGCTAAACTGAATTGGTTAAGTGTTAAGCATTTAACCGCGGAATCAGTGGGTAATAAAACGGCTTGTTGGGCGTTAATGTTTTGGCTAAATTGCTCAAATCGTTGTTGGGCTTCAGCTGAAGTTAACTCACTGATTTGGTGGGTCTGCGGATCTAATTCAAACACTTGATCCACTACAGTGGCGTAATCACTTAAGTCGTGATCTGCTAAAATAATGGTTTTATGGTGTTGTAATTGCAGCTGCTTGAGCTTTTCGATAAGGTCTTGGCGAGTATGGGGATCAATGCTGGCAAATGGTTCATCTAAAACGATCACTGCTGGATCCATAGCCACAATACAGGCTAAAGCTACCCGTTGTTTTTCGCCACCGGAAAGGGTGTTTAACAACCGTTTTTTTAATGATTTAACCTCACAAAACTCTAAGGCTTGATCGATCATGTCAGTCATTTGCTCTGGTGGCACTTGCATATTTTCAAGGACAAAAGTTAGTTCATTTTCGACGGTGTCCATCGCAAACTGTTGATTAGGGTTTTGAAAGACCATGCCGACTTGATGATTTTTAGCCATGGCCGTTAATGAATTGATTTCTTGATCGTCAAAGTAAATTTGGCCACTTGCTGGTTGTTCGATGAATTGAGGGTATAAGCCCGCAATGAATTTTAACAGGGTGGTTTTACCACTACCAGACGGCCCAATCAACAAATTGAATTGAGCACTCGGAAAGGTCAAATTAAGGTGACTTAGTGCCGGTTGAGTGGTCTTGGCATATTGAAACGAAAAATCTGAAAGGGTAACTTGGGTCATTTTAACACCTACTTAGCGACTTAAAACTTGACTGCGATCTAGTAAATTAGTGATTAACCGGGTTAGTAAACCTGCGAATACGAATGTGGAAATTAACCGGGTGATAAACAAACCAATTAACATTAAGACCCCGTATTGGTTGTAACCACTTCGGAACCAGTCCCAAGCAAAGGTAATCAAAGTGGTGGACAAGATTGAAGCGTTTAAGCCCAACCAGTCGTAATGCTTGTAACCAGTTAAGGTAAACCCAAGTTCTGAACCAATTCCTTGCACTAAGCCAGAAATAAAAGCACTAGCTCCCCATTGACCACCCAGAAAAACCTCTACGGCAGAGCCTAAAAATTCTCCTAAGAAGGCGGAACCAGGAATGCGAATGATATAACCGGTTAACGGACCGGCCATACACCATAAGCCCATCAAAATATCATTGGCGTAAGGCGCCATTCCTAGGGGCGTCAAAGCAACGGTGAGAGCGGTATATAAGAAACCGGCCCCCCAGAAAATCAAACCGCAAAAAATAGCGATTAAAGCGATTAAGATAATATTACGTAAAGACCAACGTTGTTGTTTCATGACAACAACCTCCAAAATAAATTTCACGCAACTAAAAAAGACGCAGTCCGAGTTAACGAACTGCGCCCATTTCATCTAGCATTATTATCCATTCGGAATACAACGGAATATGCTCCCTTCGCTGGTACTAACCAGATCAGGTTCGATGGGTGTTTCTCAGCCGTTAGGCACCCCAGATAGTTGTATGATACTTGTATTATAACGAATCCCTTCGATACTTACAAATTATTTCCAAAATTACAAATGGATTAACACTTCAACATCTGGGTTACAGAATGGTTAGAAGTATTGTTGCTAACCTTTTTCCATGCTATTTTAGATAGGGTTAAAGGAGAAAACGAAATGAAAACACAAATGATCAAATTATTAGCAACGGTAACTTTTGGCTTAGTGGGTGGTTTTACTATCAACCAAGTTAATTCTCAAGCGGCTTATAAAACGGTAAGTATGAAAAATGTCACTAAAACGGCATACCATAAGGCTAGCAATGCGGGATCTTTTTATAATCAAGCTCACACTAAGAAGATTGTGAACGTCAAAACTCATCCGTACGTTACATATTACGTCACCAAAGAAGCAGTGATGCAAAACGGTAGTAAAAAGGCCGTCTTCTACTATGCCAAGAGTGCTAGTGGGATCGGTGGTTGGATTTGGCGTAAATACCTGACCGAAGGTGAATCACCATTTGGGTTGAAATACGCTAAATCATACGTGGCCATGGATGCTGAGACCGGTGATGTATTGGAATCACATAATGGCAATACTCAACGGTTAGTGGCCTCTACTGCCAAGTTAATGACTATTTATTTAGCCGTTCAAAAAGCAGAAAAAGAAAATGCCTGGAATAAGACGGTTTCTGTCTCAGGGGCCGGCTTACGTTCCATGGGCTTAAGTTATGCTGTTGGTGGTTTTCAATTTAAGACTGGCCATAAATATACTGTGCGCCAATTATATAATGCAGCCTTGATTGAATCATCTAATAATGCGGCGATTGCTCTGGGACGTTGGGTTTCAGGCAGTAACGCTAAGTTTATTCAAAAGATGAATTCCCAAGCTGATGCGTGGGGCTTAAGCAGTAAAACTAAGTTTGTTTCAGCTTCCGGACTAGAAAACGATGATCTTAGTCCATTTGGATACTGGGTCAGCGGCAATTATACTGATGGTAACCAAGTCTCTGCTAAAGATATGGCTACTATCGCACGTAATTTGATTAACGAGTATCCAGAAGTGTTAGATCAGGCCAAGTTGACTTCAATGAAAACTGACGGCCAAACGTTAACTAACGCTAATCGATTGCTAAAGGGGAAGACTTATTATTCTAGTGATCTAAATGTGGACGGTTTGAAGACCGGCTATACTCCTCGCGCTGGCTTATGTTTGGTAGCCACTTCTCAAAAACCGGGTAAGCACCGGTTGATCACAGTGGTGTTAAACGATCAAAATGAATTTACTGAAACTAATACTTTAATGAAACACGTTTACAGCACGGCAGATGTGTATAAGTAGAGTTCAGAATTAGTGATAATTACAATAAAAACTCAGTAGAAGATGAATTGTCTTCAACTGAGTTTTTTTATTATTTAAATTAACGAATAAGATGTAGCCCATTTACTTATTGGTCAAAAATAAGCTTTTCTTGTATGCTGATGGTGAAAGAAGGGATGTTAAGTGACAGTTTTTGCTAGTGATATGGATGGCACCTTTTTAAACGATCAAGGAAACTTTGATGCACTGCTAGTCCAACGTTTATTAGCCCAAATGAAAATTAATGGTGATCACTTAGTGGTGGCTAGTAGTAATCATTATGAACATTTAAGACAATTATTTGCGAACGTGACTGGCCCAATTTCTTATGTTTGTGATAACGGCGCTCACGTAGTAAATGAAACTGGTCAAACCATTTATCAAGCTTCAATACCATTATCGCTTTGGCAATCCGTGGTTGAGTGGCTGGTAACTACATATCCACAAGCGGCAATTATTGTGGTAACGGCAACGCAAACGTATTCCAACCAGCCGGCAGATAGTGAGTGCTTCGTAGCAGCTCGGTATTTCTATGCTGATTTGCAGGCAATTGATCTATCAACTATTGATCAACCAGCGTATAAGTTAGATGTAACTTGGCCGCAAGCAGATGTGACTGAATATAAGCAAGCCATTTTAAATCAATTCGGTGACCAAGTGGAAGCGGTCATGAGTGGGATGAATGGCATTGATATTATGTTACCAGGGGTTAGCAAGTTAACAGGCATTCAACGGTTATTAACTAGTTGGCAGTTAACCGAAGAACAATTAGTGGCCTTTGGTGATAATGATAATGACTACGCCATGCTACAAGCTGCTCAACAAGGCTGGGCGATGAAAAATGCCGCTGCTAATTTGCTAGCTCGAATTTCTCAAGTTACCCCGCTAGATAATAATCACAGTGGAGTCCAACAAATTATGCAACAACTACTTTAGTAATCTAGTTTGGTGGGGATAACGGGTTAATAAATCGGTTAACTCAAATCTGAGTACCGTTCGCTTTTCGTGGGGCATGGTGGAACGGAATCGATACGTTAACGAAGTGGTATCACAAATTGACTGGTAGTGGGTAAAATTATAGTTAGCATGCTCCAACATATCATCCGTAAAGGGAATGGCTACTTGATCGAGCAAATTAAACAACCAATTAACAGCCTGATGATGGTTGATTGGCTGGCTAGTTCCTAATTTGGCAATGGCTGCGTATAAAAAGCGGGTGGTTGGGGTATTAGTTGCCATAGGAATTTCGTTAGCTAATACCCGTTGACTGGCGGCTGCTTTTAAGGCGGCCAAGCCATTATTAGTGTGCAGCTCCGTGGTTAAATTAGCGACATGGGTGGGGTAGTCTGGAGAGTTGGTTAATACTCCTAGCTCTGAATTGACGACTAAGCGGCCTTCCTTAGTGGATTCAATAATTAAGCATTCGCCAGTTCGATCGCTAACAATCCAATGAAAACTAAAAATTTTATTGCCAGCTAACCAGGGACGGGCTACTAATTCAATATTAGCCAAATCAGTTGCTACGGCTTGAACACTATCATGTTCAAATAGGATCCAGAAAAGCAAATCTTGGGGAGTTAGATTTAATTTACTATCAGATAGTTCGGATTGGTACTTAGCGCGAATCGGAAACTGTAATTCAGCACAAGCTAAACCTGCGGTGTTAACTCCATCGGCCATCACAAATTGATCTGCCACTTGTCGGCCACCTCCCACAAACGGGAACTGAACTGGACGATTAGGGGCTAGCGCGGGTTGCCAAGTGGTTTGATTCATTAAGATAACGTGCCAATCCTCTGCTACGGGGACATCCATGGTGCGTGCTAGGAACTGATGTTGATTTAAACTACTTAATGTTAAACTGGTACACATTTTATCCACCTTCAATCGGCTTTATTTTTCAATTAACTCTAAAATAGTGTAAACTAGACTTATTGACAAGGAAAAGGAGAATTTATTTATGAAGTCAACCTGGAACTTGGTCGGGATGGCGTTATGGGCAATCGTTTTAATTTACGGAATTTGGATGGTTCACGACATGCGAGTTCGGCGGATTAAACTGATTGTTACCGAAAAACGCAATTTCTCATGGCGCAATTTAGGAAAATCAACAGTTGAATTAGTAATTTTTTTAGCAGCTTTTTTTGCGATGAGCAAGGTAACCTTCTTCCAAGATGTTAATCAGCTAAGTAAATCAGCCGTAGACACATCGTATCAATTTGAACCGTTGGTAATTGATTCTAATGGCGATCATTCATACTACGTTCAAGTTAAAAATGCTGGTAAAAAACGGCCTATTCAACAGTATACCTACTTAGTGAATGGGGAAAAATACCACGTTGATAGTTTGAACGCCACCATCGTAATGGGAAAACATAACGTTAATGTCCAGGCCTCAGCGTATGATTGGGACCAAAAGAAGCTGGACCATTTAGACACTCGCTACCAAAAAGCATGGGTGGGAACGGTGACGACAACATATAAGAAAACCTTCTTAAACGGAATTGGGTTGCACGCAGGTCGTCAAGCTAACCGCTTTAGCTTAATCCGTATTCCAGATAAATCATTTATGAACACAGACAATTAAATTTAATTGGTAAAAAAACGCACTAAGCAGATCGTAATGATCTCCTCAGTGCGTTTTTTACATCAATTCTGCATCGTCTGCAGGAGTTAAGTGGAGTAATTTAGCTGCAATGAAATCAGCAGTTTGGAGATTTAAGTCGTTTACACCAGGACGAGGGCTTAGAGTAGTACTCCAGCGAAGGCTTTCTAGTTGTAATCCCCAAACAAAGACATTCGGAAGAACGGGACCAGTAGCAGCTATCACTTGATCACTATTATGGGTAACCGCCACGGCCGGTAATGGCATAATTTTTCCATTGTAGATAATGGTTTCAGGACTTAATAAATTGCTGCTAACCATGTCTTCTAATAATGGATTAGCAGTAGTTAAAATAGATGGCTTGGGAACTCGCGCTTCTAAAACAATATCGGAAGCAAAAACGTCGTTATTACGAGGTGAGATTGCTACAAAGCGCCCATCTCGCCCTTCGATTTCCATATCTGGAGCGGTAATGGTAACAATTCCAGCGCGCATTAAAGCAGATAACTGAGCTGTTCGTAAAGCCGGTGGTCCAACCGATAAGAAGTTATTAGTTGAGTTGTATTCCGCTAAAAAGCGATTGACATATTCATCATCTGTGAATAATTGCCGATTGATACTTGAACGAATTACGTCCCGAAAATCTCGTAGCAATTCTAGTGCTGAAGTAATGGGTCCAGTTTTAGAACCTAATTTAGCATCTGCAGTAATCCAGTCAATCCAGCTTATTAATTCATTTTGGTATTCAGCTGTAGAAATAACGCCTTGGTTACCGATGGGATGAATAATTCGATCCCAATTCCAAACATCTCCAGGTAAAATATTGAAGGATTCAATAACGGCTTGGCGGTTTTCATTTTGAATAAAGGCGGCTTTAAACTGGCTAGCATTTTGGGTAGGATAATGAGTATCAATTAAGGCAGTATAGTAAGCTAACTCAATATCTAATTTAAGTAGGCTGATGAACTCTTCAAAGGGAAGACGACCATCGATCAATGCAGCCTGGATGTTGGCTTCCGTTAAGAAGCTAGGGCGAACTTTTTCACCGTATCCCTTTTGACTAATTGCCTTAGGGTAGTATGGGATACTACGTTTAGAACCGGCGATAATGCGTGGTTCTCTACCTGAAGGTTGATAAACAAGGGTGCCATCACTATTTTGCATGTAATGACCACCCCGGCCCAATGTTAGTTCTGAAACATAATCGAAAAATGAGAGTCCGATTCCTCGTACAATTACGTTTTCGTTAGCCGGAATTTTGCTTAAATCGGCATCAGCAGGGCTAATTGGGGGAGTGTAACTTAAATTATGTTCTTCGGCGTACATAGCTAGGGTTTGTTCTGCTTCTGTTAGATAATTTTCTTGCTGGCCTAGACTGATGGTTACTGAATCGGTCATATATTCTTGTTCACTTGTAGTTAAAGTAATGGAACTGTTTTTTAGTCGGTCTAGTCGAATTACGAGTTCTTGGTGAAAATTAATGTGTACATTAAAAGGTAATTGCAACAATAATTGATCGTAAAACCATTGAATATAGGCTCCAAATAAAGCTCGTGGAGCATAGTCCTTAGGCCCTAAGTTTTGAGCAGCCGTGATTAATTCTTTAGCTAATCCCTTATCAGTTAAGTAGTTGGTAGCTAAGTCACTGGCAGCCCATTCAAATAGGGATGGTCCGTCGAATACAGGACTGGAAAGAGTGACGGAGGCATCGGTGAATAAAGTCACCTGGTCAGCCGGCGTATTCATAATTAATCCAGGCCATTGATCAACTGTCCAAACGCGACCACCAATTGGATATGGATCAAATAATTCGATAGTTAAAGGTTGTTCCTTATCGGTTCTATTTTTGTATTGATTGATTAAGGCGGAGACGGTCAAAACCCCACGGGGTCCTGCACCAATAATTGCAGTTTTCATTTATATACTCCTAGTTTAGTATTCTTTGGGATCAACCTGGTTGGGTCCGAATTGATCCATATCGGCGTCCCGAAAATCCCACCATTCATTTTCGTAACCGACAAAGCCAGCGGCTTCCATGGCGTCGGTAAGAATGTGGTAATTTTTATCAATTTGTTGGGTCCGATGAGCAGTCCGCTTAGCGGCTGCCGTAAAATCATCAAAGGCAGTTGGCATCTCTAATTCGTTACCGGCTAAGTCAGTTAGGGTAACATCAAACGTAACGCCCTTTTGATGGCTAAAGTTGGGATCGGGTTCAGCTACCCAAGTAGGATCTGGATAAACTTCAAATAAATGTTCTTGTGCGTAAACAGGGCGATAGGCGTCCCAAATTTTGATTCGATAACCTTGGCGCTTCAAGTTTTCACTAGCGACTGCTAATTTTTTAGCAGTATCTTCTCTAGCAATGGCTTGATCAAAATCATAAATAACTTTACCGGTGAAGTTATTGGTAGTAGCATAACGAAGATCAACAATTACATCTGGAGCGATAGTTTTAACGTTAAGATAACTTTGATTAAATTTAGTATTCATTATAGTCCTCCGATGGCGTGGGCTGTAAAATTAAATTTATCTATATCGTCAACTATTCGCGCCGTAATTGCAAGTCATCAGCGAAAAAAAGTTAAAAATGTTAGGATAGTACCAGAAGAAGGGAGAATGATTATGTTAATAAACTTACCAACCACCCCCATTGAATTTCAAGAAGCTTTGGCAGTGCAACGGGTTCATGAACCGCAAACTGATGAAACTGAGTTCTTTCAAACCGTTTTAACGGAAATTTTCCAACGTTACTTAGACTATGCCGAAGAAGGTCACTATGACACGGTTAAATTTAACGGTGCTAACTTAGAAGTAGTTGGAGTTACTGGCAAAGTGTCTAACGTTATTAAGCCCAGTGGGGAAAGCTTTTTAGCCGATTTTAATACAGACGCTGATAAATTATTGACTCTGTTAGAAGATCAAGCTGGTAATATTGCAATGCAACAATAGAACGTAAATTGAAATTTGGTATTTAGTTTGCTATGATAGACTCTGTAAGGCGTCCTTAGTGTAATGGATAGCACATGAGATTTCGGTCCTCATGATCTCGGTTCGATTCCGAGGGGACGCATTGGCAGGGGCACTAAATCAAAACTAAATCCATAGTTGTGATTTAAAAAAGCTGGAAACTAATTAGTTTCCAGCTTTTTGTTTACTTTAATTTAAAATGAATGAACAATCATTTCAATTCCAAAAGTCATAAATAAAACGGCGATCATGAATGATAATGAAATCATTGATAGGGCTGGGGAAAGTAGTAGGAAAATTCCTAAAATAATTCCCAAAATAGAAATAATAATATCCCAAATGTATAGACCGTGGTTATCATCTTTAATGAACTTAGCAGCCCACAAGGTAGTAAAGGAGTCGGTTAAAAACATAATAGCAAAGGCAATAGCAACGAATAGGTATCCAAAGGCGTTATTAAATAACATTAAGCTACCGATAATAATATCTAAAATGGCGTTAAAGGTTAGCCAACCTTTGCTTTCGGCATAAGGTCTAACACTAAATAACTTATATAATCCCACAATGATTGAAACGATTCCGGCAATGACTACGACGGATCCAAAAGTTGATAGTGGATTTCTTAAACTAATAATTGAAACAATAACACTTAAAATACCAACTACCAATTCAAATGGATCAAAGCCACTCATTCTTTCTTGCATGATGATTCCCCCAGATTCTTTTAATAATTAGGTTATAATAACCCTCAATTCCAATATACTACATTGACATTAAGATAGAGAAAATAATGCTTAAAAAAGAGGGACTAGCCATTAGTCCCTCACGGTTAAATATTAACGATCTTCTCTCATAACTTCTTTCACCATTTCACCTAAAGAAGCGATCGGACGTTGCAAAACAGTCGCCAAATCATCAGTTTCTTCTGCCAATTCGCCTGCTTTAATGAGATCTTGAATGGCTAAGATGGTTGCAATAGACTGTTCATCTAATTGATCTTCGGTTTTTAGGTAATCAGCGTATTCTGTATCCGAAACGCTTCTAACATGGGCGTTTTTAGCTGCTTGTTCGCTTACCACAGCTCCTAATTCTGAAAAAGTATGGCTGGGTCCAGCAAATTCATATACTGCTTTAGGATTATCGGCCGTCAAAACACGAGCAGCAGCTTCTGCATAGTCGCGTTCCAAGGCCCAACCTACTTTACCGTTACCAGCAGAGTAAATGAATGGTTTACCAGCATTCACGGCTAAAATTAAGCCCAGTTCGTTTTCCATATACCAGTTGTTTCTTAAAAAGCTGTGAGCAATTCCAGTTTGTTCGATGGCAGCTTCAGTAGCTTTATGATCTGCAGAAAGAGGAGAAGTAGCCTTGTCAGCATGGGGGAAACTAGTATAGGCGATAAAGCTAATTCCGGCTTCCTTAGCAGCATTAACTACGTTGAGATGTTGCTGTAAGCGGGGAACGGCTGCTCCAGGTTGAGATGAAATGAACAATAATTTATCTACCCCGTTTAAGGCGGCAGTTAATTGCTCTGGATTAGTATAGTCGGCTTGACGAATGGTAACATCAGCCGGCAAAAATTCTTGAGCTTTACTAATATTTCTAACAATGGCAATGACGTCACTGGCATTGACTTTAGTTAGTAGGGTATTAATAGCGTGTTGGCCAAAATGACCGGTGGCACCCGTGATAGCATATTTCATAATACGGACTCCGTTTCTATTCGAATTTAAGGCTTATATTCATGATAACGTCTTTTACAAGAGGTGCAATAAATTGAACTCGTGACTAACAAAAAGGTAAGACTGATGATCACTGATCACCGTCTTACCTTTATTTTACACTTTTGATTGGTTCGTTATTTAAGTCGGTACGAACGACGATGACGTCACAAGTAGCATTACGGTTCACGAACGCCGTAACAGAACCTTCGACTACCCGTTGGAGTCGTCCCATTCCAGTAGCTCCCATAACAATTAAATCGCTATGGTAGTCTTTAGGAAATTCAAAACTAATAACGGTCTTAGGGTTACCAAACCGAATATGAATATTGGCATTTAGTTCGGGATATTTCTTTTGTAGGTCAGCTAATTGTTGCTTTAGGTAGGCAGTACTGTCATCGACAAGATTGTTAATGACATCACCATCTACTAAACCACCGTAACTATATCCGTATTGAGATGTGTTTAAAACCATCAAAATATCAAGATGACCTTCATTAGTAACGGTAATTTTAGCGCCCTTTTGAAGCGCCATTTCAGCTTGTTTTGATCCATCAAGGGGAACTAAAACATTGGAATAGTGAGTGTTCATTTGCAAAACCTCCCGGACTCGTTAATAAGTATATTATATCACTAACTTTGTCTTTTCTGAAATTTTAAATTTTAATTGCGGGCCGGAATAATAAATTCGGCGGTATCTAAAATATGACCTTGCATCTGGTGTTGTAGCTCATTCAACCAAAATCCGTTTTCTAAATTAAGGCTAACGTCTAATGCAAAAACCATTAAGCGGTAATTATGGGGTTTGTCAGGTGGTTGCGGGCCGTTATAACGAAATGCGGTGAGTGGATTTTGATTACCAATTAAAGAACCAGCAGTACTATTACGGCCTTGAACCATTGCTACTAATGGATTTTGACTATTGTCAGCGGGGATGTCAGTTACTTCTGCCGGAATATTGGCTGCAATCCAGTGAATCCAGGCGAACCCACTAACTGGAATGGCATCCCAATCTAACAGGGTTAAAGCTAGTGTTTTAGCTTCTTTAGGGGTATCACTGATGTGAATAGGAAAAGAAACAATAGGGGTGTTGTCAATTTGATTAGCCATCGTTGCGTATTTAGAATATCGGTCGGCCAGTTGACCAGCTTCGAGTGGTACTTGAATTTTCATATGTGGTACCTCCTTAACATCTAATCCTATTATAATCCAGATTGTAGCTGGGCTCTAATATTTAACTTGAAAAATAAAATTAAACTAGGACTTAAAAAGAAAGACTGAACATCTATGATGTTCAGTCTTAATTCTAATTATTTTAAAAACCTCAGGACATAGTATCCTTGACCATTAGCGGTAATGGTGTAGTCAGAGTAACCGGCTTTGAGCCATTCCGTTTTAGTAGCATTGGCCCAATTTTTGGCATCAGCAATGGTACTGAAGGTGTGAGTTTGGCTAAATTGATCGGTTACTGGAGCCGTTTTATTGGCAGCTACCTGTTTAGCAGCGGTATTATCCAATAACGTTTGTTCCTGTGACTTAGCATTTTGATTAGCTTCTTGATCAATTTGTTTTTGCAAATTGGTTCGTTGATCGGTTGTTAAACCGTTATTATTTTGTTTATTAAGCTGGCTACGGAACCGTTCGACTTTATCAGCTGCTACATCCCGGTCCGCACTTTTTTTGGTAGCTGCCGTAATTTTTTCAATTTGGCGTTTAGATTTTTGGGTGACTACAGCGGTATTGGTTACTGAGTGGGCGTGATTTTGCCACAAGTTAATACCGTAAACGATTCCTAAAGCAATCGCAATGATTAGAAATCCGATCCACCAACCATGCAGATAATTAGTTGTCTTTCTGCGGTGTTGATTTTTACGTTGTGCATCGGTGTTAAAGTCATAGGTCTTATACTGAGGTTTATCATCTGAATTTTTCAATTTTTAATCCCTTACTTTTCAATGACACTTAAACACTACTGTAATTGTTATTATACCAGAAAATAGATAAAGACGAAAATTTACTAAAAACCTTGACAGTTTATTGGTGAGTTCACTATACTTAGTCCAATAACTAATCTTTAACTTGGTCCAGAGAGGCCGGTAAGATCTTTGCGAATCGTTTAGACGGGAAAAGTGCACCACCGTGTTGCGTCCGCTGCTTACTGGCAGCGGGCGTTTTTGATTAGTTAAAAACTAATGAGGTGACAATATGGCACAAAATTCTGATTTTCATGACGATTCGGCGCTCTTAGATATTCATGACAAGCCCAGTCCCTTAGCATGGGCGGGGTTATCCTTGCAGCATATGTTTTCCATGTTTGGCTCAACAGTAATCGTTCCGTTACTAGTGGGCCTAAGTCCTAGTATTGCCCTGTTTTCGTCAGGGATTGGAACGCTGTTACATATTATGATCACCCAACGTAAAATTCCCGCTTATATGGGGTCAAGTTTTGCGTTTATTACACCAATGATGGCATTGATGAAAACTACTGGTTATCCAGGAATTGCTCAAGGGGTAATTGGGGTTGGCCTGGTTTACCTGTTAGTGGCAGGAATCATTTGGGCGATTGGCTCTGCTTGGGTGGATAAAATTTTACCACCAATTGTGGTGGGACCAATCGTAATGGTAATTGGTCTTTCATTAGCTGGAAGTGCTGCTACTGACGCAATGATGAAAAATAATCATTATGATCTTACGTATTTCTTGATTGCCTTGGCTACGCTGGGGTTAGCGATCTTCTTTAACATGGCGTTTAAGGGCTTGATTGGTTTAATTCCAATCTTACTGGGCATTGTCGGTGGTTATCTTATCTCGGTAGCATGTGGAATTGTTGATTTGCATGCTATAGCTGTAGCGCCGTGGTTTAAGTTGCCACCGTTTGAAGTGCCGGGACTCTCCTATCCGTTTAAAATCGATTGGGGCGCCATTATTACCATCACACCGATTGCATTTGTGACGATGACTGAACATATGGGCCATATTATGGTGTTAGATGAGCTCACTCACCGAAATTTTTTCAAGGATCCTGGACTTAATCGGACGTTAGCTGGAGATGGAGTAGCTTCACTAGTAGCGGGGTTAATTGGGGGACCAGCGGTTACTAGTTATGGTGAAAATATTGGTGTGATGGCGATTACCAAGGTACACAGTGTTTACGTTTTGATGGGCGCTGCTGTATTTGCCATGTTGTTTGCCTTTGTAAACAAGCTTAACGTACTAATCATGCAAATGCCATTACCGGTTATTGGGGGAATTAGTTTCTTACTATTTGGAACAATTGCTACTTCCGGCATTCAAGTGATGATTGATCATCAAGTTGATTTAGGCAAAAAACGAAACTTGATGATTGCTTCTACCACGTTAGTAATTGGAGTAGGGAACGCATACTTGCAGCTGGGGAGTTTTCAATTTACGGGGTTAGCACTAGCTACCATTATCGCTATTATTTTGAACTTAGTTATGCCTCAAGAGGCAGCCAGTGAAAAATAAAATAAAAAAACCGGTGACTCGATTAATCGAGTTACCGGTTTTAATTTTAAGAACTATTTGGCAACGGTACAAAGACGTCTAATTGCTTCGGCGTAAATATCCATTGCTTCAAACATTTTAGCTAGTTCCCAGTTTTCGTTAACTTGGTGCATAAAATCAGGTACTCCAGGCAACATAGCTCCATAAGCCACACAGTTGTTCATAGTTCGAGCATAAGTAGCACCACCAGAAATTTGAGGTTGAGTTTGATCACCAGTAATTTCTTCGTAGGTACTCATCAAAGTCTTGACTAACTCGCTATCAGTTGGGACGTATAGGGGAGCAAGATAATCGAAGGTTTCATAAGCTAAATCATATGGAGCAATTGCTGCCCGTAATTGAGCTAATAACTCATCGCGATCGATAGTTACTGGAATTCGCATATCTAGTTGCATCTTAGTTTCTTGGGGGCTAACGGTAAGAGTGGAAATGTTAGCGGTTAGTTGCCCGGATTGTTCGTCTGCTACCTTGCCCAAAACATTTTCACCAGTAGCATCTTCTTTGAAGAGCTTACCAATGAAATCTAGGGGCTTAGATGGAAAGACTTCGTCTAATGCCATGGCTAATCTTAAGACCGCGTTAGTTCCTTCTGGTGCGTTCATCGCGTGGACGGATTTACCAGTAACCGTAATTCCACCGTCAGCACTGTCAACAAAGTCAAAGTGATACTTAGTTAAAGCATCCTTAACTTCAGCTAATTTAGGCCCGTTATAACCGGCCTTAGCAGGAACCGCATTAAATGGATTTTGCATCTCTAACGTAAATTCGGAACTACCAGGCCCAGTTAAGTAACCTTCTTCAAGGCCTTTTTCTGCGTAAATTAACGGAAATTCCGCATCAGGAGCAATCCCTAAATCAATCGGTGCTTCCTTTTGGTTATAAACGGCAATCCCGCGCCACAGATTTTCTTCGTCGGTCCCAAAAATAAACCGAATTCGGTGGTTAAATTGATAGCCAGCATCCATTAGGGCTTTGACTGCAAAGATAGCGGCTACTGAAGGTCCCTTATCGTCTTGAGTTCCGCGACCATAAATATAACCGTCTTTAATGGTAGCTTGATAAGGATCACTGTCCCAATCACTGGCATCGCCAGCAGGCACTACATCAACATGACCGATAATTCCGAAAATTTTGTCACCTTCACCGACTTCTGCATAACCATAATTACCAGCTGGGTCACGGTAGGTTTTAAAGCCAATTTCTTGGCAAATTTCAAGAATTTCATCTAACGCAGCGGCAATGGCAGGACCAAACGGAGCACCAGCAGCACTATGTTCTTGGTCTAAATAAGAAGGGTGTTGAACCATTCTTTTTAACGCTTCAATGGCTTGTTGCTGTTGTTCTTCAGTTACAATTTTGTTCATTATTAGGCCTCCTAAATGTCTAGATAAAAGTCATGATTGCTAGAAAGGCAATCGTAGAAATGAATAGGTAGATCATTAATTTGAACATGAACTTCCACCAATCAGTGATGTTCACGTGAGCAATAGCTAAGGCCCCCAGAACCACACCAGAAGTTGGAGTAATCAAGTTTACCCAGCCAGAAGCACTTTGGTAAGCAGTGACTACTAAGCTAGGATCAACGCCAGCAAACTTACCCATTGGTCCGATAATTCCCATAGTAGCTGCTGCTAATCCAGAAGTGGATGGAATTAAGAATGACATTGGGATATAGAAAATGAAGGTTACGATAATAAATAATGCTGACCCTAAGTTGGAAAGGCCAGTTTCACCCCAATGAAGAACGGTGGCGGTAATATTACCGTCGTTCATAACCACTTGGATACCCCGAGCTACGGCTACGATAATGGCAACGCCTAAGAAGTCGCTCATTCCGTTCATGAAGGATTCAATAAAAGTAGCTTCTTTCATCTTAAAGATAAACATTACTAACACTGCAGCCATTAAGAAGAGTGTAGTAATTTCGGTAAAGTACCAAGAACCAAACGGTACGATATTAGAACCAATGATGTCACCGATTACTGGTAAGTTTTGTAACCATTTGGCAAAGTTATTAAAGAAGGTCCACTTAGGATTAATGCTGTCCCAAGGTACCAAACCTAAAATCATGATGAAGAAAGTGAGACCAAAGATGGTTAAGACGGTTTTTTGCCGGCCAGTCATGCCTTCTTGATCCACGTTTTTAGTGTCTAATGCAAAGCGCTTGAGGTCATCTTCTCGTTGGTTGTAGACGTAGGAACGTTTAGGATCCTTTTCGACTTGAGAAGCGTAGTGGTAAACATAGATAATACTGATCCCAACTGAGATCACTAATAAGACGATCCGGGATAACAAGCCATCTCCAGGAGAAATATTCAGAGATTGAGAGGCCACCCCGGTCGCAAACGGATTAACGGTAGATGCTAAACATCCTACTTGAGAACCCACTAGCGCAATAGCAACTGCGACTAATGAATCAAAGCCTACGCTAATCATTACCGGAATTAAAAGGGGATAAAAGGCAATTGTTTCTTCAGCCATTCCATAAGTAGAACCACCGATTGCAAATAAGATCATTAAAATAGGAATAAGTAATTTTTCGCGACCCTTAAAGCGGGTAACGATTGAAGCAATCCCATCATCTAATGCTCTAGTCTGATTGACAACACCTAAAAAGCCACCAATTACTAAAATAAATAGCGAAATCGAAATAGCTCCGTCAGTTTTATCGTTTCCAATCATTCCGTAGATTGGAGCAGAGAAAACATCCAAAATTCCTTGCGGATTAGAAGCCACAGATCGATAAGTATTAGCAATAATATTGCCAGCTTTATCTGTGGAATAAGAACCTGCCGGAATAATCCAGGATAGTAATGCAACGAAAATAATAATCAGGAATAAAATCGTGTACGCCGAGGGCATCTGAAACTTCTTCTTGGTCTTCTTAGTATCATTTTGCATGGTGTCACTTCCTTTACTAATTATTAATACATACTATAAACAATAAATGTGGTGAAAAAATGAACTTTTACAGAAGATAAATAATAACGTGATTAATTTTTATTATTTTTTCCTGTTAAAAGTATTATAGCAATAGTGAGCAAAGGGTTCAATGAAAGCAGTGCCAACAAATTAACTAAAAAAGACCACCATATAATGGTAGCCTTGCTCAGAAAATATTTATTAATCAGCTAAATCACTAAAGTAATCGTAAAGTTGTTCTTGGGTTAAATCTTGTTTAGCTTGTCCGTTGACGTCAAAAACAATTTGGCCGTGACTTAATACAATTAACCGGTTACCAGATTGAAGGGCATCCGTTAAATGATGGGTAATCATTAAACAGGTAAGATTTTCTTCGTTAATTCGTTGGTTAGTAATACGCATTAAATCAGTGGAGGTCTTAGGGTCTAAAGCAGCAGTATGTTCATCTAACAGTAAGATATCTGGCCGTTTAACCGTAGCCATCAAGAAGCTAAGGGCTTGGCGCTGTCCACCAGAAAGTTTACCAGTGGGAGCATTTAGGCGCTCGTGAAGATCGTTAGGCATAGTAGCAGTCAGTTCTTCAAAAGAAGGTAGTTGTTGTTTGAGTTTTCTGGGAAGGAGAGTTCTTCGTTGCCCCCGTTTTTGGGCTAGTAGTAAGTTTTCTGCTACCGTCATCCGTGGAGCTGTTCCCATCTTGGGATCTTGGAAAACACGACTTAAAAAACGGGTCCGTTTTTCGACGCTTAAGTGAGAAATATCCTTGCCATTAAGTAAAATTTGGCCGCTGGTAATTGGCAAATCGCCTCCGATAACGTTGAATAAAGTAGATTTACCAGCACCGTTGGTCCCAAGGACGGTAATGAAGTCGCCTTGATTAATGGTTAAATTGAGGTGATCCATAATGTTTAGTTCTTCAGGGGTTCCCGCATTTACGGTTACCACCACGTTTTTTAGTTCTAGTAATGGAGTGGCCATGTTACTTACCTCCTTTTAAGAACGTGTGTCTAAGTCTAAAGCGACTTTCCATCGCTGGGACCATCATAAAGATTGCTAACACGATAGCTGAAATCAAATTTAAATCATTAGCATTAAAGCCAAGGGTTAAGACAATTAAAATCACGAAACGATAAAGGATACTCCCGAGGGTAGTAGCAATTAAGCGTTGATTCATCGTTAATTCTCCAAAGACCACTTCGCCAATAATAATCGAAGCTAACGCCACTACAATCACGCCGATTCCCATGTTAACGTCGGCAAAACCGTTATTTTGGGCAACTAAAGCGCCACCTAAGGCAATTAAACCATTAGAAACCCCGACACCCATAATTTGCATGTTGTCAGTACTGATACCTAAAGATTTGGCCATGGTTGGATTATCACCAGTGGCGATAAAAGCTTGTCCAAGGTTAGTTTGGAGAAAGTAAATAATGATGGCGGTGATAATAGCGATGATGATTAAGCCCAAAACCACACTATTAAAGTATGGTGGTAATGAGTTTAGGAACTGGCCGTTGAATAGGGTGTGTTTGCCGTATAGGGAAAGGTTAGCTCGGCCCATAATTCGTAAATTAATAGAGTACGTGGCGGTCATCACTAAGATCCCAGCCAACAGAATCGGAATTTTTCCCTTGGTGTAAAGTACTCCAGTAGCTAGACCAGCTAAAGTGCCGGCGCCAAAAGCCAACAACGTGGCTAAAATTGGTGAAACTCCGTGAGAAACGGCAGCGGCACAAACCGCGGCTCCTAAGGGAAAAGTTCCTTCTACGGTCATGTCCGGAAAGTCTAGAATTCGAAAGGTTAAGAAGAGGCCTAACCCAATGACACCCCAAATGAGGCCTTGTCCGATTGCAGATACGATTATACTCATTTGATTAGTTCTCCCTTCGTTTTGGCTTCTTGAATTAAGTTAGCAGGAATATTAATACCTAGCTTCTTGGCTTGCTTTTCGTTGATAATCAGTTTACCGGTGTCGACAAATTGGATGGGTGTGGTGGCTGGATTAGCCTTACCCTTTAAAATTTTGGCGGTCATTTTACCAATCGCCACTCCGGTTTGGTATTGATCGACACTATAAGTAGCTAGGCCACCGTTTTTCACCATGGTGTCCACAGCTGGAAAAACCGGAATCCCTTGTTGATCGGCAGCGGCGGATAGGGTACTCATAGCCCCGGCGATGGTGTTATCGGTAGGAACATAAATCGCATCCACTGAGCCAGCTGCTTTTTGAGCTACTTGATTCAAGTCATTAGAGTTGGTGATGGAGTAGGCTTTATATTGGATGTGCTCTTTTTGACACATTTGAACGAACTGTTTGTATTGGGACACGGCGGAATCATCGCTGGAAGTGTAGATGATACCAAGGGTTTTGAGCTTAGGCATTAATTGTTTGATTAACCCCAGTTGTTGCTTAAGTGGTGCTCGATCAGAAACGCCGGTGATGTGGCCACCGGGGCGTTTATTATTTTGAACCAAACCAGCGCCTTTAGGATCGGTAACGTCTCCTAAAATCACTGGGCGATTAGTGATGGTGTTGGCTAATGCTTGAGCCGCTGGGGTAGCAATTCCAATTGAAATATCAGTGTCTTCATTTTCAAACTTGGTGCTCATGGTTTTCAGGTTACTCTGATCATTTTCAGCGTTTTGAAAATCAATCTTCAGGTTCTTACCTTCGGTGTAGCCGCCGTCCTTTAGGCCGGCAACGATTCCCTTATGAATGGCGTCAAGGGCGGGGTGAGACATTAACTGTAAGATCCCAACTGTGGGGGTCTTGCTGATTTGCTGAGAAGAAGTGGGTTGTTCTTTGACAAACGCCACTCCTAAAAATACTAGTAAAATAATAATAAGGCCGTACATTCGTTTCATAGTTTTTTCTTCTTTCTTTTCAAAGTGGGTGATCAAAATTCAGCGAAAAAAAAACGAGTAATCCAGCCGGTGGCGGAATTACTCGAAAAAAAGCGGCCAGCCGGATTTCATCCGACCAGCCTTAGTTAGTGAAAGATTACCGGCCCGGATGCGTTTTTGATCGCAACAAGATCAAGCCGCATCCGAATCGATGTGACTTGTTACCGGCTTTGCCAAGTTTGAAGTACGTAACAATTAGTCATAGTAATCTTTCCTTTCGTGTGAGAATATTTTAATATTAAGCTAGTTAGGTACCATTCGTCAACTAAAAATATTTACAAAGGGGAATTTAAGATGGCTAATCGAACGTTATTACGAGTCCTAGTACCAGAAATGGCGCGCAATCAAACGGGAAACGTTGCAAAAACAATTCAAGAATATTTATGGCAGAAACAAGTAGCTGGTTTAACCATCAGAAGGAGCTTGACCGGGTTAGCTGATTATACAGCGCGTCAAGATAACGTCTTGGAAGATTCGGCTTTTAATAACGATCCGCTGATTTTAGAAGCCGTGTTGCCTAATGAACAATTAGCTCAAGTATTACCAACGATTAAGTCAATGGTGGTGGAACGTGGTGAAGTGACAACCGTGCCAGAGGAGGCTGATAACAAGTTGAAAAATAATCTTAGTGAACATATGAATGTCAAAATTTTTATGAAAAACGTTAAGCAAAGTGATGGCAGGGATGATTTAGACGTTGTTTTAAATACGTTGCAAGAAGCTGGAATCGATTGGGTTTCAGTTACCAAGGGAATCAAGGGTTTTGGTAAGGAACGCAAGCAATACAGTCCCAAGTTTTCGTTTAGCAAAAACGTGCCAGTGGTGATCGATATTTTTATGACCGAGCAACAAGCTCAGGTGTTATTACCGGAATTAGAAGCAGCAGTGACCGAGGGAGTGGTGTTTAAAACTAGTGCTAGTTTAGTAATTAAAAATGAAGGAGTGAGGCGTTAATGAATTATTTAGTAGTTGCCTGCTTTGCTTTTTTGGGTGGCGTTACCCGTTACGGAATTAGTTTGTGGCTAGCTCCAACGCACGGTTTTCCGGTAGCTACCTTATTAGTTAATTTAGTAGGCTGCTTTTTGTTAGCGTTTATTAGTCATTATGTTGGTGAAGTCAGTAAATTACCTAGTAGTGTAATTGTTGGTATGGGGACTGGTTTTGTCGGCGCTATGACCACTTTTTCTACCTTTAGTAATGAAACACTGCAAATGTTTTTACATCATCAATATGGGTTGGCGTTTATGTATGACGGAATTAGTCTATTTGGTGGCCTGTTAATTAGTTGGACAGCAATTTGGCTTAGCAGACAATTAGTAGAACGGAGGCGACCTGCATGAATTTATTACTAGTTGGTGGCGGTGCGATGGTGGGTGCTAGTGCCCGCTACGGTATTTCTAACTTAGTCAAAAAGTACATTTTAATTACTTTTCCAATCGCCACGTTAGTGATTAACCTACTTGGCTGTTTTTTGATGGGGTTACTGTTGGCCCAAGGGTGGGGCAATTCTGCCTGGTTGTTGTTAGGAACCGGGGTACTTGGTGGTTTTACCACTTTTTCCACTTTTATGAACGAATCCGCAATGTTAATTAATGCCCGTCAGTGGGGCCGATTAATCACCTATCTCTTAGTGAGTTATGTGGGCGGCTGGGGATTGTTGTGGTTAGGAATGCAGATTTAGGTGGCGATGTCGCTGGACGTGGGTTAGATTTCCGCCGACCCCTTCTTACTATCAAATTTTCCTATTGCATCATTGCTTATTTTTATTTGAACTAGGCTCGTTAAATCATTATCATTAACCATGGAGGTGATTTCATGCAACATACAGAAATCGAATTGAATCGTGAACAAGCAACATACTTAGATTTATACTTAAACAACACAAAGACCAAGTTACCATTGATTTTCATCGTACCTGGTGGCGGTTACAAGCAATTTCAAGCTAAGGATTCAGCGCGTGTGGCACTGAGCTTTATGACTAAGGGCTTTCAAGCAGCCGTAATTCGTTACCCAATTGGGGAACATAAAAGTTACGCGGATGGTAAGCAAACCGTAGCAGCTGCTGTGGACTACGTTGTAACTCACGCTGCAGAACTTAACGTGGATACCGATAAGTTAGGCATGTTAGGTTTTTCTGCTGGCGGACAGTTGGTTGCTGAATATTCAACTCACGCAGACAGCGCCTTGAAGTACGTTTTATTGGGTTACCCAGTAATTGCGCCTACCTTGGATGAAGGGATGGGCGTCAAGTCTGAAGATGTGAACGTCTTAGTTACAGAGCAAACTTTACCAACCTTTATCTTTGGTTCCATTAATGATACTGTGACGCCTTATACCCAACATATTGGTCCATATTCTCAAACTTTGGCAACTAACCACGTGCCGTTTGAATTGCACGAATTTAGCACTGGTAATCACGGTATTTCTTTGGCTAACGAGTACGTTGCCGACCAAAACGCCGGAGAAGTGTACCCAGAATTTGCTAGTTGGTTTGAAATGGCCTTAACTTGGTTACAACATTATACTAATGAATAATGAGTATCAGGCCTTAACGTTTAATGCAGAGTTAACTGCTGAACAGCAAGCGACATTAAAACAAATGATAGCTTTTACCCAAACGGCAATGACTCAATCTGAGCATGCCGTTTTTGTGCTTCAAGGAGAAGCAGGGACCGGTAAAAGTGTACTGCTAAATCAATTTTTTACTCAAATGGCTCGGCAGATAAATACGCCACGCTTTTTGGTTAACCATCCGGAGTTATTAAAAGTTTATCGCCAAATTGCTGGAGCAACCCCGGGCCTACTAAAGAAATTTTTCGAACGGCCAACTACGTTTATTAACAAAGCCCATAAGCAAAACACACAGGTAGATTTAGCGGTGATTGACGAAGCACATTTACTGTTAAGCAAGGCTGATCATTATAATAACTATTATGGCAATAACCAATTGGCTGATATTATTAATTTGAGTCATGTTACCGTCTTAGTATTTGATCCGGAGCAGGTATTAAAAACTAAAAGTTACTGGACAACTAAACGACTCCAGCAAGTAATTGGTAAACGGCCGCAACAGTGGGTACAATTAAAACAGCAGTTCCGATTACAGGCACCGGTAGAATTATTGAACTGGCTTAATGATTTTGTCAGTGGTGAAATAATTAAACCAATAGAGCTACCAGCGACGGATTATGATTTTCGAGTGTATGATGATGCTGAAGCAATGCGTCAACAAATTGTAGCCAAGAACCAAGAAGTTGGTATGGCTAGAATTACGGCCACCTCTGGTTACCCTTCCATCTTGGATGGCGGTAAACACTATATTACTGAAGGCCGGTTTAAGCTGCCTTGGGATCAATACAATTTTACGAGTACCCCGTGGGCGGAACAACCTCAAACAATTGACGAGGTAGGAAGTATTTATACCGTCCAAGGATTTGATTTGAGTTACATTGGGATCATTATTGGACCGCCATTTTACTTAACGGCTGATAAACGCCTCGGGGTTAATCCTGAGTTGGCAACTGACGTTGAGGTTTTTAAACATCGAGCAGACTTAAGTGGAATTGACTATGAAAATAGCAAAGTGGCCCTTTTACGTAATTCACTGAACGTATTACTAAATCGGGGGGTGAAGGGAACCTACTTGTATGCCCATGACCCCCGATTAAGAAATTGGTTAAACCAACAAGAAAACGCCTCCCGTTAAACAGGAGACGTTTTTTAAATTACCGTCAGCAAGTTATTCATAATGTGTAGGGCGGTGTTAAACCGAATGTCTCTAAATCGTAAGTAGGTCAAGCCTAACAGCCAACCCATTGCGGAGTACATTAGCAGCGTCGAGTCAAAACTAGGTTCGTGACCTAAGCCAAACAATAATCCGCTAACCAAAATACCAAAGAAGTTGTTCCATTTAGTATTTTTGGCGAAGAAATAGTTTAAGAAAATTCCCCGAAAAATCAATTCTTCAAAGAACGGTGCCACCGCGACGGCAAATAAATTATTCCAAAACGGCATTTGATTAGCTGCAACATCGACGGCTTGTTGGTTAGCAGGAAAATGTAACACACCTAAAGTGATTAATAGGCTCCAGACGTACTGCAAAACTAACATGGCGGCAAATAATAGAAATAACCGGCTAACTTTTTGCCACGTAACTGGATATTTGCCAAAATTACGCGGATTATTCGCCTGTAGTTGAACCCAATACCGCCAGCCAATGAAGCCTAAAGAAATAGCACTAGAAATTAAGCCAATT
Source organism: Lentilactobacillus senioris (assembly GCF_026798195.1). GTDB lineage: Bacteria > Bacillota > Bacilli > Lactobacillales > Lactobacillaceae > Lentilactobacillus > Lentilactobacillus senioris_A. The sequence goes on from NZ_JAPQEZ010000002.1 coordinate 167,797, forward strand.
CCTAAAAACTGGGCCATGCGATCGGGTTGATTAGGAAATTCACCGGCTACGGACACTAACGTAGATGACAGCAGGTAAATAAATAAGAAGAATAGCCATTTAACAATTTGGCCACCCTTTAAGAAGAGATATCGCATAATTACCCCTTTTGTGCGTAGGTGTTGATGGTAATCAAATTATCGTCTAAGTCAGCTACGACGATAGCCGTAGCGTCACGACCCATTACTTTAACGGTGTGCGCTGGTTGTTTAATGTCCACTCCGTAATTAGCTAAATGAGACTGAAGAGCAGCGACTGAGTCCTTAGCCACCACACTGAATTCAATCGGATTAACAACTTCTTGGGGACTAAAAACCAATAGTTGTTTGGCTAGACGAGCTGCCTTAACGTCATCTGCTAAATCCAAAATAGGCAGATCAAAAACTTCATGGTAAAAGCGTAGGCTAGCTTGTAGGTTAGAAACGGGTAAGTTTAGAGCTTCAATTTCTCGAATATTCATATTAATTCATCCTTTTTGCTTAGTAGATTCCATTATATACTCTTTAGGGAAGGTTTGTGAATTGTTCTAACTTGACGTGGCGAACAAAACAGTGTAGCGTGCTTACATGTATGTTTACGAATAGAGAGGGATAAAAAGTGCCATTATTAACAGTATCAGACTTAACGATGAGCTTTGCAGAAAAGGATCTGTATGCTGACGCGGAATTTCAACTCGAAGCTGGCGATCACATGGGAATTATGGGCCAAAACGGGGTCGGCAAATCTACGTTAATTAAGATCATTACCGGAAGCGAATTGCCACTTAAGGGCCAGATCAACTGGCAAAAAAACATTAAAATTGGTTATTTAGATCAGTATGCCGATATTGAAGCTGATTTAACCTTGACTCAATTTTTACAAACGGCTTATGCGGATTTATTTGAACGAAATGAACAATTAACTGAACTATATAATCAATACGCCGAAACGGGTGAAGAAAAATATCTGGATCGAGCTGGACAAACTCAAGAGTATTTGGATGCTCATGGCTTTTATGAAATTGACACCGAAATTGAACAAACCATTACTGGTTTAGGCCTGGATAGTATTGGTCGTGACCAACTAGTTGGCGAAATGTCTGGTGGGCAACGGTCCAAGATTATTTTAGCGAAGATGATTTTGGCCAGTCCGGACGTTATTTTGCTAGATGAACCAACGAACTATTTGGATACCGCTCAAATCGAGTGGTTAATTGATTATCTCAATAGTTTTCAAGGCGCCGTTATGGTGGTTTCTCATGATTATGACTTCCTAGAACAAATTACCAACTGTATCATTAACGTGGCGTTTGGCAAGATTACCAAATACCGGGGGAGTTTTAAACAAGCTATGCGGCAACGAGCAGAACGTGAAGAGTTCCAACAACGTCAATTCGACAAGCAACAGGTTGAAATTGAAAAGGCAGAACGTTTCATTCGGAAAAATAAAGCCGGTTCTAAATCCACGATGGCTAAATCACGGGAAAAGAAGCTGGCGAGAATGGAACGGGTTGATCCACCTTCGACTAACATTCGGGCTTCGTTTAACTTTCCGTATGCCGATACCGGTTCGCATAATGCATTGACGGTAGAGGAATTGTCGGTTGGTTATAATAAGCCGTTGCTAGCACCAGTGACGATTTCGATGTCATTAGGTGAAAAAGTAGCGTTTGCTGGTTTTAACGGAGTTGGTAAATCAACACTGATTAAAACTATTTTGGGTAAATTATCATCTAAGGGTGGGAGTGCTGAATTTTCACCTTCTGCGGTAATCAACTACTTCAGTCAGGAATTGGATTGGGAAAACGATGCTATGACTCCCATGGCCATTATTGCCGATGCCTTTCCTAAGTTACAACAACGGGCGATTCGGACGAAGTTGGCTCAGTGTGGGTTGGATTCTGAAAATGCGATGAAACCAATCGGTCAACTATCTGGTGGTGAACAAACCAAGGTGAAGTTGGCAATGATGGAATTTACGCCTAGTAACTTCTTGATCATGGATGAACCAACGAACCATTTGGATGAAGAAACCAAAGAAGCTTTGAAGCGGGCCTTGCAACGATTTGAAGGTAATCTGATCGTGGTTAGTCATGAAAGTGGCTTCTACGAGGGAGTTGTAGATAAGATTTTAAACGTCGAAAAATTAAGCTTGAAAAAATCAGAGTAAATAAAAAGACTTGGAAAAATTCCAAGTCTTTTTATTATGCTTTGGCCTTGCCAAATTTTAAGTACAACCATGGACCAATTGGTTGAATTAAACTAATAAGTAACCAGGTAGTTCGGTTGCCTCGACGAAACGAAGGGGCCTTAATGATGTCGGCCCAAGCTATGAAAAGAGCAGTGAGTTCAAAAGCTACAAATGGGGCCAACATTTGTTTTTGGCCGGAAGTTAAGTTTCTTTTTTTCATGTTGCCGCCTCCAATCTTTAATTGTCCTTAGTATAACCGGTTGGCCAACGGATAGCTTAAATTAAGTTTAGGGTTTAAGAAAAATGATAGGCTATTTTGGTGAATTGATAAGGGGAGAATCAGTTAGTAGCCAATCCTAAAGTTAAAATACCCGTCAGGTTAAATGACCTGAAAAATTAGCCGGAATATAATTAAAAAAATAATCATCAAATGAGATTTTTTTTAATTTAAGGGTTGTAATGGGATGGAGATATGATAAGATAATATTCAACAAAATAAAAACGTATGAGAGACAAGTACATTAGGCAGGCACTATCAGTGAGATGGGAACTAGTGAAAACCCATTTAGTTGCGGCTTAGTCGAATAACACTCTCTAAGTTTCATACTGAAATGCGAATGCAAAGTAGGTGTTGGCGTCGTCGGAACGTTACTACCGGAGCGTATGTTAGTACGTATTAGAGTGTCTTGTGTATGCAAGAAACTTGGGTGGTACCGCGAAAGGTCTTTCGTCCCTTGTTAGAAGGGATGAGGGGCTTTTTTATTTTGTAAACTAAAAAAAGGATCTGATATTATGCCAGTAGTTATTCCCACCGATTATGATGCAAAATTTCTCCTCGTAAGACCCAAGAAGCGATTCGGTTTATTCGTGATACGTTTCAAACCGAATTTGGCAAGCAATTAAATTTATCACGATTATCGGCACCAATGTTTGTTGATCATGATACCGGATTAAACGATAATTTAAGCGGTACTGAAACACCAGTTAACTTCACAATGGTGGGGCTGCCCGGTCATCGAATTGAAATTGTCCATTCTTTAGCTAAGTGGAAGCGCATGGCCCTAGCTAGATTTGAATTTGGGATGCATGAAGGCTTGTATACCAACATGAACGCGATTCGTAAGGATGAGGAGTTAGACAACTTTCATTCTATTTACGTGGATCAGTGGGACTGGGAAAAAGTGATCGCTAAAGATGAGTTGAATGAACACACCTTGCGCGAAACCGTAGAACAAATTTTTCAGGTGTTAAAGCACGTAGAAGGTGAAGTTGCCAATCAATATCCGGAAGCTGTTCATCATTTACCAGAACAAATTCATTTTATTACCACCCAACAATTGGAAGACCGCTGGCCAGATAAAACTCCTAAGGAACGCGAAAATGCTATTACTAAAGAATTAGGTGCAGTTTTCTTGATGCAAATTGGTGGCTACCTTAACTCTGGTGAAAAACATGACTTTAGAGCCCCAGATTATGATAACTGGGAGCTAAACGGAGATATTTTATTCTGGTATGAGCCATTGCAACGAGCCATTGAAATTTCTAGCATGGGAGTCCGAGTGGATGAAGAGACTTTGTTAAAACAATTGAAGCTCTACGATGCCGAAGATCGAATTCAATTTCCGTTCCATCAAGCCTTGTTAAACGGCAAATTACCGTACACAATTGGTGGTGGCATTGGTCAATCTCGAGTGTGCATGTTGTTGCTAGGTAAAGCGCACGTAGGTGAAGTGCAAGCTAGTATTTGGCCCCAAGCAATGATTGATGAATGTGAAGCAGCAGGAATTCATTTACTATAAAAAAAGAGATAGCTAGAAAGCTATCTCTTTTTAGTATGCTGGGAATTTACCGAATCAGTTCACACTTAACGTGTTCCGCACTTCAACTAACTATACTTTAACTAAAAAGCCGTAATAGCGATCTAAACGATCGAACTATCACGGCTTTTTAGGTTAAACTTCGTTAGTTCTCGAAGCTTGTCACACTTATTTATTAAACGTTCCTACTTCTACTTCTTTGATGAAAGTAGCAAGGTGATCATAATAAACTGGAGCGTTATCGATCATGTGGTGGTGACCACCGTTTGGAGTAGAAACAAACTTAGCGTTAGGAATCATTTCAGCCATTCGCTTACCAGTGGCAATTGGCATGGTTTCATGTTCCCCAAAGGTAACCAAAGTAGGAACTTTGATATCCTTCAAACGATCAGTAAAGTTCCAGTCCTTCAACTTACCAGTCACAACAAATTCGTTGTCACCTTGGAAGGCACCGTAAACATCAGTGTTCATAGTGTCAACCAAATGAGAAATGGCAGCTGGTTGTTTCCGGTCGATGTAACCTTTGTTTAAAATATCAACGCAAGCTTGGTATTTTTCGTTATCGTAATCATTTTTAGCTTCGCATTCTTTCATGTAAGCTAATTGTTCTGGGGTGAGGGCTTCTTCACGAACCTTGTTAAGGTTTTCGGTGTAATCGTCAATTCGATCAACCATTGAAGAAATAATTGCTCCTTTCAAATGATCGCCGTATTTAGCAGCGTACATTTGAACTAAAGCGCCACCCCATGATTGGCCAATCAAATAAAATTGATCAATGCCTAATTTTTGACGGACTTCTTCGACTTCGTCAAGGAAGTAATCGTAATTTAAAATATCATTAGCAACCTTAGGATCGCTAAAGTCAGGACTGTCTGAGTACCATGAACCAAGTTGGTCGTACATGTGCACTTGGACATTTAAACCTTGTTTTGCAAGTTGCTTAGCAGTATCTTCCCAGTATTCATGGGTTCCACCAGGGCCACCGTGCATAGCTAGTAAGTGAATCTCACCAGTTCCTTGGGTGTTGGTCCAGAGATGATAACCGTTATCTAGGGTGATAATTTTAGTACCTTGTTTCATATACGAGATGCTCCCTTCACAATTTTAATTTCCATAATACCACGATTTAAGGATAAATGGTTAGACGTGTTTTTTTACGGGAAGATTTAGTTGAGACTTAGTTAAGTCAACTTTGTATTCGATATCTTGGTTACCGCGAATGCTGGTAGCCATGTCAGTCCCGAAGATTACTAGTCCTAAGCGATGCCCAGCAGGTAAGTGATAGAAGCTAGGTTGGAGATTTAGATGAACGGAATAGAACTTATTAGGCTTAAGTTCATCGTTTTGGTAAGCATTGGTTCGGTTTTGTAAATTCATGTGACCAATGGAAATTACTTTGTAAGGAGTGACGTGAGAATCTAATTGGAATTCCTTTAAATCATCAAAGCGCCATCTAAATCCAGTATCGATACCGTTGGCTTTTAAGACTACGGGATCTTCAGTTAAACGCTTAGCTTCCGCGTAATCAACCAAGGCAACACTGACCATACCAACTTCAGCGTTAGAACTAATCTTAAGATCGACACTAGGTTGACCATCGAGGTAGTGGGCTTGGGTGATTTGTTGGGTGAGCAAGCGAATCCGATTGTTTTCCAGTGGAGATTCGTTAGCCATCATATCCTTTTCCCATTGCTTAATGTCGTTAGAATATAATTCAAATTCGGTTTTGGTAAGGTGGTCACTGTAAGATTCTACGTCAATGGCGGCTTGACCCCAAGTACCGTCGTTTAAGTGGGTGTGGTGAATTTCTGGATCTCCACCCCAATCATTTTCTTCGGTCCAGGTATCGGGTGAGACGTTGTCTTGAACTAACGTATCTGGTAGAACTTCGTTAGCGCCGTTATTGATTTCGTAGAGTTTGTTAGACAACCAGAGGTTCATCATTTCGTTGAAATCCAACGAACGGAAATTATTGATGTAGATATGCTTGCCCTGGTGCAAAATTAGTTTTTGGGTAGCCTTAGTGTCTTTTAGGGCATTCCAGAGATTAAAGGCGTGGCTAGTTTTAACGTTCCAGTCGTTTAAACCGTGAACGATAAACATATCTGCCTTAACGTTTTTAACGTTCTTCAAGTAATTGCGGTGATCCCAGAAAGTGTTGTAGTTACCAGTTCTACGATCTTGTCCATCGGTAATTTGTTCGAGTTGGTCTTCCCAAACCCCTTGTACTTTACGGTAATTACCAGCAATTTTTTGCCGACTGAAAGTTTCTTCTGCTAAGACATCGGCATCTTCACCTTGGAAGCCTAACGGAGCGATTACTAAGCCGTTTTCACGGTAGTAGTCATACCAGTTAGAAATACCAGCTTCCACGATCGCAGTTTTTAAGCCTTTGACGCCGGTAGTAGCTGCTGCAGTGGCAAGGGTTCCTAAGTAAGACCGTCCAGTCATTGCTACGTTATGGTTAGACCAAAAGGCATCGATTTGAATGTCATCAACTTTATTGGTGTAAGCAGGGCGGTCACCAGTTAGCCATTCAATTATGGCTGTAGTAGAAAGGGTTTCTAATTCAGAACCGGTGGTCCGAATCCCGTCTGAGCCCTTAGTTCCGATTCCTGCTGCGTAAACAACGGCAAAGCCACGGGCTAAGAAGTAGTCGTTTAATGTATAGCTAGAAGTGTGAGCAAAGGTTTCTTCGGCAGTGGAAGTAGTTCCTGTGGCTTCTCTAGGTTTGGGAGGAGTAGGAAGAGTAAATGAAGTGGTGATGGCTTCTTTAGTAATTTTAGAAGCTGGTTTAGGAGTTAAGCTCCGGTTCACCCGGTGCATCATTTGTTCGCCGGCAGTGTCGTTAGTACCTTGGTTATAAGGACTGGCGGTGTAAATTACTGGAACTGTCAAACTATTATCTAAATCAGGTTCGGTTTCTGCTGGCCGTAAAACTTCTACCTTAAGTAAATCGCGCTTTCCGTCACGGTCACTATCTAAGTCACTTTCGACGTAAACGACATCGTGGATTAATTGGCGAGTGTCAAAGACAGCTTGGGCCTTACCATTGAAAAATAATGGTTGGGGTAACACGTTATCGGTAAAGTATTGCGCATAGTAACCTTGACTAGCTAGGTAGTCAATTAAACTTTGGCCGTTTTTAGTACGGGTATTTAACAGTAGGTACCAAGCGTCAATTAAGTCGTCGGCGTTTAATTCATCGCCAACTTGTGCTACTGGCAAGCCCATTTCTTCAAGAGCAGCAATGGGAGCATTTAAATGAAAATCTTCATTAACTTCAAAGCCTAGCAATTGTAAAGCTACGTTATAAAAAGCTTGCTTAGATACTGATCGGTGCTTGGTAGTATATTCGTAAGCATCTTGGGTATCGGTAGCCATTAAGCCCTTTACTTTTTCAATTCGAGTGGCGCGACCTTGGTGCTCAATATAAAACTTTAGCAAAAAGTTTCGCCATAACATCACTGGATCGGCCATTTTAAGGGCTCTAGGTGATAAGAAGCGAATCATTTTTAATTCCTTGATAATCTGTTCATGATCGGTGTCAATGATGGCAAACTGGTTAATCTTCATCGGTTGCGTTCCTCCTATGTTAAAAAGCATCAATTGATAATCTTATTATACTCCAGAACTTATCCGGTATGAATTGGATTACCGGTTAAGACCATGATAAAATTTAATTAACTGAATTTCAAAGAAAGGGGCCCACATTTTGAACTATATTGGAGAAATTGCTTTAATTTTATTTACAACACTGTTAGCAGGTGCAATTAGTCAACGATTTAAGATGCCAATGGTGATTGGTGAGTTACTAATTGGGGTTATTTTAGGACCTGGTGTGTTGCACTTAATAAGTGATGGCGAGCTAATGACGGTAGGATCAGAAATTGGGGTAATTATCCTAATGTTTTTGGCCGGAATTGAAAGTGACTTAACTCAGCTAAAAAAATATTTCCGACCGGCACTATTAGTGGCCGGATTGGGAGTAATCTTGCCGATGATCGTTTTTTATTACCTGGGAATGTTAAATCATCAAGGGTTTGAACGCTCGATTTTTTGGGGCGTAATTTTTTCCGCTACTTCGGTTTCCATTAGTGTTGAGGTGTTACGAGAATTTAAGTACTTAAGCACTAAAGAAGGGGCCACTATTTTAGGAGCGGCCGTAGTAGACGACATTATTGCCGTTATTCTAGTTAGTATTTTTACCAGTACTTTCGGTGTTGGAAATGAATCCGCCAATTTAGTAGTTACTAGCTTAATTCAAGTAATTTATTTTGTTGGTGTAGTTGTTTTAGTCAAATGGTTAGCACCGTGGTTACTGCATTTTGCTGAGCGGGTTCCAGTTCCGGGTGCAGTAGCAATTACGTCATTGTCGTTATGTTTAGCGATGGCCTGGTTGGCAGATACTGTGGGGCTAAGTGCCGTAGTGGGGGCGTTCTTTGCTGGAGTAGCGGTTGGTCAAACTAAGTACCAACACGAAGTGGTTCAAAACGTAGGCCCAGTTGGGAACACGTTCTTCATTCCAATTTTCTTTGTTAGCATCGGAATGGCAATGGAATTTGACGGAATTGGTCAACACATCTGGTTCATCGTTATTATGACCGTAGCGGCCCTCTTGACTAAGTACTTGGGTGGAGCATTAGGAGCCAAATTAGCTGGTGATAACTGGCACAGTGCTAGTCTGATTGGAACTGGGATGATTTCACGTGGTGAAATGGCGTTGATTATTGCTCAACTAGGAATTTCTGCTCATTTACTACAGCGAGAATTGTATTCAGAACTAATTATCGTTATCGTTTTAACCACGATTTTAGCGCCACTCATGTTAAAATGGGCCATTAATCAAATTAAAAAAAGAGAGGATGAGTCAATATGACAACCGAATATGCAAGCGGAGCAGTAGTTTATCGAATCCATAATGGGCAATTAGAATACCTATTATTACAAAGTGCCACTGATGATTTTTGGGGCCTTCCAAAGGGTCACGTCGAAGCTAACGAAAATTTGGTGGAAACGGCAGTTAGAGAAATTGCAGAAGAAACTAGCTTAAACACTGAAATTGATGACGGCTTTCACGAACGAGTGGAATACGATATGAAAAACGGTCACCATAAGGTAGTCGACTTCTTTGTTAGTCGAGTTCCTGAAGAGGTAGTGATTAAGAAGCAAGACGAAGAAATTTATTCCTATGCCTGGTTTGACTACGATCAAGCTAGCCACCAATTAACTTATGATAATTTACGGGAGTTACTGGCAATGGCTGACAAGTATATTCGAACAAAAGAAGGAATTGGGGATCGCTCTTGAAACGGTTAGTATATGTAATTACCGGTGCGGCTGGAAGTGGCAAAACTTCAGTACAGCGGTATCTGATTGAAAAGTATCATATGAGTAAAGTGATTACCCATACAACGAGGGCCCCCCGTCAAAATGAACGAGACGGAGTGGATTACTATTTTGAAAGTCCAACTACGTTTCCGCAAAACCATTATCTAGAGCAGGTTCAATATTCTAGTAATCAATACGGTTCTTCATATGAAGGAATTGAACGGGCCTGGCAAAACTCTTCTAACGCAGTGATTGTTTTAGACACTAAGGGCGCCATTACCTATGCTAATGAGTTGGGGGATCAAGCCGTGATTATTTTTATGCAGGTAGCTGACTTTGCTGAGTTAGCCGAGCGTATGAAAAAACGCGGAGATAGTCCCGAATTAATCGAACAACGATTAGCTAGTCCGGAAAATCAACGGGATCTGCATTTGCCTCAAGAGTTGGTTGGTAAGTCCCATGTTATCAGTAATGTTGATTGGGAAGCTACCAAACAGCAAGTAGATCAAGTGATAACTGAAACTAAGTAATATTTACTAAAGAAACCAAGTTGACGATGGTTTCTTTTTTATTTTCAATGAAAAAACTAATTTCGAAACTGATTCAACCTTTTGGTCTAGCTTTTAATATGCTATACTGCTTAACAGTAATGATTACTTTTAACGTGACAGGGGGCATTCCAATGAAAACTGTTATTGATAACGCAACTCAGGTGTTGCGAGACAACCATTTTAAAATTACCAAGCAGCGTAAAGCAATGCTGACTTATTTGATCAATACCGCTACTAATCAATATGTGGATGTTACTAGCATTGATGAATTCATGCGGCAAAGCTTTCCGAAGATGAGCCACAATACTATTTACCGGAATATCGCTGAATTTGCTGATTTAGGAATAGTGGAACGTAATGTCCGTGGTGATCAAGCTGCCGTTAAGTTTCAGTGTGATTTTGCTCATGAACATCACCACCACTTTGTTTGCAGTGGTTGTGGTAAAGTTCGGGAATTGAGTGCGTGCCCACTTAGCCAGGAGGTTCAAGATCAACTAAAAGATTGTGAAATTACCGGGCATTCCTTTGCAATTTATGGGTTATGTGAGAACTGTGCTAAACGGTCATAACTTAACTAATAATTAAGTTTTTTGTTACGGATTATTGATATATTTGTGGCATAATTGGGCTTAATCAATTTTGTGAAGGAAGGTTCTTCAATGGACAATCGAATTCCCCCATTATTAACGCCGTTTGCCATTTTATCGATTTCTTTGGCGCTTGGGGCAACTAATGTGGTAGTTAATAACGCAACTTCTACTGACGAAGGCGCTCCACGCTCATCACAAACCTCTGCCCAAAAGAAACTTTCAGATGCTATTTACGGTAAAACTAGTTCTAGTAATTCCGACAAGGAAAAAACTAATTCTAGTGACGATGCTAAAAAAGACAGCGAATCAATTAAAACAGATAGTAGTTCCGATAAGAAAGAATCATCTGATTCAGCAGCTAAAGAAAGTAGCGACCAATCAGTTACTAATGACAGCAGTGATAGTTCCGATACTAGTAGTGATAAAAAAACCGATTCTAGTTCTAATGGCACAACATCTGGTGGTAATAAAACCGGTAATTCTAGTACTGGCAATAACTCTTCTAAAACTGATAGTAGCGATTCTAACGTTGCTGGAACTAATAGTGACTCCAGTTCAGATGACGCTAATGGTGAGACTGATGCCAATGCTAATTCTGCAACCAATAAGTCTGCTAACACTAATACAGAAACCAAGGGTGGAACCGCAGCTGCCACTACGAAGACTGCTACTCAATCTGCAGATATTGATGCCACAGAGGAGGGAAGCTAGTCTATGTTTAGTTTTTTAGATATGGTAAACCATTACCTAGGTTACTTTAATATTAATGTCACCGTGAAGAGTCGTATCTACACTATTTTAGGTCTTTTAGGTGATGGGTATCTATTTTACGTAGCCGTTCGGTTACTGAAAAATCAATATTATTCCCGCGGGTTACTCTTCTTGGCGCTAGCAGTAGTATTATTTTACTTTGCAATTGGTAATTTGTTTTATTACTTTACTAATAAACAATTTAAGTATGATATTTCACCTTGGCTAGCTCGAAAATTACATTTACATCCACGGCAACCAGAAAATAAACAAACTAATTCGGTTAATGCGGGGATTAATATGCCAGCTAACGGCTTATTTGATCAACAACATCTGTTACCTGCTAAGATAATTACTACTACAATGGAACAAGAAAATTTAAAATCTATAGTAACTATTTTAATGCAGCAACGGTTATTAGTACCGGATTATCAGGGCCAAACAGATGCCCAAATTGCTGGTTTATTAAAGCATAGTGATGGAAAACCAATTTATGCGATTGGGTCTGGAGTGATGCTGCCATACTTTGAATTGCGACATGAAAACGAAAAATACGTGATTTATGGTGGCGTTAATCAAGCTCAAGTCTTGCCGTTAGGGGCAATCAAGCAAGTGGGATTGCAATCTATGTCAGCAGCTGATCAGTTAGCGGTAGATTTCTTCTTAGCTAACGTGGTAATCGTTGGTGGGCCGTATAAAATTAAAGGCCGTTCTGGTGTTTTTGAACACCAGCAAGATTATCAATTGGCGGTGCAAGTAGCGTACCAAAAAAATGACCAAAGTGAGCAACAATAGGGTTGCTCTTTTTTTGTGCGCTAATTTATACATAGGAAATAAATTATAATTGTGATCATTTATATTCAAGCGTCAATTTTGACCCCGAAAAAGTATTCCAATAATATTAATTTAAGAAAACTTTTTGCTCATCAAGATAGAGCAAGGAATATGGGAGGGATCGGCCATGGCAATGGTAGAATTCAAAAACGTTCAGAAATATTTTGGTGACTTTCACGCCTTAAAGGACATCAATCTCAAGGTTGATTCCGGTGAAACGGTGGTAGTTATTGGTCCATCGGGATCAGGTAAGTCTACGCTGATTCGGACCATTAATGGATTAGAGTCAATTCAATCGGGACAGTTAATTGTTAACGGCTATGATTTGGCTAGTAAAAAAACTAATCTTAACTTAATCCGCAAAGACGTGGGCATGGTATTTCAACATTTTAATTTATACGCTAATAAAACGATCTTAGAAAATATCATGCTAGCTCCGCGAATTGTGTTGCATCGAAATGAAAAGGAAAATAAACAGATTGCTAATGAGCTACTAGAAAAAGTTGGCCTAACCAGTCAGGCTAATAAATTTCCAGCACAGTTATCAGGTGGGCAACAACAACGGGCCGCAATTGCCCGGTCGCTAGCTATGAAGCCTAAGTGTTTGTTATTTGATGAGCCAACGAGTGCGTTGGATCCTGAAATGATTGGTGATGTGTTAAGCGTTATGAAAGATATCGCTAGAGATTCTGATATGACCATGATTGTGGTGACTCATGAAATGGGATTTGCGCGCGAAGTGGCTAATCGAGTGGTCTTTATGGCTGAAGGACAGATTCTAGAAGATGATAGCAGTGATGTTTTCTTCAACGGTGAACCAAAGAATGAACGTGCTAAACGGTTCTTAAGTAACATTATCGCTCATTAAAAGAGAGGAGGGATCCCATGAAAACCAAGCTGAAAAAAATAGGCGGGGTCTTGGCATTGCTCTTCCTCGCATTGGTATTAACGGCGTGTAGCAGTCAATCATTAGCTAATCAAGATGTTTTAGAAGAAGATAAACAAAGTCAAACTATCACTTGGGGAGTAAAAGCAGATACGAAATTATTTGGGTTAATGGATGTGAAGGACAACCAAATTAAAGGGTTTGAAATTGATATTGCTAAAGCATTAACCAAACAAATTTTGGGCAAGGATGGTAAGGCGGAGTTTATTCAGGTAAATAGTCAAACCAGAATGCCATTACTAACTAACGGTAATATCGATGCAATTATTGCAACGATGACGATTACTCCTGAGCGAGCTAAGCAAGTAGACTTCAGTAATTCCTACTTTGATGCCGGTCAATCGATTCTGGTAAAGAACGGTAGTCCAGTTAAAAGCGTTTATGATTTAAACAATAGCCACTCCACTATTTTAGGAGTGGTGGGGTCTAACTCGGTGAAGACGATTAAAAAATTTGCTCCTAAAGCTAAATTATTACAATTATCCGATTATTCCCAAGCGCTAACCGCCCTTAAATCCGGACAGGGTGATGCCTTAACTACCGATAACGGGATTTTATACGGGATGGCCGCAGAAAACCCTGGTTACTCAGTAGTAGGGGGGACGTTTACCAAAGAACCTTACGGAATTGCGGTGAACAAAGGCCAAACGAATTTTAGAAATGCGATTAATAAGGCCTTAACTAAGATCGAAAAATCCGGTGAATATAATCGAATTTTGTATAAATGGTTTGGACACGTAAAGGGCTTTGATTACAAGGAGGTGCGCAGATGATTGAAATCTTTCAAAATTACGGTGATGCGTTGCTCCGGGGATTTGGCGAAACCATTTTATGTAGTATTATTGCTTTAATTTTCGCCCTCATCATTGGTTCTGGATTTGCTATTTTAGAATCCACTCCCATTCGATGGCTGCGCATAATCGCTAGAACTTACATTGAAATTTTTAGAAATATTCCGCTATTGGTAATCACTATGTTTTTTTACGTGGTAATTCCTATGTATGTGCTAGACATTAGTGGATTTGTGGCTGGAACCATCGGTCTGATTTTATATTCATCCGCGTTTATCGCTGAAACGGTCCGGGCTGGAATTCAATCGGTAGATACGGGACAGATGGAAGGCGCCCGAGCAAACGGGTTAACTTTCTGGCAGGCGATGCGTTATGTTATTTTACCGCAGGCCTTTCGGTATGTCTTACCACCATTGGGCAATCAATTTATCAACTTAGTCAAGAACTCATCAGTACTAGCGTTTGTGGCTGGGTTTGATTTGATGTATCAAGGTAACGTTATCGCTTCTGATTCATTGCAGAGTATGAGTACTTATATGTGTGTCGGGGTGTTATATTTAATCATCACTCTACCGCTTAGTTACTACATGCGTTACTTGGAACACCGCTTATCGTAAAGGAGGAAACGCTTATGTGGGATAATTTAGTCAATGCCTATTCGTTTATTAACATTCGTTTCCTCTTGGAGGGAGCATGGGTAACGGTTCAGGTATCAGTAATTTCAATTGTGCTTAGTTCTATCTTGGGAATGATTTTGGGAGTGGTCCGCTATATTCGAGTAAAAGTCTTATCAGCGGCGTTAGGGTTTGTGATCGATATTATTCGAAATCTACCGTTGATTTTGATCATGTTCTTCACTTATTTTGGCCTTCCAAACATTGGATTTAAACCAGTTCCATTTTGGGCCGCAATTATTGCGTTAACCATTTTTGAATCGGCAATGATTGCAGAAATCGTTCGCGCAGGGATTGAATCTATTCCAGACGGCCAAATGGAAGGTGCTCGCTCCAACGGACTAACATTTTGGCAAACGTTAAGATACATTATCGTTCCACAGGCCATTCAAAACATGATTCCAGCACTGGTTAGTCAGTTTATTTCCTTAGTGAAGGATACTTCACTGGCAACCATTATTGTGCTACCAGATTTGATGAATCATGCGCAGATTATTTACGGGCAAAATACTAACTATACGATTCCGATGTTTATTGCTTTAGCAGTCATGTACTTTGTGGTTTGTTACTCACTATCGTTACTATCCAATTACTTTGAACGCCGGTTGCAACGTAACGGGGCGGTGGTAGAAGATGATGTTAGTGAAGTGGGAGTAAATTAACTAGATAAAAAAGGCTCGCAAGGACAATTCAGTCCTTAGCGAGCTTTTTTACAATTGAAACGGTTAATTTAAATTAGTTGCTATAAATTCATCGAAACGGTTAAGATCTGCACCACCTAGTTCAACGGTGATTTGCGTTCCTTCCTCCTGGTAATCAGTAGCCAAAACGTTAGCGTTATCGTTAAGGTAACTAATTACGTCACCCCGGTTAAACGGAATTAATAACGTCTTGGTTTCATAATCATCAAAGGCTAGTTCAACGATCATTGAAGTTAATTCCTGAAGGGAAGTTTCGTCTGTAGCGGCCATAATCAAATCGTTACCTTCTCGGGTGGGATAAGGACCCTCAATTCGGTCAGCCTTATTTAAAGCAACAATCATTGGGCGGTTTTCGATCCCAATTTCAGCTAAAGTCTTAGCGGTAGTTTCCATCATCAATTTGTAATCTGGATCAGAATAGTCTACTACTTGGACTAGCAAGTCAGCATTAGCAGCTTCAGCCAGTGTTGATTTGAAGGCCTGGACTAATTGATGGGGCAATTGGCTAACGAACCCAACCGTATCACTAAGTAAGAAGCTCTTTTGATCGGGGAGCGTTAACTTACGTACGGAAGTATCCAGGGTGGCAAATAACATGTTTTTAACCAGTACCTGTTTTTCTTCGTTTTCGCCAAATAGCTTAATGAGGCCGTTCATAATCGTCGACTTACCAGCGTTGGTATAACCAACTAGCGCTACAGTGGGTAGTTCACTGCGATCGCGTTGTTTCCGTTTAGTCTCATCGGCCTTTTGGGCTTCCTTTAATTCCTCTTGAACGTGGGTAATTCGTTTTTGTAATGTTCGGCGATTCAATTCTAATTGAGATTCACCAGCACCACGGTTGGTAAATCCACCGCCGGCACTGGTACCAGTTTGCTGATCTAGTCGTTGGCTAGCACTAGTGTGGAGTCTAGGCAATTGGTATTTTAACTTAGCTAATTCGACTTGGAGTTTGGCCTCTTTAGATTGAGCCCGGTTAGCGAAAATTTCTAAGATCAAACCGGTTCGATCGATGATTCGGGCATCGATAGCTTTTTCAATGTTTCGAATTTGACTAGGAGAAAGTTCGTCGTTAGCGATGACGGTATCAACACCGGTTTCGATGACCAATTCCTTAAGTTCTTCGATTTTTCCCTTGCCAAAATAAGTGGCGGGATCTGGTCGATCAAGTTTTTGGGTTAAAGTTTCGGCAACTTCCATGTTATTAGCTTCGACTAAGTTGTTTAATTCTTCCACCGCGTAAGTAAAGTTCGGTGAGTTAAGATCCAATGCAATGGTGATTACTGGAGTAAGGGTTACTTCTGTCATTCGTTAGTCCTCCTTGAATGGGTGCTATAAGTTTGTCACTCGTTTTATAATTACTGGAGTGATTCTCATTTGTGACATTCGTCTGACCTCCTTGATTAGTGTTACTAGTATAGCACGTTTAACATTGTGCCGAACTCAATGGATGTTTTTTAAGCATTAAAAAACAGCGAAGTGAATAAATCACTCGCTGTCAGTTAAATATTAAATGTTTTCGCTAACGTTATTAAAGTACTCAACGGTCATTTGGCCATTGTCCCAGACAAACTTGCTGACACTACCATTTAAAGTAGATTCGGCCACGTTGATATCTTTATTCCACTTGCTAACCATACTGCGGATGAGAGTCCCGTGAGTAGCAATCAAAATATTATCACCATCGTTAGCATCGGCTAAAACTCGGTCAATACCTGGTTGCAACCGAGCCCAAAATTGTTCGTTGGTTTCAGCGTCACCGTAAGGATCAGCGGCCGCAATCATATCCTTGGAGCCTTCAATAGTATTAGCGGCAATGATTTCATTGAAGGAATTTTGGCCTAACGGACCACCTACAATATGCCAGGTATTAGTATTGTCATTACCTTCAAAGTAACCGAAGTTTTCTTCGCGAAAGGCGGGTTCAACAATCGGGGTGTCTAAGTCACTAGGGTTTTCTTTTAAAATAAGTTTACCAGTATGGATGGCACGAGGGGAATTACTACTATATGCCCGGTCAAATTTAACCTTTCTTAGTCGTTTGCCGGCATCAATGGCGTCTGCAATTCCTTGGTCCGTCAAGGCTGAATCAGCCACTCCTTGAATTCGGTGGTACTTGTTTAAGTAAGTTTGTCCGTGACGGACACAGTATAATGTGATTGCCATAAAAATCCTCCTATATGTTTGCTATCAAAACGCTTACATTGTACCATAAGGCTCCCGTTTATCGCAAGTATACCAATTTGGTAACCGGTTACACGCTTTTGCCAAGTAAAGTCATTTGTGCTAAACTATTATGTCAAGTTAGAGGGGAGACAGATGATGACTGATAAGGTAAAAGCACAAGAACAGGCCCATTTGGACGAAGTAATCAGCAAGGTTCGAGCAGCTGAAAAAGTGGAAGAACAAAAGGGTAGCAAAGCTAAACAAGACGTTGATGAAATCAACCATAATTTCTACAATGATGTGCGGCTGAAAACCACTACTTATAGTGGCATGATGGAAACCGCCTTGACGATTCGCCAACAACAGCAAATGTTGACTGAACGGCAAACCCGTCAGAGTTATGCTGCTAAGCAGTTGGCTACCTTGCAAAAAATGGAAATTAATCCGTATTTTGCCAGATTAGATTTCCATGAAAATGGCGAACAAAACGCCGAAACGATTTATATCGGGATGGCCTCTTTTACCGACCGGCCAGATCACTATTTGATTTACGACTGGCGGGCTCCCATTTCCAGTATTTATTACGATGGTGGAATCGGTAAAGTTACTTATCAAACTCCTGCAGGAGAACAAACCGTTGACGTCAAACTCAAACGCCAATTCCAAATTGCTGACGGTGAAATTAAAACGGTCTTTGATACTGAAGAAGTAGTCGGCGACCAAATGCTACTAGATGCGTTAGGTAACCAATCCGATACTAAAATGAAAAGTATCGTAACTACCATTCAAAAAGAACAAAACCAAATCATTCGAGATACCAGATCTGATTTGTTATTCGTTCAGGGGGCAGCTGGTTCTGGGAAAACAGCGGCAATTTTGCAACGGGTGGCGTATTTGCTGTACCAATACCGCGGTAATTTAAATTCAGCACAAGTGATTTTATTTTCACCTAACCAGCTTTTTAACGATTACATTAACCAAGTGTTACCGGAATTAGGCGAACAAAACATGGTGCAGATGACCTTTTATCAATATAGTTCTCACCGACTACCTAACATGCAGGTAGAAACTTTAGGAGAACGGTTTGACGAACAGTTTAACCCCGAAAAAAAGGCGGCTACCACTATGAAGGGCAGCCTGCAATACTTTAAAGCAGTCACTGCCTACGCGAACCACTTAAATAAAGAAGATATGCGATTTAGAAATATCGTCTTTAAGGGCCGAGTGTTGATTTCTAAGGAAAAAATCGCTGAAATCTATTATGGTTTCAATGAAAACTATAATCTAAGAAACCGATTGGACGGTACTAAAGAAGCCCTACTCAAGATTTTAAACCGGAAAATTCACGTAGAAATGAAAACTGATTGGGCGGAAGAAGCAGTCCAAAACTTAACTAAAGAACAAATTCAACGAATGCATCACGATGCCGAAACTGAAATTCAGGATGCCGACAAGGAGTTTAATTTCTTGGCACGAGCGATCGTAACCCAGGCCTTCCAAAAGGTGCGGCGCCAAATTGTCCGGAACCACTTCCTAACGATTACCCATCAATTTGTGCACTTTTTAAGAAGCGTACCTCAAATTATTAATCTGCAAGATTATGGATTAACCAGAGAAGAATGGCTGGATAATGTGGCCAGCGTAATTGAAGACATTAAGCAAAACAAGCTGGCAATGGCTGATGTAGCCCCATACTTGTACTTATATGATTTGATGACCGGTAAACGGGGTCAAAAAGATATCAAATACCTATTTATTGATGAAGTGCAAGATTATAGTGCCTTTCAGTTGGCGTTTTTGAAGTTTAGTTTTCCGCGGGCTAAATTCACGTTGCTGGGAGATTTAAACCAAGCCATCTTTACTCATGAAAATAGCCAACAACTACTAAATGAGTTAGGGACCATGTTCGATCAAGCCAAAACGCGGGTAATTCAGTTAACTAAGTCGTATCGTTCAACCGCTCAAATTACTAACTTTACGAAGTACTTACTCACTGATGGTGCCGCCATCGAAGCGTTTGATCGGCCAGGGGAATTACCGCAAATTCACGTGGCAGCTGACGAAGCTAAGGCTTTAGAAGCCGTTAAAAGTCAAGTGGCCTCTAACCTAGAAATCCATGAAACGACTGCTATTATTGGTAAAACTTTAGCAGAATGTGAGCGCATCTTTGAATTGTTGAAAGCGGCCGGAGTTAGATCCACTTTGATTCGTACCGAAAATCAACGGTTAGTAAATGGTGTGATTATCGTGCCATCTTACTTAGCTAAGGGACTAGAATTTGATAGTGTGGTAATGTGGAATGCTTCTGCGACTGAATATCCGGATGATGCAGATCGGCAATTGGTGTACACGATTTGTACGCGGGCAATGCATCGCCTAACGATTGTTGCCATTGAACAACTTTCACCGTTATTTAACGGCGTCCCTAAAACAGAATATGAATTGATTACAGATTAAAAATTCGGAACCTATTTAGATTAGGTTCCTTTTTTGTGGCTAAAATCTCAATAGTTGACTTCCCTAATGCTAATCGGTAACGTTAATAATAGAAATTAATGGAGAGAATAATATGATTAAATCAATGCAGTTTACTCCGGAATGTCAATTGGTTGATGTATTTCAGCCGGATGAAACCGAAAAAAAGCACCTTCAAAAACACTATGGAATGACCGATGAAATGTTTGGGTATGCCTTTGATATTGACGAACGAGCTCGAATTGAATCAGCAGATGATACCCCGTTAACGTTAATTGTTTATGACGTTGTAGTTTCAAAGGACAGTGATGGTGAGAAGGATCCAACCGCGCCAATTACATTTGCTTTAGATGGAGAAACGTTGGTGATTTTTTCAGCACCAATTAATAGATTTGTAGTGGAACAGTTGTTACTTGAACAAACTAAGTTACAAGCTAAGCATGCTACGGCGTTACAAGTAATGCTTCACGTGATGTACAAATTATCTGGTCGGTATTTTGACGTGATTCACGCTATTGATAAGCGCCGGCAACACCTCCAAAAGAACTTAAAAATTAAAACTAGTCGGGATTCCATTACTCAGTTGATGGATTTACAAACTAACTTGGTGTACTATTTGACTTCACTGCGTTCTAACACTTCTGTGGTGGCAGATATGTCTTATTCTAGAAATTTTCAAGTTTCTGAAGCAGATAAAGAGTTGATTGATGACATTAACGTTGAATTGCGTCAGGGGCTAGAAATGGCTCAAATGGCCAGTGAAGTGATTGCACACTTGTCAGATGCATACACTAATGTATTGGACAATGATTTGAATAATACAATGAAATTTTTAACCGTAATTTCAATTTTAATGGCAATTCCAACCATTATTTTCGGATTTTTTGGACAAAATGTGGATTTACCGTTTTCCCACGCTAAAAGTGGTTGGCTAGCTACAGTTTTGGTAGCAATTGTATTTACACTGCTTGTGGGTGTCTTAGTCAAAATGCATGATTTCAACAAAAAATAAGTTCTATGAAACCGATTTCAATGTTATAATTATTTATTACTAATAAGCTGAGGTTGTTGTGAATCATGAATGATTTAATTAATTACTATTCATTTGACAAAGACGAGTGGAAACATTTTTATGAAAAGAAAACGGTTCCCCTCACTGCTTCAGAATTACGGAGCATTAAGGCGTTTAACGATAAAATTTCACTCCAAGATGTATCTGATATTTATATTCCGTTAGTGCACCTGTTATCGCTACAACTAAACAGCTTTAACGACTGGCAAGAAACTAAGGCTAATTTTTTACATAAAGCAGCCCGCAAAGTGCCATTTATCATTGGGATTTCTGGAAGCGTGGCGGTGGGCAAATCTACCACCGCCCGTTTACTAGAGGAATTGTTAAGTTATTATTTTCCGGAAAATAAAGTCCAACTAATTACCACGGATGGTTTTTTATACCCGACAGCAGAACTGAAACGTCAAGGAATCATGGATCGTAAGGGCTTTCCAGAAAGTTACGATATGGCAGCGTTGATTAACTTTTTAAATAACGTCAAATCCGGCGTTTATAACGTGAAGGTACCGGTTTATTCCCACCAAGTCTATGATATTGTGCCAGGAGAATTTGATATTATTGATCAGCCCGACATCTTGATTATTGAGGGAATCAATGTTTTACAATTACCAAGCAACGAACAAATTTATGTGAGTGATTTTACTGATTTTTCGATTTATGTAGATGCCGATGCTAATCAAATTCGGGAATGGTACTTAGAACGATTCGGTAAATTAATGGAGACGGCGTTTCAAGATCCGCAAAACCATTACTATAAATACGCCCAAGGTAACCGGGCCGAGGCGTTTGCAATTGCCAATAATG
Source organism: Lentilactobacillus senioris (assembly GCF_026798195.1). Lineage (GTDB taxonomy): Bacteria > Bacillota > Bacilli > Lactobacillales > Lactobacillaceae > Lentilactobacillus > Lentilactobacillus senioris_A. Next base: position 189,507 of record NZ_JAPQEZ010000002.1, read on the forward strand.
TTTGGGATACGATTGATTTACCTAACTTGGAAGAAAATATTTTACCGACTCGCAGTAGGGCCGACATGATTATGCATAAAACTAAACATCATATTTTTGATAAACTTTATTTACGCAAATATTGATGAATGTTTGTCTTTTATGAAGATGTATTGACCTCGGGACTAAAAATGGATAGAATAGTAATATTAAATTTGAAAGGGTGGACCTCTTGGCAAACGTTGACTTATCAACATTCGATAAAATTTTAGTGCTAGACTTCGGTAGTCAATATAACCAATTGATTACGCGGCGCATTCGTGATTTAGGCGTATATTCTGAACTTAAGTCTCATAAAATGTCCGCAACTGAAATCAAGGCAATGGCTCCTAAAGGGATTATTTTCTCTGGCGGACCTAACAGTGTGTACGATGATGGTGCTTTTCATATTGACCCAGAAATCTTTAACCTAGGGATTCCAATCCTGGGAATTTGTTATGGGATGCAATTAATGGCCTACGATCTTGGTGGGACAGTTGAAAAAGCAGATAACAGTGAATATGGACACGCCACCATTAAGATTACTAATGATGGCGCTCGTTTATTTGAAGGCTTACCACGGGAACAAACCGTTTGGATGAGTCATGGCGATTTAGTTACTTCAGTACCTGAAGGCTTTGAAGCCGTTGCAACTAGTGAATCTTGCCCAATTTCAGCAATGCAAGATACTAAGCGCCAATTCTATGGTGTTCAGTTCCATGCCGAAGTTCGCAATACCGAATATGGTATTGATATCTTGAAGAACTTTGCGTTTAACGTTTGCCAAGCCACTGCTAATTGGTCAATGGATGATTTCATCGACCTTTCAATCCAAAAAATCAGAGATACCGTTGGCGATAAAAAAGTATTGCTCGGCCTTTCTGGTGGGGTAGATTCTAGTGTGGTTGGGGTCTTATTGCACAAAGCAATTGGCGACCAATTAACTAGCATCTTTGTAGATCACGGTTTGTTACGGAAAAACGAAGCGGAACAAGTAATGGATAGTTTAGCCGGCAAATTTGGATTGAACATCGTCCAAGTGAACGCGCAAGAACGGTTCTTGTCTAAGTTAGCCGGAGTTAGCGATCCTGAAAAGAAACGTAAGATCATTGGAAATGAATTTATCCAAGTTTTCAACGACGAAGCCCAAAAACTAGAAGGAATCGATTTCTTAGCTCAAGGGACTTTGTACACTGACGTGATTGAAAGTGGGACTGACACTGCGCAAACCATTAAGTCTCACCATAACGTTGGTGGATTACCAGAAGACATGCACTTTGAATTGATCGAACCGCTTAACACCTTATTTAAGGACGAAGTTCGGGAATTAGGTGAAAAGCTCGGAATTCCTCATGATTTAGTTTGGCGGCAACCATTCCCAGGACCTGGTTTGGGAATTCGGGTAATCGGTGAAGTGACTGAAGACAAACTTGAAATCGTTCGCGAAAGCGATTGGATTTTACGTGATGAAATTGCTAAAGCTGGCTTAGATCAAGAAGTTTGGCAATACTTTACCGTCTTACCTGGTTTCAAGAGTGTCGGTGTCATGGGTGATGGTCGGACTTACGACTACACCATTGCTATTCGGGCCGTTAGTTCCATTGACGGTATGACTGCTGACTTCTCTAAGTTACCATGGGACGTTCTACAAAAAATTTCAACCCGTATCGTAAACGAAGTAGAAGGGATTAACCGCGTAGTGTATGACGTTACGAGCAAGCCGCCTTCGACAATTGAATGGGAATAACTCCCCAAAAGATTCTATTGGATCATATAGGATCGTATCAAAGACTGACGTTAATTTGTCAGTCTTTTTTGTTTGCAATAATCTATTTAAATTCGATAGAACTCGATGAAATTGTGGTACATCTTGTGGTACAAAAAATATTTTGAAAAATGTACCACAAACGAGCTTAATTTTTAATATCATCTTCCACACCACTGAACAGATCTAAAGCTCCGTCTTTAGAAGCCCTAGTATAATCAGCGGTTTGCTGGATATTAGCATGACCCAACCAGTGCATGGTTTCCGTGTTGGACATTCTGTTAGCCATAGCACGTGTAGCAAAATAGTGGCGCAACAAGTGAGGGTGAACTTTAATTCCTGAACGTTCTGATAATCGCTTCATTAAGGTAGAGGGTTGAGCGGGGTGGTATGGTTTTGCAGTTGTTGGATTGAGCCACAAAAAATGATCTGGTGTAACTTCCATGCCTTTATTTTTTAAAATGCTGTCAGAGTATTCAATGGCTTCTTTGATCATATCGACAATTTCACCATAAACCCAAATGGTCCGATAAGCAGAGGGGGTCTTTAATGGGCCACCTTTTTTAGCCACTGTAGTTCTACCAGTTTCAAAAGTAATTGCACAAATTTCTCTTTTGGCTTTTTCATCATACTCAAATTTAAAAGAAGATTTTTTTAATCCCATCAGTTCAGAACGTCGTTCACCTAGAGTAAGCATATAGATCATGCAGTAGTTGTATCTAGTAAGATGTTCTTTTGCACAGCTCATAAATTTTTCATAATCTTCTTTAGATAAAGATTGGCTCTTGGGTGATTGGCCGTTAATGTTCATGTGGCGAAGCTTATTTTTAAAAATAACGTCATTAGTTTCAGCGTCATTCATGATCATTTGCATAACGGAATCAATGCGTTTGATAGTGAGTTCAGCAAGTCCTTTGGTACTAATGTCATCTAAAAACGCCTGATAACTCTGGCGGCTAATGTCTTGAAGATTATCTTTGCCAAACGGTTTTTTAAACCACCTATTATAGTAGTTTTTCATACTTCTGGCAGTAATTGGACGCCAAATATTTAGTTTAACCTTACGTTCATAGATACTAGTGAAGTAGGCGTCTAAAGTGACGTTTCTACCCTCAATTTTGCCAACTAAGCCATTAGCAAGGTCAACTTCAAAGCGTTTAAGCGCAACGTCGGCATCACGCCAACTTGAAAATCCAGATTTTGTCCACTCGGAAAACTTACCGTTAGGTTTTTTATATCTGGTTCGCACGCCATAACGCTTGCCTTTCTTAGTTTCATATACATAAATGTTTGGGTGCTTTTTCATCGGTTCCCAATTTCTCATTTTGATTCCTCCATAATTCATGATCGGTTCTTGACTATGCCTAGTTTTAGGGGTACGTATGTTCTTTTGGCTTCAAAAATAAAACCCCAAATGGGGTATTATTTAGTATTTGATCATAAATCTACGGCCACAATCCATACATACAGAACGATATTTTTTACCATGACTACCGTTAAAACCAGCTATGCTGCCACCAATGATTCCTTTAGTTAAAGAAAAAGCGTGGCGCTTGTTATCCAAAATTTGGATATTAGTAGACTTACATTTGGGACAATGTGGTACTTTTTTGGAAATATGTTTTTTCTTTTTGGCTTCTGCTTTTTGTTGTTCCAAAACAATTTGCTGAGCTAAGGCCTTACTGTCTTTTTCTTTTTGCTTAGCCTGTTTTTTGATTTCTTTTTTAGATACCGAAATATTTTCGGCTGGATCGCTTACTACAGCCTTAGTATGTATAACCTCATGATCTTTATTTGCACTGTGATTATTGTTGCTTGAGCTATCCACCCATGACGAAAAACGATCACTTAAAGGTTTAAACCACCAAGTTGCAAAGCCACTTATTAAGCCGGCTGTAAGGCCTACATGATGAATACCAGTAAACATACTTACAAAAAATCCTAAAAAACCAACTAGACAGAATATGATAACGCCGTTAAAGACTTCGCCATGCTTATTGTTGCTGGATTCTTTTTCATTATTTTCCATAGTAATTACCCCTTTTAAATGTTGTTTTTGCTTCACTACGTTAAATAGTAAGCAAGTTAGTACACAAGATAGTACGCAAATTAGTGTGAGAGTTGTACGAGACTTGTACGCAAATTAGTGTGAGAGTTGTACGAGACTTGTACGCCATTATATAAACTAAACTAAACATAAACTAAACTAAATAAAATAATACTTTGTCATCGCTTAGCAGCGTGACGAAAAAATTTCTAATACTTTCTTTTTGTTTCAACCAATCTACCGGCTATAAGAATTTCGTTCATTTGAGATCCGACAAAAACTCTTGGTTGGTAAACAGGGTTAGAAGCTGTCAGCACGATTGAATCTTTTGATTTGGTGACATGTTTTAAAGTACCTTCTTCACCGTCAACGATGATTGCACAAATATCACCATTGTTAAATTCAGGAGTTCGCTTGATTAAAGCAAAGTCACCGTCATAGATACCGTCACCAATCATAGAATCACCAGAAACAACAAGCCAAAAATAATCATGACCTCCACCAAGATCTTTCTTCAATACGCTTTCAACCCCTTGATAATTTTCAAGTGCTAGACCGTTCGGACCAGCTTTGATAGTTCCGACTACCGGAACTTCAGTGAAGTCAGTGGGGGAGGTGGGAATGATATTACTTGCGGTATTATATTTATCTAGCAATTTATCGGTAGTTATTCCGTATATTTCAGCAAGTCTAATTATCATTTCGGAACTTGGTTCTGATTTGCCATATTCCCAATTAGCATAGGTTTGCATGTTTTTAAGGCCCAATTTATTAGCGACTAAGGTTTTACTCCAGTCTTTGCTTTCACGTAGGTTAATTAATTTTTTAGATAACTTTGGCAATTCCTCCATATACAACACCTCTCTGGTAAATAGAATAACATCATTAAATTAAAAATTTAGTTTTTTAAACAAAACATTTAAAAGATATCTTGACTTAAACAAATTATTTAAGTATACTTAATACATAAAGTTAAACAAAATATTTAAAGGTGGTGAAAAAATGGAAATTCCTTTGGTAAAAGAAAACGCTGGTGAGATCTTAAGAATCGAACGTGAGAAACGTGGGTTAAGTCAAGTGTCATTAGCTTCCAAGATGGGGCTTAAAAGCTCGCAACATCTATGGAACATAGAGCACGGGGCTAATAGTTTAACTTTGGAAATGATTGACCAAGCCTCTAAGGCTTTGGGTATTTCGCCAGATATTTTTTTGCGCAATAAAGTTAAACAAAATATTTAAAAAATGACTGAAAGGAGTGTTTTTATGTCACGTGATGAAAAGATCAAGTATTTGATGGATCACAGCAATCTCGGCTACAACATGGCGAAAAAGATTAAAAATGACGCCAGTCAGTTAGCAAAGTATTCCGATGATCAAATTAACAATTTTGTTAAAACCGTTAGGGATTCACGTTCTCAAGGCTTCACTACCGTGTTGCTTTATTAACTTAATTGTATGACGTGTTAAACGCCTATGAAATAACAACTTATGAAAGAAGATGATGGCGATGAACCTAATTACCGTATCAGATCAAGCAGATGTCAGCAGTGTGCTGGCAACAGCCATGGAGCGTTCACATTTAACCACAGTCAAAGCCGGAGAGGTTTTGGGGTATGACCAATCTTCTATTTCCAAAATGAAGTCAGGGAATATGAAGTTAAAAATTGAAGATTTTCCAAGGCTTATGAAGGAGCTGCAGCCGGGAGAAGCGGCGCTATTGTCGTTTAACTTTGCTTCTGAAATAACAGGCCACATGATCCCGTCAACGGTCAGCAGCGAGCTAATAAGGGTTGATCCTTATGATTTAACCGGTCGTGTTGAAGATGAGATCAAACAAATGATTATTGCATTTAATGACGCTGCAGATGAACTAAGGTCAATGCCTAGCGTGGTAACTGATAGGCGTGATGTTGTTGAAGCTTTTAAGCAAGCTTATGACGTTTTTAAATTTTTAACTAATTTCTTTGCTAGTTTGTATAGCACTTATCCAGATGAGAATTGGCAAGAAATGGCTTATAAGCGTGATAGGCAGGTTAATAAGTTTCCGCAAAAAGCAATCTAGAAAGGAGAAAAAATGGCAATTACTGTAAGTGACATTGATGTCAGCACAGACGCATTTTTAGAGCTACTAGCCAACAAGGTTGTGGATAAATTAATGCCGATTGTGGATAAAAAGATTGATGAAAAAACCAAGAATGACGAGTTTTTAACCGCCCAGCAATTAGCCACTGAAGTATTTCATTGTTCAGCGGAAATGGTTACAAATTTTTATCTATATCAGCCCGGTTTTCCAGTGAACCACAAAGGAAGCCAAAAAGTTTTTTCACGCAAAGCGGTTGAGCGTTGGATGTTAAACAGCAGTCAACCAGTTTAAGGAGGATAACAAAATGCTAGAAAGAATTTTTAATTTTGCTTTATGCCTAGCTTTTTATGGATCAATCGTTCTTGTGATTGAACATCGCAAAGCGTTGTTTGACTTTCCCAAAGTTAAAGATATGTGGGAGGAATTAACCAATGATTTTTTCGGAACTGAAAAAAGCACAAAAAAATAGCCCTAAACAACCGGCATTGTCTAGAGCTACGAAGCAAAAGTTAATTGCTTATCAAAATGTTATTACCTCTAATGATAAGCCCAAAATTAACTTATTTCAATATTTTGTTAAGCAAATCAAAGGAGAAAAGTAATGAATATTTCAAATTTTAAAACAGTTGTAGACGTTTCAAGCTTTAAGCCATTGTTAAAAATAACAGGACAACAAGATGGCAATAAACAATTTTTCACCGTCGCTTCTAAAATAATGGGATTAAGTACAGCTTTTAGAAATCATCACCCTTCCTATAAGAGTGTTGAAATCCGGATTAACAAGCAACAACTTTTGTTAATTTTTAAGCGGGAAGTTGAAAAATTTGATTCCAAAACATGGTCAGTTCATAGCACGGGTACAGGATATGCTTTTGGTTCAGATGCGATCGTTAAACAAATCAAAAAAGCCAGTAAGACAATGAACAAAGAAAACCGTTACCGATTTGATGTTGAGCCAATTGGCGACGATATGTACCTCGTAAATATCGATCGTCCAATCCAAGTGTTCAATGCTATCAACCGGCATTAAAGGAGACTTCTAATGACTAATCGTAACGAACCCGTTGCTAAAGAGTGGGAAAGATACATGGATAAATATATCATTCCGTCATTAAATAGCTATGAAACTGAAATGCTAAACGACTTGAAGTGGGATTGGTTTTATAACGGCATTTTAACCACTGACGAATTGAAACAAGTTAAACGTAACTTCTTAAACTTAAATAACCAGCATGAATTGATAAATTCTATTCATCATGTTTATCAAGATCTTTTGAAGTCAGGGAAAGTTGACAAGGATCAAACAGACGAAAGCGAACCCGGATTTAGTTTTGAAGTATATTCGGTTTTCTATCAAATGATTGATGCTGAAGGAGGATTCTGATGGGGCCTGAAGATGGATATTTTCCGGGAGACAACAATTTTTTGTTTAAAGATCCCGTTGATCCTGATGAAGAAGAAAACGATCGCTATTTAAATGGCGACCATGAGTGGGAGGAGAAAAACGAAAGATGATCAACTGTTATGAACACGTTAAACAGCTTGATAACAAAATTCAAAAAGCTTTGGCCAAAGGTAGTTCTGATGGTTATATCGCTGGACTTATGAATCGAAGAAATGTCTGGAAAATCCAGTTAGTAGAAATGGAGGCAATAAAAAATGGACGAAGTTAAAGAACGTTTTTTTCTCAAAAATGATGATGAAGCTGATTGGGCATTTGAAAAGCTGGCAGGGTATAAACGCCAATCCAAACAGTTAGAAAACCAACGAGAAAAATTTGCCAAGAAGTACCAGAAGCGAATTGATGACTGGTATAACCCGCAAAATACCAGCATTCAAGATCAAATTAGTTATTTTCAAGGTTTGATTGAAGAATATCGGCTAACTAAGCCAGACGGAAAGGTTAATGTTCCGTCAGGTAAAACGTCCGTCAGAACTACTAAGAAGTTCATCAAAGACGAAAATGTATTGCTGGCTTACGTTGAATCCAATCACCCAGAATTTATCGAAAGCAATCCCAAAGTTAAATGGGGCGAATTTAAAAGGACGCTTAAGCCAGTAAATGGTAAGGCAGTTGATGAAAATGGTGAAATCGTTGAGGGAATCACTACTCAAGAAGAAACCAAAGTAACTTACAAGCCTAATATGGAAGCAATCGGGTTATCAGAAAGCGAGGAAGAATAATGGCAGATGAAAAATTGCTAAACGCCGCAATCGAAAGCGGAAATATGGAAATGGCTAAGTACCTCATGGAACTCAAAGCAGAGTTTAACAATGGTCTTGCTAAGTTTAGATCCAAAGTAGAAGCCCCTAAGAAAAATGGTCATGCTAATTTTCCAAGTAAAAAAGGTGGAAGAATTAAATACGACTATGTGGTTCTTGATGATTTAATTGCCGCTATTGATAAAGCGATTAAAGATACCGGCATTACTTGGACGCAAGATACAGTTAACGCCAATGGGCTTACCCGTGTGCGTACGGTACTAAGATGCGTAAATGGTTGGTCAGAAGCTAGTAGTTGGACAGAGCTTCCGTCAAAGGGTTCAGCTCAAGACATTGGTAGCGCAATTACTTACGCTAAGCGTTATTCACTAAGTGCGACATTTGGCGTTAGCAGCGATGCAGACGATGACGGGGAACTTGCTACTGAATCATACGAAAACGGCGCTCAAGCACCACGACAAGCACCAAATAAACAACAGCGTCCTCAACCAGTACCTGCTAATTTAGCTGATGAGAAACAACGACAAGAACTAATTGATTTGATCAGAAAATTAGCAGTTGTTGCTGATGTAGAAGATCCAAACATTGTTTTGGAAACGATCCGAAAAAATAAAAATGCTCATGATTGGGCCAACTTAACTAAAACCGACTACTTTGTCATGAAAAAAGAAGTTGAAACTCAACTGATGGAAGCTGAACAAAAAGCTACTAAGGAGGCAATGGCTAATGCTCAATAGGGTTACTTTAACCGGACGGTTAACCAAAGATGCTGACCTCCGTTACACACAAGGCGGCACAGCCGTTGGAACGTTTAATCTTGCAGTTAATCGTAATTTTAAAAACCAACAAGGTGAACGGGAAGCAGATTTTGTAAGTTGCGTCATCTGGCGCAAATCAGCAGAGAACTTTGCCAATTTTACTCATAAAGGAGCGCTTGTTGGGATTGACGGGCGCATTCAAACTCGCAACTACGAAAATCAACAAGGTAATCGGGTTTATGTAACAGAAGTGATTGTTGAAAATTTTGCTCTGTTAGAAAGCCGAGATACTAATTCAAATGGCAACAGCAATCGAAATAATCAAGCAGGCAATCCATATGCAGGCGATCCGTTTGCTAATAGCAGCGATCCATTTGCTAACAATGGTGATCCCATTGATATTTCTGATGACGATCTCCCTTTTGATTAATGGGGGTGTCTTAAATGAATAATTGGAAAGATATCCCCGGATATGAAGATATTTATCAAGTTAATGAAATTGGCGATGTTAGAACAGCTCCAGGTAAAACTACGTATACAAGATGGCATGGTGTGCGTCATTGGAAGGTACGAATCTTAAAACAAAAAACAGATCATCGAAATTATAAGCGAGTTAGCTTATGGAAAAACGGTAAAGAAAAAACCTATCTGGTTCATAAACTAGTTGCTGAAACATTCATTCCTAAAATATCAGGGAAAGAACTTATCAACCACAAAGATGGTAATCCAGCAAATAATCAAGTTTCTAATCTTGAATGGTGTAACTATTCAGAAAATCTACACCACGCATATTTGAATCATTTGAATGAAAAAAATAATGAAATTGTTTTAGTTGATAAAAAAACTACCCAAACTTATTTTTGTTTAAGTTTTTCAGAAGCAGATAAATTTTTGGGGAAGTATAGCGGTTATATAAGCAGAACACTCAAGGCGGGGAAAGTTGAAACAGATAGGTATCAATTCTTCTTACCGGCGAAAACTAATTAGGAGGCGCTGATGAATTATTTACAACAGATTCTGGCATTTGATGACTATAAGATGTATCGACAACGCCTTTCCGCTGGTCAAGTCAGTTTGTGGCATGCGCTTATGAGTATCAACAACAAGACTGGGTGGGCAAGTTGGTTCACTGCTGCCAGCAAAACGCTTGAAATTAGTAGTGGTCTCTCACGATCAGGAGTTTTAAAAACCAGAAATACCTTGAAACAACTGGGATTGATTGACTTTGAAACGCATGGCACTAATGCCACTAGTTATCACATTTGCGTACTTTATACGTCAGATAGTACGCAAGTAAGTGTGCAACCAAGTGCGCAAGATAGTAAGCAAGATGGTGTGCAAGGCAGTACGCAAGTGGAAGAAGATCCAGCACCTGAACCGGAAGAACCCAAACCACAGAAACCGAAAAAGCCTAAAAAACAAGAGCCAAAATATTCTGAGGATTCGCAAGAGTTCAAGGCAGCCAAGTATCTTTTTTCAAAAATCAAAAGTAATAATGACAACGCTAAAGAACCGAATTACCAAAGTTGGGCTAATGATTTTCACCTAATATTTGATGTTGATAAGCGTTCTAAGCGTGATGTTATGAAACTTATTGATTGGACACAAAAAGATCCATTCTGGTGTTCAAACATCTTGTCACCAAAGAATTTGCGGAAACAGTTTGATAGGTTAATGCTGCAAGCTAAGATGACTGATACTACTGATACTACTAGTTCTGGTGAAAAGAGGTGGACAAATGCTCAAGTCAATTAAAGGATTATTCACTCAAAAAGAGATTGAACAATTCGCCAAAGAACATGGTGTTGATATGGACACTTTGCCTACCAAAGAAGAAATCAACCAGAAAACACTACAAAAAGCTTTTGAAAAAAACGAGGAAAAGAAACGAAAAATTTATTTCAAGCACTCGTTGTGGAGTGGTAATCGAGAGTTGAATTTCACGTTTAAAGATTGGAATGTTGATTTACAAACTAATCGAGATCAAGCCAGAGCGTTAGGCAACCAAGCCTTTACGTTAGCTCAACAGTTACGAGTTAAAAGTTTTAACGTCGTTTTGCTAGGTGATAAAGGTGTTGGGAAAACTTCATTGGCGTTAGCTATGCTGAGTGATTTAAAAGCAGCGAAGAAAAGTGTCATCTTTGTTTCAACTGCCGAACTGTTGAACTTGATTAATCGGCGCTATGATGATCCGTCATTAAACGAAAAAATAGACCGTATTAAACGGTCAATGATTGAAGCAAATGTCTTAGTTCTTGATGATTTTGGAACAGAGGGAAGCATGACAGCGAGTGGCATTAAACCCGTTCATAAAGATATGCAAGACCTTATGTATCAAGTAGCCAATGCCCGTGTTGATTTCAATAACAACAAAGTCAAAGGCGCAACGATCATCACCACTAACAACACCCAGAGCGAACTGGAACAGATGTACGATCACAAATTGATCAACCGATTGTTTCCAGATAATGCTGCTCATCAATTAATTTTTGAAGGAATGAAAGGAGTACGGAACGTATGACAGACTGTCTTTTATGTAGTGGAACTCACGTTTTCTGGTCGGGTCCGGAGTTTGAAATGACTGCTGAACCTTGTCCAGTATGTGGGCCAATTAGTGAAGAAGAATCACACAAGCGAATTGAAGCAATCAGGAAAGAATGGGCGCCATATGCTCCTAAGGAATTAGTTCATGGTTAAGTATCCAACTGGCACTAAGCGCCCTAAAGCTAAGAGAAATAGTAAGGCTAAGCGCAAAAGTAAATTTAATAACCGTCACGTCGTTATTGACGGTATTGAGTTTGATAGCCAGCTAGAGGGTAATTACTACCTGCACATCAAAGCGTTGAAGCTTGACTTTAAATATCATGAATCGTTTGAAATTTTACCTAAGTTTTCACTGTCAGGTAAGAATTATCAGCACCGTATTTATACGCCAGATTTCACGATATACAGCAAAGGCGAACTAGTAAGTGTAATTGACTGTAAAGGTGGGAATGCCACCATAACTGCTGATTCTCGCTTGCGTATGGTGATGTTTATGGAAAAGTACCGAGTTCCAGTAGTTATCGCCAAGTGGGACGCCAAAGCAAAAGTATTTCATGAAGAAATAAAGTAAATAAAAAAGGAAGTTAGCAATGAAAATTAATAAAGCAGCTCGGACTTTGATTAATTTCTTTCAAAGCAGGGGAATCAAGATCATGAGATATGATTCCTACTCAACTAACAGCATTTATCTGAAACTTGACTATGGATTGTTGTACAGCATTCGGATAAGCGATCATCAAGGTAAGCAGCACTTGAATTACAGATTCAACGTTATCAAGAAGTACCGAGGGCCAAGATATGTAGCTTCAAAGTATGACTGGAAACGTGAATTTTATGACTTATCTCCTGATGATTTGAATGATTTATGTATCAGTATTTTGCAGCTTAAAAAGCAACTACTACTAGAATTTGGATTATATGGCTACCAAAATGCCATGGACTACCGCAAACATAAAAATTCCGGTACAAAAGGATTTTGGAAGCAAGCTAAGGATTTAGGGTAGTAGAAATCAACTAATAAAAGAAAATGAGGAAATCAAAATGAACGAAGAATTATTAAAGCAATTAGCCGAACAATTTTTAAACAACGTGAAGGACGACCAAGAAAATCAGTCAAATCAAGATGATCAAATGCAACGTGCTGAAGAAGTAATTGGTGAAATGTCTTTTGATATGTTTGGTGATCAATCATTGTCGGTGGTTTTGAGTAAGGACGGATTTTCCACCAAGTTGCCAAAAGATGAAAAAGCAATGCTTTCATTGATAGCATGGATTTTTGACACAGTCGAACACCATGTTGTCTTAAGTGATAAAGGAATGCTTCAATACTTATCAATTCTAAATGACGCCAGTTCAAAATTGGCTGGTGAAATTTCAAGTTACCTAGAAGAGGAATAGTCATGCTGTTTAGCGGTGTTTTAAAGCGGATTAACAAGCGTTGGGCGTTGATTCATTTGGATAAAGACGCCGACATTGACAAGCTGTCCATGCTGCTAGACGGAAAGACCCCCAGCGTTGACTTTAATGTCGATGATGAACGCACAATCAGTCCAGATCAACGTAAAAAAATACATGCCATGATCGGCGAAATTGATGTTCATATGGGTAACTACTTGCCAGAGATGACCAAGGTACAGCTGAAAGAGCAGTTCTGTGTTGAAAACGAGTATTATCACGAATTTTCGTTCAGTGACTGCTCAATCAGTTTGGCTAATAAGTTCATTGAGTTTCTAATTGACTACTGTTTACGTGAAAACGTCCCATTTTTAACCATGCCGCTGGATATGATCCAAGAGCAGTACAACTGGGATATGAAATGCCTAGAGTACCGTAAGTGCATTATTTGCGGTAAGCATGCTGATATTGCTCACGTCTATGCCGTTGGAATTGGACGTAACCGAAACAAAATCAGCCATATTGGAAATTACGTCATGGCGTTGTGCCGAGAACATCATACTACGCAGCACGGTATCGGCATTAAAACCTTTATGAAGAAGTATCAAGTCAAAGGCTTGAAGATTACTCCAGAAATTGCTGAAATGCTCAAAATTGGCAATTATCAGGTTAATACAGGCGATCCGCTAGTGGTAACTGATCGGAGTTATACAGCCTTTTGGAAAGGTGAAAAAAGTGATTAAACTTAGCGAAAACAAAACTAGATTGCTTAATCCTAAGCAGCAAACTATGTACAGCCTGATTTTTAAGCTTCAAGACCGTTACGGGTTGAATTGGACTAAAAAAGTGACTGATGATGACCGAGACTACAAGAAATTACAGTCGCTTTATGATCCGGACAATCCCGAAAACAAAAAGAAAAAGCCCAAACGAAAGCCGAAAGTTCATAAAACTGAAGGCTATGACCATTTTGTAGCCGTAATTGGTGCAAAGGTTATCGCTGACAGTTCCACACTAAAAGGCATGATGGATCGTGGGGCGTTAAATACCACGTGGGGGCATATTCATACCTACCGAGCCAGAAAAGACGCTAAAAATCAAAAAGGAATCGTCATCATGAAGATTGGTGATTGTTGCCAGATTGGAGAATAGCGATGAAAGTTTACGCAGTTAAATTTAATGATGTCGTATTTTTAAGAAGCTATGAATCTTTGAGTGACAATATTATGGTTACTAGCAATGTTTCAAACATTCATTTCTTCAGCGATTATGACGAAGCTAGCGAAATCGCCGAAGATGTTGATGGTTATGTAGCTGTATTCAACGAGGCGAAATGATGAAGATGTATTTGGCTTACTCAACGGAATATTCCGACGAAACTAAAGAAGTCGGCAGCACTGCCCCTATAGGAGTATTCAAAACCAGAAAAAAGGCTATTAGCGTTATTCAAGATCTATCTCAAATTGACCACGCTATGCAGTTTAAATCTGGTGGAAACGTTGAAGATTTTATTTATAACAACGCTCAAGAATTGATATACACCGTAACGCAGGTAGAAGTGGAGGAATAGCGATGAAAAATTCAGAACGGAAATATGTACTTATGACTTCTAAACATGCTTCAGTAGAACACCCTTTATTTTGGGGTAGTCGTACCAAAGATAATGAAACACGTTCATTTGGCGGATATACGAATGATCCTAATGAAGCTGAACTTTACTCAATGGACGATATTACCCAAAAATTCGGTCCGAGTGAAACTTTACTTGGATATTCAGCAGAAGATTTAGGAACTCATATTCTTGATTACAGTTTCAGTGATTGGATATTTAAAGCTAAGTCTAATGATGTATTTATAACGTTGCTAAGTGAAGCAATGGCATTAAAATAGCGGTTTTATTGGAGGTTTAAAAATTGGGAAACAAAATTTCAGATTACAAAAACGAATTAAAAGTTATTTTTGGATGGTCTGTTGATGAGGAAAATGGGAAACCAAAGGTACCATTAATTATTTTCCCTGATGCGGTAGCTGACAGAATCAAATTTTTCGTTGACCAAATGGGAGATGGATTGCTGTTCACAGGAGCTTTGAATTTTATTTTTGCTTACGATGAAGAACGTGATAAGCAAGACTGTGAGGAAGGCGGTGAATGGCTTCCGGTATCTGATGAATTTAAAGAGTGGCGTGACAAACATTTTGCTGATAATCACGAAATAGTTGTTGCGCTCGGAATGATGTATGGGTACTTACCTGAAAGTGAAGCTAAGCAAAAAGGGCTACCACTGGATATGGAAATAAAATAACAATTTCATTGGAGGTAATTACAAGGTGGCATTGAAATTTGTGATGACGAAACCGGACAATCTATGTATGTGATTGGAGGGTAATGATGAAATATATTAAAAGCTATTTATCTGCTTTGGGTAACGGGTTATTAGGGATCGTGTTTCTGTTTTTTGTATTTGTATTACTAGCTGTTCTTTTATTACCTTTAATTTTATATTTTTTACATTTAAAAATTTTAGCAATAGTTGCAGGTGTTTTAGTAACACTCCCTACGGTTGGAATAATGATGAGAAATCAATAAAAATCACATTTTAGGAGGAAATCATGGAAGTACAAATTCAAAGTAAAGAATTATACGACATGTATAGACAAGTAATTGCACTACACAATGGGGAAGATCCTATTGTTGTGGCTGGCTTTTTTTGGAATTACGCCTTAAACCACAAATCATGCTGGTTAAAAAAGGAGATTGAGGAAGCTCGTCTCATCTTTGATTCAATTCTTGATAGTTTTGATATTGAGCTTGCTGATCCAGAGTATTACGTACGAGTTAAAGGATTTTCAGATTATCACAGGCAAAACAACTTTTTAAAATTTTTTGAGGAAGATGACATATTTGGTTTGTCAGATTTCGAAGAAGAAGAGGGTTATTGCAAAACAACATTTACTATCTCATGGCTAGAAGGAAATTGGGACTTCTATGTAGCTTATAAAGATGCTGGATTGCTTGAATTTTATGATGCTTGGGAGCCCGTTGACTTTATCAAATCTTTATAGGTGTAAGCCGTAATTAAATTTTAAAGGAGAGTTAGACTTGATCAACGACAAAATCGACGTTAAAAAAACAATCGAAAAAGCTAAGCAGGTGTTAAACAGCTACCAAAGATTACATCGGGTGGAGATTAAGGAAAGCATTCAAGCGTCTGTGATTTCAGACTTGCCCGGTGGAGGATCTGGTTCAGGCAATTCTTCTGAAAATAAAAATATCAGCCGTATGGAAGCTTCACAGTATTGCTCAATCGTCAGGCACGTGATCAGAGCCATTGAAAATGATGTTTACCAGCAAATATTGACTGATGTTTATATCAAGGATAGCGATTATACGGGTAAAGATGTTATCCAAAATATTTCATCTTCATTTGGTGCTAGTTTGTCCGAAGCGCAGTATTACCGGAAGAAAAATGCTGCATGCTACTGCTTCGCTGAAATTTGCCCACCGTTGCCATTAAACGGCGAAGATTACTCCGATTTAGTCGTTTATAAGCGATGATAGTAAATTGATAGTAATTTAAAGCGATTGGAAGATAGTTGATAGTCCGTTGATAGAGCCTAGCTGGTATTATTGTAGAGTAGATGATTTGGATAATGGTTTTCGATCATTTGCCTCCTTAAAAAAAGTCATGATTGGTAGTGTCTAGCGCTAAGAACGCATGGCGGTTTAAGCCCGCCCTAGATATTTTATCGCCTATGCTTCCGAGTGTGACTGTTACGCTTACATAACAGCCGGTATAAGCGAGTTTATCCAGTGTATTTACCTCGCAGTTTAGACTGGATTAAAGGGGAGAGCGGACTGACAGGTTATGCGATGACCCCCGTGACTGAACTCTAACTGGTAGACACATGGTGGTTCGATTCCACGTTTAGTCATTTTGCCCCACAAAACATCAAAGTTCAAAAATTAAAATTCAAAAATCTGCCATAAGCAACGTTTCATCTAATCTGGGGCAAATTGGAGTAGGCTTTAAGGCTATGAGGTTCAAATCCTCGCTACTCCGTAGACCACATGAACCCAACTTTAAAAAAGACTAGGAGGATACCCCCTCTTTCTTGTCAAAAATTAACGTTGTGGTTGAACTTGTATGAGGCACACAATCGAATAGACGTACTCAAACCAAGTACAAGGTAAAGGCGTTGGGAACGTCTTTTTTAATTCCCAAAAAGTAGCAGCGTGTTAATAGCACGCTTTTTTTATACGCAAATTTAGAAAGGTGGTTATCACTTGAAGATTGAAAATTGGAGCATTGATGATGTTAAGCCGTATGAACGCAATCCGAGAAGTAATGACGATGCCGTAGAATCCACAGCCAACTCAATCAAACAATTTGGTTGGCAGCAACCTATCGTGGTTGATAAAGCTGGAGTGATTATCGTTGGGCATACCCGTTTAAAGGCAGCTAAGCAGTTGAAACTGGAGGAAGTGCCAGTAGTAGTTGCTGATACTTTATCAGAAGAACAGGTTAAGGCTTACCGACTTGCTGATAACAAGACTGGTGAGCTAGCCAACTGGGATTTCGATAAATTAGGCTCTGAATTGTCTGACATTATGGATATTGATATGACTGAGTTTGGTTTCTCTGACTTTGAATATGATGATGAAGACGAAGATTTAGACGACTACGAAGAACCTAGCGATGGTTCAACCAAAACGCAACTAAAATGGCCCGGCACGACTATTAACCTTGGCGGTATGGAGTTAGACGCTCTTAATGAAATTTATGATCTGTTTGACCAAACTACCCGTGGCGAAAGTTTTGTAGAGTGGCTTAAAAATAAGGTGTTTTAGTCATGAGGATTTTCCTAAGTGCATTAGAAAATAATGTCGATTCAACATTTAACTACTTAGACCAAAAAGGCAAGAAAATTAAGTCTGGTTTGATTAGTTATTTTTACTTAGAAAAGAACCAAAAGAGCCGTCCAAACCTGCTTGAAGATATTCAAATGCGTTGCGATGAACTACTAGTCGATAGCGGGGCGCATTCTTTCCAGAGTGGCGCTCGCGTGAGTTGGCTTGAGTACACCAAACGTTATGCAGAGTGGATCAAAAAAGTTGATTGTGATCAAATTATTGGCTTCTTTGAAATGGACGTTGATAACGTCATCGGCTATGAGAAAGTTCTGGAACTAAGAAAGATATTGGATCAGGCTACAGATAAAATTATCCCCGTTTGGCATAAAAACCGAGGTATTAGCGAATTTAAGAAAATGGTCAAGGAAACTAAGGGTGATATCATCGCCGTTGCTGGTTTCCAAAATGAAGATATTTCAGATGACCAGTTTAATAAGTTTGTTAACTATGCCCACCACAGGGGTAAAAAAGTCCATGCATTAGGTATGACCCGCCAAAAGGTATTACGAAAAGTTCCGTTTGACTATGTAGATAGTTCTTCTTGGAAACAAGGAGCAATTTACGGAAACGCTCTGACTTATCAAGGGGGGCGGATCAAGACTAAAAATGTTTCTGGACGTTTTGACACTAAAGAATTGATGACGATAGGTCTTGAAGCGTATATGCAGTTAGCTGACTACTATAACGCCATGTGGGATCACGTCAATCACGATCTATATAAAATTTGGCAGTTCGTAATTTCCTGCCTAACTCAAAAAACTAAGGTGGTATTTTAATTTGAAAGCAACAAAAGTAAAAACACAAAACATCGCATTACCTGCAATGATCGCTGCATTATATGTGGCGATTTCTTTAGTTTTAGCACCAATTAGTTTTGGAGCAGTACAACTAAGATTTGCGGAAATGTTTAATCATTTAGCAGCGTTTAATAAACGATATATCTACTCATTGATTTTAGGCTGTTTGATCGTTAACATGTTTAGCCCACTGGGGATCATTGACATTGTTGTCGGTACGGCTGGTACTTTAATTGGCTCAACTGCTACCTACTACTTAACTAGAAAAACAACTAAGCATTTATGGTGGTATATGATTGCTAGCCTATGCCAAATTCCGGGTGTGATTTTAGTAGCGTCTGAATTAACTATTGTGAACCACATTCCGTTCTGGCTTACATTAAGTTCAGTATTTGTAGGTGAAATGCTATCAATGGCGGTAGGTGCAGTGGTAATTGAAATGCTAAGTAAAAGAATTGATTTTACTAACGGGAAAAGGAAGTAATCAAATGGAATTTAGTGAAGCATTAACACAATTAAAAAAAGGCAAGCGGATCCGGAGAACTTCTTGGAGTGCTGGAGAAGAATTTGTATTTGAAGTTGCTAACCACAAATGGGGAGATAACGTCATTAATCCCTTTATGCTGATTAAAACCAATGAAGTACCAGCATATTCTGTTTTTCAACCAAATTCATGTGAGGTATTGGCTAATGACTGGGAGGTCGTTAAATAATGGCTCGCTATGACGATTTAAAAGGTAAAGAGGTATTAGTTACCGGAGCAGCTAGTGGAATTGGTAGAGCGCAAGTAATTGCCTTTTTACAGCAAGGCGCAAATGTCACTGGTTTGGATATTAAAAAGAGTGATGTAGTTGATCCGAATTATTCATCAATCCGTATGGATCTAAGAAATACTGATAGTTTAGAAACATTTATAGAGCAGTGTAAGTTTGACATTGTATGTAATACTGCTGGGATTCTAGATGACTTTCTAAGTGTTGAGGGTACAGATTACTCTTACTTTTCTGACATTATGAAAGTTAATTTGGACGCTATGTTTTTAATCTCCAAAGGATTGATTGAGCAGGATAAGCCAGTAACGTTTGTAAATATGAGTTCTTACGCTGGATTGTTTGCTAGTGGTGGTGGAGTAAGCTACACAACATCAAAGCACGCCATTAATGGTTTAACTAAAGAAATTGCCTTTGAGTATGGTGGACGTGGTGTCAGAGCTAACGCTATTGCGCCATGCTTAGTTAAAACTGATATGGTACGAGACGATTTTGAAAGTGGACTAGATTATCGACTGGCAAAGAAAACAGTTTTTAATCGTTATGCTGCACCAGAAGAGATTGCTGACTTAACTTTATTCTTGGCGTCTGATAGTTCTAAGTACATCACTGGTCAAGTGATTAGCATTGATGGCGGCTATTCATTGGGCAACGAAGTGTAATCTAACCGAAAGGAGGCTAATCAATGAAATGGCAAAAGGTAAATACGAAAAGTGGCTAGAGCCAGAGAATTTGGTTAGGCTTCGTGGTTGGAAGATGCAGGGCCTAACTGATGAGCAAATAGCAGATAACATCGGTATTTCTCATCGAACATTTGAACGTTGGAAAAATGATCATAGTCAGATTCGTCAGGCTATAAAAGGCGGTAAGGAAGTAGCTAACTTTGTTATCGAAAATGAGTTGTATAAGAAAGCTAAGAGCGGCAATGTTACCGCAATGATTTTCTTTTTGAAAAACAACTACCGTGAAAAGTACACTGATGACCAAACTGACCCAGCATTGCGGAAAGCTCAAATCAGAAAAGCTAACGCCGAAGCAGATATTGCCGAAGCTAGAGCCAGAATTGAGGGCGACATTGATATGTTCGACGATCAAGAAGCTGATGGGTTCTTGTCAGCTATCAGTAAAGGTGTAGCCCAGTTGAACGATGACGACGATGAGGATGGTGATTACGATGAGTAGCGTGCATTTAAAGGCGCCACAATTCAAATACGCTCCGTTCTCTCGGAAACAGTTGCAGGTTTTAAGTTGGTGGCTAGATCCAAGAGCCAAACAATTTGGCAATCTTTCGGAAGTTAAAAAAAAGCATCCGGAGTGGCTTAACCGCAGTGATAAAGAAGTTTTGATTGCTGACGGATCTATTCGTGCAGGTAAGACGCTGATTATGTCCATGTCTTACATTGAGTGGTCAATGACTAACTACAGCAATGAACAATTTGGGATTGCTGGTAAGACGATTGGATCACTAAGGCGTAACGTTATCACACCATTAAAACGCATGTTGGCTGGACGTAAAGGCTACAGGGTTAAAGATCGACGAGCTGATAATCTTCTTGATATTACCTACAACGGCGTCACTAATCATTACTACCTGTTTGGTGGTAAAGATGAAGGTAGCCAAGACTTGGTTCAAGGTTTAACTGTAGCAGGATTCTTTTTTGATGAAGTAGCTTTAATGCCAAAAAGCTTTGTCAATCAGGCTGCTGGACGTGTTTCTGTTGATGGTGGGAAGCTGTGGTTTAACTGTAATCCGGCTGGCCCTTATCATTGGTTCAAGACCGAATGGCTAGATAAATTAAAAAAACATAAGGCAATTCACATTCACTTCACTATGGATGACAATCCGTCACTAGCAGAATCCGTTAAAGATAGAAACAGGCGAACCTTTTCAGGGGTGTTTTATCAGCGCTATATTTTAGGCGAGTGGGTATTATCTGATGGAATTGTTTATGACAACTTCAATAAAGATACTATGGTTGCCACTCCACCAAAAGGTGTAGCAGAAAAGTATTATGTATCAGTCGATTATGGTACGCAAAACCCTACGGTATTCTTGCTGTGGGGTCGTTTTGATGGCGTTTGGTGGTGCTTGAAAGAGTATTACTATGATGGGCGGCACAGCTCACGCCAAAAGACTGACGAACAATATGCTAATGACTTTCTTGAGTTTGTTGGCAAGTTAAAAGTAAAGGCGATTGTTGATCCGTCTGCTGCTAGTTTTATAGCACAGTTACGAGCCAAGGGCGTTAGTGTTGAGAAAGCAAAAAACGATGTTTTAGATGGTATTCGTGAAACCCAATCAGCAATGAACCTTGGCAAGATTATGTTTGCGCCCGGTTTGGTTAATTTATTTAAAGAGTTAGCCAGTTACGCATGGGACCCTAAAGCAGCAGAGCATGGTGAAGATAAAGTTATCAAGCAACATGACCATGCCTGTGATGCTGTTAGATACTTTGTTTACCGTGTAATAAGAACTGGTGGCGTTGTGAAACCTAAAGTTAAGCCAAAAGCATTTAGATAAGGAGGTAAATATGGCATTAAAAATTGATGCAAAATTAATTGAAAATGTTGACGATCCGTCATTTGATCTGTTGAATTACGCTATCACTGAAAAAATGAACAAATGGACGGAATACGATAAGCTCTACAATTACTATCTTGGTCAACAGTTAATATTAAATCGAAACTTTGGTAATCCTGCCGTTAATGATCAGCATGTAGTTGTTAATCACGCTAAGTATTTTACTGATATGATCACTGGCATGATGACTGGTAATCCAATCACTTACGTGCCACAAGATGGCAACAACATTGATGCGATTACTGAAGCATTAAGCAAAATGGATATTGCAGCCCATGACACTGACCTAGAATTGCAGTTAAGCATTTATGGTGTGGGTTATGAGTTGGTTTACTTAAAAGTAGTTGAGGGCGCTAAAACTGAAGAGCAAATTGCCTGCTTAGATCCTAGATACACCATTGTGATTACTGATGATACTGAAGAAGAGAACGAAATCTACGGTATTTACTTGCAGCCTAAAAAGACTTTAAAAGGTGAGGACAATGGTTATCTGATCAGCGTTTATACACCTGATAAATTAATTCAGTATCGAACCCGAATGGGGTACCAGTTAAGTGAAGGCAACATTGATGAGACTACTGAAATTGAAAGTTACTGGAGCGAAGAACCTATCACCGAGTTCTACAACAACGGCCAACAGCAAGGGGACTTTGAACAGCTTATTCCTTTGATTGATTCATATAATTCTTTACAGTCAGATCGGATTACTGATAAAGATAACTTTATTGATTCAATTCTGTTGGCTTATGGAACATCTGTTGAAGGCAATCTTCAAAAAGGGCAGATGCTAGATGATTTGCCATCGGATGCAAAGATTGAATGGCTAACTAAAGCCCTTGAAGAAAATGACGTCCAAACTTTGTCAGATTCAATCAAGAATGATCTCCATGAAATGGCTAACGTTCCTAATATGACTGACAAAGACTTTGCCGGTAATATTTCTGGTGAGGCTATGAAGTATAAGCTATTTGGCTTACTTAATTTAATTTCAGTTAAAGAGCAATACCTAAATAAAGGATTGAAAAGACGCCTTAAGCTACTAGCTCACATGATTGGTGGAGTTAAGCAACAGGCTGTTGATATTACGGGGGTAAGAATTCAGTTAACTCCTAACATTCCGGTTAACCTGACAGATACTATCACCAATATCCGCAACGCCGATGGCATTATCCCACGTCAAGTAACCTTTGGTTGGCTACCGGAAGGATATGACCCACAAAAGCTTATTGAAATGATGGATGAGCAGAATGCTAAGCAAATTCAACAGAACAAAGATGCTATTGGCGAGGGTGATCCCGAAGAATCAACTGCTAATGTAAATGAAGAAGATCAGGAGGGATACCGTGATTCAAGTACAAATAACGAAGACGAAAAATAAACTTTCTGCTATTTCTTCAACTGTTGAAATCAGCGTGCGTGGTCATGCAATGTCTGCACCATATGGGCAGGATATTGTTTGTGCTGCTATCTCCGTATTGTTTACAGCGGTTGCGAACCACTTAAGTAACCCAGTAGTTGATTTTATTGGTGACGAATCGATTATTTCTGCTGATGATGTCAACCCAGCCAACAGGAGATTATTAGTCATGTTTGAGGATACTGTAAAAGAAATTGCTGAACAATATCCTGATAATGTTCATTTACTAATTCAGGATAACGTTCCTCCGTTGATTCAAGGTGATTAGTTATGACGGACAAGGATAAGCTTAGTTATTGGGAACGGCGTGCATTAGAGCTGGAGCAATCTAACCATGATGACGGTGATAAAGTCATTGCTAAGCTCGCTAAGTCATACGGGATCGCTCAAGAGTATCTTACTGGTGAAGTTGAAAAGATCTACAAGCGATACTTGAGTAGGTCAGGGTTAAGCGAGAGTGAAGTCGATAAAATTCTTAATACCGCTATTACCTCGGACCAACTGGTAGAGCTTAAGGCCATGGTTAAAAAGACCGAGAATAAAGAACTCAAAAAGCAGTTGCAAATTTATTTAAGTGGTTTAGCAGCTAAAGGACGTATTAGTCGGCTGGAGTTACTTAAAGCTAAAGCCTATCTAGTAGCTAAGCAGCTTGCTGACGTACAGTTAACTGAAACTACCAAGTATTACACCAAGACCATTGAAGATGCCTATAAACACACTGCCGCCAGTTCTATTATTGGACAAACTCAAAAAGATTTTAACGTCTATCAAAATGGAGCTGTTCCGGAAGCTAGTAAGGTTAAGAAAACTATCAAGTTTACTGAACCTGAATCGGGTAAGGTACTGCATGAAGTTGATGTAATGCCTGATAAGCCTACTACTAAGCTAACAGAGCTTACTACTGAAACAGTTAAGCAGCAGTTGACTGCTCCATGGGAAGGTAAGAACTACTCTCAACGTATCTGGAAGAACACTGATGAATTGGCTGATCGCTTACAAGAATTATTCACTGCCAAAGAATTATCGGGCATGCCAGAGCGTGAGATGAGACTACGATTACAAAAAGAATTCGGCGTTAGTGCTTATCAAGCACGGCGACTTGTTAGAACTGAATCAGCTTATATGGCTAATCAAGCCAGACTAAAAGCATGGAACGACCACCACGTTGAGGAATACTCACTGGTGGCCGTTTTAGATTTCAGAACTTCTGAATTCTGTCGGGATCATGATGGGCGAGTTTATAAAGTAGCCGATGCAAAATGCAATGGCTTCTATGGCAACTTCCCACCGTTTCACCCTTTCTGCCGTACTGTTCCAGTTGCTTACTATGGGAAGTCAAAAAATGGCGGTTATCGTACTGCTCGTGATCCAAAAACCAAGGAAACAATGAAGATTCCACGTGATGCAACCTATCGTGAATGGGAGCAAATGATTATCAAAGGAGACCACAAATGATTACATTTTTTAGTATTGGAATGTTTATCGTCATGCTGCTATCGTGTTTAGCGTTATTTAGCCAAGATTTACTAGGCGATCGACAAAAATATCAGCAGTACGCTGCTGTTTGTATTGCCTCAATTATTTGTTGGGCAGTGGTAATGGTAACAGCACTAGTTCTTGCATAATAGCCGACCTAAGCATGTCGTTAAACTGCTAATAAAATTATATTTGCATGGGTTTAATGGAAAGTATCGAGGACACTGTGTGGGAGCCGTTAGGTTTCTGTGGGGTGTCTTTTTGTTATCCGGAAATTAGGCGTGTGTGAGTAAGGAGATTTTACTTATGCGTGATTTATTGAAATTGAATTTACAAATGTTTGCTGATGATGGTGACGGTGGTAGCGGTGATGATGGTGGAAACAACGAAAATCTATCAAACGACAATCAAGGCAGCCAAGGGAGTAACCCAGACGCTATTATCTTTCAAAATCAGTCAGAACTTGATAGCTGGTTTGATAAGCGATTAGACAAGGCTACAGATACTTTACGGGCTAACTGGGAAAAGGAAAAAGCTACCCAGAAATCCTATGAAGAAATGACGCCAGAAGAACAACGTGCCTATGACGCTGATCAACGTGAACAAGAATTAGCTGAACGGGAACGCAAAGTAACGATTGACGAAAATCGTGCAACTGTTATCCAGCAATTAACTGATGATGAGTTGCCAGTTGCTTTAGCTAAAGTATTTGAACCGGCACTTGCTGATTTTGAAAACTTTGATGAAGCCTATAAGAGCGTTACTGATACTTACCGTAATGCAGTTAAAGAGGGCGTGGATAAGCAACTTGCTGGATCTGCTGTCATTCCGGGCGTTGGATCATCTGCTACTAAGTCAGCAGGTCAAAGTGCTGCGGAACGCCGTAATAGCAATAAACAGACGACTGGCAACAGTCTTTGGAAAACCAAATAGGAGGAACAATTATGTTTGTAGGAAAAAACCAACATTTTGAAGAAATTAACTTTTTAGCATCTGATAAAACTGTACCTTTTTCAATGATGATTGATGCTGACAACGCATTGGCTACCGTGGACGAAGTAACAGGTCACAAAATTATTAAGGCGGGTACTCCAGTGCCTGCTAACGATGCTACAGCTCAAGGTATTTTGCTTGATAGCGTTGATCTTACTGAAGGACCACAAATGGCAGCCGTTTTACGTGGAGCATGGGTTTACACCAAACGCCTACCAGTTGCCGTTGATGCAGCTGCTAAAACTGCTATGACCGGCATTCACTTTATTGATCAAACAGATGCTGGTGATACTAGCGATGCTGGTACTGGTGATACTGGTAGCACTCCAGCAAAATAATCTATTAAAAAGTAATTAGGAGGAAAATTATGTATACAGAAAAAATTGCGTTGAACTTACAACGTTTTGCTTCAATCGCTGAAAACTTTAGTACCCCAGAAATCTTAGATTACGTTCGTGATCGTCAATATGCAGCTTTTAAGGGTGATGAATTATTCCCATCACGACGGGTAAATTCATTAAAGTTAGATCAAGTTTATGCAGGTAACCGTACTCCGGTTATGGCTCACGTTGCTGCCTTTGATGCTGAAGCTGAAATTGGTAGTCGTGAAGCGGACAAGAGTTCTTTAGAACTTGCTTTGATCAAGCGGAAAATGAAGCTATCTGAAGAAGATTTAATCGCTTTGCAAAATCCACGTACTGCTGCAGAAGCTAAGTATCTTAAAGATCGTGTCTATGATGATATTGATGTTTTGAGCCAAGGAGTTTTAGCTCAAGTAGAAAAGATGTCAATGGACGCTTTGGCTAACGGTAAAGTTTCTGTTATTGACCCCGATAGTGGTAAAGAAACATTGTTTGACTATAAAGTTCCTACTGCTCATCAAGCTAACTTGACTTCAAAGGGAACTGCTTGGGACGATGCTTCTTCTAATCCATTAAAGGATATTGAAAACTGGGTAGACGCAATGGATATTACTGCCACCCGTGTTATTACATCTCGGAAAATTTATCGGTTATTTACTCAAAATGAAAATGTTTTAAAGGCGATTTATGGTACTTCTACCCGTGCTTTGGGACAAGCTGATCTTGATGCTTTCATGGAAGCTCAAGGGTTACCAGTTATTCGGAGTTATGATGACAAATACCGTGACCAAGGCGCTACTGGTAAATACGTTACTAAGCGTTACTTCCCAGAAAACAAATTCGTTTTGCTTGGTGACGATAACCCCGGTGAAAAACTATTTGGCCCTACACCAGAAGAAATTGGTTTAGCTGGTGATCCTAGCGTACAAAAGACTGCTATTGGTAACTTGTTTGCTACCGTCTACACCGAAACCAAAGATCCAGTTGGCACTTTTGCAAAGGTTACTGCTGTTGCATTGCCTTCATTCCCTGGCGCAAGCGAAGTATTCCAAGCACAAGTAATTAAGTAATTGGAGGTGAGGTGCATGGATAACGATGCTCAAATCAATAGCTTGCTAACTCGATTCGGTGTTGACCCCAGCACCGATGAAGCTTCAATCCTTAAAGATTTGTACACTGATGCAGTGGCTCAAGTGCTGGACTATACTAATCGAACTAAAATGACTGGAACTATGGCCGTTTATGCTAAGCAATTGGCAGTGATAGCTTACAATCGCATGAATACTGAGGGCGAAACCCAACGAAACGAAGGAAGCGTTAGCCGCTACTTTGAAAAAGGGATTCCTCTAGATATTCAGCAATCACTTAATCGCTACCGGAGAGTAGTTTTTAAGAAGGTGTCCAGATGAGATTAGCAAGGCAAGGTCTAAAAACTGTCTATTTAAAGCATAGAGTGACTGGTGAAGATCTTGAGGGCAATACCATTGATTCTTGGGGTGATCCAGTCCCAATTAAGGTAAATATTCAGTCCGCAGGTGGAAGTGTTAATACGGCCATTTATGGGCAGGATTTAGCCTACATGAAAGTGATGTTGTACCAAGGAGATCTAATTGCTGAAACTCAAAATGAAAATGATGGTATTTGCTTAAATGTTGACAGCACGAATGACCCTGATTATCAGATAACTTCCATATCGCAATATTTTGACCATTTAAAGGTCTTAATTAAGAAGGTGGATACTCATGCCTCAGGTAAGAGTTGAGGGCCTGGATGGATTAATGCAAAAGCTGGAAATGCTACCTGAAAAGTTTAGTGATGCCCTTTGGGACGCTAACTTTGATGTTGTGGAAGAAGCCGATCAAATCGCAGTCAGAGAGCTGCAATCGTCTATGATCCACAGCAGCGGTGAATTAGCCAGTTCGCTACATTACGAGGTATCACAAGATGAGGATGGCCATATACGTGGTCGTCTTTTTTCAAATGATCCGGTCGCAATGTACCGTGAATTTGGTACTGGTCTTGTCGGTGAGCGATCCAGTAAAGATTTACCTACAGGGGTTGACCCCGTTTATACTCAACACCCATGGTTCATTCCGGCTACTGCAGTTGATGTTGACCTAAATGAGGTTTATGGTATGCCGCTTATCAAAATAGGTGGTAAAGAGTATTACCGGACTAATGGTCAACCAGCAAGGCAATTTATGACCCCAGCAATTAAAGAAGCTGGCGAAAAAGCTCCAGATATTATTAAAGATCGCATTCATAGAAAGTTAGGTGAGCTAAGTGATTTATAACGTCAATCAAGATGTGAATTCCATTTTGAAGTCTGTACATGCCTTAAAGGTTGTTCGTCCAGCGTATCCTGATGAAATCACGACTTTTCCAATGGCGGTATATCAAACGAGGCGTACCACCTACAGTCGAGATGCGCATAACGTTGAAACTGATACTTCATGGCAGATTGTCATTGATGTTTTTATTCAAGAAGGGAGTTTAACTCCTATCGTTGATGAAATAACTCAAGCTTTTGCCAATATCGGTTTCGTTGCTACTGTTCAACAAGCCAATCAAGCTGGCTTTAATCGTTCGATTATTACGCTGGTTGGTGTTGTTGACAACACGTCAAATCGAGTTTATCAAGCTCGATAACTAAGAAAGGAATTATAAAATGAAAACTTCTTTAAAGAACTCAATTTATCAAGTGCGTTTAAACCTACAACGCTTTGCAGATGCAGAAAAAGTTGATTCAGTCCGTGGGCTTGTATCAACTGGTACACTTTTGGAAATGGCTGAACCGGGTAACACCAGCGACTATGAAAATGTTGCTGACATCAAAACCGTTCCTGCTTTAGGTGGTGCGCCACAAGAAGTTGATGTTACTACTTTGGCTGATGATCAAGTTAAACAACTTGAAGGGATTAAAGCTGCAACATCTGTTGCCTTTTCTGTTCAATACAAGGGGCCATCATGGAATAAAGTTCATGCCAAATCTGGTGATCGTAAGCAATACAACTGGCGAGTTACTTATCCAGATGGAATGCAAGCAACTTTTACTGGATCTTTCTCAATTCAATTTGGTGAAGCGCAATCTAACGGTGCTTTAACTTATACCATCACGGTTTCTGTATCAGATGGACCAAACTTCACTGACTCACCATCTACTGGTGAAGCAGCACCGAGTAACGCCTAAATTATCAGAAAATATTTTATCTGATGAAGAAAATGCTAAGCAGATAACTGAATAATTTTTATAGTCGCCAACGAAATTCACAATACCGAATGGGGCGGCTTTTTTATTACTTTAATTTATGGAGGAACAATTATATGACTGCAAAAAAAACTGCAATTACTAACGGAATCGAACTTCAATTTGGTACTTTAACTCTTAACTTAAAACTAGATGGTAACGCAGTGCTTAAAGCTGAAAAACGTTTAGGAAAATCAATCATGGGTCTTTTTATGGGTGGCAATGGTGGCGTTCAATTACCTGCTACTAACGAAGTTCTAATTGTTTTACAAGCTGCTAATCAAACTAGTGGTGTGAATGATGCGATGTTAGTTAAGAACTTCCAAACTTATTTAGATGAAGGCAATACTACTATGGATCTTTTCTTGAAATTAACTGAAGTAGTTGAAGCTGCAGGTTTTTTCGGGAAGAAGAATTCGGACGAACAAGAGGAAGAAGCAACTCTGGACAACAGCTTGGACGATCAGGAAGAAATTCTTTAGAGACTGAACAATACGAAACAATTTCAGAAATGTTGTGGGCCATGTATCCTCTAGCCGTTAATGCTGGCATTGATGCTACAGAGTATTGGGACATGACACTTGAAGAAATTATTGTCCAGTCTAAAGGGATCAAAGAGCGCCACATGCGTGAATTAAAGGAACGAGCTGTTATGGATCACAAGTTATCACAATTAATGGCTTACGCCTTTAATGAACCTAATAAAATGCCGGACGTCGATAAGATGTATGGCTTTTTAGATGATGGTGACAAAGCAGCGGATCAATCTGAACCTATGGAGGATTGGCAAAGAGATCGGCTTGAGTTTATGAAGCAAGCTGAACTCATCAAAGCAACTAATAACGCTAAAAAAGGAGGTGGGTAATTTTGGATTTAGACACTTTACAAGTTATTTTTGATATGAATACCGAACGCATCAAGCCTAAGTTGGATCAGTTGAAGCAGACAATTTCTGAATCACTAGGTGGAATTTCTGATACTACAGAAAAAGAAACCGATAAAGCCGGTGATAATATCGACTTTTCTCGCATTACTGAAAAAATGGGTAAAGAATTTGAGGCCACACAACAGAAGATTGATGAGTTTTCTGATAAGGTTAAATCTTCTCTTGAAGGCACTGATGACGGTACTAAGTCCGTAACTAAAAATTTTACGAAGATGCGATCTAGTGTGGGTAAAGATGTTGATGCCATGGTAGCTGAAATTGATGCCAAAATGGATCAGGCACGAGCAGCTCAACAACGAATGTCAAATCTTAAAAACATTAGTGGCATGGCTGGTAACCGTGGTGACTACAAAACAGCCACTAAAACTAATGAGCAAGCAGCCAGTGAACAATCCAAAATGGTTAAACAGCTTAACCAAGCCAAAGACCTTGCTCGCTCAATGAAGAACGAGTACAAGGAGATTCCGTCTGTATTAGAAAAGATTGCTAGTCAGATGGACGATAACGAAGCCAAAATTAATACTTATCAGCGTAAGATCAAGGCACTAGAAATTGCTGAAAAGGACGCTATGAAGTTTGATTCGTCCAAAGGATTTAACGCTGAACCAACAATTTCTACTGAAGAATCACGCAAGATTGCTGACCAAGTAGCAAAGGTCAGAGCGCAAATGAATAAGGCTATTCATACCAGTGATAGTCTTAACAGCCAGTATGGTAAGTTAGAAGATCGGTACGGTGAACTAGGTAAAGCAATCCCTAAGGTAAATACCGATTTCAACGAAAACTATACGGCTACTCGTAAGGTTAGAGCGTCATTAAGTGAGTTAGGCTCATCTGGAACTAAGGCTCAAAAAGCTTTGAAGTTAGTTGCTAGTGCTGCCGGTAAAATGACGGGTATTTCTTACTTGCTCAAACGTGGATCAAACGGAATGGGTGACATGGGTCGTAAGGCTCGCAGCTTAGGAAGCATTATGACTTCGCTAGGCAATCGTTCCAATAGTTCACTGAACAAGATGAACAAAGGTATCAAACACTCTGACAGCCAACTAAAAGAGTTATCTCGTGGCATTAAGTCATTGCCAGCGCAATTCTTAATTTGGGGTGTTGGTTTTGCTGCCCTGCAAAAACTTTCCGAAGGATTTGCAAATGCTTTTAAGGCAAATAAACAATTTAATAACAGCATGAATCAGATCAAGGCTAACTTGATTGCTGCTTTTTATCCACTCTACTCAACAGTTATGCCGTGGATCAACCAATTTATGGAAGTCTTATCTAAGGCAACTGGTTGGCTAGCTAAATTTAGTTCAGCGCTTTTCGGCATGAGTAATGCAGCTTCTCAAGCAGGGGCAATCAAATTGTATGACGGTGCTAAAGCTGCTGGTGAAGAAGGTAAGAGTACTTCTTCTAATAGCAACAACGATTCCGTTAAGAAAGCGATTCAAGCCCAGAATGCTGCAATTCAAGCTCGTAATGTCGCTGGACGTAAACAGGTTCAAGAAGAAAACGCCAGAATTAAAGCTCGTAATGCTGCAAGGCGTAAAGCAATTCAAGAACAGAATTCTGCTATCAAATCAGCTAATCAAAAACGAAAGGAAGCAGTTGAGAAGGCCAATGCCGCAATTACTGCTTCAAATAAGAAAGCTGATGACGCTGTAGCCGCCTATAACAAGAAACAAAAAGAACGCATTGAAGAACTCAAGAAAAAATATCAAGATTACAAAAATAATCTGATGGGCTTTGATGAAATCAATACCCTTGATGTTTCTAAAGAAATTCCCGACTACACACCTAAAACTGCAGATCACAAGGATAAAGAAAAGTACAAGCCAAAACCAACAGTTTCTGACAACGGTAGCGATGAGGCACTTAAGACCTTTAATCCTGAACAAACCAAGTCCTTAAATGATGCTTTAGATACTGCAGCTAAGAAATTAGATGGTGTTCAAAAAGCATTGCGTAACCTCGGACCATCTTTTGGTGGTGCTAATGAAGCAGCTAAGAAGTTTCGTGATATTTTAGCTGATCTTTACAAGCCTATGAAAGCTGCATGGAACGCTGAAGGTAAAGATGTCATTAACTCCTTGAAGTACGCTCTTAAAGAAATTGGGCGACTGCTGGGCGACATTGGGCGGTCTTTCCTTAAAGTTTGGGATAGTAAGCTGGGGATTCAGACACTTACTGATCTACTGAAACTGCTAGCAGATATGCTTAAACTAGTTGGTGATATTGCTAAGGCGTTTGCCAAAGCATGGGAAGATGACGGACGTGGTACTAAATACATCCAATCAATCTTTGAAGCATTAGACGCAATTTTTAAGCTTTTAGATGACATCACTAATTCATTCCGTAAGGCTTGGAATGACGGCACTGGCGAAAGAATTGCTAAGAACTTGTTAATTTTGTTCACCGACATTAACAACATGATTGCGGATTTTGCCGATTCATTCCGTGCTGCATGGAATGAAGGTGACGCCGGAACTAAGCTATTTAAGGTATGGCTCGAAGATATTGCCAAGATCCTTAAAGATTTAGACGAAGTTGTCAGATCATTTAAAAAAGCTTGGGATTCTGGCAATGTTGGTAAAAAGATTTTTCAAGAACTTATTAGCATCGTTACTAACATTGGGAAATTAATTGGTGCTTTTGCTGATAGTTTTAGTGACGCTTGGAAGTCTGGTAATACTGGAACAAAAATGTTCAAGAGTTGGCTTGGTGCAGTTAAAAACGTCCTTGCTGTACTTGATGATTTTGTCAGTTCCTTTACTGCTGCTTGGAAAGAGGGAGCTGTAGGAACTGGCATTTTTAAAGACATTTTCAAAATTTCAGGAAGTATTGGTGAGACCATTGGTAACTTAGCTGGTCAGTTTAAGAAAGCATGGGACGCTGGAAAAACTGGTCAAAGTATTTTTCATACCATTCTTGAAGCTGTTAAAGATATTGCTGATCACATTAGTGATATGGCTGGTGCTACCGCTAAATGGGCTAAAAAATTAGATTTCACACCGCTACTTAAATCTATTGAAGGCCTTTTTAAATCCATTAAAGGATTAGATAAAACGGTTTGGGACGCACTTAGTTGGGGTTATCAGAATGTTCTTTTACCACTTGGGAAATTCACAATCACCAAAGCATTACCAGCTTTCTTTGATTTACTTTCTGGAGCTATCAAAGTAATTAATTCAGTTTTAAAAGCTTTAGCGCCATTAGGAAAATCCCTAATCAATGGATTTTTAAAACCTATTGCTGGATTCACGGGTGGT
Organism: Lentilactobacillus senioris; assembly: GCF_026798195.1. GTDB lineage: Bacteria > Bacillota > Bacilli > Lactobacillales > Lactobacillaceae > Lentilactobacillus > Lentilactobacillus senioris_A. The sequence continues at coordinate 223,101 of NZ_JAPQEZ010000002.1, forward strand.
AAAGGTATTGGAGCTATTGAGGGTATTTCTAAAGCGCTTGGCAAACTATCTACATGGATTGATAAACATCAAAAAGCTGTACAAACTTTTGCTAAAATTCTTGGTACTATTTTCGTTGTTAAAACGAGCTTTGGCGCATTAAACAAAGGTGCTGGACTTGTTGAAGACTTACTAACAAGCAGCACTAAGCTTAGTGGTAAAAAATCGCTATTAAAGGAATTTTTCGGCAAGATCACAGGCGTTACAGACCTTAAAAACGCTGTTTCTAACGTTAAAGACTTATGGGGGTATGCCAAAAACAACTGGAAAGGTTTTGCTTCAGCAATTTCTAATGGTTGGCAAGCTCTTAAGAACTGGTCAATTTGGGGCAAAGCAGCTGCGGTCGCTCAAAAAGCTTTAGATGTTGTTATGGCACTTAATCCATATGTACTAATTGCTGCCGCTATTGCTGCAGTAGTTGTTGGCTTAGTTGCGTTGTATAAGCACAATAAAAAATTCCGAGATTTCGTTAACGGAATTTATAACAACATCAAAAAATGGATGGGCAAGGCCATTGATTGGCTTAAGAAGAATTGGCAAGATGTAGCTCTATTTATCATAGATCCAGTTGGTGGCATTGCTAACTGGTTCCTCAAAGACACTAAAACAGGTAAGCAGATTCAGAAATGGGGTAAAAAAGCCCTTAAGGCAGCTACTAATTGGGCCAAAAATGTTGGTAAAGATATAAGTGACAAAATATCTTCCGGCAAAAAGTGGGCTGAAAAAGCTGGTAAAAACGTTGGTAATTGGGTATCTAATAACGTTAAAAAAGGCTCAACAGCCATAAAAACATGGTCTAAAAATATCGGTAAAGATATTAATTCCAAAATATCAGGAGCCAAAAGCTTAGCATCTAAAGCTGGTAAAACGGTAGGTGGCTGGGTACACACTGGTATTTCTAAGGCATCTACGACTATTAAGTCATGGGCTAAAGGTTTGGGATCAACCATTAATAAAGCTGTTTCTGGTGCTAAATCGTTAGCTTCTAAAGCCGGTAAAACTGTGGGCGGCTGGGTTCATTCTGGAATCTCTGGATTGAATACAAAAATTAAATCTTGGTCAAAAGGTTTAGGATCGCTCATAAATAAAGCTTCTTCTGGAGCTAAATCGTTGGCTTCTAAAGCTGGTAAGACAGTTGGTGGCTGGGTTCATTCTGGCATTTCCGGCGTTAACAAAAAGATTCAGTCTTGGTCTAAGGGTTTAGGATCTTTTATCAGCAAACATGTATCTGGTAGTAAGTCTGCTGCTTCTAAAGCTGGTAAAACAGTTGGTGGCTGGGTAAGCAAAGGAATTACTAGCGTTGGCAAAACCATTTCTAAATGGTCAGGCGGTTTAGGTGGCAAAATTGCTAAAGGTTTAAAGAATGGCGTTTCTGCCATTAAAAATGCTGCTGCTTCAATCGCTAATGGAATTGTAGGTACTATCGGTAAAGCTGTTAATGGCGTTATCAAAGGTATTAAATGGATTCTTGATAAAGTTGGCGCTCACGGTGCTTCAAGTGGTCTATCTTATTGGGACGTTCCTAAGTTCGCTACTGGTGGTCAACATAGAGGCGGCTTAGCAATCGTCAATGATGAAAATGCTGAACATTACCGAGAAGCTTATCAACTTCCTAATGGTAAACAAGGCATTTTCCCAGCCCAACGCAATATGATGGTTAACTTGCCAGCCGGAACTCGCATTAAAAATGCTCAACAAACTTTGCGAGAAACTCAGGCTAAACTACCTCACTATGCTGGTGGGTTATTTGGTGGATTTGATCTTCATATGCCAGATTTTGGCGACCTCTTTAGTGGCATTGGTGGGGCTGTTAGTGGTGCTATTGAATCAGTTGAAGATCGTGTAAAAGACATCATTAGTGGCATTCAAGGCATTGCAGGTAACATTGCTTACGATGCTACACACCCTAAGGAAGTTATTAATAAAGGTGTTAGTCAATTCTTGAATTTCGGTTCAGCAACTGGAATTGGTTTAGATATAGCCAAGGGTGGTGTTGACCAAATTAAAGATGGTGCTGTTTCTACTGTTGAAAAAGCTTTAAAAGATGCTCTTAAAAAGGCTGAAGATAAAGCTCGAAAAACAGCACAAGCAGCATACGATGCAGCCAAAAAAGCTGCTGATTCCGTTAAAGATTCAGTAGGTTCAATTTTTGGTGGCGGTGGATTCAATATTGACTTAAGCGGTTTGGACAGTTTAAGTCACTTGCACTTCCGTAATGGTGGATTTGTAAACAAGAGCGGCATGTATAGCTTGTCCGAAGATGACACCCCAGAAGTAATTCTTCCGCTTGGACAACCTGAAAGAGCTATGGACTTGATCCAAGGCGCAATGAAGTTTATGCACACTAACTTCAGTGGTGGAATCGGCATTCCACAAACAATGACAAGCCTTAATAGCGAAATTCCTAACGTATCAACCTCACCATCAGAAATCCGTGGAGGCGGTACTAGTGGACTTCAAGATGCACTTATGCAAGCGATCAGTGCTTCATTTGCTAATCAACAAATTAATAGTAATTCTCAAGGCAACCAAAAGCCTATTGAGATTACTGTTAAAGTGGGCGATGAAACACTTGCCAAACATACTATTAAAGGTATTAACAAGGTCAACCGAAAAAACGGTCGACAAATGCTAGATTTATAAAATAGGAGATGAAAGACGGTGAATTATTATTTGGCAGTCAACGGGACCACCTTACCAGCACCGAATCAGTATTCTTTTACCGTTAACGATATTGACGGTAAGTCAACACGTAACGCAAATGGAAAACTTTCCAGAGATCGTGTTGCAGTTAAACGTAAACTTACAATTAATTGGGGGCCGTTGTCGATTGAACAACTTAGCCAAATCCTTCAAGCTATCAAAGATCCATTCTTCCAATGCACTTATCTTGATGGACAAGAAGGTAAAATGATGACTAAAACTTTTTATGTAGGTGATCGAACATCGCCGGCATATTCGTGGAACGAAAAATTAAAATTGTCTGCTTGGCAAGGACTGCAATGTGATTTCATTGAACAGTAGGAGGTGATAAATTGCTGAAACAGTCAGACGCTTTTAACGCTGCTTTTCGCAATACTGATCGAACCTTAAGTATTAAAATGACGATTAATGATGATGAAAAGCCGTTTACGTCAGAAGATATTGTCAGCGTTCAGTATGATTCGGCTGCCTACACGGGGGATACCTTCGGTATTGGATCAACATATGAGAACAGCATTAAAGTAGTATTTTCTGAACTACAAGAAAACATTAAACAAAATGATATTTTAAAACCTCAAATTGGCATTCAACTTCCAGACGGAACGTTTGAATACTCGCCACTTGGGGTTTTTATTGTTTCTGATCAAATTGAACAGGATCGAAATAACGAGCAAACCACTGTTACTGCAGTGGACAAGATGGCGTATCTTGAAGGAACTTATACGCCTTCAATAAATACACCGGGATCAGTCAGAAGTTGGGTGTTAGAAATTGCCAACATGGCTGGAGTAGTTATCAATGAAGAAAATATCGGAAGGCTTCCTACTGAAATTAGTATTGCTCCTATCTTTAAACAAACTTATCGAACAGCTCTTGGCATGCTGGCTCAATTTGTCGGTGGCTATGTGGTGTTTAACCGTGCTGGTGAATTAGAGATTAGAGGACTGAGCGATACCGTTTATCCAGTCTCTCCAGATAACTATGAGTTTCAAGGGTTAACTAAAAGCGAAACACCATACTCACTTTCTGGTATTTCGTGTGAAGTAACTAAAACATCTACTGATAGTGATGGAAATTCAAGTGATTCCACTGTCTCTCTTCATACTGGGAAAGAAACTGGATCACAAGTTGCACTGAATAATCCCTCGATGACCCAATCTTTACTGGACGATATACTTTTCAAACTTAGAGGACTTAATTTTTATCCTTATACCCTGAATTGGTTTGGTAATCCAGCAGTTGAAGCCGGTGACTTTCTAGAAATTGAAGATACCAAGGGAAATAAATTTAAAGTTCCTAATAATAGTTATGTTTTAACTTTTGATGGATCGGTTTCAGCCGTTTCTTCAACCTCAGAAACCGTAACTAACAGTTCAAGCTATTCATACCAAGGTTCTCTTAATCAGGTTCTTCATGATATGAACGGCAGAATCAGCGCTGGCGGTGGCAACTTTGTTTACACTGGCACAGATGAACCCGCATATCCTAAGGAAAATGATATTTGGTACAAAGATGTTAACGGTAAAACCCAAATGTACATCTATGAAAATGGCGAATGGGTTTTAAAAGCTGACGATTTAACCGGATCTGATCTGCAAAAACAAATTGACGATACGGTAAACGATGTAAAAAATGCTCAAGATGCCGCTAACGACGTTAACGATAAAGTAGATCAGGCGGTTACTGACTGGAATAAATCTAAAGATGAAATCAATGACAGCATTCTAGCTAACCAAAAAGAAGCTGACGACAAAATTGCCGCTGCTGATAAGGCTATTAGTGACGCTAATACATCAATTACCGATGTTAACAAGAAAATCAGTGACGCGAATGCATCAATTACCGATGTTAACAAAAAAATTAGTGATGCAAATACTGCTATCACTAATGCTAACAATAAGGCACTTTCTGCCTATAGCGATGCTCAAGATGCGCTTAATAAGCTGATATTGGTCAACAGCCGTGTTGATAATTTAAGTAGTGATACACAAGCGAAATTTGACACGCTTAATAATGGGTATCAACTAACGTTGAATAAGATTGATAACCTTCAAATTGGTGGTCAGAATTATGTTCGTAATGGTAACCTAGCTGATTTAACTGGTAAGTACTGGCGCGATTGGAATGGTGCAACCGGGGCTACCCGTACAATTAATGCGGCCGGTGACGATTGGCCAGCTAACACCCCCGGCTTAATGAGACTAGATAATCCCAACGGTGGCCAGTGGGGGTACGCTCAAGATGGGATTAAAGTAGATGACAATGCTTACTACGTAATCTCTGCGTTAGTTGGTGCTACAACGACAACCACAGTTGCTTTACAGCATGGTGACGGTAATGCAGATCCATGGGAAGCAAAAGAATTTACAATCCCTAGTGGAAAAACCAGAATCACGTTTACTTTTAAAACTGGCTCTGCAGTTAAAACTACGAATGCCTATGTCGGCTTTGGCAATAATGGAAAAGGGACAATTTGGATTTCACAAATTAAGTTAGAACGTGGTAACAAGGCTACCGACTGGACACCCGCTCCTGAAGATATGGCTACGCAAACGCAAATTACAACAATAACGGGACTGATTGATAGTAAGGTATCACAAGGTCAATACGATTCCGATCGACTACAAACAGCGCAACAAATTGCTGACAAAGTAAGTAATAACGACTTCAATTCGTTTAAAAGTCAAACGGCTAATTCGATTGAGCAAACTGTTGAAGATATAAGTAATTCCGGACAAAGAAATCTAGTTTACAACTCAGAGTATGAAAATAATGCTGACGGTTGGACAACAACGAATGTATATATTACCAATGCTCCCGGCTCGATGTATCAAGGATCACTAGGTTTGGCGGTTAATCAAAAGGGTAGCGGTTGGCTGCAATTTGGAGCGTCTAAGCCGTATAAGCTTCCTAATCCTACTGTTGATCCGGCTAATGTTTATTCAGCATCTGCAATGGTGAAAGTTTACGATGGAACATCAGCAGACGCATCTATTGGGATCACTTTGGCATTCTTAAATTCATCCGGTACCAGAATCACTGGCTGGAAAGATGCTTTAGTTAAAAGTGATGCCAGCATTTTTAATAAATGGGTTTTGGTTAAAGCTGAAAATGTTCCAGTTCCTGCAGGGGCTGAATCAGTAGTTATTCAATATCAAGCCTACCGCGGTACAGTTGCAACGAATTATGTTCATGGCGTTATTACTCACCCAATGCTAACTTTCGGCCCTAAGGTGGGTGCGTATAATCCAGATATAGTTGAAAAATCAACCATTACGCAGCTTTCAAACCTGATTGATTCCAAGGTTTCTGATGCTACTTACCAATCAGACAAATTGCAAATGTCTAACTTGATTTCTAGTAAGGTAAGTAGCACGGACTTCAATTCATATAAAACCCAGACTGACGGTTTAATTTCTAGTAAGGTTAGCAGCACGGATTTTAATTCGTACAAAACGCAGACTGACGGCTTAATTTCTAGTAAGGTTAGTAGCTCTGATTTTAATTCCTACAAAACTCAAACTGACAAATCAATCAGTATGAAAGTTAGCCAAAGCGATTTCGATAATTTGCAAACAGGCGGGATTAACCTTTTGCAAAACAGCAACTTTGCTGATTTAACTGGTAAATACTGGCGGAATTGGGGAGTCATGACAGGTGCAACTCGTGAAATTATTAAGGCGGGGGCTGATTGGCCTACCAATACTGGAGGAACAATGCAGTTGGTTAGCCCGAACGCGGGTCAATGGGGCTATGCTCAAGATGGGATTAAAGTTGCTAAAGGTGGCACTTATACTCTTTCGGCTGTAGTTACGGGAGCGCAGGGAACTAAACTAGCACTGCAACACGGTGATGGTAAAATCGATCCTTGGGTAGAACAAGAAATAATAAAACCAACTGCTGGTATGGATACAATTAGTTACACTTTTAAAGTTAGTAATACTGCTGAAACAACAAACATCTATGTCGGCTTCGGCACTAATGGTAAAGGTAAAGTTTGGATTTCTCGAATCAAGCTAGAAGAGGGAAATCATGCTTCACCTTGGACAGCAGCATTAGACGACCTTGCTTCAGCCACTGACTATGCAAATTTAGAAATTGAAGTAAATGGAATTCAAGGCACAGTTGCTAATAAGGCTGACAAATCACAAGTAACGCAGTTGGCGGATCAAATCACTAGTGTAGTATCGGATGTTGATAGCAATACAAGCCAAATCGCCCAAATGGCTGACGACATTAATTTGCGTGTTAAAGAGGGAGATGTAGTTAATCAAATTAACGTTGATGGTAGTGGTGTTTTGATTGACGGTGAAAAAGTCCATATTACAGGACAGACCACCATTGATAACGGAGTTATTGGCAATGCAGCAATCGGTGATTTATCCGCTGATAAAATTACTACTGGAACGATCAATGCTTCAAACGTAAATCTAATAAATTTAAATGCTAGCAGCATTTCCACGGGTACTTTAACAGGTAGCAACTTAAGCCTGAATCTGAATACTGGTTCTGTTAAATTTCAAAAGGGAAAAATTTATTCTGCTGATGAAGCTGTCGATATTGATATTGATAAGAAATATATTTCTGTTGCTGATACCGATAACCGAATCCTTTTAAAAGGCGGAGAATTACAATTTGTTGAACCACTTTGGGTATTTGATCCATCAACTGAACCATATTTGAAAATTTATAATAAGACTTTTCAAGGTGGTATTATAGCTGGCCGTGATGTTGTTACTATTGGGGTAATGGGATACGTAGATGGTGGTATGTCAAGTGTTGGTTTACAATCAGTCAAAGGATTATTTGTCACTTCAGCCGAAAACGGAACTCCTGCTGCTTTACTTGGTGGTGGTGAAGCTGGAATTGAGATTTCGGGTGGTACAGGAGTAAGCCGAGATATGATTAAATCGTCTCCACACATTGATGTGGGTATTAGTAGCTCATCTGGTGGGACTTTTGGCAGTAATAACATTAGATTGCATGGTGAACACATTTATATAGATGGATCGTCTACCACTACTTATTCCACCTACATTACCCCAACCAGCCAATCGGCAAATATGTACGTTGATGCTAATGGTACGCTGACCCGCTCCAGTTCTGCATCAAAATATAAACTGAATATCAATGAATTCAAAGATGAGGAGCAAGCACACGCTTTGCTAGCTATTTCTGCTAAATCTTGGTTTGATAAGAGGGAAACTGAAGAAATAGCTAAAGAATTAACCGATGGGACAAAACCTGAATCTGCAACACCAAGGTTAATGCCTCACTTAGGCTTTGTTGCTGAAGATTTGGCTAATGCAGGTTTAGAAATGTTGGTTGATCGTGGTAAAGATAACCAGCTTGAAGGGATAAATTACGATAGAATTTCGGCTCTTGAACATCTAAATGTTCAGGAGCTTTTTAAACGTGTTCTTGAATTAGAACGTGAAGTTTATGAATTGAGGAGAGATTTAAATGAAAGCTAGTGAAGCAATAACGATTATCAACGTGGTTTTTCCTAAAGGCGATGAAAAGTTTTATGGAATTGCTTATAACCTTAATACGGAAAATACCAACCAGCACGGGAACGTCAGACTGACTGAAGAAGAATTTAATTCAATTAGTAATGGCGCTGCTGGTTACCCCAATGCAGTTTTATCTAAAATTAATGCTGAAAATACAGCTATTGAGGAGGATTAATATGGATGATGTCAAAATTAATGCAGAAGATCTCATTAAACAAATGACTTCTGACTATGCTCAAAACATTGCATCGAAAGATTTGCAAATTGCACAACTAAAAACAACTATTAAAGTTTTGAAGAAAGAAGAGGAAAAATAATTATGAATATCACAATGAACAATTTAACTTATAAGTTTAATGGTGACGAAACTACAGGAGTTTCAGTTGGATTTAACGGAAATTTGGATGGTAACTTTATTAGTGCAACCATCTTGATTGATCCTACTGATTTAGCAGCAGATCAAACATTTGATGATGTTACTAAAAAAGAACTTACAGAGTTGGCTCGCGCCAAGTTAACCGGATTTGTAACTACTAAAGAATCAGGTGAATAATCATGATTGAAAAATCAAATCAAGCTCACCTGAAAAAGGAGGTTTGAATTGAATTATTTTGGATTATTCAAGCAAACTTTAACTCATATGAACTCTAGTGGTAGTTGGTTTGTTGGTCTTGCTATGGCTGCACCAGCTTGGATGCTTAAGCAGCATGATATTTTACCTAGTGCATATCATGATTGGCTGGTCATTGCTTTACTGCTAGTTATTATGCTGGACTGGCTTTGTGGATCAGCTTTAGCAAGACGTTCAAAAGTTATGACTAAACGAAGCTCAACAGCTATTGATTCTCTTATTCGTGATTGCATGATAATGATTTGTGTAGGATTAGCATATTTAATGGACTACGAATTGCGAACAGGATCTTTCATCTTTGTAGCTTTTACTATAGCTTTTATTTGGCAAAATTTTATTTCAGTGATGGCTAATGTCTATGTACTAGGCTGGGAAAAGTATTTTCCAATGTGGTTAGTAAAAATCATTGATAATGAAATTGCTCATAAAATCAAAAAATACCTTGAAGGAGATCATCATGAAAAAAAATAAATATGTATTTGGCGTCATAGCTGCTGCTATGGCGTTTTTATTTGCTCAAAATGCTTATGCTGCTCGTATGGATATGGTCGACGTATCTAATCATAATGGTAATATGACCACATCAGAGTATTTAGATATGCGTAACCACTATGGTGTTAAAGCAGTAAATACCAAAATTAGTGAAGGAAGTTACTACGCAGACCCTTACGCTGCCACTAACATTGCGAACGCTCAAGCAGCGGGACTGTACATTAACGGGTATCACTTTGCCCGTTACAAAACCAAGTCCCAAGCAGTTGCCGAGGGAAATTATGCTGCACAGGTAGCCAAACAAGCTGGTTTGCCCGTGGGGGCTGTTTTAACTGCTGATGTTGAAGCAGCAGAACAGACGTATGTAAATAAAGCTACCAATAACGCCAACAACAAGGCTTTTATTAAAACGGTTGAAGCTTATGGCTATCGTGGTGATGTTTACACTATGGGGTCTTGGCTAGGTTATCGCATGGACATTGCCAACGGCAAGGGGTGGATTGCCAATTATCCTAGCAGCGCAGCAGGACTAAATTATTATTCTGTTCGTCATAGCTGGCAATGGTCTAGTACCTATCATTTCCGTAATTCTTATGGTAGTTTTGACGTGAGCCAACTTTATGATAATTATTATACTGGTGGTCAAAATCCAGCTAGCAACAGTGAAGGAAACACAGCTAACAAGCCAACGAAAATCAGTTACTACAGTTGGAATCCACGTCGAGTAAAGGCAACTAGTGGAGTATCTACCTATAGCGATGTAAACTGCAAAAAGAAAGTTGCTCACTGGTCAAAAGGAACTGAATTTGATGTAAAACGAGTAGTCCACGTCAAAGGCAAAGTTTACCGACTTCAACTAACTAACGGGAAATACTTGTCTGGTTGGGTGAGCCACTTTAAAAATATGTACTATGTTAAAAGCAACTTGAAGCAAGTTAAAACCTTGCGAACCATTAACCTATATAAAGATCAACAACGATCCAAGAAGCTTAGAAGCTATGGCGAAAATACCTACTTTAATGTGAAGTCGATTGTAAAAACTAAAAGTAGTTTGTGGGAAATTAAAACCACTAGCGGATTTTACATGACTGGTAATAAAGATTTTGTGGTAAAAACTAAATAGTATAAATTAAGCCCTCAACCTTAATTAGTTGGGGGCTTTTTTTGTTTGGAATTATTTTTCGTAGTTCGGCCAGTATTTCCGGCGCAATTTTTCTCTAAGTTCGATGGCTTCTTCCATAGAATTACAAGTTGATCCGTACTGTTTTTTCTTATACATAACTGCTACTCGATATTTTTTAACGCCATTTCGGTAAGTTATAGAGATGTTTTTTTCTCCAGATGTATTAGTAGAAGGCTTTTTATCGTTTAGTAAGTAAGGATTAGTGCCGGGATTTTCTTTTTTAATCCTTGCAACTGTTTTTAACAACTTCGCATTTTTAATATGACCACAGCTTTTACTTTCGCCACTCCTTAAAGAACCAGTACTAACATGTCTATAGTTACCGCAAGAACAGCGACAGAGCCACATTGTGAGATTGTTTTTATCACGAGTTCCATCATCCTTTATAACTGTCCACTCGCCAAACTTTTTTCCTGCTAAATCCGGTCTAAAGTTATCATGACCACAACTGGTCTTTTTACCTTGCATAAGTTTACTAGAAATAACATCAACTTCTTTACCACAGTCGCAGCGACAATGCCAAAGAGGACGCTTTTGCCCACTGGGAGAGATATACCCGTTTTTTTGACGGTAAAGTACAGTCAGGTGACCGAAAACTTTTCCCGTTAAATCTACTGCTTTTCTCAAAAGATCTACCCCCTATACGATAGTAACTTTTTACCTAAATTAGCTAAAAAATCGCTATCTTTTTTACAAATACCAATGATTTCATAGTCAGTTTTATAGGTGTGGTTTGTACCAACTGTACTTTCAAACTCAGCGGGGTAGTAAAACCCGTCATCTTCGTTGAAGTTATCATAGCCACGCATTGAATCTGCCAGCTCTTGTAAAATATCATCTTTAGTAAGAACAAAGCTATCGTCAGGATAAACAGGGCTTAAAATAGAATCTTCATCATAGTCATCTTTATCAATGAAGTGAACTCCGAATCGTACGGTATCACTACTAGGCAAAGTGATTTCCACGACTACCGCATCAATAGGGTAGCCTAAATCTTCATTGTATATATCTGCCTCAATTTTGTTTTCCTTGAAAATACGATTGATTAGTAACTTAAATTCTTCTGTAGTAATATCGGTTCTCATTTCTAACTCTGTGATTTCATCTAGTACCTGACCGGGAGTTTTTCCAGTAGCCATCGAAATGGCGCTAGGAATGTTCTTATTAAGTGAAAAAGCATCTTTATCACTTGAACGCTGTAAGGCGGTAACGCTTATACCGCCCTTTCTAGAAAGTTCAGCACGGGTAAGGCCTAAATTGTTTAAATATTTATCAAGCAGTTTTTCCATTTTTAGTCCTCGTTTCGTTCATTCATAATTCGTACAACTTCATCAAGACCGACAACTTCATCAACTAAGTTACTCAACTTATTACTGGTAACAATTTTGCGATTGGCATCATCAGCGTTGCTTTCCCAAACGAATTTTTCATCTGGATTAAAATTATTGTAGTAGTCATCTTCAAAGTCAGTGTCATCATCAAGGTTATCTAGGTATTCGTCGGTTAGCATGAACCGGCCAGTCTTGATAAAGTCTACTTCGTTCAAAGTGTCCAATTCATCATCAACATCATCAACACTAACATTTTCAGCGTTTAATTGTTCTACCAAGGTTTCTTCAGTCATTTGTTCTTCCTCCATGTTTTCGTCTTCTTCGGGTTCTTCAACGGTGAATTTGGCAAGTGCTTCATCGAATAAAATTGCACTGTCGCTAACTAATTCACCAGTGTCAAGATCTAAGTAAGTTTTTGCAAATCTAAGTCCATTAGCTTTAGAGTTAGAAATTTTTTCACCGTTATTTAGGTAGGCATGGTTGACATTACCGGAGTTATAAAATTCAACGTCGATAATATCTTCAAGGTTAAGATACATACGGTTCATGTTTTTAAAGTGCCATTCGTGACCAACTTCTTTGATGTTTGCAATAGTAGCTTCGTTTAATTTACTCATTTTATTTTCCTCCAGTTTGTGTGTTATACTAGAAGAAGTCTTAGCGGACTGCCTACCTTTTTGGTAGGCTTTGTTTACTTCTTCTTTACACTTATTATAATACACGTTTTGTATATCAATGTAAATACAAAATGTGTATTTTATCAAAATTATTTTTATATAAATAAAAAAGCATCCGGTAGATGCTTTCATAGTAGTTTTTATTAAAAAAACGATTTTTAAAAAGAAATGTGGTACAAATGTGGTACAAATGTGGTACATTTAATTTTGACCATTGATATAACGGCTTTTAAAGCATAAATCGACAATTGAATGGGAATAATTCTCCTAAATATTTGAATGAAATTAAAGGACTGGTAGATACCGGTCTTTTTTTGTGTCTAATATTTGATTCAATAATTCATCCATTTACCCCGCTATAACTTTCATCTTAATTTTAAAGAGCTATTCCTTGGAACTTTTTTCAGGCAACGGGTACAATAAAAAATAGTAACGGAGTGATTAAAAATTTAGGGGATGGAACTATGAAAACATTGGAACGGTATGGCTTTTACCTACTAATTATAGCTGTAATTAGTGAGTTGGTTTTGCCATTTGTATTAGGACGTTACATAAAGGGATATAGCCAAGCGGAAATGTTAATTTCTAGCTTTGGCGAATCTGGGATGCCCACCAAAATGGCTTTTAAAATTTGGGAAATCATTAACGGTAGTTTATTTGTGTTAGCTGCACCTGCTTTTTATGCGCATTTTAATTCAACGTCGCATTCACTAGCTATGGGGACTGCCATTTGCATTGTGATCTTTGGAATTGGTGACTGTATTATTACGGGACTAGTTGATAGGGCTAGTTCTACCGCTGAAGTAGGTTTCGCAAGCATGTTGCATAACTATGCTTCTGGAGCCGGGTTTGTAGCTCTCTTAATTGGTACTTTTTTATTAATTTGGCTATTTCATTTACAACAAAATAGTTTGATGGTGATTACTTTAGTGGTCATTTTCTTACTTTCTAGTTTCTTTATGTTCCTCTTTGCAATGCCTAAGATTCCATTTATTAACTCTTTGCAAATCTCTCACCGGGGATTATGGCAACGGTTAAACCTCTTATTCTTGTACCTGCCATTCTTCATAGTAGCCGTTAAAAGCCTACCGATTTTCAAAAATCAGTAAAAATTAAACTAGAACTCAAGTGGTAAAGTGTGAATTCTACTATAGCGGTTAAGGTATGACAGCCTTAATAAAAAAACTATGAAGAAGATATAAGGGGCAAAAAATATGATAAGTAAATGGACCAAACGGATTATTGTGTTTTTGCTAGGCTGTATTTTGGTAGTGGGGGGCACTTTTGCTGTAAAACATTACTTACAACAACGCGCACTTGCTGACCTGGTTGATGAACCTCGTGACGTTCCTAAATGGACGGCAGATCCTAGGCCGTTACAAAGCGAAGCAGCAGCTAGAAAACAGTTCACTAGTTTAAATCGGGAAAACAAATCTAAGCACGTTTCCTTTAGCGCCCTTAAATTTGGAGTGATTCCAGGGTTAAGGGGAGCATGGTCAATCAATAATCAGACTAATAAAGCAGCGTTTGGAACAGATTGGGTCCCACAAGGTTTAACCCAGTCTAATAGCAAATATTTTATTAGTGTTTATGATGGTAATCACAAATTGAATTCATTAATTTTCCAAATTGACAAAAAAACTCGTAAATACGATAAGTCGCTCATCTTAAATTCTATGGCTCATGTTGGGGGAATTACATATGAAGACAAACATAGGCAATTAATTTATTCTGATGACTTGAACGGTACCGCGGGTTTTGGGGTTATTAAGCAATCCACTATTGATGCGTATAATCCAGTAATTGCCAAGCAGGCAATTAAGTCTCAAAAAATTCCGTTTGCATTAGGAACTAGAACTTCTGCGATTACAATCTACAGGAATTTATTGGTGGTAGCTAAGTACGGTAAAAACCCCACTCATCGTTCCATTATTTTAATTCCGACTAATAAAAATGGATTACCAAAATCTATTTCGGTGGCTCAAAGAAAAGCCGATATCCAAAAATTTATGAAGTATTATCTAAAGCATCCTAATCAGGGTAATAGCAAACAATCTACCATTGCCAACTTAATGAAATGGTTTGTTCAAAACAAGATTATTGAGGCTTATTATCCGGGCTGGAATAATGTTCAGGGAGTTTCGATGCTAAATAATGGGTTGGCAGTTTTGAGCCAATCAGCTGGCAAACAACCTAGCACAATTCTACTTAAGGCTCAAAGTTTTGCTGGCCATAATTCGCTTAATCTAGATTTTAAAAATCCGAATAGTGGTTCCGATAAATTTAAAGTTCCCCATTCAGTAGAAGAGGTGTCTGTTAACCAACAGATGCGCACTATTAGTATGATTTTTGAAAGTGGAGCTAAAGAATACCGAGAACGACAAGTTGGATCAAACTATGAGACTTATGTGGATCGGTTCGCAATCTTGCCATACAATGTTCAGGTTTCCCAATAATTTAGCCGTTATTATTTTATGTAAGTACAGATCAAATTTCACTCTACCCCTAAGTTTTATTTTCGCGCCGCCCAATCTTGAAAGGATCGAAGGTGACCATATTGAAATCTATCGTTAATTGGATTCGTAGTAATTTTAAATTGTTAAAAACGGTATTCTTAGTTACCGTTGTTGTTATTGTTTTTAGTGAATTATTATCCATTGCTAAATCTATTTCGTTAGCGGAATTAAAGGTAACTCTAAAAGCTATTCCGTTGTACAAACTGCTAATAACTGCAGTAATTGGGATTATTTCTGTTTTACCCATGACTGGTTACGATTTTATTTTGAACAACATGTTACATACTAAGTATAAAAAACGTTATGTGTTTGAGACTAGTTGGTTCGTTAACACCGTCAATAATATTGCCGGTTTTGGGGGCTTAATTAGTATTGGGTTACGTTCAGAATTTTATGCCAAAGACAATGAGCCCAAGGAAGTAATGTCCGCGTTATCTAAAATTTTGTTATTCTTGGAAGCCGGATTATCATTACTTAGTTTAGTTAGTTTGGTTATCGTGGTGACAGGTAACACTGTGCCATTTTTACAACAGTATTGGATTTGGCTAGTCGGGGGAAGTATTTATTTTCCAGCAGTATACGTTTTCACCAAGTTCAAAAAAAGTGGATTATTAGGTGGTTTGACCACTAAAAATCGCTTGGGATTAACTTTAACTTCGTTTCTGGAATGGTCAGGAGTAGTTATAGCTTTCATGTGTGTTGGCTGGGCAATGGGAGTGTCCGTTTCGATCTTAGAAATTCTGCCATTGTTTATTGCCGCTTCCGTAATTGGGATTGTTTCGTTGATTCCAGGTGCCTTGGGATCCTTTGACGTCATTATGATCTTAGGCCTATCCAGCTTGGGAGTTCCTAGAGCTACTAGTGTTATTTGGTTAATTTTGTTCCGGTTAGCTTACTATGTAATTCCACTCGTTATTGGTGGGGCCTTCTTCTTTGACAATACTTGGCAATCGATTAATGCTCAATACTCGGGTATTCCAAAGAACTTAGCATTAGAATTTTTCCATAAAGTGGAAGTTTTTTTACTTTATTTCTCCGGAATTATGATTATTTTACTAGCTACAATTCCGCAAGGCTTCACTAAAATTCCGTGGTTGAAGATGCTTAACATTTATCATTATCACATTGTTTCGGAATTCCCTAATATCATTTTAGGTTTTTCACTATTAGTCATGGGGCGTGGGATTGCAGCACGAGTTAAAAGAGCCTACTGGCCAACTATTGCTTTATTAATAATTGCAATTCTATACACATTCTTCTTTGATTTTAGCATGATCGCCTTGTTTGTTTTAGGAATCATGTTAATTATGATTGTGGTATCACGGACTGAGCTTTACAGGGAACAATTAGTTTATTCCTGGCAATGGAAGACGGCTGATGGCTTTATTATCGGTATCCTAGTAATGTTGTATACCATTATTGGGGTTTACAACCGAGTAGGTCGTCACCATCACCATAAGGGGACCATCTCCTTCTTCTTATTTCCATCAGAAAAGTTATGGGTCTTTGGTTTTGTTGCTATCTTTATTGTTTCCATTTTTATGATGTTGTTCTTCCGCTATTTAGAAGGAAGCAAGCATAAAATTGGGGTACCGTTAGACGAAGACCGAGTATTAAAAATTTTAAACCAGTATGGTGGTAATGTTGATAGTCAGTTGGCCTTTTTAGGTGATAAAGTAATTTACTTTTATAATGATGGCGAAGAAGATACCGTCTTTTTCCAATTTGTTACCTATAACAACAAATGTATTGTCATGGGTGATCCGGCTGGAAAAAAAGAAGATTTTCAAGATGCTATTCAAGAATTCTTAGATGTTGCAGATCGCTGGTGTTACCAACCAATCTTTTATGAAACTAATGAAACTAGTGTCATTACCCTGCATGAAATGGGCTATGATTTCATTAAAATGGGGGAACAGGCTTTAGTAGACCTTAATACCTTTACTACTGCAGGCAAGAAAATGAAGGGAACCCGTTCGACAATTAATAAAATTACTAAAGCGGGTTACCAATTTGATGTGCTTCAACCACCGTTCGATGAAGATTTAATGGCGACCTTGCAAGACATCTCTGATTATTGGTTAAAGGGACGTAAGGAAAAAGGTTTTTCCATGGGTTTCTTCTCAGAAAGCTACTTACAACGAGCTCCCATTGCCGTAGTAAAAGATCCAGATGGCCAAATTGTCTCTTTTGCTAATTTTATGCCTACTTACACCAAATCCGTAGGAACTATTGATTTAATGCGCCACGGCAAAGACGCACCTTCTGGGAGCATGGACTTTTTGTTTGTGAACCTGTTTGATTACATGAAGGAACGAGGAGTTCAGTACTTTGATCTAGGGATGGCACCACTATCGAATGTGGGGCTTTCCAAGCGAAGCTTTATGCAGGAACGAGTAGCACACTTGGTTTATGAATTCGGGGCTCGCTTTTATTCCTTCCAAGGAATTCGAGATTATAAGGAAAAATATTCACCCAAGTGGATTTCACGGTACACTTTGTATCCTAGAAAAGCTTGGATTGTCTACGTTATGATTGTGATTATGTTGGTAGATAATAGAACCATTAATAAGAAATCGAAATTACTAGGGTTAAATAAAAAAGTAGATCCTAAATTAGACGTTGGTGACAATGACGCAGCAAAAGAGTGATTGTCTATTATAGTTTCGTATGATATGCTGGTGAGACTATTTAAAAAGGAGTTGAAGTTGCAGTGGTTATTTACACAACCTTTATTGCTTGTGCTACTGTAGCCGACTTAGGACGTTCTTCCGTAAATTAAATTATTAGGAGAATTAACGTGAAAAACGTCCATAAAAAAATACCATCAGTGATCTTAATTATCGCTTTAGTAGGTTTTCCTCAAATTAGCGAATCTATTTTTACCCCAGTCCTTCCTGCTATAAGTCAAGCAATGCAAGTTAGTGCTCAAACTAGTCAGTTAACAATGAGTAGTTACTTCATTGGGTTTGCAATTGGTGTCTTGTTTTGGGGATGGCTCTCTGATCGAGTAGGTCGGCGTCCAGCAATGAGCTGGGGAATTGTTGTTTATCTATTAGGAAATATAGGCCTTTTGTTAGCTAGTAATTTTGCTGGCTTAATGGTTGCTAGGGTAGTTCAAGCGTTTGGTGCGGCTACTGGTTCAGTGGTTACTCAAACTATAATGCGGGAATCATTTGCTGGCATTAAGGGAAAAAAGGTTTTTGCCCAAGTCAGTGCTGCAATGGCATTGTCCCCAGCACTTGGCCCACTGTTAGGCGGCGAAGTTCAAAGCTATTTTGGCAATTATCGTAGCGTGTTTGCGGTACTGATTAGTATGGCAGTAATATTATATTTAGTAGTTTTGTTAAAATTACCAGAAACTAGAGTGCCAACTACTTCAGAAGTAATTAGTCCCTGGTATCGGGTAGCAATGAAAATGCTAAAAAGTCCACAGGTATGGGGTTATTGCCTTATTATTAGTGGTATCAATGGTATCTTGTTTAGTTACTATGCTGAGGCCCCGTTTGTTTTTGAACGCCATTTTGGTCTTTCAGTGCAACAATATGGTTGGCTAGGAATAGTGATGGCTGCAGCTAGTATCACTGGAGCAGTCACCGCTAATTGGCTTGCTGGTAAAGTTAGGGCTGAACAAATAACAAACTTAGGATTATTAATTGCATTAATCGGTAGTTTAGGAATGTTAATTATGGCTACTTACCTGCCGTTATTGTTATTAACAGTTTTTATTACCTTTATGGGGGTCAATGTTACTTTACCAATCGCTCTGAATCAAGCTTTGATTGGATTTGAGGATGTGATTGGAACTGCTAGTGGTTTGTTGAGCTTCGTTTACTACTTAATCATTAGTGCGCTGACTTTTTTGATGAGTGTTATGCACGATGGAACTGTTTGGGCACTGCCTAAGTACATGGTATTAGTTATAGTGATGATGGTGTTTGGCCGTTTGATTACTGGCGAACTAAGTAAAAAAGGCAACTTAATAAAAGAATAAAATCAAAAAGCAACCGAAACAATTTTTCGGTTGCTTTTTTGTATTAATCTTCCCAGCCGCAAAGTTTGTAGTGATTTCTTTTAGCCCATTTTAAAGTGACGTGCTTTAATTTAGAGGCGTGGTTAAGTCCCCGACAGTGTTTAGCATAATGATATTTTTTCCCATGTTTAGGGGCAATCCAAACATAACGGGTCTTAGCTTGCGCTGGTGCAGCAGGAATGGCTGTCATTCCACCACCAATGGTAAATGTTGCAGCAATTAAAATTGCGGTTTTGCGTAATGCTTTCATGGTCTTTCATCTCCTAAATAAATTAACTAACAAACATGATAATCAATTAGCCCTTGATCTAACTGATTAGCTATTCATTAGTACTTATAGTACCTTTTTAGTATACCAAGAGATGATTAATTTGTGTGAATGCTTTTACAAACTTCTAGTTTAAATATAATAAAAAAACAGGATCCGTTAAGACCCTGTTTTTTTATTGTGGAAATTGTTCACTGGCAGTAATTTTAAACCCGATGCTAATAGTAACTACCATGAAGATGATGAAGGTAATAATAACACTTAGCCAGCCACCAGTAACACTATGGAGCTGTCCGAATAAGAGGGGCCCAACTGCGGCAATTAAATAACCGATAAATTGAGCGAACCCAGACCTGACTGCAATAACTTCCATTCGGTTACTGCTACTGGTAATTAAAGCCATTGCAAGGGTAAAAATCAATGCACTGGTAAAACCTAGTAGCAGAGCCGAAATCCACAGACCAATTCCATTGAGCAAGATGCTTAACATTCCGCCAACGTAGCCAATTAAGATGATGGTTAAGATGATTCGTTTATTAAAAATCCAAGTTAGTAACAACGCAGATGGAATTCCGATTAACTGGAATAAGGAAAGCATAAAACCAGCAGTGGCTGAAGAAACGCCATGGTCAACGTAAATAGATGGCAGCCAGGTGTTTAAACTGTAAAAAATTAGAGATTGTAACCCCATAAATAGAGCTAATAACCAAGCATAGTGGTCGTGTAACAGGGTTTGCATGAAACTGATAGGTTGAGCATCAGTTTTCTTAATGGGTTGCTGTAAGCCGGTTTGTAGTTTCTTTTGAGACAATAACCAGACTATTAAAGCTATAATAGCTGGGATACTGAATAGCTGGATGCTGAACTGCCAGCTTACTAAGTTACTCATTGGGACTACCAAACCCATTCCAATGGCCGAAAAGAGACTCATCGTCAAGGAATAATAACTGGTTAATTGGGTAGCATCACTAGGTCGGTATTGAGCAATAATGGTGGTCACCAATACATTTAAAAAGGCGATGGCTAAGCCTACCAGAATTGTTCCAGTCAACATAGTGGCTACGTTAATTACCCGTAGCAGATTAGCAACTGCCAACAATACAGCTGATAATGCTACAAACCAATTTAAACCAATTTGCTTTAAAATCTGTGGTGTCAGCATGGCTCCAATCGCAAAACATAGTAAGGGAATGGTCATTAGCAACGAAGTGTACGTTGAATCCACTTTCCAAGCACTTTGAATGGTGCTAAAAATGGGAGTCATTCCAGTTACTGCTAATCTGAGGTTAGCGGCGATTAACACCACTACCATCGTTAAATATTTTTTGGACAAAACAAAAACACTCCTTCTAAATTTAGTTTCCTACCTAGAAAGCGTGCTTTACTAGTATTATGACGAACTTAAAGTTCGCTGTCGGAATTTATATGTTCTACCCTAAGTGATTTAAGGAAGAATGTAAAGTTAAATGTGGCGAACTACCACCAAGGATAACATGCCAATGACAACAATCCACAACAAGCTTTTGGTGATCACTGCAGCAACGAAAGTGGGCACTGAAGCAATAATGTTATCCCAATTAGGAGTTGGCAAGTGGCCTAATCGTTGGGTAAAGAGATTTTCGAACCAGAGGGCGGCCATGATGACAATTGGAACAAAGCTTAAAAATTCAGTTATCTTTGGAGATAGTCGAAATTTTTGGAGAAGCACTAATGGTAATACTCGAGATAACCAAGTGACCAAGCCACAACCAAAAATAGTCAGTAAAACATACTCAGAAGAATTCATTTTTGAGCCACACCCCCAATCCACAGGTGATTAAGGTAACCACCAAGACTAACAAGTTGGTGGGGATAAAGATAAATCCAACGTATATTAGAATTAAGGTAATCAGGACTACTAGTAGTTGTAATGAGAGGGCTAAAACCTGTTCCGAAATAATTTGCAGGTAAAGTAACCCTAAAAACATTGCTACAATTGCAAAATCTAATCCCCAAGCTTGTGGATCGGTGATGAAATTGCCTAAAATCGCTCCTACAACGGAAGCTCCGGCCCAGACCCAATAAGCTACAAGATTGGCAGCATTTAACCACTCGAAGTTTAACCGATGATTAGTATAGTTGATTTTATTCATACTTAAAGCAAAACTTTCATCGGTAATGAAACTTCCCAAAACCACGTTTTTCCAGGTAGCTTGAGTGGGGAGGTAGCCCGCGACGGTGGTGCTAATTAAGATCATCCGAGCATTAACCAAGAAAACGGCAAAAACAATGGATGCTACCGGACTGTGAGCAGCTAGCATGCTGACTGCAATAAACTGCGCCGAGCCGGCATAAATAAACAAAGACATTAATAACGTGATCCATGGACTAAATCCAGCGTCTTTAGCAACTATCCCAAAGGCCAACCCAATTCCGATATAACCAAATACGGTTGGTAAAGCCTCCTTGATAGCCGCAGAAGAATTTAATTCGTGATTCATGATGTAAATCGAACCTCCTAACAGTCTAATACTATTAAAGCATGTTTAGCTAAGAGATTCATCCCCAGATAAGATATTAGGTAGTTTCAAGTTAGATAGGCTAAAATTAAATTAGCAATTAAAACATTGGAATGGGGTGCAGAAAATGGATTTGAGTTTAAGACAACAACCAGCTGGTTTAAAGCTATCTAATGATGAAATCACTATTACGGTTCAAACGGAACTTGAAGGAATTCCGCCAAACGCGGTGTACATATATCTAAACCATAATCGGATAACTGAGATAACCACTTCAATTAAGCAGCTTAAGATGGAACGTATCGTTAGCTTAGAAGCGATGGGAAAAACCCCATTAGAGCTTAAAAACGCAATTGAATCCGAAGCGGATCCTCAACATGATTATTGGCTTAACATCTTAGGTTTGTTGGGATGTTCGCTGGTTCCGGCTAAGTCTAATGGTAAAGCCCAACATAAATTTAAGAAACAACTGTCAGATATGCCGTTTTACGTTGATTATGAAGGTAGTCAGGCAGTTGTTTATTGGCGTAAACGAGCAGAGTTAGTAATTCAAAGAGGGGCCACTATGCGAAGCACCGCACCATTAAATCAAGATGGTAAGTTAGGTTTTAGTGCTAGATTTGCCGAACAGTTGCGGGCAGAACATAGCACTCAATTTGAAAATTTTGTTACTACCGAAGATATTATTCTCAAGAGTGTTAATGAAGTCGGTCTTTTTTTGTACTATGGTGGCACTAATAGTTGACTAATTTTAAAAAACCAAACTGGAAAAACAATTGATGAGTTGTCCAAGGTAAATTGAAATGAATAATATTATACTTCTACATTGTTGTGGAATAAGGCACGGGCTGTAGTAAATTAACGAAAGTAAAAAGATCTAACACATATGTTCTTAAGCGTTAGATCTTTTTAGTTGGAGATTATTAAGCCATATAATACTATTTTGCTTCTTGTGCCTGTGCTGCTTGGCCTAATTCATTCAAGTAGTTGAATGGGCGGTCAAATTGAGGTTGGAAGAGCATATCTACCATGGCGAGATCGTCGATGGTATTTTGGTTTTGGATCATTACTGATAGAGTGTTAGCTGATTGAGCTACATCGTATAAACTTAGAAGAGCGCCCCCTAAGATTTGCCGAGTATCAGGATTGTAAACTAATGACATTACTACGGGAGTAGTAGTTTCCATGAATTCTGGCCGGTAGTTATCGGTTAAGCGCACTTCACGAGCGTTGATGCCTTGAGCTTTAGCGGCTTCAATAGTTAAACCGGTTGAAGCAGCAGTCCGTTCGTATAATTTCAAGCCAGAAGTGGATTGAGTTCCCATGTATTTAACGGTTGGCTTAACTAAGTTCTTACCAACTAAAATTCCTTGCCGAACGGCATTAGTAGCTAATGGAATGTAGGCGTTACTATGAGTTGGGTTGTAATGCACGGCAACACTATCACCAGCACCGAAAACGTCAGGATCTGAAGTTTGCATGTAATCGTTAGTGATTAAGGCCCCATTTTGGAGCATATCTAACTTGCCTTTGAAAAGACTAGTATTTGGTCGGAAACCAACACAAAGAATTACTAAATCAGTTTCGTAAACACCCTTGTTGGTTTTAACGGTAATGGTGTCATCACCACTAATTTCTTCAACGGATTCTCCGAGACCTAACTTAACTCCGTTATCAGTGTAATCTTTTTCGATAATGTCAGTCATTTCTTTATTGAAGTACTTAGGCATTACCCGTTCTGCACCATCAATTAAGGTAACTTCATGACCAGTTCGGCTGTAAGCTTCTGCTAGTTCTGCACCAATGTAGCCAGCACCAATAACGGTGATTCGTTTAGCATCGGGAGCCTTTCTGAAGAGTTCTTCAGCGTGGTTCCAATTCTTGCAGAGGTAAACTTTGTCATTATCGATTCCCTTAATTGGTGGAATGATTGGCCAAGAACCAGTAGTTACGACTAATTTATCGTAAGCATCTGTTAGTGTATCTTCTGTGTCTAGGTTCTTGATGGTTACTACCTTATTTGCCAAATCAACGTCAGTAACTTCGTGTA
This sequence comes from Lentilactobacillus senioris, assembly GCF_026798195.1. Taxonomy (GTDB): domain Bacteria; phylum Bacillota; class Bacilli; order Lactobacillales; family Lactobacillaceae; genus Lentilactobacillus; species Lentilactobacillus senioris_A. The sequence goes on from NZ_JAPQEZ010000002.1 coordinate 247,035, forward strand.
ACATTTTAACCGTTGCACCAAGTTCTTTTAATTCCTTGGGACTAGAGTAAAATAGTCCTTGTGGATCTTTGATTTGGTCCCCCAAATATAAGGCGATTCCGCATGAAAGAAATGAAATATTATCGTTTTTTTCGTAGACAGTGACATCTGCATCTGGGTGTTCTGCTAAAATTTGCTTAATGGCAAATGTGCCAGCGTGGGTGCAACCAATTACTACAACTTTCATATTATTCAATCTCCTTTTCTTGAACAGCAATTCACAAAATGTGGTTCTACTATTATTTTACCAATTATGTAATCGGTGTCAATCATTATGACGAAATACTTACAAAAAAGAAGGTGCCATTATGAAAATAGAAGTTACTCCCGTTTTACATGATCGCCAATCCCTACTGAAAATATTATTGTTGGCAGATCCAGATCCTAAGCAAGTCGCTAAATATATTGACGTTGCTGATTTATTTGCTATTATGGTAGGTTCGCAAATCTTAGGAGCTACGGCGGTCTTAAAAAGTGATGAGCATTCCGTTGAGCTTAAAAATATTGCGGTGTTGCCAGCTTATCGGGGCCGGGGATTAGCAAGTTACACTATTAGCAATCTATTTGAGCATTACCAACAATTGGGGTATTCTCAGATGCAAGTGGGGACCGCTAACTCTAGTATTGATAATTTGCGATTCTATCAAAAATTAGGATTTCGGTTTAACAGCATTCAACCAAATTATTTTAGTAACTATGCGCAACCAATCTTTGAAAATGACATTCGGGCCGTAGACCTAATTATCTTGACCCGGCCAATTTAGGAGGTAATCGTGAAATTTACTTGGCTCAATACCACTAGTGAACCAATCAGTACCAAACGGTTTTTAAACCAGCAAGGAATTAGTCACCGTATGTATTCGGAGCTAAAGGAACTGCCTGGAGCGATTCTAGTTGATGGAAAGCAGCAGGCAGAAGTACCAATTAATGCCGAGGTTCAAGTTAACTTCCCAGATGAAATAAGTGATCCGCGGGTGATGATCGACACAGAACCAATTCAGGTAGTCTTTGAAGATGATAACTGGTTAGTAGTAAATAAGACCGCTGGGATTTCTTCTGTGCCAGGACCTAGTGATCGCCAAACTACGTTAGTCAATAAAATTAAAGGACATTGGCAGCAAGCAGACAGTCCGAATTTGGTTCCCCATATTATTACCAGGTTAGACCGAGATACTAGTGGAGCAGTATTAGTGGCCCATAATCGGCTAGCAAATAGTTTGGCAAATCAGCTGCAGGAAAATCATGAGATTCAAAAACAGTATTTGGCGGTAGTGAGTGGCACTGGATTAGCTGAACACGATCTGATCGATTTACCATTGGCTAAAAATCCAATGGGCTACGATCAATTAGTAACACCCACTGGCAAAAAAGCACTTACTGAATATTGGAAATTAACCGAAGTTGATGGGAATACCATTCTTAAAATTCAGTTGCATACTGGCCGAACTCATCAAATTAGAGCACATTTTAGGCATTTGGGCCATCCGTTGGTTGGCGACGAATTGTATCGAGGGCCATTAAATCAAGGACTAACTAGACAAGCTTTACACGCAGCTACTTTACAATTTATTGATCCTTTTACTGATCAAACTCAACGATTGGTGGCCAGTTTACCGACTGATTTAACTAATTACTTTGAACGTAATCAATTGTCAGTTGCTGATTTGCTAACTCGGTTTACCGACTCGCAGAAAGGTTGAATTTCTTCTATAATTACATAGTAGAAATAAACTGGCTGAAGGAGAAGAAAAATGAGCGAAATGCAAACTTGTTTAGTGGATCAACGACAATATTTAATTGCTGATGGGGTCATATTGTCACAATTGGATGCCACTACTAAAAATTTAATTAAAGCTGACTATCCCAGTGCTAAAGCAACGGATTTTATTTGTAATCATCACTTGTTAAAATATCAACTGTTGCGAGTAGATGGGCTAATTAATGCTGATTTAAAGCAAACTCAAAAGATCAACAAGCGGCTCACTAAGGCTTTGGAAAGTGATGATTACGATATTATTGACGTTAATGAAAGCTTGAAACAAAGTCTAACTTTTGGCCAAAAGGTATCGGATGCAGTGGCTCATTTTGGTGGTAGTTGGGGTTTTATTGGTATCTTTGTTTTTGTCTTAATCGCGTGGATGTTAGTTAATGGGCTGGGACTATTTGGGGTTAACTTTGATAAGTTTCCGTTTATATTATTGAACTTAGTTTTAAGCTGTGTGGCGGCCGTTCAAGCACCAATTATTATGATGAGTCAAAATCGGGCGGCTGATCGAGATCGCATGGATTCCGAAAACGATTACCATGTGAACTTAAAGTCCGAACATGAATTGCGAATTTTACATGCTAAGCTGGATCATTTGACACAACATCAAATTCCTCATTCTCTAGAAATTCAAAAAATTCAAATTGAAATTCTTAGCCAAATTAGAACGGAATTAGATGATTTACGAGAAGATACAACTAAAAAGAACTAGCTTTTGACAAATTGCGTAAATAGAAGTAATATGTAAAAATAATTTTAATAACACTGTTTTTAATTACTAGGAGGATTTTTTTGATAACGATTAGAGATGCACAATCAGACGACGCCGGCCAGATAGCCCCGTTAATTGATATTATTTTTGACGAAATGCAGTTAGAAGAACTTGAAGACGTTCCCGAACCTGGTTTAGCCAAGGTCATCACGAAGGCTTACCAAACAGATACCTATTTGTTTGATAAAGCATCTACCGTGGTGGCCGAGGCCGATGGCCAAGTTGTTGGGGTAATGTTTGGTTATCCCAGCGAAAATGAACGAACAATTAATCAAGTTCTTTATAATTTGTCGAAGCAAAGTGCAGATTTTAAAACACCATTTGTAGCTGATTCAGAAACTAACAGTGATGAATGGTATTTGGATTCAATTGCTGTTCGACCAGACTATCAAGGTTGTGGAGTGGGGAGCCGGCTGTTAAAGGCAGTCCCTAACGTGGCATTGAACGACGGGAAGGACACGGTTGGATTAAACGTCGATTTTGAAAATCCAAACGCAAAAAAACTATATGAACGAAATGGCTTTGAAACCGTGGGGACGCAAATGATTGGTGATCACCTTTACTATCATATGCAAAAAGCCGCCACAGTTTCAGAACCAGTTTATGCTTAATTTAAATGGTCGCCTTTGGGTGACCATTTTTGATATTTAATATAAGGGTGAGTCTTAATGAAGAAAAATACGGCAGCAATGGTGATTACCTGTACAGCATTAGGAGTTAATGCAGTGATTTCAACGGTGGCACTATCCTTGTTAACTAATCATAAAGAAATGGAAGTAAAACGTAATGGAAGATAATATTCAATTAGGCAATCCAGTATTTGATAATATGATGTTTGTTTTAGCTAACCCGGTAACTGAGGCCAACCATAAAGATTATAAGTATGGTAATGAAGAATTGGTCCAAATTGCTAGTGATGTTTGGGCAATGCCAGCTTATATGAAGCAAGATGATGATTTTAGCTTATTCTTTATTATTACTACAATTGAAGATGGAACTACCGTGCTGGTTTTTGCTACGGGAGAACAAGATGGCGAAAAAGGGACTGATTTTTCGCTAAGCGTACCAATGACTACCGGTGCTGGACTTAACTTGTTGCAGGCTCACGATGAAAAACAAGCTCAATCATTATTGCACTTTATTAACCAAATTTCTAAGGCCGCAGAAGGCGATTGGCGGATGGTCGAAGAATAAGCTTGTTCTTTTAGTTCTAGGGTTGTAGAATACGATTAAAATCTTTTTTCGAGGTAACGGTTATGAAGTGGACATTAGAGGAATTTGCAACCAAATGTAATGTTTCAACTGTAGAAATTGAAAAGTACGTTGCAGCCGGTTTATTACCCATCAACGGTACTTCAGGCGCTGACATGTCATTTGATGATTCCGATAATTACTGGATGGGAGTTATTCAGTGCTTTGTAGGCAATGGGACTTCGGTGGCTGAATTAAAACAACTAATTGGGCACTGTAAGCTAGGTTAATCATATTAATTGTCGAATTTTGGTGAACGTGCTATTCTAACAATGAGAATCGGTTCACTCATCGGTCTTTTGATTAATTGGATGTCGTTTTGTCAATGTCTGTTTTAACGAACGTATGTAAGTTGGTGCAGCAATAGCACTTTGAGAATCCAGTCTTAGGCTGGGTCAGTCTCCGAGTATATTAAGCGAAGTGAGTTTAATTAAACCTTAGCTGATGGTGGACCGATTCGTAATAACGGTACGGAGTAATCCGTACCGTTTTTTTGTACCTTAAAAAAATGTTTGGCAACGTAAAAAATCAGCGGTAATTAGTTACCAGCTATGGAAAAACTAAACATTCCGTGCGATAATGACAACTGAATAGATTGGAGGGGTTGAGATGACAAAGCACCAGCATTCAGATTCCGATATGAGTGGTCGCCGCTTCTTTTGGGTTACCATCTTAAACGTGGTGATCACCATTGCCGAATTTGTTGGCGGAGCTATTTCCGGTAGTTTGTCTTTAGTTTCTGATGCCTTCCATAATTTGGGTGATTCACTTTCGATTGTAGTTAGTTATTTTGCTCATTTATTAAGTAAAAAGCCCCAAACAGAAACTAATACATACGGCTATCGGCGAGCTCAAATTATTACGGCATTGTTAAACGCATTAGCCTTAATCTTGGTTTGTGTCGTTTTAGTAATTGAGGCGGTTCGTAGAATTTCACATCCGGAGCCTATCAACGGTACACTGATGCTAACAGTAGCGGTGATTGGCTTGGCCGCTAACGTAATTTCGGCAATATTGTTAAATGCAGGCTCCAAAAATAACCTCAACATGCGAGCTACTTATTTACACATAATGAGCGATGCGTTGTCCTCGGTTGCCATTATTGTTGGGGGAGTCTTGATTCAATTATTTAACTGGACCTGGGTTGATCCGGCAGTTACGATTGCGGTGGCAATTTATATTATGTATGAGTCGGCCCCTATTATTAAGGAAACTATTAAAATCTTAATGGAAGGGGCCCCCGCTAATTTAGATTTTGAAGCAGTTAAATCAGATTTGCTGGCCTTGCATGATGTAAAAGGGGTTCATCATTTGCATGCTTGGTTAATAGATGAAAATAATATTATCGTTTCGGTTCACGTTAACCTTAACGATATGCCTATCAGTCAAGCAGAAATTATTTACGACCAAATTACCAATGTTTTAAAAACGCAGTACGGAGTTTGTCACGTTACAATCCAGGCTGAAGCTAGTCGGGGAGTCAATCAGGATATAATATATGATCAGGGAAAAGATATACCATAAACAGGAGATTAACTAAATGACACCAATGAAAGAGGATTACCTCAAAATCATTTTTGAATTAGGGGGAGCTACCAAGATGGTTAGCAATAAGCAAATTGCGATTAGTCTTAATGTAGCTGCTGGTTCGGTAACCGAAATGGTGAATAAAATGCTGGCCGATAACTTTGTTACCCACAAACCCTATTCGGGAGTCAAACTCACTGAAAAAGGAATTGACTATGCGGAAGAATTGGTTCGTAAGCACCGGTTATGGGAGGTATTCTTAAATCGGGAATTAAAGTTTGACTTGCCGGATGTGGATGTGGAAGCCGAAAAGTTAGAACACGTTACCAGTGATAAAATGATTGACCACCTAGATAATTATTTGGGCAATCCGACAACTTGCCCGCATGGGGGAGTAATTCCTAGTAAGGATGGTCTTTACACCGAAGACACTCATTTGGTCTTAAATGATGCTGAAGTAGGCCACGAATACACAATTGCACGCTTTATTGATAATTATGACTTTCTAACGTACTTAAGTGAGATTCATTTACACTTAAACGATAAAATTTTGGTATTAGATCACGACTCTTTTGAAGGAGCTGTGGAAATTAAACGCTTAAGTGACGGGGCAGTGGTTACCATCGGCTATAAAGCTTCTCACTACATTTTTGTAAAATAGGTGAATGCAAATGAAAACTGAAGATGAGCGTTATTATCAAATGGTGATCAATACCTGTTTATTGGCTGGTAAGATTATGATTGAGAGTGGTTCTGATATGCAACGGGTAAATGATATTATTTACCGAATTGCTCAAAACGCCGGATTAAGAAACGTTAATGCCTACATAACTGTGACTGCAATTGTTATGTCCGCCAACCCGGATATTGCTGGGCAGGTTATCGATATTAAGAAACGCAGCTTTAATTTAACGAAAATTGCTAAGGTTAACGAATTATCTCGGCAATTTGCTAGTGGTCAGATTACCATCCCTACTTTTTTTGAGGAATTAAAAATCATTGAAGTGCAAAATGACTTTTTCCCCCTCTGGCTTCAAATCGTTGGCGCAATTTTGGTTAGTGGCCCGTTAGTAGTGGTGTTTCGAAATAACTGGGTTGATTTTCTACCATCTTGTCTAGTTGCGGCATTGGCGTGGATCTTATTTTACTTCTTGAACCGGTACGTTAATATTCGTTTTTTGAGCGAGTTTGCGGCGGCGTTCATGATTGCGGGCTTGGCTGCTTTGACGGTCAATATCGGTTGGGGCCATAATATGGATGACATTATTATTGGTAGCTTAATGCCCTTAGTACCCGGAATTCCATTAACTAATGCGGTAAGGGATTTACTGGCCGGTAACTTGGTTAGTGGCCCAGCTCGGGGGATTGAAGCGCTGATTAGTGCTAGTGCGTTGGGATTTGGTGTGGCTGTTGGCCTGCACTTTTTCTAGGAGGTAACTGATGGCTTTTTTAATTCTTAAAATTGGATGTGTTTACCTTGCAGGTCTGGGGTTTGGACTAATTGTGAACTTACCATACCGGGCCCTTAATTTGGCTGGTATTAGTGGTGTGGTAGGTTGGGGCAGTTACTATTTAGTCGACGCTTTGCCTAACACTGGCATTGGGATCGCTAATTTTAGTGGGGCCATGGCGTTAGGGGTATTTGCTATGATAGTCGCACGAATTATGCGAATGCCTAGTATTTTGTTTGATGTTCCGGGATTAGTGCCGCTAGTCCCTGGTGGTCAAGCTTATGAGTTAATTAAAAATTTTGCTACGGGTCACTATAATGAAGCCGTTAACTATGCTACTCAGGTTATTTGGATTGCTGGTTCTATTGCATTGGGCTTCATTGCGGCGGAAACTATTTTGCGCATTATTCATCAAGTGGGTACATATCGAGTGGCATTTCGTAAAAAAATGTGATTGAAATTCTATTTAACAATAGATTTTCAACAAATGCTTAAGGTTAACCACCAGGTCGGATTTTATTAATATGATTATGGTATACTCTAAATGATTTTGAAGGGAGAGGTTTGAATTAACTATGATGATTGATCGCGACGGCAACCGGACTGCTAAATTGATAGTTAGTTTTGTGTTTGCTATTATATTAACTGCCCTAGTTAAGGCCAACTTTGGTTACTTAACATTCTTGGATTCAGTAGGGATTACTGGAATTCAAAAATCTCCCAGTCCATTTTGGGAACATTTTTACGGTGGGATCACCTTTTTGTTTAGTCCATCGTTAGATATTTTCTGGATGTTAGTGATTGCCTTTTTCTTATGGGGTTTTCACTATCGAATTCCGGCACTGTGGGGGTTGGCTACTTTAGCCGGAGCTGACATTGTTGGCTTTTTGGTAAAAAACATTGTGCAGCGGCCACGTCCCGAACTACATTTAGCGGCGGATGATGGTTACAGTTATCCAAGTGGTCATACGTTGGGAGCCTTTATCGTTCTAGCGGTGTTATGGATCGTGGTAGTACCTTTGATCCAAAAAAGGGCTACTAGGGTGGTTGTTAAAATCTTAATAGTGGTAGTAATGTTTTTACTTATGGTGTCACGGGTATATCTAAACGCTCATTATCCTACTGATACAATCGGCGCAGTGGTGATTGGTTATACTTGGCTGTTACTAGCTGAAAACTTATATCCAATAGTAGCTCCTAAGATTGCAAATTGGCCACTACTAAACAAGTCGAAATATTAAGCTGGGGATGGGTAACCATCCTTTTTTATTTGGAGGAAATTATGAAAGCAATCACGGTACGGCCCTTAACTCAACAAGATCAAACTGATTATTTTCAGATTGTCAAAGAACCAGCGGTCCAAGCAGGAATTAAATTAGGCACGGTAGAAACTGAAAAACAAGCTGGTCAAATTCTCAAACAACAGTTGGAATTTGAAACGGTATTTGGAGTGGTAGTTGCCAATAAGGTGGTTGGAGTGATTAACTGGGCTCCGATGGTAGGAAAACAAGGTCAGCCAGATGAGTCCAATTTATTAATTTCATATTTCTTACATCCGGATTATTGGAATCAAGGAATTATGACTACCGCTTTGAAGCAAATATTAGCCGGTCCGCTGAAGAACAAAACGATTTGGGCTGAAACTTTACCAGATAATCAGGCGTCTCAACGACTTTTAATCGGGCTTAACTTTCAATTAGTGGATGAATATACGGAACCGTTCGCTGAAACTAAGGTTAATATGTATAAACTGGTCAATTTCTGAGTTCTTTGCTTGTGTTATTGGAAAAGGAACGTTATAATATTGACAAACATTTAAATGAAATTCGATGTAGAGGCGCAAATACTATTAGTAACTAACTGGAGCTGGAAAAGCAGTATCGAAGGTTAGCGAAAGGGGTGTTTGCCGAAATCACTTTTTGCTTTTCAAATTAGTGGTTGGGTCTTGGCTGAACAAGTCAAGGACTGTCGTAGTTCATAACTACGGAGTGCTATCTGAGATATGAAGAAACTTTTAAGGTCTCTTTCCATATTCTTGGAGAGGGATCTTTTTTCTTTGCAGATTAGATACTTCCGATTTTAGGAGGTTATTGAGTAATGGATGAAGAGACAAGAAATGTTGAGCAACAAGGAACAGAGGTTAAGCGAGGCCTGAAAACTCGTCATGTTTCTATGATTGCCTTAGGTGGTTGTATTGGGACGGGGTTGTTTGTCGCTAGTGGTTCAGCAATTAGTGAGGCAGGTCCTGGAGGAGCGTTAGTAGCCTATGGCCTAATGGGCATCATGGTGTACTTCTTGATGACTAGTTTGGGTGAAATGGCTACTAACATGCCAATTTCTGGTTCGTTTGCTGCTTATGCAGGTAAGTATGTCGATCCTGCCCTGGGATTTGCTATGGGTTGGAATTATTGGTTTAACTGGGCTATTACCGTTCCGGTCGATATTAGCACGGTGGCGTTAGTTATGAAATTCTGGTTACCAAATACGCCGTCTTGGATTTGGAGTACGATAGCATTAGTACTCATCGTGTTAATTAATGCGATGTCGGTTTCTACTTTTGGGGAAGCTGAATTCTGGATGTCTGCTATTAAGGTGGTCACCGTTATTATTTTCCTAGCTGTTGGAGTGTTAACCATTTTCGGAATTATGGGTGGTCACTTTGTAGGGATGAGAAACTTTACGTACCAAAAAGCACCATTTGTGGGTGGCATTCCTGCCATCATTAGTGTTTTCGTAGTAGCCGGGTTCTCATTTCAAGGGACTGAATTAGTTGGGATTACTGCTGGTGAGTCCGAAGATCCAGAAAAGAGTGTTCCTCAAGCTATTAAGGATGTTTTTTGGAGAATTGTTCTTTTTTACATTTTTGCTATTTTTGTAATTGCTGCTTTAATTCCTTATACTAGTCATTCACTACTAGGTTCTAGCGCCACAGACGTTGCGATTAGTCCCTTTACGTTGGTATTTCAACGGGCTGGCTTAGCTGCAGCAGCTAGTGTGATGAACGCTGTTATTTTAACTGCCGTAATTTCTTCCGCTAACTCAGGGATGTACGCTTCAACCCGGATGCTTTACTCAATGGCTAATGGTGGTTTTGCACCTAAGTCCTTAAGCAAGACCGGTAAAAACGGTATTCCTTACCGGGCGTTAATCGTTACGACGTTGGTAGCCTCGATAACCTTTATTTCTAGTATTGCAGGTCCACATATTTACATGTGGTTAGTGGCCGCATCTGGTTTGACTGGCTTTATCGCTTGGTTTGGGATTGCTGTTTCTCATTTCCGGTTCCGACGAGCATTTATCAAGCAGGGGCATTCACTTAGTGAATTGAAGTATCATGCTAAGTGGTTCCCATTTGGTCCAGTTCTTTGTTTGATTCTATGTATTTTGGTAATTGTTGGTCAAGATCCTAGTGCTTTTGCCCACTTTGATTGGCAACAAATTTTGGTTACCTACATGAGTGTACCGCTGGTAATTATTTTGTATCTAGGCTATAAGATTCGTCACCATACTAAGATTATTCCATTAGATGAAGTGGACGTGTCTCCTACTAGAACTGAAGGAAAATTAACCGAAGATAAGTAATTTTTTTGAAATTGGTCTATCCCATATGGATGGACTTTTTTTATTACAAAAGGCTAAATGGTTGGAATTGTGAACGCTTTTTTGCTACAATAACATCAATTGGTATAAATACAAATTAAGGAGCAAAGTTTATGACAAAAGTAATGACGAAGCAAAAGCTCAACCGGATGCAAAAGTTAACTAACGAAGATGGGATCATTGACGCCTTAGCGTTAGATCAACGAGGCTCCTTAGTTAAAATGATGAAACAGGCTGCTGCAGATAATGGCAAACCATTTTCTATGAAGATGGTTTATGATTTTAAGAAGCTGGTATCTCAAGTTCTAAGCCCCATTAGTTCAGCCATTTTGTTAGATGCTCAAATGGGATTTGAAGGTATCGAAGCAAAAGATCCGGCTACTGGGTTGATTATGTCTTATGAACAAACCGGTTACGATGTGGACACCCCCGGTCGCTTGCCTAAATTAATTCAAGATCAATCGGCTCAGATCATGGTAGAAGAGGGAGCAGACGCACTGAAGGTCTTGCTATACTTAAACACTAACGATTCTGATGAAATCAATCGGACTAAGCAAGCCTTTGCTCAACGTTATGGTACTGAAGCACTAGCAGTAGACGTACCAACTTTCTTCGAAGTGGTTACTTATGATGATCGTTACGCTAGTGATTCTCTTGAATTTGCTAAAGAAAAACCCAAAATGGTAATTGATGCCATGAAGGAATTCACTCAAGATAAGTACCACATCGATGTTTTAAAAATGGAGGTGCCATTTAATCCTAAGTTCGTTAAGGAATGGAATGATGGTGGCGAATATGCATACACTGAAGAAGAAGTAAAAGGCTACTTGCGAGAACTTAGTGCAGCTGCTACCCGACCATTTATTTTCTTAAGTGCCGGAGTACCTACACCGGTCTTTCAACGGGAACTTAAGTTAGCTGGCAGTGTTGGCACTAGATTCTCTGGTGTTTTAAGTGGTCGAGCAACTTGGCGTGACGGAATTAACGTTTATGCTAAAGACGGCGAAGCGGGCTTAGTTGAGTGGCTAGAACATAAGGGAACTCAAAACGTAATGGATCTCAAAGAAATTTTATCCGCTAACGCTACTCCTTGGTATGATATGTACGGTGGCAAGGATGAAATCGAAATCATTGATCGCCCAGACGTTAAATAATTCTGTCCAGATATTGCGATGGAGTCTAGAAACTAGTACAATATGTTGTGTTGCTCAAGATATATGACACAAAGGAGAATGCTGAAATGCTTGTACTTGCCGGAACAATTGGCGCTGGAAAAACGTCTTTAACTCACATGCTTTCTGATCACCTACAGACCCCTGCTTACTACGAATCTGTGGATGATAATCAAATTTTGCCTTTATTTTATAAGGATCCTAAAAAGTATGCTTTTTTACTTCAAATCGATTTCTTAAATCGAAGAATGGATGATATTAAGCATGCCTGGAACAATTCAGAAAGTGTGTTAGATCGTTCAATTTTTGAAGACTCATTACTCTTTCATTTAAACGCTGATTTGGGGCGAGCTACTGAAACTGAGGTTCAAATTTACGATTCACTACTCAAGAATATGATGCAAGAACTACCAGATACTCCGAATACTAAAAATCCGGATCTGTTAATTCACATCAATATCTCCTTTGAAACGATGTTAAACCGAATCCAAAAACGCGGTCGGTCTTACGAACAAATTGAAAACGATCCGGGTTTATTTGAATATTATAAAGATTTGAATAGACGCTATGAAGACTGGTACCAAAGTTACGACAAGTCTGCCAAAATGCAAATTGATGGCGACAAGTATGACTTTGTAGAAAACGAAGCCGATCGTAATCAAGTGCTACAAATGATCGACGATCAAATTGTTAAACTGGGTATTTAAGGGCTTGCTAAGTACCTTGAATTTAGGTTATAATCGAGGAAATTAAACGTTTGTACCTATTAAGTAGATTTCAGAGAGGCAATGGTTGGTGAGAATTGCTATCGAAAATTCCAGTACATCAAACGGGCAGGTAATGCTGCACGGCTAATGACCGTTATCATTTGAGGGCTTGGCGTATGCTGAGAACTTGGGTGGTACCGCGAAAAAGGATCCTTCGTCCCAACGACGAGGGTCCTTTTTTGTATACCGTTAATTATTTAGGAGGAAAGTATATGTTAGATATGAAATTAATTCGGCAACAACCAGATTTTGTTAAAGAAAAATTGGCTACTCGAGGTGTTTCTGCAGAAGCCATTGATGAATTATTAGCACTAGATCAAAAACGACGAGAATTGATTGTAGCTTCAGAAACTTTGAAGGCTAAACGTAATGAAGTGTCTGATCAAATTTCTACTTTAAAGCGCAACAAAGAAGATGCTACAGAAGCTATCACTGCGATGCGAGAAGTAGGGGCTGAAATTAAAGATTTAGATGCTCAACTAGTCGAAATTGATGAACAAGAACAAAGCAAGGCCGCTCATCTACCAAACATACCTGCTGAGGGCGTGCCAGTTAGTTTAACTGAAGAGGGTTCAGTGGAAATTAAAAAAGTGGGCGAAATTAAACCACTTGGCTTCACTCCTAAGCCACACTATGAAATTGGTGAAGATCTAGGTATTTTAGATTTTGAACGAGCTGCTAAAGTTTCTGGCAGTCGCTTTGTATACTACGTGGGTGCTGGTGCTCAACTAGAACGAGCTGTTTACAATTTCTTCTTAGATGAAAATTCTAAAGCAGGCTACACTGAAATGATCACTCCATACATGGTCAATGCTGAATCAATGTACGGAACTGGCCAATTCCCTAAGTTCTTAGAAAGTAAAGCTGGATATGAAATTGCGGATACCGATAACATGACTATGATCCCAACGGCAGAAGTACCTTTGGTTAACTATTACCGTGATGAAGTAATTCCAGAAGAAAAATTACCAATTTCAGTAACTGCTTTGTCACCAGCTTTCCGTTCGGAAGCAGGTAGTGCCGGTAAGGATACTCGGGGATTAATCCGGTTACATCAATTCAATAAAGTCGAAATGGTTAAATTTACCAAGCCAGATGAATCTTGGGATGCCTTGCAACAACTTACTGACCATGCAGGAGAATTACTAGAAAAGCTTGGCTTAGCCTACCACGTGATTACTTTGACCACTAGTGATATGAGTTTCACTGCGGCTATGACTCACGATCTTGAAGTTTGGTTCCCAGCTCAAGAGCGTTATCGAGAAATTTCAAGTTGTTCTAATACTACTGACTTCCAAGCTCGTCGGGCTCATATTCAATATCGGGATGAAAATGGTAAGCTTCAATTCATTCATACATTGAATGGTTCTGGATTAGCAGTGGGACGGGCAGTGGCTGCTATTTTGGAAAACTATCAAAACGAAGATGGAACCGTTACAATTCCAGAAGTCTTGCGGCCTTACATGCACGGAATGACTAAAATTGAAAAGCAAGCTTAATCACTTAAAAGCAAAATCGAAATTCGATTTTGCTTTTTTGTAAAAAAAGACTAGTCAAATGCTTGAAGATACGATATAATATTTTTTGTTGAAAAAGTTCAAATAACTTGCTTATAAGTTTTTTATAAAAAGTGTTTGACTTTTAAAACTGGTGATGTTATTATTTAATAGTTGTCTTATGGATGTCTCTACCATTTAGTTATGATCGTAAATGGAGGATTAGCTCAGCTGGGAGAGCACCTGCCTTACAAGCAGGGGGTCACAGGTTCGAACCCTGTATCCTCCATATGAGCCGTTAGCTCAGTTGGTAGAGCATCTGACTTTTAATCAGAGGGTCGACAGTTCGAGCCTGTCACGGCTCATTTCCAGTTTTAACTTTTGCGGGCGTGGCGGAACTGGCAGACGCGCTAGATTTAGGTTCTAGTGTCTTATGACGTGGGGGTTCGAATCCCTTCGCCCGCATTGGTTCATTTATATATTTTGCCGACTTAGCTCAGTTGGTCAGAGCACCTCACTAGTAATGAGGGGGTCGGGCGTTCGAATCGTCTAGTCGGCATATGCGGAAATAGCTCAGTGGTAGAGCACCACCTTGCCATGGTGGGGGTCGCGGGTTCGAATCCCGTTTTCCGCTTTTTCTTTTTAATAACCTTGCACCCATAGCGCAACTGGATAGAGTGTCTGACTACGAATCAGAAGGTTGTAGGTTCGACTCCTACTGGGTGCATTTTTTTGTGTCATTTTTCGGGAAGTAGCTCAGCTTGGTAGAGCACCTGGTTTGGGACCAGGGGGNTTTTTTTCGAGAAATATCAATTTTATGCTATATTAGATATTGTACTTCGGGAAGTAGCTCAGCTTGGTAGAGCACTACGTTCGGGGCGTAGGGGTCGCAAGTTCAAATCTTGTTTTCCCGATTTTGATATTAATATATTGGTTAAGCAGACTTTAGGTCTGCTTTTTTCGTCGTTATGATATAAATCATTGCTTTTTTGTCCCAGTTTCGTATAATAATAGTCAATATTAGTCAAAGATTGGTGATGATGAGATGGCGGGGAAAAATATTTCCGACCTGATTGAGCGTTACTTAAAGGAAATTTTGGCCGAAAACGATCAAATTGAGATCCGTAGATCAGAGATTGCTGGATTGTTCGACGTGGTGCCATCCCAAATTAATTATGTAATTAATACTCGTTTTACCATTCAAAATGGATACATTGTTGAAAGTAAACGAGGCGGTGGTGGCTATATTCGAATTGAAAAGGCTAACCTGTTAGATGACGGGGAAGTTTTGGATGCTCTGATTAGTGGAATTGGCAATCGATTGTCACAACGTGATGGTCAAACGATTGTTAAAACCCTATACGAAAATGGATTGATTGATCGACGAGAAGCCAACATTATTCTGGCGGTAGTTGATAAAAACGCGTATGATGTCGACAATGATTTAACGGAAGTAATGCGAGCCAATGTATTAGTATCGATATTGAACCATTTACGGTACGAAAAGTAGAAAGCGAGGCTATCAATTGAATAATCTTACTCCAAGCGCCAAAAACGTTTTGAATTTTGCCCAAGATGAAGCTAAGTACTACAAGCACCAAGCTATTGGTACTGAACATCTCTTATTAGGGTTATTAATGGAACAAAATGGAATTGCCTACAAGGCTTTAGACCAGTTTGCCATTAGTGCTACTGACGTGCGCGAAGAAATTGAACGTTTCGCCGGTTATGGTGATTTGACGGGCCTTAACCGAGATGACTATTTACCTTATTCTCCTAAAGCCAAAAATATTTTAGATTTAGCTAGTGATTTTGCTCAACGCAATGGGGTTCCTAAACTAGGAACGGAACATATTTTATTAGCTTTATTAACTGATGAGACTATCCTGTCCTCTCGGATTCTAATTAACCTAGGTGTTAACATTACTGATTTACGAAAAGTAACGCTTAGAAAAATGGGTGTGAGCGGCAAGGCATTTGCTACTAGAAATAATCAACGACAACAGCAAGCTGATGAAGGTACTCCTACCTTGGATTCGTTAGCTCGTGATTTAACTGAATTAGCTCGGCAAGATAGATTAGATCCTACTATCGGCAGAGATAAAGAAGTTAAACGAGTAATTCAAATTTTAGCTAGAAGAACCAAAAATAATCCGGTGCTAATTGGTGAACCCGGAGTGGGTAAAACCGCGATTGCAGAAGGTTTAGCTCAACTCATCGTTGCAGGTGAGGTCCCTGAAGACATGACTAACAAACGATTAATGATGTTAGATATGGGTTCCTTAGTGGCCGGCACAAAATACCGAGGCGAATTTGAAGATCGACTAAAGAAAGTAATTGAAGAAATTTATAATGATGGAAACGTAATTCTATTTATTGATGAATTGCATACTTTGATCGGGGCTGGTGGTGCTGAAGGAGCAATTGATGCTTCTAATATTTTGAAACCAGCACTAGCGCGTGGTGAACTTCAAATGATTGGGGCCACTACGTTAGATGAATATCAAAAATATATTGAAGCTGACGCTGCCTTGGAACGACGTTTTGCTAAAGTAATGGTGGCAGAACCATCAGTTGAAGACACCAAAGCTATCTTGACAGGGTTAAGACCTAAATATGAAAAGCATCATAAAGTGCAAATTACTGATGATGCAATTGAGGCGGCCGTTAACCTATCTAACCGTTACATCAGTGATCGATTCTTGCCAGATAAGGCTATTGATTTGATGGACGAAGCAGCGGCTAAGGTTCGAATTGATAAAATGGGTAACCAGCAGGCCACTACCGAAAAACCAAAATTGACCGAATTGATGGATGCTTTGAGTCAGGCCCTAATTGATCAAGATTATGAATTAGCCACTCAAATTAGAAAACAGGCTGATCAACTTCAAAAGAAGGCTGAGAGACAAGCTGTACAAACTGATAACAGTCAGGTTAAATTTGTGGCGAAAGAAACTGCAAAAGATGTTGCTGAAGTAGTTGCTGAGTGGACTGGAATTCCGGTTACTCAATTGACTGCTACACAGGCTCAACGCTTAGTTAACTTAGAAAAAGTACTGCACAAACGGGTAATTGGTCAGGATGAGGCTGTTTCTGCAGTGTCTAGAGCTATTAGACGTGCTCGTAGCGGCTTGAAAGATCCGAACCGACCAATTGGTTCATTTATGTTCTTAGGACCTACCGGAGTAGGGAAGACTGAATTGGCTAAAGCGGTGGCTGAAGCGGTCTTTGGTTCTGAAGACGACATGATTCGGGTTGATATGAGTGAATTTATGGAAAAATACTCTACTAGTCGTTTAATTGGTTCTGCGCCCGGCTACGTAGGTTACGATGAAGGTGGTCAGTTAACCGAAAAAGTTCGACAAAAACCATATTCAGTTGTGTTATTAGATGAAGTTGAAAAGGCTCATCCAGATGTCTTTAATTTGTTATTACAGGTATTAGATGATGGATTCTTAACTGATTCTAAAGGCCGGCGAGTTGATTTTCGTAATACGATCATTATCATGACCTCTAACTTAGGAGCCACTACGTTGCGGGATAAGAAGACGGTTGGTTTTGGTAACGAAACCGCTAAAGCAGACTATGATGCGATGAAGTCAACTATTTTAGCTACTTTAAAGCAAAGCTTCCGGCCAGAATTCTTAAACCGGATTGACGAAACAGTAATTTTCCATTCCTTAACCGAAACCGAAATTCATGAAATTGTTCGTTTGATGCTTAAACCACTTAAAAACCGGGTGGAAGCTCAAGGGGTTACGGTTCGGATAACCAAAACAGCTGTGGATGTGATTGCTAAAGAAGGTTACGATCCTGAATTTGGTGCCCGACCTATTAGACGAGCAATTCAGTCTCAAGTGGAAGATCAATTGAGTGAACAATTGTTAACTAATGATATTCAACCTGGTGATGTGATTACAATTGGTGGTCGAAATGGTAAAGTGACGATTGCCATCAAGCATAATAATAAAGCTGCTGAAACCACCAAAACTACTTCTTAAGTGAAGTAGTAAAGTCTTGACGTTAGTTGTTTAAAATGATATATTATATTCTGTATTTATTGTGAATCGAAATGGTCAACGCGATCTATTGTCCGGGCTGACCTGTATAAAAAACCAAAAGCAAGTTGAGCTTGTTTTTGGATTTTTTTTGCCATTAAACCGGTAAAACAGGCCTAAAAGACAAATTGTAATCAAATTGTAACATTTCGAGCTGACAAGAATTTGGAGAGGTGAAAAATTTGGCAGGACACTTAGTTAAATATGGTAAACACCGTACCCGACGAAGTTATGCACGAATTAAAGAAGTCCTTGATCTACCTAATTTGATCGAGATTCAATCTGATTCCTATAATTGGTTTTTAGATGAAGGCTTAAAAGAAACGTTTGAAGGTATTATGCCAATTGATGATTTCCAAGGAAAACTTTCCTTAGAATTCGTTGGTTACCAATTGCTTGAACCTAAATATACAGTAGAAGAAGCTCGTGAACACGAAGCTAACTATTCTGCTCCATTACACATTACGTTGAAGCTTACTAACCATGAAACTGGTGAAATTAAGACTCAAGACGTCTTCTTTGGTGATTTCCCATTGATGACTGAACAAGGAACTTTCATTATTAACGGTGCCGAACGGGTTATCGTTTCTCAATTAGTTCGTTCACCAGGGGTTTACTACCATGAAGATACCGACAAAAATGGTCGGGTATCTTATGGTACTACCATCATTCCTAACCGGGGTGCTTGGTTAGAATTTGAAACTGATGCTAAAAATATTTCTTACGTTCGAATTGATCGAACTCGTAAAATTCCATTGACTGAATTAGTTCGGGCATTAGGTTTTGGTAGTGATCAAGAAATTATCGATATCTTGGGCACTAACGACAGCTTGGAATTAACTTTAGACAAGGACGTTCATAAAGACACTGATGACTCTCGAGTTGAAGAATCCTTGAAGGACATCTACGAACGTTTGCGGCCAGGTGAACCTAAGACTGCCGATTCATCTCGGAGTCTATTGACTGCTCGGTTCTTTGATCCTAAGCGTTACGACATGGCTCCAGTTGGTCGTTACAAGACTAACAAGAAGTTAAGCCTAAAGACTCGTTTGCTTGGTTTGACTCTTGCAGAAACTCTTGCTGACCCAGAAACTGGGGAAGTTATTTTACAAAAGGGGACTGTAATTGATAAGGATGCAATGAAGGTATTGGCTCCATTCTTGGACAACAAAGACTTCAAAGCATACACATTCAACCCTTCTGAAGAAGCAGTTGTTACTGAACCAATGACTGTCCAAATTATTAAAGTTCAATCTGAAAATGATCCTGAACGGGTAGTGCCAGTTATCGGTAACGATAATATCGACATCGATTACAAGCACATTACTCCTGCTGATATTATCGCTTCTATGAATTACTTCTTTAACTTACAAGAAGGCATTGGTAGTGTTGATGATATCGATCACTTGGGTAACCGTCGAATTCGTTCTGTTGGTGAATTATTGCAAAACCAATTCCGAATTGGTCTTTCAAGAATGGAACGGGTAGTTAGAGAACGGATGTCAATTCAAGACACCGCTACTGTAACTCCACAACAATTGATTAACATTCGACCAGTTGTTGCTTCTGTAAAAGAATTCTTTGGTTCATCACAATTGTCTCAATTCATGGACCAAACTAACCCATTGGGCGAATTAACTCACAAACGTCGTTTATCTGCCTTAGGACCTGGTGGTTTGACTCGTGACCGGGCCGGATATGAAGTCCGAGACGTTCACTATACCCACTATGGCCGGATGTGTCCTATCGAAACTCCTGAAGGACCTAACATCGGTTTGATTAACAGTCTTTCCAGTTATGCTCGGGTTAACCGTTATGGTTTCATTGAAACTCCATACCGGCGTGTTGATTGGACTACTCATAAAGTTACTGACCGAATCGACTACTTAACTGCCGACGAAGAAGATAACTTTGTTATTGCCCAGGCCAACTCTCCATTAAACGATGATGGTTCATTCGTTAATGACGTAGTTATGGCCCGTGCTCAATCTAATAACATTGAAACTAGCATTGATAACGTTGACTACATGGACGTTTCTCCTAAGCAAGTAGTTGCCGTTGCCACTGCATGTATTCCTTTCTTGGAAAACGATGACTCTAACCGGGCTTTGATGGGGGCTAACATGCAACGTCAGGCTGTTCCATTGCTTGATCCTCATGCTCCATTAATTGGTACTGGTATTGAATATAAAGCTGCGCACGATTCCGGGGTTGCTTTGATTTGTCGTCATGATGGTACCGTTGAATACGTTGATGCTCGTGAAGTTCGAGTTCGTCGTGATGATGGTGCGTTAGACACTTACAAACTAATGAAATTCCGTCGTTCAAACGGTGGTAAAAACTACAACCAACGTCCAATCGTTAAGGTTGGCGATCGAGTTGAAAATGACGAAATTTTAGCCGATGGTCCATCAATGGAAGGCGGAGAATTAGCCTTGGGTCAAAACCCAGTGGTTGCCTTCATGACTTGGCAAGGTTATAACTTCGAAGATGCCATTGGTATTAACGAACGTTTGGTTAGAGACGATGTCTACACTTCTATTCATATTGAAGAATATGAATCAGAAACTCGGGACACCAAATTAGGACCTGAAGAAATGACTCGCGAAATTCCTAACGTTGGTGAAGAAGCCCTTAAGAACTTGGACGAAACCGGAACTATCCGAGTAGGTGCTGAAGTTCATGATGGTGACATCCTAGTAGGTAAGGTAACACCAAAAGGGGTTACTGAATTATCTGCAGAAGAACGTCTTCTTCACGCTATCTTTGGTGAAAAATCTCGTGAAGTTCGGGATACTTCCCTTAAGGTTCCTCATGGAGGCGGCGGGATTGTTCAAGACGTTAAGGTCTTTACCCGTGAAAATGGTGATGAACTTTCTCCAGGGGTTAACAAGATGGTTCGAGTTTACATCGCTCAAAAGCGTAAGCTACAAGTTGGTGATAAGATGGCCGGTCGTCATGGTAACAAAGGGACCGTTTCCGTTGTTATCCCTCAAGAAGACATGCCATACTTGCCAGATGGAACTCCAATCGACATTATGTTGAGTCCCATGGGTGTGCCTTCTCGTATGAATATCGGACAAGTTTTGGAAATTCATTTGGGAATGGCTGCTCGTAAATTGGGAATTCACATTGCTACTCCAGTTTTCGATGGGGCTCAAGATGAAGATATCTGGGCTGCAGTTAAAGAAGCCGGAATGGCTGACGATGGTAAGACCGTTCTTTATGATGGTCGAACTGGTGAACCATTTGATAAGCGAATTGCCGTTGGGGTTATGCACTACATGAAGTTGGCCCACATGGTTGACGATAAGATCCATGCTCGTTCAATTGGACCATACTCATTAGTTACTCAACAACCACTTGGTGGTAAAGCTCAATTTGGTGGCCAGCGTTTTGGTGAAATGGAAGTTTGGGCCCTTGAAGCTTATGGGGCTGCCTACACCTTGCAAGAAATCTTGACTTACAAGTCAGATGATGTGGTAGGTCGGGTTAAGACTTACGAAGCCATCGTTAAGGGCGAACCAATTCCAAAGCCTGGTGTGCCTGAATCATTCCGAGTTTTAGTTAAGGAATTACAAGCCCTAGGATTGGATATGAAGGTTCTAGATAACGGTAATAACGAAATTGAATTACGTGATCTTGATGAAGATGATGATGACGTAATTAACGTTAACGCTATTAGCGAAGCTGCTGAAAAGAAAGCAGAAGCTGATCAACCGGTACAAACACCAGCTGATAATAGTGTAAATGAGACGGAATCAACCAATACTAGCAATAACGATTAACCAAGGGAGGTTGAATTAGTGGTCGATGTTAATAAATTTGAGAGCATGCAAATTGGTCTTGCATCTCCCGATAAAATTCGTAGTTGGTCATACGGTGAAGTTAAAAAACCAGAAACTATCAACTACCGAACATTAAAACCAGAAAAAGATGGCCTCTTTGATGAGCGGATCTTTGGTCCTACAAAGGATTGGGAATGTGCCTGTGGTAAGTACAAACGAATTCGATACAAAGGAATCGTTTGTGACCGTTGTGGGGTTGAAGTTACTCGTTCTAAAGTTCGTCGTGAACGAATGGGTCATATTGAATTAGCTGCTCCAGTAACTCACATCTGGTACTTCAAAGGAATCCCAAGTCGAATGGGCTTGGTTCTTGACATGAGCCCTCGGGCCCTTGAAGAAATTATTTACTTTGCTTCCTACGTTGTTACTGATTCCGGTAATACACCAATGGAAAACAAGCAATTACTTTCTGAACGTGAATACCGTGATAAGAAACAAGAATATGGTAGCCGATTTGAAGCTCAAATCGGGGCAGAAGCCATTAAGACGTTGTTAGACAACGTGGATTCAGAAAAAGAAGTCGTTGAATTAAAAGAAGAACTTAAAAATGCTACTGGTCAAAAACGGACTCGTGCCGTTCGTCGTCTGGACATTTTGGAAGCCTTCGTTAACTCAGGTAACGAACTTTCTTGGATGGTAATGGATACTATTCCAGTTATTCCACCTGACTTACGACCAATGGTTCAACTTGAAGGTGGCCGTTTTGCTACTTCTGATTTGAACGATTTATATCGTCGAGTTATTAACCGTAACAATCGTTTGAAGAGATTATTGGACTTAAATGCTCCTGGAATTATCGTTCAAAACGAAAAACGGATGCTTCAAGAAGCCGTTGATGCCTTGATTGATAACGGTCGTCGTGGCCGTCCGGTTGCAGGTCCTGGTAACCGTCCACTTAAATCTCTTTCACACATGTTGAAGGGGAAGCAAGGTCGTTTCCGGCAAAACTTACTTGGTAAGCGGGTTGACTACTCTGGCCGTTCCGTTATCGATGTAGGACCTAACTTGAAGATGAATCAAATGGGCCTTCCTGTGCCAATGGCTATGGAACTCTTCAAACCATTCATCATGAAAGAATTGGTTGCTCGTGACTTAGCTTCTAACATTAAGAACGCTAAACGTAAGATTGAACGCCAGGATGACGATATCTTCGCTGTTTTAGAAGATGTTATCAAGGAACACCCAGTACTACTTAACCGGGCCCCTACCTTGCATAGACTTGGGATTCAAGCTTTCGAACCTGTTTTGGTTAGTGGTAAAGCTATGCGTCTTCATCCATTGGTATGTGAAGCTTACAATGCCGATTTCGATGGGGATCAAATGGCCATCCACGTTCCGCTTTCTGATGAAGCACAAGCTGAATCACGGTTGCTTATGTTAGCCGCTGGACACATTTTGGCTCCAAAAGACGGAAAACCAGTTGTGGCTCCTTCTCAAGATATGGTTATTGGTAACTACTACCTGACTATGGAAGAGGCTGGTCGTGAGGGTGAAGGTATGATCTTTAACTCACCTAAGGAAGCTGACTTGGCCTTTAGAAATGGTTTAGTTCACTGGCATTCACGTGTCGGAATTCGGACTTCTGCTTTTCCTAAGAAACCATTTACTGAAGAACAAAGCGATAAAATTATGGTAACTTCCGTTGGTAAGATTTTGTTTAACATGATCTTGCCAGAAGTTTTCCCATACTTGAATGAACCAACTAGCACTAACTTAAATGGTTATGTGCCAGATAAGTATTTCTTGGCAGCTGGTGAAAATATTCATGATCATCTTGCTAATGCTGAATTGATTTTGCCATTTAAGAAAGGTTTCTTAAGTGACATCATCGCTGAAGTTTACAAGCAATACAAAGTAACCGAAACTTCATTACTCTTGGATAGAATGAAGGATCTAGGTTACGATGATTCTACTAAGTCTGGTTTGACGGTTGGGATCGCCGATATCACTGAACTTTCTGATAAACCTGAAATCATTTCAGATGCTAGAAAGAAAGTTGATATGGTTACTAAACAATTCCGTCGTGGATTGATCACTGATCAAGAACGTTATGAACGAGTAATTGGGATCTGGAATGATGCCAAAGACGAAATTCAAGAACGATTGATGGAAAGTTTCGAACAACAAAATCCTATTTTTATGATGAGTGATTCTGGTGCTCGTGGGAACATCTCAAACTTTACTCAGCTTGCTGGTATGCGTGGTTTGATGGCTGCTCCTAACGGTGAAATTATGGAATTGCCTATCACTTCAAACTTCCGTGAAGGTCTTTCAGTGTTGGAAATGTTTATTTCTACTCATGGGGCTCGTAAAGGTATGACTGATACGGCCTTGAAGACTGCCAACTCTGGTTACTTGACTCGTCGTTTGGTTGATGTGGCTCAAGATGTTATTGTTCGTGAAAAAGACTGTGGGACCGATCGTGGATTGACTATCAGTGCAATTACTGAAGGTAACGAAATGATCGAACCATTGTATGATCGAATTGTTGGCCGTTATGCTTTGAAGACCGTCTTTGATCCTCAAACGGGTGAAGTGATTGTTGCTGCTAATACTATGATCGACGAAGACGATGCTGACAAGATTGACGCTGCTGGTGTTGAACAAGTTACTATCCGTTCTGCATTTACTTGTAACACTGTTCACGGTGTTTGTGAGAAATGTTATGGTCGTAACATGGCTACCGGTGACGAAGTTGAAGTTGGTGAAGCTGTTGGTACCGTTGCCGCTCAATCAATCGGTGAACCTGGTACTCAGTTAACCATGCGTAACTTCCATACTGGTGGGGTTGCCGGTAACGCCGATATCACCCAAGGGCTTCCCCGGGTTCAAGAAATTTTTGAAGCTAGAAACCCTAAAGGTAAAGCGGAAATCACTGAAGTTACTGGTACAGTTGAATCCATCGAAGAAAATCCAGCCGAAAGAACTAAAGAAGTTACCATCAAAGGTGAAGCTGATACTCGGACTTACACTGTTCCGATTGCTGCTCGGATGAAGGTAGCCGAAGGTGACTTTATTCACCGTGGTTCTGCGTTGAATGATGGTTCTGTTGATCCTAAGGAAATGCTTAAGGTTCGTGACGTTCTTTCTACTGAAAACTACCTATTGCATGAAGTACAAAAAGTTTACCGTATGCAAGGGGTGGAAGTTTCTGATAAGCATGTGGAAATTATGATTCGCCAAATGCTTCGGAAAGTTCGAATCATGGATTCTGGAGATACAGATGTACTTCCAGGAACCTTGATGGATATTAACGACTTTAAAGAAAGCAATGCGGATACTGTTGTTTCTGGTGGAATTCCAGCGACAGCTCGGCCAGTCTTGCTTGGTATTACTAAGGCCGCACTTGAAACTAACAGTTTCTTGTCAGCCGCTTCATTCCAGGAAACTACTCGGGTTCTTACTGATGCTGCAATTCGTGGCAAGAACGATCCGTTAGTCGGTTTGAAAGAAAATGTTATCATTGGTAAGTTGATTCCAGCCGGTACTGGTATGGGCGACTACCGTGGCATTAAGCCAGAAGAAGTTGGTGGTTCTACTACTGACGGTGTCCTTTCAATCAGTGAATTGGAAGAACGTATGAAGGCTGAAGCTCAAGAAAATAACTAGTTTTAACTAAAACAGGATGCCAATCGCATCCTGTTTTTTTATGGAATTGTAAAGGTTAATAATTGAGGTGCGAATTGCGTAGTAAGGGCATATCCACCAAATAAAAAGGGTAAAAAGGCAATTCGATGATGGAAATAAAGGTGAGGCCGTAACAATAGGTAGCTTATTGCTAAGATACAGGCTAAAAATAAAACCCAGACAGTAAAAAGAAGACCATTAGTTAACCAAAGTAAAAATAAAATATCGATATCCCCAGTACCAATGAAGGTACTGAAGTGATTAATAATAATTACCGTTAAATAAATAGGAAACAACTTTAAATAATTAAAACTCCAGGGAAATATTAATATGATAATTCCTAGCCATGCGAGAAGGGGCCAACTGGGAATAGTTTGAGTATGGTAATCCCAGGTAACTAAATATGCGAACAAAATTAAGATTAAAGTTTTAGCAATCGAGGGACAATTAGGTAAAACCATAATAAAAACTAGCCCCAAAAGTAGTTCAGTTTGTAAAGTTATTTTTGCAATTTTGGTGTGGCAATAACGGCAATGACCCCATAGTCCAATAAAACTGATGATGGGGATCAGGTCGTACCAAGCTAAGTGGTGATTGCAACTATCACAATGAGAAGCAGGAAAAATAATGGATTCATGACGTAGTTGTCGTTGAATGACTAAGTTGAAAAAGGAAGCCCAGCATGCTCCTAAACTAAAATTAATTATCATTTTTTCACCTCCAAACTAAGATACGAAAGTAGCTGAAAAAGTCTTTGAAGGATTGACATTTTGAGTCAGCAATGATAAATTAATGAAGGTGCTTTTTGCGACAGGTTTCTGAAACGATCAGACATGCTGACTGTTCGGTCAAAAAGTGTGTGCAGGTGCCGATTCTTTTTTACCCAAAAAAGAACCACCTGGATGTGTGGACTTACAATGGAAAAATGAAAGGAGAACTTTTAGATGCCTACAATTAATCAATTGGTCCGTAAAGGACGTAAATCAAGAACTACTAAATCAAATGCTCCTGCTTTGAACTACGGTTACAACAGTTACAAGAAAAAGTTAACTGACAACCCAGCTCCTCAAAAACGAGGCGTTGCTACCCGTGTTGGAACTATGACACCAAAGAAGCCTAACTCTGCTTTGCGGAAATACGCTCGTGTTCGTCTTTCTAACTTGATCGAAGTTACTGCTTATATCCCTGGTATTGGCCATAACTTGCAAGAACATAGTGTTGTTTTGATCCGTGGGGGCCGTGTAAAGGATTTACCTGGGGTTCGTTATCACGTTATCCGTGGTGCTCTTGATACTGCCGGTGTTACTGATCGTCGTCAAAGTCGTTCTAAATACGGTACTAAGAAACCTAAGGACTAACATACAGCTTAATTTAAATATTTAAATATAGGAGGATGACGATATGCCTAGAAAAGGAAACGTCCAAAAACGGGAAGTACTTCCTGATCCAATTTACAACTCAAAAATGGTTACCCGCTTGATCAACCACTTAATGCTTGATGGTAAGCGTGGTACTGCTTCAACAATCTTATACGATGCTTTTGACCTTATCAAAGAAGAAACTGGTAACGATCCAGTTGAAGTATTTGATGAAGCAATGAAGAACGTTATGCCAGTTCTTGAAGTTAAAGCTCGCCGTGTTGGTGGTTCTAACTATCAAGTTCCGATCGAAGTTCGTCCAGATCGTCGATCAACTCTTGGTCTTCGTTGGATCGTTCAATACGCTCGTTCACGTGGTGAACACACTATGAACGAACGTCTTGCACGTGAAATTATGGATGCAGCCAACAACACTGGTGCAGCTGTTAAGAAACGCGAAGATACTCATAAAATGGCTGAAGCCAACCGAGCATTCGCTCACTACCGTTGGTAATATTTATTTTAAAGTCGGCCGTCTAGCCGACTTTATTTCTGATTTTAAATCGAGAGGAGTAACAATTTAATGGCTAACAAACGAGAATTTCCCCTAGAAAAAACTCGTAACATTGGTATCATGGCCCATATCGATGCCGGTAAAACTACTACTACTGAACGTATCTTGTACTATACTGGTAAGATTCACAAAATTGGTGAAACCCATGATGGTGCTTCACAAATGGACTGGATGGAACAAGAACAAGAACGTGGTATCACTATCCAATCAGCAGCTACCACTGCTCAATGGAAAGGTTACCGGGTTAACATCATCGATACCCCAGGTCACGTGGACTTCACTATGGAAGTTGAACGTTCATTGCGGGTTCTTGATGGTGCCGTAACCGTTCTTGATGCTCAAGCCGGTGTTGAACCACAAACCGAAACTGTTTGGCGTCAAGCTTCTGAATATAGTGTTCCTCGTATCGTCTTTGCTAACAAGATGGATAAGATGGGCGCTAACTTTGACTTCTCAGTTGATTCAATCGGCGAACGTTTGAACGCTAATGCTTTAGCAATTCAAATGCCTATCGGTGCTGAAGATGACTTCGAAGGGGTTATCGACTTGGTTGAAATGAAAGCCGATCTTTACGACGAAGACGAACTCGGAACTGAATGGGATACTGTTGATATTCCTGATGAATACAAAGAAGAAGCCCAAAAACGTCGTGATCAAATGATTGAAAAATTAGCTGATATCGACGAAGACATCATGGAAAAGTACTTGGAAGGTGAAGAAATTTCTGTTCCAGAAATTAAAGCAGCTATCCGTAAAGGTACTTTATCACTTGAATTATTCCCAGTACTTGCTGGTTCTGCCTTCAAGAACAAGGGTGTTCAAATGATGTTAGATGCCGTTGTTGACTACTTACCATCACCACTTGATGTTAAGCCATACAACGCTACTGACCCTGAAACTGGTGAAGAAGTTGAACTTAAAGCTGATGACAACGCACCATTTGCTGCCTTGGCATTTAAGATCATCACTGATCCATTCGTTGGTCGTTTGACATTTATCCGTGTTTACACTGGTACTTTGGAATCTGGTTCTTACGTACTTAACTCTACTAAGGACAAGCGTGAACGTATCGGTCGTTTGGTTCAAATGCATTCTAACCAACGTAACGAAATTCCTGAAGTATTTTCTGGTGATATTGCTGCTGCTATTGGTTTGAAGAACACTACTACTGGTGATTCTTTGACTGATCCAGATCATCCATTACACCTTGAATCAATGGAAATTCCTGATCCAGTTATCCAAGTTGCCGTTGAACCAAAATCAAAGGCTGACCGTGATAAGATGGATGTTGCTATTCAAAAGCTTGCTGAAGAAGATCCTTCATTTAGAGCTGAAACTAACCATGAAACTGGTGAAACTTTAATCGCCGGAATGGGTGAATTACAACTTGATATCATCATCGACCGGATGAAGCGTGAATTTAACGTTGAAGCCAACATCGGTGCTCCTCAAGTTTCATACCGTGAAGCATTTACTAAGAAGACTTCCGCACAAGGTAAGTTTGTTCGTCAGTCTGGTGGTAAAGGTCAATACGGTGACGTTTGGATTGAATTTGAACCAAACGAAGAAGGTAAAGGTTTCGAATTCGAAGATGCTATCGTTGGTGGGGTTGTTCCTCGTGAATACATCCCTTCAGTTGAACAAGGTTTGAAGGAAGCTATGGAAAACGGTGTTCTTGCCGGTTACCCAATGGTTGACTTGAAAGCTAAGTTATACGATGGTAGTTACCATGAAGTCGATTCTAGTGAAGCTGCCTTTAAAGTGGCTGCTTCAATGGCATTGAGAAATGCTGCTAAGACCGCTGATTCTGTTATCTTGGAACCAATTATGAAGGTTGATATCAGTGTTCCTGAAGAATACATGGGTGATATCATGGGCCAAGTTACCGCACGTCGTGGCCGTCTTGACGGTATGGAAGATCGTGCCGGTGCTAAGGTTATCCATTCATTCGTTCCATTGTCAGAAATGTTTGGTTACGCAACTACTCTTCGTTCTGCATCACAAGGCCGTGGTACTTTCACTATGACTTTTGATCACTACGAAGCAGTGCCTAAGAGCATTCAAAAAGAAATTATTGAAAAAAATGGCGGTAACGCTGGTTAATTCATAATTTCAATTAAACTGAGTTTAGCTTTTGCTTGACTCTAAGTGAAATAGGAGTTAAGGTCTTTGAGACCTTAACTCCTATTTTTTTGTATTTAAAAAAAATCTACAAAGATTACAAATCTACGTTATATTACAATTTGAAGAAAAAGAGAAAACTTGCGTGCTAGACCTTGCGTCCAGCCTGGGTTTCATGTAGAATGATCTAGTACTTGTGTTTAAGGGGCATTTAGGCTCTAAATAAGTATGTATTAGCTTTGATGTGAAAGGTTGCGACACACCCGGATGCTTTGCCATGGGTGCGGCGGTAATTTTCACGGAGTTAGTCCTATTTTCAAAATAGACGAAGGAGGGAACACAATGGCAAAACAAAAAATTCGGATTCGGTTGAAGGCATACGAACATCGTATCTTAGACCAATCAGCAGACAAGATTGTTGCTACAGCACAACGGACTGGTGCTACTATTTCTGGCCCAATTCCATTGCCAACTGAACGTACAATCTATACTGTTTTAAGTTCACCACATAAATACAAGGATGCGCGTGAACAATTTGAAATTTTAACCCACAAGCGGTTAATTGATATTTTGAACCCAACGCCAAAAACTGTTGATTCATTAATGAAATTGGATCTTCCTAGTGGTGTGGATATCGAAATCAAACTATAAAAATACATTTATATCGGAGGTGTACTCATGACCAAAAAAGGAATCTTAGGAAAAAAGGTTGGTATGACGCAAGTCTTTACTGACAACGGCGAATTAGTTCCAGTTACTGTTATCGAAGTAACTCCTAACGTTGTTATGCAAGTTAAGACTAACGAAACTGACGGTTACGAATCTGTTCAACTTGGCTTTGATGACAAGCGTGCAGTATTAAGTAACAAACCGGCAGATGGCCACGCAAAGAAAGCTAACACTAATCCTAAGCGCTTCATTAAAGAAATCAAAGATGTTGAGCTTAGCGATTACAGTGCAGGTGATGAAGTTAAGGTTGACATCTTTGAACCAGGTGACGTTGTTGACGTAACTGGTACTACAAAGGGTCATGGTTACCAAGGTAACATCCATAAAGACGGTCAACGTCGTGGACCTGAAACTCATGGTTCTCGTTATCACCGTCGTCCAGGTTCACTTGGTGTTATTATTAACCGGGTTGTTCCAGGAATGAAATTACCAGGTCGAATGGGTAACAAGACTGTTACTATTCAAAACTTAGAAGTTGTTAGCACTGATGTTGAAAACAACGTAATCCTTGTTAAAGGTAACGTTCCAGGTGCTAACAAATCATTTGTTACAATTAAAACTGCCGCTCGCGGCTCAAAGAAATAGAAAGGAGGAAATGATAAATGACTGATGTAGCATTATACAAACAAGATGGTAGTCAAAACGGCACTATTGCTTTGAATGACGAAATCTTTGGTATCGAACCAAACGAACACGTTGTTTTTGATACCATTTTGATGCAACGGGCATCAATGCGTCAAGGTACCCACGCCGTTAAGAACCGTTCTGCTGTTCGTGGTGGTGGTAAGAAGCCATGGCGTCAAAAGGGAACTGGCC
This sequence comes from Lentilactobacillus senioris, assembly GCF_026798195.1. GTDB lineage: Bacteria > Bacillota > Bacilli > Lactobacillales > Lactobacillaceae > Lentilactobacillus > Lentilactobacillus senioris_A. The sequence goes on from NZ_JAPQEZ010000002.1 coordinate 278,006, forward strand.
GTGCTCGCCAAGGTTCTATTCGTTCCCCACAATGGCGTGGTGGTGGTGTCGTATTTGGTCCTACACCTCGTTCATACGCTTATCATTTACCTCGCAAGGTAACTAGACTTGCAATGAAGTCAGTTCTTTCCGCTAAGGTAGCTGATGACAAGCTTGTTATGATTGATTCTCTTGCCTTTGAAGCACCAAAGACTAAAGAATTTGCTAACATGCTAAACACTTTAAATGCTGATACAAAAACTTTGGTAGTCTTGGAAAACGACAACGAAAACGCTATTCGTTCAGCTCGTAACCTTGAAAATGTTAAGGTTATCGACGCTAAGGAAGTTAACGTTTTAGATGTTGCTAACTACGACAAGGTCGTAATGACTAAGACTGCTCTTTCTCAAGTAGAGGAGGTGCTCGCATAATGGAATCACGTGATATTATTTTGCGCCCAGTAGTTACTGAAGAATCAACTTCTAAGATGGACGACAAGCGTTACACCTTTGACGTGGATTTACGAGCAACTAAAACTCAAGTTAAAAAAGCAATCGAAGACATCTTTGATGTTCAAGTTGTTAAAGTTAACATCATGAATGTTCGCGGTAAGTTAAAGCGCCAAGGTCGTTACTCTGGTTACACTAAGAAACGTCGTAAGGCAATCGTAACTTTATCTGCTGACTCAAATGAAATTCAATTATTCGGTCAAGAATAATTAATTAATATCTTTTATATAGGAGGGAAACATCGTGGCGATTAAAACATATAAGCCAACCAGCAACGGTCGACGTAATATGACAAGCCTTGACTACAGTGAAATCACTAAGTCAAAGCCTGAAAAATCATTGCTTGAATCAAAGAACAAGACTGCTGGTCGTAACAACTACGGTCATATGACTGTTCGTCATCGTGGCGGCGGTAACAAGAACTTGTACCGTGTCATCGATTTCAAGCGTAACAAAGATAACGTGCCTGCAACTGTTAAGGCAATCGAATACGATCCAAACCGGACTGCAAATATTGCATTGGTATACTATGAGGATGGTATTAAAGCTTACATTTTGGCTCCTAAGGGCTTAAAGGTTGGCGATAAGATCGAATCTGGTCCAGATGCTGATATCAAAGTTGGTAACGCATTACCACTTACTAACATTCCTGTTGGTTCAGTTATCCATAACATTGAATTGAAACCTGGTAAGGGTGGCCAATTGGCTCGTTCTGCTGGTGCTTCTGCTCAATTACTTGGTCGTGACGGTAAATATGCTTTGGTTCGTTTGACTTCTGGTGAAGTTCGGATGGTCCTTGCAGTTAACCGTGCCACAATCGGTGCAGTTGGTAACGAAGAACACGAATTAGTTAACGTTGGTAAAGCTGGTCGTAACCGTTACAAAGGTCAACGCCCACACGTTCGTGGTTCTGTAATGAACCCTAACGACCATCCACATGGTGGTGGTGAAGGTAAAGCTCCTGTCGGACGTCCATCACCATTATCACCATGGGGTAAGAAGACGGTTGGTAAGAAGACTCGTTCTAAGAGAGCTAAGTCTGATAAGTTTATCGTTCGTCGTCGTAAAGGCTCGAAGATGTAATTTAAACTAAACAAAAAGATTTAGTAGAGGAGGTTTCAACATGGGTCGTAGTTTGAAAAAGGGACCTTTCGCCGATGAGTACTTACTCAAAAAGGTTGATGCCCAAAAAGATGTAGAAAAGAAAGCTGTCATCAAAACTTGGTCACGTCGTTCAACGATTTTCCCTAGTTTTATCGGCTACACATTCGCTGTTTATGATGGTCGGAAGCATGTACCAGTTTACGTGCAAGAAGACATGGTAGGCCACAAGTTGGGTGAATTTGTTCCAACTCGTACTTTCCACGGTCATGGTGGCGACGACAAAAAAACTCGTTAATAGCAAGGAGGATAACAATGGCTGAACAAATCACATCAGCAACGGCAACTGCCAAAACTGTTCGAATTGCAGCACGTAAGGTCCGCCTTGTGGTTGACCTAGTTAGAGGTAAAAGTGTTGCTGAAGCCTTAGCAATCTTGAAGTTCACCCCACGTGGTGCATCTCCAGTAGTTGCTAAAGTTCTTAACTCAGCAGTTGCAAATGCAGAAAACAACTTTGACTTAGATAGTCAAGATCTTTACATTAGTAAAGCAATCGTGAATGAAGGTCCTACTTTGAAGCGTTTCCGCCCAAGAGCTAAAGGATCTGCATCACCAATCAACAAAAGAACAAGTCACATCACTATCGTTGTGTCTGAAAAAAAGGAGGGATAAAGCGTGGCTAAGACAATCAATCCTAACGGTTTACGAGTAGGGATTATTCGTGACTGGCAAGCTAAGTGGTATGCTGAAAAAGATTATGCTAACTACTTGCGTGAAGATTTACAAATTCGTAAATACATCGAAAAGCGTCTTGCAAGTGCTTCAGTTTCAACCATTGAAATCGAACGTGCCGCAAACCGCGTTAACATTTCTATCCACACCGCTAAACCAGGTATGGTTATCGGTAAGGGTGGTTCTGAAGTTGAAAACCTACGTAAGGAACTTAACAACCTTACCGGTAAACGTGTTCACATCAACATCATCGAAATCAAGAAACCTGATTTGGATGCTAAATTAGTTGGTGAAAGTATTGCTCGTCAATTGGAAGGCCGTGTTGCATTCCGTCGGGCTATGCGTCAAGCTATTCAACGGACTATGCGTTCTGGTGCCCTTGGTATCCGTACTCAAGTTGCTGGTCGTTTGAATGGTGCCGACATGGCACGTGTTGAATCTTATTCAGAAGGAACTGTTCCATTGCATACTTTGCGTGCAGATATTGATTATGCATGGGAACAAGCATTTACTACTTACGGTGCCATTGGTGTCAAAACTTGGATCTACCGTGGTGAAATCCTTCCAGATAAGCCAAATAGTCAAAAAGCTGAAAAAGGAGGGGAATAAACATGTTAGTACCAAAGCGTGTTAAGTTCCGTCGTGAGCACCGTGGCCACATGCGTGGCGAAGCTAAAGGCGGTAAGACGGTAGCATTCGGTGAATTCGGTTTACAAGCTCTTGATTCACATTGGATCTCAAACCGTCAAATCGAAGCTGCTCGTATTGCGATGACCCGTCACATGAAGCGTGGTGGGAAAGTTTGGATTAAGATTTTCCCTCACAAGTCATATACTGAAAAAGGTGTCGGTGTCCGAATGGGTAATGGTAAAGGTACTCCTGCTGGATGGGTAGCTCCTGTAAAACGCCAAAAGGTAATGTTTGAAGTTGCCGGCGTTGATGAAGCAACTGCTCGTGAAGCTTTGCGCCTTGCCGCAATGAAACTTCCCGTTCGCACTAAGATCATAAAACGTGAGGAAGTAGGTGGCGAATCAAATGAAGGCTAAAGAAATTAATGAATTAACCACTGCTCAGATGCTTGAAAAAGAGAAAGATTACAAAGACGAATTGTTCAATCTTCGTTTCCAACTAGCCACTGGTCAATTGGAAAACACTGCTCGTCTTAAGCAAGTTCGTAAGAACATTGCTCGTATCAAGACAGCTCTTCGTCAACAAGAACTAAGCAAATAGAATACGATAGGAGGTATGATTAATGGCTGAAGAACGTAACCAGCGAAAGGTATATCAAGGACGCGTTGTTTCTGATAAGAACAACAAGACCATCACCGTCGTTGTTGAAACTTACAAAAACCATCCAACATATGGCAAGCGTGTTAAGTACTCAAAGAAGTACACCGCTCATGATGAAAACAACGAAGCAAAGGTTGGCGATATCGTTCGAATCATGGAAACTCGTCCTTTGTCTGCAACAAAGCGTTTCCGTTTGATCGATATTGTTGAAAAAGCAGTTATTATTTAATTTAAAATCATTTTTTATCGTATTCTGATTTAAAAAATGAAGGGAGGATAAACCTGTGATTCAACAAGAAAGTCGTTTAAAAGTTGCCGACAACTCAGGTGCAAAAGAAATTCTGACTATTAAGGTTTTAGGTGGCTCTACTAGAAGATATGCCGGTATCGGTGATGTGATTGTTGCTACTGTCAAACAAGCAACACCAGGTGGCGTTGTCAAAAAAGGTGACGTTGTCAAGGCAGTTGTTGTTCGGACTAAAGCTGCAACTCGTCGTAATGATGGTTCATATATTCGTTTTGATGAAAATGCTGCTGTTTTAATTCGTGATGACAAGAGCCCTCAAGGTACTCGTATTTTTGGCCCGGTTGCTCGTGAATTACGTGATAGCAATTTCATGAAAATTGTATCATTAGCCCCAGAAGTTCTCTAAACTACCAAAAATAAGGAGGTGCCCGTAATGTTTGTAAAAACTGGTGACAAAGTTCGTGTCATTGCCGGCAAGGACAAGGGTAAAGAAGGAACAGTAAAAAAGACTATTGCTTCTAAAGACCGCGTTATCGTTGAAGGCATTAATATGGTTAAGAAACATAACAAGGCTTCTCAATCCAATCCTCAAGGAGGAATTGTTGATACTGAAGCACCTATCCATGTTTCTAACGTAATGCTCATCGACCCATCAAACAACGAACCAACCCGTGTTGGTTTCCGCGTTGAAGATGGTAAAAAAGTTCGTTTTTCCAAGAAGTCAGATAAGGCTATCGATTAAGAAAGGAGGACCACACTTAAATGTCAAGTCGTTTACAAGAAAAATTCAATAGCGAAATTACTCCACATATGATGGACAAGTTTGGCTACAAGTCAATCATGCAAGCTCCTAAGCTTGATAAAATTGTTTTGAACATGGGTGTTGGTGACGCCGTTACCAACGCTAAAAACTTGGATGAAGCAGTTGCTGAATTAGCTTTAATCTCAGGTCAAAAGCCTTTGGTTACTAAAGCTAAAAAATCAATTGCCGGATTCAGATTACGTGAAGGAATGTCAATTGGTGCTAAGGTAACTCTTCGTGGTGACCGGATGTACGACTTCCTTGACAAGTTAATCAATGTTTCTCTTCCTCGAGTTCGTGATTTCCACGGTGTTAACTCTCGTTCATTCGATGGTCGTGGTAACTACACTCTAGGTATTCGGGAACAATTGATTTTCCCTGAAATTGATTATGATAATGTTAACCGTGTTCGTGGTTTGGACATCGTTATCGTTACTACTGCTAATACCGATGAAGAAGCACATGAGTTGCTTGGTCAATTCGGTATGCCATTCACAAAGTAATCTAGGAGGTTTCACATTGGCTAAAAAATCATTAATTGTAAAAAGTGAACGTCCAGCTAAGTTTTCAACGCAAGCTTACACTCGTTGTGAACGCTGTGGACGGCCTCGTGCAGTCTACCAAAAATTCCATCTTTGCCGTATTTGCCTTCGTCAACTTGCCCATGAAGGTCAAATCCCTGGTATGAAGAAAGCTAGTTGGTAAAAATAAACATAAAAAGGAGGTTGTTCGCACATGTCTATGACTGATCCAATCGCAGACTTCTTGACTCGTATTCGTAACGCCAACATGGTTCGTCACGAAACTGTCGAAGTACCTGCTTCAAAAATCAAAGGCGATATTGCTGAAATTCTTAAGCGCGAAGGTTTTGTTCGCGATGTAGAATACATCGAAGACGATAAGCAAGGCATTATTCGCGTATTCCTTAAGTATGGTCAAGATAACCAACGTGTTATCACCGGTCTTAAGCGAATTTCAAAACCTGGTTTGCGTTCATACGTCAAAGCAGATGCTGTTCCTAAGGTTCTTAATGGTTTAGGAATTGCTATTATTTCAACTTCAAACGGAGTTATCACTGATAAAGAAGCTCGCGCTAAAAAAATCGGTGGCGAAGTATTAGCTTACGTTTGGTAAAAATTAAAAAGGAATTGGAGGTGAAATAAAAATGAGTCGTATTGGTTATAAAACAGTTGTTTTACCAGCTGGTGTAGAAGTAAAACAAGAAGGTAACGTGGTTACTGTTAAAGGTTCTAAAGGTACTTTAAGCCGTGAATTCTCTGACATGGTTAAGATGAATATCGAAGGCAACAAAGTTAACTTTGAACCAGTAGGAAACTACAATAACAAAGTTCGTGCAATGCATGGTACTTCACGTGCCAACTTCAACAACATGGTTGAAGGGGTTACTGATGGTTTTAAGAAAACTCTTAAACTTGTCGGTGTTGGTTACCGTGCTCAACTTAAAGGCAGCACTTTGACCCTTAACGTTGGTTACTCAAACCCAGTTGAAATGACTGTCCCAGAAGACTTGACTGTTGAAGTTCCTGACAACACTACTATCAATATCTCAGGTATTGACAAGCAACACGTCGGAGACTTTGCTGCTTCAGTTCGTGCCGTTCGTTCACCAGAACCTTACAAAGGTAAAGGTATTCGTTACGAAAATGAACACATTATTCGCAAAGAAGGTAAGACTGGTAAGTAATTTATCAGCCTAAATAAAATTTGAGGTGACTATTTTGATTTCAAAACCAGATAAGAACAAAAATCGGAAACGACGTCACAATCGTGTCCGCAATAAGATCTCTGGTACTGCAGAGCGCCCACGCTTGAATGTTTTTCGCTCTAACCAAAACATCTACGCTCAAGTAATTGATGACGTAGCGGGTGTAACGCTTGTTAGTGCCTCAACATTAGAAGAAGCTGTCAGTGGTACTAAGACTGAACAAGCTGCTAGTGTTGGTAAGTTAGTTGCAGAACGTGCAGCTGCTAAGAACATTAAAAATGTCGTATTTGATCGTGGTGGATACATTTATCATGGTCGTGTCCAAGCTCTCGCTGAAGCAGCTCGCGAGAACGGATTAGAATTTTAGAGAAGGAGGAATAACCGCACATGAAGAAGTTTATTGATCCCGATAAGTTAGAACTTGAAGACAACGTTGTCTCCATTAACCGGATCACTAAAGTTGTTAAGGGTGGACGTCGTCTTCGTTTCGCTGCTTTAGTCGTTGTCGGTGATAAGCACGGTCATGTTGGCTTTGGTACTGGTAAAGCTCAAGAAGTTCCCGAAGCTATTCGTAAAGCTATCGAAGCAGCTCGTAAGAACTTGATTGAAGTTCCAATCGTGGGTACTACCATTCCTCATGAAATCATTGGAACTTACGGTGGTGGCCGCATTATGCTTAAGCCTGCCGAAGAAGGTTCTGGGGTTGCAGCTGGTGGGGCTGTTCGTGCCGTTATGGAACTTGCTGGTATCGATGATGTTACTAGTAAGCGTCTTGGTTCAAACACTCCTGTCAACGTTATCCGCGCAACTTTTGCCGGTCTTGAAGGCTTGAAGAATGCTGAAGAAGTTTCAGTATTACGTGGCGTTTCAACCGCACACTTAGCTGAATAAGGAGGGAATTAAGATGGCTCAATTAAAAATTACTTTAAAACGTAGCGCAGCTCATCGCCTCCCTAAGCAACGTAAAATTGTTAAGGCACTTGGCTTGGGCCGCATCAACAGCTCAGTTGTTAAACCTGACAACGAAGCTATCCGTGGAGCACTTTTCCACATTGCACACTTAATTGAAGTTGAAGAAGTTAAAGATTAATTAACAAGGAGGTGCCAATTTTCATGAAGTTAAATGAACTACAAGCTGCAGAAGGTTCACGGTCATCACGCATGCGTAAAGGTCGCGGACGTTCAGCTGGTAAAGGTAAAACTGCTGGCCGTGGCCAAAAAGGTCAAAAGGCTCGTGGCAAGACTCGTTTAGGCTTTGAAGGTGGGCAAATGCCTTTGTATCGTCGAATTCCTAAACGTGGTTTTAACAACATCAACCGCAAGGAATATGCAGTTGTTAACGTTTCTAGATTAGAAGCATTTGACAACGGCGCTGAAGTTACTCCAGAATCATTGATCGCTGCAGGTATCGTTAAGAACGTTAAGAGCGGTATCAAGATTCTTGGTGAAGGCGAACTTTCAAAGAAGTTAACCGTTAAGGCTAACAAGTTCTCTAAATCTGCACAATCTGCAATTGAAAACGCTGGCGGTTCAATCGAGGTGATTTAATGCTTTCGACCCTGAAAGATGCTTTTAAAGTCAAAGATATTAGAAATAAGATCCTCTTTACGCTGATGGTTCTTGTGGTCTTTCGACTTGGGGCATACATTACGGTTCCAGGTATTAACGCAAAGGCACTCCAGTCAGTGGCATCATCTGGGTTGGTTAGCATTTTGAACACCTTTAGTGGTGGCGGGCTAACTAACTATTCCATCTTTGCCATGGGGGTGTCACCATATATTACCGCGCAAATCATTGTGCAACTTCTCCAAATGGATATTGTTCCACGTTTTGTGGAATGGGGGAAACAAGGGGAAGTTGGTCGAAGAAAATTAAATCAAGTCACTCGTTATCTAACGGTGGTGTTGGCATTCTTCCAATCAATTGGGATTACGGCCGGATTTAATACTTTGAGTAGTTTGAATTTAGTTTCTCATCCATCGGCAACTACTTACATTACTATCGGTATTATTCTAACTGGTGGTTCAATGTTAACTACTTGGATGGGGGACATGATTACTGATCGAGGAATCGGAAATGGTATTTCAATGATTATCTTTGCCGGAATCATTGCTAGAATTCCTGTTGGTCTTCAACAACTATACCAACAATATTTTGTTGGGGTAGCTACTAAGGACTTATGGCAACCAATTCTATTCGCAGTTGCTTTAGCAATTGTTATCTTGATCATTGTTACTTGGGTTACCTGGGTACAACAAGCTGAACGTCGAGTACCAATTCAATATACTCGGCGGGTAGCGGGTGCTCCTGACAGTAGTTACCTTCCTTTGAAGGTTAACGTTGCCGGAGTTATTCCAGTTATCTTTGCTAGCTCATTTATTTCAACTCCACAAACGATTTTAATGGCTTTTGCTAATAACCATTCTGAAGATACTTGGTATCAAGTATTAAATAATGTGTTTAACATGCAAACGCCAGTTGGCGCAACGCTTTACACTTTATTAATCATTATGTTTACCTATTTCTATGCATTTGTTCAAGTTAACCCAGAAAAACTAGCTGAAAACTTGCAAAAACAAGGCAGCTATATTCCTGGTGTTTGGCCTGGACACGAGACTCAATCATATATCTCTCGTTTATTAATGAGATTAAGTACCGTTGGTTCCCTATTCTTAGGTATCGTGGCCTTAATTCCATTAATTGCTTCAAACGTTTGGAACTTGAGTGAGTCAATCGGATTAGGTGGGACTAGTTTACTTATTGTTGTTGGGGTTGCTATCGAAACCATCCGGCAAATTCGTGGATTAATGATGAAACGACAATACGTTGGATTCATTCAAGATTCACAGCCGACTGAATAATAGTTAATCTCAAAATACAGGAGGAAAACGAAATGGCATTAAATTTAATTTTAATGGGTCTCCCTGGTGCAGGAAAAGGGACACAAGCCCAATACATTGTGGATGAATATCATATTCCTCACATTTCAACTGGGGATATGTTTAGAGAAGCAATGGCAAATGAAACCGAAATGGGATTAAAAGCGAAGGAATTCATTGATAAGGGTGATTTGGTTCCTGACGATGTCACTGTTGGGATCGTTAAAGAACGTTTAAGTCAGCCTGACACTGAACCTGGCTTCTTACTAGATGGTTTTCCACGGACTTTGGCTCAAGCAGATGCATTAGCAGAAATGACTGATGTATTGAACAAGCCATTAAGCGCGGTTATCAACATTGATGTAGATCCTAAAGTTTTGACGGATCGTCTTACTGGACGGTTCATTTGTAAGACATGTGGCGCAACTTATCATAAGTTGTACCATATGCCAAAGGTTCCTGATACTTGTGATGTTTGTGGTGGTCATGAGTTCTATCAACGTGACGATGACAAACCAGAAGCTGTTAAGAATCGGTTAGACGTCAATATCAAGATGAACACTCCGTTAGTTTCCTACTATGATGAACGTAACTTACTTCACACCGTCAATGGGGATCAAGAAATTGATGCTGTTTGGCAAGATGTTGATGCTATTTTACGGTCACTATAGCCCTTCATCATTTTGAAACTACAGGATTGATATGCTAGAATAACTGTGATAGACTACTCGTTAGCTATTGTGAAGTTTTCTAGAATCAATCTAACTTAGTTAGTTGGAGGTGGATAATAATGGCTAAGGATAATGTTATTGAAGTTGAAGGTAAGGTGCTTGAAACCTTACCTAATGCCATGTTCCGAGTTGAACTCGAAAATGGACATGAAATTTTAGCACACGTTTCAGGTAAAATTAGAATGCATTACATTCGAATCTTACCAGGTGACAAAGTTACCGTTGAAATGTCTCCTTATGACCTAAGTAAAGGTCGGATTACTTATCGATTTAAGTAATTAGTCTTCATCATTTTTTGAGGAGGGTTTAAAAATGAAAGTAAGACCATCTGTAAAACCAATGTGCGAACATTGTAAAGTTATCAAACGTAAGGGTCGAGTAATGATTATTTGCTCAGCAAACCCTAAACATAAACAACGTCAAGGTAAATAAACGTAACTAGGAGGTGTATGTTAAATGGCTCGTATTGCCGGAATCGATTTACCTCGTGATAAACGAATTGTTATTGCATTAACTTATATCTACGGGATTGGTAACACTACTGCCCAAAAGATTCTCACACAAGCTGACGTTTCTGAAGATGTTCGTGTTCGGGACTTAACTCCTGATCAAGAAGACAAGATTCGTGCAGTCGTTGACAACTACAAAGTCGAAGGTGATCTTCGTCGTGAAGTAAGCATGAACATCAAGCGTCTTCAAGAAATTGGCTCATACCGTGGTATGCGTCACCGTCGTGGCTTGCCAGTTCGTGGTCAACACACTAAGAACAATGCTCGTACTCGTAAGGGTAAAGCAGTTGCCATCGCAGGCAAGAAGAAATAAATAAAGGAGGTTAACTGTTCCCATGGTAAAGAGAAAAACAAATCGTAAGCGCCGGGTAAAGAAGAACATCGAATCAGGTGTTGCTCATATCCACTCAACGTTTAACAACACGTTGGTTATGATTACCGATGTGCAAGGAAACGCTATTTCTTGGTCATCAGCTGGTGCCCTTGGATTCCGTGGTAGCCGTAAGTCAACACCTTTTGCTGCCCAAATGGCTGCTGAAGCTGCTGCTAAAGCATCAATGGAACATGGCATGAAGACTGTTGAAGTTGCGGTTAAAGGTCCTGGTTCAGGTCGTGAAGCTGCAATTCGTGCACTTCAAGTAACTGGGTTGGAAGTCACTGCAATTCGTGATGTTACTCCAGTTCCTCATAATGGATCTCGTCCTCCAAAGCGTCGTCGGGTTTAATACTGGAAGAAGTGTGCCATTGTTATCCTTCCGATATGATTTATATATAAACTCGCACGTTTTGAAAGGGGTTAATGATAAGAATGATTGAATTTGAAAAGCCTAACATTCATAAAGTTGAAGAAACCAGTAATTTTGGAGAAGTAATTGTTGAACCGCTAGAACGAGGCTATGGTACTACGTTAGGAAACTCCTTACGTAGAACCTTGTTGTCTTCACTTCCAGGTGCTGCTATTACTAGTATTCAAATTGATGGCGTCCTTCATGAATTTTCAACGATCAAAGGGGTTGTTGAAGATGTGACTCAAATCATTTTGAATGTTAAGAAAATTTCTTTGAAATTAGATGGACCTGATGAAGAAGAAGAAAATTTGGAAATTGATGTAATTGGCCCTGCCGAAGTTACTGCTGCTGACATTGTTGGTGGAAGTGACGTTACTATCTTAAATCCAGATTTACACATTGCTACCGTAGCTGACGGTGCTAGCTTCCATATGAACTTAACTGCTAACAAGGGTCGAGGTTATGTTTCCGCAATGGAAAACAAGAAGCGTAGCACTGATATGCCTATCGGAGTTCTTCCTGTCGATTCCATTTACACCCCAATTGAACGTGTTAACTATCAAGTTGAAAGTACACGAGTTGGTCAAAGAGATGATTTTGACAAGCTAACACTTGATGTTTGGAGCAACGGCTCTATTACAGCTAGTGAAGCAATTAGTCTGGCCGCCAAAATTCTCACTGAACACCTTGAAATGTTTGTTAATCTCACTGACGAAGCTAAAAATGCTGAAATCATGGTTGAGAAGGAAGAAACACACAAGGAAAAAATGCTTGAAATGACTATCGAAGAACTCGATCTTTCTGTTCGGTCATATAACTGCTTGAAACGAGCAGGAATTAACACCGTTCAAGAATTAACTGATCGTTCCGAAGCTGACATGATGAAGGTTCGTAACTTGGGCCGGAAGTCACTTGAAGAAGTTAAGGAAAAATTAGCGGGTCTTGGTTTGTCACTTCGCAAAGAAGACTAAAGGATAAGGAGGAGATTCATTCATGAGTTACCGGAAATTACAACGGACCAGTGAACATCGTAAAGCTTTGCTTCGTAACCTTACTACTGACTTGATCGTTAATGGTCAAATCGTAACTACTGAAGCTAAAGCTAAGGAAGTTCGCTCAACTGCTGATAAGATGATTTCACTTGGCAAGCGCGGGGATCTTCATGCTCGTCGCCAAGCTGCTGCATTTTTACGTGACGTAGTTGCCGACGTTAACGAAGACGGCGATAACGTAACTGTAACTACTGCATTGCAAAAGGTATTCGGAGATCTTGCAACTAAGTATGCTGACCGTAACGGTGGGTACACTCGAATTTACAAGACTATGCCTCGTCGCGGGGACGGTGCCCAAATGGTCATCTTACAATTAGTTGACTAGTTTTAAATAATTAAACAATTTGTTTTCACGAGAATCACTCGGGTTTTCGGTATAGAACGCTATGATGGTGGCTTTGTCCTAGTCTAGTTTGAATGTGAGATGAATTTCTCATGCGCCGTTAACCTGTCAGTGATTTTTTTGTACATAAAAAAGGTTAAGGAAGAGCAGCAATGACAAATATCGTAACGGTTAGTCACCTTTCATTTGAATATCCAGATGAGCACGTTGTATTTAGCGATCTATCCCTTAACGTCAGACAGGGAGAATGGCTTGCTATTATCGGTCAAAACGGTAGTGGGAAAAGTACGTTGGCCAAACTAATGGACGGCTTATTGGAACCCAAAGGCGGTCAAATTACGGTCGCTGGATTACCAGTTGATGATGAACATTTAGGGGCTGTTCGCAACCAAATTGGAATGGTATTTCAAAACCCAGATAACCAATTTGTAGGCGCAACGGTTGAAGAAGATGTAGCTTTCGGACTTGAAAATCGACAAGTACCCAGAGAACAAATGGGACCGATCATTGAAGATAGTCTTAAGGCTGTTAATATGATGGACTTTAGGGAACGAATTCCAGCTAATTTGTCTGGGGGCCAAAAACAACGGGTGGCGATTGCCGGAATTATTGCTGTACGTCCACAAATTTTAATCTTAGATGAAGCTACTAGTATGTTAGATCCTCGAGGACGTAAGGAAATTATTTCTTTAATTCAGACCCTTAAGCAACAAGAGGATTTAACGGTTATTTCCATTACGCATGATATTAATGAAGCCGCGGTGGCTGACCGAATCATGTTACTAAATAACGGCCAATTAGTATTAGAAGATACGCCGGCTAAGGTATTAAATGATTCTGAACTACTTAAAAATGATGGACTAGATGTTCCATTTGCTAGTCAATTAACTGAACAACTCCGACAAGCGGGAGTAGATTTACCTGATCAATATTTAAATGATGAGGAGGTAATCAAATGGCTGGTCAAATTAAATTCCAAAATGTAAATTACGTTTATCACGCTGACTCACCTGATGCGCACCAGGCACTTAATAATATTAATTTAACACTAACGGAAGGTAGTTTTACCGCCATTATTGGTCATACCGGTAGTGGTAAATCTACTTTGATTCAACACATTAATGCCTTGATCAAGCCAACTAGTGGGGAAGTCAGCGTAGGTGATTACGTGATTACTAATAAAACTACTAACAAAAATCTACGCCCTTTGCGCCAAAAAGTGGGAATGGTATTTCAGTTTCCAGAGAAACAGATTTTTGAAGAAACGGTTATCAAAGATATTATGTTTGGTCCGCTTAATTATGGAGCAACGGAAGCTGAAGCCAAACAAGCAGCCTTAAATGCAATGAATTTGGTGGGGTTACCTCAACAATACCAAGATCAATCACCAATTGATTTGTCAGGTGGACAGATGCGGCGGGTGGCAATTGCCGGGGTACTAGCAATGAATCCGTCCATTCTGATTTTGGATGAACCCACCGCGGGATTAGATCCTCGGGGCCATGCCGACATTATGGCATTGGTAGCCCGGTTGCATGATGAAATGGGGATTACCATAATTTTGGTCACCCATCAAATGGATGACGTGGTGCAATACGCTGAACAGGTAGTGGTAATGAGCCATGGCGAAATTACTAAACAGGGTAGTCCACAAGATATTTTTGCAGATCTAAAATGGGTTCGCCAAATGCAGTTAACTCTACCAACCAGTGCGGAATTTGCAGAGCAATTAAAGTTAGCTGGCTTTCCATTAACCAGTCGCCCATTAACTTTAACTGATTTAACCAATGCGATTGTAGCGGAATTGGGGGCTAATCATGGATAATTTTATTTTTGGCCGATATTTGCCCGGTCACTCAGTTATTCACCAAATGAGTCCGCAATCCAAATTGTTATTGTGTTTTTACTTCGTGGCCATTATCTTCTTAGCTAATAATGTGGCTTCTTATGCCGTATTAGCGGTATTAATTCTAGCTGCGATTATTTTATCCGGAATCTCAATTGGCTTCTTTCTACGAGGAATTAGACCGTTAATTTGGCTAATTATCTTCACCGTTTTACTGCAAATCTTCTTTAGTAGCGGTGGCAAAGTCATCTGGCACTGGGGACCTTTTTCGGTAAGTGATCTGAGTTTGATTAATGGTGGCTATATCTTCGTGCGCTTCCTGTTAATCATTATGATCTCCACGATTTTAACGTTAACGACTGCGCCATTAGCCATTGCTGATGGGGTCCAAACTATTTTGCGGCCGCTAAAGAAACTGCATTTTCCGGTGGATACCTTGGCTTTGATGCTGTCGATTGCGTTACGGTTTGTGCCGACATTGATGGATGAAATGACCACCATTATGAATGCTCAGCGGTCTCGGGGAGTTGATTTTGGTTCTGGGAGTTTAAAACACCGAGTTAAGGTGGCGGTGCCATTGTTAATTCCGCTGTTTACCGGTGCAATTAACCATGCAGAAGAGTTATCCACCGCGATGGAAGCGCGGGGCTTTACCGATAGTGAATCGCGAACTAAGTACCGCGTTTATAATTGGCAGTTAAGTGATACAATTGCCTGGCTGATTTTTATCGCCGTCGGCATTATTGTTTTCTTGGTTAGAAAGTAGGGAATAATCATTAGATACAAAATTACGATGGCGTATGACGGCACTAATTTTAGTGGTTTTCAACGCCAACCACATGAACGGACGATCGAAGGAGTTTTAACTAAAGTTGTTAATAAAATGGCTAAAGAACCTCAACCAGCGATTGAAGTTTTTGGTTCGGGAAGAACCGATGCTGGGGTTCATGCGTTAGCTCAAACGGCACACTTCGATTTTCCGATTAACATACCGGCGGAAAACATGTTTAAGGCTTTAAACAGCATGATTCCACTTGATATGCAGATTAAAAAAGCAGAAATTGTGGAACCTGATTTTCACGCCCGTTATGATGTTTCTGGTAAACGCTATTTGTACCGTCTTGATTTAGGACAATTTAAAAATCCGTTTAAACGAAACTATACTGGTCACTGGAAATACCCGGTGGACATGGAGTTATTAAATCAGGCGTTAGAACAATTAGTCGGCGAGCATGATTTTTCTAGCTTTGTGGCTTCTGGTTCCTCAGCCAAAAGTAATGTCCGGACAATTTATGAAGCTACGGCGCACATGGATGAAGCCAATCAAGAGCTGCAAATCGAATTCTACGGTAATGGGTTTTTATATAACATGGTTCGTATACTAGTAGGCGTAGCAGTGGAAATTGGTTCTGGCTTTAGACCGGTGGCAGACGTTCAACGATTATTTGAAGTTAAGGATCGAAATGAAGCTCGACGAACGATGCCTGCTAGTGGATTATACTTAAAACGAGTTTATTATGAGGGTGATGATCCTCAACATCCGGTAAAATTGCCGAAATATCAACGTTGATTTTGAGGAAATAAATTGACTTTTGCATTATTAATTTGTATTATTGTAGTTGGTATTGTTTGCCCCACTGATAAGCCCCGGAACCTTATTTTGGTGTCAAACAAACACAGAACATGGAGGAAACAAACGTGCGTACAACATATATGGCAAAACCAGGTGAAGTAGAACGTAAATGGTACGTTATCGATGCAACTGATGTTCCTATGGGACGTTTATCAACAGTTGTCGCTTCAATCTTAAGAGGAAAAAACAAACCAACATTCACTCCCAACGTGGATACTGGTGATAACGTTATCGTTATTAATGCTAGCAAGGTAGCCTTGACTGGTCGAAAGGCTAAGAACAAGATTTACTACCGTCACAGTAAATTTATCGGTGGCTTGAAACAACGGACTGCCGGTGATTTCCGTGATAAGAACCCTGAAAAGTTGATCGAAACTTCAGTTAAAGGCATGCTTCCTCACGGAACGTTAGGTCGCAAAATTGGTTTGAAGTTGCATGTTTATGCAGGTCCTGACTACGAACAACAAGCACAAAAACCAGAAGTTTTGGACATTACTAACTTAATTTAAGGAGGAAACAGCATTGGCTCAAGTACAATATCGCGGCACTGGCCGTCGTAAAGATTCAGTTGCTCGGGTACGTTTAGTTCCCGGTACTGGTAAAATTGTTATGAATGACAAGGCAATCGAAGAATACATTCCATTTGCCAACTTACGTGAAGTTGTTATGCAACCATTCAACGTTACTGAAACTCTTGGCAACTATGATGCCTTGGTTAACGTTAACGGTGGTGGTTTCTCTGGTCAAGCCGGAGCAACTCGTCATGGTATCTCACGGGCACTTCTTGAAGTTGACCCAGATTTCCGTGGCCCATTAAAGCGTGCAGGTTTACTTACTCGTGACCCTCGTATGAAGGAACGTAAGAAGCCAGGTCTTAAGAAAGCTCGTAAAGCTTCACAAGTCTCAAAGCGTTAAGATTTATCTTTTCGGTTTGCAAAACACTCGCCATTTTGGTGGGTGTTTTTTTGTAGTTAAATTAACAGTTATTTACTAAATTAAAATTGTTTAATCTAGGTAAGTAGATTTATAATAAATATAAATAAAGTAATATTTTAATTATAATTATTATTATAGATTCTAGCTTATTCAGCAATTGGAGAGGAAGAAGACATGTCTAAAATTGAACCAAGATTATTCGATGAATTAAAAAAAGTACTTGTCTCATTTGGGGACAAGTACTTCATTGGCGATGAATTAAATCGTTCAAAGGTTTCTGATGATTTACGTGCTTATGATGAAGCTTTACTAGCAAAATTATTTGAAATTGATTTTATTAAAAAGAATTATATTAAAGAAGTTGCGGGACAAAAACTATTTCAAATTGATCAACTTGAAGAAGCGATTCTTTACGATGATTATTGGGACACAAGCTATACGAAATATGAAAATCGAGTTGGTTTAACGAGTAATGGAAAGTTTATTGAAGATAATCAAGACGTTGTTTTGGAATTTCCCTTTAAAGATGGCGTCTTAACAGCGAGCATGACCAAGGAAGATAATGAAAATGGTTATGATGATGCATTCTTAAATGAAGTCATTGAAAAAGATGAAATTGATCGTTTGTTTGACAAGAAGATATTAAATCATGCTAAGAGATATGATGTTGACGGTGAAAAAGATACTGATAATTTTGATGTAGAAAAAGATAATTTAATTATTAAGGGAAATAATTTGATAGCCTTACATACGCTGAAGAAACTTTACTCAGGTAAGGTTAAATTTATATATCTAGATCCACCATATAATACCGGTGAGGATTCATGGAACTATAATGATTCGTTTTCCCATTCGGCATGGCTCACTTTTATGAAGAATCGACTTGAAATAGCAAAGGAATTATTAACTGATGATGGTGTAATCATTATTAATACAGATGAAGTTGAGCAGGCATATTTGAAGGTGTTATCAGATGCCATTTTTGGGAGAGAAAATTTTGTTGGGGATTTAATTTGGAAAAAAAGAAAAGGTGGTGGTAACGATTCAAGATTTATTGCGCTTGATCACGATTATTTAGCAGTTTATACAAAAAGCATAAAAACTGTTGGATTAGGTGAAAAATGGAGAGTTTCATATGAAGACGAATACTTAAAAAGATATAAATATTCTGATGACAAAAGTGGTCTTAGATATTATTGGGATACTCTGGCAAGAGATGGATTAAAAAATCCTATCCCTGTTTCTGTTGTTGCACCGGATGGAACGGTGGTCAAGCTTAATTCGCAATCATCCCAAGCAACTGTTGAAAAAGAACTAAGAGAAGGTAATATAAAGTTTACCCATACCAATAATGGCTGGAAATTGCATCATAAGGTTTTTCAGCCGACAGGAAAAGTTCTTCGATCAATATTGAATATTGAAATAGAAGATGTACCCACAAATAAAAATGCCTCGGATGAAATCAAATTGTTATTTGGGGATGCAACATTTAACACTCCAAAGCCAGAGGGTTTACTTAAAAAATTGATAGAACTTGTTACAAATGAAGGAGATATGGTTCTTGATTTTTTCATGGGTTCCGCGACTACTCAAGCAGTAGCCATGAAAATGAATCGACGTTTTATCGGTATTGAGCAAATGGATTACATCAATACGGTCTCAGTTCCTCGCTTACAAAAAGTTATTGCTGGCGAGCAAGGAGGTATTTCGAAAGATGTCAATTGGCAAGGTGGTGGTTCATTCGTCTATGCTAAACTGATGCAAAAGAATATGGGATATTTACAAGATTTAATTTCTGCAAAGACAATTGATGAAATGCATGAAATATATAATCGCATGTTATCTGGTGTAGAAGGTTCACAAGAAGCAGCGGATATTTCTTTTAAGGCGGATTTAAACAAAATTGAATGGGATCCAACCAAGGTTCGATTTGATGATCAAAAACGTTTATTAATTAAATTACTTGATAAAAATGGGCTGTACTATAACTACTCTGAAATCGATGATCAAAATGTTCGCGAGTTTTTATCAGATCGGGATTATCAATTTAATCAAAGCTTTTATGAAGCAGGTGAGTAATTATGGCGAAGTCTAAAAAGAAAGACATTCAATCATTGAAATTTCCTCTAGTGGAACAGGCTGAACAGGCAGATCTTAATTACTTTAGTGGCCTTTTTGGAGATTCATTTTATATTGATAGCAATTTGAAGCATAATTTACGTAAATATCAAAATGATGCTATAAACAATTTTTGGTACACCCAAACACAAATCAAACCTAACCCACAACACGTTTTGTTTAATATGGCAACAGGCTCTGGAAAAACAGATTTAATGGCAGCTTTAATCTTGTATTTATATCAAGATCAAGGCTACACGAATTTCTTGTTTACCGTGAATACGAATTCGGTATTGATGAAGACGAAAGATAATCTGATTAATGCTGGTAGCGATAAGTATCTCTTTAAAGACAAAATTGAGATTGATGGACAATATATTACGATTCAAGAAGTCAATCGCTACCCACGAATCAAACAAGCCAATACAATTTATCTTAAATTAGCAACGGTTCAGACAGTTTCGAACGATCTATTTACGGTTAAAGAAAATACTATGGGCTTGAGCGATTACGAACAAGATCCAGTCGTAATCTTAGCCGATGAAGCCCATCATTATTCAGCAAGTACCAAATCTGAAAAAGAAGCAGAGCATACCTGGGAATCAGCAATCAATAAAGTTTTAAATGCTAGAAATAATGAAGACAAAAAGAATTTGTTGCTAGAGTTTACAGCAACAGTCGATTTTGAGAAGACGACTATTTATGATAAATATCGTGATAAGGTTGTTTACCGTTATCCTTTAAGCCTTTTTATGTATGATGGTTATTCTAAGCAAGTAAAACGGATTGAAACATCAGCTAGCGATGAAGAAAAAATGCTAAATGTTGTGCTGCTTTCTCAGTTTAGAAAATATCGGGCTCAAATTGAGAATGTCACCAGTACCTTCAAACCAATTATTATGTTTAAGTCGGCTAAAGTTGCTGTTTCTAACACGGCGAATGCTAAATTTAATGAAATGATTGCCAAGCTAACAGCCAAAGATTTACTAGCCTTTATTGAACGTCAACAATTGATGGATAGCAATGACAATGCAGTACTCGAGCTTTCCTATAAATATTATTTAAAGAACAAGGAAGAATTAGGTAAAATTGTTCGCGAAATCAAACATGACTTTGATTCTAAAAATGTATTAAATGCGAATGATGCTAGTGGTAATATGCTTGAAAAAGGTCAGTATGAGGCTTTAAATACCTTAGAAAGCCCCAATAATTTTTATCGGGTTGTTTTTGCAGTTGCCAAGCTCACTGAAGGCTGGGATGTCTTGAACTTATATGATATTGTTCGTATTAGTGAAGGAGCAGAAAAAAAGACAAATCAAACGGCAACTATGGTAGAGGCTCAACTAATCGGACGTGGTGCACGCTATTATCCCTTTGAAATAGATGGCAAAAAGAGTTACAAGCGCAGATTTGATGATGATCCATCAGATAAACAACTGATTTTAGAAACACTTCATTATCACACGATGAATGAACCACAATATTTAAAACAGCTAGTTGAATCATTAAAGCAAATGGATTTGCCAACTGGTAAAGATAGCAAAAATCCACCTATTGAGGTAAAAGTTAAACCTGAGTTCAAAAGAACCAATGCTTATCGCAATGGAAAGATTTATTATAACGAATCTGTTGACGTTCCTAGTAGTTACTTTGATAGTATTCAAAAGTATGGTATTGAACATAAGGTTGATCTTCAGCGTAATCTAAACTATGGTTCACGGGAAGTCAATTATTCAGCGTATTCAGCAAGCGTTGAGACTAAAACGATTAGTGTTTCTAGATTTGATGATCGCTATGTTAAAAAGGCGATTCAAAAATTAGATTTTTATCAATTTTCAAATTTGAAACAGTACATTCCTAATCTTCAATCTATGGATGAGTTTATTTATGGAAGAAACTGGTTGAATGCTAATCATCTAAGATTATTTTTAACAGTACCTGTTGAATATCGTGAAGCTAATTTGACCGCAGAAGAAATCTTGAAAGTCATCGTTGATCTTCTAAAAGAATATCAAGTTAAAATCCAATCAGGTTATGTTAAGCAGCGCGGAACTAATAACTTTATCGGTTATCCAATTAAGGAATATCTTAGCGATTATAATAAACGCGTTCCAGAATATGACACTCAGACACAATTTGCTGAAACGCAAGATATTAAAGTTTATCAAATGAAAGATGACGAATTTTATGTTTATGACAATGCCATTGTAAACCGGCTTGAATATCAATTAATCGAACGAGTTAAAGCATATATTGAGGATTTAGAAGCTAAGTATGGTAAAGCAGTGTATCTGTTCCGTATGGATGAAACCATGCACAGAGAGTCAGCTAAGAGTGAAAAACTGAAGTTACATCAATATCAAGAAAATCCTAAATATGGCATTCATCTGACCGGCTTCCAACCTGACTTTATTTTGTTTCTTGAAGATACAAACGATTATTATTTCCAAATCTTTATTGAGCCTAAGGGAATGAGTGGCGAACGATTCGAGAAAGAATTATGGAAAGAAGAGCTTCTGTTATATATGACGAATCATCATGCTGATATGGAATTTATGGACAATGAAAGCAATATTCAAATTAGTGGTTTAAAATTCTATACTAATGGCGATGGACGTGGCACGATGGAACAGTTAAAAGAAATCACAAATATCACAGATGATACGGATCAAAAAAAGCAACCAGTAGATATGGTTGCTGAAAATGCTGACGATAATTTTTCTATGTAAGGAACACTAATGACTCGCATTATTTTGATAAAATCCCCACCATTTGAGTCAAAGTTATTCAAATTGAGTGAGATTTATTGAAGGTAATACTTAAGAAAAGCCTTGATATTAAAGGTTATTCCAACTTAGTGAAAATGGATTCTAATAAACCAGGTCTTAAGAAAGCTCGTAAAGCTTCACAATTCTCAAAGCGTTAAGATTTATCTTTTCGGTTTGTACAAACACTCGCCATTTGGTGGGTGTTTTTTTGTGACTTCATTAATGAATGAGCCAATCAGTTGACACTTAGTTGCTTTCCCAATTACCATGAGTTTAATCTGAATTCGAATAATGGGAGGAACTGTTTATGATTACTGCACAAAACGTATTTATTGGTTTCGGCAAAGCGGCGAAAACATTAGCCGGGGCGTTAGCTAATCGTGGTGAATCTGTGATTATGATTGAGGCATCGGATAAAATGTACGGTGGGACTTGTATTAACGTGGCTTGTATCCCTACCAAAACCCTATTAACCAGTTCTCAAAATAATCGCTTGGGCGATGCTCAGGAAAATTATCGGAGTGCCATCGTAAATAAAAACGATGTGACCGGTACTTTGCGGAGCAGTAACCTTCATAAGTTAAGTGACAAAGCAACCGTGACCGTGTTAAATGGCTGGGCAGAGTTTGAAGCGCCTAAGCAACTTAAAGTTACATATCAAAATGGTAAGGTTGATCAAATTAGTGGCGAGCGAATTTTTATTAATACCGGGAGTACCCCGATTATTCCTGAAATTCCGGGGTTAGTAACTAGTCCATTTATGCAAACAAGTGAAACCTTGATGGATCAACGCAGACTTCCTAAGCACCTTGCTATTGTTGGCGGTGGCTACATTGGATTAGAATTTGCCTCCATCTACGCTAATTTTGGCTCTCAAGTGACAATTATTGATGCGGGTAAACAGTTTATGGCACGGGATGAACGAGAACTGGCAACGGCTGTTCAACGTGATATGGCTGCTAAGGGAGTTGAATTTGAATTAAATGCCCAAGTCACCCAGGTAATTAATCAAGTAGGAGAGGCCAAAATTGAGTTCGAACAAGACGGTCAACGACGTACGCTAACTGCTGATACCATTTTGGTGTCTACTGGGAGAAAAGCTAATATTGCTAAACTGGGTTTAGACAAAGCGGGAATTGCCACTAATCAGCGGGGCATCATTGTGGATGACCACTTGCGAACTAATGTGGATAACATTTGGGCAATGGGGGACGTCCGGGGTGGCGCACAATTTACTTACATTTCCTTAGACGATTACCGAATTGTGTTGGATCAACTAGTAGGAGATGGCAAACGAACCTTAGCAGAGCAAGAATTAGTTCCCCACGTAGTCTTCTTAAACACTCCGGTGGCAACGATTGGCTTAAATGAAGAACAGGCTAAGAACCAACAAATCGCATACCAAGTTGGTAAACTAGCTACTACCGCTGTGCCAAAAGCGCACGTATTAGGTAATACAACCGGGTACTTAAAAGTGTTAGTGGACCCAGCTAACCATGAGATCTTGGGAGCTACGTTATACTGCATTGAAGCCCAAGAATTAATCAACATGATTTCTTTAGCTATGCACCAACATTTACCATACGAAGTTTTACGAGATCAAATTTATTCTCATCCTACAATGACGGAAGCCTTTAACGATTTATTTGGGACAATTAAATAATAAAAAAACTGCTGAAGCTAATAATAACTAGCTTTGGCAGTTTTTTTTATTTTTTCATAATTAGTTTAATGGCTTCGGCCACTTTTGCTTCTTGAACGGCTGCATCTATTTCGGGATTTTCGAAGCAGTTTTTTAAATTTTCGGCAACAATTAGGCCCATAATGTGATCAACGCTTGAGCGCACTGCACTTAACTGGGTAATAATTTCGGCACAATCTTTTTCTTCGACGAGCATTTTTTGAATTCCGCGAAGTTGGCCCTCCGTACGTTTTAAGCGATTTAAGACGGTTTTATCACAAGTTGTCATTACTCGATCGCCCCGTTCCAAGCCAGCATCCCCCCGGTAACGTTAGTAACGCGATAACCTTGTTGGGTTAAAAATGCGGAAGCATTGGCTGAGCGAGCTCCAGAACGACAAATTAAGTAGTAAGAGTTAGCTTTATCTAGTTTATGGTAGTCGGCAAGTAACTGGCTAAGGGGCAGATTAATGGCACCTGGAACGTGACCAGCGTTGAATTCGTAGTCTTCTCTGACATCTACCAGGTTAACCGTGCCAGTTTGCATTTGGGTTGCTAATTCATCTGTGTTGATTGTGTTAAACATAGTAATCTCCTTTTTATGGTAATAAATTTTATTTTCCCACGCGTATTTTGCCGGCCCAAGCGTTCATGCCACCGCGTACGTTAATAACCTGATAGCCATTAGTTCGCAATATTTTAGCAGCTTGTTTACTTCGATGACCAGACTGACAAATTACATATAGGGGTTCGGTTGCTGGGCGATGATATTGAGCAACCTTGGCTAACGGCCAATTGGTAGCTATTGAAATATGTCCCGAACGGTATTCTGTGGGAGTTCGAACGTCTAATAAATTTGGTCGATCTTTTAAACGATCAGCTAATTCTGCTGTGGAAATACTGGGAATACGATTAAATAGGGAAAACATAGGCAGCCTCCAAGTTTGTTAAATATACCTCGTTAGGTATATTATGAAGTTAAAAAGGCATTTGTCAATGTTTTGATTATAATTAACTTTTAATTAGTTCGTTAAAATAGCGATTCATTGTTAAATATACCCGCGGTGGTATTTATATAATAATATTGCATTTGCAATAAAAATCAGTATAATAAACTTCAAGAGTTAATGGGAGTGACATGTATGGTAGAAATTTTGCGATCACTAGGCAATATTGCGAGGGCTTTAGATTCAATTAGCAACATTGAATTTAAAGCTTATGAACTGACCAAAGGCCAATATCTTTATTTAGTTCGAATTTGTGAACAACCGGGAATTATTTCCGAAGAGTTATCCACAATGTTGAAAGTTGATCGGTCAACCGTGGCCCGCGCAATAAAAAAATTAGAAGCTAACGGCCTGGTTGAACGCAGAAGTAGTGTGGACAACAAGAAAAATAAACGTATCTTTGCTACTGAACGAGGCCTGGCCATTTACCCGGTTATTAAAGCAGAAAATGATTATTCCAATCAAGTTGCGCTAGCGGGCTTAAGTGAAGTTGAAGCACAGCAGTTAAAACAATTGTTAAGCCGAGTAGAAACTAACGTAAATGGTGACTGGGAGCTAGTTAAAAAGGGTGGCACTAGGGGGTATTTGAAGTAATATGCAGATTACAATTGAAGCAGTTCAACCAGCCGAATTAGCTAAGTTGGTAACTGTTAGTCGGCAAACCTTTTGGGATACGTTTGCAATGACCAATAATGAAGCTGATATTAAGAGTTACCTGGATGAGCAATTAATAGAACCTAAGTTGTGTCAGGAACTAGCTAACCCTAATTCCGAATTTTATTTTGCTAAGCAGGGAACAGAAATATTGGGTTATCTAAAACTTAACATAGCAACGGCTCAAACCGAAGCTGATTATCCGCAATCCTTAGAGGTGCAACGGATTTATGTGTTGAAAAAATATCAACAATTGGGGATTGGGCAGCAGCTAATGGCGTGGGCAGTAAAAAGAGCAATTCAGTTAAAGAAATCAATGATCTGGCTAGGGGTGTGGGAACATAATCAACAAGCACAACGCTTTTACACCCGAACTGGTTTTATTCGAACTGCTGAACATACTTTTACAATGGGGAATAGTCAACAAACTGATTGGATTATGACGAAAACAATGGAGGAAAAATAATGCAAACTGTAATTGTAGAACAATAATTTTGGGAATTATTTCCAGACGGCCAAATTAACTTACTAGAACTACGGGGGATTGATAATCATCCTGCGGCTTCTATGGCAGAATTTAACGAGCTGTTGCAAAACGCGGAAAAAGATGCTCAGCAATTTATCACTGCTGACGTATTTAGTGAAAACGAAGTGGTGGCTCAGTGGCGTCAAGCTCTTAGACAGTTTAAAACTAAAAAGGGCGCCCGTTCTTCAATTGAAGCGTTGTTAAAACGAATCAGTCAAGGACACCAATTTACCAGTATTAATCCGCTAGTGGATTTTTATAATAGTGTTTCGATGAAATACGCTGTTCCAACTGGTGGTGAAGATATTGATCAGATTAAGAGCGCTATGCATTTAGGACTAGCTCAAGGTGGAGAAAACTTTTGGCCATTAGGCGCAGAAGAAGATGCGCCGGCGTTACCGGGCGAAATGATTTACTACGATGATGAAGGAGCGATTTGTCGGAGCTTAAATTGGCGAGAAGCTAAACGAACGATGCTGACTGAACAAACGCAAAATGCGATTTTGGTGATGGAATCAGTTAATGAGCAGCAGGCTCAGCGAGCCACTGCGGCAATGAATGAACTAGAACAGTTGACCACTAATTACTTTGGGGTGAAAGCTACTCAGTTAACTTTAAATAAGCCAGAGGAGAATTAAACTTAGGAATTTTTGTGGTCAAGACTAAACCTAAAAATGGTATAATGACCCCATTAAACTATCGAGGAGTATGGGAGTCATGAAGAAAAATAATGCGTATCGGCTTAATATGCTCGCTATGTTTATTGCCATTATTATTTTACAAACATCAGTACCAATTTTAGGGTTAATTCCAATTGGTCCACTATCCATTACTATTATTCCGGTAACGGTATCATTGGCCGCAATTTTATTAGGAACGACCGATGGAGCCATTATTGGGGGTGTCTGGGGAGTCATCACCTTTATTCGAGCCTTTGTGTGGCCTACTAGTCCTTTAGCTACGATTGTCTTTGTTAATCCGGTAGTTTCTGTGTTACCCCGGATCATGGTGGGGGTAGTTGCTGGTGTTGTTTACCAACAATTAAAAACTCGGTTTAATAATCAAGGAATTGCTATTTCAGTAGCCGCTATTTGTGGTTCTTTGACTAATACTCTGTTAGTGTTAGGATTGATTTACCTATTTTATAAAGGTAACGCACCACAGTTATACCAAGTTAACGTTAAAGCATTACTTCCTTATTTATTGGGAGTAATTGGCACTAACGGTATTCCAGAAGCCATTTTTAGCGGCATTGTAACTCCGTTAATTGGGCGACCATTATTAAAAGTAATTAACAAACATAAATAAAAAAAGTTCTTAATTAATCATTGATTAATTAAGAACTTTTTTGGTTGTTATTTGGTATCTTCTTCTTCGTCTTCTGGTTCTGGATCTGGTTGAGGAGCTGCTTTGATCATTTTGAGTTGCTTATTGTTGATAACTACTTTATTGTGGTATTTATCAATAATTTCTGGATCACTAGATTTAAAGGTAATTAGAAAAGAGTTATTGTATCCTTTGTCGATAAAACCGGTAAAGTCACTACCTTCAAGTTTGAAGCCAACTTCGTCGCCAACGTGGAATTTAGCTTGATCGGCTGACATTTCAGTACTTTTTGCCATTTAATTCATCTCCGTATTTTAAAGTATCAGTGGTTAAGTTACTCGAAAAAGAACAGTTTGTCAAACAATTTCTTTAGCAAATATTAATTGTCATCTGTTCAAATTCCGGATAGAATAGTTGTAAACTGTGGAAAGATTGGGGTAGGCGTGACCAAAAAAAGGACGAGACGACGAACTAAACGGAAGCGAGGATCGGTAGTACCAATCCTCATTATCTTTGGTATGGGAATTTTATGCTTAGCAAGTGTCCGGCTATTTACAACATCTTTTGAACAGCCAAAGGCCACAGCGGTAGAAGATCCAACTCAAGTGGCACATGTTAAGTTCATTAAACAAATTGCACCTACGGCTCAGGAAATGCAAACCACGTATCATATATTGCCTAGTATTACGATTGCTCAGGCTATTTTAGAGTCTGATTGGGGTACTAGTGGGTTAGCTAGTCGGTACTACAATTTATTTGGGGTGAAGGCTAATGACAGCAATAGTGTTACGTTAAGCACCCAAGAATTTGTGAACGGTAGTTACCAAACGGTGAAGGCCCAATTTCAAGTTTATAGCAGTTGGCGAGATTCTGTTATTGCCCATGATCGATTATTAGCTGAAGGAACCAAATGGAATGCTAACCAGTATGCAGACGTAATTGCCGCTACTAACTACGTTGAAGGAGCTAAAGCCTTGCAACAAGATGGGTATGCGACTGATCCGGCCTATACCCAAAAATTAATTTCCATAATTCAAAAATATCATTTATATCAATACGATTAGAGAGAAATTTCAGGATGAAATTATTAGAAGATAAGATTAAAGCAGACGGAACAGTACTAGGAGAAGACGTATTAAAGGTGGATAACTTTTTAAACCACCAAGTAGATCCGAAACTAATGGACGCTATGGGGGCTGAATTTGCGCGTTTATTTGCCGATGCAGGCATCACTAAAGTGTTAACCGTTGAATCATCCGGAATTGCTCCTGCTTTAATGGCAGCTCTACATTTAGACGTGCCAATGATTTTTGCTCGCAAGCATAAGAGTTTAACATTGACTGATAACCTATATACCGCTCGGGTTTATTCATATACGAAACAAGTTAACAATGATATTAGTATTGATAAACGTTTCTTAAATGAAGACGATACGGTTTTGATTATTGATGATTTCTTGGCTAATGGGCAAGCTGTTCAAGGTTTACTAGAAATCGCTAAGGTAGCCAATGTTAAAGTTGGTGGAATTGGAATCGTAATCGAAAAGAGCTTCCAAAAAGGTCGCAAGATGATCGAAGATACTGGTATTCGAGTAGAATCTTTGGCGCGGATTGCAGCGTTTGAAAATGGGGAAGTTAAATTTGTTTCAGAATCATAAAAAATAACAAAGTTTGTAAGTAAAAGGTTAAAAAAGTTTGTCAAATTGGCATAATAACTTTAACATTAGAGATAACATTAAATGAAAGTAGTGAAGACGGTGGCTGACGAACGGATATTGTATCCTGGTGCAACAATTGGGGTTATTGGGGATGACCAAAGTAGTGTTTCTCTAATAGTAACAGCGCAACGGATGGGATTTAAGGTAGCAATGTACAGTCTAGATGAGACTAACGAAGCTATGCAAATGGCAGATTATAAATATTTAGGTCCCCTGGCGGACCAAAAAGCACTGCAGCAGTTTGCTGAACGTTGCGACGTGATTACCTATAATAGTGACCGAATTGATCCCGAAATTGTACGTTTCTTGTCACGTTACACCGCTTTGCCACAACGTGATCATTTACTAGAAATTATGCAAGATCGATTAATCGAACGAAGTTTTTTTGATTCTTTAAATATTAATATGGCACCGTATACCACGGTAGTTAATTTAGAAGATGTTTATCAGGGAATTAATTCTATTGGGTACCCAGCTATTTTAAAACCCATTCAACGAGGGTTATTAAATGGCAGACAGTTATTCATTAAATCCGCTAAAGACATCGTAGACGCCTCTGGATTACTGGATGCGGGAACTTACGTCTTGGAATCATTTATCGAACATCAACGCGATTATGCGGTGGTAGTGACTAGAGACGGAGTCGGAAACCGCACCGTTTTTCCGACTACTGAGTTAATTTATAAGGCTGGCCAGGTTACGACGGCCTTTACACCGTCTGAAATTGATCCCTTGGTGGACCAAGAAATTAAACGGATTGCTAATGAAATTGCGTTTAATTTAGACTATATTGGAACCTTTGAAATTACCTTCTTTCTGTCAGAAAATGGGACAATTTACGTAAACAAAGTGGCCCCTAATTTAGGAATGGCTGGCTTGATTTTTCAATATGCAGCTAATACTGATCAGTTTACAGAACATTTGAAAGCTATTTCGGGCCTACCACTTACCAATGTCTTGGAAAGCTTGCCAACGGTAATGCAAACGATTCGCCGCCGCGATTTTGAACGAATTAAAACTCAATGGGTAATCAAAAACGATTGGCACTTTAGCTTTTATCAAGATGCCGGTTCCAACCCGGATACAATTGTAGGAATTATTTTAATTCCTACTGAATCAGTTAGCCAAACTTTAAAACAAATCGAAAGTACCAGCATCTGGGACGACATCGATTTTAATAGCAAATATCAAAGTGCGGAATAAGTCGGGAAAACCGACTTTTTTTATTGAATACAAACGTCTAATAGGGCCCAATTTTTGGTATAATTGACAAGATATTAAGTGAAAGGAAGACAATTAAGTGGCGACAGAGGATTTAACAGCAAAACTCAATAAAGAACAAAAAGATGCGGTCATTTCGACCCAGGGACCAGTGCTAATTATGGCAGGGGCTGGAAGTGGCAAAACGAGGGTTTTAACCCACCGAATTGCTTACTTGATCGAACATGATCACGTTAACCCCTGGAACATTTTAGCGATTACTTTCACTAACAAAGCAGCCCGCGAAATGCGAGAACGGGTGGATAACTTACTAGGGGGAAATGGCTCTGATGTTTGGGTGTCAACATTTCACTCACTATGTATGCAAATTCTAAGAAGAAATATTGATCAAATTGGTTATAATCGGGCATTTACCATTGCTGATACTAGCGAACAACGAACACTAGTGAAACGAATTTTGACTGATATGAACCTGGACATTAAAAAATATGATCCTCGTTCTATCTTAGGGGCTATTTCCAACGCCAAAAACGACTTGTTAACCCCAGCGCAGTATAAGCAAGAATTTACTAGTCCGTTTGAATCAATTGTGGGTGACGTTTACGATCGGTACCAAACGGAATTGAAACGGAATCAAGCGCTGGACTTCGATGATTTAATCATGATGACAATTCAGCTATTCAATAGCTCTAAAGAAACTCTTGAATTTTACCAAAATAAGTTCCGCTATATCCACGTGGATGAATACCAGGATACTAACGAAGCTCAATATAAGTTAGTTAACATGTTGGCCGCCAAATACCGTAATATTTGTGTGGTTGGGGATGCTGACCAGAGTATTTATGGGTGGCGAGGAGCCAATATGGAAAACATCATGAACTTTGAAAAAGATTATCCTGACGCTCACGTAACTATGCTGGAACAAAATTATCGTTCCACTAAAACCATTTTGGATGCAGCTAACGCCGTGATTGCTAACAACGATAATCGTAAAGATAAAAATTTGTGGACTCAAAATGATGACGGTGAGCAAATTTCTTATTATCGGGGCCAAACTGAAAATGATGAAGCTCGCTTCGTCGTGGCTAATATTCAAAAAGAAGTTCAAAAACCTCATCGCAATTATGGTAGTGTGGCAATCTTATACCGGACTAATGCTCAATCACGAGTAATGGAAGAAACTTTGTTGAAGTCTAATATTCCATATACGATGGTTGGTGGGCACAAGTTTTATGATCGAAAAGAAATTAGGGATGTTTTAGCTTACTTAACTTTAGTGGCTAATCCTAGCGACTCCATGAGTTTTGAACGGGTGATTAACGAACCTAAGCGTGGAGTTGGGCAAACCAGCGTGGAAAAATTACGGTTATTTGCTAATGATCACCAATGGAGCTTATTAGAAGCAGCGCAAAACGTAGATCTGGCGAATGGATTGTCTACCAGAGCTAAAAATGAAATTGAACAATTTGCGGGTGTGATTAAACAAGCCAGTGTTAAAGCAGCCAATATGGACATTACTGAAATTACCGAAAACCTATTAGAAAATAGCGGATACGTGAAAGCTTTGCAAGCTTCTAAGACATTAGAAGCTCAATCTAGAATTGAAAACATCGAAGAATTTATTTCAGTAACGCAAAAGTATGATCAAGAACATTCAGATGGTTCTGGAGTGGATAACTTAATTGATTTCTTAAGCGACTTGGCATTGGTATCTGATCAAGATGATGTACAAGAAGAAACTAGTCAAGTAACATTGATGACCTTACACGCAGCTAAAGGGCTAGAATTCCCAGTTGTTTTCATCATGGGGATGGAAGAGGGCTTGTTCCCACTATCTCGGGCTAATCAAAACGAAGCAGAAATGCAAGAAGAACGTCGATTAGCTTACGTGGGGATCACTCGCGCCAAAGAAAAGTTGTATATCACCAATGCATTTTCTCGGATGCTATATGGTCGACGCCAAAACAACCCAGAATCACGATTTGTTAATGAAATTACCCCAGAATTATTGCATCCTGAAAATCAAGGCCGAACGGAAGGTACGGGCCCCAGAACACCATTTGATCGCAGAACGGATCAAGCAGTGGCTTCAATTTACAAACGACCTAGTCAAACCGTAGAAAAGCCTAAAGAAACTGGTGCAAATAAGAAACAATGGCAAATTGGTGATAAAGTAAGTCATAAAGCCTGGGGAACCGGAACGGTTGTGAAAGTTTCTGGTCAAGGTGAAGACATGGAATTAGATATTGCTTTTGATCAACAAGGGATTAAGCGTTTATTGGCAGCCTTTGCCCCAATTGTTAAACAAGAGTAGGAGGAATCCTTCGTGGCGGAACAAGAAATCAATCAATTAACGCCAGACCAAGCTGCAACACAAGCGGCGAATTTAAGAACTAAATTAAAAAAATGGGCGGCAGAATACTATACGTACGATGCGCCTAGTGTAGAAGATAGTGTTTACGATCAAACCTATGAACGGCTAGTGGAATTAGAAACCGGTTTTCCACAAATAATCACCGCTGATTCACCTACTCAAGAAGTGGGAGATACTACGTTACCAGAGTTTACTAAGGTACCGCATGATGTGCCAATGTTATCTCTAGGCGACGTTTTCTCAGTAGCAGAGTTACAGAATTTTACCCATCGATTAGTAGAGCAGGGGGTTAGACCGGAGTTTAACTGTGAACTAAAAATTGACGGTCTAGCGATTTCATTACGATACGAAAACGGTAAATTAGTGCAGGGATCTACTCGTGGTAACGGGCAAATTGGTGAAGATATCACGGCCAACCTAAAGACAATCAAGTCGATTCCGCAGCAACTTACTAAACCAGTTACAGTGGAAGTTCGGGGCGAATGTTACATGCCCAAAGAATCGTTTGTCAAACTTAATCAACAACGTCAAACAGATGGGTTAGCACCATTTGCTAACCCGCGGAATGCTGCGGCTGGTAGTTTACGGCAATTAGATTCTAAGGTGACGGGCAGTCGGAACCTAAGTAGTTTTATGTATAATGTGGCCGACTATGACGATTTAGAAGCCAACACCCAAAGTGAGTTATTGGCGGAATTAAAGGCCTTAGGCTTTAACATTAACGAAAATTACCAGGTGGCCGCTAGCTTTGATCAAATTAATGACTATGTAGATCAGTACCAAGCTCAGCGAGATGATTTACCTTATGGGATCGATGGAATTGTTATTAAAGTTAATGACCTAGCTAGTCAACGGCAGTTAGGTAATACGGTTAAAGTCCCCCGGTGGGCCATTGCGTATAAATTTCCACCAGAAGAAGCCGAAACGGTAGTTCGAGATATTGAATGGACGGTAGGTAGAACTGGAGTAGTGACGCCCACTGCTGTGATGGATCCGGTTGTCTTGGCAGGGACCACTGTTGCTAGGGCCTCACTACACAATCCTGATTACCTCACCGAAAAAGATATTCGGATTGGTGATACCGTCAAGCTTCACAAAGCTGGTGATATCATTCCAGAAATTTCTACTTATGTGGCCGCTAAACGACCAGATTCAGCTATCCAATACGTGATTCCGACTACTTGTCCTTCGTGTAATTCTGAGTTGGTGCATTTAGACGAAGAAGTAGCTTTACGCTGCATTAATCCAAAATGTCCGGCCCAATTAACGGAAGGGTTAGCTCATTTTGCTTCACGAGATGCAATGAATATCGATGGCTTGGGGCCTAAAATCATCCAACAGCTGTTTACTAAGCAATTAGTAAGTGACGTTGCGGGATTATACGCATTGACTTTTGAACAGTTAGTAACCCTAGATAAATTTGGGGAAAAATCAGCTAATAACTTATTAACGGCCATTGCAAATAGTCGGGACAATTCCTTAGAAAGATTACTATTTGGATTAGGAATTCGACACGTAGGGGCCAAAGCTGCTCGATTAATTGCTCAACGTTTTGAAAGTATGGCTGCTATTATGGCTGCTAGTGCAGAAGAAATTGCTGAAATTAACAGTTTGGGACTAGTGATTGGTGATAGTATCGCTACTTACTTTGCTACTCCGGAAGCAACCGAGTTGATTAACTCATTGCAACGAGTCGGAGTGAACATGGAATATCGTGGCGTTAAAGCAGCCGATTTGGCAGCTTCTGATTCGTTTTTTAACGGTAAACGGGTAGTTTTAACTGGTAAACTGGAAGCTTTTAGCCGGGCAACGGCTACTGAATGGTTACAAAACCACGGGGCTAAAGTTAGCAGTTCAGTTTCTAAAAATACTGACCTATTAGTTGTAGGAGCTGATCCAGGATCTAAATATACTAAAGCACAGGAATTAGGAGTCGAAATTTGGAATGAATCTCGATTCGATGAGGTGATGAACAGTGAAGAATAATAACAGACCACGCTTGAAAAAAATGGCAGTGGGGCTTTCGATGTTATTAACCGCAATGGTTTTAACGGCTTGTGGCAGCGTGGATAATTTATCGGGAGGCAATTCTTCTGATAGCGGTAGTAACAAAAGCGGAACCCAACTAACGGGGCAAGCTAATAGTGATGACTACCAAGGAGTTATCAAAAACGGCCGCTATCAAACTAGTAAGTCTAGAGGGGTTAGCGTTTCGCAAGAATCTAACCAATTTAATATCAAAGGTTTCGAAAGTGAACTGTTAAATATTTCTAAAAAGGAATTTTCAACTAAGAAGTACATTTTCCAAGAGGGACAATATCTCTCAACTAAGACGGTAACCAATTGGCTTGGCCGAAAATCCAAGAGTAATCCTAAGGGGTTGAATCCTAAGAAAAATGGTTCCACTAGTCCTACAGGCCGTAACCCGCTTTATTTGTCTCAAATTAATGAGCAAGATTTCATGGTTCAAGACGGTAAGAAACTTAAGACAGCTGGAATTACTATTGGATTAGCCATGAACTCAGTGGATTACTATAAGAAAACTAAGTACGGCGCCACCTTTGAAACGGATATTAGTAATGCTCAAATGAAAGCGGAAGGTCAAAAAATTGCTAATAAAGTACTAGCGCGGCTACGTAAAAAGAGTGCGCTTAAAAACGTGCCGATTGTAATTGCAATGTACCGACAAGCCTCTGACGATAGTTTAGTAGGTGGTAATTTCTACGCTTACTCCGTTAATGATAGTGGCACTACTAAGGTTTCTGATTGGACTAAGATAAAACAAAAGAGTTACGTCTTCCCAATTCAATCTGGTAAGACTGCTCCTAACAGTAACGATGAAAGTTCATTTGAAAACTTTAAGAGTGAAGTACAAAACTTCTTCCCTAATTTGAGTGGGGTGACTGCCCAAGCGCAATATAACGATAGTTCGTTAAGTGGAATGAACATTAACATTAACACCCAATTCTACAGTCAAACTGAAATCATCAGTTTCACCCAGTACCTGCAAACGGCGGCACAAAAATACTTACCAGCTAATGCCCCAATTGATATTACCGTACAATCTACCGAAGGAATTCAAAGTTTCTTAAGCCGTAAGGCAAACGAAAAGAAATTTAGTTCCCACGTGTTTAATAGCTATTAGGCTGTCCCGCTAGTATCATTAGTGTGATAGAATATTTTTGGTTTATTTTTTACCGGATGAAAAGAGGAATTTAAATGAGTGCTAGAATTTCAGAAGAGCAAGTTCAACACGTTGCCGGGTTAGCGAAACTCGAAATTAGTGATGAACAATTGCCATATTTCACAGAACAACTTGATCAAATTATGGGTCTTTTTGAAACATTAAGTGAAGTTGATACTACGGGGGTCGAACCCACTAATAGTATGACTGACCAGTTAAACGTAATGCGTGAAGACATTGCGGATAACTGGAATCAAAAAGAAGAGTTGTTAGCTAACGCGCCAGAAACCATGGACGGCTATATTAAAGTACCTACGATTTTAGATGAAAGTGAGGATAACTAATAATGAACTATTTTGATGAATCACTTACATCCATTCACCAAAAGTTAGTGGCTAAAGAAATGTCTGCCACCGAATTAGCTAAACAAACAATTGCTAATATGAAAGAAACCGATAAAGATGTTCAAGCCTTCATTACCATTAATGAAGATGAAGCTTTAGCAGCGGCTGAGAAAATTGATGCGGCTGGAGTGGATGAACAAAATATCCTGAGCGGAATTCCAGTTGGGATCAAGGATAACTTGGTTACTAAGGGAGTTAAAACTACCGCGGCTTCTAAAATGTTAGGTAACTTCAAACCCATTTATACAGCTACAGCGGTGCAAAAATTGACTGATGCTGGCATGGTAATGGTTGGTAAGACTAACATGGATGAATTTGCCATGGGTGGTTCTACCGAAAACTCAGCTTTTCAAACTACTAAAAATCCTTGGGACTATACTAAGGTTCCTGGTGGCTCATCTGGTGGTTCTGCAGCAGCAGTTGCTTCTGGACAAGTATTGGGAGCCCTTGGTTCTGATACCGGTGGTTCCATTCGTCAACCTGCTTCCTTTAACGGAATCGTAGGGATGAAGCCCACTTATGGCCGAGTTTCTCGTTGGGGCTTGATCGCGTTTGGTTCTAGCTTTGACCAAATTGGTCCGTTTACTAAGACCGTTGCCGATAACGCTGCGATGTTAACTGCTATTGCCGGACAAGATCAACGTGATTTGACTAGTTCTGATAAGGCTGTGCCTAATTTTGCTGAAAAATTAGATGCAGGGGTAGCCGGGATGACCATTGGGTTACCAACTGAATATTTAGGCGAAGGAGTCGACGATTCAGTTAAGCAATTAATTTTGGCTGCCGCTAAAACCTATGAACAATTAGGGGCCAAGGTAGTAGAAGTTTCCCTACCTCACACCCGTTATGGAGTAGCTGCTTACTATATTTTGTCTTCATCAGAAGCTTCATCTAACTTGCAACGGTTTGATGGTATTCGTTACGGCTTTAGAGCAGATAACACTAAAAACTTGGAAGACATCTACGTCCAAACTAGAAGTCAAGGGTTTGGTGACGAAGTAAAACGGCGGATTATGTTAGGGACTTACTCATTGTCAGCTGGTTTCTACGATGCCTACTTCAAGAAGGCTGCTCAAGTGCGGACCTTGATGATTAATGATTACACCGAAGTGTTCAAGAACGTTGATTTGATTTTGGCCCCAACTGCGCCAACTACTGCTTATGCTTTAGGTGCCGAAGTTAATGATCCAATGACAATGTACATGAACGATGCCATGACGATTCCAGTTAACATGGCCGGTTTACCAGGCCTAAGTATGCCAGTGGGCTTTGCTGACGGGATGCCCGTTGGAATGCAGTTAATTGGTCGGCCATTTGATGAAGTGACCGTTTACCAAGCTGCCAATGCTTTTGAACAGGCAACCGATTTTCATAAACAAAACCCACAGTTAGGAGGGCAAAATTAATGAACTTTGAAACTACCATTGGACTTGAAGTCCACGTTGAATTAAAGACTAATTCTAAAATTTTTAGCCCTTCACCAGTAGAGTTTGGTGATGATCCCAATGCTAATACCAACGTAATTGATTGGGGTTATCCTGGGGTCTTACCAACTACTAATAAAGGGGTAGTCGAATCTGGAATTAAGGCTGCTTTGGCTTTACATGCTGAAATCGAACCTAATCCGCATTTCGACCGGAAGAACTACTTCTACCCTGATAACCCGAAAGCTTACCAAATTACTCAATCCGATACACCATTGGCTCATGATGGGTGGGTGGAAATCACGGTTGATGGTAACACTAAAAAAATCGGGATTGCAGAAATGCATATTGAAGAAGATGCCGGAAAAAACACCCATGCCACCGGTTACTCGTTGGTTGATTTAAACCGACAAGGAACGCCACTGGTCGAAATTGTTTCTAAACCAGATATTGCTTCTCCTGATGAAGCCTATGCTTATTTGGAAGAATTACGCCAACAAATTCAATTTACTGGCGTTTCTGACGTTAAGATGGAAGAAGGTTCAATGCGGGTGGACGTTAACATTTCCGTTCGTCCAATTGGCCAAAAGGAATACGGGGTTAAAACGGAGTTAAAGAACTTGAACTCCTTTAACTACGTTAAGCGTGGCTTGGCCTTTGAAGAAAAGCGCCAACAACAAGTCTTAATGTCAGGTGGAGTTGTTAGACCTGAAACTCGTCGTTTTGACGAAGCTACTGGTGAAACTATTTTGATGCGGGTTAAAGAAGGTGCTGACGATTACCGTTACTTCCCTGAACCTGATCTACCAGCTTTAACGATTTCTGATGAATGGGTTAACGACTTGCAAGCTAACTTGCCAGAAGCACCTGGTAAACGTCGCGCTCGTTACGTAAATGAACTGGGAATCACCGATTACGATGCAATGGTGCTTACTCAAACCAAAGAAATGTCTGATTTTTATGATCAAATGATTAGTTTGGGTGCTGATCCTAAGTTAGCCGCTAACTACTTGCAAGGGGACGTTAACGCCTACTTAAACGATAATCAGGTCGATCTAAACGATACTAAGATCACGCCAGCTAACTTAGCCGGAATGATTACCTTAATTACTGACGGGACGATTTCTTCTAAGATGGCTAAGAAGGTCTTTAAGGCCGTTACCAATGGTGAAGAACCTAATGCCTACGTTGAAGCTAATGGTATGGTTCAATTATCAGATCCTGCCCAATTGCAACCAATTATTGATGAAGTTTTGGCTGCTAATCCACAGTCAATTGAAGACTTCCATAATGGTAAGGATCGGGCTATTGGCTTTTTGGTTGGTCAAATCATGAAGCAAACTCATGGGAAGGCTAACCCAACCGTGGTCAATAAGTTATTGGTCGCATCAATGAATAAATAAATGGATAGGAAAGTTTAGCTTATGCAAAAAAGGGCACGTATTATTTACAATCCCACGGCGGGACGCGAATTAATGAAACAAAAAATGATTGATATTTTGGGAATTTTTGAAGAGGCGGGGTACGAAACTAGTGCTTTTGCAACGACGCCGGAAAAAAATTCTGCTAAAAATGAAGCTGAGCGTGCAGCCAAAGCCGGATTTGATTTGGTCGTGGCGGCGGGGGGTGACGGAACTATTAACGAAGTAGTTAATGGGATTGCACCGTTAACCTACCGGCCTAAAATGGCAATTATTCCAGCGGGAACGACTAATGACTATGCCCGTGCCCTGCATATTCCTAGAGAAGATCCAGTTGAAGCAGCAAAAATCGTATTAAAAGACCAAACCGTCAAAAT
Source organism: Lentilactobacillus senioris (assembly GCF_026798195.1). Classification (GTDB taxonomy): domain Bacteria; phylum Bacillota; class Bacilli; order Lactobacillales; family Lactobacillaceae; genus Lentilactobacillus; species Lentilactobacillus senioris_A. Next base: position 317,310 of record NZ_JAPQEZ010000002.1, read on the forward strand.
GGATATTGGCCAAGCAAATGATAACTACTTTATTAATATCGCTGCGGGTGGTAAAATTGCTGAGTTGACCTATGAAGTGCCGTCAAACTTAAAAACGCTGTTTGGTTATTTAGCCTATCTGGTTAAGGGGGCTGAGTTATTACCTCAGGTCAGACCAGTAGAAGTAGACATTAAGTACGACGGTGGCGAATACAAGGGCAAAGCGTCCATGTTTTTCCTAGCGCTAACTAATTCGGTCGGTGGTTTGGAGCAAATCGTGCCGGATGCAGAACTAGATGACGGTAAATTTACGATGATCATCGTAAAAACGGCTAATCTAGTAGAGATGTTGCACTTACTTTCTAAGGTTTTAAACGGCGGTAAGCACGTAGATGATCCGCGAATCATCTACAAGAAAACCCGTAAAGTAAAAGTTTTACCAATTAACGACCAGATTCAAGTCAATTTAGATGGTGAATATGGTGGGGATGCGCCGATGACCTTTATTGATCATAAACGGCATATTGAAATGTTTGCTAACACGGATAAAATCCCTAATCATGCTATCGGTGAAACCCAAGAAGAAAAGGAAGCGGAAGCTAAATTTTTAAAGGGCATTGATAAGATTCCGGATCAAACAGAGTAACTCAAAATTGCGTTTGCGTGATGCAGCGCAATTTTTATTTAAGGATTTGAAATTAAGGATAAATAATGAAAAAACAAATACCTGTAACAAAAAACACTGATTATGATGTAACGATTGAAGACCTTAGTTACCAAGGGTTGGGCGTTGCCAAAATCGATAACTTCCCCATTTTTATTGAAAACACACTTCCTGGTGAAGAGGTTAAAATCAAGGTAATCAAAACCAAAAGTAGTTTTGCTTTTGGAAAAGTAGTGGCCTTTAAAACTACTAGCCCTAATCGAGTGGAATTAGTGGATAAAGCTTACACCCAAACGGGAATTGCCACTTTGCAACACTTGGCGTACCCAGCTCAATTAGAGTTTAAGCAACACCAAGTAGCGATGGACTTTCAAAAGTTAGGTCTAGATGTGGATGTAGAACCTACCTTGGGAATGGATGATCCTACCCATTACCGTAATAAGGCTCAAGTTCCGGTTAGATTAATTAATGGTCGACTAGAAACTGGTTTTTACCGGAAACATTCTCACGATTTAGTACCAATCGAAGATTTTTACATTCAAGATAAAGAAATCGATAAAGCCATCATCGTAGTCCGGGACTTACTGCGGACCTTCCACGTAGCACCTTATGATGAAGTGCATCATAAAGGGGTAGTTAGAAATATTATGGTGAGAAGGGGTTATTATTCTCACCAAATGATGATTGTCTTAGTAACTAGAGCGAAAAAGATTCCGCACGCTGAAGAAATTGTGGCTGGCATTTTAGCCAAGTTACCTGAAGTTAAGAGTGTCATTCAAAACGTTAATAGTGCAAAAACCAATGCATTAATGGGGCCTGTAAACAATGTGTTAGCAGGGACTAACGTTATTACTGATACTTTGTTGGGACTTAATTTCGCTATTTCAGCTACTTCGTTCTACCAAGTTAATCCAGTCCAAACAGAAAAACTTTATCAATTGGCCATTGATAAGGCGGAGTTGAAAAAGGACGACGTAGTAGTTGATGCTTATTGTGGGATTGGAACGATTTCACTAGCGGTGGCCCAACACGTTAAAAAAGTGTACGGGGTCGAAATTGTTGACCAAGCGGTAGAAGATGCTAAGCATAACGCGAAGTTAAACAATATCCGCAACGTTGATTTTGTAGCTGCTAAGGCTGAAGAACAGATGGCTAAGTGGCAATCAGATGGCTTGAAACCAGATGTTGTATTCGTGGATCCACCCCGGAAGGGCCTTGACAGCACGTTGATTGATAGTGTTGCCGAAATGAACCCTAAAAAAGTGGTTTACGTTTCTTGCAACCCAGCTACTTTGGCGCGTGACGTGCAATTGTTTGCTGAAAAAGGCTATCAAGTGAACCAACCAATCCAACCAGTAGATCAATTTCCACAAACGATTCACGTGGAAAGTGTAACGGTGTTGGAACGAACAACTGATTAATTAATAATTAGAGATGATAAAACACTCCTAGGTAACTAGGGGTGTTTTTTAAACCGCTCTTTTTAGCAATTTTTATGATCCAATGGTACAATAAACTCGTAACATCTTAAGTATTAGCTCAGATTAATTTAGTGATGGAGGTTATGAAGATGCAATATAAAGAAACTAAAGAAACATTGAATCAATTAGTCGCCGATCTATCCCAACTAGCTATGGTGGTGCACCAGACTCACTGGTACATGCGGGGAACTAATTTCTTGAAGCTACATCCGTTAATGGATGATTGGATGGCTGACTTAAATGACCAGTTAGATGAAATTTCTGAACGTTTAATTACACTTGATGGGTCTCCTTACTCCACGTTAACCGAAATGGCAGAGCATACCAAAATTGCTGATGAACCAGGAGATTGGCAGAAAACTATTCCAGAACGCCTAACGATTTTAGCTAAAGATTATCGCTACTTAGCCGGAGTATACCAACACGGTATCGAAGTTAGTGAAGTAGAAAAAGACTACTGCACCCAAGATATTTTCATTGGCTTTAAAACCGCAACCGAAAAACGATTGTGGATGATTCAGGCTGAATTAGATCAAGCTCCGGAAATTGATAAATAAAATAGTAACCGCCTTAGTCCAATTTAGGATTAGGGCGGTTTTTAATGAGCAAACAAAAAGATCTGAACAAAATCTCTAAAGAAAACGTTTACAAATGTGCAGAAATCAGGTATGCTTATTTTGTAAAAATGAAAGGGGATACACATTATGAAACTAACAACTGCAGAACTCGCTAAATATTTGGATCACACTAATTTAAAACCAGATGCTACTGAAGAAGAAATTATTCAAACTTGTCGCGAAGCCTTAGAATACAACACCGCTTCCGTTTGTGTTAATTCATACTGGATGCCATTGGTAACCAAAGAATTGGAAGGCTCAACTGTTAACCCAATTACCGTTGTTGGTTTCCCATTAGGTGCTACTAACACTGCTACTAAAGTTTACGAAGCTAATACTTCCATTGATGAAGGTGCCGAAGAAGTTGATATGGTAATCAATATCGGCGAATTACTTACTGGTCATGATGAAAATGTAACCGCTGACATCAAAGCCGTAGCCGAAGCAGTTCATGCCAAGGGTAAATTACTAAAAGTAATTTTGGAAACTTCATACTTGAATGAAGACCAAGTTGTTCGAGCATGTAAAGCATCTGAAGCTGCTGGAGCAGATTACGTTAAAACTTCTACTGGTTTTAGTTCAGAAGGAGCTACCTTGGCTAACGTTAGCTTAATGAGAACTACCGTTGGTGATCGTTTGGGAGTTAAGGCTTCTGGCGGAATTCACTCACGTAAAGAAGCTATCGACATGATTGAAGCTGGCGCAAGTCGTTTAGGCGTTAGTGCCACTGTCAAAATTTTAGCTGAATAATAATTAACTAACTGTTACGGGAGGCAACTATGAGTGAACAAAAGTATAAACGTATTTTTGAAATTGTATTAGATTCAGTGGGAACTGGTGAAGCTCCTGATGCCGCTAATTATGGTGATGAAGGTTCTGATACCTTAGGTCACGTGGGCGAAGCTTATGAAGGTAAGTTAGAAATTCCTAACCTACAAAAATTAGGTTTAGTTAACCTACGAGACAAGGAAATCATGGGAGTGGCAGCAGTTGAACAACCACTAGGTTATTACGGTAAGATGAAAGAAATTTCTGCCGGCAAGGATAGTATGGATGGTCACTGGGAAATGATGGGGCTACCAGTAATGAAGCCATTAAGTACCTTTCCTAATGGGTTTCCAGACTCGATTGTTAAGCAATTAGAAGACTTTTCTGGCCGCAAAGTGATTGGTAATCGTCCTGAATCTGGTACTAAGATCATCGCTGAGTTAGGTGAACAACAAATGCAAACTGGTGATCTAATTGTTTATACTTCTGGTGACTCAGTCCTTCAAATTGCCGCTCACGAAGAGATTATTCCATTAGAAGAACTCTATCGAATTTGTGAGTTTGCCCGTTCGATTGTTAATGGTCCGGAATATACGGTGGGTCGGGTAATCGCTCGTCCATACGTAGGACCAGACAAAGATCATTTTGTTAGAACCGCTAACCGCCATGACTTTACGTTGAAACCAACTGGTAAAACCGATTTGGACTACTTAGTGGAAAATGGCGTTCATACCGTGGGAATCGGCAAAATTAATGATATTTTCTCCGGTCAAGGAATCGAAGAAGGTTACCATAACGAAAGCAATATGGATGGAATGGATCATTTAGACCACGTAATGGCAGAAGACTTTACCGGCTTTTGCTTCATGAACTTGGTTGATTTTGATGCTATGTATGGCCACCGTAGAAATCCAATTGGTTTTGGCCAAGCCTTAATGGACTTTGACCAACGGTTAGCCAAAGTCTTAGCTAACTTAAAGGATGATGATTTACTCTTAATTACTGCCGATCACGGAAATGACCCTGGCTTTAAAGGTAGTGATCATACCCGTGAAATGGTTCCACTATTAGCTTACTCACCATCCATGACAGAAAGTGGTAGCTTAGGATTACGCTCCACCTTTGCAGACTTCGGGCAAACCGTCTTAGCTAACTTTAACGTTGCCGGTAACGACGAAGGTCAAAGTTTCTTAGCTGATTTGAAATAGGAGGACAAAAACATGAGTACACACATTGGTGCCAACAGAGGAGATATTGCTTCAACCGTTTTGATGCCAGGAGACCCATTGCGGGCTAAGTATATTGCAGAAACTTACTTAGACAATCCAGTTTGTTACAGTTCTGTGCGTAACATGCTTGGCTTTACCGGAACCTATAAGGGTCACAAAATTTCAGTCCAGGGAGCTGGTATGGGAATTCCATCGCTAGCCATTTACACTACTGAAATGATCAAGGAATTCGGTGTAGATACCATTTACCGAGTAGGTAGCTGTGGTGGCATGAGTCCGGATGTTAAAATGCGAGACATTATTTTAGGTCAAGCTGGAACGACTGATTCATCAATTATCGCTAATACTTTTGGTCCTGGTGTGTACTACTCTCCAATTGCGGACTTCGAATTATTAGATTCAGCTTACCAAACTGCCAAAGCTAATGATGTAGACGTTAAGGTGGGAAATATTTTTGCAGCTGATCGATTCTATAACGATGAATTAGACATGCAAAAACTTACTGATTACGGAGTATTAGCTACTGAAATGGAAACAGCAGGGCTATACTTATTAGCAGCTAAATATCATATTCGAGCTTTAACCATTTTAACGGTTAGTGATCATTTACAAACTGGTGAAAGTTTATCAGCTAAGGATCGAGAAACTTCCTTTGATGAAATGATTCGCTTATCGTTAGATACGGCGATTGCCAATATGCAAGACTAGGGGAATGCATTGTGAGCGAAAAGTTAGAAACGGATAAGCTGGTCCAAAGTCAAGAAGTAGCGGAATTATATTATCAACAAGATTTAAGCCAGGCTCAGATTGCAAGCCGGTTAGGTATTTCTCGGCCCACGGTTTCTAGATTATTGCAGTTTGCTAGGGACAGGGGAATCGTTAAAATTGAAATTGTCAATCCACTATTAGACTCAGCTAACTTGGCTCAACAACTTTCCCAAAAGTACGGAGCTACTATCAAAGTGGTTCCGGGAAATCCTTTGGAGAATACGTTTCAAAACAGTTACGGTCAGTATGCGGCAGAGTTTTTAACCACTTTGGTGAAACCGGGTGACATCATTGGAATTGGCTGGGGTAAGACCGTCCATTTACTAGCGGAAAACATTGAAGAACAATCCGTTAGCGGGGTGCAAGTAGTGCAGTTAAAGGGAAGTGTTAGTTTTTCTAACCAAAAAACTTTTGCTTACGAAAGTGCTAATGAACTGGCGGCAGCTTACCACGGTAATCCGGAATTTTTACCTTTGCCAGTAATTTTTGATAATCAGGTTACTAAGGAAATGGTGGAAAAAGACCGCCACATTAACCACATTTTGGAACTGGGAAGAAAAGCTAACGTAGCTATCTTCACGGTGGGAACTGTTAGGACCGAAGCTTTAATTTTCCAACTGGGATATTTTAATGAATCTGAAAAAAACGAACTGCAGCAATTAGCTGTAGGTGATGTTTGCTCACGATTCATCGATGCAAATGGTGAAATTGTCAGTACCACGATTAATGAACGAACAATCGGCATTGCCTTAGACGACCTAAAGCAAAAAGAACACGCAATGCTAGTTGCAACCGGCGTAGCTAAAGCCGCTGGGGTTCACGCTGTCCTTAAAGCAGGATATGCTAATTGTGCGGTCATTGATCAACTATTAGCCCAAAAATTAGTAAATTTAGATTAATACTGATAAAGCTCAATTCAATTTGGATTGAGTTTTTATTAACGAAATGATGAAACCGATTACAAAAGGAGCGACTATATTATGCGCATGGTAGACGTGATTGATAAGAAACGATCAGGAAAAGAATTAACTCCAGAAGAAATTCAATTCTTTGTAGACGGAGTAGTTGATGGCTCTATTCCAGATTACCAAACGAGTGCCTTTTTAATGGCCACTTATTTTAACGGAATGACTAAGGAAGAACAGTCTAACCTAACGATGACGATGATGAAGTCTGGTGATCATTTAGATTTAAGCGATATTGAGGGAGTTAAGGTTGACAAGCATTCTACTGGGGGCGTTGGTGATAAGACCAGTATTCCATTAGCTGCCGTAGTTGCTGCTTTGGGCATTCCAGTGCCAATGATTTCTGGTAGAGGTCTGGGTCACACTGGTGGTACCTTAGATAAGTTAGAAGCCATTCCAGGATATCAGGTAGAAATTAGTGAAGCCGACTTTAAACGGCAGGTAAATGACGAAAAATTAGCAATTATTGGGGCTACTGGTAATATTGCACCAGCAGATAAGAAGATTTATGCGTTACGAGATGTAACTGATACGGTAGATTCCATTCCGTTGATTGCCAGTTCCATCATGAGTAAGAAGATCGCTTCTGGTACTGACGCATTGATTATTGATGTCAAAACCGGTGCGGGTGCATTCATGAAGACCTTACCAGAATCAGAAAAATTAGCTCGAGCACTTGTTGATATTGGTCAAGGAGTAGGAATGCAATGTATGGCAATTATTTCTGATATGAATCAACCACTAGGCAAGGCCATCGGTAACGCCTTAGAAATTGAAGAATCAATTGAGTTATTGAAAGGTAACGGTCCTGCTGACTTAGTTGAATTAATTACCACTATTGGTGGCTACATGGCCGTGATGGGCCATAAGGCCGAAACGGTAGCTGAAGGCAAGCAAATGTGTTTAGATGTTATCAACAACGGACAAGCCCTAGAACGCTTTAGAGCAATGGTGGCTGCTCAAGGTGGGGATGCTATCGTAGTTGATGCGCCCCAAGCAGTGTTACCACAAGCCAAGTACCAAATTGAACTCCCAGCCAAAACTAGTGGTGTCGTTTCTAAGCTAGAGGCTGATGAAATGGGAATTGCCAGCATGTTATTAGGTGGCGGTCGCCAAAAAGCTGATGATCAATTAGACTATGCAGTTGGAATTATGTTGAATAAGAAAATTGGTGATCGTGTAGAATCCGGAGAACCATTATTGACGATTTACAGCAACCGCGAAGACGTAGAGGACATTAAAGAATTGTTGTACAACAATATTGAAATTAGTGCTAGTGCTAAAGCACCAGAATTGATCTATGAGACCATCGAATAACTAATTAGAATAAATACTCCTTAACTAATTAAACAACGGTTAAGGAGTATTTTTACGGCTTTAAAACTAACAAAAAAAGGAATCCAATGTTTGGATTCCTTAATAATGATATTAATTTAGATTTTAATGGAAGAACATGTTTAAAATCATAACAATGACGATTCCGACAACTGAGATAACAGTTTCCAAAACGGTCCAAATTTGAAGAGTTTGTTTAACTGAAAGGTCAAAGTATTCTTTGAACATCCAGAAACCAGCATCGTTAACGTGAGAAGCAGCTAATGAACCGGCACCAATTGCTAGTACCATGAGGGCAGGATCAACACCTGATTGAGCCATTAATGGAGCCACAATTCCGGCAGCAGTTAAGGCAGAAACGGTTGCAGAACCTAAAGCAACACGGAGAACAACGGTAACTAACCAACCAAGAATCAATGGTGAGATTGAAGTGTTAGCGAACATGCTAGCAACTTCTTTACCAACACCACCATCAATAAGAACTTGCTTGAAGGCACCACCACCACCAATAACTAAGAGCAACATAGCAATTGATTTAACGGCATTTTCAAGTGATTCCATGATTTGACCGGTTGTTCTCTTACGAGCCCAGCCCATTGCCCACATTGCAAATAATAATGAAATTAACATTGCAATACTTGGTGAACCAATGAAGGCAACAATTGAATCCATGGTAGTTGGGTTCTTAGGAGTAGTTCCACCTTCAACGGTCATCTTATAAACGGTAGTGATAGCCATCAAGATAACTGGGAAGAGGGCGGTTAAAACAGAAAGACCAAATGATGGTGATTCTTCTTTAGAAAAGTGTTTGATTTCCCCGATAGAAGATAGGTTTCCTTTAGCTTCAAAAGCGTCAGGAGCAAACTTTTCAGCAACTTTGGTAAATACAGGACCAGCAATGTAAGCTGCTGGAATAGCAACTACTAAACCAAAGAGTAGGACTTTACCATCGTTAGCACCCAGGGCTTGGGCGATGGCAGTTGGAGCAGGATGAGGTGGCAAGAATCCGTGGGTAACTGACAAGGCAGCGGCCATTGGAATTCCTAGAAATAGGATTGGTACCCCAGCTTCAACCGCGATGGCGAAGACGATAGGAACCAACAATACCATCCCAACTTCGAAGAAGAGGGCGATCCCAAGGATAAATGAGGCAACCATTACGGCTAATTGCAAACGAGCTCGACCGAATTTTTCGATCAAGGTGTTAGCGATAATGTAGGCCCCACCGGAATCAGATACCAGTCGGCCCAACATGGCCCCAAAACCAAAGACCATCGATAGTTCCCCCAGTTGACCACCGATACCAGTTTCAATTGACGTAGCAATATTTTGCATTGGCATACCTAACAAGAGGGCGGTAACCGCAGCTGTTAAAACTAATGCTACGAAAGTGTTAATCTTGAATCTAATAATTAGGACTAATAAGAAGATGATCCCAATTAATAAGGCAAGTAACTTCATAAAATAAGTCTCCCTTCAGACTTTATGATATTAATATCGAAAACAAGACCCCTAATTAAAGCTCATCCTTTTTACGGTCATGTCTTCGCTGGAACTCAGCTATATTTTTATATTCTGGTTGAAGTGAACGGCTTAAACGAATATAAATTGGAATTAATTCCCGGTATGCTTCGAAGTTTGCTGGGTTTGGATGGTGAGCCACGGTGGTTCCCACAAACTTAGAAACTTCTGAAAGACTATCAATCAAGCCCAAACTGTACATTCCCAAAGTAGCAGCCCCTAGAGCAGTACTTTCGAAACTTTCTGGAATAGAAACGTCTTGTTCGAAGATATCGGTAAGCATTTGACGCCAAAGTTCTGAACGAGCAAAGCCACCATTGGCTTGGATACTAGTTGGTTTGCCAACTACTTCTTCAAGGGCGAGCATAACGGTGTAAAGGTTATAAACAATCCCTTCAAGAGTTGCCCGGATCATGTGAGCTCTGGTATGAGTACGACTAAGTCCGAAGAATGAACCCCGAGCATTGGCGTCCCAAATTGGAGCCCGTTCCCCACCTAAGTATGGGAAGAAGATCAAACCGTCTGAGCCAGCAGGAATCTTAGCAGCAATGTCAGTCAACAAATCGTATGGATCAACTTGCAATTGTTCTGCCGTAACTTTTTCTGGAGCACAAAGTTCGTCGCGAACCCAGCGGAAGACAACCCCACCGTTGTTAACTGGCCCACCGATTACCCACATATCCTTAGCTAGATAGTAACAAAATACCCGGGCTTTAGGATCAGTTCTTGGCTTGTCAGTAACAACCCGAACGGCACCAGAAGTACCAATGGTAACTGCGACAACTCCAGGCTTAATAGCATTAACTCCAAGGTTAGCTAACGGACCATCAGAAGCCCCAATGATGAATGGTACGTCTGAATCCATGCCGAAGACTTTAGCGTATTCTTCCTTCAAACCATGAAGTTGGTAAGTAGTATCAACTAGTTCAGGAAGCTGATCGCGAGTAACACCAGCAATTTCAAGAGCTTGATCATCCCAGTCAAGGTTGTAAATGTTAAACAAACCAGTTGCGTTGGCAATGGAGTAATCTTCCTTTAATTGACCAAATAATTTGTAAAGGATATATTCCTTAATTCCAACGAAGTAACGGGCGTTGTTAAACAATTCAGGTTCGTCATTGCGTAACCAAATCATTTTTGATAGGGGAGTCATTGGGTGAATTGGAACCCCGGTCTTTTGGTAAAGTTCCATTCCTTCAGGACTAGCCTTCAAACTGTCAGCGTATTGAACTGAACGGTTGTCTCCCCAAGTGATTGCTCGAGTTAAAGGTTTGTGATCTTCATCAAGCAAAATTAAACTGTGCATGGCACATGAGAAAGAAACTCCTTTAAGTTCGCCACTTTTAACGTTGGCTTTTCTTAAAATTTCGGTAATTCCTTCGCTCATTGCGGAGAAGATTTCTTCTGGATCTTCCTCGGCCATATCTGGGGTGTCTTGATAAAGGTCGTAGCCATCGTTTGAGTAGCCTTGTACCTTGCCATCTAAATCGTAAAGGACTGTTTTGACACTGGTAGTTCCAATATCAACGCCTAACATATACTCCATAATTGATTCCATCCTCTCGTTCAAAAATTAGGATATAGTAGCAAGTGAAACCGGTTACCTCGATTTGGATAAAAAAAACGGGAATTCCCGGTGATTCACAAGCACCTTTATTCTAACATGAAAACTAAAAATAATAATTTACTTTGAAGCGCTTAATTAATTATATGAAAAAAATTTTCACAATTCAACTGTTTTGCTGTAAAATATTTACATAAATTAAAAAAATTAAAGAGGTGACCGCGATGAGTTCTCCAATACAGTTATTAAAACAGACTTTTGAGGACCTTAGTAAGGCCAATAAAAAAATTGCTCGTTTCGTAATTAATAATCCCCAAAGAGCTTCAGAACTAAATATTGAAGAAATGGCGGCCGTAACCAAAACATCTACCGCCTCTATTTCCCGGTTGGTAAAAAATCTAGGCTATAATAATTTCCGAGAGTTTTCATTGGCATTAGCCTATACTCAACTACGACCATCAAATCTACCTATATTTAAGGAAATAAATCCAGACGATACGTTACCTCAAATTGCTGATAAAATTTTTGCTAGTGCTCAACGAGCTATTCAAGATACTAGAGAAAATATTGAAGATAGTGAATTTGCTCGTGCAGTTTTAAGAATTATCAATTGTCACACGCTAGGCTTTTTTGGCTTAGGAGGTTCTTCAGTGGTGGCATTAGATGGTTATCATAAATTTTTAAGAACACCGATTCCTTGTTTTTACTACCCAGATTTTGACGTACAGTTGATGCAAGCGGTAAAATTAACTAAGGATGATTGTGCAATTGTGATTTCACACTCTGGAAGAAACATGCAAACGTTAAAACTAGCCGACACGTTACACGAGGCTGGAGCAACCGTAATTGGGATTACCAGTTATCCGGAATCACCATTAGCTGAAAAAAGTGATATTACCTTTATTTCTTCTAGTGATGAATCTAATTATCGTTCTGAAGGGATGTATTCATTGATTGCGCAAACTACGATCGTGGATACCCTATTTATGATGACTAGTGTGCGAATGGGTCCCGATACCGAACAGTCCATTCAAAACGTTCATCGCATCATAGGTGAAACCCGGAAGTAACGTAGCAAGGTGATGAACTGATGGGGCGTAAGGATATTCAACCAATTTATACCCAAACTTACCAACGGAAGCGACGATCAATAATTATTTACTCCTTGCTTGGAGTGATACTATTGATAGCCATTGGTGGCTGGCTGGGATATAGATATTATGAAAAACAGCAATTAAAAAAATACCCCATTGCAGGGGTAGTCTTAAGCCAAAATGATGGTTATGTAGATTTTGATGCTTTAAAAAAAGCACAGGTAGATTTTGTCTATCTAAAAGCTACTCAAGGAGCTGCATTTAGCGATGATAGCTTTAACAGTAATTATTCTCGTAGCCAGGGGGCTCAGCTGCCAGTAGGAGTTTATCATGTGTTTAGCTTTAGTAGCACTGCTAACTCGCAGTATCATAATATAATTAATCAAGTAAAAACCAATACCGGGAGTTTACCGATGGCGTTGTATATTGATTATTATGGAACCTATTCTGATGACAACGTGAATTGGCAAGCCACTCGTCAAAAAATTATAAGGCTAGCTAAACAATTAACCCATTACTATCGAAGACCATTGCTCTTTTGGGGACCAAAATCAGTTTTAGATCACTTAGAAATTAAGATCGGAACTAAGTATCAACTTTGGTATTCTGATGGTACGTTGGGAAAACCCAACGGGGATGCCAGATTTTTATCGGTTCCGGGAAAACCAACGATTGACCTTTCAGGTACTAAACAAAGTTTTACTCAGGCAGTATTTAATGGTAATCAATTGAAGTGGGAACAATATTTGTCCGCCAATGTCAATTAGCTTTATTAAGTGAATAATTAACATTATCGGCTTCGTCAAAAAATGCGACGGGGCCGATTTCATTTGCTTTGATGATTAAATGGTAGCCTAATGCATCCAAGAAAATTAGTTGATAGGCATTAATAGTTTCCACATTCCCCTTAACTGGTTTTTGATCAATTATTAATTCCAGATCGGGATTAATAGCTAAATAATGGAGTCGATTTTCTTGATCAGTATACTGCCAAGAACCTACAAAAAAACGCGGATCAGTTTTACCATTAGGCAGTTCCTTATGTTTTTTGGGAGTTTTGAGTAAACCCGCAACTAATGATGCCGCAAATAAAATTACCGTTCTTCTTCGCATATCGACCATCCTTTGCAATTAATTTCCCTTTATTGTACCAAAAACATTTGCTAGATATGGTCTTTGAAGTATTCTTTATAAAAAAACATTGATACAATATAAATATGAAGATCGAAGGAGGCTAACTATGATTAAATTAGGAATTATTGGTACCAATTGGATTACCCAACAGTTTATTGATGCAACGGAGTTAAACACTGATTTCAAGTTAACCAGTGTTTATTCACGAACAATGGACAAGGCTAAGGCCTTTGCAGAACATAACCATGCAGCGGAAACTTTCGATGACTTGGATCGTTTCTTTAACGATGGTTCGTTTGACGTTGTTTATATTGCTTCGCCTAACAGTTTGCACTTTAAATATGCTAAGTTGGCAATTGCGGCTGATAAACATATCATTGTGGAAAAACCCGCATTTACTAATCAAAAACAAATGGCAGAAATCGAAGCGTTATTAAAACAAAAACCTAACGTTTTATTCTTCGAAGCTGCTCGCCAAATTCATACTGCTAACTTTAAGGCCATTGAAAAACAAGTAGCTAAAATGCCGGTCATCCAAGGAGCAGAATTTACTTATGAAAAGTATTCTTCTCGTTATGACAAGGTGTTAGACGGAGAAGTACCTAATATATTCTCATTGAAATTTGCTGGTGGGGCGCTTCAAGATTTAGGGGTTTACACCGTTTATGATGCCGTAACTTTGTTTGGAATGCCTGATGAAGTATCTTACTTCCCACAAATTATTAGTACAGAAGTTGATGGTAAGGGGACTGCTATTTTGCAATACCCAGAATATAACGTTGTTTTAAACTTTGGCAAGACTAGCAATTCATACATGCAATCAGAAATTTACGGGTTAAGAGATACCATTGAAATTGACGATGCTGGTGAAATTGGCGACGTGGTTTACGTTAATGGTGAAGGTGAAAGAACTACCATTGGTAACGTTGACGAAGTTAACCCAATGTATCCAGAAGTGAAGGATTTTGAACGGGTAATTAATAACCCAGATGATCCGCAAAATAAATTAGATTATGACCGGTGGTTCCAATTAAGCATGAACGTAAATAAAGTGCTCTTTAATTTACGTCAAGATGCTAACTTGGTCTTTCCGGACGATGAAGAATAACAGGAGACTACTTTGCAGGAAAAATTACAAGCTTACGCAACTCAATTAGGTTATCAACAGCCAACAGCCATTCAAACGGCGGTGTACAGCCCCATGTTGCAGGGACAAAGTGTTTTAGGAATCGCACCGACTGGTTCTGGTAAAACCGTAGCATTTACCGTACCGGTGTTAGAACGAATTATGGCGGAACAAACGACTCAAGCAATTATTTTGGAACCCACAGCTGAATTAGCAGCCCAAACTAGTCAGGTCATGAGTCAGTGGGCGGCCCAACTAGATATTAAAGTACTCTCACTAATTGGTGGTGCGAACATCAAGCGACAGATGGAACGGTTGAAAAAACATCCTCAGATCGTAGTGGGGACACCGGGCCGAATTTTAAACTTGATTGAAATTGGGCGGTTAAAGACCAGTAATGTAACTACCGTAATTGTTGATGAAGCTGATAATTTGTTGAGCGAAGATTCTCTGGATCAGGTTAGAAGCATTGTGGACCATACCCCAACGGAGGTTACTCTAGGGTTCTTTTCCGCCACCACTAACGATGTGTTAGCGGAGTTGTCTAAATGGTTTATTCCAGAAGTAACTACCTTAGACGTTCGTGAGATTGATGATACTCAAGGAGAAGTTACCCACGAATTGCTAATGGTTTCTAATCCTAAGAAGGCGCAAATGCTAATACGGTTATTGCACATGCCGAAATTTAAGGCATTGGTCTTTTTTAACCAAGTTGCCACCTTGAAGAAAACGGCAGCGTTCTTGCGCCACAATCACGTTGCGGCTGGGGAATTAACGGCTGACCAACGGCAAGTGGATCGCCAAAAGGCGTTGACGGATTTTCGTAATGGCAAATTAAGACTCTTGTTGACAACCGATGTGGCTGCGCGGGGGATGGATATTGCCGATTTACCAGCGGTGATTAATTTTGACCTACCTAAAGACGCGCGGGTATACGTTCACCGTAGTGGCCGAACCGGTCGAATGGGTGCTAGCGGTCAGGTGTTGAGTTTTGGTAATGATCATGACTTACGAGAATTAAATCATTTGATTAGTCCGCAAGGTTACCAACTGGTGAAAGTTTACTTTGCTGGTAATCAATTAACTACTACCAGACCAACCGTGGAACCCGCAAATTCGCAAGTAGTTAAGACAACTGATAAGGCCGCTGTTTCTGAACGGTCAGCTAAGCCTAAAACTACTAATGATGACAAACCTGTGCGAATTGCCGGGAAAAAACCAGTTACTGCAAGTAATCCGGTTAGTCCTAAAAAGCATAATAAAAAGAAACATTCTAAGCGTAAAGGGATGCGCTATAAGCGAAAACAATCTTAAGTCTCTTTACATTTAGTTTTAAAAATGAGAAAATTAAAGGGTATTGGCCCCATAGCACAACTGGATAGGGCACCCGCCTCCTAAGCGGTTGATTCCGGTTCAAGTCCGGATGGGGTCACTTCCTGATAAAATAGCTCGAAGTACTAGGTATTAACCTGGTGCTTCGAGCTTTTTGTTTTATGACACGAAAAAAGTTTAAAATCTGATCTGTTAACAACTAAAACGGTTAATTACAATCTTAATTGCGCTAATCAGTTTGACGATGACTAGGTGAATCCGTATAATAGCTAACAACAACCAAATATTTCCTTTTAAGTTAGTCCTGTGAGGCTAGTAAGGGTCCGATAAAAAAGCACTAGCAGTAGTGCACCTAACGACTGGATTCCTTGCGGAGTCTGGCCGTTTTTTTATGGGAAGTGGGTTGAAAAATTATTAACCGGAGGAATTTTTCCATGGCACAAATTTATATTGCAAGTCCGTTTTTTAGTCCCGAACAAGTCGATCGGGTTCAAAGGGTAGAAGAAGCCCTGAAACAAAATCCAACGGTAACTGATTTTTATTCACCACGTTTGCATCAAGACGCTCAAGCAGAACAGTTCAGCAAAGAATGGGCAGCTGAAATTTATCAGCGGGATATGGATCAAATTAAAGCAGCTGACGTCCTTGTGACTGTTTTAGATTTTGAAGCACAAAATATTGATTCCGGTACCGCTTATGAATTAGGGGTAGCCACGATGCGAAATAAACCAATTTTAGCTCTTCAGGAAAAAGAAGAGGGTGTGAACTTGATGGTGACAGAAAGTTTGCACTGGTACACCAAGAATGCCCAAGACTTTGCCACTTATGATTTTAAGACGTTAACTAAAGGTGAATTTTTCGGAGAAATTTTATAGGCCGATAGTATGGGATTTGAACCAAGAGGATTAAGAAAGGTGGACCAATGAAAGCAGAAACCAAAGTAACTTCAGAAGCACCACAAGAATTTGGCCGGGTAACAGCAGTGCCGCTGGCTAATCGCAAAATGACTAATTGGGATTTATTTGCCACTTGGATCGGGGCTAACGCTAATAACGGAACCTGGTATATTGGTGGGGTAATCGCAGCGTGTGGTTTTTTAACGGCTTCCACTACGTTAATTATTGTAGGACTTTGCTCTTATTTATTATTAGTATTGGCTGGTTACATGGGTTATAAAACCGGAGTTTCGGCGATGGCTTTAACCAGAGCTTCATTCGGGTTACGAGGCAGTTTTATTCCGTCCGCCATTAACGTGATTCAGTTTATCGGCTGGGCAGCAGTGAATACTTTTATTGCTGCGACTTCCATAAGCTATCTGTTCAATACTATGTTTGGGTGGCCACTGTACGGACAACCAGGCGGCAACTTTGGCTTGATCGTTGGGATTTTAATCATGAGCGTTTTGCATTTGATTAGTATTTCGTTAGGCCAACGCTCAATTCAAATGATTGAACGGGTCGGAATAATTTTGGTAGTGATTTTTGTGATTTGGGAGTCAGTAGTGGTTTTTAAAATGGTTTCTCTACAAGAAATCGTCGCTTGGCAACCACCACACAACTTACGAATGTCTTCTGGAGTCGCAGCGGATACTTTGGCGGCTTTCAACTTAGCTTGGGTAACGGCGGCTTCTGATTTTAGCCGGTTTACGGACAAAAAGTCAGCTACAACAACCTCTTCATTCTTAGGAGCTAATATCGGACTATTCTGGTTTGCATTCATTGGTTTATTCGCTACGATTGGAACTGCCATTACGTTGAACCACTTTGATCCTAACAACTCTGATCCTAGTACCGTAGCTGCTAAGTTAGGTCTGGGGTTTCTAGCATTGTTAGTAATTGTCTTAACTAGTACCACGGCTAACGCAGTGAACTTGATGTCTGCCGGTTCGGCACTAACTAACATTGTGCACCGCTTATCGTTAAATGCTAGCTTGTGGATTGTAACGATTGTAGCTACATTAGTTACCTTTATTCCGGTATACCTAGCGAGTTTCTTAGAAGTATTTGAAACTTTTCTAGATGGTATTGGGATGTTTTTAGGACCTGAAATTGCGATTTTCTTAGTCGATTTTTTCTGGCTGAAACATAAAAAATACCAAGTGGCTGAATTGACAAAAGTAGGGGGCGCTTATTGGTATCAAAACGGAATGAATTGGACGGCTATTGCTAGCTGGATCTTAGGAGTCTTAGCCTATTGGGGATTAAAACAAATTCCGTTCATTGCTAACACGGTTGGAGCTACTTTCATCGCAATGGCAATTACGGCACTGATTTATTGGAGTGGGATGAAATTATTAAAAACTAGTTCTAAACCAATTACAGAATGATTAAAAAAACGGAGGTTAACACTACTTAAAGTGTTAGCTTCCGTTTTTTAGCTAAAAGAAAATCCCCCACCGAAGTGAGGGAACAAAGAGCTATTACAACCTCTTATGTAATTAATCAGTTGTTCTATGTCGTGGAAATAATTTCCATGACTTTATAATAGCGAATGGCACTTAAAATTACAATTATTTAGCCTTGTTGTTGAAAACAGCCCATTTAGACCAGAAGTAATTGATGATTACCACTACAACGTTGTCGATGATTTTAACGATCACATCATTCCCATGAAGAAGGGAAATTCCCACCCATAAAATGACAGATTCGATTAATAAAGTAGCTACCCGACCACCAGTAAAGGAAAGAAATTCACGGGCAGTTTGCCCTAAAGAAGCCGACTGAGATTTAAAGACGAAGGCCTTGTTGGAAATAAATGCCACTACTACGGAAATAAACCACGCAATAGCGTTATCGACTTGGTAGTTCCAGCCAGTAAAGCGTTTAAGAAAAATAAAAATTCCAATATTGACAACGGTGGTAACTACCCCCCAAAAGAGGTAGGCAATCACTTCTTGGTATTGTTTATACTTTGCTAAAATCCATTTCATTAATTTTACCGCTTTTCTTCTATAACGTATTCTGGGCGATGCTTAGTTTCTAAATAAATTTTGCCGATGTATTTACCGACAATTCCTAAACAGAACAATTGAACCCCACTCATGAATAATAGAATTGAGACCATTGAAGCCCAACCGCTGACGGAACCACCGAAAAAGGCAGCCCTGATTACAACGAAGAAAAGGGCAATTACGGAAAAGAAACAGATGATGCCGCCGATAAAGGATGCAATTTTAAGGGGGACATCTGAAAAGTCGACGATTGCCTCTAAGGAATATTCAAATAATTGAAATAATGACCAAGAACTAGTTCCGGCTGAACGTTCCACTCCTTCATATTCTAAGTACTTAGTTTTAAAACCAACCCAAGAAAAAATTCCCTTAGTGAAACGGTTGTATTCGGGGAGTTCCAAAACGGCATCTACGTATTTACGGGTCATTAATCGATAATCCCGAACGTTTTGTTTTAGTTCTACCTCTGACATTTTGTTGATTAACTTATAAAATGAAGAGGATAAGAAGGCCCGAACTGGATTTTGCTTTCGCGAAGTTTGGATGCTACCAACGCATTCATATTCGCCGCTTTCTAAGATAGGCACCATTTGTAGTAATAACTCCGGGGGATCTTGTAAATCAACATCCATTACGGCTACAAAGTCTCCGCTAGCATTGTTAAAACCTGCCGAGAAGGCGGATTCTTTTCCGAAATTCCGGGAAAATGAGATGTAGTGGACGTTTTCTGGATGAGCATCTTGTAAGTCTCGTAGAACGGTTAAAGTCTTATCTGTTGAACCATCATTGATGAAAACATATTCTGGAACATAGGTTTCAACATTTTGTTCGTTTAGCTGTTCAAAGACTTTCGCGGTGGTGTCGTAAAAAATGTTAATAGTTTGTTCCTCATTGTGACAGGGAACAATTAAACTAATGGTTTTCAAAATATTTCCTCCAAAAATTAAACCCAGTTGCCGTTTTGCATAATGGGAATTTCTTGTTGTGTTTTAGTAATACCAGTAATGTTCATATCTTTAGAACCAATCATAAAATCAACGTGGACATCAGATTGATTTAGTCCGGCAGCCGCTAATTGGTCTGCTGTCATATTAGTACCGTTTTGGATGTTAAACGGATAACCAGCCCCGATGGCAATGTGGTCTGAAGCATTTTCATCAAACAAAGTATTATAAAAGATAGTCTTTGTTTGAGCAATTGGAGAGTCTTCTGGAACTAAAGCAACTTCTCCTAAGCTATGAGAACCGGCATCGGTGTCAATGAGACTAGTTAATAGTTCGGTACCTTCCTTAGCCGTAGCCGCAATAATTTTACCACTTTCAAAGGTTAATTGGATACCATTAATAATCTGACCGTTGTAACTAAGGGGTAAGGTACTAGCAACTGTCCCATCAATTCGCCGGTTATCAGGAGCGGTAAAGACTTCTTCGGTAGGCATATTAGGCACAAACGAGTTACCAGAACGATCTTTGTCTCCCGCAGCTTTCCAGACATGGTTAGCTGGTAAGCCAATTGTTAAATCGGTATTAGCTGATTGATAATGAAGCGCGTCAAATTGATTGGAGTTTAGCCAGGCTGCTTGGTTATCTAAAAAAGCGATATGTTCTGCCCAACTAGTCTCTGGATTAGCAGTATTTAGTCGGTTAGCTGCAAAGATGGTTTGCCATAAATGGTTAGTGGCATCCTCTACTGTTTCAGTAGGGTACACTAATTGGGCCCACTCTGGACTAGCTGCAGCGACTACTAACCAACTAATATCGTTATTCATAGTGGCTTTCATTACTGGTTGCTTAATGATGGTTTTGCCAATTTTATATGCTTGAAGCTGGTCTGTTGGGACTGTCTTAAACGCATCTGGAGAATTAGACAGGATAGAGATTCGACTAGCTTTTTTATTCATTAACTCAGTAGCTGCTTGTTTTTCAAACGTATATGGAGTTCGAAGCCGGATAGGATCAGCATTAGTTAAAAATTCACGGTCAATAACGGGATCATCCCATTTAATGATTACCTCTGCAGCCCCTTTAGCATAAGCAGCCTTAGTAATTAAGCGGGTTAATTGAACTTGATCTACTGCCGCATAAATAATGATAGTTTGCTTGGGTTGAACGTTAACTCCCAGATTAACGATTAAGTTAGCGTATTTAGTTAAGTTGGTTGTTAAGTCACTTGACATAGTTAAGTCCTCATTTAAATTTTAAGTATTAAAATAACGTCACACCAACTGATTATACCATATTAGTAGTTAGTCCTTTTTATAATAAAATTAAAAAGAAGCGTCAAATTTGGTATAATATGGCGAACGAAGGAGGACGATTATGAAGCCCATCAAAGTAATGACTATTTTTGGAACTCGTCCGGAAGCCATTAAAATGGCCCCGATAATTTTACAGATGCAACAACGGCCAGCAGAATTTATACCCGTGACCGTTGTGACGGGTCAACATCGAGAAATGTTAGACCAGGTATTAAGTATTTTTCAGATTATTCCAGATTATGATTTAAATATCATGCAAAAAAGCCAGAGTCTAAGTGATATTACCACCAAGGTAATTCAGCAACTAGATCCGATTATTATGGAAGTGCAGCCTGATATTATTTTAGTCCATGGTGACACAACAACTACGTTTGCAGCAAGTATCAGTGCTTTTTATCATCAAATTAAAGTGGGCCACGTAGAAGCCGGCTTACGGACGTGGGACAAGTGGTCGCCATATCCAGAAGAAATGAATCGCCAGTTAACGGATGTTTTGGCTGACATGTATTTTGCGCCCACACAGCTTAGCAAAGAAAACTTGCTAAAGGAAAACCATCCCGCAGAAAATATTTTTGTGACTGGAAATACCGCCATTGATGCCTTAAAACAAACGGTCAGTGCGGAGTATGAACATAGTGTTTTAAACGAGTTAAGTTCTAATAATAAAATGATTTTGTTAACTATGCACCGCCGCGAAAACCAAGGAGAACCAATGAAACGGACCTTTGCAGCCATTAAGCGGGTATTACAAAATCATCCTGATACAGAAGTTGTCTATCCGGTTCACTTGAGTCCAGCGGTCCAACAAGCAGCCCACGAGGCTTTTGATGGCTTAGAACGGGTTCATTTAGTAGAACCGTTGGATGTGATTGATTTTCATAATATGGCGGCTCGTAGTTACTTTATTATGACCGATTCCGGAGGGGTCCAAGAAGAAGCTCCATCGTTAGAAAAGCCGGTATTAGTTTTACGAGACACTACCGAACGACCAGAAGGGATTACAGCTGGTACCTTGAAGCTGGTAGGTACCGATCCAACAGCAATTGAAATGGCAATGAATCAATTACTGGATGATCCTCAAGAATATAAACGGATGGCCACCGCTAAAAATCCTTATGGAGATGGTCATGCAGCCGAATATATTTTGACGGCAATTCAAGAAACTTTGGGGTCCCAAGAAGCATAATGAAAAAATGGGGGACCATACTGTGGCGAAAGACGAAAACTTTTACCCATTCGTTAATTAACCATTACCAAGAGGGGAATATTTCTGATTCAGCTGTTGTTTTAGCTTTTTATTCATTGCTATCTATTTTTCCCATTATTATTTTGTTAGGAAGCTTACTGAAATTATTTAATTTTGATGCTGACCAGATTTTAGAGTATGCTGCTCCGATTTTCCCGGATAGCATTTATAGTTTTTTAAA
This sequence comes from Lentilactobacillus senioris, assembly GCF_026798195.1. Classification (GTDB taxonomy): domain Bacteria; phylum Bacillota; class Bacilli; order Lactobacillales; family Lactobacillaceae; genus Lentilactobacillus; species Lentilactobacillus senioris_A. Next base: position 339,521 of record NZ_JAPQEZ010000002.1, read on the forward strand.
ACCCATCATTGAATCTACTTTAAATGGTTATAGTACTGGGCAATTTTCTTTTGGGATTATTGTGACTATTTGGTCTGCTAGTCGTGCTGTTGCAGCATTTCAACGGACAATTAATCAAACTTATGGAGTAGCTAAACACCAAACAGCAATTTCTAACCGTATTTTGTCCTTTGTTTGGATGATCGTTTTGATTTTGATCGTGATGGCCGTGATGATATTCTTTACGTTTGGTCAAATGGCAATTGAATGGTTGACTCCTCGGTTGGGGTTACCAAGTGATTTAGGGTCAGTGATTAACACGGTTAAGTGGCCAGTGACAATTTTTTCAGTCTGGTTTTTGTTGATGTTACTTTACTATTTTGTGCCTACCGCTCGAGTTAAGTTTCGGTATGTATGGGTAGGGGCCTTAGTTTCAACTATTGGTCTAATGTTATTATCACAAGGCTTTACGTACTATGTTCAGTACTTTGCTAATAGCATTACGGCGTATAAGACAATCGGAACGTTTATTGTATTAATGTTTTGGTTAGATTTTTCGGCCTTAATTTTATTATTTGGAGGAGTAGTGAACGCTACCGTCCAAGAATTAAAACACGGAGAAATTCAGGAACAAACTGATGCGATTGCTCAGGTGATGAAGCGCGGAGCATTACGAATTCGAAAAAATAAATAGGGAGGAATTTAGTCACCTGGTGAGTGGCTAATTCCTCCCAATTATTTATTCTGCAGCTTGCTTTTGAGCAGCTAAAATTAAATCATCGGTAAATTCATCTAACGCTTCGATGTCGACTTGATCTGGCTCTAAGCTAATTTTGATGCTTTTGGTAGCCTTAGTAGCTCCGGCCTTTTGAAAGGCTTGATCGAATTTATCCACAGCTACGTTAAAGTATTCTTCATAGTAAGTGTCTCCAGAACCGGCCACTCCATATAATTTACCGGATAAATTGAGTTCTTGAAGATCGTCATAAAAGTCTAAGCCTTCTTCGGGAAGGGCACCTTCATCATAGGTGTAAGGACAGACAACACAGATATCGCAGTCTAAAAAAACACTAGCGTCTGCTTGAGAAATTTCGGTTTGGTTAACGTCAATGCCCCGATCTTCGAAACGCTCGGTGATAATGTCGGCAATATCTTCGTTGTTGCCAGTAATGGTTGCGTAAATAACTTGAGCAGTAATCATAACGCATCTCTTTTCTTTTCGAATTTTTAGTATGAATTTAGTATAGCAAAAATAAATCGGAAAATGAATTTTACCGTTGAATTGGAGGCGCAATTAATGAAGAAAATAACTAAAATTGAGGCTCAACGTCGCAAAGGACGCTACAATATTTACTTGGATGATCAGTACGCTTTTCCAATTAGTGAAGACGTCTTGATTAACTTTCAAATCTTTAAGGGGATGGAAGTTGACGACCAATTACAACAACAAATACAAGATGCTGATACAGTTTCTAAGTTGTATAATCGGGCCTTAAATTACTTGGCACATCAATTAAGATCCGTCGCAGAAGTCAGAACTAAATTAGCCGAGCTAACGGATGATGAGCAACGAATTACAGAAGTAATTGAGCGGTTGCAAGATCAGCAATTATTAAATGATCAACGGTATGCAGAAAGTTACGTTCGGACCATAGTTAATGAGGCCCAAAAGGGACCTGGAGCAATTCAAAATCAATTACGGCAAAAAAAAATTACAGCTAATGAGATTGAAGCGGCTATTCAAAACTATTATCCGATCACCACCCAAATTGAAATAGGACAAAAGGTGGCCCAAAATCAATTAAAAAAGAATCACAGAGAATCCGGTAAAATGGCAGTAGATAAAACCAGGCAAACATTATATCGCAAAGGTTTTACTGCTGAGGTTATCGAAATTGTCATGCAAGAAGTGGTTGATGATTCTGTCTATGCAGATGATCAAGAAAATATTCAACGGATAGCAGAAAAATATTGGCATAAATTTCGAGCAGAAGAAACTTATAAGCGGACGCAAAAAACTAAGCAGGCTCTGTATCGCAAAGGGTTTAGTTTAGATGACATCGAAAAAATAATTAGTGAATTAAACTAATCGATAACGACATGATCCTAGCCATCTGCTATAATGACAGATAAGATTGGTGACAATCGCTTAAAACCAACCAGAAAGTGGGATCCATTATGGGATGCAGTGGAAGACTTCCAAGCGAAGGTAACTTCATTGCGATCCAAAGCTACAAGCATGATGGTAGCTTGCATCGTACTTGGCGGGACACTATGGTTTTAAAGGCGAACGATAATAGCTTAATTGGCTGTAATAATCATACGTTGGTCACCGAGGACAACGGCCGCCATTGGGTCACTCGAGAACCAGCGATTGTATATTTTCATAAAAAATATTGGTTCAATGTGGTAGCAATGTTGCAAAATGATGGCATTGTGTATTACTGCAATTTAGCTTCACCCTATGTTTTGGACCAAGAAGCTTTAAAGTATATTGATTATGACTTAGACGTTAAAGTATATGCAGACGGTCACCGGCGGTTACTGGATGTAGATGAATACGAAGATTTTAGCAAACGTTGGCATTACGGTCCCGAAATTGATCGAATTTTAAAGCGTAACGTCAAAATTTTGGTCGATTGGATCGATAACCGGAAAGGTCCGTTTTCCGAGGAGTTTATTGCCATTTGGTTTAATCGGTACCTAGAGTTGTCCCGCTAATTTTTTAAATGAAGATTGAAGAGAACTGTGTTTGAACATCGTATAAAATGTTCAGACACATTTTTTATTCCCTAAATAAAGTATGTTAGAATGAATTTAATTGTGTGGAAATGGAGGGTGTCAATGATAGAGCGATTAAAAAAATCTTCTCTTATGTTTTGGTCGTTAGAGATATTAATCGTGGTGGGGATCATTGCAGTATGTACGAAAATTAGTTTCTTATTTTCACCCATTGCTATTTTTATTTCGACGATTTTTGTGCCGATTATTTTAGCGGGATTTTTATTTTATATGTTAAACCCGATTGTTAACTTGATTATGAAAATCAAGTTAGGACCTAAAAAACACATTTCTAGAACGTGGGCAGTTTCATTAGTTTTTATTTTATTAGTGGGAGTAATTGTTTTTGCGGCGGTAGCTTTTTTGCCTAAGTTGTCTGAACAGGTAACTACTTTATTAAATCACGTTCCAGATGCGGCTACATCAACTCAAAATACAGTTCAGCATTGGTTAAATCAACTTAACGATCAACAATTTGTGAAGGAATTAGATTTAACTAGTATTACTGATAAAATTGAAAAAAACATTACTAGTTATGCCAATAGTATTTTGAAGGGGGTAACTAGTGGGGTAGGCAGTATTGTGTCTACTGCTACTAATGTGGTAATTGTAGCCATTACTACGCCGGTTGTTCTGTTTTATATGCTAAAAGACGGCTATAAACTAGCTCCTAACATTAAGAGGTTTTTACCGGCAAAAGGTCGGGATCAAATCATGGAACTCTTAGAAAAGATGAGTGATACATTATCAAAATATATTGGTGGGCAAATGATTGAATGTCTTTTTGTTGGGACGTTTACTGCAATTGGTTACTTTATTATTGGTTTAGATTACGCATTATTACTAGGAGTGATTGCTGGAATCTGTAATATTATTCCGTACCTAGGACCTTATATCGGAATATTTCCGGCCTTAGCAATTTCACTTTCATCTGGTAGCTGGATGTCGGTAGTTTACAATATTATTGTTGTCTTGATAGTTCAACAAATTGATGGTAACTTTGTTTATCCAAACGTAATCGGGAAGTCTTTGCAAATTCATCCTTTGACCATTATTATTATCTTATTGGCAGCGGGAAACATTGCCGGGATCGCCGGGATGATTTTGGCTATTCCATTATATGCAGTGGTCAAAGTAGTGGTTAGCTACCTATATAATATTTTCCATCTAAATCCTAAAGAAACATCTTAATCTAGTTGGGGCTTGTTGACTAACGTTTTTGAGATTGCTATGATTTAAATTGGATTTGGCAATTTTAATAAGCACCACCATTAAATTAACAATAAAGCGGGAGAGATTATGAAAAAAGTAATTACTTACGGAACATTTGATTTGATTCATAAAGGTCACATTCGGTTATTGAAGCGGGCACGTGAACTAGGCGATAGCTTAACTGTTTGCTTATCATCTGATGAATTTAACGCAGAAAAAGGCAAGAAAGCTTACACCCCTTACGAAGATCGTAAATACATTTTGGAAGCCATCAAGTATGTTGATGAAGTGATTCCAGAAAAAGGTTGGGACCAAAAAATTAAAGATGTCCAAGAAAACAACATTGATGTCTTTGTAATGGGCGATGACTGGAAAGGCAAGTTTGATTTCTTAGAAGATTACTGTGAAGTGGTTTACTTACCACGGACTGAAGGTATTTCTACGACTAAGATCAAGCAAGACTTAGGCCTTTCTAAAGCTAAAGATTGGGAAGCTTAATAAAAATAATCGGCGGTCAGTTAACGATTTAGGTCGGAAAACTGATCGTTTTTTATTGGCAAAAATTAGGGTGGCTGTTAGAGATGTGCTAAAATTAAGTGATTGATTTAATGGCTGAAAGGAAAATGATATGGATACTCAAAAACTAGCAGACGAAGTGGAAACTAGAAGAACGTTTGCGATTATTTCACATCCCGATGCGGGGAAAACAACGATTACTGAACAATTACTATTATTCGGTGGGGTAGTGCGAGAAGCCGGAACGGTTAAAGCTCGTAAAACCGGTAACTTTGCTAAATCTGATTGGATGGAAATCGAACAAAAGCGGGGGATTTCCGTTACTAGTTCTGTAATGCAATTTGATTACGCTGGCAAACGCATTAATATCTTGGATACTCCTGGACATGAGGATTTCTCAGAAGATACTTATAGAACCTTGATGGCGGTAGATTCTGCCGTCATGGTGATTGATTCTGCTAAGGGGATTGAACCCCAAACTAAGAAACTGTTCCAAATTTGTAAAATGCGGGGAATTCCGATCTTTACTTTTATGAACAAGTTGGATCGGGATGGTCGCGACCCTATGGACTTGATCGATCAACTAGAAGAAGTATTGGGTATCGAAGCTTACCCAATGAACTGGCCAATTGGTATGGGGAAAACTTTAACTGGAATTTATGACCGGTTTAATCATCGAGTTGAAAAGTACAATCATGCTGATGATAGTACTTTGGTAGAGTTAGACGATGATGACAACCCTATTAATGATTCAGAATTGGCAGAAGATCCCCAATTTAAGGAAACTCGCGATAGCGTTGAATTATTAGAAATGGCCGGTAATGATTTTGACCAAGAAAAAATTGCTAAGGGAGATCAAACTCCAGTCTTCTTTGGCTCAGCCTTAGTTAATTTTGGGGTCAAAACTTTCTTCGATGCTTATTTGAAATTTGCGCCAGCTCCTGGAGAGCATAAAACCCAAGAGGATACTGTAGTAGCACCGACTGCAGAACAATTTTCTGGCTTTGTCTTTAAAATTCAAGCTAACATGAACCCCAATCACCGGGATCGAATTGCGTTTGTGCGAATTTGTTCTGGTGAATTTGAAAAAGGCATGGACGTTAATTTGGCTAGAACTGACAAAAAAATCCGCTTATCCAACGTGACCGAATTTATGGCCAATACTAGAGAAAATGTTCAAACAGCGGTTGCTGGAGATATTATTGGGTTATACGATACCGGAAACTTCCAAATTGGGGATACTATTTTCACTGGTAAGCCTAAGATTAATTTTGAAAAGTTACCACAATTTACTCCAGAATTATTTGTCCGGGTGGCAGCTAAGAACGTAATGAAGCAAAAATCCTTCCATAAAGGAATTCAGCAACTAGTCCAAGAAGGGGCCGTGCAACTTTATACGTCTTATTCCACTAACGACTATATTTTAGGGGCCGTTGGGCAACTACAATTTGAAGTTTTCCAATTCCGGATGCAAAATGAATATAATTCTGAAATTACCATGGAACCAATGGGCAAAAAGACGGCGCGTTGGATTGATCCAGAACAACTTGATGAACGAATGTCTTCATCACGAAACTTGTTGGTTAAGGACCGTAACGGTGATCCACTCTTCTTATTTGAAAACCAATTTGCTCTTCGCTGGTTTGAAGATAAGTACCCAGATGTTAAGTTAACCGCAAAACTCTAATTGCTAAATAGGGCAAAGATGACTATACTTTAAAAAATGACTAAAGGAAGTGGCTGTTAAATGACTCAAAAATATTTATCTGCTTGTACGAGTGTTTTAGTTGGTAAGAAGGCTTCAATTGATGGTTCTACTATGATTGCCAGAAATGATGATACTTTCTTGCCATTGACTCCTCAACGGTTTTACATGCATCCAGCTGTAAGTGACCGACACGAAACGTGGGTTTCAAAGCAAAATGGATTTACAGCCCCTATGCCAGAAAATGGTTACCGCTACCAAGCCGTTCCTAACGTTGAAGTTGACGAAAAAGGGGTTTACGCTGAAAGTGGCTTTAACGAAAAAAACGTGGGAATGAGCGCTACCGAAAGTGTTTACGGTAACGAACGGGCCCTTTCATGTGATCCACTAGTGGCTAATGGGTTAGCTGAAGATTCTTTACCTTCAATGGTGCTGCCATTTATTAATTCTGCTAGGGATGGAGTACGTTATCTAGGGAATTTGATTAAAGAATACGGTTCTCCAGAAGGTAACGGGGTCTTATTTAACGATAAAGACGAAGTTTGGTACATGGAAATTGTTACTGGTCACCACTGGGTAGCTCAACGCATCCCAGATGACGCATACGCAATTACAGCTAACCAAGTTGCCATTCAACAAGTTGACTTTGATGATCCTGATAACTTTATGTATTCAGAAGGCATTCAAGAGTTTGTGGAAAACAACCATTTAAATACTGATCAACATGGTTGGAATTTCCGGCATATTTTTGGTACTAGTAACGAAAAAGACCGTTTCTACAACACTCCACGAGTTTGGTTCGGCCAAAGCTATTTGAATCCTGAAATTAAGCAAGAACCAACTTCTTCAGAATTACCATTTATTTGTCGGACTGAAAAGAAAATCAGTGTCGAAGATATTGAATATATTTTGGGTTCTCACTACAACGAAACTGAATTTGATCCGTTGAGTTCCGGTAATGAAGAAAGCAAGACTCGCTTCCGACCAATCTCAATGAATCGAACCCAAAATTCTCACGTGCTTCAAATTAGAAATGACGTCCCTGAAGACAAGGCTGCCATTATGTGGCTATGTTTAGGAGTACCAGCTTTCAGTCCTTATGTTCCATTCTTTGCTAATGCTACGGATACTGATCCTACTTATTCAGAGACTCCTCTTCACTGTGATGACGTTAGTGCTTATTGGATGTACCGGAAATTGTCTGTACTAGTAGAGGCTCATTATCAACAATTCCACCAAGTGGATATAGACTATCTCACTGCAAGTAAAGAAAAACTACGGGCGCATGTCAACCAGGCCTTGGAGGAATCTAAGGGGCTAAAGGGCGCTGAACTAACTAATTTCTTAACCGAACAAAACTACGCTATCGTTAAGGAAATAAGAATTAGTACTGAACAATTAATTCATTCCTTGTTCGAACAAAGCTTGACCTTATCTAAATTAACTTACAATATGGATAAAAACTTATAATAAAAAAGGCTCACCAATTTGGTGAGTCTTTTTTGCTTACTCGGATACATTAACAAAAATAGCAGGTAGATAACTTTGATCTTTTAATTGGTACCAAACTACTTGTTGCTCATCTACGACTTTAGAGGTGACCTCAATGGCAGTGTTATTAGTCCAGTTATTGACTGCTTGGCCGTTTGGTCGATTGTAGCTAGCAACGGTGGTATTAGGTGCAATATCAACTGTTGCAGTAGTAGCTAATTGCTCACGTTGCCAATTAGAAGAAGTTATTTCCGGGGTAACTAGTGGATTAACTTTTTGATAACGAGAGGAAGCTTTAATCCATTCTGCGCCGCCTAAGTCTAACCAGCTCTGATCATCGTTGGTAGTAATAATCGTAAAGACCCTTAAGGTGATTTGAGCTGGTAAAGCTACTGGTAATTGTTCACCATTAATATCGGAAAATACCGGTGTTGGAGTCGTTAATTTAATGAATTGATGTACCGGTTGGACGGTATGCCAATTTTGAGGCCGGTAAAAATAAACGATTTGGTTAGTTTTGTTAGTAAAGACACCCTTAGTTAAGCCGGTACTTTGGATAACTCGATAATCTGGGAAGTTTATAGGAATTGTTTGGTACGATTGGCCAAGGTTACCGTTTAAGACCTGCATGGGATGCATAATTTGGCCGGTATCGTAGTTTAAATGGTAGATTTGAACAGGAGCCCCAGGAGTTTTTAGGTACGAAATGGTTACCGTGGCGTCTTGTTCGGGAAAAGTGGTTATTAACTCATCAACTCCCGTGAACAAATAATCATTAATGGTAGGAATTTGATAGTGAACCCGTTGGCCTACCGTACCCACGATTCTTTCTGGGGCCTGAATTAACTCGTTATGTTCATCCACTAAAAAATAAGTAATAGTACTATTTTTTAACGTTAATTGATTTTGAGTGGGTTGAGGAGTCAATTTGGGTAATGAAGGGGTAGCCTCTACTTTAGTTTTGGCTTGAGTAAATATTTCTGATTTTTTTGAAGCAGAATTATTTTGAGTAGAAGTAGTAGATGTTGATTTGGTTGTCGGTGTTTTGCGTTTAAAACGGTTGTTTAACCATGAGAGTAGGCTCATATTGATTCCGTCCTTCGCTAAATAATTAATACCATTATTGTAGCACAGCTTATCAAGTGATTAAGTTATCATTTTTTAAGTTATAAATAAAAAAGAAGTTAATTGAAATTCATCAATTAGCTTCTTTGAAAAATAGTTTCTATTTATTAGTTTCAGAATCTGAATTATCAGTTGTTACTTTGGGTTCCAAATCAACTGCAGAGATAAAGATTTTACCATCTTTATCTACGTCAGCTAATAAGTTAACCGCACTTTCGTGATCCAAGTAGTAATCAGCGATCCGATCTTCAATTTCTTCTTGAATTACTCGACGAAGTGGGCGAGCACCCATGGCAGGATTGTAACCTAATTCAACCAATTTGTCCTTGGCCTTATCGGTCACCTTAATGGTTAAGCCCTGTTTAGCAAGCATGTCATTAACATCGCTAATCATCAGGGTAACAATCTTACCTAAGTCTTGTTGGGTAAGTGGGGCAAATTCAACAACGTCATCAAACCGGTTGAGTAATTCTGGCTTGAAGTATTTGTTTAACTTGTCTAATACCGAGTGGGTCTTACCGGCAGCGGCAGCACCAAACCCGACACTAGCTTCAACATCACCACCAGAACCAGCATTACTAGTCATGATAATAATCGTATCCTTGAAGGAAACGGTCCGTCCTTGACTATCAGTCAAACGACCATCATCTAAAATTTGTAAGAACATGTGTAAAACGTCTGGATGGGCTTTTTCTACTTCATCTAACAAAATCAAACTATATGGATGACGGCGAACTTGTTCAGTTAATTGACCAGCTTCATCATAACCTACGTATCCAGGAGGGGACCCGATTAACTTAGCCACTGAGTGGGGCTCCATGTATTCAGACATATCAAATCTAATCATGGAATCTTTGGAACCGAAGAGTTCGCTAGCTAATTGTTTGGCTAATTCGGTTTTACCAACGCCAGTAGGACCAACGAAAAGAAATGAACCAATTGGACGACCGGTTCCGTTAAAACCAACTCGGTTTCTTCTAATTGCTCGAGCTACCTTATCAACTGCTTGATCTTGACCAATCACATTTTCTTTTAAGTTAGTAGCCAAGTTCTTTAGTTGTTGTTGTTCTTGGGCTTGTAACTCGCCGACAGGAATATCTGTCTTTTCTTCGATGATTTTTTCCATATCTTTGGCAGTTACTTTAGGTTCTTTATCGGCATCAACGTTGCCATTTTGTTTGTTTTGATTCAATTTGGTGACTTGATCACGGTAGTAGGCAGCTTTTTCGTAATCTTCTTGTTGCAAAGCCGTTTGCTTTTGTTTTTCAGCATCCGCAATTTTTTCATCGATTACTTTAGGATCGACTACGTTAATTGTTAAGTTCTTCTTAGAACCAGCTTCGTCAAGTAAGTCGATAGCTTTATCTGGTAAGAAACGTTCTTGGATGTAACGATCAGATAATTTAACCGCTGCATCAATAGCGCCTTCCGTGTACTTAACGTGGTGATAATCTTCGTAACGTTTTTGAATGCCCTTTAGAATCTTGATGGATTCTTTGACACTAGGCTCTTCAACGGTAATTGGTTGAAGTCGCCGAGCAAGAGCGGAGTCCTTTTCAATATCTCTGTATTCTTTTAAAGTAGTAGCCCCGATTAATTGAAATTCGCCACGAGCTAAAGCAGGTTTTAATACGTTTCCAGCATCCATACCGCCTTCAGCATTACCAGCACCAACAATTTCATGAATTTCGTCGATGAATAAAATGATGTCTGGATTTTCTTGAACTTCTTTAATTAATTGTTGCATTCGTTGTTCGAATTGGCCCCGGATTCCAGTTCCTTGAACTAAGGAAACCACGTCTAACCGAATAACTTGTTTGTTTTGTAATTTTTGGGGAACTTGACCAGCTACAATTTGTTGAGCTAAGCCTTCAACCACTGCGGTTTTACCAACCCCAGCTTCACCAATTAATACTGGATTGTTTTTAGTTCGCCGGTTTAAAATTTCAACTACTCGTTGAATTTCTTTATCTCGACCAATGACTGGATCAATTTTACCGTCCTTAGCCAGTTGCGTCATATTAATTCCGTACTGACTAAGCAAGGATTGGCCATTATTAGGATTACCGTTGTTGTTACCACGGTTACCGTTTCGTGGGCCTTGAGGTTGAGTAGGTGGTGTCTGAGAAGCAAATTCAGACTGACCATTTCCATTTTGCATAGCTCGGAATAAATCGTCCAAGCTACCAAAGCCAAATGGGTCTTGAGCCATATTATTAGCACCTCCGTTATTTGGGAAATTTCCTTGTGCATTTGTTAGGAGTTGATAGCATTGCTGACAAAGATTGATAGTTTGCTTTTCACCATTAACATTAGTGTATAGGTGAATGGTTGCCTCGTTCTTGTGGCAATTTTGGCATAGCATTAACTGTCTTCCTCCTCTTATAATGGAATAAAGTCAAAGAAAAAAGACTGACCTTCTTTGACCTTTGAAGATATTATACAACGTGCTAGGTTAGAATCAAGTAATTTGATTAAAAATTTTAAATAGGAGAAAATAAAGAATGCAAAAAGATTATGCAGAGCTTTTACGTCAATTAGCTAGTGGAGAATTGGCAACATTACAAATTACTGCTGACGAATTTATGGAATTTCAATCTGTTTATATGAATTTTGAATCTCGCAAAAAGATTGTGGGAGAAGCTCAAGCAAATGGAATAATTGTTTATCATTTTGAAAATGGCCCCAAATAGTTTACTCAAAGTTATGAAAGCGGTTGATGAAATGCTTGTATTTTCATCAAATAATTGATATTCTTAAGTTTGTAAGAAAGATTTCAACTGTATAGTTGCCGTTCTTTCACTAATTTTAATTTAGAGGAGAATGATTCAAATGGAAAAGAAAGATTTTAAGATTATTGCCGAAACAGGGATTCACGCCCGTCCAGCTACTTTATTAGTTCAAACTGCAAGTAAATTCAACTCAGATATTACTTTGCAATACCAAGACAAGTCAGTTAACTTGAAGTCTATTATGGGCGTTATGTCACTTGGTGTTGGCCAAAACGCCGAAGTAACTATTACCGCTGATGGTGATGATGAAAAAGACGCTATTGAAGCAATTAGCGAAACTATGCAAAAAGAAGGTTTATCTGATTAATTATGGAGAAGTTAAAGGGAATTGCTGCGAGTGATGGAGTAGCAATTGCGCCTGCTTTCCGATTAGTCGAACCCGATCTTAGTTTTGATACTCAGACGATTTCTGACCCTCAAAAAGAGATTTCACGGCTTAATGATGCATTTGATGCGTCGAAATCAGAATTGGAAACTATCAAAGAAAAAGCTAAGAGCAACTTAGGCGAAGATGAAGCGGAAGTTTTCGAGGCACATATTACAATTCTGTCCGACCCAGAAATGATTAAACAAATTAACGCTGAAATAACTGATAAGCAAGAAAACGCTGAAGCTGCTTTGAAGTCTATTACCGATGGTTATATTCAAATTTTCCAAGGAATGGATGATAATGAGTATATGCAACAACGAGCTTCCGATGTGGCTGATGTTACTAAACGAGTAATGAGCCATTTATTGGGTGTTGCGTTACCAGATCCAGCGCTGATTGACCATGAGGTTGTTATTATTGCCCACGATTTAACCCCTAGTGATACTGCTCAATTTGATCGGCAGTTTGTTAAGGGAATCGTAGCTGACTTAGGTGGGAGAACTTCTCATTCTGCGATTATGTCCAGAACGTTGGAAATTCCTGCCGTGGTTGGTTCCGAACGAGCAACTGAACTGATTAACGAAGATCAAAATGTGATTGTTGATGGTTTAACTGGTGATGTGATTGTTGAGCCTACTGCTGAACAAATTACCCAATACCAGCAGAAACAAGCTGCTTATTTAGCTGAAAAGGCTGAATGGCAAAAGTTGAAATCAGAACAAACTACATCTAAAGATGGTAAACACCCCATTTTAGCGGCCAACATTGGAACTCCTAAAGACCTTCCTGGAGTTTTGGAGAATGGTGCTGAAGGAGTGGGACTTTATCGTACGGAATTCTTATACATGGATTCTAACGAATTACCATCAGAAGACGATCAATTTGAAGCTTATAAAGAAGTAGTTGAAGGTATGGAAGGTAAACCCGTGGTTATTCGAACCATGGATATTGGTGGAGATAAAGAACTACCATACTTACCATTGCCAGAAGAGATGAATCCTTTCTTAGGCTACCGGGCTATTCGAATTAGTTTAGACCGGACCGAAATCTTTAGAACTCAATTAAGAGCCCTCTTAAGAGCTTCTAATTTCGGTCAATTATGGATCATGTTCCCAATGATTGCTACCTTGAATGAATTCAGACAAGCTAAGCAAATTTATTTGGAAGAACGGCAAAAATTAGTGGATGCTGGGCAACCAGTAGGGGATATTAAATTAGGTATCATGATTGAAATTCCTGCTTCCGCTGTCTTAGCTGATAAGTTTGCTCGAGAAGTCGACTTTATGAGTATTGGAACTAATGATTTAATTCAATATTCAATGGCTGCAGATCGAGGAAACGAACGCGTTTCTTATTTGTATCAACCATATAATCCGTCAATCTTAAGATTGGTTAAACGGGTTGTTGATGCATGTCATGCAGAAGGCAAAATTGCATGTATGTGTGGGGAAATGGCTGGTGACCAAATTGCGGTGCCAATTTTATTGGGCATGGGATTAGATGAATTTTCAATGAGTGCTACTTCAATCTTGAAGACCCGTTCATTGATTAAACGTTTAGACGCAAGCCAAATGAAGGCATTAGCAGATTGGGCAGTTACTGAAGCTGAAACTAACGAAGACGTTAAACAAAAAGTGGAAGAAACTGTATCAGAAATCAACTAATTAAAAATAATTACAAGCGTACTAAAAGGTAATTGTCCTTTTGGTGCGCTTTTTTTAATTAATTTTAGAAATTAATGCCTATTAATTGAACCGTTAAGAAGTTTATATTTAAGCTATGGTTAAGGTGTTTGCATTCAATGTTTCAAACAAATATAATTACACTGGTTAACATGAAGTCAAATAAAAACGACGAGAGGGGCGCTTTTTTTGAATATTGGACTATTTACAGATACATATTTTCCCCAAGTCAGTGGGGTAGCTACTTCTATTAAAACACTTAGAAATGAGCTTACCCGTCAGGGACACCAAGTCTATATTTTTACAACGACCGATCCACACGTAGCTAAGGATGCTAAGGAAGAAAATATCTTTCGCTTTAGTAGTATTCCGTTTGTTTCTTTTACTGACCGGAGAATCGCATTTCGGGGGTTGTTTCAAGCCTATGAAATTGCTAAAGAACTTCATTTAGACATTGTGCACACGCAAACTGAATTTTCGATGGGGATGATCGGCAAATTCGTTGCGCGCAATTTAAATATTCCATGTGTACACACTTACCACACGATGTATGAGGATTACTTGCATTACGTGGCTAACGGCAAATTATTAAAACCGATTCACGTTAAAGAAGGCACCTTGGCATTTTGTCACAATATGGCTGGTGTCATTGCTCCTAGTAACCGAGTGTTAGATACCCTAACTAATTATGGAGTCAAAAGCGAATTTCGTATTATTCCGACTGGAATTGATATTGGATTATTTTCCGGTAAAAGTGATGTAGATATTCGTCAAAACTACAATTTGAAGGCTGACACGCCGATTATGTTGTCTGTCAGTCGGTTGGCCTACGAAAAAAACATTACCGCTGTTATTAGTGCTTTTTCAACGATCTTACAGCAAGTACCTAATGCCGTTTTAATGATTGTGGGAGATGGTCCGGCAGTTGATGATCTTAAACAACAAGTAGTTGACAAAAAGCTGGAGCAAAAGGTTATCTTTACTGGTGAAATTAGCAATGACAAGGTTAATGCTTTTTACCAAGGAGCAGACGTCTTTGTTTCAGCTTCAGAATCAGAATCACAAGGGTTAACATATATAGAAGCAATGGCTGCAGGAGTACCCGTAGTAGTCAAATCTAGTCCGTATACGGATGACTTAATTAATGCCGATTCACTGGGGCAAACCTATGCTGATAAAGATCAGTTTATCTCTAATACGGTGCATTATTTAAAAGAACCCGTGGATGCTACTGATCCCAAAGTTAAAAAAGTATTGCAAAAGAAAATTGATGCCATTTCAGCAACGACCTTTGCTAATCGAGTAACCGATTTTTATCGAGAACTTCAAATCAATCAGGAATTAGCGGAAGCCAAGAAACCGGTAGATATTACAGAAGATTAGAACGGAGTTTTTAGATGTTAAAAATTAATATGTTTTCCACTGCTGACAAGGTTAAAGGTCAGGGGGTGGGGAGTGCATATGTTGAACTAGTTAAGATGTTGCGAAGTCATTTTAAGGGGCAATTTAAGATCACCATTAATGATTATGGTCATAGAGCTGATATTTCCCATTATCACACTATTAATCCGAGTTTTTATTTGTCTACTTTCCTACCTGGTAGAGGCAAAAAGATCGGTTACGTTCACTTTTTACCTGAAACTTTAGAAGGAAGTTTAAAAATTCCACAGCCGTTTAGGGGGCTGTTCTATAAGTACGTAATCGCCTTTTACAAACGGATGGATCATATTGTAGTGGTGAATCCCACATTTATTCCTAAGTTAGTAGCCTATGGTATTGATGAGCAAAAAATTACCTATATCCCAAATTTTGTAGATCCTAAGGCTTTTTATCCGGTTGATAGTGACCAAAAGCAGACACTGCGTGAACAATACGGATATTCTTCCGATACGTTTATGGTGTTAGGAAGTGGACAAATTCAGACTAGAAAAGGCGTTTTGGACTTTATTAAGTTGGCTCAAGAAAATCCAGACGTGCAATTTGTATGGACGGGTGGTTTTTCATTTGGCAAGATGACTGCGGGCTATGCAGAACTAGAACGAGTGGTTCAAAATCCGCCTGCTAACTTAAGTTTTCCGGGAATTGTTCCGCGAGAAAAGATCGTTGATTACTATAATATGGCAGATTTATTCCTTTTGCCTTCATATAATGAACTATTCCCAATGTCGGTGTTAGAAGCATTTTCTACTCATACACCCGTAATGTTAAGAAACTTAACCTTGTATGAATCTATTATCGATGGTTACTACGTTCCTACCAGTAATGAAAGTGATATGAATGATCAACTTCACCGCTTGATCATTGATCATGATGCCTTATTGGACTTGCAACAGCGGTCTAAAAAAGCTGCTCAGCGTTATTCAGAGGATCATTTAGCTCAAACTTGGTACGATTTTTATACCGAACAAGCTAAGGATAAGCATTATGTCTCGAAGAAATAAAATTACATTTGCGGTGATGTTGTTAATTGGAATTGCTATTTTTGGTTATTCTATGAGAGACGTGAAGCTATCGGCCTTAGTTAAAGATATGCAGACCATTAATTGGTGGTGGCTATTAGTTGCGTTTTTATGTATTTGTTTGTATTTACTGTTTGAAACCTTTATTACTAAGGTTTTAATTTCTAATCGAATCAAGGGTTTCACTTTTAAAGATGCATTGCGAGTGCCGTTGGTAGAACAATTATTCAATGGTATTACACCATTTTCTTCTGGAGGCCAACCGGGGCAATTGTTTGTCATGATGCAAACGGGGATTGATGCTGGTCGGGCTAGTTCCGCGCTCTTGATGAAATTCGTTGTTTATCAAGGGATGATTGTAATCAATTTTTTCCTCAGCTTAATTATTGGTTTTCAGTATGTAATTGAAAAAATGCAATTTTTAGCGTGGTTCGTGCTGTTTGGCTTTTTAATTCATTTTGCCGTAATTGTAGGATTGTTATTGGTAATGTTTAAGCCTCAATTTACCAAAAAAGCGGCCAAAATTGTTCTGTATCCAGTTAAATGGTTTGTTTCTGCTGATCGGTATGCTAATCTACAAGGAACCATGGCTGAAAAGATTGATAATCTTTATCTAGAAAGTATTCGAATTGGACGACAATGGAAATTACTTTTAAAAGTAATTGTATTAACTTTTTGTCAATTATTGTTTTATTATCTAATTCCGTATTTCATAATGCTATCATTGGGGTATACAAACGCCAATGTAGTTATGATTGTTAGTCTACACGTGATGATCGTTATGATTATTTCTTTGTTTCCAATTCCTGGTGGCTCAGGGGGCGCAGAATTTAGTTTTGAATCCTTGTTTCACAGCTACATTACTAGTAGCAGTAAAATGGTGCTAGCAATGCTATTATGGCGTTTGATTACGTATTATTTTGGTTTGATTGCGGGGGCGGTTGCTTTAGTAATTAAACCTGATAAGGTTGATGATCCCGATCAATAGTGGTCGGGGGATTTAAATGGTTTTTGGAGGAACCGGAATGTCTGAAAAGAAGAAAAACTTTAGAAGTATTTTTAATACCACTTGGGGTTTTTACCTTTTAGTGGTGTTCTTATTTTGTTTAAAAACTTATATAGCATACCAGACTAAGTTTACCCTTGGGACAAAGGGGGCCCTTCAGGAGTTTATTCTGGCAATTAACGCAATTCCGGCTGCTCTGTTAACGTTTGGCATTGCTTTGTATTTTAATGGGAAATTGAAGTACTGGTTATTGATGATTGTTGATTTTATTGAAAGTACGTGGATTTTTGCCAATATTGTTTATTACCGGGAATTTTCGGACTTCCTATCAATGGGAATCATTAAGGGGAGTGGTAATGTTCAAAATAATCTTGGTAAAAGTTTGATGGAAATTCTGCATGCTAGTGATTTCTTTGTGTATGTAGACATAGTGGTGCTCATCGGCTTGTTAATTGCTAAGGTGATTAAGGTAGATCACCGACCATTTAAGAAGTGGAAGGCCTTTGCGGTTTCTTTGGCTTCGTTTGCATTAATGGGTGGAGAATACGCTCTAGCCAGTACTGATCGATCAGGACTGTTAACTAGAACGTTTGATAACAACTATATTGTTAAATATTTGGGCTTAAATGAGTATGCGGCCTTTAGTGCGTACCAAACTCAAAAAGAGTCTGCAACTCGTTCTCAGGCTAAGGCTAGTGATATGAATAGTATTTTGAAGTATCTAAAGAATAATCGAGCAGCTTCTAATATTAATTACTTTGGTAAGGCTAAAGGGAAAAACGTTTTTATTATTCATCTGGAAAGTTTCCAACAATTTTTAATTGATTATAAGGTGAATGGTAAGGAAGTTACACCAACGTTAAATAAGTTTTATCATAATAAGAACACCATTGGCTTTGATAACTTCTATAACCAAGTAGCTCAAGGGAAGACTTCTGATGCAGAAATGATGCTAGAAAATTCTCTTTACGGTTTGCCACAGGGATCAGCTATGACCACTTATGGTAGTCAAAACACTTTTCAAGCGGCACCAGCGATCTTAGATCAGAAGGGTTACACTACAGCCGCATTCCATGGGGATGTACCTAGTTTTTGGAATCGGGATAGTACCTATAAGTCTTGGGGTTATGAGTACTTCTTTAGTTCTGAGTACTATAAAACTAAGCCATCTTATAGTGTTGGCTACGGTCTAAAGGATAAGATCTTCTTTAAGGACTCTGCTAACTACTTGCAACAATTACCACAACCGTTTTACGCTAAGTTAATTACATTAACTAACCACTATCCATATGAATTGGATAAGCAAAATATTGATTTTCCAGCTACTAAGACTGGTGATAAGACTGTAGATCCATATGTACAGACTGCTCACTACTTGGATGAAGCCTTTGCTGAATTTATGCAGTACTTGAAGAAAACGGGCTTAATGGATAATAGTATGATCGTTTTGTATGGTGATCATTACGGAATTTCTAATAACCACCGTCCAGCCATTGCACAGTTATTGCATAAAAAGACGATTACTAGCTATGATTTGGCTCAGTTCCAAAAAGTTCCTTTTATGATCTATTCCAAGGGACTTAAAGGTGGAATTAATCATACCTACGGTGGCGAAATTGATGTCTTGCCAACTTTGCTTCATTTACTAGGAGATAAGAACAATAATACTATTCAGTTTGGGACTGATTTACTATCTAAACAACATGATCAACGAGTAGCGTTTAGAAATGGTGATTTTGTCACTCCTAAGTATACGAAGGTAGGGGGGGCGGTCTATCTCACTAAGACAGGTGAAAAGATTACTCCGACTGCTAAACAACAAAAAGAGATTAATAGCATCCAAAACCATATCACGACAGAATTATCATTATCTGATCGGGTAATTTATGGAGATTTACTTCGTTTCTATACACCAAAAGGATTTAAACCAGTTGATTCAAAAGATTTTACGTATAAATACACGACTGCTTTAGATAATTTGAGAAAGTCTCAGAAGAGTGAACCAACTAGTATAGAGGCTGAAAACGGCGGCAAATCAACGATGAATCTATATAGTACGGATGCCCCAGAATTAAAATAGTTTAGGTTAATAGTCCTTTGAAGAGATAAGTTATAAACTTATCTCTTTTTTGTACTTGACGAATGGCGATTTATTCTGTAATATTAATCTCGTTGCTTGAGAGGTAAGCAAAACGACAATTTGAAATTAAAAAATTAATTGAAAAAAGTTGTTGACTTATGTTGATAAGCATGATATATTTAAATAGTTGTCACGAGCTGATATGAAGCGCTTG
>NZ_JAPQEZ010000020.1 GCF_026798195.1 Lentilactobacillus senioris
AACTTTTAAAAACATTTGCTGACTATGTTAACGCCCATAAACCAAATAAACTCAAAAACGATCAGCCTAATAACTAGGCCGATCGTTTTTATTTTCTGAATTATTCATGGGATTTCTAATTTTTAAATCTGGATTATTTTTAACAAAGTCATTTAGTTGTTTCTGTATAGCTGCCTCAAAGGTGATTTTGGGATTTATCCAAGGAAAGTTATGCAAATTATTTTTGATCACTTGGTCATGTTCTCGTCTGTAAACTGACACAAATTTTTGGCTATTATCGTAGATCACGACATTATCAGCTTTGAATGCAACTATTGCTAAATTATGATTTGATTGATTATAGCGTTTTTTAACAATTTCATCTGGTACTCCGTGCCCACCTTTTTTGACCCGTTCATGAACCCGATTAATTGCTACTCTTTCGTTTTTTAATGCCACGTATAAAAGCGTGACCTCAAAACCATTTTGGTGAGCCCGCTCGATTAAATTTAATTGTGCCTTTCCTTGGCCAGCTAAGGTTGTTTCAACATGAATACTCTGCCCGGTATCTAAAGCCGCGTGGAGTTGTTTTATTTCTTCGCGCATTGCCCTAACGTTATCACGATCTTTATGCCAATCGCCACCCATTTTTTGTAGGATTTCATCGGCATTTAATCGTTTGGAGTGAGTAAATAATTCGGGTCTCGCGCGATATAAAGTGCTTTTACCAGCACCGTTTATCCCAGCCACGATGATGTATCTCTTTAGCTCACTCATGTTAAATCACGAAATGCTTTTCGTTGATAATTTTCTCTTGGCGTTTATCTAAGAGGTAAGTGTGTACCGCGTCAAACAACTTGCGCTTATCAGGATCTGGATTATGTGCTGCTTGCTCCCAAATTTCTTGAATGTCGATTGCCCAGGGGTCAGCCAACAATTGCTCTATTTTTTCGACTTCTTTGCTTGGTTTGGTCATTTAAAAAGCTCCTTTCACATTTTCTTAGTTCAGTCATCGCCAATTCAGCCACTCAAGGTGCTTATTTTTGCTTCTAAGCGATTTTAAAGCGATTTTAATATAATTATGCATGTAACACTTAAAACGGCTTAAATGAGTCCATGTGACGTTTAATTCCAAGAATGCCCATTGTCAGTGTTCTGTTCTTCGGGGTGTTTGGCCGCATATTCTCTAGCCGCTTGTTTATTCCACCAAACCCCAAATAGGTTTTGCATGGTACCGTACAAGTAGTTTTCAACGTTCTTAATGTGCTTCTCATTGCTTCTAAGAGCGTTAAAGTAACGTCTCAAGGCTTTGGTCATTAAAGGCTTCAGCTCCTCATCATCAAGTGGGATTAGGACCCCAATATCCTGATGATCCTTCTCAACTCGGTACTTAGCATTTAAGATAATGCCGATGAAGCGACGCATTTGTTGTGGGGTACGGCACCAGAAGCTAAGTAATTGCACGGCTTCGGGTTCTAAGAAAACCGGTAAGCCACTATCTTCATCAGTTAAGAAGTCATTAGCATGGGTTACCAAATCCTTGTTTTGTTTTTCTAGTTCTGCTGGTGAGAAATAAGCTGTGGAAAAGTCCAACTTTTGAGTATCTATATTGTATCTATCTTTATCTTTTTCTTTAGGTTCTTTATATAGATTAAGTCCATTTTTTGAACTTCCGCTCGTAGCAAGGGTTTGCGGGGTGTCGTCAACGAACTTATGCGGAAGTTCATTTTTTGAACTTCCGCTCGTAGCAAGGGTTTCAACGGTCTCCCGCGGAAGTTCATTTTTTGAACTTCCGCTCGTAGCAAGGGTTTGCGGGCTATTTTGACCATATTCACCGCGTAAATAGACATCGGTGGCTTTGACATCAAGTTTGGAAAGGTATAAACGGTTCGGTTCATTCTTTTTAGTTTTCGGGTTAAAACCCATTTGTTTCTGAACGAGTAATCCGATTGATTCCAGCTCTGTTTTTGTTTTGATGGCTTTTCCCTTTGAGCAATTAAACAAGTCCATTAGTTCTTGGTTGGTAAAGATAAAGTAAACATGACCCTCACTATCAACCCAGTTATTGCGCAAAGAATACTCTAAACGGTCTTTGAGGACCATATAAGCTAATTTAGCGTCATTGCTTAAATGTTTGTATTGATCGCCATACATTAATACTTTAGGAAATTGGAAAAATAAGGCTCCATATACGTTATCGGCTTCATAGTAATTGAACTTTGTTGATTTTGTCATAATTAAAACTCCCTTTCTTGACTGACACACGCTGTCTCAAAAGAGAGTTGCTAAAACATTTGATTTGCTTTAAAATACAAATCTGATATGCTCTAACTGAATTACAAAGCCTCACGGCTAAATGAATGCTTTGTAATTTACCAGCATGTGTCTATTTCTTGGTTGCCCAGTCGGCAACTTTTTTAATTTCTAACAACAAAAAATGGACTAAATAGCTTCGGTTAGCTACTTAGTCCATTGGTTTTAATTTGTGTTTTTTAACTATCCTTAACTTGTCCTTACGGGCTGGTTTGCGGTATAATTAACTTACAAATTAAGAACAACGTTCAGACGATTTTAACTTGCCGGTCTAAATCGTCTGAATCTAAGTAGCTGTCTGTTAGCTACTTGCTAAACCTAAAATCCCTGATTCCTCGTGAATCGGGGATTTTTCTGTTTAGCTTGATCTTTGTATTCGGTTGTTAAATTAGTCTTAGTCTAGCATAGCGCTTACCTAGCAGCAACTTTATTTAGTCTTGTATACTTTGCCAGCTTTTGGTTGAAACCAGTAAGCGATAGAAGATACCAGTAAATACTCAAATAATATAAAGACACTAAAATGCTTGGCCGTATTAATATCAAAAGCACTAAATATAAGGAGCATAAGTAACCCGATGAAATAAGTGATAAACAGGGACATTATTTGTAAAATTCTTACGACAATACGACGATTACCACTGATTCTTTCAAAGAAAAGTTGTAACCAATATTGCATTGGAAATAACCACTGGCGAATAAAAAAGCGGTCATCTACTAGGTGCTTTTTGGCAATTCCAATGGCTGGAATTATCCAAAAGACAATAAGGCTGGCAAGCAAAAATGTAACATTTATTGAAATTTCCATAACAACCCCCCCTTAAATTGACATCACATATTTTTTATAAGCTCATTTAAAAATTTGGAGGCAGACTTAAAATTATGTTCTTTAGCCAGACCATCAAGTCTTTTGCGTGCGCTAGGTTGAAGTGAAAAGGTATAGTTCTTAGTACGTTCCTCTTCATCTTTAAAAACAGGAATAACAAGTTTATCTTTAGTATCAGTTTGCTGTTCTGTTTCATTTTTTTGTAGTGCCTTTTTTATGTTTTTGTTCTCTGGATCGAATGCCATAGGTAGTCCTCCTTTATAATTCACATGTATACGTATTGAATATACATGTGATTAACACGTGTACAAAGCATTTATAACTTTTCCGTGATTTCATTAAATGTTTTGTCCATACTATCAAAAAATTCATGTTGATCAATATATGTTTTGTGGTCTTCAGCCATTTTTGAAAGAGATTTTTTATCCAACGTTGAACGATTGAATAGCTCCTTTTCTGGAACTGTAGCCAATACACTGGGATCGCCTTTTAAGGCTTTTAATAACTCGCGAGATGATCTTGTGTTGTGTTTAATCATGTTGGCGATAAAAAATAATTTTGTCGTGACATAAGATTTTCTAGTAGAGTAATCAATGGCTTCTTTGCGTAATTCGTTAATTCTTTCTTCTAGGTTAAATTTTGCATTATACCCATGTTCGCTAGGTGTGATTGGACTAAGGATAGCATTACTAATGATTACTGCATTCTTGGTAGCAGTAGAAAAATCTGGGTGACAATCCAAAATAATATACTCGAATTTTCCTAAATTTAAACGTTCATAATTATCTGACAACCACATGTAGAGGAACATGTTTTTGTTAGTCTTATTTTCAATGGTCCGCTCAATATCGTCAAGGTGCATGTCTCCGGCAATTAGACTAATATAAGCACTTATTTCATGTATTTTGACTTTCCCTCGATCTAAGAAAATGTTGCCAACGGTGTCTTGATTGTCGTAAATGTTGTAAGTCTGGGTTAAATTACTTTGGTGGTCTAAGTCAATAAATAAAACATGCTTGCCATTTTTTGCTAACCATTCACCATAATTAAAAGCTAGGGTAGTTTTACCAACGCCGCCTTTTATAGCTGAAAATGTAATAATTTCCATTAGTTTCCCTCCTCATACATGCTAAGTAAGCTTAATAAATATCACTACATGTATAATAGCACGTAGCACGTATATTTGCAAATGTTACATATGATTTATATTCATGAATGATTAGTATACACTAGCTAAGTGTCCTATCTCTTGATATTAAGCTTTTTACGATATCGAATAAAAGTTGTCCGCTTGATCCCGGTATTCCGAGCAACGTCTATGTCACTCATGCCTGCCTGATAAAGCTTAAAAGCATGTTGCAAGCGGGGATCGTCTTGGGTGTATTGGGGTTTGCGCCCATGATATTTACCCTGCTGCTTAGCTAAGGCAATCCCTTGCTGCTGGCGCTCAATGATTCGCTTACGTTCACTTTCGGCCTGATACTTATAGAGTTCAATAATCAAATTGGTCATCAGTTGCCGTAAGTTAGGATCAGCGATTCCTGTCATGGACGGTAAATTCAATACATCTAGGGTGGCACCCTTATTTTGAATGGAGTTCATGATCTTAGTCAAATCCTGGTTGTTTCTGCCTAAGCGATCTAATTCAGTGACCAGGACAATATCACCCTCACGAATATAGGCCAGCATTTTTTGCAGTTCTGGCCGATTAGTGTTAGCTCCACTTA
>NZ_JAPQEZ010000021.1 GCF_026798195.1 Lentilactobacillus senioris
AAGGTTTAACCCGGTCCAACTCATAGCTAATCGTAGCTTTGGCGACGCCTTAGGCGTCAGTCATTACTTGGTAAGATTTATTCCCCTCATTGACCAGTTGTGCTAGTGCGCCTCGTTGAAAACGTGATAAAGTAGATGTACCCAAAGTAATCACTCCCTATCTTGGTTGGAATTAGCTACTACCATTGTAAGCGATTGCTTTGGGCTTTTTAATTTCTGTTCGGATTAATTATAGAATTTGCCTTATCAATTAGCTAAAAGTATTTGGCTAACTTGATTATAAAACGCGCGGTTGAAATTTAATGCCATTTATTGTAAAGTTTTCAATATAGAGCCATCTTCTCTCATGTGGTTTTGTTTAGCAATTTAACCATACCAGAGCTGAGGCTCTTTGTGAATAAATCAGGTACTTGAAAGGGAGCTGATTGTAATGAAAAAAATGGTTTTGGGATTAATGGTTGTTGCTGGACTTTTAGGGACAAATACGGTGGTTGCAAACGCCGCGGATACGGATAATACGAATACGTCGACAGGTGATGTGGCCTTCTCAAGTGGGACACTATCATTGTCAGTGGTGGATAATACGAACCTTTCATTTGGGAAAAGCACGATTTCGGCAGCTGATGCGACTTTGAATGCTTCGACCACGCCAACGGTAAAAGTTAGTGATTTGCGGGGGACGAATGCCGGCTGGTCATTGACCGTGGCACAAGGCCAACAATTCAATACGAAGACGGATGCGAGTGGCTCAGCGTTGACGAAAGCTGCCTTGACGGTTGCTAGCACCAAAGTTTCAAGTGATTCAACGGTTAATACGGGGAACGCCACTTTGACTCCTGGAACGACGACGAGCGGTACGACCACTAATGGCGCTGCAGGCACGGTTGCTTCAGCTTTAGCTGGTGACGGTAACGGAATCTCGACGTTTACGTTCGGCGGTTCTACACTGGCTGTTCCGGGTGCAACGCCTAAGCTCGCTCAAGGCTACACGACAACGTTGACTTGGAACTTGGGCGATACGCCATCTAACGGCGCTACGCCATCTAACTAAAGTGAGCGTGAAGCCTACTAGTGGTATGATGATGTTGGTCGAACCAATATCCTGACTTAATTTGAGAGAAAAGGCGTGATGAGTGTGGGGAAACGATTGCGAGCATTATTAGCAACGGCATTAGTCGGTGTGATGAGTCTGTTCATGGGTGGCATGGCCCAATCAGCGAAGGCTGATTCGGCCGTGGGATTTGAGATCAGTCCGGTACGTTCGAGTAGTCAAGTCGATTCGAACGTCTCGTACTTTGATTTGAAGTTAAAACCAAAACAGACCCAGACCATTGCGGTGAAGGTGCACAACACCTCGAATGCGCCAATTACGATCAATGTTGGGATTTCCAAGGCGACGACCAACATCAATGGTGTGGTAGCTTATCAGCGGGCGACTGAAAATAAAAGTGCGGATTTGCCGTATGATTTAGCCAAACTGGTGACGACTGACCAGTCCGAAGTTAAGCTGGATAAGGGACAAGTTAAGACCGTCAAGTTTCAAATCAAGATGCCGGCCAAATCGTATGACGGTATCTTGGCTGGTGGGCTGACTTTCTTGAAAAAGGCAACGGCCGCTGAAACAAAAAAGGCGGTCGCGGTCAATAATCAGTATGCCTATACTGAAGCCGTTGTTCTGCATGGTGATCGCGATTTGACGACGAACCACCTCACGATGAACAAGATCACGGTCGAGCAACTCAACGGCCGCAACGTCATCAACTTTCCGTTAGTGAACCACACGGCGGCCTACTTGAATAAGGTCCAAACGAAGATCAAGATTTACCATCGTGGCGGCCAAAAAGTAGTCTACCATCAAAATTTGACTAACGGTCAGATGGCACCCAGTTCAATCTACAAATTACCGGTGCGAACCGGACAAAATGCTCTGAAGGCTGGCAAGTACACCGCAGTCGTCAAGGTCAAATCCAAGAAGCAGCACTGGCAATTTAAGCAGAACTTCGTGATTACGCAGGGCGAGGCCACTAATCTGAATCAGACGGCGGTCTTGAAGCAGGGCCCTAACTGGTGGCTGTATATCGGCATTGGCCTCTTGATTTTACTCTTGATCATCTTGCTGATCTGGTACATTCGCCGCAAGCAGAAGAAGATTAAAGAATTAGAAAAACAATTGAATGACAAACGTCAATCATAACCGACTAAATAAGTAGCCACATCTTGACCAGCATGGTCTTGAGTGGGTACTTATTTTTTTGTTGTAATCACAATAATCATTAGGTGGTTTATTAGTAAAAGCGGCATACTTATCATTAATATGAAATATATAAATAAATGATTAAAGTGAAAAAGCGAGTAAGGCTTTGGGGTGATGGAAAATGCAAAAACGACGGTTACAACGTGCACGTTTGACTGAAAAAAGAACTTATAAAATGTACAAAAAGGGCGTTTCTGGCTGGTATAACAGAGAATAATAGTGGCACAGTCTAAAATACATGATGTGTTTGAGAAAAACTTTCAAATAAGCTTTGTCCCTATATTAGGGACTATAACTTACAAATCACCCCTCGAAAACGTTGAAAGAATAACCCCTAATATCTATAATGTAGATATTAGGGGTTATTTATTTTTATATACCAGAAATAGCTTCTTTTATTCGTTATTTTTTCGATACCTTTTAGCACGATTTTGACCAGGAAATAAACGATCATGTGATCCGACTCGAATGCCAATTAAGACTAGTTCATCTTTATCAATCGTATAAACCACCAGGACATCGTTAGTTTCGCTTGGTGTTTTGTTTTTCGGGGTATCTCGTAAGTGAAATTCATTATAACCGCTCATTCGCCGATTAAGCTCATGATCTTCAAATTCTGGTGGTAATTGTTGTTGCTCAAGCAACAGGTCAATGGCTGCTCGAACTTCATCAATAATAGATTTGTCTAAACTGGCTAGCCGTTTTAGATCAGCATTAAAGGTTGCACGTGGTTTAAATCTTAGTTTTTTCATTATTTAAACTGACCCCAATAATCATCATCTGATTCAACAATTTCATCGTCAGGTAAAACATGGCGTTTAATTAACTGATCACGTGCAATTGCATATTCTAACGAACCTTCTTTAGCTTTTAATGCTCTTTCTAGCCAGTCCATTTTTTCTTGTGAAACGATGGCTACTGCGCGACTATTTGAACGAGCAATATAAACGGTTTCGTCTTCGTCATTAACTTGATCTAAATATTTTTTTAGGTTAGCGCGAAAATCGCTCTGTGTTAGTGCTAATGTCATATTTACCACCCTTTCATTGTACTTAATATTGTACTTTAATTTGTACTAAAAATCAATTTTTTAAGGAGCTAAAACTATGCAACAAGTTGTCTTACCCATCAAAGATTCAAACGTTCTCAAAGAGGTTCAAGATACGTTACTCAATAACTTTAAAGCTGGCCGACGTAACTATACGATTTTTCAAGTTGGTAAAGCGACACTGTTGCGAGTGAGTGACGTTATGGGTTTAAAACAGACCGATATTTTTAATCCGGACGGGTCTATTAAACAAAATGCGTTCATTCACGATCGAAAAACGGGTAAGCCTAATACCTTGTACCTTAAACCAGTTCAAACAGANCGGACGGGTCTATTAAACAAAATGCGTTCATTCACGATCGAAAAACGGGTAAGCCTAATACCTTGTACCTTAAACCAGTTCAAACAGAGCTCTTATTGTATCGCCAATGGCTACTTGATCATCAGCTGGATTCTGAATGGCTCTTTCCTTCCATTCAACACCCCGAACGCCATATCACGGAAAAACAGTTCTACAAAATTATGAGTAAGGTTGGCGAGCTGTTAGGCATTAATTATCTAGGGACCCATACAATGCGCAAAACCGGTGCTTATCGCGTTTACACGCAATCAAATTATAATATTGGCTTAGTCATGAATTTGCTCAATCATTCCAGTGAGGCGATGACTTTAGCTTATTTAGGCTTAGACCAGGCTAGTACCGAAACGATGCTGGATCAGATTGATTTTGGTTAGGAGGTTGTCCTTATGGATTTAGATTTTAAAACCAACAAATATGAGCTGTTTGATGATTGGCACCAAAACAAGACTAAACAAGCCTTTACACAAAAGTTGCAGCAACAAGCTCAAATTGAAAAAACACAATTACCACAATTATTGTCGCGTGAAGATTTAAAAACTCGGTGGCAGATGAACTCTCGTCAAAGTGTTCATCAAGTTGCTAGTAAGCCTGATTTTCCGCAACCCGTTTTTGCTTTTAATCATGGTAAGACGCCACTTTACTTAGCAACTGAAATTCAAATTTTCGAAATTAATCACCCCTGGGTGATTACTCCTGGTGCTCGTCTTGCTTATAGCCATTGGATTTTTCACAATGTGATTGATTAATCTTGAGATTTAGCTCTAGGTCTTTGATCGTTGGCGCTAGCCTTCTAATACAAATAATCCCCATCAAAATGGGGATTAAATCTACCCTTGACAGGTGTCAAGGGTGTAAGTGCGCATTGACCTCGTTTCACTCGGTCTGCTGATTCTCCTGAATTTACTTTTAGTGTATGCC
>NZ_JAPQEZ010000022.1 GCF_026798195.1 Lentilactobacillus senioris
GGCATACACTAAAAGTAAATTCAGGAGAATCAGCAGACCGAGTAAAACGAGGTAAATGCGCACTTACACACAACAACTAAAGTTGGTTGTGTTATTGTGCTAAACCCTTGTATCAGAAGTCGCCGTTAGCGACAACAAAAGCAAACCCATAAACCCAAAGAAAGGTGGTGACCGACATGGCAATTTTTCACATGAGTTTTCAAAATATTAGTGCTGGTAAAGGACGTAGTGCTATTGCTGGATCTGCTTATCGAAGTGGTGAAAAGTTATTCGATCAAAAAGAAGGCCGAAGCTATTTTTATGCTCGGTCAGTCACGCCAGAAAGCTTTATTTTGACACCAAAGAATGCGCCAGCATGGGCGAGTGATAGAGAGAAATTATGGAATGAAGTCGAAAGAAAAGATCGGCGAGCAAATTCACGCTATGCAAAAGAGTTTAACGTGGCTTTACCAGTTGAATTAAGTGAAGATGAACAGAAAGAATTATTGACAAAATATGTACAAGAAAATTTTGTTGATGAGGGTATGGTTGCCGACGTAGCAATTCATAGAGAGCACCCAGATAATCCGCACGCTCATGTTATGCTAACTAATCGTCCATTTAATCCAGACGGAACATGGGGATTGAAAAGTAAAAGAGAAAATATATTAGATGAAAATGGGAACAAGACTTATACAGGAAATAGTCGTTTTCCAAGATCAAGAAAGGTGTGGCTAGTTGATTGGGATAAAAAAGAAAAAATAACTGAATGGCGGCACAATTGGGCGGTTAGTGTAAATCAAGTTTTAGAGCAAAAAAATATTCCCGATCGGATCAGCGAAAAATCATTTATCGAGCAGGGAATAGATGATACCCCAATGCAACATGAGGGAATCAATAGTAAGCGGCATGAAAGAAAAGAATTTAACCAACAAGTTAAGGACTATCGCAAGGCCAAAGCCAGTTATAAAAATAACCAAGAAAAAGTAATCAATAGAGGTCATTTAGATAGCCTAAGTAAACACTTCTCGTTTAATGAAAAACGGGTAGTTAAAGAGTTAAGCCATGAACTGAAAACTTATATCAGTTTGGAGAACTTAGATGATAAGCGGCGCATGCTATTTAATTGGAAAAACAGCACCTTAATTAAACATGCGGTTGGTGAAGATGTGACTAAACAATTATTGACAATTAACCAACAAGAAAGCTCATTAAAAAAGGCAGATGAACTCTTAAATAAAGTGGTCGATCGTACTACGAAAAAACTTTATCCAGAGCTTGATTTTGAACAGAACACACAAGCTGAAAGACGAGAATTAATTAAGGAAACCGAAAGCGAGCAAACAGTTTTCAAAGGCAGTGAATTAAACGAACGTTTAATGAATATTCGTGATGATTTATTGACCCAGCAATTATTGACCTTTACCAAGCGGCCATACGTTGGCTGGAAGTTATTAATGCAACAAGAAAAAGAGGCCAAAATTGATCTGAAATATACGCTAATGATCCACTCTGATAGCTTAGAAAGCCTGGAACACGTCGATAAAGGACTACTAGAAAAGTATTCACCAGCAGAACAGCAAAAGATTACTCGAGCAGTCAAAGACCTACGGACAATCATGGCCGTTAAGCAAGTCATTCAAACGCAATACCATGAAGTATTGAAAAGAGCCTTTCCCAAAGGTGATTTAGATGGATTGCCATTGATTAAACAGGAACAAGCCTATACAGCCGTGATGTACTATGATCCTGTTTTAAAGCCGTGCAAGGTTGAAACAATCGCACAGTGGCAGGAAAACCCACCGAGGGTTTTCAGTACCCAAGAACATCAACAAGGACTAGCTTATTTATCGGGACAGCTTAGCTTAGATCAGTTAGAGAATCATCACTTACAACGGGTTTTAAAGCATGACGGCACTAAACAACTCTTTTTGGGTGAATGTAAAGTCGATCCAACGATTAAGAACAGTCAGATCGAGAAAATCCAAAAACAGTTAAAAGGGCAACAAGCCAAGGACGACCAGTACAGAAAAGCAAATATCGGACATTATCAACCACTGAACTACAAGCCAGTTAGTCCAGACTATTACTTAAAGACGGCCTTTAGTAACGCAATCATGACCGCCCTATATGCCCGTGATGAAGATTACCAACGGCAAAAACAGGCGCAAGGTTTAAAGGAGACTGAGTGGGAAATGACGAAAAAGCAACGGCAACACCAAACTCGAAACCGGCATGAAGATGGGGGCATGCACTTGTAATCTAAATGTAAAATTAAAAGTGCACCAACGTGCTCATTTAATGGTACAATGAACCCATAATATAGGGAAAGGAGTATTCACATGTGACAAAGAAACAGGAATGGTTTAGCTTAGCTCAAGCTAGTCTCAAGCTTGAACGAGGTAGTACGTACGTGAGTGTTTGGTTAAGACGGCACCCTAACGAGTTGCCAAGTGAAATGCTCATGGAAACGGGCAAAGTTAAATTAATATCTGAAGATGGCATTGAATGGATTAAAAACCACATAAAAAAAGAGGGCGTCCTCGTAAGCAGTGA
>NZ_JAPQEZ010000023.1 GCF_026798195.1 Lentilactobacillus senioris
AATCACCAAGATTTTTGAATCCGGTAATAATCGCGTCTTTTTCTAGGCTATTCAACCAAAGGCGCTTAATGGTCTTCTTTTTAACGTCAATCTGGGCTTGGCTCATGATTGACCAGGCAATATTAGAGCCTTCCCGACCACTATCGGTGGCAACAATAATGGTATCGGCCTTCGTTAACAGGTCTTTGACGACCTTGAATTGATCTTTTTTACTAGCTGACACTTCAAACTTGTATTTATCGGGAAATATCGGTAAATTAGATAAGGCCCATTGCTGATATTTCTGCTCATATTTATCCGGTGTGGCTAGTTCAACTAAGTGTCCGAGAACATACGTGACAAGCGTATTCTCGGGCAAAACAGGGTCACTAACCGTATAGTAACCCTGTTTTTTTTGTGCTCTTTTGAAAGGCTTGGACGTATGAACGGGCTTGACTAGGTTTTTCAGCTAAGATAACAGTGGTCATG
Organism: Lentilactobacillus senioris; assembly: GCF_026798195.1. Classification (GTDB taxonomy): domain Bacteria; phylum Bacillota; class Bacilli; order Lactobacillales; family Lactobacillaceae; genus Lentilactobacillus; species Lentilactobacillus senioris_A. The sequence goes on from NZ_JAPQEZ010000023.1 coordinate 469, forward strand.
TTCGTTCACTCCTTGTGATTAAGCTTCTGTTCTAATTCTGTTTTGCCTTGTTCAGCTGCTTTTAACCAAGTTTCACGGCGCAATTCTTGTTGCTGGTCTATCGATTGTTGTTTCAAATATTGTTGATACCGGTTGATGGCTTTGAGATCTGCAAAGGCTGACCAGCGAAACAATAGACCACCAAGCAGTAAAACTAAGGCCATTAGCGCTGTTCCTAAAAAATCGGTATGGCTCGCCGTGAAAAACTCTTGGTATAAATCCATTAACATGAGGTAAATTCCCATTAAATAGAAGATCACGCTAACTAAGTTATCAAAATAGTAAGACAGTTTAGTCCGCCGGGAGGGTGTTGTAAAAGGGTCGGTTCGCATATTCTTTTTGGCTTTTTCCAATAACCAGTGTGCGATTTTCTTCATAACTACTTCTCCCTCCTAGTGGTTACGGAAATAATTTTGAAACATTCTCATGGCGCCCATACCAGCACTTTTAGTCACACCGGTTGAAGCCCAGAAGTCTTTAACGGCGTCAGGTGTTTTGACAACCAGAAAGCCGAATCCGATTGAAGCAATAAAGGCAATAAATCCGTATTTAGCCATATTAGTGAAGCACCATACTGATAATGACATACAAAGCACCTGGCTAATAATGGAAGCATTGTAATAAATGTACTTCTTCCACCACGTGGCACTATAATCAAAGCTTTCAGTCGCCATGCTCATTGCAGCTAAAGGAATTGTCAGGTTATACCAAGCCATATCAGCCACAAACACACACATTTTGATAAAGAACACGACGGTTACGACAGTGAAGATTAGTAGAAATAAAATCTGTAAGGGTAACGAAATGCCAACATCTTTTAGCCCAGGGACTTTATTCATGCCAGTAATTGATTTAGCGGTGAACTTTTGATCAGAGCTAAACATATACTTTAGTAGGGGTAGGGTAATTGAACCTTGAATAAAGCCTTGTAAGAACACGAAAACCGGAATCACGGCCGCTGATTTAATCCCGTCCATGATGATATTAGCCCAAGTCACATCGGTACTTTCGTCTGCCTCTTTTAGAATTGTCATCACAATGCGGCCAAGTACGACCACAACGACTAACGATGTCGCAAAGGACAGGAAGATGGCATACCACGTTTTAACAATTGGCAAGCTTTGATTGGCTTGGTCAATGATTGCCTTACAGATGTTGAATAAGCCGTCCAACAAACCAGACAGTGCCCATTCAAAAAAATTAGCAATCGCTCCCTGAACCAGTCCTGAAATATCACCTAAAACAAACATATCTATCACTTCCTTTTTTGCAATTCAAAGCTTCCTAATCCGTCATCTGCTTTGGCAGTTTTATTTATTGCTTTAGCTTTATAACCATCGCTAATTTTAGTTAATTCAAATTTTTGATTCTTCTCATCATCAGTATTTACTTTTAAATATTCTTTACCAGAAGAATTACTGACTGAATAATTGGCATTTACATTCATCAAGGGGCTTTCAATAATCATTGTTTTTTTATTAAATTGGGTTTTGTAGCTTTGTCCTTTTTGGTTGAGATACCATTTATTACTTTGCAAATCTTGTGCTGTAGACTTTCCGCAGGCGGTTAGACCGACAGCAATCAGCAACACTGTCATCACGGCGATTATATATTTGCGATATTTTTTCATTAATATGTCCTCCATTAGCCAAGTAAGTTGTTATCGTCGTCCTCTTCTGGCTCCTCTGTTTGACTATCTTTATTTGAAACCCTCTCTAAGTCGCTGTCTAGGTTGTCCTGCTGTTGCTCCTCCTCTGTTTGAGACATCTTGTTTGCGGCTTTTTTTTGAGCAGTCTCCTTTAATTTTGCTTTCCATTTCTCTACTTTTTGATGAAAGTTGGTTTCCTGGCTGGCTTCTGGTTGTCCTTGATACTCATTCTGTGACAAGTTAACCAAATGATCAGCCCCTGGAAATAGTTTAAATTGGAACGCTTTTGTCGCCTTGACTG
>NZ_JAPQEZ010000024.1 GCF_026798195.1 Lentilactobacillus senioris
TATCAGGCGTGCGCTCTAACCAGCTGAGCTATAGGCCCAAAAAGCGTAACCGTATTATATTATGAGAGTAAACCTCTCAAAACTGAACAAAACATTGATGAAATGTGCTGGTTTCCGTTTTTCCTTAGAAAGGAGGTGATCCAGCCGCAGGTTCTCCTACGGCTACCTTGTTACGACTTCACCCTAATCATCTGTCCCACCTTAGACGGCTGGCTCCTAAAAGGNTGTGCTGGTTTCCGTTTTTCCTTAGAAAGGAGGTGATCCAGCCGCAGGTTCTCCTACGGCTACCTTGTTACGACTTCACCCTAATCATCTGTCCCACCTTAGACGGCTGGCTCCTAAAAGGTTACCCCACCGGCTTTGGGTGTTACAAACTCTCATGGTGTGACGGGCGGTGTGTACAAGGCCCGGGAACGTATTCACCGTGGCATGCTGATCCACGATTACTAGCGATTCCGACTTCATGCAGGCGAGTTGCAGCCTGCAATCCGAACTGAGAACGGCTTTAAGAGATTAGCTTGACCTCGCGGTTTCGCGACTCGTTGTACCGTCCATTGTAGCACGTGTGTAGCCCAGGTCATAAGGGGCATGAGGACTTGACGTCATCCCCACCTTCCTCCGGTTTGTCACCGGCAGTCTTGCTAGAGTGCCCAACTAAATGCTGGCAACTAACAATAAGGGTTGCGCTCGTTGCGGGACTTAACCCAACATCTCACGACACGAGCTGACGACAGCCATGCACCACCTGTCATTCCGTCCCCGAAGGGAACGCCCAATCTCTTGGGTTAGCAGAAGATGTCAAGACCTGGTAAGGTTCTTCGCGTTGCATCGAATTAAACCACATGCTCCACCGCTTGTGCGGGCCCCCGTCAATTCCTTTGAGTTTCAACCTTGCGGTCGTACTCCCCAGGCGGAGTGCTTAATGCGTTAGCTGCAGCACTGAAGGGCGGAAACCCTCCAACACTTAGCACTCATCGTTTACGGCATGGACTACCAGGGTATCTAATCCTGTTCGCTACCCATGCTTTCGAGCCTCAGCGTCAGTTACAGACCAGACAGCCGCCTTCGCCACTGGTGTTCTTCCATATATCTACGCATTTCACCGCTACACATGGAGTTCCACTGTCCTCTTCTGCACTCAAGTCTCCCAGTTTCCGATGCACTTCTCCGGTTAAGCCGAAGGCTTTCACATCAGACTTAAAAGACCGCCTGCGCTCGCTTTACGCCCAATAAATCCGGACAACGCTTGCCACCTACGTATTACCGCGGCTGCTGGCACGTAGTTAGCCGTGGCTTTCTGGTTGGATACCGTCACTGAATGAACAGTTACTCTCATCCACGTTCTTCTCCAACAACAGAGTTTTACGAGCCGAAACCCTTCTTCACTCACGCGGCGTTGCTCCATCAGACTTTCGTCCATTGTGGAAGATTCCCTACTGCTGCCTCCCGTAGGAGTTTGGGCCGTGTCTCAGTCCCAATGTGGCCGATTACCCTCTCAGGTCGGCTACGCATCATTGCCTTGGTGAGCCGTTACCTCACCAACTAGCTAATGCGCCGCGGGTCCATCCATAAGTGATAGCCGAAACCATCTTTCAAATGTAAACCATGCGGTTTACATTGTTATACGGTATTAGCACCTGTTTCCAAGTGTTATCCCCTGCTTATGGGCAGGTTCCCCACGTGTTACTCACCAGTTCGCCACTCGTCTCATTGTGAAATCTCTTTGGTGCAAGCACCGCCAATCATTCACCAAGACGCGTTCGACTTGCATGTATTAGGCACGCCGCCAGCGTTCGTCCTGAGCCAGGATCAAACTCTCAGTTTTACCTGAGCTGTTTGTAAGCTCATGATTTTAATTTGTTACTTAAAAGCGAATTGACTTCGCAAATGTT
>NZ_JAPQEZ010000025.1 GCF_026798195.1 Lentilactobacillus senioris
CAGTCAAGGCGACAAAAGCGTTCCAATTTAAACTATTTCCAGGAGCCGATCATTTGGTTAACTTGTCACAGAACGATTATCAAGGCCAACCAGAAGCCAGTCAAGAAACCAACTTTAAGAATAAAGTAGAAAAATGGAATCAGACAGTTAAAGCACAGCACCAGGTCAAAAAAGACGATCAGACAACCGATGACGAAGAAGACAAATTGCAGGACAATATCGATCAAGAATTAGAGTCTAGACATAAGAAAATGCTTGGATAATGAATAGGAAAGGGGAGTTAAAATATGAAAAGTTTTTACTTTCACCCAGTTTTAGCAAGTGTCTTAGGCGATAAAATTTCGGGTGCTATTAATGAATGGCTTAAAGGCGTTTTTAGTGGGGCCATGAATGGTATAACATCATGGTGCAGAGCTATTTTCGATCAAATTGGTCAACATGAAACCGTCCTAGATCAATGGTATGCAATCTTTCTTACTTTTGCGACGTCCCTAGTGGTCGTTGTTGTATTGGGAAGAATTGTAGGAACTTTGCTAAAAGAAGCTGACGAGAGTACCGATGTTACTTGGGCAAATATTGTGATGGACAGTCTCAAATCAGCTGCCGCAATCCCTGTCATGGTCTTTTTACAAGGCTTTTTACTTAAAGCAATCGTGTTTCCGCTCGGTAAATTTATGTTTTCAATGAATAGTAAGTACACAGCTTCGATGATTATCGGGTCAAAAAACATTGGTGGAACATTAGCAATAGGATCAATTATGTCTCTGATATTGTTAGGCTTCTTTGCAATCGTGACGGTATTCTTCTTCTTTAAAATGTGTATCTTCATGGCCGATATGGCCTGGTTTTATTTAACTATTCCCTTTGCGGCCATCAGTATCGCAACCGAAACTTGGGATTATAGTGGCACATGGTGGAAAAAGCTAATTTATCTAAATGCTTCTATGCTCTCACAAGTGTTATCAATGACCCTATGTGTTTGGGGAGTTACTCATTGGGGTAGTAATGGAATAGGAGCTTTTGCTTTATCCATCGGTATGGGTTGGCTGGTATTGCACACACCAAAGGCTATCGAAGATTTTTGGAGCTCAACTGGTGCTACTAAAGGTGGCTTAGCGGGAGCTATGAGAATGTTAAAGAATAGAATGAAGCATTAATTGGAGGAGGTTACTCAAATGAAATGGCGAGAAAAAATAAAAACGAAGTGGCGAGTTGATTCGCATGTCAATGTTTTTAAAGGAAATCCACTTGACCACTTGATCTTCTACTATCTGTATCGATCACTAGAATGGTTCGTCATCGTTATGGGAGGGTTGCTAGTTCTATATGAAGTTTTAGCTTGCCTGTGGCTTGAAGTAATCGTTTTGCTAGTGGGTGGCAGTGGCCTAGTCATGATTCTAAGAAGCGGAGCTAAAAGTGAACATAAAGCTTACAAAGATTGCTTAAAGGAACGTCAACAGGCTTATGAGCAGGTCAAACAAGAGGACATGCAAGCACTTAGAAAACAAGCCTGGTTGGATAGTGCGAACCAAGGCAAAAAAGAATTAGAACAAAAACTGAATCATAAGGAGTGAACGAACATGACCACTGTTATCTTAGCTGAAAAAC
>NZ_JAPQEZ010000026.1 GCF_026798195.1 Lentilactobacillus senioris
CTTTAAAAATAGCAATGCAAAAATCAAAAGAAAATGCTAAAGGCGCTAAAACCACTAAAACCTGTATCAGATTTCGCTTCGCTCAAACAAAACTGACTTGCGTCAGTTGAAACATTCAAAGCAGTTAAAGTCCAGTCGCTAGCTCCTTCGGACTTTAACTGCTTTGAATATTGGCTTTAAATGGCTCTAATTTGCTCTCTAAGCCATTTTAGCTGTTAAATGCATAATTAGCTGTCTGTCAACGGTAAATCGACGTAGAACGGCTTTTAGCCGTTCTAGGAGGCTTTAAGGAGTTGACAGACTCACTAGACTAAGACACTTTTGCGCATGCAAAGAAAAGCACACCTGCTTTTTTTGCCTGCCTCACGGCGAGTGCGGGGTGAGTTTGAGCGGGAGCACCCGCTCATTTATGGGNTGCGACCGTACTACGACCCCCCTTTTAAGTGCCGAGTGCCAATTTTGGTTAAAAATGGTCTTCAAGCCTTTAATATCAATGGTTACAGAGTTTTAAATCTCGGCGAGTTTTCGGCGAGTTTTTAGCGAGTTTTTAGCGAAATAGAGATTTATAGCATATATTATTGACAATAATGTTGCAAAAAAGCCTAATAATGGTGTACTTAAATTTGATTTAGTTTGGAGTATAAATATGGCTACAAATAAAAAAAGAATTACGGTCAGTATAACCGAAGTCCAGTATTTTACTTTGGAAAATCTTGCGAAATAAAAGGGTTTTTCTAAGTCTTCAATTTTAGCTTTAGCTTTAGAAAATTATTCTAGAAAGGAATTAGAACAAAAAAAATAAGCGAAAACTCGGCTTGGGCAAGACGATAGTTTCCGCTAAACATTGTTGTTCTATCAAGGTTATTTTACCATTATGGCAAAAGACAAATCAAGATACTTCACCTTTTTGTTATATCCTGAATCTATTCCAGAAGATTGGAAATCGAAATTAGAATTAATTGGTGTTCCAATTGCTATTAGTCCATTTCATGATATGGATGAAAAAACTGATAAATCAAAATGGACACCTGATGATGTCATACGAAATGGCAAGCACTATAAAAAGCCGCATTATCATGTTGTCTATGTGGCTAAAAATCCAGTTACTGCTGATAGTGTTCGGTACAAGATTAAACAGCTTCTAGGTGATCGGAGTATCGCTAAAGTGCAAATAGTCATCAGAAGTATGGCAAGCATGTATTCATACCTTACACATGAGTCTAAAGATGCTATTGAGAAGAGAAAACATAAATATAATAAAAAAGATATTACGCTGATAAATAATTTTGATATTGATAGATATATATCGCTTGATGTGGAAGATAAAGACGACATGCTGAATTATGTTTGTGATTTGATTGATGACCATAATTTGGCAAATATGCGTGAATTGAGACGCTTTTTAAAAGCTCATGGTTCAGAATATGGCATGCCTAGTATCAAGGTCGTTAATTCGGTTTTACGTGCTCATACTGGACTGATAAGACTATATTTCGATGCTGTTTATCAGGAACGCAAGTATGGCAGAGGAGACATAGACAAAGAAACTGGCGAGATACAAGA
>NZ_JAPQEZ010000027.1 GCF_026798195.1 Lentilactobacillus senioris
AAATTCTCAAATCATTAGTGGATCGAGAAAAGTCAGCGAAGGGAGGAGATTAACATGAATGGCACCATTTTAGGGATCGTGGATAAACGGATTGTTTACCAGAATAATAGTACCAAACCCAACCGGAACATTTTTGTGGTCGGGGGCCCTGGATCATATAAGACCCAGTCAGTCGTCATTACCAACCTGTTTAACGAAACGGAGAACAGCATTGTGGTAACTGACCCGAAAGGTGANGTACCAAACCCAACCGGAACATTTTTGTGGTCGGGGGCCCTGGATCATATAAGACCCAGTCAGTCGTCATTACCAACCTGTTTAACGAAACGGAGAACAGCATTGTGGTAACTGACCCGAAAGGTGAATTATACGAAAAGACGGCCGGTATCAAACTAGCCCAGGGTTATCAAGTGCATGTCGTCAACTTTGCCAACATGGCGCACAGTGATCGCTACAATCCTTTTGATTATATTCAACGGGATATTCAAGCTGAAACCGTCGCCACGAAGATCGTTCAGAGTGAAAATGCCGAAGGCAAAAAAGACGTATGGTTCAGTACCCAGCGGCAACTTTTGAAGGCACTAATCCTGTTTGTTATGAACCACCGCGCGCCCGACCAAAGGAACTTGGCCGGTGTAACGCAAGTCTTACAAGAAAACGATGTGGAGGCCGAGGAAAAGGGCGCAGATAGTCCGTTAGACACCCTGTTTCTTGATCTAACCATGTCTGATCCAGCGAGACGCGCTTATGAGTTAGGGTTCAAAAAGGCCAAAGGCGAAATGAAGGCCAGTATTATTGAAAGCTTGTTGGCGACCATCTCGAAGTTCGTTGACAAAGAAGTGGCTGATTTTACCAGCTTTTCAGATTTTGATTTAAAAGAGATTGGCAACGACAAAGTTGTGCTATATGTGATTATTCCGGTGATGGATAACACTTATGAAAGTTTCATCAATCTATTTTTCTCACAATTGTTTGATGAATTATACAAATTAGCCGCCGATCATCACGCTAAATTGCCCCACCAAGTTGACTTTATCCTTGATGAATTTGTCAATTTAGGGAAGTTTCCCAAGTACGAAGAATTTCTAGCGACGTGCCGGGGGTACGGTATTGGCGTGACGACCATTTGTCAGACCTTAACCCAGCTACAAGCCTTGTATGGCAAGGATAAGGCCGAAAGTATCTTAGGTAATCATGCGGTTAAAATTTGCTTAAATGCCGCTAATGACGTGACCG
>NZ_JAPQEZ010000028.1 GCF_026798195.1 Lentilactobacillus senioris
TTCCGCGCCGCAACTGGCCGAATTGTTAAAATAGCCATGACAATCGTCATGGCTAAGACAACAATCACTATTTTTATCAGGACTAAGATCAGACCATAGGGTGGGATTGCAATAAAAATTAAGCCCACTAGTCCTGCCAGCGCCACATAGCCAAAATCCTTCAAGGTGTAATCTTTCCAGATCCCGTAATCTTTATCTACGTTCTCTGGGAAGATAAATTCTTTTCCTTTCTTCATTTGGCAGGCTCCTTTTTAAATTAAGTGAATAGGCTGTAAACCCAAGGTAATAGCCAGATAATGGCTGCCGCTAAGGCCACTAAACCAGCCACCCGACCAACCGCGTGATAAACTTCTGATTTCTCTCGTGGATCGTCTGCGTCAGGCATTCTTTTGATAATAATAAATAGCGCCACACAAATCCCGACTAAAACGACCAACCCGGTTAAAATACCTTGAATCGTCTTACCAGCGCTGGTTAGCTTACTTTTAACTTCGCCACCGTCCGCCGCAAAAACAACCTGGGCGTTCATCAAGCCCAAATAAATTGCAGTAGCTCCAGTGGTTGCTAGCGCTTTTACTTTGCTGAACTTCATGTTATTCCTCCTTTCCGTCTTCCTGTGAACGTAATTGAGTCGGTTCTGCTCGCGTTTGCTCGGGTTCTCGCTGATAGAATTTGTCCAATTGCTCCTCGGCAATTTGCTGGCTTGGTAATGGGTCAGTAGCTAAATTAACGCGGCCATTTTCACTCGTGGCTAAGTAATACTCCTTTTCTGACTGACCTAGCTCTTGGGTCTCTAAGACATGCAAATTATGTTCGTAACGGCCTAAGGCGTTATCAACTTCTAAGCCATAGAAGCCTAAGAAGCCTTCTAAGAAGCTTTCACCAAAAAAGGTCATTTCGTTTTTGATCTGCTTATATTGATGGGTCGGTTTGTCACTCACCAATTTTTCAGTCTTTTTAGCATTGTGACTGTCTTGATGGCGATTAAACCAGCCCCTAAGTTTTAATGGCGGAGTTTTTAGCTGACGTTTAATGGTCTTCTTAATCATTGCTCGACGAACTTCATCGATTGGCTGGCCGTCTTGATCTAAAATTGCTTGTAACTGTTTTGGATCAGTCAATGCTTGGTCATCATCAACCACAATCGCCTTTTGATCATCATGAACTAGCTTGCCATTAATGCCTTGCCAGCTTTCTACTTTCATTGGATCACCTCCT
>NZ_JAPQEZ010000029.1 GCF_026798195.1 Lentilactobacillus senioris
ACCTTCCTGAAGATTATTCCATGTTCCCATGGGCCTCACCTCGCAAGGGAAAAGACAGCCACCGCCCTTAAAACTTCCTGTGTAATCCATTATACAGGTGAATTAAGTGTTGACCAAGCACAATAAAAATTAAGTCATGGGGTTTCATAGGATCCTAAATTTGATCAAATTAAGCTCAGCAAAACATCTTTTGTAGATACCCTTTTTTTAGTTCTTGGAGTTTTTCAAGCTTACGCTGATGAAGAGTGATAGTGTCATCAAGGCTTTTGAAAAATGCTCCCAATTTGACTTGTTCACCTTTGTTCGGCAAAGTTACTTCGATAGATTCAATATCTGAACCGTTATAGCTAGGCAAAGCACCAACTTGTGCATATCGAGGTAAGTTGATTGTTTCAAACAAAGTCTTTCCGAAATCAATATTCCAAGAGCCATCAAAGACATACGCCATGGTGTTGTTATCAATTAAGAATGGACTTGTCACAAGACGTTTACGATTGAGCATGATCGCTGCTCCAACTTTCGCAAATATGACTGCTGGGACCGTCTCAATTATTTTCCATTTTTTGCGTGACAACTGCTCGTAATTGACATAATTATTGGCGTTAACCATTTCATGCTCGTTACCAGGCTTATTCATATCCGATACCTTGTAAAATGGAACACCTTCTGTTCCACCTTGTTCAGCATCTGGAAAACCAATTCCAGATTGTGTTTTACCAACTTCCCCCAACTTACGCTGTTTCCAAGCGTCAGCAAACCCTGCAAATCTTAATTGCGGGAACTTGCTACCATTTTTGGGGAACATTTTTTGCAAATAGCCCTGTTTAAGTTCCTTAAGCTTAGTTAACTTACGCTGGTGAAGGGCAATAGTCTTATCGAGTTGTTGGAAGAATGTGCCAATTTGTTTTTGTTCTTGGCAAATTACAAGTTTAATCCGAACAAGCCCGGAATCTTTC
>NZ_JAPQEZ010000003.1 GCF_026798195.1 Lentilactobacillus senioris
TTTTAGTCATAAAAATACCCCTAAAGTTAAAGTATTTTTACTTCAACTTTAGGGGTATGGCACAATGTGAGAGGGTCTCTTTTTTATAAGCTAGCTTTTAGTTTATTCAAAAATAGGGTTGCCACTGATAATAAGGAATTATTTTTTTGCCAAATTAAAGTTGTTGGTTCAATTTGTTCGGGTTCTAGTGGCCGAAATGTTAATTGAGAATTTTGTTCAACTGAAATCAAATTTTCAAATGCTAATGCCAAGCAACTATGGTTTTGGACCATAATAGCAGCATTGAAAAGTAGGTTATAGGTGCCAATAATATTAATATTATCAGATTCATTGCGCCACCAATCTTCAAATCTTTGTTGTTGGTAGGCTTGTTCAGATAAAATAACTGGTCGATCGTTTAAGTCTTCAGGGGTAATGGTTTGTTTTTCAACTAAAGGATCCTCAATGGGTAAGATAATTCCCCACCTATCAATATCAGGGAGTCTGAGTGAATTATATTGAGTTAATCTTCGTTCGCCCATAATAACTCCGAAATCTAGTGTCCCGGAAACCAATTTATTTTCAATTTCGTCTGCGTCACCACTGTGTAAGTGTATTTTGACATCAGGATGATCTTTTTGAATTGCACTAACTATTTGTAAAATTCTTTTCATGCCATTACTTTCACCCGCCCCAATATCTAATTCTCCGTTGATTAATGAATTGTTGCTTTGTAAAGTAGCTTGAGTTTTATCAACTAAACGTACAATTTCTTTAGCTCGGAACTGTAAGTAACGCCCTTCTTCTGTAAGGGTCATCTCGTGGTAATCTCGATTAAATAATTTAACGCCCAAATCGGTTTCTAAATTACTAATTTGTTTAGATAAATTTGATTGAGAAATATGTAAAGAATTAGCCGCTTTAGACATAGTATGCATTTCGGCAATGATTAAAAAATAACGTAAAACCCTAATATCCATATTAACTACCCACTATCGTTTTTGTTCATAGTATACCATTCAATATCGATATTAGACATTAGTCATTAGAGTGATTAAACTATCTTCAAGTTAAATTATTAACTGATTTAATACAGATTAATTAAGTTTATTTATAAAACCAGAATAATAATTTGGAGGATAGGTTAATGGCTGCTAATTATATTACAGAGTTAAGTACTAACGTTGAAAGAAGACATGTTCGCTATAACAATCGATACGGGATCGCGATTGCGGCAGATATTTATCAAGCTAAAAATTTAGACACTGATCAAAAACATCCGGCTTTGATTGTAGGAGCTCCCTACGGCGGAACTAAAGAACAAGGACCAGCAGTATACGCCAATCAGCTTGCACAGCAGGGATTTGTAGTTTTAACATTTGACCAAGTATACATGGGAGAATCTGGTGGGGAACCAAGACATGTTTCATCTCCGGATTTGTTTGCAGAATCATTCAGTACCGTTGTGGATTATTTGGGTGTGAAAGTACCGTACGTTGATCGTAACAAAATTGGGGTTGTTGGTATTTGTGGTTCTGCTGGTTTCGCGTTATCAGCAGCAGCGGTTGATACCAGAATTAAAGCGGTAGTTACAACGTCTATGTATGATATTACTAACGTCCGTGGAATGATGAATTTATCGAAAGAACAAATTAATGATATGAAAAATCAATTGGTTGAGCAACGTTGGGTTGATTTTGAGAATGGTGACCCCCAATATATTCCTAGCTTCCCAGAAACTCCATATCCTAGTGTGGATGAACTCCTTGAAACTGATCTAATTACTAATGAATGGCAACGATTTTATGCTGTTCCCCGAGGATTCCATCCTAATGCTCGGGGTAATTTTACGACAACTTCTAGTTTAGCCATGTTGCAATTTGATGCTTTAAGATATGTAGACGAGATTAGTCCTAGACCAATTTTATTTATTTATGGTGATAAAGCTCATTCGAGAAGTTTTTCAGAAGTTGCTTATGACAAGGCAGCAGAACCAAAAGAAAAATATATTGTAGAAGACTGTGAACATATTGATTTATATGACAAAGTGGACAAAATTCCATTTGATAAAATTACATCATTTATGAATGAAAATTTGAAATGATTTTTTAAGGAGTAATCTAAATGGTCGAACGAGTAGTGTTAACTGAAAAGCAACAACAACTAATTACTAAAAATAAGCTTTTAATTCAAAAGTTAAATACAGAAGTACATTCAGATGATGAAATTCGAGAAATATTAAGCGAAATTACGGGTAAGATAATAGATTCATCTAATGAAATTAGATTACCATTTTTTACGGACAATGGTTTTAATACACATTTAGGTAAGCATATTTTTATTAATACTGGCGTGACGTTTACGGACTTAGGCGGTATTTATATTGGTGATAACGTGTTGATCGGCCCCGGAGCTAGCCTGCTAAGCGTGAATCATCCGCTAGACCCAGCCCAACGGCACCAATTAGAATTACAAGTCATTCACGTTAAGAAAAACGCCTGGATTGGCGCTGGATCAAGAATTTTACCGGGAGTAACTGTCGGTGAAAATGCAGTGGTGGGTGCCGGAGTAGTGGTTACCAAAGACGTTCCCGCTAATATGGTAGTTGCTGGGGTACCAGCAAAAGTTATTCGCCAAATTGAAAACTAAAGCCTAAATATCAATAGAAATTCTCTTGACTTAGAGTACACTCTAAGTTGTTCAATATAGATATTCATTAGGAGGCGAAATGATGACCCTAGCAAAACATTATAAAATTGGTGAATTTGCTCGGTTGGTAGGTCTATCAACCTATACGTTACGGTATTACGAAACTGAAGGGCTGATTGTGTCCCAACGAGATACCAATGGCGTCCGTTATTATACTGATCAAGATGTTAAATGGTTAGGATTCTTGCTACACCTCAAAGGGACCGGGATGAAAATCACGGATCTGAAAACTTACGTTAGATTACGGGCGCAGGGAGATAGCACCATTATGGAACGCCGCCAGTTATTAGACCGAGTTAAGCAAGAAAGTGAAGCCGAAATTCGAGAACGCCAAAATAATTTGGCCGTGTTGAGTAAAAAAATTGACTGGTATGACGGCAAACTTGATCGATCAATCGATTCTAATGAAAGTTTTGAAGAATATCTCAAACGATTTGAATAAGGGAGTAAGTTCGATGGTAAAAAATGAAAATGTTAAAAATGGAATTATCTTTCCAGTGGGTGAACCTAACGTAGAGTACGGCAAATACTTTGTGGGCCAAAGTTATTTACAGGGATTAGTCAATGATCCTACCGTTAATGTGGGAGTGGGCAACGTAACTTTTGAACCGGGTTGTCGCAACAATTGGCACATTCATCATGATGGTTATCAAATTTTATTAGTTACCGGTGGTGAAGGTTGGTATCAAGAAGCAGGGCAACCTGCTCAACTTCTGCATCCGGGTGACGTGATTGTGACCCATGATTGTGTGAAACACTGGCACGGAGCGACTAAGGACAGTTGGTTTGAACATATCGCAATTACTGCTTGTACTCCGGAATGGTTGGAACCGGTTAGCGATGAAGAATACGATCAATTGGAGGGCTAAATAATGGCAAAGAAACAAACGGCTGGTCGCGATAATTTAGGCGAATTTGCGCCTCAATTTGCGGCTTTAAATGATGATGTTTTGTTCGGAGAAGTTTGGGCCAAAGAGGATGAATTATCAGCCCACGATCGGAGTATGATCACGATTTCAGCGTTAATTTCTGGCGGCAACTTAGAGCAATTACCAGCACACTTAAATATTGGTAAACAAAACGGGATTACTAAAGAAGAAATTGTCGCCATGATCACCCACTTAGCCTTTTATGTGGGCTGGCCGAAAGCTTGGTCAGCTTTTAATTTGGCTAAGGAAATCTGGTAAGAAGTAAACCAATATTAATAAGGTATTTACTTGATTAAACTTATGTTTTAACAGAGGATAACAATATGAAAGCAACTATTTTTGAACAATCAGAATTAGTCCAAGTTGAAGATGTGGATAAACCCACAATTCAAGCTGACGATGATGTCATTATTCGGGTAGTTAGAGCCAGCGTGTGTGGTTCGGATCTGTGGTCATATGCTAATGGTGACGAAAAACCGGCTCATTCCATTAATGATGGTCACGAAGCTATCGGAATTGTGGAAGAAATTGGTTCAGCAATTACGACCGTTAAACCAGGCGATTTCGTGGTTGCACCATTTACCCATGGTTGTGGGGAGTGTGCTGCTTGTCTATCTGGATTTGATGGCACCTGTGATCGGCATCCCGGTTACACTAACTGGTCTAACGGTTTTCAATCAGAATATATCCGGTTTACCTATGCCAATTGGGCATTAATTAAAATTCCGGGCCATCCCGAAGATTACACTGATGGAATGCTTAAATCTCTCTTAACCTTAGCCGATGTTATGCCAACTGGTTACTATGCTGCGCGGTCAGCTAACGTCCAAAAAGGCGATAAAGTCGTCGTGATTGGTGATGGTGCGGTAGGGCAATGTGCCGTGATTGCTGCTAAGATGCGGGGAGCTTCCCAAATCGTATTGATGAGTCGCCATGCAGATCGCCAACAAATGGCCCTTCAATCTGGCGCTACTGCGGTAGTTGCTGAACGGGGCGCTGAAGGAATTGCTAAGGTACGAGAAATTCTAGGTGGCGACGGTGCAGATGCTGCCCTTGAATGTGTCGGAACTGAATCAGCTATTGAACAAGCTCTAGGTGTATTGCATAATGGTGGTCGCGTTGGGTTTGTGGGAGTACCACATTACAACACTCATCCAATTGGCTCAACTTTTGCGCAAAACATTGCGATTGCCGGGGGTTCAGCTTCAGTAACTACTTACGACAAACGCTTTTTGTTAAAAGCAGTATTAGATGGTGACATTAATCCTGGTCGGGTATTTACTAACACTTATGATTTAGTAGACATCAATCAAGCTTATCAAGATATGCAAAACCGTAAAACCATCAAGGCAATGATAAAAGTAGCGGATTAAATAATTAATTAAAATGAAAGAGACCTTCTTGATATGAGAAGATCTCTTTTTATTACCTGACTATATGGGGGGGATTATTAAGAAAGCAATTGATTAACCCAGTCAGTGTAAGGTAGGAAAATAGCATTGTGTTTGGCAAGACTTAAGTGCCTAAGGGAGGGAACTTTCAACGTTAGTTGGTGTTGATAAAGTTAATAATATTAGTAATAGAGTGTAACAGATTCAGATGATATCCAGATGACATCAGTAAGATAACAGTTTAATCTAGATATAGCTTATTAACTTAAATGATAAGCAAGTTAGCTGCTAACCTTGAAACACCGCCATTAGTTTGATAAAATAAACGAGTATGTAAACAGTAAATTAAATTAATTAAGAAAAGAGTTGTTTTAGATATGTCAGGACATTCAAAGTGGCATAACATCCAAGGCCGTAAAAACGCCCAAGATGCAAAACGTGGAAAAATTTTCCAAAAAATCTCTCGTGATCTTTATCAAGCTGCCAAAGCAGGTGGCGTAGACCCAGATAGTAACGCTCAACTTCGGCTTGTTATGGAAAAGGCTAAAGCAGCTAACATGCCTAAAGATAATGTACAACGTGCATTGGATAAGGCTTCTGGTGTTGGTGGTGCTAAGTTCGAAGAAATTACTTACGAAGGATATGGACCTGGTGGGACTGCTATCATGGTTTCTGCCTTAACTGACAACAAGAACCGGACTGCAGCTGCCGTTCGTTCCGCCTTTACTCACCACGGTGGTTCATTAGGAGCCAGTGGTTCTGTTTCATACATGTTCAATCGTCAAGGATACATTGTTATCTTGCGTGATGGTTTGGATACTGATGAAGACACTATGTTGATGGCTGCTTTAGATGCTGGTGCAGATGACATGAAGACTTCAGATGAAGTTTTTGAAATTTACACTGATCCTTCAGCATTACCAGCTGTTCGGGATGCTTTACAAGCTGATGGGTATGATTTGGATACTGCTGAAGTAACTATGTTCCCAGAAAATACTACTGAAGTTCCTGAAGGCAAAGTTTCCCAATATACTGGCTTAGTTGATGAATTGTCAGAAAACGATGACGTTCAAGACGTTTATGAAGCTGCTACGCTTCCTGAAGACGCCGAATAATATATTTTATAATTAAGAACCAATTGGATTAATTCCAATTGGTTCTTTTTTTCGTATGTACCTATTAAAGGAGTGAAACTATGATAGTGGAACATGCGTTTAACACATTAATGAAGGAAGCCGTTCAAAAAAGAATTAGTGACATTTATTTACTCCCACAAGGAGATAAATATTTCATTAAAATGCGGTGGCAAAATGAAATTGTATTGCACACAACGATGACAATCATTGATGGCCATAAATGGTTAAACTATTGTAAATTTCAAGCTGATATGGCAATTAGTGAACATCGTAGGCCTCAAGTTGGAGCCCTTAATTGGTATGACGATAATCAAAGTTATTCTCTAAGATTATCTACTGTGGGAGATTTTAATGCTCATGAAACATTAGTAATCCGTATTATCTATCCGTTAACTGCGATTCAAAAAAGCATTTATTTACCAGAACATATAGCTCATTTACGAGATTTAGTTGCTCAACGAGGATTAATTTTATTTGCGGGTCCCACCGGATCGGGGAAAACAACTTCTATTTATCAGATGGCTCAACAATATGCTAATGATAATTTGGTGATGACAATTGAGGACCCGGTTGAAATTTTGGAACCCAGATTTTTACAACTGCAAGTTAATGATAAGGCCGATATGGGATATGAGGAGCTGATTAAGGTGGGGTTACGTCACCGTCCAGATATCTTTATTATTGGTGAAATTCGCGATTTCAATACGGCCAATGCCGCTATTCAATCAGCACTTAGTGGCCACTTAGTTTTTAGTACGGTTCATGCACAAAGCCCATTAGGAATTATTAAACGACTCAGACAATTAGGGATTGACTCTGATTTTATTAGTCAGGCTGTTACTGGGGTAGTTTACCAACGCCTAATTCCCAATCAGCAACAACAATTAAAAGCCTTAATGGCTATTAAGGAACCAAATGAACTATATGGAAAAAGTGAATATGATTGGCTGAGCTGGCAACAAAATCTTACAGCGTTAGTAAAACGGGGTGAAATTGATGAACAAAATATTGAAAAGTATTGGTGGGGTTAAGCTTTCTAAAGAATCACAAAATCAACTTTTTAGTAAATTGGCAGATCTACTGATTATTGGATTTTCATTAAACCAGGGACTGAAATTTATTGGCCAAATTTATCCTAAGTTAGCTGATGCCACTCAACAAATTATGGAACGACTAAAATCGGGAGTTTCGTTTGCCCAATCGTGTACTGATTTGGTTGCTGATGAAGTTGTTGATCAATTAAGCATTGCTGAACAACATGGGCAACTACAAGCCACGTTAGAACAACTAGCCCAGTTTAATTTTCAGCGAATTGAGCAGCGAAAGAAAATTAAGGCATTATTAGTTTACCCGTTAGTATTGATGCTGATTTTATTGATATTACTGGTATTAATTCATAGTATTCTTTTGCCTCAGCTAAGTGAACTTAACGCAGGGAATGAAGAAGTCTCCAAACATCATGCAGGTATATGGATAGTTAGTGGCCTATTATTGAATTTTAGCGTGTTAATTTGGTTTTTACTTAAAAGATTACCGGTAACTAGACGTTATGGAATTTTAATGAAAATTCCATTAATAGGAAAATTAGTTCGCCAGTATACTAATTATTATTTAGCATCTAATCTGGCCATTTTGTTAGAGAACGGATTAACTAGTAAGGATATCTTAGCCGTGGTTCAACAATTTAAACCTAATTCTTTGCTCTATGAATTGGGTGGTGAAATTGCTGGTCATTTACAAAACGGTGATAGTTATAATGTCTCATTGTTTCACCACTCGTTAATAGATTCAGAGTTAATTTCGTTGCTTGATGGTGGAGAAACTATTTCAGAAATGGCAAGATTAATGACCGCCTATGCCCAACTAGTATTTAATAATTTGATTCGTGATTCTAATAAATTAATTTCGTTAATTCAGCCAACCGTGTTTATCGTGATTGGTTTGGTAGTAACAATTTCTTATTTACAAATTTTAATGCCAATTTATCAATCTATAAGGGGGCTTTACTGATGAAAATCAGCAGAAATAAGAAAGCGTTTACATTGATAGAAATGACAATTGTTCTTTTTGTGATTTCTTTGCTAATTTTGATTATTATTCCCAATCTTACAAATCAACGGAAAAATGCAGAAACTATTCATACAGGAGCAATGACTTCAATTATCCAATCTCAAATTGACGCCTATCTTAATGTATATCCAGCGGATATCAATGTTACTTACGCAGAACTACAAAAAAAGGGATATTTAACTAAAAAACAAGTTCAAAAGGCCAAATCGGAGGGCATTAGGATCAAAGATAATGAAGCTAAATAAAAGAAAACCGGGATTTACATTGGTGGAAACTATCTGTGCCATGACGATTACAGTTTTAGTTTTGGGAATTGGATTAACTTTAAACTCCATTACCAATCAAAAACAGGTATTAGCTGAGCAACGTTTTTTTGAAACTCTTAAAACCACTATAGCTGAAAGTAGTACTTCTGCACGAATATATAGAGTAGAGTTAAGAATTACCTTTAGAAAAGATAGTGATGTATTGGTTCAAATCAAAGAAAAACGTACAACTGTTATCAGAGTTATTCCTATTCCTAGGACCATTAAATTGATCGGGAGTCATGTAGTTGTAATTACAACTACTGGTTTTATTAGTCCGCAAACTATTCACTGGTATAGTTCCAAAGGACAGTTAAAATATTCACAAAAATTTCAGTTGGGATGGAGTGGATTTAAACTTGAAAAAAAGGATGTGTGATGGATTTACTACCGCTGATTCATTAATTGGATTAACGATTATTGTTATGTTTAGCTTACTTTATAGTGAAGTAACTGGGGTAATGAACCAAAAAATTGACCAGCAAGAAACTCAAATGCAAAAGGCACGGACAGCATATGAACTTAAACAAAGTGAACAAAAAAACAGGTTTTTTAATGATCGATAGCATTATCGGGTTGTTGATTTGTGGAATGGGAGTTTGGCTTATTTACTTTGTCGTCCAGAGTCTTACTAATTCACAATATGATTACCGATTAGATTATCAGCTTTTTTTACAAACTATAGAGAGTGACGAATTTAAATTTCAGCTGGAAAAGGTTGATGCTGAAACTATTCATTTTTATAGTCCTAAAACTAATAAAAAATACCGACTATCAAAATATAACGATACATTAAGACTTCAAGGTGCAACTAAAGGGCATCTACCAGTACTAGAGCATGTGAAAAAAGTTCATTGGGAATCACAAAGTAAATCACAAGTTTTAATAAAAGGAGAATTTGATAATGGTGAAACATTTTCATCCAGTTCAATTTTTGATAAAACCTAAAAGTAGGGGATCTTTAACTGTGGCAGCTATTATTTTTGTTAGTATAATAATGGTCTTTATCATCTTACAATGTGTTGTTTTTGCTAGTAAATTAAATACAATTGATGAAATTACAAGACAATATTTAAATTAAAATCAAGAAAAATGGTACCCCTTTCATCGCTTTTGGCATAGTATTTTTATCGGGGTTGGTCTTGAATTATACCCCCTATATCTGGTACTATTTACTGTGGTACTTTAATTACTGAAAAGGAGTTGATTGTCCTGGCGGAAAAACAAATCCAAGAATTATTTCAAATTCTTGATGACTCTTCACTTTTTCTCCAAGAAAAACTAGATCTTTCATACATTGATTCATTAATTGAAAGCCTAGATATCATTCAAAATGTGAATGATATTGAAGGGATTGAGGGACTATCAGCACAAGATTTTGAAAATTTCACAAGCAAAATGAAAAGCTTTGATCTTCAAAACCTCTCTGCAGAAGATGCCCGTAAAACAATTCAAATGACTATGCTAAAGGCAATTAAACAAGATAATCTTCAGGCCAACTATCAAATTACGCCCGATACTATTGCCGGCTTATTTAGCTATTTGATTAGTGGGCTGTCTAAAAAAGACACTGAAATCAGTCTCTTAGACCCTGCAGTGGGTTCTGGAAATCTGTTAGCTTCGGTAGTTAATTATTTACGAGCAGCCGGCAAAGACGTAGTTGCTACGGGATTAGAAAATGATGATGCTTTAGCAGATGTAGCTAGCTTAAACTTTGAACTGCAACGTTCTGAAGTCAATCTATATCATGAAGATACTATCCAAGATGTGGTGGCTGGAAACGTAGATTACGTTATTTCTGATCTACCGGTTGGATATTATCCAATTGATGATAACGTAGTTCGCTTCAAAACAAAGGCTAAAAAAGGCCATTCGTATTTGCATCATTTGTTAATTGAATTTGGGATGGAGCATGTTAATCCTGGAGGATTTGGACTCTTTTTAATTCCTAGTGACATCTTTAAGGACAAAGAAGCTCAGGCTTTACTTGAGTGGGTAAAAGAATCCGTCTACTTACAAGGTATTTTGAATTTACCAACTGAATTATTTCAGAATAAGGCCGCTGCAAAATCTATTTTGATTTTACAAAAACCTGGTAAAGGCGCTAAGCAAGTAAGCCAAGTGATGCTAGGAGAATTTCCATCCTTCAAGGATCCAGCAGCAATGAAACGATTCCTAACAGAAATTGATGATTGGGAACTAAAAAATTTAAATAATTAGGAGAATTTAGTCATGGGAAAATCAATTGCTATTAACGCAGGGAGTTCAACTTTAAAATTTAAGCTTTATGAAATGCCATCAGAAGAAGTTATTACTAGTGGTGCCATTGATCGAATCGGTTTGGGTGATTCTGATGTTACTATTAAGTATGGAGACGGCGAAAAGTTTTCAGAAACTATGAACATCCAAAACCATGAAGAAGCAATTCAATTATTGTTAGATAAACTACTTAGCTTAAAAATTATTAATGATTATAGTGAAATCACTGGTGTTGGTCACCGAGTGGTTGCTGGTGGTGAATACTTTACGGATTCCGTTGTGATTGATGATGAAGTATTGGCTAAAATTGAAGATTTAGTTGAATTTGCTCCGTTGCATGAACCAGCTAATATTATGGGAATTAAAGCTTTTAAGAAAATATTGCCAGATGTTATTAGCGTAGCGGTATTTGATACTTCATTCCACACTACACTTCCAGAAACTAATTATATGTATAGTTTGCCATATGAATACTACGAAAAATATCGTGCTCGTAAATATGGCGCTCATGGTACAAGTTACCGTTACGTTTCTGCCCGAGCTGCTGCTATGTTAGACAAGCCTATTGAAGATCTTAAAATGATTATCATGCACTTGGGAGCAGGTGCTTCATTAGATGCTATTAAAGGCGGTAAATCTTTCGATACTTCCATGGGATTCACTCCGGTAACTGGAATTACTATGGCAACTCGTTCTGGAGATGTTGATCCTTCAGTATTACAATACATCATGCAAAAAGAAGACATCTCTGATTTTGATGATGTGATTGACATTTTGAACCATAAATCTGGTTTACTTGGTATTTCTGGTGTTTCTGCTGATATGCGTGATATTGAAAAGAAAGCTGGAGAAGGGGATCATCGTTCACAATTAGCCCACGATATCTTTATTAACCGAGTAGTACGTTATGTTGGTAGTTATATTGCTGAAATGGGTGGCGTAGACGCAATTATCTTCACCGCCGGAATTGGTGAAAACGATAAAGGGATTCGAGCAGAATTAGCTGAAAAATTGGCTTGTTTCGGAGTTAAAATTGATGAAGCTAAAAATGATATTCGCGGAGAAGAACGAGATTTAAGTGCTGCTGATGCATCTGTTAAAACTTTATTGATTCCTACTGATGAAGAAGTAATGATTGTTCGTGATATTGAACGTTTAAGAAAATAATATTAATAAAAAAATATGCTATCATTATTTAAAAGTTAAGAGGTGAGATAGTTATGGAAAATAATTCTAATAACCAGCAACTATCACGGGAATTAAAGAATCGCCATGTTCAATTGATTGCCTTAGGGGGAACCATTGGAACAGGGCTGTTCTTAGGTGCTGGTGAATCAATTCACCTAGCTGGGCCGGCCATTTTAATTTCGTATATTATTGCCGGAATTGCATGTTTCTTTTTGATGCGAGCATTAGGTGAATTATTACTTTCTGATTTAGGAACCAATTCATTTGTTGATTTTATTCGAAAATACTTAGGAGATAAAGCAGGCTTTGTAGTTGGTTGGACATATTGGACTTGCTGGATTTCCATTGCAATGGCTGAGTTAACGGCTGCCGGATTATATGTTCAAATGTGGTTTCCGCATGTACCAGTCTGGGTAACTGCTTTGGTATTATTGGCCATTTTGTTCGCAATGAACATTTTTACTGTTTCTGCATTTGGCGAAACCGAATTTTGGTTTTCTATTATCAAGATTGTAGCAATTATGGGTTTGATTATTGCTGGAATAGTGATGGTGTTAATGAGTTATAAAACACCATTTGGCCATGCTAGTGTGAATAATTTAGTGTCTAACGGCTTCTTTGCTCACGGTGCTAAAGGATTTCTCCTTTCGTTTCAAATGGTACTTTTTAGTTTTGCTGGTGTGGAAATGATTGGTATGACCGCTTCTGAAACTAAAGACCCAGAAGTAATTATCCCTAAGAGTATTAATGAAGTTCCTCAACGGGTTATCATTTTTTATATTGGGTCGTTGTTAGCGATTATGTGTATTTATCCTTGGCAGCAAGTTTCTCCGGATTCTAGTCCTTTTGTTCAAGTTTTTTCTGGAATTGGAATCCAATCTGCAGCTGCGATTATTAACTTTGTTGTTTTAACTGCGGCGGCTTCTTCATGTAATAGTGCTATTTTTACGACTGGTCGGATGATTTTTTCAATGAATTACAATGCTAAATCAAAGTTTGGCAAGCAATTAGGTTCTTTATCATTAAGACAAATTCCACGTAACGGAATTATTTTCTCCACTTTAATAATCGCTTTGATTATTATTTTGGGTATTTTCTTACCTGGGAACTTGTTTACCTTTATATCTAGTGTTGCTACCACTTGTTTCTTATTTGTTTGGGGCATGATAGTGATTGCCCATTTAAGGTACCGAAAGTCAGTTAAGCAGAATAATGGTGAGGCTCAGTTGAAATTTAAAATGCCATTATTTCCATTGTCGGATTACTTTGTTTTATTGTTTTATGCGGCAGTGTTAGTGGTCCTTATGATGCGGCTTAATACTTTGATCGCATTAATTGGTTCGATCATTTGGTTAGCAATTTTATGGATTATTTCAATCTTTCGAAAAAATAATCAAGTTTAGACGGTGGACGATGGTCTCACCGTTTTTTTAATGGTATCATCAATTTAGTTAGTAAAGGAGGGGCGCAAATGCAGTATTTTACTTCGGATACTCATTTTTTTCATGATCAATTGGTGGGCGTGAACGATTTTTCCAATCGTGATTTTATCGATGCTGCTGACATGAATGAAATAATTATGCATAATTGGAATGAAAAAGTGAGTCCTAACGATACAGTTTATCATTTGGGTGATATTGCGATGCTGCATACCAAACCAAGTAAATTAGCAAATGAACGGATATTTGAAATTTTAAGTCGGTTAAACGGTCATTTAGTGCTGATAAAAGGTAATCACGATAGTCGTGAGCTATTTAAGTATTTAGACCGACATAATTTTTTAATAGCGGGCAAACCTAAATTTGAGTTTCATGATGTTGGCGTGCTGATTAAAATGAATCACCGCCAATATTATTTAACCCACTATCCAATGATGCTAGGAATTGTTAAACAAATTATTAATGTACACGGTCATTTGCATCGGTATACAGTGCCAATTAAAGAAAATATTAATGTGGGTCCCGACTCAAGAGACCTGGACTTTTTAAAAACTGCAGTTCCATTTGGGGCACCACTATCAGCCATGGAACTAGAAGAAATTGTAATTCATAAGGGGATCGATTTTGCTAAACGAAGATAATCACGAAACCATTTCTATTTTTCATACTAATGATTTTCATTCGCATTTTGCTAACTGGCCAAAAATTAAACGGTATATTCTATCCGGCAAGAAAAAAGAACGTGCCATAGGAAACACCGTTTTAACTTTTGATATTGGTGACTTTATGGATCGGTTTGAGCCCTTAACAGAGGCAACTAATGGTAAGGCCGGTATTCAATTCATGAATGAGTTAGATTATGACGGGGTAACCATCGGTAACAATGAGGGGTTAACCAATTCTAAGCAACAGTTAGACCAATTATATGAAGATGCTAACTTTGATGTTTTGTTAGCTAACTTGAAGGATCCATACACTAATGCTTTGCCCAAATGGGCTAATGAAGCCAAATTAATTGTTACCCCGCAACATACCAGAATTTTAGTATTTGGAATGACCGCTCCTTATTCTAGTACTTATCCTAAGTTAGGATGGGAAGTTAAAGACGTTTATCAAACCACGGAGCGGTTGTTAGCTAAATATGAGGATCAATACGATATTTGTATTTTGTTGTCTCATTTAGGTTTGCCAACTGATCGCGAATTGGCAAAACAATTTCCAGCAATTAACTTAATTTTGGGTGGACATACGCATCACTTGTTAATGAATGGAGAGTTAGTTAATCAAACGATGTTGGCGGCTGCTCAAAAATGGGGCAATTATGTGGGGCACGTCACACTAACGTTGGCTAATCATCAAATTACTGAACAAAACGTTAGCGTTCAAGAAGTAGCTGCTTTACCCTCTGAACCAGCTGACTTAAAAGCGATTAATAAAACTTTTAGTATGGGCACTGCTTTGCTTGCTTCACAAAAAGTGGCTCAATTAGATCATTCGGTAAAGACTCAATTATTGGGATCTTCGGAAATGGTTGATTTAAGCCTAGCTGCTTTACAATCAAAGGCACATACCGACAGCGCTATTATCAATACCGGACTTTTTTTGAAAGATTTACCCGCTGGAGTGATCGATGAAAATCAAATTCATGATGTTTTACCTCACGCCATGCAAGTTATGAAGGTGACTTTAGATGGTTACAATCTTTGGCGGTTAATCCAAGAGATGGAAAAAAATCGCAACTTCTTGTTACGCTATCCGCAAAAAGGGATGGGATTTCGGGGGAAGGTTTTTGGAGAACTTCACTATCGAGGGATTGAATATCAAAAATCTACGGGAGAAGTATGGTGGCACGGTGAACCCCTTGATCCCAATCGAAATTACGAAGTAGCAATGTTAGATCATTACCTGTATATTCCATTTTTTCCAACTATTCAAATTTGTGGTAAAAATGACATTTACTTTGATGAAAATTTACGACAGGTATTTGCTCGCTATTTAAGTGAACAATTTCCCATTAAGTAAGTGAAGTGAAACGGAGCGATTATGGATAAAAATGAATTAAAGAACTTAATTGAAGAACGAAATGAAAAACGCAAACCACTAGTTAAAATTACTTTTGAAGATTTGACTTCCTTTTCTATTAATGACCATCAATACAAAATGATTAGCGATCATAATAATAGTTTTGACGTTCATCAGTTTGAAATGACGTTTAATTCGTCGTTTAGTAAATTTGATTATATTGTCGGTCAATTATTTGACGACCAATTGCGTTTGAGGGGTTTCTATGATGCTGGTCGAGAAAATGCCGATGGACCATTTATTGATCAATTAAATGATATTTTAGTCGAGCAACTTATTTTTAGTGATGATCTTTATATTATTCAAAATCTAGAACCTAGGCCCATTCCAGTTCCTAGAAGTAATTCCAGACGTCGTCGTTCTAGAAGAGGCCGGCAACGAAATCGGCGTAGTAATGCTGACAATAAGAATGGCGGCTTTAAGACTACTACCACTAAAGTTCAAAATAATGAAGGAAAACGCAAGATGGTAGTCAAAGAAAAACGTAAAACTGGCAACCATGATTTTGTGATTAAGGAAAACAAGAAGGGAAAATAATTAACTATGAAGCAATATCGAGGATACATGATTGACCTTGATGGTACCGTTTATGCGGGAACTAAAAAAATTCCGGCTGCTAAAAGATTTATTGAACGATTACAACAAAAACAAATTCCATTTTTATTTGTTACTAATAATTCTACGCAATTACCCGACGCAGTAGCTGCTAATCTAGCTAATAATCACGATATTCATGTGGATGCTAATAACGTTTATACGTCTGGAATGGCTACGGTAGATTATTTAAATCAAGAAACTAAGGATTGGCCAATTGAAGACAAAACAGTATTGGTGGTGGGAGAATACGGTTTAAAACAAGTTATTTTGCAGGCAGGTTATACACTAGCCATTGATAATCCAGCGTTTACAGTGGTGGGATTAGATTCTGACTTGACCTATGAAAAACTTACCCAAGCCGTGTTAGCCATTAGAAATGGTTCTCAATTTGTTGGGACTAACCCAGATACCAATATTCCTAAAGAACGGGGCTTATTGCCAGGAGCAGGAGCAGTGGTTGATTTTGTTCGTTATGCTACTCAAAAAGAGCCAATAATGATTGGCAAACCGCAGGCTCAAATTATTAATACGGCCCTAAAACGAATGGATTTGACGGCAGAAGAAGTTGTAATGGTAGGAGATAATTACAATACCGATATTAAAGCTGGAATTAATGCTAATGTGGACACGCTATTAGTTTATACGGGAGTTTCAACACCGGAATTGGTGGCTCAAGAAAAAATTCAACCAACTAATTTTGTTAATAGTTTGGATGAGTGGGAAGTTTAAAATGATTAAACGTAGCTTGCAGGCCGTTACCATTTTTTTATTTATGATTTCACTAGCTATATTTATTACAGTGAATTCAGTTTGGTTGTTTAGAATTTCCATTCCAATATTTGGGTTAACGGACTTAACGGGGCTGTATGTGCCACAGATGATGCATGAATATTTAAAAATGATTGGGTATTTGCAATTACCTTGGCAATCAGCTTTGCATTTTGATTTTTTTGCTAGTTCTGCACAGGGACTGCAACATTTTAAAGATGTTCGTTCACTAGTAATGGTTAATAATGCCGTAATGATAATTTCTGGAATTGCTAGCGGCTTAATCTTAGGGCAATTGGTTCAAACTAAACGTTTATATAATTTATTGAATCCACTAAGATTATTGATAGCAATGTTAGTTGCGGTTGCTGGAATAATGGCAGTCAACTTTGATCAGGCTTTTGTCTGGTTTCACCAATTATTTTTTAGAAACAATTATTGGCTTTTTGATCCTAATCAAGATGAAGTAATTAATATGCTACCTGATGGTTTTTTTGCTCTATGCTTTTTATTTTTTGGTGTATTAGTTGCAGCCGAAATTTTGGGACTATGGCTTATGATTCGCCACCAACTTAATGAAATGAAGACAGAAAAAAAGGACTGAATTTCAGTCCTTTTTAGTTGGCTTTTTGAGTGGTGTCTAAAATCGTATGGCCGTTGTAAATGATTAAAAACGGAAAGGTAGTTGAACCAGATTTAAATTGATATTCTAAATATGAATTTGCTTTTCCATGGTCATGAGCCAATTTTTGTGATTGCAAAATAGCTTGCTTTTTAAACCGATTCCAAGTATCCCGACCACCATCGGCAGTTAGTGCATCTGTAAATGAAGATTCATTATCAATGTTAATCTGAAATAAATTAAGCTGTTTATTCCAAGTTACTTTAGCATTACCGTACTGTTCAGAGGCGTATAGGTTATTTTTCATATCAGCTGCTAATTGTGGCTGATCCATAAATACGTACTTATGAAGAGGTAGGTAGATGATGAGTAAACAAGCAATGATAGCTGTCCAAAACCACCAACGAGTGTAAAAAGCCTTTTTCTTATGATCTTCAAATTCATCTTCTGATTCTAATGATGAATCTGTATCAGTACTAACCGTTTTTTTTAAATCTGATTTTGCAGTTATTGACGGTTGGGTGGCACCACAGTATTCACAGTATTCATCTGTAGCTTTAATATTTTGGTCACATTGAATACACTGTTTTGTTTCGTTGTTCAAGGTAATTCCCCCAAAAATTTAGTTAATTATTATTTTAAACTTTTAGAGGATAAAAGCAATCTACAGATTAATCAACTGGATCTTCCATTAGAATCCAGAGCACCAAATAGGCGATAATCCCTGGAAATAGGGGAGTAATTGCTAATAAAACAAATAAAATCCGCATTAAATTAGTATTCCAGTCAAAATGTTCACTGAGACCAGCAATTACGCCTGCGATAACTTTATTATTAGAACGATGAATATGAATTTTCATGTTATCACCTCTTTCTTATCAGTAGTCTATTAATAAATGTCTAAAATTTCAAACAAAAAGTTTCTTTTTTGGCAGAATAAAGCTAAAATATAATAGTAATTTTGGTAGGAGAATAATAATATGATAACTTTAAGTTTAAATGGTCAATTAGGTAATCAACAAGTCAGTTTATCCAATGGTAGCGAAGGACAATTATCTGGTGTCCGTATTTTTGGTGGTGTCCCTGGTCAAGTTCAAACTGTGCAATGGACCTTTATTCCCGGAGCTCCAGAATTAGAGGGCTTCGTATTTGCGGGTTCATTTACTGAAGGACAAGTAATTAAGTCAATTACTGGTCTAAATACGTATAAGATTCATTTTATTTAGGATTACATAGACTGCTTGATGCGGTCTTTTTCTTTTAGGAGGTTATTATGAAGGTAGGAATTGATAAATTAGGTTTTTATACCCCAGAAACCTATGTTGATATGACTGAACTAGCCAATGCTAGAGGTGAGGAACCTGCTAAATACTTAGTGGGAATTGGTCAGCAAAAACAAGCAATTGCCCCAGTAACTCAAGACGTAGTTACGATGGCTGCTAATGCGGCCACCCAAATTTTAACTCCTGCGGATAAACAAGCTATTAAAATGGTATTGTTTGGAACTGAAAGCGGCGTTGATAATTCAAAATCAACGGCCGTTTATCTTCAAACTCTCTTAAATTTATCTGCTGACGTGCGGGCCGTAGAAATTAAACAGGCTTGTTATGGAGCTACGGCCGGAGTGCAAATGGCTTGCGATTATATTAGAAGTCATCCAACTGCTAGTGTATTGGTTATTGGAGCTGATATTGCTCGTTATGGGTTGAATACTCCTGGAGAGGTCACTCAAGGTGCCGGGGCAGTAGCGATGTTAATTAAAGCTAATCCAGACTTAATTGAAATAGAATCGGAGAGCGTTTTTCATTCTGCTGACGTTATGGATTTCTGGCGGCCACTTTATAGATCAGAAGCATTAGTGGATGGTCACTACTCTAATAATGTTTATATTGATTTCTTCAATCAAACTTGGCAAGAATTTCAAAAGCGAACAAAGACTACCATTAATGATTTTGATGCCTTTTTATTTCACTTGCCATATACCAAAATGGGACTAAAGGCTTTGCGGACAATTGTTGCTGATGATCAACATTCTCAAGATTTACTTACGGAATTTGAAGCTGCTAAGAAATTTAATGCAGAAGTGGGCAATATCTATACTGGATCGTTGTATTTGAGTTTAATTTCTTGGTTAGTTAATTCTAAAACGATCACTCCGGGTAAGCATGTAGGTTTCTTTAGCTTTGGTTCTGGTGCTCAAGGAGAATTTTTTGCTGGTAAAGTGGGACCGTTAAAGCATCTAGAAAGTTTAACAAACCAAGTAACTACCTCACTTAATCAACGCCAACAAGTAAACATTAAGGAATATGAAAGTATGTTTATGGACCGTAAACCTTTTGATCCGAAAGACTATCTCTTTGATACTTCTGCTGAAAAAGCACAGTTTTACTTAAAAGGTCAGCAAAATAATCAATTAATATATGTAGATACGAAAAATAAGTAAATACGCTCTTGAAATGTTCGCATTTTTTGTTAAAATTAAGAAAAAACGGAGAGTGACAACATGAAAAATATTTATCTAGCTGCACCATTTTTTAGTGACGAACAAAATGAACGAGTAACTAGAGTAGAAGAGGCTTTAGCAGCTAATAAAACGGTCGGTGAAGTGTTTAGCCCTCGTAAAAATCAACTAGAGCAATTTGAGATGGGAACCAAAAAGTGGGCTCAAGAAATTTTTAAGCATGACACTTCTAAGATTGATTGGTGTGATGTAGTGGTTGCGGTTGTTGATTTTGATGACGATGATGTGGATAGTGGGACTGCATTTGAAATTGGTTATGCATACAGCACAAATAAACCACTCGTTATTTTCCATGAAAAAGACACAATTTTAAACTTAATGGTTTCAGAAAGCTTAGTGGCGCACTTGACTAGTGATAATCAATTAAAGGATTATGATTTCGAAACACTTCCTCAAATTCCATACGAAGGAAAAGTTATTTAAATAAAAAAGAGTTAACATTTTAGTTAACTCTTTTTTATTCGATATCATTACGATAAAGACCGACCACTTTTCCTAAAACTGAAACTTGAGTTAATATGATAGGAGCCATGGTATCATTTTCTGGTTGAAGACGGTAATGGTCACTTTCTCGGTAGAATCGTTTGCAAGTTGCTTCATTTTCATCTGTCATTGCAATTATGATTTCGCCGTTATCTGCAGTATTTTGCTTTCTAACAATGACGTAGTCACCATTTAAAATGCCAGCATTAATCATACTTTCTCCTCGAATCTGTAGCATGAATAGAGGTTGATCAGAGTTTCCCATATCAGGAGGTAATGGGAAATAATCGGTAGCTTCTTCTACAGCCAAAATAGGTTCACCGGCTGTTACTGTACCTAAGACCGGAATTTGCTTTTGTTCTGGTTCTACCCCCAGTTCTTCTAATCCAGCGGCAGTAACCTCTAATGCTCTTGGCTTGGAAGGGTCTTTAACTAAAAATCCTTTTTTTTCTAACCGGGATATGTGCCCGTGAACAGTTGAAGTAGAAGATAAATTCACTGCTTCGCCAATTTCACGAACGGTTGGCGGATAACCATGCTCGTTAACCTTTTCCCAGATGTAATGCAAAATTTGAATTTGCTTATTTTTTGGTGAATCCGTCATATTACTTACCTCAGTTTAATCGTTTGAATAATCACATTCTAGCATAGTTAAGCTAGCAATTCAAACAAATGTTCGGTTATTTTCTTAGCGTGTTTGCTAACAAACTGGTATAATGATTGAGATAAAAAATTCGATAGGGGGCATTTTTAATGGCTGAAGATAAAAAAGAAAACAAATTAGACCAAATCGAAGATGAGGTAATGAAACAAATCGTTCCGCGAATTAACGAATTGGCTAAAAAGGCTAAGGCTGAAGGCTTAACGGAATTAGAAAAAGTGGAACAAAAGGATTTACGGGACAAATACGTTAAGAGATTCCGGGAAAACTTCAAGTCACAAATTGAAATGATGAAAATTTACGATAAAGAAGGCAAAGAAGTTACTTCTGATAAAGTAAAGGATATCCAACGAGAAAAAGGGCTTCGTGACGATTAAATTTCAGATTCCTGCTTTTAATTTAGCTCGCTCTTGTGTAGAATTAAAGGGTGAGATTATAAAGGAGGACTGAACTTGGCTACTTGGGTTTGGATTTTACTTATTGTATTAGCTTTGGTATTGGGACTTGTTGGTGGCTTCTATGGCGCACGTCGTTACATGGAAAACTACATCAAGGATAACCCACCAATTAGTGAAGACCAATTGCGACAAATGATGATGCAAATGGGACAAAAACCTTCACAAAAGAAGATTAATCAAATGATGCACAGCATGAAAAATCAAAGTCGTAATCAAAAATAAAAAACCTGCCTTTGGGCAGGTTTTCTATTTTTTCTTGGAAACATCTACGTATTTAAAATCCGGATTAATTGATTTATCTAGTTCATCAAATGCGGTTTGCATCTGTGCGTCGATTTTGGCCTGGGCTTCGGCAGTCAGTTTAGTTTTGCGATCAATATAAATTGGTTCGCCAAAGTCTACAGTTACCGGTTTTCTACTAAAAAGACGCTTGAAAGTTAGTGGGCCTTGATAGACAGTTGGAACAAGTGGTAAACCAGTTAGTTGAGCAATTAGTAGTGCGCCGCCTTTTAATTCTGAAGAGTGTCTGGTACCTGAAGGGAAAATAATTAATGATAAATCGGTTTTCTTCAAAATTTTAACGGGAGTTTTAATTGCTGAGGGTCCTGGATTACTGCGGTCAACTGCAAAGGCATTGACGTGTAGTAAGATCCATTTGATAATGGGATTTTGAAATAGTTCTTTTTTAGCCATAAAACTAAATTTTTTCGGACTGGCTGCCAAAGCGTAATAAATTGGGTCAAACCAAGTTCGATGAGGACCTACAAGAATATAATTTCCTTTGGGGAGCCGTTCCTTGTGCAGGTAATGCGCATTACCGTTAATTAAAAACAGTAAAAAACGAACGACAACTCTTAAAAATGAATATACCAATGTTACTCTCCTTGATTATAAAGATACTAGGTTAATAGTACGTACAATCAAACTAATTAGCAAGTTAAAATGTTTTGAAAAGAGGATTCAAGATGCTTAAAGATGGTGAAAGAATTGATCAGCTCTACAGTCAAAATGTACAAATTATTCAAAGTGCAGACGTCTTTTCTTTTTCTTTAGATGCAGTTTTATTAGCCAATTTTGCTAGAATCGGTAAACGAGACCGTAGAGTCGTAGACTTATGTGCTGGCAACGGTGCAGTTGGGCTATTTTTAACTGCCAAAACACAGGCTCAAATTACAATGATAGAAATTCAACCTAAATTAGCAGATATGGCACAAAGAAGCGTGAAATTAAACCAGTTAGCTGATCAAGTAACCGTAATTAATGCTGATTTAAAAGATAGTTTTAACTATCTAAGAAAGGATTCTGTGGATGTTATCACGGTTAATCCCCCTTATTTTGTTAATTATAATGACAGTCACAAAAATCCTAATCCTCATTTGGCTTTGGCTAGACATGAATTAGCTACTAACTTGGAATCAGTGGTTAAGACTAGTTCTGGGTTACTCAAAATGAATGCTAAATTCTTTTGTGTTTTTCGACCAGACCGGTTAACAGATTTATTAGTGACGATGCGAGCTAATCGAATTGAACCTAAACGAATTCAATTTGTTCGTTCACATATCGGAGACAATGCCAACATGGTACTAGTGGAAGGTATTAAGGATGGTAAGCTAAACGGAGTGAACGTTATTGCCGACCTTATTGTATATGATGGTGACCAATATTCTAAATCGGTAAAGAAGATGTTGTATGGTGAACAATAATTACTATATGTATGTTATTGAATGTCAAGATGGTTCCTTATATACAGGATACAGTACCGATGTTATTCGTAGATTTAAGCAACACGTTAACGGTAAAGGGGCTAAGTATACTAGGGCTCATAAGCCTAAGCAACTTCTTTTTTATGAACAATTTGATAATCAACATGATGCTTTACATGCAGAAGCTGAATTTAAGAAAAAAAGTAGAAGTCAAAAGTTTGCATATATAAACTCGAATACATCTAAATTACCTCTTATTGAGGGAGGAAAAATGGTACAATAATTTTATAGAACTGACAATAATGGGAGGTTGCACTAATGAAAATTGTTGCTTATGGAATTCGTGACGATGAACGACCATTTTTAGATCAATGGAGTAAAGAAAATCCAGATGTGGAAGTGGTAGGCAAAAGTGAATTATTAGATGACCAAACTGTTGTAGACGCTAAGGGCGCAGATGGAATTGTAGTGTATCAACAAAAACCATATACAACTAGTGTGATTAACAAACTAGGTGAATACGGAATTAAATTTATGTCACTTAGAAATGTCGGAATTGATAATATTGATTGGCAAGCTATTAAAAACAATAATATTCAAGTTACTAATGTGCCTGCCTATTCACCAGAGGCAATTGGAGAGTACACCGTAACTACGTTGATGATGTTATTACGCCATGCTCGTCAATTTATGCGCAAAGAGTCCCAAGGTAATTTCAATTGGGCTCCAGACATTGCTGATGAATTGAATCAAATGACAGTTGGGGTTTATGCAACTGGTAAGATTGGGCGAGCAGCCATTAATATTTATAAAGGATTCGGTGCTAAAGTGATTGCTTACGATATTTATCGCAATCCTGAACTAGACGCAGAAGGCATTTATGTCGATACACCCGAAGAGCTGTATGCACAAAGTGACGTTATTTCTCTTCATGCACCTGCAACTGCTGAAAATGAACACATGTTAGACGATAAGGCCTTTGCTAGTATGAAGGATGGCGTTTGGATTTTGAATCCGGCTCGGGGAACTTTAATTGATACAGATGCTTTAATCCGTGCCTTGGATAGTGGCAAAGTAGCTGGTGCTGGTTTAGATGTTTATGAAGATGAAGTAGGTATCTTCAATAATGAATTTAGTAGCTTTGATGCTATTCCAGATGAACGGCTTAAGAATTTGATGAAACGTGAAAATGTAATCGTTACCCCTCATATTGCCTTTTACACTAAAAAAGCAGTTAAAAACATGGTTTACTACGCCATGGATGCCAATAAAGATCTTTTTGAAACTGGTAAGTCTGATAAATTAGTACAGGTTGATTAACTAAACAAAGCTTGCTATCTAAGAAATAATTCGGTATAATTTTAAGAGTATTTTAAATACACACCCGTAATGATGATAATTAAGTGCCGATTGGTATGATTGTCAGTTGAATTACGGGGAGGAAAAAACTAAATGGAGGCTATTACAATGGCTGTTATTTCTATGAAACAATTATTGGAAGCCGGGGTACACTTCGGTCACCAAACTCGTCGCTGGAATCCTAAGATGAAGCAATACATCTTTACTGAAAGAAATGGTATTTACATTATCGATCTTCAAAAGACTGTTAAGCTCATCGATTCAGCTTACAACTTCATGAAGGATGAATCTGCAAAGGGTGCTGTTATCTTATTCGTTGGTACTAAGAAGCAAGCTCAAGATTCAATCGCTGAAGAAGCTACTCGTGCAGGTCAATACTACGTTAACCATCGTTGGTTAGGTGGTACTTTGACTAACTGGAATACCATCCAATCACGTGTTCAACGTCTTAAAGACCTTAAGGCAATGGAAAACGATGGTACTTTTGAACGTTTGCCTAAGAAAGAAGTTTCACTTCTTATCAAGCAACGTGAAAAACTTGAACGTTTCTTAGGTGGTATTGAAGATATGCCACGGATCCCAGATGTATTATTCATCGTTGATCCTCGTAAGGAACAAATCGCAGTTCACGAAGCTCAAAAACTTAACATTCCTATCGTAGCTATGGTTGATACTAACACTGACCCAGACCAAATTGACGTTGTTATTCCTTCAAATGATGACGCTATCCGGGCCGTTCGTTTGATCACTTCTAAGATGGCTGACGCTATCATCGAAGGTCACCAAGGCGAAGACGATGTAAACGAAGAAGTTTTTGTTGAAAAAGTTTCTGACGGAAACGAATCAATCGAAGAAATCGTTGACGTTGTTGAAAACGATAACGACGCAAAATAATTAATAATTAACAAGGCTGACTAGTCGCTCCGGACCTTACTGGCCTAGTGACGGTCAGCTTTTATTTTTAGGAGGGTTTTAAACATGGCAAGTATTTCTGCTTCTCAAGTTAAAGAATTACGTGAAAAAACTGGTGTTGGTATGATGGACGCCAAAAAGGCTTTAGTTGCCGCTGACGGTGACTTTGAAAAAGCAACTGAAATTCTTCGTGAAAAGGGTGCTGCTAAAGCTGCTAAGAAGAACGATAAAGTTGCTGCTAATGGTTTGGCACGAAT
Organism: Lentilactobacillus senioris; assembly: GCF_026798195.1. GTDB lineage: Bacteria > Bacillota > Bacilli > Lactobacillales > Lactobacillaceae > Lentilactobacillus > Lentilactobacillus senioris_A. Next base: position 25,829 of record NZ_JAPQEZ010000003.1, read on the forward strand.
TGCCGTTCACGACAACGACGCTGCTATTACTGAAATTAACTCAGAAACCGACTTTGTTTCAACTAACGACACTTTTAAAGACTTAGTTGATATGGTTACTGATGTGATTGCAATTAAGAAACCTAACTCAATGGAAGGCGCTATGGCGCTTCCAACTGATAAGGGCACTATTCATGATGCAATTGTTGAAACTACTCAAGTGACTGGTGAAAAAGTTAGCTTGCGTCGTTTCCAAGTCGTTACTAAAGAAGACGATGAAGTATTTGGAACATACCTTCACAATGGTGGTTTGATCGGTGCTTTAACTGTCTTAAAAGGTGTAGATGATAGTGTAGCAAAACAAGTTGCAATGCACGTTGCTGCTACTAATCCACAATTCTTAAACCGTAATGACGTTCCTGCTGAACGTTTGGCTCAAGAAAAAGAAGAATTAACTAAGGAAGCTTTAAACGAAGGCAAGCCTGAAAAAATCGTTGAAAAAATGGTTGAAGGCCGTTTGAACAAATTCTTGGCGGACATTTGCTTAGAAGATCAACCATTCGTTATGGATCCAGACCAAACTGTTGCTCAATATGTAGCATCTAAGGGTGGTTCAATCACTAGCTTCGTTCGTTACGAAGTTGGTGAAGGTATCGAAGTTGAACAAAAGAGCTTTGAAGATGAAGTTCGTGAACAAATGAACGGTTAATATACTTTTTAAATATGAGCCATGGAAAGATTATTCTTTTCATGGCTTTTTATTTGACCAGATTTATTGTTGTGAATGTAGTTATTATGCTAAAATTGAATGTAACGATTAACCATAGGAGGCATTTTGATGTCTGAAGTAAAATACAAACGTATCGTCTTAAAATTGAGTGGAGAAGCCCTTGCAGGTGACAACGGCTTTGGAATTAATCCACCAGTGATTAAAACAGTAGCAGAAGAAATTAAAGCTATCTATGAAATGGGAATTCAAATCGGCATCGTTGTTGGTGGCGGAAACATGTGGCGTGGTGAAGCCGGTGCTGAGATGGGAATGGAACGAGCTCAAGCAGATTATATCGGCATGCTTGGAACCATTATGAATGGGTTAGCTCTACAAGATAACCTAGAATCCATTGGGGTACCAACCCGAGTACAAACTTCAATTGAAATGCGCCAAATTGCAGAACCATACATTCGTAGAAAAGCCGTTCGGCATTTGGAAAAAGGACGGGTAGTAATTTTTGCAGGTGGGACTGGTAATCCATACTTCTCAACTGATACTACTGCTGCATTACGAGCAGCCGAAATCGATGCTGATGCCATTTTGATGGCTAAAAATGGGGTAGATGGTATTTACTCTGCTGATCCTAGAACTAATAAAGATGCAGTTAAATTTGACTCTTTAACTTATATGGATATTTTAAATAAGGGACTCAAGGTAATGGACTCTACTGCTAGTTCATTGTCCATGGATAATGATATTCCGTTGGTTGTCTTTAACTTAAACGAGCCAGGTAATATTAAAAAGGTTATCAGTGGTGACAATATCGGCACAACTGTGAAGGAGAAATAAAATGGCAGATGTAGATACAATTTTAAATGATGCAAAAACTAAAATGAAAAAAGCTGAAGAAGTTTTAGGACGGGAATTAGGTGGTATTCGTGCGGGACATGCTAATGCTAGTCTGCTAAACCGCGTAATGGTAGATTACTACGATGTGCCTACACCGTTAAATCAAATTGCTGCCATTTCTATTCCAGAAGCGCGAGTAATTATGGTAACCCCATATGATAAATCAGCCTTGGAAGGTATTGAAAAGGGAATCTACGAAGCTGATTTGGGAATTAGTCCTGCAAATGATGGTACAGCGATTCGTTTAGTGGTTCCACAATTAACTGAGGAACGCCGTAAAGAAATTGCTAAACAAGTTAAAGCAACTGGTGAAAAGAGCAAAGTGGCGGTTAGAAATGTTCGCCGTGAAGCCATGGATTCCTTGAAAAAAGGTAATAAGGCTGACGAAATTACCGATGATCAACTGCATAACTATGAAGACAAAGTTCAAAAGATCACTGATGAAGCTATTAAAAAAGTAGATTCAATGGTGGCAGACAAAGAAAAAGAAGTTATTAGCGGCTAAGGTTAAGAAAGAGGGAAATAATAATGGCAGACGAAAATAATGAGATTGAAGTAATTCCTGGCTCACCTGAATTTGAACAAATGTTGTTTAAAATTAATGGTGAAGTGAATGATGATAATTTAACCGTCTTTAATTTTGGTGGTAACCAACTGCAAGAGGTCCAACCCGATATGTACGCAATGCCCGCATATATTGAAGATGATTTCAACTTATTCTTTATCGTTGCACCCCTAGTTGAAAACGACTGGGTAATTGCCTTTTCAACTGCTGAAATTGAAAATGGTAATAAAATTACCGATCTGTCTGAACCAATGACTACTGGTGAAGGTTTAAATTCAATGGGTGAAGTAAGTCCAGAATCAGCTAATCAATTATTGCAATATTTCAATACTTTGGTGGATGCCAAACGTGGGGAATGGCGGATGATTGAAAAAAACCAGAATCCAAACACTGAAGAATAGCGATAAAGGATGAGTTAGACCTCATCCTTTATTTTTGAAATGAGAAAATGGATAAGGGGACGATTAGATGGTCTTTAATACCAAAAAAACGCAGATTGAGCGATTAGATCCAGACAATATTCCCAATCACGTTGCAATTATTATGGATGGTAACGGTCGATGGGCGAAGCGCCGCCATTTACCACGAATTGCTGGTCATAAAAAAGGAATGGATACCGTTAAAACAATTACCATTGCTGCCAGCAAGCTAGGGGTCAAAGTACTAACCCTATACGCTTTTTCCACTGAAAATTGGAAACGACCTACAGATGAGGTTAATTATCTGATGAGTTTACCAACTACCTTTTTTAGTAATTTTGTACCGGACTTGATTAAAAACAACGTTTCGGTAAAGGTGATGGGGTATGTTGATCAGTTACCGCCTGCAACTCAAAAAGCAGTTAGAGATGCTGTGGAACAAACTAAAGATTGTACCGGCATGGTACTTAACTTTGCATTAAATTACGGTTCTAGAGCAGAAATAACAACTGCAGTTAAAGAAATTGCCCAAGAGGTTGCAACAGGCAATTTAGCTGCTACAGAAATTAATGATCAAACTATAGATCAACACTTAATGACTAATTTTTTAGGTGACTTAGCAGACCCAGATGTTTTAATTCGTTCTAGTGGTGAAGAACGAATTTCTAATTTTTTGCTATGGCAAATTGCATACAGTGAATTAATTTTTACCGATACGTATTGGCCTGATTTCACGGCTGAACTTTTTGCCAACTTAATAATTGAATATCAGGGACGGCACCGTAGATTTGGTGGCCTAGATCCCGATAAAAAGGAGTAGGTGAAAAAAGTGAAACAAAGAGTTATTACTGCTGTAGTAGCATTAATTATCTTTATTCCGATTAGTTTAGCAGGTGGGATCTGGATTGACATTGCTGCTGCTGTTTTAGGAATTGTGGCTATTTCTGAAATATTGGTGATGAAAAAGAAACTATTGGTTTCTCCGGAAGCTATTATTTCATATATTGGGGTGTTGAGTGTTATTGCTCCGGAAAGCTGGATCAATGAATTACCAGCAAATATTAGTCAATTTTTCTTGTTTTATTTGTTAATTATCTTGTTACTGTTATACACGGTATTTTCTAAAAACCGGTTTTCTTTTGATGATGCTGGAGTTTTAACTTTAGGCATGATATACATTGGAATTGGTTTTCACTACTTTTTAACTGCTAGACACGTGGGACTAACGGTTTTACTTTATGCTTTATTTATTGTTTGGACTACGGATAGTGGTGCCTATATTTTTGGTAGAATGTTTGGTAAACATAAGTTGGCCCCGCATGTTAGTCCCAATAAAACTTGGGAAGGATCTATTTACGGTTCTTTATTTGGAACCATTATCTGCAGCATTTGGGCTTGGTTCTTTCCAATTCCAGGGTTCAGTGGTATTCTGATTGTCTTAGTAACGTTATGCTTATCAGTTGTTGGTCAATTTGGTGATTTAGTTGAATCGTCATTGAAACGTTATTATGGAGTTAAAGATTCTGGTAAGATTTTGCCAGGACATGGCGGAATCCTAGATAGATTTGATAGTTTATTGTTCGTATTACCAATTCTTCATTTGTTGGGAATTATTTAAAAAGTAGTTGGGAGGAATTACATCCTTGATAACAACGATAATTGTATTCATCATCGTCTTCGGGATATTAGTAGTATTTCATGAATTTGGTCATTATATAATGGCTAAACGGTCGGGAATCTTAGTACGAGAATTTTCAATTGGGATGGGGCCTAAGGTATTTTATTATCGCAAAAATGAAACTACCTTTACTTTGCGATTATTACCAATTGGTGGTTACGTCCGTATGGCCGGTAGTGCCGATGATGAAGACGAAGAAATTAAGCCAGGGACACCGGCAACTTTACAACTTGATGATAACAATCGAGTTTCGTCTATTAATATCAGTAACAAAACTTCTTTATTCCAAGGGATTCCATTAACCATCACTAATTCTGATCTGGAAGAGGATTTATGGATTGAAGGCTATGAAAATGGTGATGAATCTGAAGTTAAACGCTTTAATGTTGATCATGATGCTACCATTGTCGAAAGTGATGGAGTAGAAGTTCAGATTGCCCCCAAAGACGTGCAATTTCAGTCAGCTTCATTAAAGAACAGAATGCTAACCAATTTTGCTGGGGTGTTTAATAACTTTTTATTGGCGATCATCGTTTATACCATTCTAGGATTTGTCCAAGGTGGTGTGATTACTAACACTAACAAAATTGACGTAATGAGCCATGATTCAGTTGCTAAAGATGCTGGCATTAAATCTGGTGACAGAATTATTGCAGTGGAAGGTCATAAAACTAATGATTGGCAATCGGTTGCGACTCAAATTCAAACTCGTCCAGGCAAAAAAACTGATATCACCATTAGTCGAAACGGAAAAACTAAGCAAATTGAACTAACTCCAAAAAAACAAACTACTAATGGTAAGTCAGTAGGTGTTATTGGAGTTACTCAGCAGCTAGATCATAGTTTTAAAGCCAAAATTTTATCAGGCTTTACTCAATCATGGTCGATGACTAAACAACTCTTTACAGCCATAGTATCCATGTTCACCGGTCATTTTAGTTTAAATGATTTAGGTGGCCCAGTTGCGATTTTTGCAACTACCTCACAAGCAACTAAATTAGGAATAACGGGAATATTGAGCTTCTTAGGATTCTTATCACTTAACTTAGGAATTGTTAATTTAATTCCAATCCCAGGATTAGATGGTGGCAAACTAGTGCTAAATATCATTGAGGCTATTAGACGAAAACCAGTTTCAGAAAAAACTGAAACAGTGATTACTCTTATTGGCTTTGCCTTTTTGATGATTTTGATGATTTTAGTTACCTGGAATGATATTCAACGCTATTTCTTGCATTAAAAAATAGGGAGATAAACAGAATGAAGCAATCAATTATATTCAGTCCAACGCTTAAAGAAGATCCAAGTGGTGCTGAAGTCTTAAGTCACAAACTCTTATTAAGAGCTGGTTATATTCGCCAAATTTCAGCCGGAATGTATGCTTATTTACCATTAGCATACCGTGTGCTGGCTAAAATTGAGGCTATTATTAGAGAAGAAATGGTAAGCACTGGTGCTCAAGAAATGTTAATGCCTGATGTTTTACCAGCTGAATTATGGCAACGTTCTGGCCGTTATGATACATACGGTCCAGAATTATTTAAATTTAAAAATCGACATGAAACTGACTTTATTTTAGGACCTACTCATGAAGAAACTTTTGCTGATTTAATTAAAGACTCTATTAAGTCTTATAAACAATTACCATTTTCACTTTACCAAATTCAAAGCAAGTATCGAGACGAAGATCGTCCTCGTTATGGTCTGTTAAGAAGTCGCGAATTCATTATGAAGGATGCCTACTCTTTTTCAATTAATGAAGAAGATTTAGATACTATTTTTAACTCTATGGAAAAAGCTTATGTTAATGTTTTTGACCGTATTGGCCTTAAATATCGAGTGATCATTGGTGATGGTGGAGCCATGGGGGGATCTGATTCTAAAGAATTTTCTGCTCCAGCTGCTATTGGTGAAGATACAATTGTATATTCTGATCAAAGTGACTATTCTGCTAACTTAGAAATGGCAACTAGCTTAGACACTACTGAAGAATCTTCTAAGGAAATACTACCCTTAGAAAAAATTGAAACTCCAGGTGCTAAAACAATTGAAAAAGTGGCCGAATTTTTAAATATCGATCCATTAACTACTATTAAATCCATGCTATATATCGCCGATGAAAAACCAGTTTTAGTGTTGGTTCGTGGCGATGATATGGTTAACGAAGTTAAGGTCAAAAATTTGTTAAAAGCTGATTTCTTTGAACCAGCTACGCCGGATGACGCCGTTAAGTACATGGGAGCTGGTTTTGGCTCACTTGGCCCGGTTGGAGTTTCTGACGAAGTAACTATTTTGGCTGATAATAAAGCTGCTAAGGTAGTGAATGCTGTTGCCGGTGCTGATGAAGATGGCTATCATTATATTAACGTGAATATTGATCGAGACTACCAACCAAGCCAAATTGCAGACTTAGTTATGGTTAAAGAAGGTCAACCTTCTCCTGATGGTAAGGGAATTCTTAAATTTACTCGTGGAATTGAAATTGGTCATATCTTTAAGTTGGGAACTCGTTATTCTGATAGTCTAGGAGCTACCGTTTTGGATGAAAATGGTCGTTCTAAACCAGTTATCATGGGCTCTTATGGTATTGGTGTGAGTCGATTGTTATCTGCTGTTTCAGAACAGCAGGCTGATGAAAATGGGTTGGTTTGGCCTAAAGCCATTGCTCCGTTTACGGTTCACGTAATCCCAGTTAATGCCAAGAATGAAGAACAAATGCAAATTGCTGATCAACTTGAAAATACTTTAGGTCAAGCTGGTTTAGAAGTATTAGTTGATGATCGTAAAGAACGAGCAGGTGTTAAATTTGCTGACTCGGACTTAATTGGAATTCCAGTCCGAGTTACGGTTGGTAAGAAGGCTGGAGAAGGTATCGTTGAAATTAAGGTTAGAAAAACTGGTGAAAGTCAAGAAGTCCCAGTTGCTGACGTTTTAGACACGGTTAATACTTTATTAGCTTCAATTGATTAATTGCAAATTTTTGAAAATGTTTTAAGATAATATGAGAAACCAAAAAACTGGGAACTTCCCAGTTTTTTTTAATCACACGGGAGGAAAATCACTTGGGATTGAATCAACATGAACTGTTTAATAAACTACTAGAACAGTTAAATTGGACCGAAATGAATTCTAATTCGGTATTTAACGATGCCCAAATTGAAAAAATTGAAGTTCACCAGCAAAGTCAAATTTGGAGTTTTCATATTAACGTTGAAAATATTTTACCGTTTGATGTTTTTACTGAATTTTATGCTCGTTTGAAAGCAGCTTTTCAAGAAATTGCTCACGTGGATCTTAAAATTAAGGCTACCAATACTGAATTTAATGAACCTTTGATGCAAGAATATTGGCAGTGGGCGGTTATGAATAGTGGGGTTACTTCTCCATTAATTCAAGAGCTTTGCGGTGGCAATAAATTACCTGTCTTGAATGATAAGCGGGTTGAATTTTTAGCCGAAAATGAAGTAGTTAAAAATTTTCTAACTACTCAGGCCTTGGGCCCAATTGAAGAAGCGTATCAAAGTGTTGGTTTTCCCAACTTTGCTATTCATACTTTTGTTGATGAATCTGCTTCTCAACAAAAAATTGAAGCCTTACAAAAAATGCGCGCAGATCAAGAAGCGTTTTTTGCTAAGCAAGCTAATGAAGAAAAAAAACAGTCCGATAATGGCTCCAAACAAGCTAAACCGTCTATTGGCAAGTTAGTAATTGGTCGTAAAATTGATCCCAAGGCCCCAGTAATACAAATGGCTAACATCGTGGACGAAGAAAATTCAGTGATTGTTTCGGGATATGTCTTTGATAAAGAAGTTCGGTCATTACGATCTGGACGAAAGTTATTGATGCTAAAAGTGACGGACTACACCTCATCTTTTCAGGTGAAAAAGTTTTCTGGTAAGGATGACGAAGCCTTGTTTGACCAGGTGAACCCTGGTGATTGGATTAAGGTTCGTGGGAACGTAGCTGAAGATAATTATTCACACGAGCTTACCTTAAACGCTAACGATATTAATGGTATTGCTCATGCTAACCGGCAAGATACAGCTGAAAACAAACGGGTAGAGCTACATCTACACACCCAAATGAGTCAGATGGATGCCACTAATAACATCGCAGATTTTGTGAAACAGGCGAAAAGTTGGGGACATTCTGCAATCGCCATTACCGATCATAGTGGGGTCCAAGGCTTTCCCGATGCCTTTCACGCTGCCGAGAAAAACGACATCAAAATGATTTACGGCGTGGAAGCTAATTTAGTCGATGATGGAGTACCGATTGCGTATAACGATGCCCATGAAGATCTTAAAAATGCTGAATACGTTGTTTTTGATGTGGAAACCACTGGGCTATCGGCTATTTATGACCGGGTGATTGAATTATCAGCAGTTAAAATGCAAAATAATAACGTAATTGATCAGTTTGAAGAGTTTATTGATCCAGGTTTTCCACTGTCAGAACAAACCACTAACTTAACGTCGATTACCAATGAGATGGTGCATGGCTCTAAGAGTGAAGAAGAAGTTTTTAAGTTGTTTCGCGAATTTTGTGGTGATGATATTATTGTTGGCCATAACGTTACTTTTGACGTGGGCTTTATGAACACCGGTTATTTACGGTATTCTATGCCCGAAATTGCCAATCCAATTATCGATACGCTTACGTTGGCAAGGTTCTTATATCCTAATTTAAAGGGTTACCGACTTAATACGCTGGCTAAGAAATTTGATATTAATCTGGAACACCATCACCGGGCCATTTATGATGCTGAAACTACGGGTCATTTAAACTACTTGTTTTTAAAAGATGCAGAAGACCGGTATGGTATTGAATTTCATGACCAGTTAAATGGTCATATGAATGATAATGATGCATACAAACACGCCAGACCTTCTCATGCTATTTTGTTAGCGCAAACGCAAGAAGGTTTGAAAAACATGTTTAAACTAGTTTCTTTATCTAATGTGGAATACTTTTACCGGGTTCCCAGAATCCCTAGAAGCGCATTAGAAAAATATCGTGAAGGAATACTAGTTGGTTCTGCCTGCTCTAACGGAGAAGTTTTTACCGCTATGATGCAAAAAGGGAAAGATGAAGCCAAAAGTAAGGCTCAACTTTATGATTATTTAGAAATTCAACCCACGGCGGCTTACAAGCCGTTAATTGATTCCGAAATGATTAAAGGGCAAGAAAACCTAGAAGAAATTTTGACTAATATGGTGGAGTTAGGAGCAGAGTTGGATAAACCAGTGGTAGCCACCGGCGACGTCCATTATCTTGATGCTCACGATTATATTTACCGGAAAGTTCTAATTAATTCTCAGGGAGGCGCTAATCCCTTAAACCGGCAAACTTTTCCAGATCTTCATTTCTTGACTACTGATGAAATGCTCAGTGATTTGGCATTTTTGGGTGAAGAAAAAGCAGAAGAAGTGGTAGTCACTAATTCTAATTTAATTGCCGATCGAATCGATGAAATTCATCCGTTAAAAGATAAACTCTATACTCCAAGAATGGATGGGGCGGAAGATGAAATTCAACGGCGGACAATGGATACCGCTCACGAAATGTATGGTGAAACTTTACCTGAGATTGTAGATCAACGATTAGAAAAAGAATTAAAAAGTATTATTGGAAACGGGTTCTCAGTAATTTATTTGATTGCTCAGAGGCTGGTTGCTAAAAGTAATAAGGATGGTTATTTGGTAGGTTCTCGGGGGTCAGTTGGTTCAAGTTTGGTGGCCACATTAACTGGAATTACGGAAGTTAACCCGTTACCACCACATTACCGTTGTCCTAACTGTCAGTATTCAGAATTCTTTACTAAGGGTGAATACAGTTCTGGCTACGATTTACCAGTCAAAGAATGCCCTAACTGTGGTACGACAATGATTGGTGACGGTCATGATATTCCGTTTGAAACGTTCTTAGGTTTTACTGGTAACAAGGTTCCTGATATTGATTTGAATTTCTCGGGAGATTACCAACCGATTGCCCATAACTATACTAAGGTGTTGTTTGGTGAAAAAAATGTATTTCGGGCGGGAACTATTGGTACCGTGGCGGATAAAACGGCTTATGGGTACGTTAAGGCCTATGAACGAGATAAAGGTCAAGTGTACCGACAGGCTGAAGAAGATCGGTTAGCTAAGGGTGCCACTGGAGTTAAACGAACTACCGGTCAACATCCAGCCGGAATTATTGTTGTGCCGGATTACATGGATATCTATGATTTCACCCCGATTCAATATCCTGCTGATGACCGTTCGGCTGCTTGGCAAACTACACATTTTGATTTCCATTCGATTCATGATAATATTTTAAAAATTGATATCCTGGGACATGATGATCCCACGATGATTCGGATGCTTCAAGATTTATCCGGAATAGATCCTAAAACCATTCCAATGAATGATCCAGGGGTGATGTCCCTTTTTTCTAGTCCAGAAATTTTAGGGGTGAATGAAGAACAGATTCAATCCAAAACGGGAACTTTAGGAGTACCGGAATTTGGAACGCGGTTTGTACGGGGGATGCTAGAAGAAACTCATCCCAAGAACTATTCCGAATTGCTACAAATATCCGGACTTTCTCACGGAACCGATGTATGGTTGGGAAATGCGGAAGAATTAATCAAAAACGGTACCGCTACAATTGCCAACGTAATTGGATGTCGGGATAACATCATGACCGACTTGATTCATTGGGGACTAGATTCTGAAATTGCTTTTCAAGTTATGGAACACGTGCGAAAAGGTAAAGGGATTCCTGATGAATGGCAGGATAAAATGCGAGAAGCGGACGTTCCAGATTGGTACATTGAATCTTGTCTGAAGATTAATTACATGTTCCCTAGGGCGCATGCCGCCGCATATATTTTGATGGCTTTACGAATTGCTTACTTTAAAGTTTATTTCCCATTGGTTTATTATGCAGCTTACTTCTCTGTCCGGGCAGACGATTTCGATATCGTTTCAATGTGCCGGGGCAAAGATGGCATCAAAAAAGCCATGAAAGAAATTAACGATAAGGGCATGGAAGCCTCTACCAAGGAAAAGAATTTATTAACCGTCTTGGAACTAGCTAATGAAATGACCGAACGCGGTTATGAATTTAAGATGGTAGATTTAGAAAAGTCTGATTCTAGTGAATGGTTAATTGACGGCAATTCTTTAATTGCACCTTTTGATTCCGTTCCGGGATTAGGATTAAACGTAGCTAAACAAATTGTGGCTGCTAGAGAAGATCGTCCATTCTTATCTAAGGAAGATTTGGCTAAACGGGGAAAAGTTTCTAAGACCTTGATTGATTTTATGACCGATAACGGAGTTTTAGCTGGGTTACCAGATGAAAATCAACTTAGTCTATTTGATATGATGTAACTAAGATTTGTAGTTATGCAGTAGGTGTGTTATAGTTAATCCATTGAATAACTCGAAAGGAGTGAGCAGAAATGCTCGCTCTTTTTAATGGAAAAAATTAGGAGGCGCTTGATTGAGTGAAGTAGTCGAAACAGTCAAAGGGGTGGTTGAACCAATTTTGGCTGAACATTCCTTTTATCTTTACGATATTGAATTTGTTAAAGAACAAAAGAGCTGGTATTTGCGAATTTATATTGACAAACCCGGGGGAATCACTATCGATGATTGTGTATTAGTTAGTGATGAGGTCAGTGAAAAATTAGATGAAATGGATCCTGATCCAATCCCACAAGCGTATTACTTGGATGTTTCTTCCCCTGGTGCGGAAAGAACTTTACGTAATGAAAAAGATTTAAATGACGTGTTAGGAAGTTACATTCACGTTTCTCTTTACAAAAACCTAGAGGGACAAAAGGTATTTGAGGGTGACTTAACTGAAGTTAACTCCGACACTTTAGTATTAGACAATGTTGCAGGTCGTAAGACCGTAATTGAAATTCCACGTGATCAAATTGCAAAAGCACGTTTGGCGATTAAATTCTAGTTTTTAAAGGAGAATGGAAAATGAGTAAAGAACTTTTAGGGGCATTAAGTTCCCTTGAAGAGGAAAAAGGGATTAAAAAAGAGATCATTATTGAAGCGTTAGAAGCAGCATTAGTATCTGCTTACAAACGTAATTATGGTCAAGCCCAAAATGTTGATGTTACCTTTGATGAAAAAAACGGTGACCTTCACGTGTACGCCGTTAAAAAGGTAGTAGAGGAAGTTTTGGATCCCCAACTAGAAATCAGCCTATCCGATGCATTACAAATTAATCGTGGATATGAACTAGGTGACGACATTAAATTTGAAGTTACCCCTAAAAACTTTGGTCGAATTGCTGCTCAAACCGCTAAACAAGTGATTATGCAACGGGTTCGTGAAGCTGAACGAGAAATCGTGTTTGACCAATACAGCAAGTACCAAGATGAATTGGTAACTGGTGAAGTTGAACGCCAAGATACTCGTTTTGTCTATGTTGATTTAGGTAATGTGGAAGCCGTAATGGGCGCTAAAGATCAAATGCCTAACGAAACTTACCGAGCCCAAGATAAGATCAAAGTTTATGTGACTAAGGTAGAAAATGCTAGCAAAGGACCTCAAGTTTTTGTTAGTCGGACAGCTCCAGGAATGCTTAAGCGGTTGTTTGAACAAGAAGTTCCGGAAGTTTATGATGGAACTGTGGAAATTGTATCCATTGCTAGAGAAGCCGGTGATCGAGCTAAGGTAGCAGTTCGTTCTAATAATAGTGACATTGATCCTGTAGGTACCACCGTTGGTCCACGGGGACAACGGGTCCAAACCATTGTTAATGAATTACATGGTGAAAACATGGACATCGTTGAATGGAATGATGACAATGCTAAGTATATTGCTAACGCATTGAATCCTGCTGAAGTGGTTGATGTTATCTTTGATAAGGAAAATGATCGGGCATGTACCGTGATTGTTCCAGATTATCAACTATCCTTGGCAATTGGTAAACGAGGTCAAAATGCTCGTTTAGCAGCTCGGTTGACTGGCTTTAAGATTGATATTAAATCTGAATCTGAAGCACAAGAGTTATTCAATGAAACTAACGATCAACAAGTAAACAACAGCGTGGATGTCGAAGCTGATGATGGTTTGGACGATGCCCACTACGTTGAAGAACTAGATGCTGATCAACAAGCTGCAGATTTTGAACAAGATAATTAATATTAGGAGGTGGCACGAGTGAAAAACCGAAAAATTCCAATGCGAAAAGACGTCGTAACCGGAAAAATGGCTCCTAAAAAGGAGCTGGTTAGAATCGTTCGTGACAGTGAAGGTAACGTGTCCATCGATGAAACCGGCAAAAAATCCGGACGAGGAGCATATGTTTCAATTAATGTAGACGTAGCCAAGAAGGCTAAAGCTCAGCATGCTTTTGAAAAGACCTTTTCTGTAACGGTACCTGATGAATTTTATGATGAATTGATTGAATATGTTGATCATAAACAGGCCCGAAAAGAGTTGTTCGAAAATGGACAATAAACAGGCTGCTTTACAGTTCTTGGGTTTGGCCCGTCGCGCGCGTAAGCTAGTTACCGGACAAGATTTAGTTTTGGCGGCAATTAGAAGCCAAAAGGCCAAATTTGTGTTTGTTGCTTCAGATGCCGGAGCCAATACAACTAAAAAATTTATTGATAAATCAAATTACTACCACGTACCCGTTTATAACGGTTACACTAAGGATGAGTTAAGTACTGCCATTGGCCAAAAACGTTCAATTATTGGCGTTTTAGATGCCGGAATGGCAAAAAAGCTGGTAACCCTTATCCATAATCAAAAAGGAGAGTGATGATATGGGGAAAAAGCGTATCTATGAACTAGCAAAAGAATTGAATGTATCTAGTAAAGAAATTATTGATGATGCAAATCGAGCTGGCTATGATATTAAAAATCATATGTCAACGGTCGACGATGCTCAGGAAAAGAGAATTCGCCAAGTGTTTTCAAAACAAAATCAAAAGAGCACTACTAAACCTACAAATACTACCAGTCACACTAATAATGCTGGTAAGCAAAATCATAACAGCAGTGATGCTAAACACTCGGCTAATAGCCAACATAATAATAACAACCGTTCTAGCAATCAAAATCATGCTAGTGGTCAAAATAGAACTAATAATCAAAACCGTTCTAATAATTCTAATCGAAATGGTAACCAAAGCCACACTAGTAACCAAAATCATACTAGCAGTAGCAATCAAAACCGTTCTACTACTAGTAGTCACAAACCGGCTGGAAACCAATCCCATGGTAACAATGGTGGTGGCAGATACGGTGGCAGCTTGAACCGGAATAATAATTCAGGCAACCGTAACAGTAAGAAATTCAACAAGAAGCAAAATAAACGCCAAAAGAAACAAAAGAATCAACGATTAAAAGAAACTGAACACCATGTATCTGTTCGAAAAGAACGGCCATTACCAGAAGTATTGGTTTATTCTGATGGCATGAACGCTCAAGATTTAGGAAAGCTATTGCATAGAGAACCAGCTGAAATTGTTAAAAAATTATTTATGCTGGGGGTGATGGTTAACCAAAATCAATCATTAGATAAAGATGCTATTGAAGTTTTAGCTGCTGACTATGGAATTGAAGCAGAAGAAAAAATTGAAGAAAACATTTCTGACATTGATACTTTGTACGATCAAGAAATGGCCAACACCGAACACTTAGAAAACCGGCCACCAGTTGTTACTATCATGGGCCACGTTGATCATGGTAAAACTACTTTGCTTGATCACCTTCGTCATTCTCATATTACTGCTGGAGAAGCTGGGGGAATTACCCAAGCGATCGGTGCTTACCAAGTTCGCCATGGCGACAACGTTATTACGTTCTTAGATACTCCCGGACATGCTGCCTTTACTGAAATGCGTGCACGTGGTGCTAACGTCACTGACATTACCATTTTGGTGGTAGCCGCTGATGATGGGGTAATGCCTCAGACTATCGAAGCCATTAACCATGCTAAAGCTGCGGGAACCCCAATTATCGTGGCAGTTAACAAGGTTGATAAACCGGATGCCAATCCTGCTCACGTAACGGAACAATTGGCTGAATACGGATTAATCCCTGAAGACTGGGGTGGCGATACTATTTTTGTTAATATTTCTGCTAAATTTGGCGAAAATATTGATGAATTACTAGACATGATCGTCCTTCAATCAGAAATGATGGAATTAAAGGCTAACCCTGATCAAGCAGCGGTTGGTTCAGTTATCGAAGCTCGTTTGGATCAAGGTAAGGGTTCTGTAGCTACGTTACTAGTTCAACAAGGCACGATGCACGTTGGTGATCCAATTGTTGTCGGTCATACTTTTGGTCGGGTTAGAACCATGACTAACGAACGTGGCCGAGATTTAAAGAAGGCTACTCCATCTACGCCAGTAGAAATTACTGGACTTAATGAAGTTCCAGAAGCGGGGGATCATTTTGTAGTCTTCCCTGACGAAAAGAGTGCTCGAGCAGCTGGTGAAGCCAGAGCTAAAGAAGCTCAAATTGAAGAACGCCGTAAAACTAACCACGTTACTTTGGATAACTTGTTTGATTCGCTTAAAGAAGGCGAAATGAAATCAGTTGATATCGTTATCAAGGCTGACGTTCAAGGTTCAGTTGAAGCCTTGGCTAATAGTTTGCAAAAAATTGACGTTGAAGGTGTGAAAGTTAACATTATTCATACTGGAGTCGGTGCCATTAACGAAAGTGATGTCGCTTTAGCTGCTGCAAGTAATGCCATTATCATTGGTTTTAATGTCCGCCCAACTCCACAAGCCAAAGCCCAAGCGGAATCTGAAAAGGTTGATATGCGTTTACACCAAGTTATCTATAACGCTATCGACGAAGTGGAATCAGCCATGAAAGGGATGCTTGAACCAACTTACGAAGAAGAAGTCACTGGTGAAGTTGAAGTTCGTGAAATTTACAAGGCATCTAAAGTCGGTACCATTGCTGGTGGGATGGTTGTTAGCGGTGTAGTTAACAAAAATAGTAAAGTTCGTTTAATTCGGGACGGCGTAGTTATTTACGATGGCGAATTGAACAGTTTGAAACGCTTCAAAGATGATGTTAACCAAGTTAAGCAAGGTTTCGAACTCGGCTTAACTATCCAAGATTACAATGATATTAAAGTCGGCGACGTTATCGAAGCTTACGTTATGAAAGAAGTTCCAGTTAAGTAAGGAGGGCTGCTAAATGGCTCAATATCGAGTAGGTCGATTAGAACAAGAAGTACAACGAGAAGTAAATGATATTTTACTCAAACGAGTACGTGATCCTCGAGTACAAGGGGTTACCGTTACTGGAGTAGAAGTGACCGGTGATTTACAACAGGCTACCATTTACTACAGTATCTTGTCTGACAAGGCTGGCGAAGGTCAAAAAACTGCTGCTGGTTTAGAAAAAGCCACCGGTTTGATTCGCAAAGAATTAGGTTCACGTCTTAGTATCTATAAGACTCCAGAATTAAAATTTGTTCGCGATGAATCAGTTCAATACGGTGATAATATTGACCGGTTAATTAACGAAATGAATCGCAAAGATTAAGCTAACAGCCATCTTCCATCTGGAGGGTGGCTGTTTTTATGTTATAATTTTGACTAATAGTGTTTTAATATAGGAGATAAAAATGGACGGATTAATTGCTCTGTATAAAGAACGTGGCATGACTAGCTTTGATGCGATTAGAGCGTTACGAAAAATTTTGCATACTAAAAAAATTGGACATACTGGAACCTTAGATCCAGATGTCGATGGCGTTTTACCAATTTGTGTGGGAGAAGCTACTAAAATTAGTGAAATTGTAATGAATTCCGGGAAAATTTATCGAGGCAGTATCACTCTAGGGTTAGCTACTGATACGGAAGATTTGTCTGGTAATGTAATTGCCAGACAAGCAATTGAGACCCCACTTAATAATACTGAAATTAATGCGGTATTGGCTCAACTAACTGGAATTATTGAACAAATTCCCCCTATGTATTCTGCAGTTAAGGTTAACGGCCGCAAGCTATATGAATACGCCCGTGAGGGAATTGAAGTAGAACGTAAACCGCGAAAAATCACCGTTACTAGTTTTAAGCAAGTTAAACCAGCTACTTACGATGCTGAGCAAAAACAACAAACGATTTATTTTGAAGTGGCTTGTTCAAAGGGAACTTATGTTAGAACCTTAGCCACTGATTTCGGTAAGTTAATCAATGTTCCAGCGGTAATGAGTGATTTGACGAGAATTCAAAGTGGTGGTTTCACTATTGATCAAACTACATCCTTAGAACAAGTGGCTGAAGCACAAGAAAATGGTAATTTGACTGCGGTGTTAAAACCATTAAACGAAGCCTTAAAACAGTTTCCGGAATTAGATATTGATGAAGCCCAAAATGAAAAAGTCCACCATGGCGCCTTTATTAAGGGAGATCAATTAGATTCAAAACCCGTTGTTGTTAGAATCATATATCAAAATGAACTACTGGCTCTTTACCAGTGGGATGCTGATAAAAACTTATATCGGCCATATAAAATGTTTATTCACAGTTAGGGGCATAGTTTGATGAAAGTAATTAAAATACATCATCCAATGGCAGATTCACTGCAATTTTCAGAACCAATTGTGTTAGCAATGGGTTTTTTTGATGGAATTCATTTGGGGCACCAGCAAGTAATTCAAACTGCTGTAGATCGTGCCAAACAGCTTGGAATTAAATCAGCTGTCTTAACTTACGACCATCATCCTCAAATTGTTTATAACCGGTTAAATGATCATGATAGGCGTTACTTGACTTTGCCAGAACAAAAACTGCAACTTTTAGAAAAATTGGGAGTTGATCAAGTATTTATCATTAACTATTCCTATGCTTTTCAAGACCAAACTCCAGCAGAATTCATTCAAAATTACCTAGTGAGATTTAAAGCTCAAGTAGTCGTAGCGGGATTTGACCATACCTATGGTGAAAAACACATCGCTACCATGGACCGGTTACCTGAATATAGTCAGGGACAATTTGAAATCATTACCGTTCCTAAGTTACAACAACAATCCCAAAAAGTTAGCTCTACAGCAATTAAAGCAGCATTAGATAACGGGAATGTTACGGTAGTTAATGAAATGTTAGGGCGTAATTTTGCAACTAAGGGGACCGTTGTTCATGGCGAACAAGTGGGTAGAACAATTGGTTATCCTACTATAAATGTGGATCATGATCCTCTCCAGTGGCTTCCTACAATTGGAATCTACGTGGTAAAAGTTAAAGTTGGAGATGCCTGGTATCAAGGGATGGCTTCGATTGGTAAAAACGTCACTTTTTACAGTAACCATCCTATAACCGTTGAGGTTAACTTACTAGATTTCAACCGAAACGTATATGGAGAAGTAGTGACGGTGGAATGGTTGAAATATTTACATGATGAGGAAAAGTTTGATGGTATCGATGAATTAATTGAACAACTACAAATTGATGAACAAGATACCCGTCAGTTTTTCAAGCAGAATGAAAATTAGCACTCTAACAAAATAATTGCTAAAAAACCGTTGATATTTCTTGACTAATTCTCAATGGTTTGTTAGATTATAAATGTGCCTTAGCACTTGAAAGAATAGAGTGCTAAAAAGAGGTGATAGCTATGTTAACGGATAGACAAAAAGCGATTCTTTCAGTGATTGTCCGTGATTACACTAATACTGGTAACCCGGTGGGGTCTAAAGCATTAGCTTCAGAGTTAAATACCCACGTTAGTTCTGCTACTGTCAGAAACGAAATGGCTGCTTTAGAAGAAAAAGGGTTAATTACTAAAACTCATTTTTCTTCTGGTCGAGTGCCATCGATGGAGGGGTATCGGTACTATGTTGATCATCTAGTACAGCCTGATCCAATTGAGGATAGCGTCGAGGATATGATTAAGAATTCTCTTCATGGGGAGTTCAACCGAATCGATGAAATTATTCAAGAATCTGCCCGTGTGTTGTCTGATTTAACCAATTATATGGCACTAACTTTTAACCCTGAGCGTAATGAAGATTTTAAACTTGGTGGTTTTAGGTTGGTTAAGTTAGATGAACGTCAAGTAATGGCCATCATGGTTACTCAAAATGGTCACGTTGAAAATCAAGTTTTTCAACTAGGTGATGTTTCCAGCGAGCAACTAGAGGCCATAGTTAGAATTATTAATGATCAACTAGTTGGTAAACCGCTTAGCGAGGTATCAAAGGCGCTTCAATTTGAACTACCGGTATTGTTAGCACAATATGTTCATAGTCCGGACGGTTTTTTAAAGATCTTTGGTGATATGTTAGATAATGCCAGTAAAGATCGAGTTCACGTTGGCGGCAAGCTCAATTTATTGAAGTTTGCTGAACGACAGGATTTGGACTATTTAAAACCGCTGTATAACTTATTGGATACCGGCGATGGGATGGCTCAAATCATCAATCCGGATTCTAATAAAGTTCAGGTTAAAATTGGTAGTGAGCTACGCAACGATTTACTCAAGAATTACAGCATTATCACCGGCACGTATGATTTAAAAGAGTACGGCCAAGGAGTAATTGCTGTTTTGGGTCCTACTAGAATGCCATATTCCAAAGTAATTGGAATTGTGGGAGCTTTGCAGGAAGAATTAACTAAAAAATTACTCGGTTATTATGAAAATGGTAACCGTTAAACCGATTAGGAGGCGACAAATTGGCTGAATTAAGTGAAGAACAACCTAAAGAAGAACAGGTTGATAACTCCGCTGTAGATTCACAAGATTCTAAGGCTGAAACGGATGCCGTTGATGATTCACAAGCTCAAATAGCTGAATTGACGGCAAAAGTAGATGAATTAGAAAACAAGTATCTACGAGCAGAAGCTGAGATTCAAAACATTCAAAGTCATGCTAAAAAAGAGCAAGCTGATTTGATTAAATATGGGGCGCAACCTTTAGCTAAGGCTATCTTGCCCATCATTGATAATTTAGAGCGAGCTCTTCAAGTAGAAGTGAGCGATGAAAATGGTGAACAACTTAAAAAAGGTGTTTCCATGGTATCTGATCATCTAATTAGTGCAATGAAGGAAAACGGAGTTGAATTACTAGATGTATTAGATAAACCGTTTGATCCTCAGTTTAGCCAAGCAATCCAAACGGTTCCAGCCGATGATGATCATCCGGCTGACACAGTGGTTTCAGTATTGCAATCCGGTTATAAATTAAAAGACCGGGTTTTACGACCAGCAATGGTAGTTGTCGCTGCTGATTAAGATTAACGTTGTAAATAACAAATAAAAATAAAAAGAGGTTTTATTAATGGCAAGTAATAAAATTATTGGTATTGATTTAGGTACCACAAACTCTGCAGTTGCGGTTTTAGAAGGTAACGAACCAAAGATTATTCCTAATCCAGAAGGTTCTCGGACTACTCCATCAGTTGTTGCGTTTAAAGATGGCCAACCACAAGTTGGGGAAGTAGCTAAGCGTCAAGAAATTACTAACCCTAACACAGTGATCTCTATTAAGAGTCACATGGGTGAAGAAGGCTATACCGTTGATATCGATGGTAAGAAGTACACCCCTCAACAAATTTCAGCTATGATCTTGCAATATATCAAGGGTTTTGCTGAAGATTACTTGGGTGACACCGTTGAAAAAGCAGTTATCACTGTTCCTGCTTACTTTAACGATGCTCAACGTCAAGCAACTAAGGATGCTGGTAAGATTGCTGGGTTGGAAGTGGAACGAATTATTAACGAACCAACTGCAGCTGCATTAGCTTATGGTCTTGATAAACAAGAAAAAGATGAAAAAGTTTTAGTTTATGACCTTGGTGGTGGTACTTTTGATGTTTCTGTCCTTGAATTAGGCGACGGGGTTTTCCAAGTACTTTCAACTAACGGTGATACGCACCTTGGTGGGGATGACTTTGATAAGCGCATCATGGATTGGTTAATTGCTGACTTTAAGGCTGAAAACGGTGTTGATTTATCCCAAGACAAGATGGCTTTACAACGACTAAAAGATGCCGCTGAAAAAGCTAAGAAAGACTTGTCAGGAGTTACCGAAACTGAAATCAGCTTACCATTTATTTCTGCCGGTGCTAATGGTCCCTTGCATTTGCAAACTAACTTAACTAGAGCTAAATTCAATGAATTAACTTCAGACTTAGTTGAAAAGACCAAAGTATCATTTGATAACGCCTTAAAGGATGCTGGTCTTTCAACTTCTGATATTGACCAAGTAATCTTAAACGGTGGTTCTACTCGAATTCCTGCCGTTCAAGAAGCCGTTAAGTCATGGACTGGTAAAGAATCTAACCGTTCAATTAACCCTGATGAAGCCGTTGCTTTAGGGGCTGCTGTTCAAGGTGGGGTTATTACTGGTGATGTTAAAGACGTTGTCTTGCTTGATGTTACTCCATTATCATTAGGAATTGAAACTATGGGTGGTGTCTTCACTAAGTTGATCGATAGAAACACTACTATCCCAACTAGCAAGTCACAAGTCTTCTCAACTGCTGCTGATAACCAACCAGCCGTTGATATCCATGTTCTTCAGGGTGAACGTCCAATGGCCGCAGATGACAAGACATTGGGTCAATTCCAATTAACTGACATTCCTGCTGCTCCTAGAGGAGTTCCTCAAATTGAAGTTACCTTTGATATTGACAAAAACGGGATTGTTAACGTTTCTGCCAAGGATAAGGGAACTGGCAAAGAACAAAAGATCACCATCCAAGATTCATCTGGTTTAGACGATGCTGAAATTGATCGAATGATGAAGGAAGCTCAAGAAAACGAAGAAGCTGATAAGCAACGTAAAGAAGCAGCTGATTTGAATAATGAAGTTGACCAATTAATCTTCCAAACTGATAAGACTCTTGAAGAAGTTAAGGACAAAGTCTCTGAAGACGAAATCAAGAAGGCTACTGATGTTCGTGATGAATTGAAGAAAGCTCGTGAAGATAATAACGTTGACGAAATGAAAGCTAAGAAAGACGAATTGACTAAGATTGCCCAAGATCTTGCAGTTAAGTTGTATCAACAACAAGATAATGGTCAAGCTGCTCAAGGCGCCACTGACAATGGTAACGATGATGGTACTGTTGATGGTGACTTTAGCGAAGTTAACGATGACAAAAAATAAACCCTAACGTAAGAAGCCAAGACTATTGAGTTTTGGCTTCTTATTGAAATGTGGTATTCTATTTTAGAAGTTTAACATTTTTAGTGAGATGGGAGTTACGCATGGCAAATAAGGATTATTACGAAGTCCTGGGAGTTTCTCGGGATGCCAGCGACGATGAGATTAAGAAGGCTTATCGAAAGCTATCAAAAAAATATCATCCAGATATCAATAAAGCACCAGATGCTGAAGCCAAGTTCAAGGAAGTTACCGAAGCTTATGAAGTTTTAGGTGATAAGCAAAAACGAGCTAATTACGACCAATATGGTTCGGCTGATGGCCCCCAAGGTTTTGGTGGCGCAGGTAGCGGCTTTGGCGGAGGCTTTGATGGTGGCGGTTTTGGTTTTGATGACATCTTCAGTTCATTCTTTGGCGGTGGTAAACGTCAAGCTGATCCAACAGCACCTCAACGGGGGCGTGACTTACAATATGAAATGAATTTGAAGTTTGAAGAAGCCATTTTTGGCAAGAAAACCCGTATTAAGTACAACCGCGAAGCCGAGTGTGATACTTGTAAGGGTTCCGGTGCTAAGCCGGGTACTTCTCCAATTAAATGTACTAACTGTGGCGGGGCTGGATTTGTTACTGTTGAAACTAACACTCCATTAGGACGGATGCAAAGTCGTCAGGAATGTCCAGTTTGTCATGGTACTGGTAAAGAAATTAAAGAAAAGTGCCCAACTTGTGATGGTCGTGGAAAAGTTGATGAACGTCATGAAATTGATGTTACTGTTCCTGCCGGAATTGAAGATGGTCAACAAATGAGGCTTCAAGGTCAAGGTGATGTTGGTGCTAATGGTGGTCCTTACGGTGATTTATATATTGTATTTTATGTACAGCCAAGTAAGGACTTTAAACGGGATGGTTCAACTATTTACTTCGAACAACCAATTAGTTTTACTACCGCTGCGTTAGGTGGCACGGTTAAAACTAAGACAGTTCATGGAGATGTAGAATTAACGATTCCAGCTGGTACTCAGACTGGCACTACCTTTAAGTTGAAGGGCAAAGGTGCTCCAAAACTTCGAGGCAATGGTAATGGTGATGAACGAGTTAAGGTAGCAATTACTACGCCTAAATCATTGAATAAATCTCAAAAAGACGCCTTAAAGGCGTTCGCCGAAGCTAGTGGTGAAAAGCCAAGTAGTAAGGGTGGCAACATTTTTGATAAATTAAAAGGTAAAAAATAACTAACAAAAGGTTTAAGGAAAAAATTCCTTAAGCTTTTTTTGTTAATTCAGTGGCAAGAAGCTTTATTAAAGCCGTTTTGATTGTTATAATGGTTTGAATACGTATGAAAGTGAGATTAACAACATGGATTTAGAAAAAATGGCAGAGCACCAAAAATATATTCGGAATTTTTCCATTGTTGCTCACATCGATCATGGTAAATCAACTTTAGCCGATCGAATTTTGGAATTAACTGATACCGTTTCTAAACGAGATATGAAGGATCAACTCCTTGATAACATGGAATTAGAACGGGAACGGGGAATTACGATTAAGTTAAACGCAGTTGAGTTAACTTACCATTCTCAAGATGGTCATGATTATGAGTTACATTTAATTGATACTCCAGGCCACGTGGATTTCTCCTATGAAGTATCTCGGAGTTTAGCAGCCTGTGAGGGAGCAGTACTAGTAGTTGATGCTGCTCAAGGGGTGGAAGCACAAACGTTGGCCAATGTTTATTTGGCTCTAGACGATGATTTAGAAATCGTGCCGGTTATTAATAAAATCGACTTGCCTTCCGCTGATCCTGAAAAGGTTAAAAAAGAAATTGAAGATGTTATCGGAATTGATGCTGAAGATGCGGTTTTAGCTAGTGCTAAAAAAGGAATCGGAATTGAGGATTTATTAGAGCAAATCGTCCATAAAATTCCGGCTCCGGATGGAGAACTACGCAAGCCACTAAAAGCTTTAGTATTTGACTCAGTGTATGACGATTATCGCGGAGTGGTTCTTAGTGTACGGTTGTTTGAAGGAACCGTTAAACCCGGCGATAAGATTCGTTTAATGAACAGTGGTAGTGAATACGAAGTCACCGAAGTAGGGGTTAATTCACCTAGCCCGGTTAAGCGAGATTATCTAATGTCCGGTGACGTAGGTTATATCACCGCTAGTATTAAGGATATTACCCAAACTCGAGTGGGTGATACCGTTACTAACGCTAATGATCCAGCGGATGAAGCCTTGCCAGGATACCGAGAAATGAATCCAATGGTTTACGCTGGCCTTTATCCTACCGATAACGCTAAGTTTGATGATTTACGAGAAGCCTTGGAAAAACTTAAGTTAAATGATGCAGCATTAGAATTTGAACCGGAAGCTTCTCAAGCTTTGGGATTTGGTTTTCGGTGTGGGTTTTTAGGGCTATTGCATATGGACGTAGTGCAGGAACGTCTGGAACGAGAATTTAATTTAGACTTAATTACCACTGCTCCTTCTGTAACTTATCGAGTTAACATGGCGGATGGTAGTGTTAAAACAGTTGATAATCCAGCGGATATGCCAGATGTTTCAGCAATGAAGTCAATTGAAGAACCCTATGTTAAGGCGTCCATTATGGTTCCTAATGACTACGTAGGGGCAGTCATGGAACTTTGCCAACATCGGCGGGGTGAATTTGATACTATGGAATATTTAGATGAGTATCGCGTAAACGTGATCTACTACATGCCATTATCAGAAATTATTTTTGACTTCTTTGATAAACTAAAATCAAGCACTAAGGGTTATGCTTCTCTGGATTACGAATTAGCTGGGTATCGTCCAAGCGATTTGGTTAAAATCGATATTTTGTTGAATAGTGATAAAGTAGATGCATTAAGCTTTATTGCACATCGACAATTTGCTGCAGATCGGGGAAGAGAAATTACTTCTAAGTTAAAGACTATTATTCCACGACAAAACTTTGAAATTCCAGTACAAGCTGCAATTGGTTCTAAGATCGTGGCTAGAACGAATATTAAGGCTTATCGTAAGGATGTTACCGCTAAAATTCACACTGGTGATCCTGATCGACGGGCTAAATTGTTGGATAAACAAAAACGTGGTAAAAAACGGATGAAATCGGTTGGTAAAGTGGAAATTCCACAACAGGCTTTCATGGCCGTTTTACAGACTGGAGACGACGAAAGCGGCGCCAAATAGGCATTTTGCTTTTTGATAAATGTTAAAAAAATCAAATCTTTCGCCATTTTTCTGCCACGATACCAAAAAACGACCATTACTGGTCGTTTCAAATTAGCCAATTCGCGTTTCAGTGATGATTTCAGTGTCAATAATGGTTTGTTTGTTATCATCTAGGTGAGTCTTTAGCCGGTTTAATAGCTGGTGATTCGTTAAAGCTTCATCAAAACTTTGTTTGGACATGGCATTTAAAATATTTTTGTCCTGTGATTGATTTAGCAAAACACGATCTAAAATTAGATCAGGGGAAGTTACTGAAAGAATATTGAGGATTGCTTTAATGGCAACCGATCCATTTTTAAGGGATTTAGCATCAATATTATCTCTGTAAAATAATTGTCGACCTTCGAAAATGGGAGCACTTTTAGTTCCTTCAAGGGTAGCGACATAAGCAATTTCTACTGTTTCTGGTTTAATCTTATTAATAAAAGAAATTTTAAATAATTGCATGATAACCTCCATCAGTTAGATTAATAAATTTTTAACTGGAAATCCTTCCGAATATAGTTTATTTTATATCATAACACGTTTCTTTTTTCTTGATGAAAGGTTATCGTTAATTAACGTAACACTTTAATGAGTAAGGAGGTGGCCACAATTTTAGAAAGAACAAAGCAATTTTTAACGGACAATGGTTACAAATACAAAAAAGAATATATGCGCCCGTTATTAACGCCTGCAAATATCTACATTTTTAAATTTGGTCGTGAGAAGTTAGATAATCGTTTAATTATTCGTTATGACCATAAATGGACGGGACGACAACGAATTAAAGAAATTGATTTAAGATTGCATAAACAACGGCACCCCCGTGTTTTTGCAACCGAAACAGATTTACTGAGTTATTTAGAAGACCATCTTCTAAGTCATGAAGCAAAGGTTCACGATGACGAGACTAGTCAAAATGAAAGTTCCCAAGAAGCATCTCGTTAAAAGATGCTTTTTTTGTATTTTAAATTAAACCTGGGAGGGTAATTTTATGGAATGGATGCAGGTGGCAGTAAAAACAAGTAGTGAGGCAGTTGAGGCAGTAGCTAATATATTAATGGAAGCTGGAGCCAGCGGAGTAGCAATTGAAGATGCCGCTGATTTTGCTAAGATCAAGGCGGGAAAATATGGAGATCACGGGGAAATTGTTGATCCCGCCTCTTTAAAACACATTAAGTCAGGAGCCTTGGTAACTGCATATTTTCCTGAAAGTGAACAAGTAGAAAAAAGAGTACCACAGATTACCACCAGGGTATTAGGTTTGAATCAAGCTGGTCTTAATCCAGGGGCTGCTGAAGTAATTGCTAAACCAGTCGATGACACGGATTGGGCGACTGCTTGGGAAAAGTACTACCACCCGGTTCCAGTTACCCGTTTCTTGACGGTGGTTCCAGACTGGGAAGATTATGCTCCCCAAAATAGTGATGAACGAGTTATCAGACTTGACCCGGGACGGGCGTTTGGAACGGGTACTCATCCAACTACTAAGTTATCTCTACAAGGATTAGAAACGGTTATTCGTGGCGGAGAAACTGTAATTGATGTGGGGACGGGTTCAGGAGTGTTAACGATCGGAGCAGAATTATTAGGCGCTAACGTAATTTTAGCAACTGATTTAGATGATGTGGCGGTCGACTCAGCACAAAAGAACTTGGCGTTAAATCCTGAAATTAGTCCGGTCAAAGTAATCGCTAACGATTTATTAAATGGAATTAATCAAACTGCAGATATTATTGTTGCTAATATTTTGGCTGAAATAATCGTGCCATTAGTTCCGCAGGCTTGGAATAATTTACCGGTGAATGGTTATTTTGTTACCTCTGGAATCATTGATGATAAACTAGACTTAGTAATTAATGCAATGCAGCAGCAAGGCTTTGCAATTCGTGAAACTTTAAAAATGGGTGAATGGTACGGAGTAATTGCACAACGACCAGATCCAACTAAGGAGTAAGACGTGCAACATTATTTTTTAAAACAATCTTTGGTAGTCGATCAAATTGTAGAACTACCTACTAAAATCAAACATCATTTTTTTGGAGTTTTAAGGTCACAGCCAAAAGCAAAATTAGAGTTGGTAGACGAAAACCATATTGTTTTTCAAGCAATTGCTATTGATTCTGAACGAGGAATTGTTCAGATTGAAAAACAATTGAATCGGCAAACTGATTTGCCCGTTAAAACTACTATTATTTGTGGGCTTGCTAAGCAAAGTAAACCTGAATTAATTGTTCAAAAGGCGACTGAGTTAGGAGTTTCCGAGGTAATTTTTGTACCAATGGAACGGTCTATCGTCAAATGGGGCAACAAAAGTGAGAAAAAAATTGAACGTTTACAAGAAGTTGCAATAAGTGCAGCAGAACAATCTCACCGTAACAGCATTCCTACTATTAAGTATTTAACCAAATTAACTGAATTAGCTGATCAAAACTATGATCGAGCTTTGATTGCTTATGAAGAAGCAGCTAAGCACGGAGAAAAAGCACAATTAGTTCAAAATCTAGAGAAGTTAAAATCAGGTGAATCGGTTAGCTGCGTTTTTGGACCAGAAGGTGGAATTACCGATACAGAAGTTAGTTGGTTAAATGATCAGGGCTATCAAACAGTTGGTTTAGGCCCTAGAATTTTGAGAACTGAAACGGCACCGATGTATTTTTTGAGTGCAGTTTCCGTTATTTTAGAGTTAAGTCAAGCATAATTGGGGAGGAGGATGAAAAATGGTTAAAATCGAATGGACTGCTGACCAAGTACTTCAAAAAGTTAGTGAATATATGAATGAAGAACACTTGACGGAAGTTAAAAAAGCCTATCAGTTTGCTCAAATCGCTCATCGTGATCAGCGTAGACAATCGGGAGAACCTTATATTACCCATCCCGTGCAAGTAGCGGGAATTTTAGCTGATTTACACATGGATCCAGCAACTATTAGTGCTGGTTTTTTGCACGATATTGTCGAAGATACTGGTGTAGAATTAATTGACGTTCGGGAACTATTTGGTGATGACGTTGCTTTGATTGTCGATGGCGTTACCAAGTTAAGCAAGATTAAGTATAAATCTAATGAAGAACGGTTAGCCGAAAATCACAGAAAACTGTTACTAGCAATGTGTAAAGATATTCGGGTAATGATTGTTAAACTGGCCGATCGATTGCACAACATGCGAACCTTAAAATCCCTTCGTCCTGAAAAGCAACGCCGTATTTCTAAAGAAACCTTAGAAATTTATGCGCCCTTAGCTGACCGTTTAGGGATTGGAACAATTAAGTGGGAATTAGAAGATACTTCTTTGCGGTATTTAAATCCGCAACAGTATTATCGAATTGTTCATTTAATGAATTCTAGACGAGATCAACGGGTGGACTATATTGATAAGGCGATTAGTGAAGTTCAGGATTCAATTAGTGATTTAGGAATTGAAACTGAAATTTACGGTCGACCTAAGCACATCTATTCGGTCTATCGGAAAATGGTTGATCAACATAAACAATTTGATCAAATATATGATTTACTGGCTATTCGAATTATCGTTAATTCGATTAAAGATTGTTATGCCGTATTAGGAGCTATCCATACGGAATGGAAGCCAATGCCTGGCAGGTTTAAGGATTACATTGCTATGCCTAAAGCCAATATGTATCAATCTTTGCATACAACCGTTATTGGTCCCGAAGGCAAACCGTTAGAAGTGCAGATTCGAACTAAAGAAATGCACCAAGTGGCTGAATTTGGGGTGGCTGCTCATTGGGCATACAAAGAAGGTATTACTGATGAAGTTGAAGGTACCAGTGATAACAGCAAACTAAACTGGTTTAAACAAATTATCGAATTACAAGAAGATACTGATGATGCTGCTGACTTTATGGATGGCGTTAAAGGCGAACTTTTTGGTGATCGAGTTTATGTCTTTACCCCTAAAGGAGATGTTTATGAACTCCCCAAGGGGGCTGGTCCACTAGACATGGCATACATGATTCACACTGAAGTTGGTAATCATACTACCGGAGCCAAAGTGAATGGCAAAATTGTTCCATTGGATTATCAGGTGAAAAACGGAGATATTGTAGACATTATTACCTCCACTAATTCAGCTGGTCCTAGTCGGGATTGGATACCGCTAGTTCACACTAGAAGAGCTAGAAACAAAATTAAACAGTTCTTTAGACTTAAAGATCGAGATGAAAATATTGCTTCTGGTAGAGATGCTATTTTGCATAAAATCCATAGCGAAGGCTTTGATGATTTCAATATTTTAGATGATAACAGCTTAGAAACTGTTGCTCAAAGTATGCATTATCAGCATGCTGATGATTTATTAGCTGCTATTGGATTTGGCGATGTTCAACCAACTGGGGTGGTTAACCGGTTGACAGAAGATTTGCGAGCTGCTCAGAAGAGAGAACGTCAAGATCAGGCCGAACGAGAATTGCTAGAAGAACATCAAACATTAAGTGGTAAAGAAGTTGATGAGCGTAATCATAGACCTAAGAGTAAGCCTTCCAATGGTGTGGTTATTGAGGGAGTAGATAACCTGTTAGTTCGATTAAGTCATTGTTGCACCCCGGTACCTGGAGATGCCATTATTGGCTATATTACAAAAGGACGAGGAGTTTCGGTGCATCGAGACAATTGTCCTAACGTTAAGGAAGCAGAGCAGAATGCTGAAAGAGTGATTTCAGTTTACTGGGATAAGGTTTCTGGTGACGGGAGTAATTACTTAGCCAATATTGCAGTTCAAGGATACAATCGCGGCGGCCTACTGGCCGATGTTTTAGGAAGCGTTAGTAACGTAACTAAAAACGTGGCTTCTATTAATGGAAAGGTTGATCATAATAAGATGGTTACCATTTCATTGACGGTAGGGGTTAGAAATATCGAACAATTAGAGCGGGTAATTAATAGTGTTAAATCCATTAAGGACGTTTATTTAGTTGAACGGGTATTTAGATAGGAGGACATGATGCGAGTTGTATTGCAGCGAGTCTCTCAGGCTCAGGTTAGTATTGCCGAAGAAGTAGTGGGCCAAATTGGTCAAGGTTACGTATTATTAATCGGAGTAGCTGATACGGATGGTGAGGCAGAACTTGATTACCTAGTCCGAAAAATTACTAACCTACGGATTTTTGAAGATACTGATCATAAAATGAATTTAGGTTTAAAGGACGTTCATGGTGAAATTTTAGCAATTTCACAATTTACGTTATTTGCTGATACTAAAAAGGGCAATCGACCTAGTTTCACTAAAGCCGGTAAACCAGAGCATGCCGAACAGTTATATTTACAATTTGTCCAACAATTAAGGGATGAAGAAATTAAGGTGGCTACCGGTAAGTTTGGAGCGGATATGCAGGTGGAATTAACTAATGATGGGCCGGTAACTATTTTGTTTGATACGCAAAATAAATAATTAATTATTTAGGAGAAGTAATTATGATTAATCAACTTTTTTGGGATTTTGATGGAACGTTATTTGATACTTATCCAGCAATGGTTAAAGCATTTCATTTAACCTTAATGGATTTAAACGTAGATGAGATTGAAATTGATGACCACTCTATTTACACCACAATGCGTCAACAATCACTAGGAACGGCGTTTAATCAATACGGAGCTGAATATGGGCTTAATTTGGACCAATTAAAGTCCACTTATTACAACCATGAAGTCCAAGAAGTGGCCAATGCTAAACCAATTTCTGGGGTAGCAGAAATTTTACAACAAGCCATTGATAATGGTGGAGCTAATTATTTATTAACCCATCGAGATGATCAAGCTAAACAATTATTGATCGACAACGGCTTTAAGGATCAATTCGTGGATGCTGTTACGGCTGATATGCCGTTTCCTAGAAAGCCTAAGCCGGATTCATTAAACTATTTAATCGATAAACATCATGTAGATCGGGCAACGGCAATGATGATTGGAGACCGGGAATTGGATGTCTTAGCAGGGCACAATGCCAATATTGCTGCTAGTTTATTTGATCCGGATGGGTTAATCGTTCAAACTGGTGATCCAGAAATTCGGGTGGCTGCTATGCCAGAATTAAAATTATGGTTAGCTAAAAACTAATAAAAAGACCTTTAATGATAAATTAAAGGTCTTTTTATTATGCTTGATTAGCAAAGTATTTAGTTAATCCCTTAGTCACTGAAGAGGCAATTTGATTTTGGTAATTTACTGACTTAATTGCCGTAAAATTAGAATTAGAATTGATATACCCAGTTTCTAAAAGTACTGATGGTACGTTGGTATCTCTAATAACTAGGAAGTCCCCAAATTGTACTCCTCGATTAGGAAGTGGCAAAGAACTTCTAAATTGATCGTTAATATCCGTAGCGATTTGTTTAGACCTACCAGGATGGTAGTAATAACTAGTCACTCCACTAGCAGTGTTAGGCTCATCAGATGAATCTAAATGAAAACTAATAAACGCATCTGCATAGTTGGTTTCAGCAATTTCTGGACGTTTATTTAAGGAAACGGTACTATCAGAATCACGAGTTATTATTACTCGTGCACCAGTAGCCCTTAATTGTTGTGCTACTTTTTTAGCTATTTGCAAGGTATAAGTTTGTTCTTGCTTGCCAGTATTAGAAAGGGCTCCGGTGTCGACACCACCATGTCCAGGATCGATAACGATGGTGGCTTCAGCAATTTTACGAGGATTGGTAATTTGGGTATCGTTAACCAGCCACGAAGCTACCCAGCCAACTTGCCGGTGATTAGCAATTACTTTTAACCAATTGTTTTGACGTTTAATTACTTGAAGGTGAGCTCCCTTTTTAACGGTCCCCTTAACGGAATAGGAAACGGACGGTCCAGATCGAACATTTAGCTCAGCAACTTTGACGGTAACGGAGTTGGAGAAAAAAATGGTTAATAAAATTGCAAATGTACCGATTGCAATTATTCCAGCAATTATCCAACCCCGGTTTTGTACAATTCTTTTCACTAAAATCCCCCAATAAAAATTATAATTGCAATTATTATACCGCAGTTTTTTATCAAGGGCTGTAATTGGCTGGATCTTGACTTTTTTTTATTTTTCAATTAGGCTAAATGCTGTTAGTAAACGATTAATCGTTCATCAACGGATGATTTTTAAAAACTTGCGCTTACCACTTTTAATCAAAAGTGGTTTTTTATTGAAAAATTGGGAGGTTTGAAATGAAATTTCAACGGCCAAAGGGAACAGCAGATATCTTACCTGGAGAATCACAAAAATGGAACTATATTGAAGAAACAGCACGGAGCTTATTTCAAGACTACCGTTATTCAGAAATAAGAACACCATTATTTGAAAATTTTGAAGTTTTTTCTAGAACGTCTGGAGATACGTCCGACGTGGTTACTAAAGAAATGTACGATTTCCACGACAAAGGTGACCGGCATATTAGTTTACGTCCAGAAGGAACGGCGGGAGTAGTTAGAGCCTTTGTAGAAAATAAACTGTATGGTCCGGAATTTCAAAAACCATATAAAGTGTTTTACATGGGCTCCATGTTTCGATATGAACGGCCACAATCTGGTCGGTTACGTGAATTTCACCAAATTGGGGTAGAGGCCTTTGGTAGTGATGCTTCTGCATTGGATGTAGAAGTAATTGCCATGGCTATGGATTTGCTAACTCGATTCGGCTTACAAAACTTACACTTAGTAATCAATACTTTGGGAGATCAAGAAAGTCGTGATGCCTATCGAAAAGCATTGATTGACTACTTAGAACCTCATTTTGATGAACTAAGTGAAGATTCTAAAGTTCGTTTGCACAAAAATCCATTACGGGTACTTGATAGTAAAGACCCTAAGGACCAGGTATTTGTTGCTGATGCACCTTCCATTTTAGATTATTTAACTCCAGAAGCCGTAACGCACTTTGAAGAAGTTAAGCAACTACTTACGGACTTAAATATTGCTTATGAAGTGGACTCAACTATGGTTCGAGGATTAGATTATTATAACCATACTATTTTTGAAGTAATGACTAGCTTGGACGGCTCAGCCGATTTAACTACTATTTGTGCTGGTGGTCGTTATAATGGTTTGGTAGAAGAATTAGGCGGTCCAGAAGTTTCTGGTGTCGGTTTTGGATTAGGGATTGAACGCTTATTATTGTTGATGGAAGCTCAACATGTCACTATTCCCGACTTAAACGAATTAACTGCCTACGTAGTGGGAATTGGCGAAGAAACTTCTGCCACCACTTTAAAAATCGTGCAAGCATTAAGACATAATGATATTACTGCCGAGCGCGATTATTTGAATCGTAAACCTAAAGCTCAATTTAAGTCAGCAAATAAAGATAATGCTAAGTTTACAATTACCATTGGAGATAACGAATTGGCCAATCAAACTGCCAATGTTAAGTCCATGACTACTGGTGAAGAAGTAGCAATTCCTCAAGCTGAAATTATGACTGATTTTGCTAAAGCTGTGTCTACGTATTTTGATCTTTAATAAAAGGCCGGTAAACGGCCTTTTTTATTTTGGTGACTGGTTAAGCAATTTGATATACTTAGATAGAAAATATAGACAAGGTTAGGAAGCAAATAATGGACGATTTTGGAAATCTTTTTAAACGGCATACTTATATTACCAAAGCATCAACTTCGTTAATTTACGGGATCTTAGTTTCAATTGCGGTGAATTTCTTTTGGACTCCAGGTCATATTTATTCATCTGGGATGACTGGTTTTGCCCAGTTATTAAACACTATTTCTAACCGTTCACTGCCAGTCACTATTCCGACTGGAATTGGATTATTTATTTTAAACGTACCATTATTTTTATTAGCTTGGCGATCAATTGGTAAGGAATTTACGGCATTTACTTTTATTACCGTGTTGCTTTCCAGTTTGATG
The DNA here is from genome assembly GCF_026798195.1 of Lentilactobacillus senioris. Lineage (GTDB taxonomy): Bacteria > Bacillota > Bacilli > Lactobacillales > Lactobacillaceae > Lentilactobacillus > Lentilactobacillus senioris_A. The sequence continues at coordinate 60,273 of NZ_JAPQEZ010000003.1, forward strand.
ATCCAAATGCTTAATCCAATTCCACTAACGCATGATCCGATTATTTGTGCGATTTTTGGTGGGGCAGTTAATGGATTTGGGACCGGGTTAGCTCTTAGAAATGGCATTTCTACTGGTGGCTTAGATATTTTAGGAATTGTGATTCGTAAGAAAACCGGTAAAAGTATTGGGACAATTAACATTGCTTTTAATTCAATCATTGTAATTGCTGCTGGTTTCTTGTATGGTTGGCCATATGCCTTTTACTCAGTGTTAGGTCTGTTGGTTAATGCTCGAGTGATCGATATGACTTATACCAGACAACATCAAATGCAGGTTATGATCATTACTGATCGCCCCAATACGGTAATTGATAGTGTCCAAAATCATATGCGCCGCGGAATCACCATCGTTAACGATGTAGAAGGGGCTTATCGACACGAATCTAAAACCATCTTATTCACGGTTATCTCTGCTTTTGAAATGAGTGAATTAGAAGCTGCATTAGAAGAATCTGATCCTAATGCATTTGCTAGCGTTTCTGATACCGTTAAAATTTTAGGGAGATTTTACGAACCGAAACCGTAATTTAAGAATTTACCATAATTCTAATTTGAATGTTGTAGCGATACGTGGTGTGATATAATACCGTCGTGTGAAAAAATGAATAAATTGAAAATGGTGAAAAAAGTGAAAGTCATTTATCTGTGGTTGATTCGACTAGTTTCCTTGTTTAATAGTTGGCGACCAAAGAAAAAAGTCATCTACTTAATGAGTTTTGACAATAATGTTGGGTTTATTAAACGCTTAGCTCAGCGTTTACCGCAACGGACGCCCATTGTGGTGTTGTATCGAAAAGAAACTGAAGCAGCCGCTACTGATTTGGCTGCATTTGGTATTCAAACAATTGAGTTTCGGGATGATTTATATTTTGTTACCCAATTAGTACCACTATTGGCTAGTGCTAAATTGATTTTTTGCGATAATTATTACGCCTTTTTAGGGGGCTTTGTTCATTCAAAGAAAACTAGAATTGTTCAATTGTGGCATGCAGCCGGTGCCATTAAGAAATTTGGATGGGAAGATCCAACCACCCAAAAGAGAACGGCAGTGGCTAAACGAAGATTTCAGCTAGTTTATAATCAATTTGATGAATACGTGGTTAGTTCTCAAGCGATGGGGACGGTATTTGAAGAAAGTTATCATGAGCCACAAGCTAAGATTAGATTGTTAGGTTATCCACGCTCAGATCGGTATTTAAATGCAGAGTGGTGTAAGAGAGCTCAACGGCACGTTTACCAAGTGGCTCCTGATCTAAAAGGAAAACGGGTAATTTTATATGCGCCAACGTACCGGGATGATAAAAAAATTAAAATTCCGGTGGGAGTGGCTGATGCTTTAAGTGCTGATCCCAATGCTATTGTGATTGTTAAATTGCATCCTTTATTACAATCATTGAGTCAACGACAAGCAGATGATAATAGCAAAATTAGGTCTTACGATCAATTATCAACTAGTGAGTTGTTAACCGTGACTGATACATTAGTAACGGATTATTCATCAGTAGCTTTTGATTTTTCATTGCTGCCTAATGCTAAAACGGCAATATTTTATATGTTTGACCTGGATAGCTACCAAAAGGCTCCAGGGATTCAAGATGATTTTTTAACTTGGTTGCCAACTCCGCCCGTAACTACTGTAGCTGAGTTAGCTGAGGTTATTAAAGCTAATCAAACTACCGATTTTACGACTTTTAATCAAAAGTGGAATACTTACAACGATGGTAATGCCACGCATCGAGTAATTGATTACTATACTGAGTATTTAAATTTAAAACGTTAAGGAGTGCCTAGCTTTGAAAGAGGTCTATACATTAATAAAAGAGCAATTTGACAATATCGGAATTATTGGACGAATTGCTAGGTACGAAGATAAAGCTGAATACCAGAGCCATTACTTAGGGTTGGTCTGGGAATACTTATATCCTTTAATCCAAATCGCCATTTATTGGTTAGTGTTCGGAGTGGGATTAAAGCATGGAAACGCCACTGACGGCGTAAGTTATTTAGCTTGGATGGTAATTGGGTATACTCCTTGGTTTTACATGAACCGGGCTACCTTGGATGCTTCTAAGAGCATCTATCAACGGGTAGGAATGGTATCCAAAATGAAATTTCCGGTTAGTGTCTTACCCAGCATTAAAATTATCGGTAATTTGAGTTCTTTTTGGACAATGATGACTTTTTCTATTGTTGTAGGGCTCTTATACGGAGTTCATCCCACTATTTACTGGGTTCAATGGATTTATTACTTTGTAGCCATGATTGCTTGGTTAATTGCTTTTGGGATCTTTAACTCAACTATTTCAGTGTTGGTCAGAGATTACCATATCCTATTACAATCATTAATGCGGATGTTATTCTATATGTCCGGGGTCTTATTTAACTTCCAAACGGATGCATTTCCAGCGCCATTTGTTAGAATTTTAGAATTAAATCCATTTTTCTACATTATTTCCGGATTCCGACAATCAATGGTTGGCCATACCGGGTTCTGGCAACAAACGACGCTTAACTTAGTCTTTTGGGGAATGGTTCTCTTCTTCTTACTAGTCGGCTCTCACTTACATTACAAGTTCCGTTCCAAGTTTGTAGACTTAATTTAACGGGAGATTAAAATTGAAAAAGCAATTAATTCACTTTTTAAAATTAATCGCTCGCTTAGGACTCATCGTGATGAACGATGGGTTTCTTTGTATGGCGATTAAAAAAGATACCGTCGTATTTGAAAGTTTTAACGGCAAGGATGTTAGCGATAATCCCTACGCCATATATCAGCAATTATTGGCTACTCACCCGGAGTTAAGAGAAAAACTGTACTTTAGTGTTAAACCTAAAGAATATAAGCGGCTACATAAAGAACATCCAGAAATCCATCTGGTTAAACGATTCACACCAGCTTGGGTGCCAGTAATTGCCAGAGCCCAATTTTGGGTTATGAATTCTAGAATGCCGGCTTGGTGGCATAAGAACCAAAATACTATCTATATTCAAACCTGGCATGGTACGCCGCTGAAACGTTTGGGAGCCGATATTGAGAATGTAGAAATCCCGGGTAAAACCACTGACCAATATCATCAAGAATTTATTCAAGAAGCTAGTCGTTGGCAATATCTAATTGCGCCTAATCAGTATTCTAAGGATATTTTCGCGAGAGCGTTTAAGTTTTCCAATCAGTTTTTAGATATTGGTTATCCCAGAAACGATGTTTTATACACAGACAATAATGTTTTTAAAATTAAGCACTTAAAACAAACTCTCTTGGGACATAATTTTCGGCAAGTGATTTTGTATGCTCCCACTTGGAGGGATGATGATTATATTCAACCAGGTCAATACCACTTTACGTTGCCGTTTGATCTAAAGAAGTTTTTTGATATGGTTGGTGATGATGTTGCTCTGATTATTCGGCCCCATTATTTAGTGGCTGATCAAGTGGATATAACCGGATTTGAAGATCGCGTTTTTGTTAAAGCAACTGAGGACATTAATCAGTTGTACTTGATTAGCGATTTACTGATTACGGACTATTCTTCAGTAATGTTTGACTATGCTAATTTAAAACGACCTATGTTATTCTATCCGTATGATTTACAGCACTATCAAAAAGAACTACGGGGCTTTTATTTTCCATATGATGAGCACCATCTCCCAGGACCAGTAGTGACCAACTCAACTGATTTTTATCAACAATTAACTACGTTTAAGGAAACTAAAATGTTTCCAGCCTTTAATTCTCAACTGGAATACTTTAATCAATTGTTTTGCCAGTGGGAAACTGGTCACGCAGCTGATGACGTGGCCAAATTAATTGAAACACTGACTGAAAGGAAGATGATCAAATGACAACTCCGTTTTTAATTGGATCTCACGTTAGCATGAAGGGTAAACCGATGTTTTTAGGCTCAGCACAACAAGCAGCAGAACTTGGCGAAAATGTCTTTATGGTGTATACGGGAGCGCCTCAAAATACGGTTAGAAAACCAATTGAAGCACTCAACGCTAAAGAAGGTCAAGAGTTCATGAAAGAACATGACCAAGTTGAAGTGGTTGTCCATGCACCCTATATTATTAATTTAGGAAACGTCAATAAACCAGAAAATTTCAGCTTTGGGATTCAGTTTTTAAAGAGTGAAATTCAGCGAGCTCAGGCAATTGGAGCTTCGCAAATTGTATTACATCCCGGATCTCATGTGGGAGCTGGTAGTCAAGTAGCAATTGAACAGATTGCCAAGGGGTTAAACCAGGTTTTAGATGCTGATCAAACGGTTCAAATATCATTAGAAACTATGGCCGGTAAAGGAACTGAAGTTGGTAAAACTTTTGATGAATTGGCCGCTATTATTAATCTAGTTGATCGTTCCGAACTATTGTCAGTCACTTTTGACACTTGTCACGTTAATGATGCCGGTTATGATATTAAAAATGATTTTAAGGGTGTTCTACAACAATTTGACGAAGTGATCGGGTTAGAACGAATTAAAGTGATTCACCTTAATGATTCTAAAAATCCGTTAGGCAGTCATAAAGATCGTCATGAAATTATTGGGTTAGGAACGATCGGATTTGAAGCATTGAATCAAATTGCACACAGTGTGGAATTTGAACAGTTGCCTAAATTATTGGAAACGCCAGCGTTAAAAGATCCGGAAAATAAAAAAGTCACCTACGATCCGCACGGATACGAGGTGGCTATGTTAAAACGAGAACAAATGAATGCCAATATTTTTGCTGATATGATGGCTGCTAAGCCGTTTTAATTAGTTCATCTGAGTGAAATCAATATTGAGACTTTCTAAAATAATGGAGGCCGTTTCTTCAATTGATTTATTAGCGACGTTGATAGTTAGGCAACCGATTTCTCGGTAAAGTTTTTTGGCGTATTCTAATTCTTGCTTAATATTTTCAGCGTCGGAGTAGGGAGTATCGGCAGCTAAACCGTAAGAAATCATTCGTTCTTTTCTAATTTGACTTAATTTTTCAGGAGTATTAGTTAATCCAAATATGCGAGTAGGGTCAACTTGCTTTAACTCTGCTGGTAATTGTAATTCTGGTCCAATTGGTAGGTTGGCTACCCGCAAATTTTGGTTAGCTAAGTACAATGATAGTGGGGTTTTAGAAGTTCGAGAAACCCCTAAAATCACTAAATCGGCTTCCAACATTCCTTGAGGATGTTTGCCATCATCGTTAGCTACTGCAAATTCCATCGCGGCGATTCGTTCAAAGTAGTTTTCGTTTAAATCATGGATTAAACCGGGGACACTAGCTGGTTGTTCTCCGGTGGCAGCACTGATCATTTCCATGGGGCTTTGAATGCAGTCAAATGAAAAGAGGTGATTATCAGTGGCAAAATCCTTCACCATTTGACAAAGTTCGCGGTTAACCAGGGTATGAAATAAAATAGCATTATTTTCTTTAGCTAATTTGAGAATTCCAGTTAAAATTGACTTAGTTTGAACGAAGGGGAATCTTTTTAGTTGGGGAGTTAAGTTAGGAAACTGGGATGCAGCGGTTTGGGCGATGGTTTGACTCGTAGCACCACTAGAATCTGAGATAATAAAAAACGTGGGATTGGTAGCCATATAGGGGCCTTCCTTTCAAAATAATTTTCTTTTAGTTTACACGCAAATTGTTTTTCTCACAAATGATTGACGGCGAGGAATTATTTATGTATAATTTATGCTGGACCGTTGTTAAGTATTGTATTTTTGCTTTTTAACAGTTACATTTCAAGCGCGGAGGGAGGGAATTTCATAATGGCAAAGACAGTCGTTCGTAAAAACGAGTCTCTTGATGATGCTCTTCGACGCTTCAAACGAACAGTTTCAAAAAGCGGTACACTGCAAGAATATCGTAAACGTGAGTTTTATGAAAAACCAAGTGTTAAGAGAAAGTTAAAATCAGAAGCAGCACGTAAACGTAACAATAAGAAAAAGAAGCGCTTCTAAGAACATTTTAAGATCGGAATCTAATTTTATTAGGTTCTGGTCTTTTTTAATGGTAAAATTAAGAGTAGAAAAAATAAAGGAGACCTGGGAAATGAGTATGCAAGATCAATTGAATTCAGATTTAAAAACAGCAATGAAGGCTCGTGATAAAACTAGTTTGGATGTTATTCGCGGCTTAAAATCCCAGTTAACCAACAAAAAAATTGAATTGGGTCATGATTTAAGCGACCAAGAAGCCTCTGAAGTGGTTCTAAAAGAACTTAAGCAACAAAAGGAATCATTGGCTGAATTTGAAAAGGGCGGTCGTGAAGATTTAGCTGAAGACCAAAAGGCTAAAATTGCAATAACTGAAAAATATGCACCTAAACAAATGAGTGCAGAAGAAGTTAAAGAAATTGTTGAACAAACTGCTAAGGACTTAAATGCTAGTGCACCATCAGATTTTGGTAAAGTGATGGGTGCAGTTATGCCTAAGCTCAAAGGTCAAGCAGATGGGAATGTAGTTAAACAAACGGTTAAAGAATTATTAGGTTAAGAATATAAGTAAAGGAGCTTATGTATTTGACTGATACTAAAGAAGTAGCCGCAGAAGTGACGGTAATTGATCCCGCTAAATTAGCTGAATTAGTGGGCACCCAAAACGAATACCTGACAATAATTGAAGAATCGTTGTCAGTGGTAATTAACCCGTTTGGTTCGGTGTTAAAAATCAGTGGTGCAGAAGAAATGGTAGCTGAGGCAACTGCTATCCTTGAAAATCTTGCTACGTTAATTAATAAGGACATTACCATTAATAGTAGTGACGTAGTAAGTGCTGTTAATATGGCAAAAAATGGCACTTTAGATTATTTTTTAGATCTTTATAGTCAGGTATTAATTAAAGACGTTAAGGGGCGGGCTGTTCGGGTTAAAACTTTTGGTCAACGTCAATATGTTAATGCGATTAAGCATAATGATATTACCTTTGGGATTGGTCCGGCTGGTACTGGTAAAACGTTCTTAGCGGTTGTAATGGCCATTGCCGCTTTGAAAAAAGGGCTTGTTGAAAAAATTGTGTTAACTCGCCCAGCTGTGGAAGCCGGAGAAAGTCTTGGTTTCTTACCCGGTGATTTAAAAGACAAGGTTGATCCATATTTACGGCCAATCTATGATGCGTTAAATGCGATTTTTGGAGTGGAACACACCGAACGATTAATTGAACGCAACGTAATTGAAATCGCCCCGTTAGCTTATATGCGAGGGCGGACGTTAGATAATGCCTTCGTTATTTTAGATGAAGCCCAAAACACCACTAACGCGCAAATGAAGATGTTTTTAACTCGATTAGGGTTTGGCTCTAAAATGATCGTTAATGGTGATATTTCTCAAATCGATTTACCCAACAAAGCTAAAAGTGGGTTAGTTGAAGCCCAACACATCCTCCAAAATTTGGATCAAATCGAATTTGTTGAATTTACCGCTCAAAATGTGGTTAGACATCCAGTGGTAGCTCGAGTAATCAACGCTTATGAAAATTTTGGAAAGTAGAAAGGAAATTTCATGGATTTAGAAATCTACGATAATACTAAAGATGGAGTACCAGCCGAACAAGTTGAATTAGTCAAAAAAGTTTTAAACTACGCAGGAAAGTACATTGATTTAGCAGACAATACCGAAATGTCAGTTACGTTTGTTAACAATGACGAAATCCAAAAAATCAATAACGATTACCGTGGAGTTAACCGGGCTACGGATGTTATTAGTTTTGCTATTGAGGATGAGGCAGACGATGATGATTTTCCAGTCATTATGGATGATGAATTAGCTGCTGAAATTCCACAAAACATCGGTGACATTTTTGTTTCCATCGATAAGGTTGGTGAACAGGCTGAATTTTTGGGCCACTCGTTTGAACGAGAATTAGGCTTTTTAGTAGTTCATGGATTCTTGCATTTAAATGGATATGACCATATGCAACCCGAAGATGAAGCGGTTATGTTTCCACTTCAAAGAAAGATTTTAGATGAATATGGGCTTACAAGATAATAAACAAACAGAAAAGAATCACAATTTTTTTCAGTCGCTTAAGCACGCTTTAGATGGTGTTAAGTTATTGATTGCAGAGGAACGGAATTTTCGGTTTGATATAATTATTAGCGCAATTACCGTTATTCTGGGGCTAGTAGTGCAACTAAATATTAATGAGTGGCTTTGGCTTTGTGTGGCTTTTTCTACCGTTTTAGGTTCTGAAGCATTAAATTCAATTATTGAAAACGTAGTTGATTTAATCGTAGATCATCGGTTTAATCTATTAGCTAAACGGGCAAAGGATATTGCGGCAGGAGCAGTGTTGTTATCTGCTTTTTTTGCAATTATTGTTGGTTGTTTAATCTTTATTCCTAAAATCATGCTGTGGTTTTAATTCAAAATAAAAGAAAGAAGTGTTATTGATGGACAATCCTAATTTTCATTCTGGCTTTGTAGCAATTGTTGGGCGGCCTAATGTTGGGAAATCAACCCTTTTAAACCGCGTGGTCGGCCAAAAAGTAGCTATTATGAGTGATAAAGCTCAAACGACCCGAAACAAAATTCAAGGAGTTTACACTACTGACGAATCTCAAATCGTGTTTATTGATACTCCCGGTATCCATAAACCCCAAAATAAATTGGGTGATTTTATGATGAATTCTGCCTTATCTGCTTTAAACGAAGTAGATGCAGTTTTATTCATGGTGAACGCAACTGAACGGCGGGGCGCAGGTGATAATTTTATTATTGATCAGCTTAAAACGGTTAAGAAACCAATTTTCTTGGTAATTAATAAAATTGACGAAATCAGCCCAGACGATTTATTCCCAATTATCGAACAGTATAAAGAAGCTTTACCATTTACCGATATTTTTCCGATTTCAGCTCTGCAAGGAAACAATGTTACTGAATTGCTAACTAAATTAACGGAAACGCTGCCTGAAGGACCCCAATACTATCCAGAAGATCAGGTAACTGACCATCCTGAACGGTTTATTATTTCAGAGTTAATCCGGGAAAAGGTACTTCAACTTACTAGACAAGAAATTCCTCATTCAGTAGCCGTTTACATTGAAAAAATTGCTGATGAAGGCGATAAAGTTCATGTTCAAGCAACTATTATTGTTGAACGTGATGGCCAAAAGGGAATTGTAATTGGTAAGCAAGGTTCAATGCTGAAAAAAATCGGAACTTTAGCTCGTAAAGACATTGAGAACTTGTTAGGCAGTAAAGTTTATTTGGAACTATGGGTTAAGGTGGTGCCTAGATGGCGTGATAAGGCTTCGCTCTTGCAATCCTACGGTTACCGTAAAAATGATTACTAGGCTTTAATAAAGGAATGATCAAGTGAATTATAAGCATCAGGCCACTGACTTTCACGCTATTATGATGTATTCGCGGCCCTACAAAGAACGGGATCTGCTGGTTAAGTATTTTACCGAAGAATTCGGTATTAAAATGTTTTTAATGCGGGGCGCGAAGAAACCTAATTTTAAAATGCGAGCAGCCCTACTTCCGTTTGCCGATGGCTGGTTTAGTGGTAGCATTTCTAACAGCGGATTGTCTTACTTGAATAATATTAAAGATGTTCATCAATATTCTAATATTAATGCAGATATTGTCTTAAATGCTTACGTCACTTATCTAGTATCACTACTAGATGCGGCTTTTGCTGAGGGGGAAGTTCAACCTAGTTGGTTTGCTCGATTTCAGTTAGCGGTTAAAATGATTGATTCAGGGGCAGATGTTGAAATCATCACTAATATTATGGAGATTCAACTGCTAACTGAATTTGGGGTTGCCCCTAACTGGCGAGATTGTAGCGTTTGTCACCGGACTGATTTAGCTTTTGATTTTTCAGAGGAATACGGTGGCTTATTATGTCAAAATCACTGGTCTTTGGATCCTTATAGATTACATTTAGATCAACGAACTATTTATTATTTAAGGCTATTTTCCGTGGTACAGTTAAGTCAAATTAATACGATTGATGTAAGTGAGCAGACTAAAAAAGCTATTCGACTTACCATCGATAAAATTTATGAAAATAGCGTAGGGATTGTGCCTAAGAGTAAACATTTCTTAGATCAAATTGATCAATTAAAGTTTTAAGCAGTGAGAAGCAGTTGACAAATTAAAGGTTGTCAACTATGCTAAAAAAAGTTGAATATTTAGCGAAGATAAAAGAAGATTATAAGTGGTTGGTTTAGCGACTGGGAAATGGTGTAAGCCCAGACAAACAGTTATGATTTGGCGCTTTTGGAGCTGACATGAACTAAGTGCTGACTATTACTAGTCAGAATTAGGGTGGAACCGCGAGATAATCGTCCCTATGTTAAATGAGCATTCATTTAGCATAGGTTTTTTTATTGGCAATATTTAGGAGGATAATAATGACTGAAAAGCTTTCGGTACAACAAATTATTTTAAAATTACAGCAATACTGGGCAGCTCAAGGATGCATGTTAATGCAAGCCTATGATACTGAAAAAGGGGCCGGAACAATGAGCCCGTATACATTCTTAAGAGCAGTTGGTCCAGAACCATGGAACGCCGCTTATATTGAACCATCCAGACGACCAGCCGATGGTCGTTATGGTGAAAATCCTAACCGGTTATACCAACATCACCAATTTCAAGTAATTATGAAACCATCTCCTGATAATATTCAAGAACTCTACTTGAATAGTTTACGGGAGTTAGGCATTGATCCGTTGGAACATGATATTCGGTTTGTTGAAGATAACTGGGAAAATCCTTCAATGGGTTGTGCTGGTGTTGGTTGGGAAGTTTGGTTAGACGGAATGGAAGTTACTCAATTCACTTACTTCCAAATTGTTGGGGGCTTAGAAATGAACCCGGTAGCTTCTGAAATCACTTATGGTTTAGAACGGTTGAGTTCATATATTCAAGACGTTAACTCTGTTTTTGATTTAGAATGGGCCGATAACGTTAAATATGGTGATATTTTTAAAGAACCAGAATATGAACATTCTAAGTATAGTTTTGAAGTTAGTGATCAAGACATGCTACTTAAGTTCTTTGAAGACTATGAGGCCGAAGCTAAACGGTTACTAGATCAAAATCTAGTTCATCCCGCCTATGATTACATCTTAAAATGTAGTCACACCTTTAATTTGTTGGATGCTCGTGGGGCAGTATCAGTTACCGAACGGGCCGGTTATCTTTCTAGAATTAGAAATATGGCTAGAATGGTAGCCCGTGAATTTGTGGAAGAACGTCGCAAATTAGGCTTCCCATTAATTAAGGATGAAGCTAAACGCCAAGCATTACTTGCAGATGCAAATGAGGAGGAAACTAAGAATGGCAAATAATTTTCTATTAGAAATCGGCTTAGAGGATATGCCGGCTCACGTAGTCACTCCCAGTGTGGAACAATTAAAGAAAAGAGTAGCAACTTATCTGAAAGAACAACGAATTACGTTTGCTAATATTAAAATGTTTGCTACTCCTCGAAGACTGGCTGTTATTGTTGAAGACTTAGCTGACAAACAACCTGATATTGATGAAGAAGTTAAAGGCCCGGCTAAAAAAATTGCCTTGGATGCTGACGGTAACTGGACTAAAGCCGCTATTGGCTTTAGTAAAGGACAAGGAGCTAGCGTAGAAGATATTGTCTTTAAGGAATTAAAGGGTGTCGATTACGTTTACGTTCAAAAGCATATTCAAGGTCAACCGGTTCAAGAAGTCTTAGCCGGCCTAAAAGACGTAATCACGGCCATGACTTTTCCAACCTTGATGAAGTGGGGAGCTAACTCTCTTAGCTATATTCGCCCTATTAAATGGTTGGTAGCCCTTTATAATGAAGAAGTCATTCCATTTTCAATTTTGGATATTACGACCGATAAAATTTCTGAAGGCCACCGGTTCTTAGGTCATGAAGCAGTTATTGACACTCCACTTGAATATGAAGAAAAACTAACCGAACAATTTGTAATTGCTAGTTTAAGTAAACGTAAGCAAATGATTAAAGATCAAATTGCTGCTATTGCCCAAAAAAATAATTGGCAAATTCATATTGATCCAGAACTATTGGAAGAAGTTACTAACTTAGTAGAGTGGCCAACGGCATTTGCTGGAAGCTTTGATTCTAAGTACCTAGTGATCCCCGACGAAGTTTTGATTACTTCTATGCGTGATCACCAACGATTCTTCTATGTTCAAGATTCTGATGGTAAGTTGTTACCAAACTTTATCTCTGTTCGTAATGGTAACGATCATATGATTGATAATGTGATTGCTGGTAACGAAAAAGTATTAACTGCTCGCTTAGAAGATGCCATGTTCTTCTTTGAAGAAGATCAAAAAGTAAACGTAGCTGATTACGTAGAACGTCTCAAAAAAGTTAGCTTCCACGATAAAATTTCTACAATGTACGAAAAAATGCAGCGAGTAGGAGTTATTGCTAACCACATTGCTAACGCGATTTCATTACCAGATGCTGCTAGAGCTGATTTAACTAGGGCCGCAGAAATTTACAAGTTTGATTTGGTTTCTGGAATGGTTGGCGAATTTGCTGAGTTGCAAGGGGTTATGGGTGAAAAGTATGCCTTACTACAAGGTGAAAATCCAGCAGTAGCCACTGCTATTCGGGAACACTACATGCCAATTTCAGCTAATGGTGATTTACCTACTAGTACTAACGGGGCTATTTTGGCGGTAGCTGATAAGTTAGATAGTGTTATGACCTTCTTTGCTGCTGGAATGATTCCAAGTGGTTCTAATGATCCTTATGCTTTGCGTCGTCAAGCATCTGGAATTGTCCGGATTATTACAGATCAAGACTGGTCATTGAATTTAAATGACGTTTTGGTTGGAGTAGAAAAAGAAGAACAAGCTGCCGGAGTTGCTCCTGAAATTGATTTAAGTAGCCAAAATGAAGCAGTCATTGACTTTATTAAGGACAGAGTTCGACAATATTTAGGTGATTTGAAGATTCGTTATGATATTACAGATGCCGTTACTAATGGTTTGGAAAATAACGTTTTGTTTATCGTTAAGAGTGCTCAAGCATTGACCGAACATAAAGACGATGCCGACTTTAAAAACGTAGTTGAGTCTCTAACTCGAGTATTAAGAATTGCCGATAAGGCTGAGGTACTGGTCACCGTTGATCCAGCATTATTTGAAAATGAATCTGAAACTAAACTTTATGAAGCAGTTTCTGTATTGACTGAAACAATTGATACTTTAACGGCTGATCAACTATATGCTAAATTGGTTGCAATTAGTCCGATTATTAGTGAATATTTTGATGCTACGATGGTGATGGCTAAGGATGAAGCTATCAAAAATAATCGTTTATCACAGTTACATGAATTAGCTCAAATGATCTATCGCTTGGGTGATTTAAACCAATTAGTAGTTAAAAGCTAATTATTGCTAAATAAGTAGATACATGTTATTATATTTCAGTGTCTCTTAAATGTACTTTTGATCGCACCGCAAATTTTTGGGGTGCGATTTTTGCAAGTTAGAATGGTTTGAGCTGAGGGGGATCAAAATAATTGGTAAAAATTCCGGAAGCAACCATTGAAGAAATTAGGTCCCAAACTAATATTACCGATGTTGTTAGCCAGTATGTTTCGTTACATCAAGCTGGTAAAAATTTATTTGGTTTGTGTCCGTTTCATGAGGAAAAAACAGCGTCCTTTTCTGTCTCTGAAAGCAAACAAATTTTTCATTGCTTCAGCTGCGGTCGAGGAGGGAATGTCTTTACCTTTTTAATGGATTTGGAAAATTTAAGTTTCCCAGAAGCAGTGGTGAAGGTAGCTGAATTTGAACATATTCCATTAGACTCGCAATATACGGATCAAAAAAACAATAATGCAAACGTTAATAATTCGCAAACTAGGGAACTAAGCGCCTTACATGAAGAGGCAGCTAAGTTATACCACCATATTTTAATGAATACTCAGATGGGACAACCGGCGTTGGATTACTTACACCAACGGGGGATGTCGGATGAGTTGATTAATGAATTTAATTTAGGGTATGCGCCTAGCCAACGACTATTAAAACCAGTTTTTGATGAGCGAAAAGTTGATTATCAAGTTCTACGTAAAACTGGTCTGTTTTCTGAAACTCAGGATGCACAATTAATTGATAGATTTGTGGATCGAATTATGTATCCGATTCGAGACGCCAGTGGAACTACCATTGCATTTTCTGGTAGATTGTTAACTGCCAATCCAGATTTACCTAAATATTTAAACAGTCCAGAAACGGAAATTTTTAATAAAGGCCGGGTGTTATTTAACCTAGATAAGGCCAAACTCGCTGTGCGAGAACATCGCAGTGTAATTTTATTCGAAGGTTTTATGGATGTTATCACGGCCTACTCAGCTGGGATTAAAAACGGAATTGCATCGATGGGAACTAGTCTCACCGACGACCAGGTTTATGATATTAAACGAATTGCGCAACAAGTTATCATTAGTTATGATGGAGATCAACCTGGTCAAAAGGCAACTAAAAGAGCAATTGACATTTTTAAACAGGTTCCTAGTTTGACTTTAGGAATTGTTGAAATTCCAGATGGCAAAGATCCTGATGAATATATTAAGTCTACAGGTGGTCCAGCCTTTCAAGAATTAATTAAGTCAGCGCAACCGGTAGTTGAGTACCAATTACGAATGTTAAAACAAGATGAAAATATGCATTCGGAATCTGGCCAGGCGGAATATATTAAACAAGCATTAGATTTAATTGCAACGATCAATTCTCCAATTGACCAAGAATTATATTTAAATCGATTGAGCGCCGAGTCAAAGATCAGTAAGGAAGTTTTACAACAACAGTTACAACAAGTGACTCAAGTAGTAAAACGGCCGGCGGTTAAACAGGTTCAACAACCTGGGATTTCTACTAATAATTTGAATAGAGAGCCGGCGTTATCTTTAGTTGAAAAAACCGAGCGGCGGCTGCTGAAACGAATGCTGTATGATCGAGATGTTTGGTTACAAGTAAAAAACATTTCTGATTTTGCGTTTATTGACGAAAAATATCAAATGCTGTATCTGTTAGCTGAAGGTTACTTTAGCCAATACGACCAATTTCAAATTGCTACTTTTAGCAATTTAATCAAAGAACCTGGATTACAGCAGTTACTAATTAATATTGATTTGGTTGATTTACCAGAAACGGTTTCTGCTGGAGAAATTGATGATTATGTTAATGTAATTATGAATCAGGCACCGTTAGTTAACCAAATTGCTGCAAAAAAACAAGAGCTAATAGATGCTGGCCGGGTGGGAGATCATCAACGCCAACGTCAGTTATTAGTGGATTTAATTGCATTAGAACAAAAAAAGCGTGCTAAGTAAACAAAGTGGAGGCAATTTAATGGCTGAAAAGAAAAGTGGCAAATCAGGACAAGTTAAAGTTGAAAAAACGTACCAAAAAGTTTTTAACGAATTAGTCAAGACTAATAAACCCATTGGACACGTTGTTTATTCAGAACTTGAAGATAAGATCATTACTCCGTACACCTTAAATGATAAGGGGACTGAAGAACTCTTAGAAATGGTGGAAGACGCTGGGATTAGTGTCGTGGATGAAAATGGGGAACCGGATCCTCGGGCTATTGGCGCTGCTAAAAAAGTTACTAAAAAAGAGTTAGCCGATGTCTCTGCTCCTACTGGGGTTAAAATTAATGATCCCGTTAGAATGTACCTTAAAGAAATTGGTCGAGTACCTTTGTTAAAAGCTGACGAAGAAATCAGTTTAGCTAAGCGAATCGAAGATGGTGATGAAACAGCTAAGCAAGAACTTGCTGAAGCTAACTTGCGTTTGGTGGTTTCTATTGCCAAGCGGTACGTTGGTCGTGGAATGCAATTCTTAGATTTAATTCAAGAAGGTAACATGGGCCTAATGAAGGCGGTAGAGAAGTTTGACTATCGTAAAGGATTCAAGTTTTCAACTTATGCTACTTGGTGGATTAGACAAGCAATTACTCGGGCTATTGCCGATCAAGCTCGAACTATTCGAATTCCAGTTCATATGGTTGAAACAATCAATAAATTAATTAGAATTCAACGCCAATTACTTCAAGATTTGGGTCGTGAACCTCTTCCAGAAGAAATTGGTGCTGAAATGGATATGCCAACTGATAAGGTTCGAGAAATCCTTAAGATTGCTCAAGAACCAGTATCATTGGAAACGCCAATTGGTGAGGAGGATGATTCTCACTTAGGTGATTTTATTGAAGATCAAGATGCTACTTCTCCTGCTGATCATGCAGCATACGAATTGTTAAAAGAACAATTGGAAAGCGTTTTGGATACTTTGACTGACCGAGAAGAAAATGTCTTACGACTTAGATTCGGATTGGATGATGGTAGAACCAGAACCCTTGAAGAAGTGGGGAAGGTCTTTGGAGTTACCCGAGAACGAATTCGACAAATCGAGGCCAAAGCATTACGTAAACTTCGCCATCCATCACGAAGCAAACAACTAAAAGACTTTTTAGAATAACAAGAAGCGAGAGAGATCTCGCTTTTTTTGTTGCTTTCATCAAAATATCAATTAATTTATTGCTGAGCATAGTATAATAATTGTAATTATAAAATAAGGAGTTTCTCTTCCATGAATAGTTTTCACCTATCTGAGCGGCTACAAACAGTTGCCAGCTATGTTCCTCGAAATAGTCGGTTGGCCGACATAGGTTCTGATCACGCCTATTTACCAATTCACCTAGTCCAAGAGCATTTGATTTCATTTGCCATTGCAGGAGAAGTGGCTAAAGGTCCACTGGCAAATGCCGTTCATGAAATCAATCAGGCGGGATTAAATAATCAGATTTTACCTCGGTTAGCAGATGGATTGGCGGCTGTTAATCTAGATGATCACGTTGATGCGATAACTATCGCTGGTATGGGTGGAACTTTGATTACTAAAATTTTAACTGATGGTAAAGACAAGTTAGTTGAAAAACCATTATTAGTTTTACAACCTAATGTTAACGAAGATATTGTTAGAACTTGGTTAATGCATAACGGTTACCGGATTAAAGCGGAAACTATTTTGCATGATTTAGGGCACACTTATGAAATTATTGTGGGTGAGGCGGTAACACAACCAGTTCAGTACACAGAACTAGAAATTAAATTTGGTCCCTTTTTAATGCAAGAAACTAACTCGGCTTTTCAACATAAATGGCAACAACGGTTGGATACGTTAGCTAAAATTAAGGTGAACTTGCAACGCGCTCATCAAACTGATGAAGCTAAGTTATTGGCAGTGGAACAAGAAATTAAAATGATTAATGAGGTGTTAGACGATGAAAGTTAAAACGTTAGTTGATCGCTTTGAAAAATTTGCTCCAAAAAACATAGCTGAAAAAAATGATCCGGTTGGTTTGCAGATTGGATCGCTGGATGCCGACATTCATAAGGTAATGGTGACGCTAGATGTTCGCCCAGAAGTGGTTGAAGAGGCTATTGAAAAGGACGTTGACTTTATTTTTGCTCATCATCCAGTGATGTTTCGCCCGGCTAAAAATTTAGATTTAAGCGATCCACAAAACGCAATGTACGCTAAAATTATCGCTAATCATATCACGGTCTACGCTGCCCATACTAATTTGGACTCGGCTAACGGCGGCTTAAATGACTGGTTAGCTGAAACATTAGGGTTGGAAGAAACTACTGGTTTGGTTCCGGGAGTAGTAGAACAGGTTTACTTACTAACCGTTCAAACTCCTAAAGTATATTCTGAAGCTATTCGAATGTCGTTAGAGGATGCAGGGGGCAAGCTCCAATTGCCGGATCAAGATGGTTACACCTTCCAGTGGGATGGGACTACTAGACTAACTACCGCTAGTAATTCGGCATTACCTCAAACTAGTAGTAGTCAAAATGATACCCGGATTGAATTCGAAGTCCCAGCATCTAACCTTACTGCGGTAATGTTGGCCTTAAAGGATGTTTTTCCTGGTGATAACCCGATTTACCGATTAGTTAAACTAGAAGATAGTCGTCTTCAGTATTACATGGGCCGAATTGGTAATTTACCAAATTCCATGACCATTCTCGAATTTGCTAACAAATGCAAACAAGATTTTAACGTTGCTGGCTTACGGGTCGTCGCAGCTAATTTGGATCAAAAAATTCGACGTGTAGCAATTTTAGGCGGTGATGGTGGTAAATTTTTCCACTTAGCTCAACAACAAGGAGCAGATGTTTATGTTACCGGTGACGTTTATTACCATACCGGCCATGATATGTTGGCGGCCGGATTACCGGTGGTAGATCCTGGGCATCATATTGAACAAATCGTTAAACCTAAATTGACACAATTGTTTACTGAGTGGGCCACTCAAGCAGATTGGCCTATTAAGGTTATTGCATCTGAAATTAATACTGATCCATTTACATTTATCTAAAAGGAGTGCTCATTATGGCTAAATATGACAATTTAATTCCTAACTTTCTGGATTTTGTGCGAGTAAATACTCGTTCTGATGAAACTTCAACAACAATTCCTTCTGCTCAACGCGAAGTGGACTTTTTGAATTCGTTAAAAGAATTATTGACTAAAATGGGCTTACAAGACGTGCATACTAATCAACAAAGTGGTTATGTCTTTGCTACCTTACCTGCCAATCAGGACAAGTCAGTGCCCACGGTAGGGTTTATTTCTCATGTAGATACAGCTGATTTTAATGGAGAAAATGTCAATCCCCAGATTGTTGCAAATTATGATGGCGAATCTGTGATTAAGTTGGATGCTGCTGGCGAATTTGTATTGGATCCAGCCGTTTTCCCTAATTTAAAAAATTATGCCGGCCATACATTAATTACAACTGACGGTTCTACTTTATTAGGGGCTGACGATAAATCTGGGGTGGCAGAAATTATTGCTGCAGCCACTTATTTATTAGCTCATCCCGAAGTTAAACATGGTGATATTAAATTTGGTTTTGGCCCAGATGAAGAAATTGGAACTGGGGCCGATCATTTTGATGTTGCTGATTTTGCTGCTGACGTGGCTTATACGGTAGATGGTGGTCCTGAAGGTGAGTTAAGTTACGAAACTTTTAATGCCGCTGATGCTAGAGTTGAAATCAAAGGGACTAACGTTCACCCTTCAGAAGCTAAGGGAGTAATGGTTAATGCTTCTCAAGTGGCCATTGATTTTCATAACCGGTTACCTAAAGATGTTAGACCAGAAAATACCGAAGGTAGACAAGGCTTTTTCCACCTCTATGAAATGAAAGGTGACGTAGACGCTAGTCAACTACGTTATATCATCCGAGACCACGATCGAAATCAATTCGAACAACAAAAGCAATTAATCACTGACATTACTGCTGATATGAATCACCAATTCGGTAGTGACCGAATTAAATTAACGCTGACTGATCAATATTACAATATGGGAGAAGTCATTGCTAAGGATCCAACGGTAGTGGACGTGGCAGAACAGGCCATGAAAAATGTGGGCGTCGTACCTAATATTTTCCCAGTTCGTGGGGGAACTGATGGCTCTAAAATTTCTTTCATGGGGCTACCAACGCCAAACATCTTTGCTGGCGGTGAAAACATGCACGGTCGCTTTGAATATGTTTCAGAAGAAACTATGGAAAAGGCTACCGATGTAATTATTGAAATCGTAAAATTATACGCAGCGAAATAATTGGTCAAAATTGGTCAAATTATTTCTCAAGGCTTCATTTATCTGTTAATATAGGTTTACAAAGTTTGAAATGATAATCATTTCAAACTTTTTTAAACTAAAAAACAAGGTGAAATATATGAATCCAGATAATTTAACTGAAGCGGTAACGCAAGCAATTGCTCAGGCTCAGCAAATTGCTGTCACCAGAAAACAACAAGAGATTACAGTTGCCCATCTTTTTAAATTTTTAACGCAGCCGGGTCAACTGGGTCGTCAGATTTATTCTGAAATGGGCTTAAATTTAGAAGATTTAGAACACGAATTAGACCAAGAAATTGATAATATCGCTACTGTTAGCGGCAGTAACGTTGCTTATGGTCAATCTATGTCTAATAATTTAGCTCAATTAATGCAACAGGCAGAACAGGTTAAAAATCAATTAGATGACGAATATATCGCTGTTGATACGTTAACCATTGCTTTGATGCAATTAACCGGAGAACGATTTACTGATTATTTGAAAAATCATGGAATTACTGAACAATTAGTACGTAACGAAGTAGATAGTATCCGTGGCGGTGAACGAGTAACCTCTAAAAATCAAGAAGATGGCTACCAAGCATTAGAGAAGTATGGAATTGATTTAGTTAAGGCAGCTCGTAATAATGAATTAGGTCCCATTATCGGTCGAGACGATGAAATCTTAGATGTGATTCGCATCCTATCTCGGAAAACCAAAAATAATCCGGTCCTTATTGGTGAACCCGGAGTTGGTAAAACTGCCGTAGTTGAAGGATTAGCTAAGCGCATTGCCATTAACGACGTGCCAGAAAACTTACAAAATAAAGTAATTTTCCAATTAGATATGAGTGCTTTGATCGCGGGCGCTAAGTACCGTGGTGAATTTGAAGAACGGCTTCAAGCAGTCCTGAAGGAAGTTAAAAAAGCTGAGGGACAAATTATTATGTTCATCGATGAAATTCATAACATCGTTGGAGCCGGTAAAACTGAAGGTAGTATGGACGCCGGAAATATCTTAAAGCCAATGTTAGCCCGAGGAGAGTTACACTTAATCGGCGCTACTACTCTAGATGAATATCGCCAGTATATGGAAAAAGATAAAGCCCTAGAACGGCGTTTCCAACGAGTAATGGTTAATGAACCCACAGTTAATGACACCATTACTATTTTGCGAGGCTTACGTGAAAGTTTAGAAATTCATCATGGGGTTAAAATTCACGATAATGCGTTAATTGCGGCAGCTAGACTTTCTGATCGTTACATTACGGATCGTTACTTACCTGATAAGGCTATTGATCTAGTTGATGAAGCCTCTGCTGAAATTCGGGTCGAAATGAACTCTAGTCCAACAGAGTTAGACCAAGCTAACCGTCAATTAATGCGCTTAGAAGTGGAAGAAGCAGCTTTAAATGAAGAAACTGATGAAGCGTCTCAGAAGCGGCTTCAAGAAGTTACTCATGAACTTGCTAGCATTAAAGAAAAGGTCAATGAACTTAATGCACGTTGGCAGGATGAAAAGAAATCTTTGACAGCCATTAGTGACAAGAAAAAGGAATTGGATCAAGCCAAAAACGAATTACAACAGGCTGAAAGTAACTACGATTTAAATTTAGCTGCTAAATTACAACACGGTACCATTCCTAGTTTAGAAAGCGAACTAGCGGAATTAGAAAGTACCGATCGACCAGATGAATGGTTGGTAGAAGAGTCCGTTACGGAAGATCAAATTGCTGATGTAGTTAGCCGGCAAACAGGAATTCCAGTTGCTAAGCTAGTAGAAGGCGAACGAGAAAAATTATTGCATTTGGCTGATAACTTACACAAACGAGTAGTGGGCCAAGACGACGCAGTTAATGCAGTTTCTGATGCCGTTTTAAGATCTAGAGCTGGATTGCAAGATCCAAGTAAACCCTTAGGATCATTTCTATTTTTGGGACCAACTGGGGTCGGAAAAACGGAATTAGCTAAAGCGTTAGCAGTCAATCTATTTGATTCAGAAGATCACATGGTTAGAATCGATATGTCTGAATATATGCAAAAAGAATCGGTTTCTCGTTTAGTAGGGGCGGCTCCTGGCTACATTGGCTATGAAGAAGGGGGCCAGCTTACTGAAGCGGTCCGACGTAATCCATATTCCATTGTCCTTTTTGATGAAATCGAAAAAGCCCATCCAGATGTCTTTAACATTTTGTTGCAGGTCTTAGATGACGGTCGCTTAACTGATGGCCAAGGTAGAACCGTGGACTTTAAGAACACGATTTTGATTATGACTTCTAACATTGGTTCTCAAGCTTTACTTGACGGAGTAACTGAAGATGGAACTATTCCTAAGGCTACCCAAGATGAAGTGTTAAATTTGTTGAGGGCACACTTTAGACCTGAATTTTTAAATCGCATTGATGAGACAATTATGTTTACGCCGTTGACCCTAGCAGACATGGCGCAAATTGTTCAAAAGTTAATTGATCAATTAGCGGTTAGAATGCATGATCAAGAAATGGGCCTAGAAATTACAGATGCAGCTAAGAACTGGATTGCTAAACAAGGATACGAACCTCAATTTGGGGCTCGACCACTTCAACGGTTTGTAACTAACCAAGTGGAAACCCCAATTGCTAAGTTAATCATTGCTGGAACAATTAAAAAGGATATGACCGTTAAAATTGATTTAGTAGATGATAAGTTAGCATTTAAGTATTAAAAATTAACACAAAAAAACCGGGAAAATTTCCCGGTTTTAATTTTGTCCTTTTTGTAAAAGGTAAATTCCGTTAACACTAACAACTGCAGTGATCACGGCGACGATTCCTACTTGAAGGGCGCTATACGGCATTACTTCAAGTGCGGAACCAATATAGCCAATAATTTCACCAAAGATGAATGACCAAAAAATAATTGTCAAGTTTGCGCTAATAATTTTAGGCAAAAATACCACCTCACAATCATGATGATTTTAGCACACATTTACAGAAAAATGAACTAATATCCAGATTGCTTGCTGAGTAATTCTAAAATTTTGATATACTTTAATACGAAAGGAAGTGAGCAGATGACGTTTGTGCCCCTACAATTAATTAGTTCATACAGTTTATTACAAAGCCCCATTAAAATTAATGATTTAATTCAAATTGCTAAACAAAGGGGTTATCAAGCGCTAGCACTCACTGATATTAACGTTATGTATGGTGCTGTCGAATTTTATGATGCCTGCGTAGCTGCTGATATTAAACCCATTATTGGATTAACGCTGGAAGTGGCTAATCAATTGAATCTGGATCGGTCAACTCAATTAGTTTTAGTTGCTAAAAATCAGCAAGGATATCAAAATTTAATGCTCCTATCTAGCCGTAAACTAACTACCGATGAGTTTGAGATTAAGGATCTCAAAGACCATTTGGCGGGATTAGCTGTTATCGTGGCCGAACAATCTGAATTTTATGATGATATTTTAAGAGGCCAAACGACAGAAGCAGAACAATTTTTATACCAATTACAAGAATTAAGCGATTCTACTACTGACATCTTAGTAGGATCAACATACATGCAACCAGCTAATATTATTCAAACGGTAGCTACCATCGCTGCAGAAGTAGGCAGCAAAGTAGTGGCCTTTAAACGAGTGGAATACCTTAATGCTGATGATTATTTTGCTCAACGAGTTTTAACGGCCATTGATTCAGGAAATAGGTTAACTGAAATAACCACCTTAGCTGCCAGTCAAGGACTTAATTGGTTACAACCAGCTAGGGATGAAGTGATTAACTTTGAAGCTTCTGGAATTAAGGCGGGACTGACTAATCTAAGTGAATTAGTAGCTAGCATTCAATTAGAAATGCAAAAGCAGGTGCCAATCTTACCCCAATTTAATACCCCGGATAACGTTACGGCAGGTGATTACCTAGCTAAGCTATGTGAACGGGGATTACTTAAACGCTTAAAAGATAACCAGATTTCCAATTCTTCACCATATTTTGAACGTTTAACCATGGAATTAACGGTTATTGCCGAAATGCAATTCAATGATTATTTCTTGATAGTTTGGGATATCATTCGCTTTGCCCACCAGCAACATATTTTAACTGGTCCGGGACGGGGATCTGCCGCTGGATCTTTGGTAGCGTATTGTTTGGGTATTACCGATGTGGATCCACTAAAATATGATTTACTATTTGAGCGCTTTTTGAATCCAGAACGAAATCAAATGCCCGACATTGATATTGATTTACCTGATGACCGTCGAGATGAAGTGATCCAGTACTTGCATACTAAGTATGGTCATGACCGAACTGGACAAATTATCACTTTTGGTACTTTAGCAGCTAAACAGGCTCTGCGAGATGTTTCTAGAAGTTTTGGTTTATCAGTAGCTCAACAAGATCAGTGGAGTAAAGCTATTCCGAATGCTTTGCATATTAGCTTGAGTGAGGCCTATGCTAACTCGCAGCGGTTAAAAAATTTAGTGGCGGATTCAGCAATTAATAAACTGATTTTTGAAACTGCTCAAAAATTAGAAGGACTTCCTAGACATTACTCAACGCATGCCGCTGGAATTGTTTTAAGTCAACATAAGTTAGTAGAACAAGTGCCAGTTCAAAATGGCAATGATGGATTGTTGATGACACAGTATTCTAAAAACTACGTTGAGTTAGTGGGTCTCTTAAAAATTGATTTATTAGGATTACGAAATCTGACTACCTTAGCTGATACCTTAAACAACGTGAAGTTGATCAATAACCAAATAATTAATCCAACGGCTATTCCTTTAGATGATTCGCAAACTATTGCGTTATTTCAGCAGGGAAAAACCGATGGCATTTTTCAGTTTGAATCGCAAGGAATTCGGCGAGCGTTGCAAGAAGTTGATCCGCAAAATTTTGAAGAAATCGCATTAGTTAACGCGTTATACCGACCAGGTCCCATGCAAAATATTCCACAATTAGTAAAGCGAAAGCAAGATGGACGCAAGCTGAAGTTTAATGTACCTCAGATTGAACCGATTTTAGCGCCGACTTTTGGAATTATTGTCTATCAAGAACAAGTAATGTTAGTAGCTTCCGCCATGGCTGGTTTTTCTTTAGGAGAAGCCGACTTGTTACGTAGAGCAATGAGTAAGAAGAATTTAGCCGCAATGGATCAAGAACGCGATAGTTTTATAAATGGTTCAGTAGCTAACGGAGTTGAACGAGATCGAGCTGTTGAAATTTTTGCCTATATTGAAAAATTTGCTAATTATGGATTTAATAAGTCACATGCGATTGCTTACAGTAAAATGGCTTACGAACAAGCATATCTCAAAGCTCATTTTCCTGCCGCTTTTTACGTAGCACTATTAAATTCTGTTCAAAATAATGACGTAAAAATTAAACAGTATTTAAATGAACTCAAGATCCTCAATATTGGAATTAAAGGCCCGGATATTAACCAAAGCCAAGAACGGTTTGGTGTTATTGACCACCAAATTATTTTTGGATTGAGTGCCATTAAACGGCTAAGAAAAGATACCGTAAAAGCAATTTTAGAAGAACGAACTGTCAATGGCGACTACACTAGTTTTGCTAATTTAATTACCAGATTGCCCGAAAAATTCAGAAATTCGGATCAAATTGAAATTCTAATTTACTCAGGAGCGTTAGATTCTTTTGGTTATAATCGAGCAGAATTATTAGCCGCAACACCGGAATTTATCAGTTCAGCAGAATTGAGTGGCCAATCAATAGAATTACTAACGGCATTGATGCCCAAGATTAAAAAAAGAGATGAATTAGAGTTAGCAGAGAAACTACAAAAAGAAAATGAATTATTAGGGGCTTACCTATCTGGACATCCAGTAGAAAAATATAATCGTTTATTAAGAAAACTCAATGCTGTATCAATACCAGATTTAGTAGTTGGTAGTCAGGTTACGGTGGGAATATACCTTACTAAGGTCAAAGTGATTAGAACTAAAAAAGGTAGTCAAATGGCATTTCTGGCGGGAAATGATTCTACGGGTGATATTGATATTACCATTTTTCCTCAATTGTATTCACAAGTAAGTAATTGGTTACATCGAGATATGGTAGTGGTTATAAGTGGTCGGGTGGAAGAACGCCAAGGATTACAAATTATTGCAGATCAAATCACTCCAGCCGCTAACCTTGCCCGTAAGTTACTTTTAAAAGAAAAACAGTGGTTTGTACGGGTAACTAAAGCTCAGTTGCAACCTAAATTAACTGAATTAGCTCAAATAGCTGTAGCTAATCAAGGAACTAGCAACGTAGTTTTGATTGCTGCTGATGATCATAAAACCACTAAATTAAATGATAATTTTAATTTAGCAACTACTAAAAAGGTCCAATCCCAATTAGAACGGCTTTTTGGTAAGGATAATGTAGCGCTTAAATAAACTTTTTTAAAAATATATTTACCGTTCAAGTAAAGGCTTTCTTTGTTATTAAACCAACTTTTAATCATTTGCTTTTTCAATAATCTCAAGAACTCAAGCAAGACAACGAATTTTAAAAGTGATAAAATACGTTTTGAATAAAAGCGGACAGAACAATTGTCACGTAGACTTTTGGAAATTCGCAAGCTAAAAGGAGAGATACTACTTATGAAGAAAACCAAGATCGTAAGTACCCTGGGACCAGCCAGTACCGATGTTGATATCATTGCTCAATTGATTGAAGCCGGTGCCAATGTATTCCGGTTTAACTTTTCACACGGTGATCATGAAGAACATTTAGACCGTATGAACAAAGTACATGAAGCAGAAAAGAAGACGGGCAAAACTGTCGGAATTATGCTTGATACTAAAGGAGCCGAAATTCGGACTACTGTCCAAAAAGGCGGCAAACTTGAATTCCATACTGGAGATACATTCCGGATTTCAATGGATGATAGCATCGAAGGAACTCCTGAAAAGATTGCGGTAACTTACCCAGGTCTTTATGATGACGTTCATGAAGGCGGTCACGTTTTATTTGATGATGGTTTGTTAGATACTGTTATCGATGAAAAAGATGACGCTAATAAAGAATTAGTTGTAACTGCTCAAAATGATGGTTTGTTAGGTTCACGTAAGGGTGTTAACGCCCCTGGTGTTTCAATCAACCTTCCTGGTATCACTGAAAAAGATTCAGATGATATCCGTTTTGGTTTGGACCACGAAATTGATTTCATTGCTGCTTCATTCGTTCGTAAACCTCAAGATGTTCTTGATATTCGCGAACTTTTGGAAGAAAAGCACATGGAACATGTTCAAATCTTCCCTAAGATTGAATCACAAGAAGGTATCAACAACTTTGACGAAATCATCAAGGTTTCAGATGGTTTGATGATTGCTCGTGGTGACATGGGTGTTGAAATTCCTGCTGAAAACGTTCCTTTGGTTCAAAAGACTTTGATCCGGAAATGTAACGCAATTGGTAAGCCAGTAATTGCTGCTACTCAAATGCTTGACTCAATGCAAGAAAACCCACGTCCTACTCGTGCCGAAGCATCTGACGTTGCTAACGCCGTATTTGACGGTACTGATGCAACTATGCTTTCTGGTGAAAGTGCCAACGGTGATTACCCTGTAGAAGCAGTTTCTACTATGGCTCGAATCGATGTTAAGGCTGAAAATGCTTTCCCTGAATTTGGTACTCCACGTCCTCAATTCATGACTAACGACGTAACAGAATCAATTGGTGATTCAGTAACTCGGGTAGCCAAAGAATTAGGGATCAAGACTATCGTAGCAGCAACTAAATCTGGTTACACTGCTCGAATGATTTCTAAGTACCACCCAGATGCTGACATTTTAGCTATTACTTTTGACGAACGTACTCGTCGTGGTTTGATGATCAACTGGGGTGTTACTCCAATCGTTGTGGACGAACCAGAAAGTACTGACGCTATCTTCGATTTGGCTTCTAAGAAGGCCGTTGAATCTGGTCTTGCTAAAGAAGGTGACTTGATCTTGATCACTGGTGGTATGCCAGTTGGTGAAAGTGGTACTACTAACTTAATGAAGGTTCAATTAATCGGTTCAAAGTTGGTTCAAGGCCAAGGTGTCGGTGACAAGACTGTGATCGGTAAGGCTGTTATCGCTGATAACGCTGCTGATGCTAACAGTAAAGTTACTGAAGGTAGTATCTTGGTTACCAAGACTACTGACAAGGAATACATGCCTGCTATCGAAAAAGCTAGTGCTTTAGTAGTAGAAAATGGTGGTTTGACTTCTCATGCTGCTGTGGTTGGTATTTCTATGGGCTTGCCAGTTATTGTTGGTGCTGAAAACGCTACTGATAAGATTTCTGATGGTGAATTAATTACAATTGACTCTCACCGCGGAATTGTTTATCATGGTGCTTCAAACGCTATCTAACATTTAACCAATAAAGAGTTTAGGGTTTTAAACCCTAAACTCTTTTCTTTTGGCCGCGGAAACGTGTAGAATAGGTACAGAATCAGGAAACGGAGTGGACGAAATCGAAACAATAGGACGCATATTAACTGGCCAAGTAATTGATGAAAATGAACAAAATTACTTTGTGCAAATTGAAGGAACTACTTTTTTATTAGCTAAAGAAGAAATTGAAAAACCTCTAAAATTAGGAGCTAATTTTACCGGTTTTACTTATGAAAATGAACACCATAAGCTTCAAATCACTAGATTTAGACCTAAAGTGCAAATTGATCAATACGCCTTTGCAAAGGTTGTAGGACAAAAGCATGATTTAGGAGTTTTTGTAGATATTGGTTTAAGTAATAAAGATATTGCCGTATCTTTAGATGAGCTTCCAACGGTGAGATCTTTGTGGCCAAAAGAAGGCGACCAACTTTTAGTGTGCTTAGGAGTTGATAAGAAAAACCGGTTATGGGCGCACTTGGCTGATGAAGATATCTTTGCAGCAATTGCTCGACCAGCCGGACCTAACTTAAAGAATAAAAATATTAAGGCAACTGCTTACAGATTAAAAATGGCGGGAACTCGACTTTTAACGGAAAATTACGAATTAGCATTTATGCATCCCAGTGAACGGGTAGAAGAACCTCGTTTAGGTCAACAAGTAGAAGCTAGAGTAATTGGTATGTTGCGGGATGGTAGTATTAATTTATCTACCTTACCACGAGCTTACCAAGCAATTGACGATGATGCTGCCATGATTTTGGCTTTATTAAACCGAGATGCTGAGCATTTCTTGCCTTATACTGATCATAGTGATCCTGTCTTAATTAAAGAATTCTTTGGGATCAGCAAGGGAGCCTTTAAGCGAGCAGTGGGACATTTACTAAAAGCTAAGTTAATTGTGGAAACCGATGCAGGTCTTTCACTAATTGAAGATGAGAGTAATGAATGAACAAATTGATAATTATATTCACTATTTAAAAGTAGAACGAGCATTATCTGCTAATACCCTGACTAGTTATCGTCAAGCATTAATTATCGCGGTAACTTACTTCAAGAAAAAAGTTAGCAGTTGGCAGGAAGTAGATCAGTATTTAATTTTAGATTTTTTGGATGAATTAAATCAAGAAGAACGATCCAGAAATACCGTGATTCATATGGTATCTACATTGCGAAAGTTCTTTTTGTATTTGCAGCGGTTTAAGGTGATAAATGATGATCCGATGGCTAAAATTGATTCCCCTAAAAAAGCAACGGTATTACCAGATGTTTTGACGATTGCTGAAGTTAATAATTTATTGGAACAACCCAACCTTAATAAACCGTTGGGCATCAGAGATCGAGCCATTATGGAAACAATGTATGCTACTGGAATGCGAGTCAGTGAGTTGGTTAACTTAAAAGTGGGTGATTTACATTTAACCATGAGCTTAATTCAAATTTTGGGAAAGGGCGACAAGCAACGAATTATTCCGATTAGTGCTGTTGCAATTGATTGGCTAGATCAATATTTGAATACTGTAAGACCTAACTTGCTAAAAAAGAAAACGGAATACGTCTTCTTAAATGCTAGGGGCGGTCAATTGAGTCGCCAAGCGATTTGGCAAATGCTAAAGAAGTATGTTACTTCGACTACCATTACCAAAAAAATCACGCCACATACGTTACGGCATTCATTTGCCACCCATCTGTTGGAAAACGGAGCGGACCTAAGAATTGTTCAAGAAATGTTAGGCCATTCTGATATTTCGACTACTCAGATTTATACCCACGTTTCCAGTCATCATTTAAGCGATGTCTATAATCAATTTCATCCCAGAGCTTAGGAGAATTACTATGTTATATCAATACCGAAAGGACTACGAAAAAGTGACGATGGGGCTACTATCGTTAATTGATAATCTCGACAATATGGATTTAGTTGAACAACAACTAAATTGGTATGTTGAAAATGACAACCACCGTTTGTGGCTGTATCGAGATGCCAATAATAATTGGACGGGACTAGTAGGAACTGAAGAACGACAAGGTCAGTTAATCGTTCATCAAATTGTCTGTACTCCTGGGGAACACAAACAAAATACGTACAACCAAATGCTCAACGAATTAAATGAAGCCTATCCTAAACTAAAAATTGTGGCTAGCTTAGCTAATCGTCAAATTTGTTTAGATTGGGAGAAACAGCTTCGTGAGTAAACAACCAATTATAACGACTGATAACTTCGCTGGACCACTAGAATTATTGCTACAACTTTTAAAAAAAGAACGATTATTGATAACTGATGTATCATTGATAGCAATTACGGATCAATACCTAAAGTACTTACAGCAAGCTTCAGAAATTAATTTACCTTTAGTAGGTGAATATTACCTTTTAGCGACCACCTTGATGGCGATGAAATCTCGGGCTTTGTTACCAGTTTTAGAAGTAGATAACGATGATGAAGAAGATCCTGGAATTTCATTGGTAGCTAGACTAAAAGAATATGAACGATATCGCAAAGTTACTGAACAATTCAAGCAGTTAGAAAAGGCATCTCAGAAAAACTATACAATTGAGCCAATTAGAATTCCTAAATTAAAACCGCAATTAGTTTTTCCGGCCCCGACTAATAAACAGGATTTAAAAACATCTTATGTTTATCTACTAAATAAAAATCAACGGGCTCAAAAGGTACCCAGAATTAAAAATACTTGGCGTTATTCCATAGATACCCAAACAGGAGTAATTCGGCAAAAATTATTAACTACGGGTTCTTTTTTATTTCAGAGCTTAATTACCAAGAATGATCGCCAAGAAATTGTTACTAATTTTTTAGCGGTGCTAAACATGGCTAAAGATGGAGAACTAGTAATTAAACAACAAACCCCAAATGAAGTGATGATTAGGAGAAATTCTCATGGTAACTAACGAAGCCAAAATTACGGCTTTAATTTATGCCGCTGGTAACGAGGGAATTACCTTAACTGACTTAGCTAATCAAGTACAAATTAGTCCGGCGGCTTGCAGACAATTAGTGGCAAAATTAGCTGATCAATATGCTAAAGACCAACAATCAGGATTAGAGATCCAGGTAACTGATGAAACGTATCGGCTAGCTACCAAAGCAGAGGTAGCCGATGTAGTAAACGATTATGTTTGTCATAGCCAGCCTCAACATTTATCAACAGCCGCAATTGAAATCATTGCAATTATCGCCTATAATCAGCCCATTGCCAGGGTGGAAATTGATGATATTAGGGGCGTTAATTCTAGTGCCACTTTACGGCGTTTACAAGAACTTGAATTAGTAGAAGTAGTCGGTGAAAAAAAAGAAATTGGACATCCAAAATTATATGGCATCAGTAACTATGGCTTGAATTATTTCGGCTTAAATTCACGAAATGATTTACCCAAATTACCAGAAGAAACATCAGAATTATAAAAGAAGATAAGAGGAATTTTGTATGAGTGAAAGGTTACAAAAAGTAATTGCCCAAGCGGGAATTGCTTCTAGAAGAAAAGCGGAAACGTTGATTACTGCTGGTCGGGTTCAGGTTAATGGAGAAACCGTAACTGAATTAGGAACTAAAGTGGAACCAAAAGACACCGTGACAGTTAACGGCGTCCCAATTACTAAGGAACAGTTAGTATATTACTTGTTTTATAAGCCTAGAGGAGTGGTAACTACCGTTTCGGATGATAAAAAACGTAAAACAGTGTTGGACTATTTTGAAGAAGTCCCAGAACGAATTTATCCAGTAGGTCGACTAGATTACGATACTTCTGGTTTGTTGTTGTTGACTAACGACGGTGAATTAGACAATCGGTTGACTCATCCTAAATATGAATTTGAAAAAAATTACGTTGCCAAGGTAAAAGGAATCATTAGTAATAATGATCTTAAACAACTTAGACTAGGTGTAATGGTAGACGGTAAGAAGAGTGCGCCAGCCAAGTCTAAACTTATCAGAACTGATAAGGAAAACAAAACTAGTATCGTAGGTCTTACTATTCATGAAGGCCGAAATCACCAAGTGAAGAAAATGCTAGCAGCAGTTTCTCATCCAGTGATGAAGTTAAGTCGAGAATCATATGGTTTCTTAGACTTAAAGGGCTTAAATCCGGGTGAATGGCGACGATTACGACCTCATGAAATTGAAGAACTAAAAAAAGCTACGGGGCTGGCCTAAGTTGTTGACAAAGTCAATTTTTTTGTTATATTTATGTTAGTAAAATAATTCTGGTTTATCTTCAGGGCAGGGTGTAATTCCCGACCGGCGGTATAGTCCGCGACCTACCTTTGGGTAGTTGATTTGGTGTAATTCCAAAACCGACAGTAAAGTCTGGTATAAAGAAGGTTAAATGTAGTTGACCAAAGCCGCCCGAAGTCTATCTTGGGTGGCTTTCTTTTTTGAAGATAGCCAATGTTTAAAGGAGACATTGTGCAATGGAAAGACATACTAAAGGATTAAAGCATAGTTTTGTAACCGCTGACATAGTTAGACTGGCTGTTTTAGCGGGGAGTTCGTACGTATTAATGTTTTTTGCTTTTCCGGTGATTCCGTTAGTATCGTACATGAAAATTGATTTTAGTGACATGCCGGTTTTGATTGCTACTGTCATTACAGGTCCACTGGGTGGTATTATTGTGGCGGGAGTGAAATCCCTCCTGTATTGGATTACTACTGGAGCTTCCATTCCTAATTTAATTGGGGTAGGATCTTCATTTATTTCATCGATAGTAATTGTGGAAGCATTTTACTATTCTGACAAATATTTAAAGAACTTTAAACGTCCTACAAAAATCACAGTAACAATTTTTAACATGGCGGTCAGTTTGGCAATTGTAATGAGCATTCTGAACTGGTTGGTAGTTACCCCGTTATATATGAATTTATTAGGTTTAAAAATATCTATTCCAATCGCTCAACTAGTGTTGACTGCGGTAGTTCCGTTTAACTTAATCAAAGGTATCCTAGTGGGCTTAGTATTTATTTTTGTTCGCCAACGGGTGCTTCCAAGACTTAAAATTAAAGAATAAAAATACTTGAGAATCTGATACTGCGGTATCAGATTTTTTTGGAGGATTGAACTTGTCACCAGATTTGGTTTTACTTTTTACTAATTCAACTGAATATAGACGTCCTAAGGTGTTTGAAAATATTTTAAACGGCAAAAAAACCGTTTCTAATTTATTTTGGGGCTTGCAATATGGTTTATTACCTGAATTAGGAATGTTGCACGGCCAAAACGTTATAGTAACGGAGACTACTATTAGCGCACTACTAGCTAAGGGATTAATAGTTAGTGATGAAACTGGTGCCATTAAATTGACAGAAGCGGGGACGAGTAAGCAAAAACGGCTTATTCAACTAATGCCCCCCTTAGCGGGCGATACAACTAGGTCTGTAAACGTAATGCAATTTAGAGATCGATTCTTGTTAGCGGCACAAGTTACTTCTGAGTATAGTTACCATAATTCAAAATACTATCCATTAAACATTCCATTATTTGATTCTTTTATCGTTAAAAGATGGTTTCAAACTACTAAAGCAGAACTACCTAACACATTATTAACGCCATTAACTGGCTATCTAAGTGAATTAGAAACTCAGTGGGCAGATATTTTTACCCGTAGCTTAGTGGGGCATCAAGTGGGAGGACAAACCTATCAACAATTGGGGTTAGAATTACAAGTAGATCCAGAAATTATAGAACTAGTTACTTTACATTTGTATGCTAATTTTGCTTATTATCTAGTCAGTCGATCTCAACAAACATTGTTGCCATTAGTTGCTGATTTATTCGGGGACAATTGGACTAGTAGTGCTCAGAAAACTTACCAGTTGTTCATTAATCAGCAATTAACGGTCGACCAAATTGCCCAACGAAGAAGTATTAAGCTTTCTACGGTGCGAGAACATTTATTAGAATCTGCAATTTGGTTGCCAATTGATAGATTTCCGTACCAACAATTTTTGGTTACTCGGTCGCAGCCAATTACTAATAAAGAGATGGCCTTTTTTAATTTTCGATTGAGTCAAATTTATAGGAGTAAGCTAAATGAATGACACCGAACGAATCACTTTTTTACAAACTAATTTTGGCTTTAAAAATTTTCGACCAGGCCAATTAGAAGTTATTCAACACCTGCAAAATCAACGAAATACCTTAGCAATTTTGCCTACTGGAAGTGGTAAAACGTTGCTTTACCAATATTATGGATTGTGGAGTCACAAATCAGTAATCGTAATTTCGCCGTTACTATCGTTAATGCAAGATCAAGTTAGCCGTTTACAATATTTAGGCTCTAAAAGAGTGGTCGCAATTACTTCTCAATTAGCATTTAATGAACGGCAATATGTTTTAAACCATATTAAGCATTATCAATATATTTATGTTTCTCCAGAAATGTTAGATCAAGAACCCGTCAAAGTAGCGCTACGGCAATTAGAATTAGGATTAGTAGTAGTTGATGAAGCGCACTGTCTTTCGGAATGGGGACCAGATTTTCGCCCGGATTATTTATCAATTAAAGATAATCTATTAGAATTAGGAAATCCGTTAGTATTAATGTTATCTGCAACCGCTGACGAAACTACCCGAACGGATATAATAACTAAATTAGGGTTACAATTCGATCAGGTCAATCAAGTGATTAAATCGGTAGATCGTCCCAATATTTATTTAACGGTGCAACATTTAGAAAATGAATCTGATAAAAATATGCAATTAATAGAATTGGTGAAAAAATTACGGGGAACTGGGGTTATTTATTTTAGCAGCAAGAAAAAAGTCAACGAAATTAGTCAGTTATTAACCGCTAAAACCAATAAACGAGTAATGCCTTACCATGGTGATTTGGATTCTTCTCAAAGGGAAATGATTCAACAGCAGTTTATGAATAATCAAATTGATGTGATTTGCGCGACCAGTGCGTTTGGGATGGGCATTGATAAAAATGATATTCGGTATGTAATTCATTATCATTTACCTGGTAGTTTGCAATCTTATGTTCAAGAAATTGGCAGAGCGGGCCGGGATGGAGCCGCCAGTATTGCTATTTTGTTATATACTACTGGTGATGAATATATTGCCCGGGCTTTAAATGATAGTGCAAATGTGACTGACGAACTAGTGGATTATTATTGGCGTAAACCAAATCCGGACCTAACAGGTCAAGATGTTAGATTATTGAATTATTATTTCACTCATGGTTACTCTGCCGAGCAAGTAAAACAGATTTTTGCTAACCAACAACGAAAACGAGAAAATAACCTGCAAAAGATGATTGCCTACGTAAACTGTGCTACGTGCTTGAGAAATTTTATTAAAAATGAATTTGGTGAAAGCCTGCAAGTAACTGAACAGCAGTTTTGCTGTGATAAAGACGGTCATTTTAATGGTGATTGGCAACAGTTTAATACTACGTTTTTAACTGAATTAAGTACTAATTCCAGCATCAAAAGCTGGCAAGAAGTGTTGAATCACTTATTTTTAGCGAAAAATTAAAACAATTATACTCTTAAAAATGATAAACTTAGATACGATTATGTAATCTCAGAATTGTTAGGAGGTTTCAGACAGTGAATTCAGATAATCAAAAAAAAGATGATCAACCCTGGAATCAAACATTTAACGAGGGTCGCGATAAAAACGGTAATCTTTCTAGAATGCAAATGCGCAAAGAAAATAAGAGTCATAATTTATTAACCGTTGGTTTAATTGTGATTATTGGTTTAATTGCGTTAGCATCTATCGTTTACGGCTTATCTCGTCAAAGCGCTTTAGGCAAAGACGAATCTAAAGTTAGTTCCGCAGTTCAATCTAGTAGTGTCGTTAGTTCAAAAAAAAAATCGAGCAGTTCCAAAGCTAGTAGTGTAAAAGCTAAAGAAGAAACGACAGCTCAAACTGATAAAACTAGTGAAAGCAACGACGATTCGACCAATACCAGTAGTTATCAGTCCGATAGTAGTCAAACGGCAACTAACGCAAATAATGATGCTAGTCAATCTACTGGAAATAACTATGGCTATTCAAGCGGTGCTAATACTACTAGCAATAGTGGTACTGACTCTGCTGCTAACGCTGCTAGCCAGTCAAGTACTTCCGATACTGGTAATGATCAAACGGCAACTAGTGCTACCAATTCAGCTAATAGTAGCAGTGCTTCTAATAGTCACTCCAGTGCTACTGGTACTGCCGGTAGCAACGGTGGTAACTACGCTACGGTTCAACAGGGGCAAGGATTGTACCGGGTAGCGGTTAATAATGGATTAACTACTTCGGAATTAATGGCTTTAAACGGGCTATCGTCTTCATCAGAAATTCACCCAGGACAAAAATTAAAAGTTAAATAGCAAGTAAGGTAGGATTAATAATGCACAAAAATGGTTTACAAGTGGCCATTGATGGTCCAGCATCTGCTGGTAAAAGCACGGTCGCTAAATTAGTAGCATCACGTTTTAATTATATTTATTGTGATACAGGAGCAATGTATCGGGCAATCACTTATAAAGTTCTTAAAAACGGAATTGCTTTAGATGATATTGCTGCAATTACCGAAATTGTTAAATCATCGCAAATCACATTTGAACCAACTGCACATGGTCAAAAAGTATTTATTGATGGTGAAGAAATCACTGAAGCAATTCGTCAAGAAGACATTACTAACTCTGTTTCAGCAGTTTCCGCTATTCAATCAGTAAGAACCAAGCTAAGTGATGATCAACAACAGCTAGCAGCTAATGGCGGAAT
Organism: Lentilactobacillus senioris; assembly: GCF_026798195.1. Taxonomy (GTDB): domain Bacteria; phylum Bacillota; class Bacilli; order Lactobacillales; family Lactobacillaceae; genus Lentilactobacillus; species Lentilactobacillus senioris_A. The sequence continues at coordinate 97,041 of NZ_JAPQEZ010000003.1, forward strand.
TGTTATGGATGGCCGAGACATTGGGTCAACCGTACTACCAAACGCTGAAGTTAAAGTCTTTTTAATTGCTAGTGTTGACGAACGAGCAGATAGAAGATACAAAGAAAACGTCAAAAAGGGAATTGATACTTCCCTAAAAGTTTTAAAGCAAGAAATCAGAGATCGGGACTATAAGGATTCACATCGGGAAATTTCCCCATTGACTAAAGCCGCAGATGCTATCGAAGTGGATACGACTTCGATGTCAATTTCTGAGGTAGTTGAAACTATTTCTGATATAATTTTAAAAAATATTAATTAATAATTAAGCAATTGACTGGCATTAAATTGCTTTTTACGATAAAATCAACTGTAGAGTTGTTTCAAGGAGGAAATGTCGCATGAATGATAGTAACGAAAATAAAGACTTACTTGACGCTTTAAATAGCGTTAGTGAGGTTAATATTGGTGATGTAGTTAGTGGTGAAGTTTTGGCCATTGATGACGATAAGCAATTGATTGTTGGGATTGAAGGTACTGGTGTTGAAGGTGTAGTTCCTCAACGAGAGTTATCTGCAAACCAATCAGTTGACAATTTTAAACCAGGCGACACTTTGGATCTTGTAGTTACCTCAAAGATCGGAAACGATAAGGAAGGTGGCAGTTACCTATTGTCATCACGTCGTTTAGAAGCACGTAAAGTTTGGACTGAATTAGCCCAAAAAGCTGAAAATGAAGAAACTATTAAAGCCCCAGTTACCCAAGTAGTTAAGGGTGGGTTAGTTGTTGACGCTGGCGTTCGTGGTTTCATTCCAGCATCAATGATTTCAGATCGTTTTGTTGAAGATTTGAACCAATTCAAGGGTCAAGATCTTGAATTGAAGATTGTGGAAATCGATCCAGCATCTAACCGTTTGATCCTTTCTCACAAAGCCATTGTTCAAAAAGAAAAGGCTGAAAACAGAGCTAAATTGATGGACACCATCAAAGAAGGCGACGTTATGGAAGGTACTGTTGCTCGTTTGACTAACTTTGGTGCCTTTGTAGACCTCGGTGGTGTGGACGGTTTAGTTCATGTTTCTGAAATTTCTTATGAACGTGTTGCTAAACCAGCTGATGTTCTTAAAGTTGGTGAAAAGGTAACTGTTAAGGTATTGGCTGTTGACTTTGATCGTGATCGGATTTCACTTTCAATTAAGCAAACATTGCCACAACCATGGGATGGAATTGAAGATAAGGCTCCTGAAGGAAGCATTCTTGAAGGTACCGTTAAGCGTTTAGCTGACTTCGGTGCATTCGTTGAAGTATTCCCTGGTGTTGAAGGCTTGGTTCACATTTCTCAAATTTCTTACGAACACGTTGATACTCCTGCTGATAAATTAGCAGTTGGTGACAAAGTGCAAGTTAAGGTATTAAGCGTTGATCCAGAACGTCGTCGTTTGGCACTTTCAATCAAAGCTTTATTACCAGAACCAGAAAACAATAATAAACCAGCTGCTAAAAAGCATTCTTCAGCTCATGTAGCTGATAACTCAACTCAAAATGCTCCTGAAGAAGAAACTGGTTTTACTTTAGGCGATATTATTGGCAAAGATTTGAGTAGTTCTGACCAAGACTAATCAAACAAGCGAAAAGATTATCCTTGTTGAAGGATAATCTTTTTTATTCTAAAAAGGGAAGTGAATTAAATGACACTACCAACGGTTGCCATTATTGGCAGACCCAATGTGGGTAAATCCACTATTTTTAATCGAATTGCTGGAGACCGGATTTCAATTGTTGAAGATACTCCCGGAGTTACACGAGATCGAATTTACTCCCATGGGGAATGGTTAGGTAAATCATTTGCTATGATTGATACTGGTGGGATTGAAATCAGTGATGCTCCATTTATGGAGCAAATTAAGAGTCAAGCGGAAATTGCAATTGATGAGGCTGATGTTATTATTTTCATGGTTAGCGGCAAAGAAGGCCTAACCAGTGAAGATGAACAAGTAGCCAAAATTTTGTACCGCTCTGATAAACCCGTGGTTTTAGCCGTTAACAAAGTTGACAATCCAGAAAAACGTGATGATATTTATGATTTTTACGCTCTTGGTTTTGGCGAGCCATATCCTATTTCAGGGGTTCACGGATTAGGTTTGGGAGATTTGTTAGATCAAGTCATTGCTAATTTCCCAGAAGAAACCGAGCAAGAACCGGATGACAGTATCCACTTTAGCATTATTGGTCGTCCTAACGTTGGAAAATCTTCAATGGTTAATGCTTTATTAGGTGAAGACCGAGTTATCGTTTCCAACGTAGCCGGAACCACTAGAGATGCAATTGATACTCATTTTACTGCGGATGATACTGACTTTACGATGATCGATACTGCCGGAATTAGAAAACGGGGTAAGGTTTACGAAAATACCGAACGTTATAGCGTAATGCGAGCTATGAAAGCTATTGATGATAGTGATGTAGCTTTGTTTGTAATTAATGCTGAAGAAGGTATCAGAGAACAAGACAAAAAAGTTGCCGGTTACGCTCATGAAGCAGGCCGGGGGGTTATCATTGTAGTAAATAAATGGGACACCTTGAAAAAAGATAACCATACTCAAAAAGATTTTGAAAACGTGATTCGCGATGAATTCCAATACCTGAGTTACGCTCCCATCATCTTTGTATCGGCTAAAACTAAGCAACGCATTGAAAAACTACCAGCTTTAATTAAACAAGTTAATGAAAATCACAAACGGCGGATTCAATCATCTGCTCTTAATGACGTTATTATGGATGCAGTGGCTATCCATCCAACTCCAACGGTAAGTGGCAAGCGGTTGCGGATTTACTATGCTACTCAAGTGGCAGTAGGACCACCAACCTTTGTGATCTTTGTTAACGATCCAGAACTAATGCATTTTTCTTACCAACGGTTCTTAGATAATCAAATTAGAGATCATTTTGATTTTACGGGAACTCCTATTAGAATTATCAAAAGAAACCGAAAGTAATCAAACGATAAAATAAATAATATAGGTACTAATATATATTATTGAAAAACAGTGGAAAATAAGAGCAAAAAGGTAAAAAACATTGCAATGACGGCATTCTTGTGCTATCTTTGAAAAAGAAATGGTACTTGGTTAAGTGCTTTTTCCAAAATTTTAGGTTTACTAAAATTTTAGGTGTTACATACCTATTTGTTGAGGAGGTGAATACTCATGGCAAACAAAGCAGAATTAGTTACTGATGTTGCAACTGCAACTGGTTTGACTAAAAAAGACGCTACCGCAGCTGTTGACGCAGTATTTGAATCTATCCAAGCTAGCTTAGCTAAGGGTGAAAAAGTACAATTGATCGGCTTCGGTAACTTCGAAGTTCGTGAACGTGCAGCTCGTAAGGGTCGCAACCCACAAACAGGTCAAGAAATTCAAATTCCTGCAAGCAAGGTACCAGCATTTAAGCCTGGTAAAGCTCTTAAGGATGCTGTTAAATAGTATTTCATCTGTTTAGGCCAGCCCGGCATTTTGTCGCCTGGCTTTTTTTATACAATCAAATCCCAAAAGGTGGTGGCATCAATGAATTACTCAGCTGAAGCACTTAACCAATTAGAAGCAGGACAGCTAGATAAATTTCAAGAAAACTTTGATTTGGCTCTTAAAAATGATGATGATGATTTATTATTTTCATTAGCAGAAGAGCTCTATTCACTCGGTTTTACTGATAATGCTAAACGAATTTATGAACAGCTACTAACTAAATACCCAGATGAAGGCCAACTCAAAATTCAGTTGGCGGAATTAGCTATTGACGATCAAGATGACGAAGCGGCATTAGAATATCTAACCACCATTAATAAAGATGATCCTAACTATGTCCAAGCCTTACTGGTGGCAGCTGATTTATACCAAACACAAGAACTATTTGAAATCAGTGAGCAAAAACTATTGGAAGCTAGGGCAATCGCACCTGATGAACCAGTAATCGATTTTGCCTTAGGTGAATTTTACTTTGCCACTCGTAACTTCAATAAGGCCATTCGTATCTATCTGCAACTAATTAAAGCAGGAACGCTAGAAATTGCTGGAGTTAATCTAGTTCAACGAATTGGAGTGGCATACGCACAAAGTGGCAAATTTGAACAAGCATTGGGCTATCTAACTCAAATTAAACCGGTAGATATGAATCCTGACACTAGGTTTGAATTAGCATTTACCCAATTTAATCTGCACGATTATGGAGAAGCTATTAAGAATTTTGAAGAATTACGAGAAACTGACCCACAATATTCTTCATTATATTCCTATCTAGCAGATGCATATATCCAACAAAACGAAAATTCAGCCGCTTTAAGAACGATTCAAGAAGGTTTGGGTGTTGATCAATACAACGAACAACTTTGGCTTAAAGCTGCTAATATTGCTCAATTAGTGGGTGATGATGATTTAGTTCAAAAGTATCTTCAACAAGGATTGGCAATTGATCCTGAAAACTTAGAAATCATTACGCAATTAGCTAATTGGTTAATTAAACATGATCATTTTCAAGAAGTGGTGGATTTATTGACACCATTACAAGATGAAGAACAATTTGATGCCGTATTATCCTGGAATTTAGCTACTGCTAATAATCATTTAGGAAAAATTAAAGCAGCTAAACATAATTATGAATTAGCTGGTATTGAATTAACTAATGATTCTGACTTTTTAAAAGAAGCTGGCCTATTTTACCGTTCTGTAGGTGAAATAGAGGTGGCCCAAGATTACTTTAAACGTTATCTAACGTTAGTTCCTAGTGACTTTGAAATTGAAACGTTATTGGATGAAAATTTATAATTTGAATGCTCAAAAAACCTCGTATCTAAAAAGATACGAGGTTTTTTTAAATTATTTTAAATCTCTTCGGCCGTTTATAAGTGAAACCTTCACCAATCGCTTCGTTTACATCAATAATGGACATAAATGCTTGTTCATCAACGTTGGAAACAATACCTTTTAAATCATGTAGTTCGTTAGGAGCTACTACACAGTAAATTACTTGTTTTGGTTCATGAGAATAACCACCTTGAGCATCCAAATAAGTTACCCCACGGCCTAATTGAGCCATAATGTTGTTAGCAATTTCGTTTGGTTTAGAACTAATAATTAAAATTCCGCGTGCGGTGTAAGCACCTTGTTGTGTATAGTTAACAACCTGAGAAAAAATAAATACGTAAATAATTGTGTAAGCCATTTGGCGAACGTCTAAGTAAACTAAGGATGAAAGTAGTACTAAAACGTCAATTACCAATAAAGACTGACCCATTGGTATTCCTTTAAAGCGTTCAAATAAACGTGCGATAATATCAATTCCACCAGTGGTACCACCCATTCTAAAGACTAATCCAACCCCAAAACCGCCAATTAAACCGGCAATGATAGCTGAAAGCAATAAATCATGCTGAATATTAATGGTTAATGGGACCTTTTGCCATAGCCACAGAGAGCCAGATAAAACTCCAGTTCCATAAAGAGTATAGAGCATGTCTTTATGGCTTAAAAACCGAACCCCAATCAGTAGCAATGGGATATTGACAAATATCGTTGAGTAAGCAGGGTTAATGTTAAATAAAGCTTTTAGAATCAAGGTAACCCCGGTTACCCCTCCGTCAGCCAAATGGTTGTTCATGTTAAAGAACACGATCCCAAATGAATAACACGAGGACCCAATTCCGATAACAATTAGATCCCAAATCTTAACTAATAAATTATGTTTGGTAGCCGACATGTTAAAACTCCTTTTCAAAAAATTGTTAACCCCATCATACCAAGTTACCTAAAGCTCTGGCAATTCTTTTTAACCGACAACGAATCTGTTATTATGGTTAGTAAGAGTTTTTTTCGATAGGAGGCCCTAAAGGTGCAACTAAAACAACTGCCAGAAGAATTTAAACAAGCATTACCCATTTTAACGACCATTACTACTGCGGGATTTGAAGCCTATTTTGTAGGGGGATCAGTTCGAGACACTATTTTAAATAAACCCATTCATGATGTGGATATTGCTTCAAGTGCGTATCCCGCTGAAGTAAAAAATTTATTTAAAAAAACGGTGGATACCGGAATCCAACACGGTACTGTGATGATTTTAGACCATGGTAATGGATATGAAGTGACCACTTTTAGAACCGAAAGCGGCTACCAAGACTACCGGCGGCCAGACCAAGTGACGTTTGTCCGTTCACTGGCAGAGGATTTAATGCGCCGGGATTTTACGATTAATGCTCTAGCAATGAATGCAGAGGGAATCATAACTGATTTATTCGGGGGATTAACGGATCTTAAAAACCATGTTATTAAGGCAGTAGGAGATCCAACCGCCAGATTCCATGAAGATGCTCTCAGAATGATGCGAGCCGTCCGGTTTAGTAGTCAATTAAATTTTCAAATTGAAACAAAAACTAAACAAGCGATTGCTAGCCAATCAGAACTATTGACTAAGATTGCGATGGAACGTATCCACGAAGAATTTGTGAAATTAATGTTGGGTCAGGCTGCTAATCAGGGAGTAGAACAACTAATCTCCACTAATCTTTATCAATATTTACCGGGATTAAATGAGCAAGTAGCTAAGTTACAACCTCTAGTTCAGCAAAAATTTGAATTAGCTAACGAAAACCAAGTATGGAGCTTTTTAGCTATGACGTTGAAGATTTCTGTTCAACAAATTAGTGGCTGGTTAAAACAATGGAAAACAGCTAATAAGACCGTGAAGGATGTAACGACAATGGTTCAGTTATTAATGGTGATGGAAAAACAAACTGTTTCTAATTGGGACCTTTATGTTGCAGGAAAACAAAACGTAGTAGATGCTTTAGCTGTTAGTCAGTGGTTAGCTATGCCATACCAGCCAGAACTAATTCAAGAATACGATCAACTAATGATTACCCAGAAAAACCAATTAACTATTTCAGGTAAAGAATTAATGCAATATCAAGTAGTTACTGCTGGTCCTATGTTAGGAAAAGTATTAAGTTACTTGGAACAACAGGTTGTAGCAGGAAACCTGCCTAATGAATCAGAATCCTTAGTAACTGCCGCTAAAAAATATGTACAGGAGAAATAAAAATAATGCAAACCATGAGAGTGGACAATCTAACTAAAACTTACGGTGAAAAAACTTTATTTGATAATTTAAATTTTATTATTAATGAAAAAGATCGAATTGGGCTAATCGGTACTAATGGTACTGGAAAATCTTCATTATTAAATTCACTAGTGGAATCCGACCATGATTTTACTGGAACCATTACCACTTCTAATTCTTATAGTGTTGCTTATTTGCGTCAAGATCCAGACTTACCAGAAGATATGACCATCATGGAAGCAGTCTTTGCCGGTGCCCAACAGGTTTATCAAACTATTCGTCACTATGAAGAAGTCTTAGCTGATTATTCAGCTCATCCAGAAGACGAAAAATTGCAAAAAAGGTATGAAAATGCTGAAGCCAAGATGAATGAAGAGGATGCTTGGAACGCCTCCAATGAAGTAAAGACCATTTTGACGCAACTTAAAATTACGGATTATGACCAAAAAATTAAGAATCTTTCCGGTGGCCAAAAACGACGAGTTGGACTAGCTCAAGTATTGATTCAGTCTCCTGATTTACTATTGCTAGATGAACCAACTAACCACTTGGATTTTGATTCCATTGCTTGGTTAGAAAAATACTTGGCGGCTTATAAGGGAGCTATTTTATTAGTAACCCATGATCGGTATTTCTTAGACCGGGTTGCTAACCAGATTTGGGAATTGTCTTTTGGAAAATTATATAAATACCAAGGTAACTACCAAGACTATGTACGGTTGAAGGCCGAACGAGTAGAAGGCGAAGTTGCTGCCGAACATAAACGCCAACAGTTATATAAAAGTGAGCTGGATTGGATGAAGGCCGGAGCTAAGGCCCGTTCCACTAAACAGCAAGCCAGAATTAACCGGTTTAATGAATTGAAAGATAGTGTGAACACTTTACAGTTAGAAGATTCTGTTGACATTAACTTAGGCCAACAGCGATTAGGTAAACAAGTTTTTGAAATTCAAGATGGTAATTTAACTATTGATAATAAAGTGATCTTAAAGGACTTTAATATTTTGATTCAAGGAGCTGAACGAATTGGGATCAGTGGTGAAAACGGCGCCGGCAAGTCTAGTTTGCTGAATGTGTTAGCGGAACGCTTACCCTTGGATAGTGGAATATTAAAAGTTGGTGAAACCGTCAAATTAGCTTACTATACTCAACAAATTGAACCAATTCCAGAAGATAAACGGGTAATTACCTACCTATCTGAAATCGGTCAACAAGTTAGCACCAAAAACGGCCAAAAAATTAGCGTGGCTGAATTGCTAGAACAGTTCTTATTCCCTAAATTTATGCACGGAACGTTAATCAGAAAGTTATCCGGTGGCGAAAAACGGCGCTTGTATCTGTTAAAACTACTAATGGAACAACCCAATGTCTTATTGCTTGATGAACCAACTAACGATCTAGATATTGCTACCTTAACTGTTTTAGAAGACTATATTTCTAACTTTAACGGAACGGTTATTACCGTTTCTCATGATCGCTACTTCCTAGATAAAGTAGCTAATCGCCTTTTGTTCTTTAAAGGTAACGGCGTGATTTCAGAACATCGAGGAGTCTTTACCGATTTCTTAAGCGAATTAGATCAACCAAGTGATAAAAAGGCTGGTTCTACTAAAAAAACGGAACCAACTGTTACTAAGGAAGAACCCAAAGCCAAGTCTAAGACCAAATTAACCTATGCGGAACAAATGGAGTGGGAGCACCTAGAAGATGATATTGATACTTTAGAAACTCAAAAAGACGTCGCTGATCAACAAATGCAAGAAAATAGTGATGATTACGGTAAATTAGCTGAATTACAGCAACTAAAAGATGAATTGGACGTTAAAATTAATTCTAAAATGGAACGTTGGGAATACCTTAGTCAATTCGTTAATTAGGAGGTCACTACATTGAATGAAGAGCAATACCTACAATTAGAGCGTTATGTATTAGAACACGGAACCAAAAAAATGGATCGGACTAACACTGGTACCCTAAGTACTTTTGGTTACCAGATGCGATTTAATTTACAAGAAAGTTTTCCGTTGTTAACTACTAAAAAAGTACCGTTTGGATTAATTAAAAGCGAGTTACTTTGGTTTCTAAAAGGTGATACCAATATTCGTTTTCTACTAGAGCATAAAAACCATATTTGGGATGAATGGGCCTTTGAAAAATTTGTCAAATCTACCGATTATCAAGGACCTGACATGACTAATTTTGCTCACAGGGCGGAACAGGATTTAACTTTTGCCAAAGAATACCAAACCCAAAAGCAATTGTTTTGCGAACGCATCCTAAACGATGATCAATTTGCCGCTCAATATGGCGATCTGGGATTAGTTTATGGCAGTCAATGGCGCAAGTGGCAGACCACTAATGGCCAAACCATCGATCAAATTCAAGATGTGATTAATGCCATTCAAACCAATCCTGATTCTAGACGTTTAATCGTTTCTGCTTGGAATCCAGAAGATATTCCAACTATGGCCCTACCTCCTTGCCATACTATGTTTCAGTTTTACGTTGCAGATGGTAAATTAAGCTGTCAACTATATCAACGTTCCGGTGATATTTTCTTAGGGGTGCCGTTTAACATTGCCAGTTATGCGTTATTAACTAGTTTGATTGCTCGCCAAACCGGATTAGAGCCCGGTGAGTTTATTCATACCTTAGGAGATGCTCATATTTATCTAAATCATATAGACCAAGTTAAAGAACAGTTAAGTCGCACCCCCAAAACAGGACCTAAACTCTGGTTAAATCCTGACAAAACTAATCTAGCTGATTTTACGATGGCAGATATTAAGGTAACTGACTATGATCCGGCACCAGCGATTAAAGCTCCGGTGGCCGTGTAGAAGAGGAGTAACAATATGATTTCATTTATTTGGGCAGAAGACCTTAATGGTTTAATTGGTAAGAATAATCACTTACCTTGGCGCTTACCTGCCGACGTTAAATACTTTAAAGACACTACTATGGGACATCCACTGGTTTCAGGAGCAAATACTTTTAAGAGTTATCCAGGTGTGTTACCTGGACGCCAAAACATTGTTTTAGCGCAAAGTGACGATTTTCCTGAAGAAGTAACTGTAATTCACGAATTAGAACAACTATTAACCTTGATTAAGGATAATCCAGAAACCGAGTACTTTATTTCGGGTGGAGCAACCGTTTTTCAACAACTTTTACCTTATGTCGATCGCCTATACGTGACCACGATTAATGATACGTTTATCGGTGATACGTTCATGCCGGTAATTAATTATAGTGAATTTGAATTATTATCCAAACAAGAATTTAAATCAGATGCAGATAACCCTTACAGTTACCAATTTGAAGTTTATCAACGTAGTACAAACGGTGATGAATAATATTAAGTTGTCTGCTATAATAATTCATATGGTCTTAGAAAATTAAAGAAACGAGTGGACTCAATGGCAAACATCAAAATTGTGACTGATTCCTCTGCCGGGTTAACCGAAGAAGAAGTAAAACAATATGATATTACGATCATTCCATTAACGGTAATGATCGATGATACGATCTATGTAGAACATGAAAACATTACTAACGATGAATTCATCGATAAAATGTTGACTAGCAAAACGCTTCCCAAGACTAGCCAACCGCCAGTTGGTAAATTTGTTGATGTCTTCAACGAATTAGGTGCTGATGGCAGTCAGGTTCTTTCTATCAATATGACGGAAACAATTAGTGGTACGGTTCACTCTGCCGAACAAGCAGCTACTTTAAGTAGTTCAGACGTTACCGTCATTGATAGTCAAACTACTGATCGAGGACTAGCTTTTCAAGTAATTGCTGCTGCTAAAAAGGCTCAAGAAGGCGCTGATATGCAGGCAATTATCGCTGAAACTAAATTTGTCCGGGACCACAGCTTCCTATACATGGGGGTTATGACACTAGATAACATCGTTAAGGGTGGCCGGTTACATCCAGTCGCCGGAGCTATTACTAACTTTTTAAATATTAAGTTAGTATTAGAAGTTACCGACGGCAAAATCAAAATTCGGTCTAAAGGCCGTGGCAATAAGTCCGTTAAAAAGTTTTTCCAAGGAGTTTTAGCTGATATGCAATCCTTAGAATCCATTCAACAAATTGGAATTTCTTATGTAACTGATTCAGAATTAATTGCTGATTTGGTAGATCAAATTAAACAAGCTTTTCCAACTGTCCCCCTTGTTTTTAGAAAAACAACACCAATTATCGCCACTCATGCTGGTGAAGGTGCCTTTGCTTTAATGTATTATAATGATCCTCGCTAAATTTTGTAAAAGACTGACCAAAATTATTTGACCAGTCTTTTTTTAGGTTTAAAATGCTGATAGGTTAGTCTATAGTTCAAACCCGAAAAGTTTATATAGAGGAGTGGTAAAATTATATGGGGGTCAAAAAGATAAAACGTCGTGGGTTAATTGGAGCAGGATTAGTTATTGTAGTTGGACTAGTCTTAGCCGGGGCGCATTTTTTTAAAACAACTCAAACTCCGCACATTCAAATTACAGCTGTGGGGGATTCATTAACGCAGGGAATCGGCGATAACAATCAGGGTGGTTATCCTACCTTAATTTCGAAAAAGCTGACCAAACAAAAAAAGGCGATCGTCAAAAGTTCTAATTACGGAATTGCTGGAGAAACAACAACTCAAATTAATGATCGAGTTACCCAAAATACTAAAGTTCAAAAAGGCCTTAAAAAAGCAAATGTTATTACTATTACTACCGGTGGTAATGATTTACTGGCTTTCTTTAAAAATAATGCTTTAGAAACTAATACTAATAAATTAGCTCAAAAAGCTGACGCTGCAGCTAAAGATTATCAAACTCACTTGCAAGAATTATTGACCAACGTACGGAAGTTAAATCCTAAAGCTAATATTTACTTGTTTGGTATTTATAATCCGCTATACGTATACTTTCCTCAAGTGAATTCGTTGACTCAAACAGTAGCTAAATGGAATCGCACTGCGCAAAATACGGTGTCTCAAAACAAAAGAGTATACTTTATAGCTATTGATGATCAACTATCTAATGGGCAGTATAAAACTGTTTCTCAACGGGCCAAACTCAAAATGGATTCCAGCAAAGTAAACGCTAGTTCCACTTTAGATGCCTCATCTATTTCCACTATTTTTAGTGGTTCTGGCAAAGAAATCAATAACTATTTATCTAACGATGATCATTTTCATCCTAACCATAAAGGCTACCAAATTATGACTAATGATCTGTACAAAGCAATGACCAGCCATGAAAACTGGTTAAAGGAGAAATAACATGAGAAGTGAAAATCGACAACATAACCCCTGGAAATGGGCTTTTTGGGGGTTAATATCCCTCTTAGTAATAGGAGTTGCTACCAGTTTTATTTTAGCGTTTAGCAGTGCTAAGGCTCCTGTAACTCAGTCAGCTAATCAAACTGATACAGTTCCTACTTCAGCCACGTTAAATAAAAAACAACTAAATTCTTTAGTAGCTTATTATCTGAACAAACGTCAGGTAAACAGTACTAATCAGTATCAAGTAAAAGTAGAAGACCAGGTAATCATTTATGGTTCCGTTAAAGTTTTGGGTAGTAACGTTAATTATTCACTATTTTTAACTCCAAAAGCGGAAACAAATGGTAATGTAACCTTGAAAGCGACAAAATTATCGGTAGGAAAATTACAACTACCAATCAGTTTTGTAATGCTATTTATTCAAAACAACTACGACTTACCAGAGTGGGTAACAATGAATGCTAACAAGCATGAAATTTATTTAGATATTACTCACATGAATAGCGACGGAATTAACTATAAAGCTAAAGAAATTGATACCAGTGGTGCTGGTAAATTTAAATTTGAAATGCTAATTCCTAATACTAATGCGGAGGGGAATAATGCGTAAAAGTTTTTATCAATTTCTAATGACTAAACGAAATCCTGGTAGTACAGAAGAAATAGCGGAATTTGCTAACAACGCTTTTTTTGATCAATCATTTCCTAAACAGTCAATGGATTTTGATGAATTATCTAAATATCTAGAAGAAAATGCAAACTACCTTCCTAGCATGACGATTTTTGATGAAGCCTGGACGGAGTTTATTGAAACAAATTAGGAGGTTACTATGGCAGTAACAATACAGTGGTTTCCCGGCCACATGGCAAAAGCAATCCGAGAGTTTGAGGAAAATATCTCTTTAGTTGATATAGTATTTGAATTAGTAGATGCTAGGGCTCCATATTCTACTTTGAATCCCGAAATCGCTAGAATTTCAGCTAATAAACCTCATCTTTACATTCTAACCAAACGTGATTTAGCTGACGAAAAACTAACCAGACAATGGCTTAATTATTTTTATAGTCAAAATAGTGCTGCAATTGCAGTAGATGCCAAAGGTAAATTTGGAGTTAAGGACATTTTGACTGCCATTAATCCATTATTAAAGGATAAATTGGAACGTGAACTAGCTAAGGGGATGAAACCCCGGCCTATTAGAGCCATCGCTGTTGGAGTTCCCAACGTTGGAAAATCTACGGTGCTAAACCGCTTAGTTAAACGGCGGGCTGCCCAAGTAGGTAATCGTCCAGGAGTTACAAAAGGTCAACAATGGCTCAAAGCTGACAATCATTTGGAACTGTTAGATACTCCGGGAATTTTATGGCCTAAATTTCAAGATCAATTAATTGCTGATAAATTAGCATTAACTGGTGCTATCAAGGATAGTGTCTATCATAGCGATGATATTGCTTTATTTGGCTTAGAATATTTTGTGAAGCATTATCCCCAAGCTTTGCAGGAACGTTATAAGTTAACTGAAGAAGACTTAGAATTGCCAACTGCTGACTTATTACTTTTAATTACTAAAAAAATTGGTATGCGTGATGACTATGAACGCGCTTCTAACAGAATTATTTTGGATATGCGAAGTAAAAAAGTGGGACCGTTTACTTTGGATACGTTAGAGGACATTGATAATGAGTAAACAGTTAACCGTCAAACAAATTGAAGAGCAGTTAAAAAAGGTGGATGCACTTGATGATCCCCTTTTTTTGCGACTAAAAGAAGATCCCCGTTCAGGAGTTCAAAAAGCCATCGTTCAAAATGAACGACGGTTACATAAACAACAAGACCGCCAAATTGAATTTCAAAATCGTTTTAAGTATGAAAAAGAATTTTGGCATCAAGGTGTTAACTATGTTGCTGGTATTGATGAAGTAGGGCGCGGACCACTTGCTGGTCCAGTAGTCGCAGCTGCGGTGATTTTACCGAAAGATTTTGATTTAATTGAAGTCAACGATTCCAAACAATTATCTGCTAAACAGCGATCAATTTTGGCACCATTAATTAGACAAGAAGCGTTAGGAATTGGCATTGGGGAAATGGATAATACGGTCATTGATCGAGTTAATATTTATAAGGCAGCTAAACTAGCGATGCAAGAAGCATTATCTAACCTGACGCCAACACCAGAACAATTAATTATCGATGCGATGCAAATTAATACCACTATTTCTCAATTATCTTTAATCAAGGGAGATGCCAAAAGTATCAGTATTAGTGCTGCTAGTATTGTGGCCAAAGTTTATCGAGATCAGATTATGAGTCAATACGCTCAGCAGTATCCGGGGTATGGTTTTGAAAATAATGATGGATATGGAACAAAAGAGCACCTTGCCGGCTTAGAATTACATGGAGTTACGCCGATCCACCGCCAATCATTTAGTCCGGTGAAAAAATTCATGAATGAATAGTTATTACTTCGTATTTACCCTTAAAAGGAAGAAAGTAATGAAACTTCGAGAATTATTATTAAGAATTCACCTAAGTAAAGGAATAGGGATTAAAGGGCGGTACTTAGCATTTCAATTTTTATTGAAGCAACCCTTTTTAAGTAAGGTGACTGCTCGAACCATTATTAATGCGGGGTTAGTTACCTCACAGTATCAACAGGAGTTTGAACACAGTTTTAACCAATTATTAACGAATCAACGGTTAGTCAATAAGTTAGTTGATAATGAGCAATGGATATGTATTTGTGATGCTGATTATCCGGAACGGTTACGAGAAAGTTATTTACCTCCAATTATTTTATTTTACCGGGGTGACTGGCAACTGGTTCATAAAACTACTTTGGCGATTGTAGGTTCTAGAAAAGCTAGTACTTATTCGATCCAAGCGTTAACTAAGCTATTAACTCCAGTATGTTGTCGACAGTTAGTAATTGTATCCGGTTTAGCTAAGGGCGTTGATACTTTGGCGCACACTAGAGTTATCCAACAACATGGTAAGACCATTGCGGTAATTGGTACTGGACTAGATATTAGTTATCCAGCAAATAATCAAAAATTACAGCAATATATCGCTAATAATCATTTGTTAATTAGTGAATATCCTAATGGCATACGGGGGCATAAAAGCCACTTCCCAGAAAGAAATCGCATCCTTGCCGGATTGGTAGAAACCATTTTGGTAACTGAGGCAGCTAAACATTCGGGTAGTTTAATTACCGCTAATTTGGCACTCCAAAATAACCGCAATGTATTAGCAGTTCCTGGACCCATAACTAGTTCCTTATCCGTTGGTACTAATGAACTAATTGCCGCTGGTGCTAAACCGATCCTGACTACTAAGGATCTATTAGAAGAGTTTGTTAGTTGACAGTTTTTAAAAGCTGCAATATTATGTGGTAGATTCGTTTTTTAAAATTTCTACTATTATATGCGCTAATATAAACAGCTAAAATCAAAAAAATTACCTAAGGAGACATAATGGTAACTAGTACAACGACTAAAAAGAAAACTAAACCAAAAGCTAAAAGAAAACCAGCCAAAAAGAATTTAGTAATTGTAGAGTCCCCAGCTAAGGCCAAAACTATTGAAAAATATTTAGGCCGCTCTTACAAAGTAATTGCTAGTAAAGGTCACGTTCGTGATTTACCAAAAAGTTCTATGGGAGTGGATATTGAACACGACTACGATCCCCATTACATTTCCATTCGCGGAAAAGGCGATACGATCAAAGAATTAAGAAGTGCTGCTAAAAAAGCTAAGAAAGTATATTTAGCAGCCGATCCGGATCGTGAAGGAGAATCAATTGCCTGGCACTTATCCCATATTTTAAAATTAGATCCTAACGATGATAACCGAGTGGTCTTTAATGAAATCACTAAAGATGCAGTGAAAGAATCGTTTAATCATCCTAGAAGTATTGACATGGACTTAGTCGATGCTCAACAGGCCAGAAGAATTTTAGACCGATTAGTAGGATACTCGATTTCACCTTTATTGTGGCAAAAAGTCAAAAAGGGCCTGAGTGCCGGTCGAGTGCAATCTATTGCTCTATGGTTAATCATCGAACGGGAAAAAGAAATCAATGCTTTTAAGCCAGAAGAATATTGGACCATCGATTCAGAGTTTAAAAAAGGGCGTTCAAAATTTAAGGCTTCATTTTACGGGGTAAATGGTAAGAAAAAGGATCTGCCAAACAATGACGTTGTTCAAGAAATCCTTAAGCAATTAAATCCCAAAGCGCCATTTGATATTACCAAGGTCACCAAAAAAGAACGTAAACGCCAACCTCAGCCACCATTTACTACTAGTACCATGCAACAAGAAGCTAACCGTAAATTAAATTACCGGACTAGAAAAACCATGATGGCAGCTCAACAATTGTATGAAGGAATTAATTTGGGCAAGGAAGGCAATCAAGGCCTAATTACCTATATGAGAACTGATTCTACGCGGATCTCAGCCGTTGCTAAGCATGAAGCAGCTCAATACCTTCATGATGAATTAGGCGAGCAATATGCTGCTACTAAGCCGATTAAAGGTAAATTACCAGAAGGAGCCCAAGATGCCCATGAGGCTATTCGGCCCACTTCAGTATTTAGAACCCCAGAAAGCGTTAAGGAATACCTAACTAAAGATCAATTCAGATTGTATCAAATGATTTGGTCTCGCTTTGTTGCCAGTCAAATGACTCCAGCCGTTATGGACACCATGACAGTTACTATTGATCAAAATAACGTTACTTTTAGAGCCAATGGTTCTAAAATGAAGTTTGATGGGTTCTTAAAAATTTACGGCGATGGCAAAGAAAAGGATAATTTACTTCCTGACTTGGCAGTTGGCGATCAAGTCGATTTGGTTAATAATAATCCGGATCAACATTTCACTCAGCCGCCTGCTCGTTATAGCGAAGCTACGTTGATTAAAACCTTGGAAGAAAAAGGGGTGGGAAGACCATCAACCTATTCTCCAACTCTAGAAACTATCCAACGTCGTTATTACGTTAAATTAGTCGGTAAACGTTTTGAACCTACCGAATTAGGTGAAATTGTTAATTCTATTATCGTAGATTATTTCCCAGATATTGTTAACGTTGACTTTACTGCTAATCTAGAAAATGAACTAGATGAAATTGAAGAAGGTCAAGAAAACTGGGTTAAAGTAATTGATGAGTTTTACCAACCATTTTCAACGGAAGTGCAAAAAGCCACTGAAAATATGGAAAAAGTGCAAATCAAAGATGAGCCTGCTGGGTTTAACTGTGATATCTGTGGGGCACCAATGGTAGTTAAGATGGGGCGCTATGGTAAATTTCATGCTTGTTCTCGTTTCCCTGATTGTCGTAATACAAAAGCGATTGTCAAAGAAATTGGAGTTACTTGTCCTAAATGTCATGAAGGCCAAGTGATTGAACGTAAATCTAAGAAGAATCGGGTCTTTTATGGTTGTTCACGCTTTCCAGAATGTGATTTTGTTTCCTGGGATAAACCAGTAGGACGTAATTGTCCTAAAGATCAATATTTCTTAGTAGAAAAGAAAATTAAGGGTGGAACTCAGGTTGTTTGTCCTAATGGCGACTACGAAGAAGCACCACAAAAATAATAAAAAAGCAATTCGAAAATATTTTCGAATTGCTTTTTTATTATTTATTTTTATTACTACGAAACGAGTAGAAAATTAAAGCTACACTTCCGAAGAATAATGGACCCATGATTGTCCAAAAGGCAGTGACATAGTCGTGTGCCAAAATGGGTTGAAGGGCCGTGAAGATAATTCCTAGGGAAATTACGATTAAAATAACTACCACAATTAAATTAGTAATGATTGGATTCTTGTACGCAACAAATGGCCGTTCAATATTTTGTTTCTTCTTAAAGAATGGAAAGGCTCCAATAAGGAACAAGAATGGCACTGAGGTTGAGATGTTGCCCATATCAGTCAAAATTAAATAAAATTTTTGAGCTCCAGCACCACCAAAGGCAATCAGAAGAATGAAAACTGCTACAATACCAGCTTGAAGCCACATTGCAAACGCAGGCATGCCAGCTTTATTTAGTTTAGTCATTTTTTTAGGCCAGAGTTCTTTTGGTGATCCCATGATAAATGATTTTAGTGGTGAGTATGTCAAAATAAAAAAGGAACCACAGTATGCAAAAAACATGCTTAAACCAGTAAAACGTGAAAGTAAAGAACCGATCATTGCTGAAGTACCGTTAGAAAGTCCTAAACTATGTCCAAAGAAGTTACCTAAATTATTCATTAATACATACGTAACATTTCCTAATGTAACCTTATCACCACTGATTACGTTCATCCAATTAGTACTAATCCCCCAAAGAAAGATAGACAATGAATAAAAAATAGTAATGAAAAAGGCTGCAAACATAATCCCTTTAGGGAAAGTCTTTTCTGGTTGATCTAAATCATCGACTAAGCCACTCATAGATTCCATTCCAGCGTAAGCAAAGATAGCATATACCACGAAGGACATTACTGCGATAGGCGAACCAAATTGTGGATTAGGGGACTTAACAAAACTAGAGATCCCATGAATAGGTTGTTGCAATTCGCCATGGTTAACAATTAATAAGATAATGGAAGAAACAAAGAAAATTCCCGTTAAGACCATTACGAAAACCCCACCAATCGATGCAATTCTAGCAATTGATTTAACTCCGCGGGTGGTAAAGAAGGTTACTAAAATCATCCAACATAAAGCTAATAAACCAACCGTTTGAACGGAGGTTAACCCTAGAAAATGCCAATTTTGAGTTTGATCAGAACCAAAAATTAAAGTGGATAGTGGTATCCACACTTTAGAAGATGTTGAAACCATCCAGATTACCCAAGTGGAAAGCCAGATAAAGGTTCCTACAAAGGCAAAGCGATCACCAACGGATTCAGATAACCAAGAATAAAAACCACCATGAGACTCTTTAAAAGCGGCGCCATACTCAGCAAACATTAAACCTGAAGGTAAGAAAAAGATAATGGCAGCAAAAATGTACCAAATGATACTAGCATAACCCATTTGAGCAAAGGCAATGGGGGTGTTAGCAAAACCATAGATAGAACTAAAAATCATTAAAATTAGTCCCACTAAGGAAATTTTAGCTTTATTTTCCATAGAGATAACTCCTTATAAATTCGTATCGTGCTTGTAGTTAAGTGGTGATAAATCGGTAGCCAAAGTGATTAAGTCACTGGCTAATTGACGGTACCTAGTTAATCCCAATTCTGCATTTTGAAAATTAACTTTAGTTAATAACGTTTTTAATTCAATTCCAGAATGATAGACTGCTTTTTGATCAGTTTCAGAAATAACTTGACCAAATTTTTGCCGGAGTTCTGCTTGAACATCTTGAAGTTTAGGTTCGAATAATCCGTAATGAGCATCTACTAAAACACTAGCATGTTTATAGACCCAGTACGCATTTTCGGGATTAAACTTAGGTCGAGCCTGGTGGTAGCTATCAGGAGTTTGAGTAGCACCCGCGTAAAACGGAACGAAAGTACTTTCCGCTGCTACTCCCATAGCTAACCACTGAATTCCAGCAGCTTCTTTTGGCATATTGGGCCGTAATTGTAAAACATGAGCTTCTTGAGTTTTAGCCAAACTTACTGGACGGAATCGTTTTTTATCTGCGGGTGAACCGGCGCCAACTGGATCATATTGGGTTCCCTGGTAGTGAGATGCTAAATAGGCTTGGGCATCATTTACACTTAATTTCCGGCTAGCTTTATTAATAAAAGGCATATTATTACTAGTAGGAGTGAATTCTAGTTCAGGTGAAAACATCTTTAATCCGTACCATACTCGAGGATAGTTATAATACTGGTCCTGTAAACTATCGGTTCCAAAAATATTCCTGAAGTTAAAAGAGCCATCTAATGCTGGATTTAAATTATTTTTAGTTACAAATTCAACAATGGAAGGGGCCCACATAAAGTTTTCATGATCATTAAAATCAATTTCTTGAATTGCCAATTGATTAGATACGACTGCATAACTATCGTCAGGAATTCGTTGAGCCACCCATTGATGACCACCTGCAGTTTCCATATACCAAACTTCTTCTAAATCAGCAAATAAAATACCATTGGTTTCACAAGTTCCGTAACGTTCAATAATTTGTCCCAGACGTAAAATGCCTTCGCGAGCTGTTTTTACATATGGCAGTATTACATTAATCATCGCTTCTTCGCCGATCCCGTCAGCCACCAATGGATCAACACTTAAAACATTATCATTAGTGTAGGCACTTTCCGTAGCACTCATAGCAACATTAAATTCATTAATGCCGTCTTCTTCAAAATAACCTTCATCCAAGGTCCATTCCGGAGTTGCTGAATACTTATAAGCCACTTTAGGCAAAGAAAGTTCAAATTTATTTGCATTAGACTTAAAAATCTGAGGAGTTTCGTGTGTTTTCCCAGGGTGAATGATATAATTTTTCGGCCATGCTGCTTTACTATCTTCATTACGGCCAATCATAATAGAGCCATCAATACTGGCTTTTTTACCAATTAAAATACTTGTACAAGCCGAATATAATTGTTTTTCAATCAATTTTCATTCTCCTTTTTTAAATATTTTTTAATTTTATCATATCTTGAATAATGCGGATCTGTTTTTGCAAATTTTTTTCATAAATATACATTAAAAAGCTTTATTTTCAGAAAATTAAATATTATTAAGCAGGGTTTGAATGAAACGGTTTCTTAAGGTACAATTAGAAAAGATTCAATCCGTGACCGAGGAGGGTAACTATGCCAATTGTTAATATTGACTTGCGTGAAGGGCAAGACCCCAAACAAATTAAAGCGCTGGTTGCAGATGTTACACAAGCAATTGCTAAGAATGCTGTTGTTCCAGAAGAACGTGTCCATATCATCGTCAATGAACACGACGAAGAACACTTTAGCTAATAGCAGTTAACTTTAAAGAGTCATCAGCGAGATGGCCTTTTTGCTGACCGCTGAGATAACTTTAGGAGGGTAATTATGCCAATTGTTAAAATCAATTTAGTTGCCGGACGTACCCAAGAACAATTACGAGGAATCGTTCAAGACGTTACCAAAGCCGTAGTAAAAAACACGGGTTGTCAGGATTCTGACGTTCACGTGATTTTAAATGAAATGCAACCTGACCATTACAGTGTTGGTGGCGTTCTAAAAAGTGATGAAAAATAACAATTAAAAACCTAGGTTCCCCTAGGTTTTTGACTATATAACAACGAATTTTAATTAACTAGATGATTAATATCATTTAGTTTTCGTAGTATGGTTGCTACATACTTATTAAAATTAGAACGGAGAATTTTTAATGAGCGATCAACAATATATTATGTCTATTGATGAAGGTACTACCAGTACCCGAGCAATTTTATTTAATAATAAGGGAGAAATTGTCGGTAAATCCCAAAAAGAATTTACCCAATTCTTTCCCCATTCTGGCTGGGTAGAACATGATGCTACCGAAATTTGGAATGCTGTTCAGTCAGTAATTTCAGAAGCCTTAATTGAATCTGATATCCCCCCTTATAAAGTTCGCGGAATTGGTATGACTAACCAACGTGAAACTACGGTTATTTGGGATAAAAATACTGGTGAACCAATTTACAATGCTATCGTATGGCAGTCCAAACAAACTAGTGATATCGCTGATAAGTTAAAGGTAGATGGTTATCAAGACTTAGTTCATGATAAAACTGGACTGATCATTGATTCTTATTTTTCAGCTACCAAGATTAAATGGATTTTAGATCACGTAGAAGGGGCCCGTGAAAAGGCTGAAAAGGGTGATTTATTATTTGGGACCATTGATACTTGGATTTTATGGAAGTTAACCGATGGTAAAGTGCATGCTACTGACTATACAAATGCCAGCCGCACAATGCTATTTAATATTCATGACTTAAAATGGGACCAAGACATTTTAGATATTTTAGACATTCCTAGTTCCATGCTACCTGAAGTTCATTCATCTTCAGAAATTTTTGGTTATACTGCAGGCTACACTTTCTCTGGTGTCCAAGTACCCATTGCCGGAATTGCTGGAGACCAACAAGCTGCTTTATTCGGCCAAATGGCCCTTAAAAAAGGTATGATCAAAAATACCTATGGAACCGGAGCTTTCATTGTAATGAATACTGGTGAAACTCCTACTTTGTCTAACCGCGGTCTTTTAACCACTATTGCTTATGGGATCGATGGCAAAATTACCTATGCTTTAGAAGGTAGTATCTTTGTGGCTGGGTCAGCAATTCAATGGCTCCGTGATGGTATGGAAATGGTGGAACATTCATCAGAATCTGAACAAATGGCCATCAATGCTAAAGATAGTGGTGGAGTTTACGTAGTACCAGCCTTCACTGGGTTGGGCGCTCCATATTGGGACCAACAAACTAGAGGAGCCGTTTTTGGACTGACTAGGGGAACTACCAAAGATCAATTTGTTCGCGCTACTTTAGAATCCTTAGCTTATCAAACTCGTGATGTAATTGACACAATGGTAGCTGAAACTAACATTGATTTAGAAACTTTAGCAGTTGATGGTGGGGCAGCTAATAACAATTATCTCATGCAGTTCCAAGCTGACATCTTAAATACACCAATTGAACGAGCATCTATTTCTGAAACAACTGCGTTAGGGGCAGCATTTTTAGCTGGATTAGCAGTTGGTTTTTGGCGAGATATTGATGAAATTAAGCAAACCATTCATTCTAGGGACGAATTTATTCCTAATATGAACGCTGCTACTAGAGATCACCTATATAATGGTTGGCAAAAAGCAATTAACGCCACCATTCAATTCCATTATGATGATTAACTAAAAAAGCCAACACTAAAAATTAGTGTTGGCTTTTTTAACAGTTAATTATTCGGCTATTTGTAAGTCTAACTGGTGGTTCAAAAACTTAGCAACGCCATCTTCTTCGTTGGTATACTTAGTAATCACGTTGGCTGCTTTTTGAATACTAGGAATCGCATTTTTCATAGCAACTCCTAATCCAGCATAGTCAATCATGGTAGTATCGTTGTGTTCATCACCAATTGCAATAATGTCAGCTTGAGAAATACCATAATAGTCTGACAATATTTTAACGCCAGTTGCTTTTTGAACTCCTTTGGCAGCAATTTCGACAATTGAATACTTGCCACCCCAAGGTGAAATACTAACCTGATCACCAAAATTAGTTTCTACATAGGAAGTCATGGTTACCATCGCTTCTGGTTCCACGGCTACCGTAATGCTAATTGGGTTGTGATGGTCTTGAAGGTTTTGGTGAGTTAATTGTTGCCCTGCCTTTAAAATAGTAGGAAAGAAACCCATATCAATGGTAGCTCCACGATTAGCCATAAATAAATCTCGGCCTTCAATAGCGATTAATTTAATTCCCAACTCACTTTTTTTACTTAATAATTCCGCCACAATATCCTTATCAACATTGTATTCATATTCTAACGGCCATTTCTCGTGAGGTAGAATCCCCAGGTTGCCGTTAAAATTAATCATTGGTGATTTTAACCCTAATTGGTCGTAAAATTGTTCTGAAATTCGGTTAGGTCTGCCCGTAACGATACTAACTACGTGACCGGCTTGAACCGCTGTATTAAGGGTTTTAATAGTTAAGTCACTTAATTGGGAGTTATTATTTAACGTTGTGCCGTCTAGATCCAGCGCAATTAATTTCTTATTAATACTAATCACCTCAATATTGTCTCATATCATGTTATAATATCTAAATGTGTGTCAATAGTCAATTGAAAAACTTGTAGGAGGTCCTTATGCAATTACCAACGGACTTTATTTTAAAATACCAACAACTCTTTAAAGAACCGGAAGCTAGTCAATTTTTAGCTAGCTTTGATACGGAACCTCTTCATGGTTTTCGCATTAATCCCTTGAAACAAAACGCACCGGTTCAAGAAAACTTAAGCCAGCCAATTACTTACAGTAAATGGGGATATTATGGGCGTGTTAGTGGCAAAACCAGTGATCACCAAAGTGGGGCGGTATATAGTCAAGAACCCAGTGCAATGTACGTGGGAGAAGTTGCTAGTCCTAATCAAGGAGAAAAAGTACTAGATTTATGCGCGGCTCCTGGTGGTAAAACTACTCATTTAGGTAGTTTTTTGAATAATACTGGTTTTTTAATGGCTAACGAAATTGATTCCACTCGTTCTCAAGTTTTAACTGAAAATGTAGAACGATTCGGTATGACCAATACAATTGTTACTAATACAGATACTCCAACTTTGGCTAAACATTTACCAGAGTTCTTTGATAGATTATTAGTAGACGCACCGTGCTCTGGTGAAGGTATGTTTCGAAAGGATCCTAACGCCACCTCGTACTGGTCGTTAGACTATCCTAAAGAATGTGCCACCCGGCAAAAAGAAATTCTAACAAATGCGATCAAGGTATTGCGCCCAGGGGGAGAATTAATTTATTCTACCTGTACGTTTGCGCCAGAAGAAGATGAACAAATTATTGCATGGTTAGTTAAGGAATATGGTTTTGAAATTTTACCAGTGAAAAAGTACCCTCAAATGAGTACTGGTAGACCTGAATGGGCTGATGGCAATCCCGATTTAATTAACTGTGTCCGCTTATTCCCTCATCTTTTTCCAGGAGAAGGCCATTTTATTGCTAAATTAAGAAAACCACTAGCTGACTCGCAAATCAACCAAAAACCAGCTAAAACCATTAATCCGGCCGTAAAAGAGTTAAATAAAGACCAAGTTAAACTTTGGCAGCAATTTGCTAAAGAACATTTAACTACTTCGGCAACTGGTAAATTAGTCACTTTTAGGGATCAACTGTATAGCATTCCAGAACAGACCCCTAATTTAACTGGAATTAAAATTAGTCGCCTGGGACTTTGGTTAGGTACTTTTAAGAAAAATCGTTTCGAACCTAGTTATGCTTGGGCTTTAGCTTTACATCCAGCTGAGTGGCAACAAAAATTGACCATTTCTGATGAAGAATGGCAAAAATACGTGGCTGGAGAAACGTTTACGTGTGATCCTAATTTAGCTAAAAATTGGTATTTACTGGTTCATGATAAACAACCAGTTGGCTTTGGTAAGGTAGTTAATGGCACCGTTAAAAACTTTTTCCCTAAACGCTTTAGATTTAATATGAACTAATAATGAAAAAGACCTAACTAAGTCTCAGGAACGTTTCTTGAACTTGGTTAGGTCTTTTAGTTTAAATGTCGTTGTTGTCGGTAATTCTGTAATTTTTCGTCAAAGATTACTGGTGTTTGTCTTAATTTAGCTAATGTTGGTGCATTGAGCATAGCCATAATGCTTTTGATTCCGTATTGCCATTCTTGAATATTAGTAATAATTTCTTCATCAGTAAAATGAAATAGTTGGTTTAAGAAGTAACCTGCGACGCCAACTGCCGAACTTCCAAGAGCCAGAGCTTTAGCAACCTGATTAGGATCTTGAATGCCACCAGAGGAGATAATGGCTAGTTGGGATTGCAACGGCTGACTTTCTAATATTGATTCAACGGTAGACAATCCCCAGTCGGTAAGGTAAGTCATCTCCTTATGAGGGCGTCTAAAGTTTTCAATTTGGGCAAAATTAGTACCGCCATGACCACTGATATTCACAGTTTGAACACCTAAATCCTGCAACTCTAGCAAAGTTTCTTGACTCATCCCAAATCCAACTGCTTTAACGATTACCGGAACAGAAACGGTAGCTAAAATATCTTGAATATTTTCGCGAAAGTTAAATTGCCGATTACCTTCTGGCATGATCAGTTCTTGAGCAACGTTTACGTGAACTTCCAAGAGGTCAGCATCAATCATATCGATAACCTGTTGAGCCTCTTGACCAGAATGATCCGCCCCAATATTTGCAATTATTACCCCCGTCGGATTTTGTTGGCGAACGACTTGAAAACTAGCAGCCAGTTCTGGTTGTTTAAGGGCCACGCTTTGAGAGCCAACGGCCATGGCTAAGCCGGTTTCTCTAGTAATTAATGCCAAACGTTTATTTAATCGGCCGGTTTGTTCGCTGCCACCGGTCATTGCTTCAATATAAAAGGGGTGTGCTAATGAAACACCACCAATTTGAGTTTGATAGTCAATAGCTGCGATAGAAGTTCTAGCTAATTGTTGGGGTACGAATCGGACACTAGCAAAATCATTAGTGGGCTTTTTAGTATTAAAAAAATGTTGAGCAATGGAAACATGTTCGTCTTTTCGGTGTTCATGTTGTGAAGTCATCATTAATCTCCTAATCTAAATCGGTCACCATATGAACCGCAAGGGGTAAAAGTTGGACACCGTTATCTTGTAATTCTGAAACTAATTGGTCGTCCACTTCTGTTTTATCAGTGATCATAATGCCACAATCGCCACCGCCAGCACCAGATGTTTTAGCAGCTGCATGATGATGTTCAGCAATATTACACATTTTAGTTAAAAGCGGAGTTTCGATATCTACTTGGGTAAGTTTCGATAATTTTTGCAAAAGTTGCCGATTATGAGAAATACCAGCCATAATGCGTTTAAGATTACTAGTTTCAAACCCGGTAACAATATCAGTTAAGCATTGGGCACTAGCTTGCAAGAAATTTTGATATCCTTTAAGTTGTTGACCCTTTTTAAAGGCTACTTTATCAACTAATCTAGATGTGGAGGCTGGTGAACCAGTCCAACCAATGAGTAATTTTAAGTTATTAGGGGGGGTTAATTGCCGAATTTCTAATGCTGGCCATTTCAAATCAATTAAGTTGGTTAATTTTTCTTCGTAACGAGCACTTTTTAGCCATTCTCGATCAAAAGAACGATAAGCAATCCAACCGCCATAGACACTGGCGGCAATATCTCCTAATGATCCATTTCCTTGAACGTCTAAGTGCGCAATTGCCGCCAATTTAAATAAACGATCCTTAGTCAAGGGTAATTTATAAAATTGACACAGAGCGTTAATGGTGGCTACAGTTACAGCAGCTGAAGAACCCAAACCATATTTTTTACCGTCTGGGCTATCCAGGTCACTATTAACTTTTAGGTGATAGGTTTCCATTTTACAACCCATTGACTGAGCGTATTCTTCGGTTAAACGAATGGCTGAAAGGATGTAGTTGAACGTATTATCACGATTATCTAAAACGATTTCATCACCGCGGCGTTGCCATTGAACGGAGCTGTCTTGATACTGTTTAGAAACGATACTACCATATCTTTCACTTTTTTCGATAGTTACGGTCACAAATTGATCTAGTGCCACGATTATTGCTGGATTACCAGTTTCAACAACTGCATATTCTCCGGCAATGTATAATTTTCCTGGTGCTTTAGCTGAAATCAAACAATCATTTCCTTTCACTTTTTAAAGATATTCAACGCCAGAACCAGGAGTTGTGTAGGTAACGTTTTCCGATCCCAATAGTTGATTAAAGTGGCTCATAATTTTATTAGCATTTTCCTTTTGGCAGAGGACCTTAACATTTGGCCCTGCATCAATCGTAGCGTAGCATTCAATACCATTATCCCGTAATTGGCGAATTTCATTTAACATTTCAATGGTTTGACCAGTAAAGTAAATAAAACCTGGATCCGCGCTAAGGGTTAGGGCATGCATACGTAAAGCGTTAGTTTCACTAACTTTTCCCAAAGTAGTGAAATCATTTCGATCAATGGCCCGTTTAACCACTTCAATGTCATTTTGAGCTAATTTTACCCACTCAGAATAAAATGGAGAGGTACTAACGGATAATTGCATCCCTTTACGACTAGAAATTTTCTTACGAGCTTTTTGTAAGGTTAACGCAATTACTCCAATATCCCAATCATCAGCCGAAGCATACTGTTCAGCGTAAGAAGATGCATCATCTTGTCCCGTATGCCATTGAACAAAACCACCAAAAATAGAACGACTAGCAGAACCAGATCCACGTCTTGCTAATCTAGATAATTCGGTAAGATCTAACTTTAAGCCAGCTGTTCGACTAGCCGCAGCTGCTAGAGCCGCAAATGCAGAAGCCGAAGATGCAAAGCCTGCAGCGGTAGGGACATGGTTAACAGAAATAACTTGAAAATAGTGATCTGGCGCTTGAGTTTTTTGGCGAATAATGTCCAAAAATGCAACTACTCGCTGGTAGTCAGTTTCTTGAGCCACTTCATCGTCTATTACAACAACATCAGCAGATAATTGAGAATCAAAAGTAACGGTTGTTTCTGTATAAAATTGATCTAAGGTTAACGACAGGCTATCGTTTTGAGGAATGATTAAATCCTCATTTTGTTTACCCCAATACTTCACTAACGCAATGTTAGTATGGGCTCGAGCGGTAAAGGAATGTTTTTCGTTAGTCATTTTTAATCCTGCTTTTCAAATTGATTTAAAGGTTGAATCCAGGTAGCTGACGCACCTACTTGAAAGAGGTCATTAGCTACTTTTTGAGCTATTATCAAATTAGGGGCAATAGCAATTAGGCAGCCTCCTAAGCCGCTACCAGTCAATTTAGCTCCGAATGCTCCTGAATCAAGGGCTTGGATCTGCATTAGGTCTAACTGAGGGGTACTAACATTTAATTGCCGTAACAGATTATGATTTTGATTCATTAACGAACCCAGTAATGGTACATCATCAGCAATTAAAGCAGACGGGACTTGATTAACAACAGCTCCCATTTTATCAATAATATCTTGAGTTTTGGGATCGATTATTAACTGCTCTTTTACTTGATTGACAGCTACGCTAGTTTTACCTTTAACACCGCTATCGGCTATCACCATCGTGGCCGTTGATAAATTAATAGGTAGCTTAGTATTTTCTTTATTCTTGACGTACCAAATCGGCCACTTAGCACTAGCAGTAGCCGCATCTAAGCCACTGGGATTGCCATGAGTAACTTGTTCAGCAATATTCGCTGCTTTTAATAAATCGGTTCTAGTTAGATGCTTTTCGCTTAAATCAAAAAAAGCTCTAGTAATTGCAACTGCTGTAGCCGCAGAAGAGCCCATTCCGCGTTCTGCTGGAATATCACTGTCAATTACTAACTGGAATTGATAATCAGTTAAGCCTAGCTGATGTCGTAAAGACTCAGTTAATTGTTTAATTCCGGCCATTTCGACTGGGACTTGATCCCAATCACCATCATAATACCGGCTGAAAATTTGACTAGTTCCTTGCTGTCTAATTTTTATCTGGGCAGAAACTTTAACTGCCGGTAATGGTAAAGCGATAGCCGGCTGGCCGTATACTACACTATGTTCACCAAACCAAATAATTTTTGCGGAGCTTGCTCCGAATCCAATTTTTTTCACAATAATCGCTCACTTTCAAACATTCCAATTTTAACATACCGGCTAATAAAGACCTACAATGGGTAAGTAACTTTAAAGATTTATAAAATAATGCGCTTTTAACAATATCCACAACAAAACTATTTAATTTCTTGTAAAATAGATAGGTAATAGCTTGCAGATAGAGTGGTGAAAAAATGAATTCTCAAACCGTTTTTGCAGTTGTAGACCTTGAAACAACTGGAACTGATTTACATGCAGAAAATCGAATTATTCAATTTAGCTGCAGTTTAGTTCAAAATCAACAAATTATTAAAACCTTCTCTACGGATATTAATCCAGAAAGGCCCATTGGTTACCGGATAACCCAGCTAACTGGCATTAGTGCCGATAGAGTAACTTCAGCACCTACCTTTGATCAGGTAGCGGCTCAAATATTTCAATTATTGAGTGATACTGTTTTTGTGGCCCATAACGTTAATTTTGACTTCCCGTTTCTTAATATGGAATTACAACGAGCAGGTTATCCAGAGTTAGATAATCTAGCGATTGATACTGTCACGTTGAGTCAAATTTTACTGCCGACGTTAACTAGTTATCGGCTTCAAGATCTAAGTTCTTATTTTAATATTCATCATTTACAACCCCATTCAGCGGATAGTGATGCAACAGCTACGGCCAAATTATTAACCGTCTTAATTAACCAATTGCATCAGTTACCAACGGTGACTTTAAATCAAATTGTTAGTCTAAATCCGGAATTACCATGGGAAACGATGACCTTATTTAAAGACGAGCTGGATAATCGTGTTGATACTGACTCGCGACTAGCAGATCATCTTATTTTACACCATGGTATTGTCTTAAGAAGACGAGAAAAGGTCTTAAAAAGTCAAATTCCAGAAAATGCCAAGTATCCTAAAACTACGGCTGCTAAAGCCCAATTATTAGTTAATTTAGAAGCTCGACCAGAACAAAATAAAATGATGAACCTAATTTACAATAACTATGCTGCTGCTAAAGTGCACCAAACATATAATCTAGTTATCGAAGCACCTACTGGAATCGGTAAAAGTCTGGGATATACGTTACCACTTAGTTATCTATCTCGGCCACACAAGCAAGTCGTCATCAGTACTTCAACCACTTACTTGCAAGAGCAATTAAAAGAACAGGCCTTTCCACTATTAAACGATATCTTACCATTTCCAGTTACTGCAGCTGTATTAAAAGGCAATCGCCACTATATTGACCTAACCAAATTTACAGACCAGTTAGCGGTTTATGATAACTCTGCTCAGACTAAGTTTGTTAAAAGTCAAATCTTGGTTTGGTTAACCGAAACACAAACAGGGGATTTAGATGAACTACATCTTAATGCTGAACAAGTTCCGTTTCTTAGTAGTATTGAGCATGACGGCGTTAAGTGGTTGGATAAACAGAGCGCTTTTTACGGTGACGACTTCTTACGTTATGCTTTAGCACAAGCTAAACGAGCTGATTTTGTAATTGTTAACCATGATTATTTGCTAAACAATACGGCTAAATTTGCTGAACTACCTGAAAAACCATATTTAGTGATTGATGAAGCTCAAGATTTTGCTGATCGCGCTGCCAAAATTAGTCAAAAACATATTCGTTTATTTGATGGCATTGCCACTTACAACAAGATTATCGCTATGTGGCAAAATAGTCATGACAGTCAAATTAAGGAACTAATAGGTTCAGATCTATCAGTTCAATCATTAGTAGTCGATATTTTAAACCGTTTAGACGGGGTCAAACTATCATTAAACCAACTAATTGACCAAATCTTTAACAGATTCGTTGCTCACCGACGACTACACAGTAGAGAGGATAGCTTTGAATGGCTAATCCCTAATAACCTGTTACAAAATTTCTTAGGAGAGCAACTAGTTCTAATCAGCCAATTAACTGAAGCTACCAAAAAGTTACCTAAGTCCGTAGAACGCCTAAAAGGGCGCCTAAATCAGTTACTAAAAACCGCTAATCCAGCCGATGCAGTTAAATTAACTAAGTTTATGGATCTTATTGAAGACTTGGTAACTTACTTGACTGATCTAACAGAAGCTTTAAACGTAAATGCCAACGAATTAAATGAACGCGTATATTGGATTTCCATTAATGCCGCTAAAGATCCCTTAACTATTCGGTTAAGTTTTGGCATTGCGCCCAATGTTCAATTATTAGCTAATGAAGTTTATCCACTATTTGAACCAGTCACATTTACCGGAGCAACGTTATTGCCTTCTAAGAAATCACAATATACTTTTGATTCTTTCCAAATTAAGCCAGAAGAAACTAAGCTTAGAAGAATGAAAAGTGAATATTCTGCGGCTGATAGGGCCAAAATTTTCTTAGTTGACGACTTTACTAATGGTAAAGTAGACAGTCCTGAATTTGGAGAATACTTGGCTCACAGTATTATGCAAATTTTTGAAAAATCACAACGGCAAACCCTAGTCCTATTTAATTCATTAGCAATGATTAAAAATGTGTATCAAATTATGCATCAAGAAGGCTTCACCGCTAACAATTTAGTATTAGCTCAAGGAGTACACGGAACCGCTACAAGGGTTAGTCGCCGTTTTATTCATAATGAACCAGCGTTATTATTAGGAGCGAATACTTTTTGGCAGGGGGTTGATTTCCCCGGCCATTTGTTAGAAAATTTAGTGATTGCTCAATTGCCATTTGATTCTCCTGAGGATCCGTATAATCATGCACGTTATAGTATTGCTAAACGCGAGGGCCATAATCCGTTTTACAGTATTACTATTCCAAGAACCACCCTTAAACTACGTCAGGGAATTGGAAGATTATTACGTACCGCAAATGACTTTGGTACTATTTACGTACTAGACCCTAGATTATTAACTAGACACTACGGAGAAACTATAATTGCTAATCTTAGAACCGACATCCCCATTCAACGGATAGGACTAGTACAAGCAGTTAACCAAATGGAACAGTTTTTTGCAAACCAATCAATTAACCGAAAGGACTAACCATGCAACGTCAACGTCAAACCAGAATTAAACGGGGCAGTAGAGTCCCATTAATAATTACCGGAGTCATCCTAATTATTATCTTTGCATCCGTAGTAGTTTTAACTACTGCTACTAGACCAATGCGAACTGCCAAAGCTCAAACTGTAGCTATTGCTAAAAAATACGGTAAAGTAACTAAAACCACTAACTTTTATTCTTCTAACTTAGGACAAACCTATTATAGTGTTGCTGGTAATACTGATCAGGGAAAGAAAGTCTACGTTATAGTTGCTAAAAAAGGAGGCCATGTAACGGTTTTAAACCAATCAGCAGGGATCTCTGAAGCTAGTATTACTCAAAAAGTAACTCAGACTAGAAAACCTAGTAAAATTTTAAACGTGAGTTTAACTCTAACTAAAGAAAAACCGTATTGGTCCGTTAGTTACTTAAACCAAAAGAAACAACTCTGTTACGCAATCTACCAATTTAAGAATGGTAAATTAAGTAAATTAATAACTAACGTATAAATAAAGCGGGGCTAGATAAGTTATTATTTAGCTCCGTTTTTAGTCAGAAGGGATGATTAAATGGATCAATTAGCTCAACAATTAATTAATGCTGGCACTACTAATATTTCTAATGTGGTTCTCCAAAATTTCAGACAATTAGGGATGACCACTGATGAATTAGTATTGTATTTGTTAATTAAACAAAACGATTCAACTAAGGTATTAATGCCAAATGCTAAGCAAGTTGCTAATCAAATGGGGTTAACAGAAAAGCAGATCTTTAGTTTGTTTCATCAATTGATTGAAAAAAAATTAATGATGATCATTTCTGAAACGGTTGATGGCAAACAGGTGGATGGATACGATTTTGCACCTTTATACGTTAAATTAAACGCGTTAATTACTACTCAAGAAACCAAATCAGAACCGGCTACAACCGTTAAAAGTTCTTCAAATAGTTCAGCGGTTAAATTAAATCGCCAAATGTTATTTGGTAGCCTTGAAAAAGAATTTGGTCGAACTTTATCTCCGATTGAAATGGAAACGGTTAGTCAATGGCTGGATTTAGACCATTATTCTCCTGAAATAATTAACTTGGCCCTGAAAGAAGCTGTTTTAAACCAGGTTTATAATCTTAAATATATGGACCGAATTCTAATGAACTGGGAAAAAAAGAATCTAAAAACGGCAGCTCAAGTAGAAAATGCTAAAAATCAAAATTCTCATTCTAGCAAAGAAAATGATTTAAATAATTATAACGGACCAGATATTCCATTGATTAATTTAACAGATCAATAAAAAAGATCCTCTCTAAAAAATTTTAGAGAGGATCTTTTTTATTTAATTATTATCATCGGTAGTGCCGGCATTTTTATCAGTATCAGCATTGGCATTAGAATCTGTTTGGGTGTTGTCAGCAGAACTATCCGAATTATCTGCCGTAGCGGTTGAATCGGAACTAGCCGTTGCATCGGAGCTAGAATCTGCGGTAGTGTTGTCATTATCATCAGTACCGCCACCGTTGCCGTTACCACCTGATCCCGAAGGTTCCTGGGTTTGGTTAGATGAGGTAGAACCACCATAATTATTAGAATTATTATTAGTAGTGCCATTAGTAGTGGGTTCGGTAACCTGTGAGTTAGCACTGCTACTAGTAGCGGCAGCTGTAGCATCGGAATAAGCCGCCGCTCCGGCTTGACTAGAACTGCTATCAGTACTAGTTCCTGGATAGCCAGCAACATAGTATT
The DNA here is from genome assembly GCF_026798195.1 of Lentilactobacillus senioris. Lineage (GTDB taxonomy): Bacteria > Bacillota > Bacilli > Lactobacillales > Lactobacillaceae > Lentilactobacillus > Lentilactobacillus senioris_A. The sequence goes on from NZ_JAPQEZ010000003.1 coordinate 131,448, forward strand.
CAGTATTACCATTCTTTTCGGTTTGAACTACATCTCCTGGTTGTTGCCAATCCAGGTTATCCTTGTTAGCAGAAGCGGTTGCCATGACTTCTCTATAATATTCTTGAGAAATCTTGCTTTGCTCCTGAGTAATATAATGACCAGCTTTAAACTGACGATCATACCCTGTCCAAATTGAAAGAGAATAATTTCTAGTATATCCAGTGAACCAAGCATCCATGGAAGCTCCTTCAGGAACTTTATTAAGGTAATCTGAAGGATATTGAGTAGTCCCCGTTTTACCGGCTTCATACAAGCCACTAATTTTAGCTGCAGTTCCTGATCCGTCACTAGAGTCCATAACCCCTTTAAGCATATTAGTAATCATAAAGGCTGTGGCTTCAGACATTGCTCGCTTACCTTTACTCTTATAATTGGTGGTTTTACCGTTTGATTGAACCACTTTTTTAACTAAATAGGGTTCGTAATACGTTCCACCGTTAGCAAAGGCTGCATAAGCTGCTGCTTCTTGCTTAGAAGAAATATAAAGGCCAATCCCATTTTGTAGTTCTAGAGGTTTATCAAAATTCATACCTAAGTTTTTTAAGAAGTCTTGAGCTCGATCAACTCCGACATTTTCCAAAGTTCTAATGGCTGGGATATTTCTAGATTCAACCAATGCTTTTCGCATGGTAATGGTACCTTCGTATCTATTATCAAAGTCCATTAGAGATTTATCGGTTCCCGGATACGTGTATGGCGTATCTTTAACGGGTTGATAAGTAGGGTACTTAAGGTACTCAATCGCTGGCCCAAAATCCATTAATGGCTTGGCAGTAGAACCACTGGAACGATCCGTTTGGACGGCCCGGTTTAGCCCAAAGGAAACTTTATTTTTTCTGTTTCCTTGCATAGCAACCACTTTACCGTTATTAACATTGACCATTGTGGCTCCTAATTGGAACTTTTTACTTGGGTAGGCAATAGTTAAACTACTATTAGCAGTTTTATACATACTTTTTTGAGCTTTCATATTTAAATTAGTGTAAACTTTTAAACCACTATTAACTTTATAGCCCTTCTTTTCCAATTCAGAAATTGCATCTTGCAAGTAAGCATCGATATATTTAGCCGTTTTTAAACTAGTATTAGTCTTAGTATGAGTCTTAGCTAATCCCGCTTGAACATTTTGAGCTTCTGCTTGTGAAGCTTGAGCGGAAGTAATCACCTTATTTTTAGCCATCGCTTGTAAGACTTCATTTCGTCGTTGGGTAGCATAAGTAGGATATTTATAAGGATTATAATTAGTAGGGGATTGTGGCATTCCGGCAATCATAGCTAATTGAGCTAAACTCAATTTTGATAATGGCTTGTTATAGTAATATTCCGCTGCCGTTTGCATACCATAAACGCCGTTGCCCATGTAAACCTTATTAATGTAAAATTCTAAAATTTGACTCTTAGAATATTTATTTTCCACTTGAATTGCTAACCAAGCTTCTTGAGCTTTTCGCTTAAGGGTTTGATCACTAGCAGCTGTAGAAAAGACTGACAATTTAACTAATTGCTGGGTTAAAGTACTACCACCTTGAAGTCCTAGAGAAGAACCAGTAACGTTAGCAGTAGCAGCTCCCAAAATTCTGATAGGATCTACACCGTGGTGTTTATAAAAACGTCTATCTTCAATAGAAATAACCGCATTTTTTAAATTCGTAGGGATATTAGCTGATTTAACGTAATCTCTATTTTGAGCTCCCATTCTTGAAATCAATCTACCCTTAGAATCGTAAAATTTAGTCGAGTTATCACTCGAAAGAGAATTGTACGTTATTTTAGGAGCACTTTGAGCGTAGTAAACGAATAGTCCCAGTCCGGAAACACCAGCTAAAACAATTAATCCTAAAATTACTAATAATGCTGTTTTTAGCTTGCTCCGTTTTTTTACCTGAGAATGACGGGGCTTTTTCCCCGAGTTTGTATTTTGTGGCATTTTTTCTCCTTTAAAACACTTAATTAATTATTTGGTCAACTGCTTTCAAATATGGAACGAGGGGATTGATGTGATAATCGACCTTGTAAGCCTTAGCTTCAATTTCTGTTCGAGGAATTGATTTACGACCACCGCTAAATTGAGCATCCCAAGATCTAATTAAATCCGAAGCCTTTAATACAAAAATAGTTTTATCAGTTACGAATTTAATAATAGCAAAACAAATACCTTGCTGGTTTAAACATTGACGCATATGCTCAATTTGGTGCTCATGAAAATTTTGCAGCGGAAATGAAGTTTTATTTTGCGTCTCTTTGGCATCAAAGTCAATATAGTATCCCTGATAAACACCATTGTAATCAGTAGTAGATGCTCTTTGAAAGTAAGCTTCTTTTATTTTGGCAGCACTTCTTTTAGGATAATCTACCGAAACAATTTGAATGGGAGTTGGTTTTTTGTGGATAACCGCAATTTCGTTAGCTAAATAGTACTGATTGCTTTTGTTAATTTCATCTTCAAGCGTCATCCCACGATTACCAAAGGAGTCAACTCTATTAGGTGAATGAGAAGTTTCCCAGCGATCCAAGGCAAAGGCTTGGCCATTGGGGTAGTTAATAGTCATTTAAATACCATCCTTTTTAATTTTGTGGGGTGAATACTAAAAAATCGGGAACAATGTTATTATAGCAATCAAATGGAATTTAACAAAATGAAGTAGGTGATTTTTTGAGCCGATTATGGATAACCGGATATAGAAATTACGAACTAGGTGTTTTTAACGACTCAGATCCCAAAGTACCAATTATAATGGTAGCACTCAAAAATGCAATCGAACAATCGATCTTAGATGGAGTTGATTGGATTATATCTGGTGGTCAATTAGGAACAGAACAGTGGGCGTTAAAAGCAGCTACAGAATTGAAATCACAATATCCCGGGGAGTTTCAAACCGCTATGATGTTACCATTTGCGAAATTTGGCAATCAGTGGGGCGAAGCTAATCAACTGACCCTGAGTCAAACTAAAACGGCCGTTGATTTTTCTGCGGTAGTCAGTGATAAACCGTATCATTCTCCAGAACAATTAAGAAATTACCAAGAATTCATGTTAACCCACACTGATCAGGCAATCTTGCTATATGATTTAGAAAGTCCCGGTAAAACTAAATACGATTATGAGCGAATTGTTAAATTTTCTGAAAATCGTGAATACCCATACCGGTTAATCACATTTGATGATCTTCAAGAAACTGCTGAAGAATATCAAGAGAATCTAAATAATAGTTTGCAAGATGATTAAGTTATGATATGATTTATATGATATGTTGCAAATTAACGACGAGGTGTAATGGATAGATGGAAAATATTAACTATACTCCCAACGATATCCTTCAAAAAGAGTTCCGCCAAAAAATGCGGGGATATGATCCTAATGATGTTGACAGCTTCTTGGACGATATTATTAAGGACTATGAGAGTTTCAGTAAGCAAGTTCAAAGTCTTGAAGACGAGAATGAGCGCCTTCGAATTCGTGTTGATGAATTGAATAAGCAAGTCACGGTTGGTGGTCAATCAACTATGACTCGTAGTAATTCATCTCAACCTATGTCCAGTGCAACTAATATGGATATCCTTAAACGGTTGTCTAATTTGGAACGAAGAGTTTTTGGTTCACAACTTGATGGTGGAAATAACGATTCCCATCGTCTATAATATAATATGGTGTAAATTGTGAGTAATCGCGGCCGGCAACAGTCGGCTGAGGAAAGTCCATGCTCGCACAGGCTGAGATGCCTGTAGTGTTCGTGCTCGGTGAAAAAATAAGCCGGGGAACTCATTTTGAGTTACGGCGGACTTCATGCTAAGGTCTTTGGCTATGCTAACAAGTCCTTAAGGTGCCACAGTGACGATACAGATTAGGAAACTTTTCTGGTGGAACGCGGTAAACCCCTCGAGCGGGAAACCCAAACTTATGGTAGGGGAGCTTCACACACGGAAACTGAACCAAGTGTGGGGGGAAGGTGCAAACCTTCGAGATAGATGATTACTACTTAAGCAATTGCCCTGGAATTGTTTAAGCACAAAACATGGCTTACAGGAATTTACACTTAACAGGATGGTGGGAGCTTGCTCCCACTTTTTTATTACCATCAAATAAATTTGACACCCCAAGGGGGACTTAATAATGGAATTTAATTTAATCGCTACTTGTGCGGCCGGCATTGAAGCATTGGTAGGAAAAGAACTACGTGATTTAGGTTATGAAACCCAAGTTGAAAACGGCCGAGTTCGGTTTACCGGAACTGAAAAAGACATCATTCAAACTAATTTATGGTTACGTACAGCCGATCGAATCAAAATTGTGGTAACTGAATTTCCGGCCACTACTTTTGAAGATTTGTTTGAAAATACTAAGGCTATTAAGTGGGAAACAATGTTACCAATGGACGCTGCCTTTCCAGTAGAGGGGCGTTCTCACAATTCAAAATTACACAGCGTCCCAGATGTTCAACGCATTGTTAAAAAAGCAATTGTTGACGAATTAAGCGAAGCTTATCATCGTCGTGGTCGCTTAGCAGAAACTGGCGCTACTTATCCGTTAGAAATTGTCATGAATAAAGACCAAGCCATGATTACCTTAGACACTACTGGTCCTAGTTTATTTAAACGAGGTTACCGAGTAGAAAAAGGGCCCGCACCCTTGAAAGAAAACATGGCCGCTGCTTTGGTAATGCTAACCAACTGGTATCCTGATATGCCATTCTTAGATCCATTTTGTGGTTCAGGAACAATTGCAATTGAAGCAGCTTTAATCGCTAGAAATATCGCTCCTGGTTTTAACCGGGATTTTGCCTTTGAAGCCTGGGATTTAATTGATGACCAATTAACCCAACAATTGCGAGATGAAGCCGATTCCAAGGCAGACTACGACAGTGAATTAAATATTATGGCTAGTGATATTGATGGTTCTATGATCGAAATCGCTAAAAAGAACGCCTTAGAAGCTGGAGTCTTTGCTGATATTAACTTCAAACAAGTTGCTGTTGCTGACTTTAAGACTGATCTTATTAACGGAGTAGTAGTGGGTAACCCTCCTTATGGCGAACGAATGGCTGATAAGGACAAGGTTACTCAGTTATACCAACAAATGGGTAAGGTCTTTAAGCCAATGACTAGTTGGTCTAAGTATTTCTTAACCAGTGATTTAGACTTCGAAACCGCCTATGGCCAAAAAGCCACTAAAAAACGGAAACTTTATAATGGTGCTTTACGTGTTGATTATTATCAATACTGGGGCAAAAAAATTCGACCACAGCAAACAAATGCGTGATCGCTTCTAAAATATGCTAAAATATTAGTGTTATGATTTCCTTAAAGCTTGCAACGCCAGACGATGAGCTCCTTCATTTTGCCGATCAGCAATCCATTGGTTGACAACCACTGCGTATTGATCTTCTAACTGAAGGAGCTGGCTTAACTCTTCAACATAGTGTTTGGAATATTCCTTGTTTAAACTATCAATCACTATTCGACTATCGCTATAAAATAAGATGGGTTGATCGGGTAAAGTTAATTCTTGTAAGGCATTAAACCCAAAATGAGCAGCCAAAAATTCTGCTTGATGGTTATTTGTTGCGTTAACTTTAGTTTTAAATTGCATTTGGGTACCATCTACAACTATTAAAGCTCCAACAGCAGCTAAACCACTATGGGGATCATAAGCTCCATCAGTATATAATTTAATCATTTTTACCTCGTTGTATTTACCAGATTGGAGGAGGACAATGTCGACTCAAAAACGTAAATTTTTGTACCAACCAGCTCCATTATCCAGCATTATTTGCTGGAGCTGGACTCTCATTATTTTCTTTGTTGGCATTATTATATGGCTTGAGATTACACATTTTCAATGGATAACGTTATTCTTCTTAGCATTTTTTTGCTTAGTTAGTTGGGCAGAGATCCGGTTTAGAACCGTTTCAATTGACCAAGGAGTAATGTCTATCAGCCGTTTAATTAATCCCAAGTCCTTGGTGGTCAACGTTTCTGAAGTAAAGCGGGTAAGTATGTCTAAACATCAAATTGGTTTTATCGCTCAGGGTAAGATTTATCATTTGATTATGCCTGCTAATTCGGTCATCGAACTTAATGAGTTAATTACTAACAACTAACTTTTAACTCGGAGGTTTTTTAACAATGAAAAGCGATATTGAAATTTCTCAAACCACTAAAATGGACCCTATTTTTGAAATAGCCCAAAAACTAGATATTAATACTGATTCTCTGGAACAGTATGGAAATTATAAAGCTAAAGTTAGCGTGCCGCTGGCTTCACAAGATGTCAAAAGTAAATTGGTATTAGTAACCTCCATTAATCCTACTAGTGCCGGAGAAGGTAAAACTACGGTCAGCGTTGGTTTAGGTGACGCATTGTCCCTTCTAGGTCAGCGAACTGCGCTGGCCTTACGGGAACCATCTTTAGGTCCGGTAATGGGCTTAAAGGGGGGCGCTACAGGTGGCGGTTACTCCCAAGTTGTGCCAATGGAAGATATTAATTTACACTTTACAGGAGATTTTCATGCCATTACCGAAGCTCATGATACTTTAGCCGCACTAGTAGACAACCATATCCAACATGGTAATCAATTAAACATTGATCCACGACAAATTGTTTGGAAGCGGGTATTAGACGTTAACGATCGTGAGTTACGCCAAACTGTCATTGGACTAGGCGGCAAAACTTCCGGGGTTCCGCGTCAGGATGGTTTTGATATTACGGTTGCTTCTGAAATCATGGCTATTTTATGTTTAGCTAGCGACTTAGAAGATTTAAAACGCCGGATCAGTAAAATTATTATTGGTTACACATACGATGGTGAGGTCGTAACCGTTGCTGATTTAAAGGTGCAAGGAGCATTGACTTTACTCTTAAAAGACGCAATCAAGCCCAACTTGGTTCAAACGTTAGAACACACTCCCGCCTTTATTCATGGCGGTCCTTTTGCAAATATCGCTCATGGTTGCAATAGTATCTTAGCTACCCAAGCTGGTTTAACCACCGCTGACTACACTGTCACCGAAGCCGGTTTTGGTTCTGATCTAGGTGGCGAAAAATTCATGGATATTGCCGCTCCAGCGATTGGGAAACGACCAGATGTAGTGGTCGTAGTAGCTACTATTCGAGCTCTTAAACTTAACGGTGGACAAGATGCTAAAGAATTAAAGCATGAAGACTTAGCCGCCCTTAAAGCAGGGGTAGTTAACTTAAAGCGTCATGTCCAAAACATGCAACAGTTTGGGCAGCCAGTCGTTGTAGGAATTAACAAATTTGCCACGGATAGTGAAGCAGAAGTGAAGTTCTTACATCAATACGTAGCCGACGAACTCCACGTAGCAATTGCTGAAGTTGATTGCTTTAGCGAGGGTGGTAAGGGAGCAGTTGATTTAGCTAATCTCGTTATCGAAAATAGTGAAACGTCTTTCACTCCTCAAAACATCTACGATGCTAATGATTCATTAGTAGAAAAATTAACTAAAGTAACTCAAAAAGTTTACGGTGGCAAAAACGTAGAGTTAACTACCGCTGCTAAAAAGCAATTAAAACAAATTGAAAAACTAGGTTATGCTCACTTACCAGTTTGCATGGCTAAAACTCAATATTCATTTAGCGACGATCCCAAACTATTGGGGGCACCATCTGATTTTACTATTACAGTTAGAGAATTACAGATTAAAGCGGGAGCAGGCTTTATCGTGGCCATTACCGGCAATATTTTAACCATGCCTGGACTACCATCTCACCCTGCAGCATTAGATATGGATATCAGTGCTGATGGAACTATCACAGGACTATTTTAATGGCAGCTAAAATCAAGCCCATCCTAAAATATTGGTTATTGGCGCTTTTATTAGTTGGACTAGATCAATTAGTAAAGTATTTAACCACTGCTAATCTAGCCTTAGGACAGGTCAAATCAGTAATCACAAATGTTTTATCCATCACTTATTTACAAAATGATGGGGCTGCTTGGAGTATTTTAATCGGCCAACGCTGGTTATTTATTTTGATCGCTACCGTAGCCATTATTTTAATTACGGTGTTAATGCTTCACTTTAATAATCAATGGAAATATTTATTAGGACTGTCATTAGTCTTGGCCGGTACAATTGGTAATTTACTTGATCGAATTATTAACGGGTACGTTGTTGATATGTTTCAATTAGATTTTATCAATTTCCCCATTTTTAATTGTGCTGACTTATTTTTAACCATTGGAATTGCATGGCTAGCCATTTTAATTATCAGAGAGGATTAACAACGTGCAAACGTATAAAATCACAACCGAATCAGGAAGAATAGACAAAGTAGCTGCAGAACTAGATCCAACTTTGTCTCGTTCTGCAGCTAAGGAAATGATTGATGCTGGACTTATCAAAGTTAATGATGTTGTTGTCAAAGCTAAGACTACGGTTCAACCAGGAGACCTTGTTTCTGTTGCAGCTAGAGAACCAGAAACCTTGGAAGTAATTCCTGAAGACATCCCCTTAGATATTGTCTACGAAGATGATGACGTTATTGTAGTGAATAAGCCACAAGGAATGGTAGTTCACCCAGCGCCAGGACATACCAGTCATACCTTAGTAAATGCACTTTTATTTCATAGCCCGCTTTCAACCATTAACGGCACTTACCGTCCGGGGATCGTTCATCGTATTGACAAAGACACTTCTGGTTTATTGATGGTTGCTAAAAACGACAACGCCCATCAATCATTATCTGCGCAACTAAAAGCTAAAACAAACTTAAGAAAGTACATTGCTCTAGTTCACGGTATTATTGAAGAAGACGAGGGTACGATTAATGCACCTTTGGGGCGGTCTCCTAAAGATCGTAAAAAACAAGCTATCGTTGCTAACGGGCGTGAAGCAGTTACCCATTTCAAAGTTCTAGAACGCTTTGAACACTACACACTAATTGAGTGTCAACTAGAAACTGGTAGAACTCATCAAATTCGGGTGCACTTAAAGTACATTAATCATCCGATTGCAGGGGACCCCATTTATGGTCCTAAGAAAACCTTAAAGGGCAATGGCCAGTTCTTGCACGCTGGGGAATTAGGCTTTACCCATCCAGTAACAGGAGAATTTTTAACCTTTGAGGCACCATTACCAGCTGTTTTTAAGCAGACCTTAGATCAATTACGCTTAAATGATAAAAGCTAACTTGACAATCGTTTCGTAGTTCCATATTCTAAATTTAATGACATTGTATTAACCGGGAAAGTACCACTTCCCGGTTTTAGCATATCTACAAGTAAAGGAGAACATAATGGGCAAAATCATTTTAGATCAAATGGCAATGCAACGAGCATTAACTCGAATCACCTATGAAATTATCGAAAAAAATAAAGGGGTAGAAGATCTCGTCTTGATCGGAATTAAAACTAGGGGCGTTTATTTAGCTCAACGAATCGCTAGTCGATTAGAGCAATTAGAAAACGTCTCCGTTCCCGTTGGCGAATTAGATATAACTAATTACCGCGACGATATTGAACATGATTCAACTGATGCTACGTTAACCATTGATAATAATACTGATGTGTCTATTGAAGGAAAAAGAGTGGTTATTGTTGATGATGTTTTATACACTGGTCGAACAGTTCGAGCTGCATTAAGTGCTATCATGGATTCTGGTAGACCTAAATTAATTAATTTGGCGGTTCTAGTTGACCGAGGTCATCGAGAATTACCAATTCGAGCTGACTTTGTAGGTAAAAATATTCCTAGTTCTCAAAAAGAAAAAATTAAAGTGACAGTAAGTGAAATTGATGGTAAAGATGCGGTAGAAATTACAAAATAAATGGTGGGTTAAACTATGCCAACAAAACGATATTTAATTCTTTCTGATGGAACCAGTTATGCTGGCCAAGCATTTGGCTCATTAGCTACTACTACTGGTGAAATCATCACTAATTCAACAATGAATGGGTATCAAGAAATTATTACTAATCAAGTTCACCATAATCAAATTATTGTTTTCACTCAACCTTCAATTGGCAATACCGGCTTAGATCAAAATGCTTACGAATCTATTTTGCCAACTGCCAAGGGAGTTGTGGTGCGAGAATACGAAAATTTGGCTACGGATCATTTAAAACGAATTTCTTTGGATCGCTACCTCAAACAACATGGTATCCCTGGCATTTACGGTATTGATACTAGACAATTACGCCACCATTTACAGCAAACGGGAACCCTGACTGCTAGTATCGTAGATGTTAATGATGAACATGCCTTTGATCAGCTAACTGCTACGGTTTTGACTAATCAACAAGTACCTCAAGTAGCTACGCCTAAACCTTATCCTAACCCAGGAGAAGGTGATAACGTAGTAGTCGTTGATTTTGGGTTAAAACACGGTATATTAAGGGAATTAGCCAAACGAAACTGTAACGTAACCGTAGTTCCTTGGAACACTACTAGCGAACGCATTTTGGATTTAGATCCTGATGGAGTAGTCTTGTCTACCGGTCCTGGATCACCTAACAATTTACCAGATTCGGTTTTAACCATGATTCAAGAGATTCAAAGTGCAGTGCCACTGATGGCAATTGGGTTAGGTCACCAACTGTTCGGACGGGCGAATGGAGCTACTGCACTTTCGTTACCGGTGGAACACCATGGTAGCAATCATCCTATTAAAGAAATCATTACCAATGAAACTTTTTATGCTGATCAAGAGCAGGGGTATGAATTAGACACTACTTCCGTGGATCACTCTCGATTATTTATCACCTATATTGATGTTATTAATGGCAGTATTCAGGGTCTTCGTCATCGTGACTATCCAGCTTTTTCAGTGGAATTTTTACCAGATGGCGCTCCAGGCCCTAAAGATCGAGTAGATTTATTTGATGATTTCATTGAAATGATGGCGGTAAGGAGAAGAAACAATAATGGTGCTACATATTAATAAAGTTTTATTAGTCGGTAGTGGCGCAACTAGTATTGGAAACGAAAATGAATTAGACGCAGCCGCATTTGAAAAGTTAATGGCTTTTAAAAAAATGGGCACCAAAGTATTGTACCTAGACGATAACCCATTTTCAGTAGTCAGTGACGAAATTCAACCAGCTGATGTTTTCATGCAGCAAATTAATTTGGAAAACATTGTTAATTTGATTATTCGCCAACAACCGGATGCGCTTTTGTTTAGCGTGTCCGGATTAAAGGGCCAAACTATTGCTAATCAGTTAATTGATTCTGGTGTGTTAGAAGAACACCATGTTACCTTACTGGGAATTTCACCAGCAGGACTGCAAACGGTAAACAATAATGATGTTCTTCGCCAAACACTAACTCAAATTAATGAGCGGGTAATTGCCTCTAAAACCGTTGAATCAGATGAGGAAGCCATAAAATTTGTGCGTGAAATTGGGTTTCCGGTAATTGTTAAACCTATCTCGCACATTCATGATACCAGCAGAATTATTTGTTTCAATACAGATGATTTAGAAGCAGCATTAGAATACAGTTTTGACCGCGCTTATATTACCCAATGTTCTATCGAGCAAAGCATCGTGGGTTATAAAGAAATTGAAATGGTGGGAATTAGAGACTCTAGTGGAAATAAAATTTTAATATCTGGGCTCGAAGATATGGATCCAGTAGGAATTCATTCTGGGGATTCCATTATTTTTGCACCTACTCAAACCTTAATTAATGAAGAATATCAACGATTACGAACTGCTACATTCAAAATTATGGACACTTTGGGTATTACAGGCAGTTGTCACGTTCAATTTGCCCAGAGTAGAACCAATGAAGAATTTTACGTAACCAAGGTGAGCCCGTTCTTTACCAGAAATACTAGTTTGGCGGCTAAGGCAAGTGGCTATCCAGTCGCTTATATTTCCACTTTTCTAGAAGCCGGTTTTACATTGGCTGAAGTTAAACTGCCCGCTAAGTACAGTCAAATTAAACCATTGATGGAACCTACGTTAGACCATATCTTGGTTAAAATTCCTCTTTGGCCGTTTGAAGATATTCCGGATGCAGATCAACATCTAAACACCATAATGAAATCAGTAGGCTCAACCATTGGGGTTGGCAGAACCGTTGAAGAGGCTATTATTAAAGCTATGCATAGCTCTCAATTTTCTCCACGAGACATTTTACCCAGTGTGCGCTCTATTGATGATGATGAAGTTATTAGCCAATTAATTCACCCACTAGCTAGTCGAATATTAATCTTAATTGAAGCCTTGCGACGGGGATTTTCCATTGATGATTTGGCAGAATTGACCCAAATAGATCAATTTTACTTTTACAAGCTCAATCAACTTTTAAAAGCTCAAAAATTTGTGCAAGATAATCCATTAACTGCCGAAGCCGTTTTAACTGGTCACCAGTATGGATTCGGTGATGGTATGTTAGCTGAACTATGGAGAGTGGACATTTCAGCGATAGAACAACTAAATGAAGCTAATGATTATCACGTTACCTATAAAGAAATTGAACCTAGTGCAGGAGAATTTCTAGAAAATACTAACATTTTTTATAGCAGCTACGAGCTAGAAAATGAAAGTCAGCCATTTGATAAGAAAACGGCACTAGTAATTGGACGCGGAGGTAATCAATTAGGACCTAATACCGGTGCTGATTATTATACTTCGCAAACCTTAATTCAATTGCATAAATCTGGTTATAAAACTATTATCATGAATAATAACCCCAATGCGGTATCACTTAGTCCGCAACTTAGTGATAAACAATATATTGAGCCTATTCAACTGGGTAATATCTTGAATATTATCAAATTAGAACAACCCGAGGTAATTATTCTGCCAGGTAATCGACACTACCTAGCCAAGCAACTTAAAAAACGTAAAGGATTAAAGATCATTGTTTTACCACCTGATCAAGATATTGCTCAAGTAGTGCGTCCTAAAGTTACTACAGCAGTCGATTTCTTTATTGATGGTACTCAAATTATTCCCATTGCTTCTATTTCTTACGGTGTAGCTAGTCACAAAGAAACACATGAATATAATACTAACTACCAACTGCCTATGAAGAACTTCGCTAAGGATCAAGAGACTTTAACGAATATTGGTAAAGAAAAATTAGCTACTGATGATTGGCAGGGGCTAGTTCAAGTTCTTTTTGAACAACAGGATTCTGGGGAGTATGAATTTGCTGGAATTCGACCAATCAGAATTACCGAAACTGCCTTTTTAACTAAGGCAACCGGCATTAACTGGGTACGAGTATTAGTGAAAAAATACTTAACTGGAGTAGATTCAGAAAGATTAAAACAAGATCTTCAGTTAAGATCAAAGCCTAATCGCTATGCTACCATGACTGGTCATTTTCCATTTAGTCAGTTAGGAGCTAGACGTCATGCAGGATCAAGTACTCAAGAAATTGGGGCAACTATTGAATTTAAGTCAGTAGAGTACTAATTTAACTAAAAAAGCAATAACTAACAGTTAAACTGTTAGTTATTGCTTTTTAATTTGATTATTCATGCAGTTGTTGAACTAATTGCGGGTCTGGATCCACCAATACATTAGTCTGGCCTTCATAAATTACAAAGCCCGGTTTAGTTCCATTTGGTTTCTTAATAGCTCTCACTTTAACATAATCTACCGGTACTTTAGTACTGCTTCTAGCCTTAGAAAAATAAGCGGCTAAACTAGCAGCTTCAAGTAAAGTTTGCTCTGATGGCTCAAAATCACGGATAATTACGTGAGAACCAGGGAGGTCCTTAACGTGTAACCAAGTATCTCGTTTATCGGCAAAATGAAGGGTTAGTTGTTCATTTTGCAGGTTGTTTTTACCCACTAAAATCTCAGTTCCATCACTTGCAATAAATTTTTCTGGTTTATTTACTTTATGGCGTTTCTTCTTACTTTTTTGATGTTGCTCATGGTTTCTGAGATAGCCTTGCTGTTCTAATTCATACCGAATTTCTTGTAAATCTTCCGGATTGGCTAATTCAATTTGAGCCTGGATATTTTCAAAATAATTAATTTCAGCCTTAGTTTCCTTGATTTGTTCCGTCAAATAAGAAATGGCATTTTTTAGTTTTTGGTAGCGTTTAAAGTATTTTTGAGCATTTTCAGACGGAGAAATTTGGTTAGACAGAGCAATTTTAATTGGTTTGTTTTCGGCATAAAAGTTGGGCAATTCAATTTCAGTCATTCCTCTTTGAACCTGACTAAGGTAGGTGGTTAAGATTTCACCTTTAATCCGGTATTGGTCCGCCTGGTCAGTTTCAGTTAATTCTTTTTGTAGTTTTTTCAACTTAGTTCGATTCTTTTTCAGTTGGTTTTTAACTACGTGAATTAAAACACTGCCTTTCTCCCGGACCCGATCTCGCTGAACTTGATCATGATAGAATTGGTCCAGCAATTCACTTAAAGACGAATATTCAACATTTGAAAGAGTATTTGGATACGGAAAAGCAGTATAATTATATTTGTTAGTAGCAATTTCGCTAATAGTAGGGGTTGGATGATTAAATCGTTGGAAAAATGCTGTGAAATTATCAACCAGTTCACTGGGTTCGTGAAGGTAACTTGCTAATGCCAAAGATGTGTCCTTACCAAGTCCTTGAATTTTTTGCCGCAATTGATCAGCTAAAACATCAGCATTAGGATAATCACGAACAATATTTTCAATTTCTTTAAAATTATTAACATTAAATGGATCTAATACATCTTGCTTGGGGGGATTAACATAGGTTGCTCCCGGTAATAGCGTTCTATATCTGTTAACATCACTGTTAACTCTTTTGATAGCATCGATAATTTTATTGGTGGCTTGATCAATTAAAATGATATTACTGTGTCTGGCCATAATTTCAATAATTAAGCGTAATTCTATTTGGTCTCCAATTTCATTTCGAGAACTAAAATCAAAATGTAAAACTCGGTCATTACCCGGTTGAGTAATTTGTTTTAAAATTGCGCCGTTTAAATACTTTCGAATTAGCATCGTAAAGTTGCTAGGAACATCCGGATTAACTGAAGGAATTTTCGTAATTTGGACCCGCGCATAAGTCGGGTTAGCAGATAACAGTAACTGGTGGCTTTTACCGTGGGCTCTGATTGTTAAAATCAATTCATTGGGGTATGGTTGATTAATCTTACTAATTCGACCCGTTGTAAGTTCACAGTCTAATTCGTTTCTAACTGCATGTAGAAAGGATCCGTCAAATGACATAATAATTCAGCTCGCTTTCTTTTAATTAATTATTTAGTTAACGGTGTTATAGTATACAGCACTTCTACCAGAAAAGCTAAGAGCTGCCCATTTATTTGCCCAGTGCAAATAATTATTGTATACTGTTTTTTCGGAGGTATTCTTTCAATGAAAGACACATTAGTTGTATTAAGAAGCGCTGAGAAGAAATATCAAAGAATTTTGTTGAAACTAACCAAATCAGTAGAGTTAACTATTTCTGAATGGCAGTTGTTAATTAAGGTAATAGCGGGAATTCAAACTCAAGATCAGTTGGCGGAAGCCAGTTCGTTAGATATTTCGACTCTGTCTAGACAATTAAAGAGTTTAGTAGCCAAGGATATGATCTCCAAAACTGCAATTGGTAAAGATAAGCGGCAATTAGTCTATCAAGTGACTGAAAAAGGTTCAACGGCAAATCAAAAAGTTGAACAATTATACCAGCAACTAACTGTCGATATTTTTAACCATTGGACCGATGAAGAACAGCAATTATTAAAAATCTTATTAAATCGTTTAGAACAAAGCATTAATCGGATTAAAATTTAGTAGGTAGGTGACTTAAATGAAAATCGCAGTTGTTACTGATAGTACTGCGTATTTAACCAAGCAAGAAGCAGAGCAGTATAATATCAAAGTCGTGCCCATTCCGGTAATCATTGATGGTAGAAGTTACGATGAAGGAATTGATTTAACTACAGAAGAGTTTTACGATAAGCTTCGCAACTCTAAATCATTCCCTAGTACTTCTCAGCCCCCAATGGGCGAAATGATTGAATTATATAATTCATTAGCAGATGAGGGGTATGACGCAGTTCTTAGTATCCATTTAGCAAGCACCATTTCTGGTTTCTACAATTCTTTAGAACAAATCGCTCCTACCATCGAACGAATTAAGGTAATTCCTTATGATTCTCAAATCACCGTAAAATTAATGGGATATTTAGCAATTCAAGCAAGCAAAATGGCTGCTAAAGATTATGCGGTGGATCAAATTATTGCTTACTTAGATGATTTGCGGTCTACCATTGATGAATTATTCATCGTTGATGACTTACAAAACCTAGTTCGTGGTGGTCGATTATCCAATGCTTCAGCTTTTATTGGTGGAATCTTAAAAATCAAACCATTGTTGACGTTTGATGATGATAGTCATGAGATCGTGGCATTTGAAAAAATAAGATCCCGTAAAAAAGCATTAGCAAGGGTAGAAGAATTATTTATTAAAGCCAATCAAGAAGCATCTTATCCGCTTAGAGCATTAGTGTTAAACGCTAATGATCCGGCAGCTGGAGATGCTTGGGCTAAACGAATTCAGCAATTATATCCATCAATGACGGTAGAACAGAGTTACTTTGGACCAGTCATTGGTACTCATTTAGGAGAGAAAGCCTTAGCATTAGGCTGGCTCCGTGATTTTGATAAAACAGATCAATTTTAATTAGCTATTATTTAGCAATTAATTACTTTTTATTAGTAATTAATTGCTTTTTTTGTAGGATATGCTATGCTTTAATAGTTACAAAATAAATGGGGTAGGATTCAATGCGTTAAGGACCAGCGGAACGGAATGTGAACGTTGGTAGAAGAACTTTAGGTTCGCGTCATTGTTTTCGCATTCACCAATCACTTAACTTAATATAGGTCTAGTATGGTGAGCTCCTTCGAGGAGATGTTTTTTTATGATGAAGTCAATTACAGACTCATTTACGTTTAAAAAACTACGGACATTGGATATCGTGGTTTTAGGATTGTTACTGGCAGCTGGTTTAGTGTTAAATCAACTAACGTTTGGTACTCAATTCATTCAGTTAGGATTTGGTTTTGTAGTTACGGCACTAATTAGTGCCTGGTACGGCCCGTGGTGGTCAGCGTCGGTAGCGGCCATTGCTGATATCGTGGGAACCATCTTAACTGGGGGCGTTTACTTTCCCGGTTTCACCGTTTCTGCCATCCTAGGCGCCGTTATTTACGGAATCTTTTTTTACCAACGAAAGGCAACTTGGGCTAATGTGATTATATCCCAACTCATTATTGCCGTAGTGGTCAATACGCTTTTAAACACATTGTGGCTAACTTTAATGTATAAAACTCCGTTTTGGGCTTTGGTATCTACTAGAATAGTTAAGGAAGTAATAATCACTCCCATCCAAATTATTATTTTATATTTAGTTTTAAACTCTCATTTAATAAAAAAACTAAAAAGCAGATTAAACGCTAAATAGATTGTAAAGACAGGGCTATGGCACTGTCTTTTTTTGTTGCAAGGCGTTTTGCTTATCAATTTTTTAAACTTTGATAAGATATAAATTAAGAATAATTATTAGCAATGGGACAGGGGAAATGAAAAGTAGAATGGGGGCTTCTCCAAACTTAAGAAATATTTTTATTATTTTAGCAGTGGGGTTAATCATCATCTCACCCCAAATTTTTCAACGTAGTAACTTAATGCTATATACGGATTCAGTTTTTCATCTTAGTAGATTTTATGATACTTACATGCAAATCAAGGAACATAATTTTCAACCATTCATTATGATGTACGGCTTTAATAGTACCGGTCGTTACATAAACGTCCTTTATGGACCGTTATTGGCATATTTAAACGGATTGTTACTATTCATTTTGGGATCGTACTATAAGCTCCAAATAGTAACCAATTTTTTGGTAGTAACTGCAGCAGGTTTAAATTGTCTTTATATGCTAAAAGTAGGGCAGGTAAAACCCAAATTACGGTTATATGGTGCTATTTTTTATATGACTTCGTATGCCGTTTTTGCTTAGGTTTTAAACTCAGAATTTATGGGGGTAGGAGCTGCTTTTATCCCCTTAGTAATTGCCGTTGGAATTAGAATGGCAACACAACCAAAGCAACCGGTTAAAATCAGTGAAATGATAATTGCAGTCACCATTTTAATTCAGGTTCATGTTTTATCGTCAGTGCTTTCTATTGTTGTTTTTTTGATGATTACGTTTAGTTACTCACTATTTCAATCTACTACAAATAAGAAACAGCTAATTACTAAAACCGGAATTGCAGCAGGGATAACGATTATTTTAACTATTAATATTTGGTTACCATATATTGTTTTAAGTACTCAAAACAAGTTGTTGAATCCATTTCCATACGCAGATCCACAGATGCATACCTTAAATTGGTCTGGAGCTACAGTATTACTAGTTTCTTTAATCTGTATTTTAAGTTGCGCAGTCTTATTTGTTAGCGTTAAAAACGTTAATACTAAGGCAATTAAATTTTTAGGCTGGCTCGGTATTGTTACTTTAGTGCTAGCATCTGGAATTTTTCCGTGGAATTTGTTATTTAAAACGTTTAAATTTTTGTATATTCTTCAATTTCCATTTAGGTTGGCACCAATAGCATTTTTACTATTAATTTATGCTGGGTTCATGACCTTACAAGAAATTAATTTAAATGAAATGGGCCGAAAGTTTATCATGCTTGCACTTAGAATCCTGATATGTCTGACCATTTTGCAAGGAATATCGGTTTTTACTACCATGCTGGCTAAATGGAACAATGCTAGCATCGGCTATCAAGGTCTGATGGTTAACAAAGACCGTAATGTACCGTTTAAATTGCAAAAATCGTTTGCTAGTAAAGATTTAAGCAAGCCATGGCAGCAAATCGCTAAGCCGGTGACTGATTATCTGCCAGCCACCAAACAAATGATTGCTTTAGCCAATCCAGCAGCCACTACGGATACTAAGTTAAATAACGTTCGTAAGCTAGCCAAATTATATACCAAAGTATACTTAAACAATAAGTTTACTAAGCAAGTTAAACACGGTCACATTGTAATAACTTGGCACCAAAACCAAGCTGAACCAATAACATTGCCAATTGCGCATTATAAAGGCACACGTTTTATTTTAAACGGTCATAAATTAGTTGCTAAGTAAATTAAAACTGGTTTGGCTGGTGCCTCAGTAATTAATAGCCAAGCTGGCGATAACGAAGTTAAAATTATTTACCATTTTGGGTTAAACAACTAACCATTTAAATTTTAAGAGTTAATTTGAGGGGGATAGATTTATATATATTTTACTTTACATAATATATATTATCCGAAGTAGATATATATAAATTGATTCCCCCGTTAACCCCCCTGAAGAAAATATTTTTCAGTTTGGTAACAAAAATCAATTTAGCAAACGCTTTCTTATATCATTTATAATAATTTTTTTCAATCTGATTGAATTTCGTCACCAAAAAGTCTAAAATACCCGTGTTGCTATTTTTTAAGTCGTACTTAAAAATAATGCAGACTATTAGAAATTATTTAGAGAGAAATGAGAGTGAACTTATGCCTTTTGTTGTATTGATTTTAGGTATTTTGCTGTTGTTGTTCTTAATCATTAAGTTCAAGCTGAATACCTTCGTTTCCCTTGTTGTAACTGCCATTGTAGTTGGTCTTGGATTAGGAATGAATCCAGCCCATATTGCAGATTCCATTAAAACTGGGATTGGTGGTTCCCTTGGTGAACTAGCCATTATCTTTGGCTTTGGTGCCATGGTTGGCCGTTTGGTTTCAGATGCCGGTGGTTCCTATCGAATCGCCAAAACTCTAATTGATAAATTTGGTAAAAAACGACTTCAATTAGCGATCGTTTTAGCTTCATTTATCATCGGAATGTCACTATTCTTCGAAGTTGGCTTGGTATTATTAACTCCAATCGTTTTTGCGGTTGCCTTGGAAGCAGATGTACCATTCGTATACCTTGGAATTCCAATGGCTACAGCACTATCAGCCACTCAAGGATTTTTGCCTCCACAACCAG
This sequence comes from Lentilactobacillus senioris, assembly GCF_026798195.1. Classification (GTDB taxonomy): domain Bacteria; phylum Bacillota; class Bacilli; order Lactobacillales; family Lactobacillaceae; genus Lentilactobacillus; species Lentilactobacillus senioris_A. The sequence goes on from NZ_JAPQEZ010000003.1 coordinate 151,464, forward strand.
CTCCAACCGCGGTAGCAACTGCTTTGGGTGCTAACATTGGTCAAATGCTTTTGTACGGAATTATCGTAGCCATTCCATGTGTGATCATTGCTGGTCCACTGTACACTAAGTTAGCTCAAAAATGGGTTCCAGAAGCCTTTGTAGTAAAGAAGAGCTTACCAGCTTTTGGGGAAATCAAGGAATTTGATTTAAAAGATACTCCTAGTTTTGGTTTATCCGTTTTAACCTCATTATTCCCTGTTATCTTCATGGCAATTTCTACTATCTACACTATGATCTTCATGGGTGGTAAAACCCCTGCTAACCCACATGGCTTAGACGCTATCGTGGTAATGCTTGGTAACCCAATGATTGCCATGGTAATTGCTTTGCTATTTGCCATTTGGTCAATGGGCTTTCATCGTAATAAGAGCATGAGCGAAATTACCGTTACCATTACTGAAGCCATCAAATCCATTGCTATGCTCTTGATGATTATCGGTGGTGGTGCCGCCTTCAAACAAATTTTAATTGATGGTGGTGTTGGTAAAGCTGTTCAAGACCTTATGATGCACACTAACCTTTCACCTATTATCTTAGGCTGGTTAATCGCCGTTATTTTACGGGCTTCATTAGGTTCAGCTACGGTTGCTGGTATGACCGCTGCTGGATTGGTTACTCCATTAATGAACAGTTTAGGCGCAGATCCAATCATGATGGCTTTAGCTATCGGTGCCGGATCACTTGCGTTATCTCACGTTAATGATGCTGGTTTCTGGATGTTCCAAGAATACTTCGATATTTCAGTTAAGCAAACTATGCAAATCTGGACCGTCCTAGAAACAATTATTTCTGTTGTTGGTTTATTGATGGTCTTATTACTAAACACTATCTTGCATTAATTTAATGCCAATAAAAAACCCCTTAACTTAAGTGTTAAGGGGTTTTTATTAGCTTTTTAGTTTAAAGCGTCAGTTAATTGTGGTACTACTTGTTTTTTACGAGAAACAACGCCTGGTAAGTCCATAACGTTATCAGTTAGCTTAGCAGCAAAAGCCTTTTCAACTGCAGCGGTTGGTTCACCAACTACAATCATTTTAGAATTACTGTTTAAGATATCAGTAACCAATACTAAAAACAAATCATAGCCTTCGCTTTGAGCTTCATTATTCATAGCCGTCATGATGCTTGATTGACGTTTTAAGACATCTTCAAAGTCAACTACGTTGATTTGGTCAATTCGCACGTTTTTGCCGTTAATATCGAAAGATTTGGCATCAGCATCGATTAATTCTTGATCACTCTTAGCATCAACGTTAGTACCAGCTTTAAGCATTTCAATACCGTATGATTTGTAATCTACATCAGCAATTTGAGCTAAAGCACGTAGAGCTTCTTTATCTTTATCAGTAGTAGTTGGTGACTTCAAAAGTAAAGTATCTGAAATAATAGCAGACATCATCAAACCAGCCAATTTAACTGGAATTTTAACGTCTTTTTCAGCAAACATATTAGTTAAAATGGTGCTGGTACAACCAACTGGTTCTGCTCGGTATTCTAATGGTTGATCAGTATTAAAGTTAGCAATTCGGTGATGGTCAACTACGTGAGTTACTTGAACTGCTTCAATATCTGATACACTTTGTTGGAATTCATTATGGTCTACCAACATAACAGAATCAACTTCTGGTTTTACAGCGGTAACGACCCGTGGTGTTGGTTCGTCAAAGTGATTTAACACGTAAACAGTTTCAGCGTTAGGTTCTCCCAAAGCAACTGCTTCGGTGTCGTAGCCTAATTGATTTTGTAGGTACGAATATGCCTTGGCAGCAACAATCGCATCTGTATCAGGATTTTGGTGACCAAAAACAAGTTCTTTACTCATAATATGAATCTCTCCTATTTTGTTTTATCTTTTGTAGCTATTTTTTCGAGCCTACTTAAATAATCCTCGTCTTCGAGGTATTTGTCAAAGGCATCTAAGAAAAATTTAATTCGTGGGATTTCATTTTTGTTTTTCCGGAATACAAAGCTGAGATCAAACTGAACTTTAGGTTCTAAAGTAGTCATCCAGGTATTTTGTTGTTCCAAAAAGTCAGAATTAATTCCCTTTAAAAATGATACTGGTAAAGCTGTATCTGTATTAGCGTGAATGGCGAAATTTAATAATTGTTCTGGCAACGTAAAGCGACCAGCGATTTTAGGAAAATCTACCATTTGATTCTTAAAAGCTTCATGTAAAGTAACGTTCAAAAAGTAGTTTTGTGGATAAATAACCCATGGAGAATCAGTTACGTCCTTAAAGCGAATGTATTTACGATCCTTAAGTTCAGGTTGGTGATGAACATACAAAAGTTCGTCAGACAAAATCTTTTTAGAACTGTACGGTTGCCAGTTTTTAATTGATGAATCTGGCAAGTACATAATGGCTAAATCAATCTTATTATTTTCCAAATTTTCCCAAATTTCTTTTCTAGTTAACATGTGAAAAGTAATGGTTAGATCTGGATACTTTTTGTATAGCTCAATCGTAAACGCTTGTAAAACACGTGTTTCAATTGAGGCTAAGATGCCTAAGTTAATTTCACCCGTGGTTTCACTGGATGACTGTTGAATTTCATCGGTAGCTTCATTCAATAGTTCATAAATATCATGGGTAGTTCTTAACATGGTGTGGCCTGCTTCAGTTAAACGCAATTTTTTGCCAACTGAATAAAATAGCGGTGCCCCCACAGTCCGTTCTAATTTTTTAATTTGTTGTGTTAACGCAGGTTGAGTAATCCCCAAGATTTGAGCTGCTTGAGTGTAATTCATGGTATCCGATAGTTGCAGAAAATAACTTAACGTTTTAGAAGAAAAAATATTTTCTTGAGTTGTTTTCATTGACAAGTGCCTCCCCCAGTTGGAGCATAATTTATTTTGCTGACCATAATATAATCTTTATCTGAACAGCTGGCAAACTATTAATCCTATTAAATTAATTTAGTATCAATTCTAATAACTTAGGTTGAATAGAAATTGGTTGTCCTTCAGAATCCACATCGATAACAAATGAACCGTTGGAATAACGCCCACCATCACTAAATTCGTTAGGTAATAGGTCATGTTCTTTACTGTGATCAGTATAAACTACTAACGGTGCATCGGCCTGGTTTATCACTGTAAATCCAACTACTCGATGAGGATCATTCTTGAGTTCACGTAAAATTAATACCCCTTTACGAGCTCTTGAAGTAGGTGTGACCTCGCTTACCTTCATCTTCTTAAACGCGCCTCGCTGAGTAATTAGAGCGATTGATTGATCATCGTTAACAATTTGAACGTTAGTTACCCAATCATTACCAAGATTCATTGATTTAACCCCAGTAGTTCTAGCTCCGTTCACCGGAATTTCAGCTAAGTTAAAGCGTAATGCGTAGCCTAGATGAGAAATCAGCATCACAGACATATTCTCATCAGGTTGAGCCAAATACATCACGTTAATTACTTTAGCAGCTGGTGATTTGAGTTTTTCATAAACAAATGCATGCTTCTTGTAAGTACGACCAGGAGTGAGACTTTCAAACGCTACTCGTTTAATATAGCCATCGTCAGTGGCAATTAAAAATTCTCCAGGTTCCTTCAAACTCTTAAAGGAGTAAGCGGCAATTACCATTTCATCAGATTCTAAGCCAACAGTTTGAGAAAGATGCTCACCAGTGTCTTTCCAACGGACATCACTAATTTCAAAAACTGGTCGGTAAATCAGGTTCCCTTTATTAGTAAACATCAGCAAATGATCGCGAGTGTTAACCTTGGCCAAAAAGACTGGATTATCAAAGTCTTGTAATCCGTTTTCCTCACCATTAGATGCTGTGTATGAGCGAATACTACTACGTTTAAGGTAACCTTGTTGACTTACTAAAACAATTACATCTTCATCCGGAACCGTTACCGTTTTACTAATCTTTAGATCAGCTACTTCAGCTTGGATTTCAGACATTCTAGGGTGCCGGAATTGTTTACTAATTTGTTTAAGCTCTTTAGCTAAAATTCGGTTTAACTCAGTTTCATCACTAAGAATTAATTGATCGGCTTCAATGCGAGCAGCCAAATCGGCAGCTTCTTTTTCTAGTTGGGTTACATCAGTATTAGTTAATCGATAAAGTTGTAACGCTACAATAGCATCAGCTTGAATAGTGGAAAATTCATACGCCTTTACCAAATTATCGCGAGCATCTTTACGATTCTTACTAGCCCGAATCGTTTTGATTACCTGATCTAAAATGGACAAGGCTTTAATCAGACCTTGGACAATATGTTGTCTATCTTGAGCCTTCTTTAAATCATAGATCGTCCGTTTTTTGATTACTTCTTGTTGGAATTCCAAGTAAGCAGTTAACATGGTCTTCAATGATACCCGTTCGGGCCGCATATGATTAATTGCCACCATGTTAAAAGTATATGAAACTTGCAGATCAGTATTTTTAAATAGGTAGTTCAAAATTCCATTAGAATCAACATCACGCTTTAGTTCCACCACAATCGTTAACCCATCACGATCACTTTCGTCACGCACTTCAGCAATTCCATCAATTTTTTTATTAATCCGAATTTCATCAATTCTTTTGACTAATTGAGCCTTGTTAACTTCATATGGAATTTCAGTAATTACAATTTGACTTTTATTTCCCCGAATGGGTTTAATTTCAGTCTTCGAACGCACTACAATCCGGCCATGTCCCGTTTCGTAGGCTTGCTTAATACCGTCTAGACCTTGAACAATTCCCCCAGTGGGAAAATCTGGACCGGCTACAAATTCCATTAATTTATCAGTAGAAGCATCTGGATGTTTTTGTAAGTATAAGATTGCATCGATGACCTCACCTAAATTATGAGGGGGAATATCGGTTGCGTAACCTGCTGAAATCCCGGTAGAACCATTAACTAATAAATTAGGAAATCTAGCTGGTAATACAGTAGGTTCGTATTCGGTATCATCAAAGTTCAAAACCCAATCTACAGTTTCTTGGTCAATATCTCTAAGCATTTCACCAGAGATTTTACTTAACCGAGCTTCAGTATATCGCATAGCAGCAGGCGGATCGCCATCCATAGAACCATTATTACCATGCATTTCAATTAATGGTTCTCGAACCTTCCAGTCTTGACTCATTCGAACCAACGCTTCATAAATCGAACTGTCGCCATGGGGATGAAAGTTACCCATAACGTTTCCGACTGATTTAGCGGATTTTCTAAAACCTTTATCATAAGTATTGCCGTCTTTGTTCATGGCGTATAAAATCCGGCGTTGGACCGGTTTTAATCCGTCTCGAATATCTGGCAAAGCCCGTTCTTGGATAATTGACTTGGAATAACGAGCAAATCGATCTCCCATTACGTCTTCTAAAGTTAAATTTTCAATTTTACTCAATTTACTATTCACCTCTATTCATCAGCTGCATTATCCAAAATGCTGCCTTCTTCTTCCATCGTAAATTTAACGTTGGCTTCAATCCAGGCCCTTCTTGGATCTACTTTATCACCCATTAAGGTAGTAACTCTTCGTTCAGCTAAAGCAGCATCATCAATTCGCACCCGGATTAAGGTCCTGGTTTCTGGATCCATAGTAGTTTCCCATAATTGGTCTGCGTTCATTTCTCCCAAACCTTTGAAGCGTTGCAAGGAAGCAGTTTTACCAAAATCTTTTTCAATTTGAGCTAATTGATCGTTAGTCCAAGCGTATTCGATCTTAGTTTTTGCCCCGGTACCTTGTTGCATTTTATATAGCGGTGGCAACGCAATATAAACTCGACCAGCATCGATCATCGGCCGCATGTACTTGTAGAAAAATGTTAACAGCAGGATTTGAATATGAGCTCCATCATCGTCGGCATCGGTCATGATAATGATCTTGTCGTAATTGGAATTATCGATGTTAAATTCAGACCCAACACCAGCCCCGATGGTGTAAATCATCGTGTTAATTTCTTCATTTTTCATAATTTCTGGCAATTTAGCCCGTTCGGTGTTTAAGACCTTGCCTCGTAATGGTAAGATCGCTTGATGTTTGCGATCTCGTCCTTGCTTAGCAGATCCACCGGCGGAATCCCCTTCGACTAGGAAGAGTTCGTTTTGACTATAATCTTTTGACTGGGCTGGCGTTAATTTACCTGATAATAACCGCTCTTGTTTCTTTGCCCGCTTGCCATTACGACTTTCGTCACGAGCCTTTCGTGCGGCTTGGCGGGCTTGCCGAGCTCTTAAAGCTTTGTGCACCAACGTTTGGGCAAATTCCCCGTTTTCCATTAAGAAATAGCCCAGCTGTTCACTCACAACGCTATCAACGATGCTTCTGGCTTCTGGAGTTCCCAATTTTTCTTTAGTTTGCCCTTCAAATTGGAGTAGTTCTTCTGGTACCCGCAAAGAGATCACTACAGAGAGGCCTTCTCGCACGTCGCTACCGTCTAAATTTTTATCCTTTTCTTTAAGTAAGCTGATCTTACGAGCATATTCATTAAAGGCTTTGGTCCAAGCGGATTTTAATCCCGCTTCATGAGTTCCACCGTCACGCGTTCTAACGTTGTTAACAAATGACAACATATTTTCAGTATAGCCATCATTATATTGGGCAGCGACTTCAACTTCGACACCATCTTTGGTACCGTCAAAATACATAATATCGCCTAAAACGTTTTTATCTTCATTTAAGTAACCAACGAACTCTTTGATCCCGGATTCATAATGAAAAACTTCTTCTTGTTCTTGTCCTGGACGTTCATCAGTTAACGTAATTTTAGTGCCTTTCAAAAGAAAGGCCGATTCTCTTAATCGTTCCGCCAAAGTACCAAAATTATAAACTACCGTGGTGAAGATACTCGAATCTGGTTTAAAAGTTACCATAGTGCCACTTGGTAACCCCGTCTTCCCTAATTTACGTAATGTACCTTTCGGATGACCACCATTTTCAAAATCTTCTTCGTACTTCACTCCGTCACGAACAATTGTTACGGTTAGACTAGATGATAGAGCGTTAACCACACTAGCACCGACTCCGTGAAGACCACCTGAGGTTTTATAACCACCTTGGCCAAATTTACCACCAGCATGCAGCATCGTTAAGATAACTTCTGGTGTAGGTTTTCCAGAAGCGTGCATACCTACTGGCATTCCCCGACCATGATCTTTAACCGTAATACTATTATCCGCGTGAATAATCACGTTAATTTCTTTTCCGTAGCCCGCTAATATTTCATCAACGGCGTTATCGACGATTTCATAAACCAAATGATGAAGGCCTCGTACTCCGGTAGAACCAATATACATACCGGGCCGTTTTCTAACGGCATCGAGCCCTTCTAAAATTTGGATGGAAGAATCGTCATATGTTTGTTTTGCTTTTGCCATTCGTATGCAGACTCCTTCTTTTAATAACAATCTATTTTATGATAACCTAATTTTTTTACTTTGAAAATGAAATTTTATTGGAGTCCCTAGTTAAACATGCTAAAATTAAAGACATTGTACAGAACTGTTTGAATTAAGGAATGGTGGAACTAGACATGGACTCTAATATAGGGCAAGTCGTAGTCATGCTCATCCTAGCTTACCTGCTAGGATCAATCCCCAGTGGTGTTTGGGTGGGGAAACTTTTTTTCCATAAAGACATTCGGCAATTTGGTTCCGGTAACATTGGTACTACCAATACTTATCGGGTATTAGGACCAGTGGCCGGTACCTTAGTAATGATTTTAGACATTGCTAAAGGATCAATTGCAACTATGTTGCCAGTGTTCTTTCATAGCTATACAATTTCTCCCTTAATTTTTGGGGTGGCAGCAATTTTAGGCCATACCTTTTCCATTTTTGATCATTTTAAAGGTGGTAAGGCCGTAGCTACTAGTGCCGGTATGCTTTTAGCGTATCGCCCAGAGTTATTTTTAATCGCCGCTGGTATCTGGGTCAGTTTGATCTTTATCACTAGTATGGTTAGTTTAGCTAGTATGATTGCCTTTAGTATTATTACAATCATTACTTTTGCACTTCAAGAACAACTATTAGCCATTTTGGCTTTAGCATTAACGGTTTTTATTTTTTATCGTCATAGAACTAACATTAAACGTATTCTGGCTGGAACTGAAAACCTAGTTCCGTTTGGTTTATATTATTGGTGGCGTAATCGTAGTAAGCAAAAATAAGATGATCCCTAACGGGGTCATCTTATTTTTTAGAAAAAAGTCATTGAATATTGAGCTACAAATTGTTGTTTAGTAGCTAGATGATTCATAGCTAATTTGTGTTCTAACACACCGTCGGCATCTACTGGATCAGCAATTCCCCACCACGGTTCTAAACAGACGAATGGCGCCTCTTTAGGATAGGGAGACCAAATACCTAGGTAAGGCGCATTAGCTACTGTAAGGGCTACTCCGTGGTCATTTTGAGCAGTCTCTAGCATTACCGTCGTCTCTTTGCCTTCCAGTTCTAAAATTAACGCATCATTTTCAAACAACTGATGATTTAATGCTAATGGCTGGAGAAGATTTAATTCCTGAGCATTTTGTGGATCACTTAACGGCGCTTGCAATGGAATTTGTTGGTAGTTAGTAGCTGGTGCTACTCGTAACACATAATCAGTAAAGCTAGCTTCATTAGCCACCAAGGGGATGTTAAACCCTGGATGAGCACCAATCGAAAATGGCATTTCCACGTCATTTTGATTAACTACCTCGTAACCCACTTTTAAACTATGTTGGTCTAATGTGTAGGTAACTCTCAGACTGAATTCAAACGGAAATTTGGCCCTAGTAGTTTCATTAGCAGTAAATTCTAATATCACCATATTACTAGTTTGTTCAATTACAGAGAACTGATTATCCCGCGCAAATCCGTGTTGTGACATGGAATAAGTTTGGCCATTATATTGATATTGATCATCTTTTAGCCGACCGACAATAGGGAATAACACGGGAGCATGGCGCCCCCAAAAAGATTTATCCGCTTGCCACATAAATTCAATGCCATCTGAATTAACCACACTAGTTAATTCCGCACCCAGTTCATTGATTTGAACCGTTAAATCGTTGTTAGCTAACTCAATCATGCTACTCCTCCTAGAGAATGTAACGAGAAAGATCTTTGTTTTGGGCCAACTGGCCAACTTTATCGTCAACGTATTTTTCAGTAATGGTAATTTCGCCCATTTGCATATCAGGACCTTCGTATAAGATGTCTTCCAATAGCTTTTCTAAAATGGTGTGCAACCGGCGAGCACCAATATTATCAGTATTATGATTAACATCGGTAGCAATCTCAGCGATTTTATTAATGGCTTCAATTGTAAATGTAACCTTGATGTTATCCGTTCCGATTAAAGCAATATATTGTTTAACCAATGCGTTGTTAGGCTCGGTCAAAATTCTAACAAAGTCTTCCTTAGTTAAATCGTTTAATTCCACTCGAATGGGAAAACGACCTTGCAATTCAGGAATCAGATCACTAGGCTTGCTCTCAGCAAACGCTCCCGAAGCAATAAACAAGATGTGGTCGGTGTTGACAGTTCCATACTTAGTATTGATTTGAGAACCCTCCACGATTGGCAAAATATCACGTTGAACCCCTTCACGCGAAACTTCACCTCGAGATTGAGAAGAACCACCGGTAATTTTATCAATTTCATCGATAAAAATAATTCCGGCGTTTTGAGCATTTTCAATTGCATCATGGTATAAGTCGGCACTATTAACTAAAGTTTCAGCTGCTTGCCGAGTTAAAATTTCACGCGCTTCAGCAACACTAACTGTTCTGGTGATCATTTTTTTAGGCATAATGCCAGCTAATGAATCATTGAGATCAATTCCCATTTGATTAAGCATGTTGTTATTGCCAACGTTAGATTGACTAGGATCTGGCACTTCGATTTCGACCATTTCGTTTTCCAGTAAACCAGCTCTTAACTTATCAGAAGTAGAAAGGCGTTTTTCGCGAATATCATCAGTTAATTCTTCTTGTTGCGCTGCATTCAGATCAGGCGTTTCTCCCTTTTGCATTGCAGAAAACATGTTCATGATATTTTGCATATCATTTTGATTGTTTTCCTTTTTCTTAGCGGGTACCAATAGCTTCAAGAGTTCATTATTAGCCTGCTTAACGGCATCAGCATTAACACGCTTGTAGGCCGCTTGTTTTTCTAATTGAACGGCATTTTCAACTAAATCCCGAACCATAGACTCAACATCACCACCAACGTAACCTACTTCAGTAAATTTAGTGGCTTCTACTTTGACAAATGGCGCGTTAACGATTTTAGCTAACCGTCTAGCAATTTCCGTTTTCCCTACCCCGGTAGGTCCAATCATTAATAGGTTTTTAGGAGAAATTTCTTCTTGCATTTGAGGACTTAATTGCATTCGGCGGTATCGATTCCGTAAAGCCACCGCTACCGCTTTTTTAGCATCATTTTGACCGACAATGTATTGGTCTAAAACATCAACGATTTGTTTAGGGGTTTGTACATTTTCCAACTCTACTACCTCCTATAATTCTTCTGAAATTACGTTTTGATTGGTAAAGATATCGATACTACCAGCAATATGGATAGCTGCTTCAGCGATTTCTCTAGCGGACATATCAGTAGCGTGGTGCTTCATAGCTGTAGCCGCAGCTAAAGCAAAATTACCACCAGAACCAATTGCCAAAATATCATCATCTGGTTCAATCACTTCACCAGAACCAGATACTAACAATAGATCCTTATCATTCATAACGATTAAGAGGGCTTCCAATTTTTGAAGAGCTTGATCTGAACGCCATTCTTGAGCCAATTCCACGGCAGCTCGCTTTAAATCGCCGTCGTATTGGTTTAATTTCTTTTCAAACCGTTCCTCTAAGTTAAAAGCATCGGCAACGCTGCCGGCAAAACCGACTACCACTCTATCATTATAAATTTTACGAACTTTATGAGCCGTTCCTTTCATGATAACTTTTTCACCCATCGTAACTTGACCATCTCCGGCCATAGCTAAGTGACCGCCATGACGAACGGCACAGATAGTGGTTGCTTCAAATTTAATTGGCATGGATAATTCTCCCTTTATTTTTTAGTTTGAGTGCGGGGAAAAAACGAATTATAATCCCGCAGTAGGTGTTCTTTAGTAATATGAGTGTATAGTTGCGTAGAAGATAAGCTACTATGGCCTAACAGCTCTTGAACGGTCCGTAGATCCGCCCCGTTATTTAATAAGTCCGTAGCATACGTATGCCGTAACATATGGGGATGAATGGAAGTAGTTAGGGAACTACGTTTGACGATTTGATCTAACACGTATTCAATTCCGCGAGCCGTTAATGCCGTCCCGCGATGATTAATAAATACCGCTTGATGGTGCTGATCATTTTTAGTCATAACCGGCCGTCGGCTATCAGCATAGTAATTTTGCAGTGCTTCTTGAGCATACCTACCAAAGGGAACGTAACGTTGTTTGTTTCCCTTCCCTTGAATCAACATTACTTTTTGCTGTAAATCGACTGTTTGGGTGGTTAACCCCGCACATTCACTTACCCGAATTCCGGTCCCATATAAAACTTCTAGCAGTGCTTGATCACGTAACCTCATTTGTGGATCTTTATTTAATTCCGCAGCCTGAAACAACTCCTGAAGTTCATTTTGGTAAAAGAACCTTGGTAATTGATTATTATGCTTCTTTAACTGAACAAACTCAAACGGATTAATACTGATTTCTTCATTTTTTTCCAAAAAATTATAAAATGACCGCATTGCGGATACTTTTTGTGAAATAGAGTTCCATGCATAATCCTTGTCATATAGATCACTCATGTAGGCCTCTACCGCTAATTGATCTACTTGAGTGAATTTATATTCAGCGTCTTCAGAAATCACTAAAAACTGTTGAAATTCCTTCAATGCTTCCTGATAAGCCCTGATAGTATCAGCAGAATACTGTCGTTCACTTTTTAAATACTTTAAAAACCAATTTACTTGTTCTTCGTTTTTACTCATACTTCTTCACCTAATTATTGGTAGATACGAAAAAAGGCTGACACCAAGCCAAGCTTGATTCAACCTTTAATTTCTTAGAATTAACGTCCACGACGTGATTCTTTAATACGAGCAGCCTTACCTTGAAGAGCACGCAAGTAGTAAAGTTTAGCACGACGAACACGACCATAACGAACAACTTCAATATGGTCAATACGTGGTGAGTTTACTGGGAAGATTCGTTCAACACCAACACCATTACTTACTTTACGAACAGTGTAAGTAGCTTGGATTCCGGCACCTTTACGCTTGATGACAACCCCTTCGAACAATTGGATCCGTTCGCGAGTACCTTCAACAACCTTTACATAAACCTTAACAGTATCACCGGCCCGGAATTCAGGAATATCATTTCTGATTTGGGCTTGGTTAATCTGATCAATCAATTTGTTTTGACGCATAGTATTTCTTCCTTTCACTAACATTCATTATCGACTGGACAGCGGAATGTTGTTTTCGGCCTAAGCCAACTTAAATTTTAACACAATTTTTCAATTACTGTAAAGTTATTTTTCTTGACGCTGTTCTTCTTCCTCACGCACTTCTCTTAAGAGCCGTTTTTGCAGATTAGTTAATCTAGAATGGTCAATCAAGTCTGGACGGCGTAAATAAGTTCGACGTAGGGATTCTTTTTGATTCCATTCGGCAATTTTTTTATGGTCTCCGCTAATTAAAACGTCAGGCACCCGCATACCACGAAAATCAGCGGGGCGAGTGTATTGGGGACCTTCTAATAACCCAGTAGAAAACGAATCGTCAACACTAGATTCACCATTGCCCAAAGTTCCTGGTAACAGTCTAGAAACTGCATCAATCATAACCATTGCTGGAAGTTCGCCCCCTGTTAAAATGAAATCACCAATGGAATATTCATCAGTAACAATTGAACGAATCCGTTCATCATAGCCCTCATAATGGCCACAAATAAACGTTAGATGCTCTTCTGTAGCCAATTCTTCAGCTACTTGTTGATTAAAGGTCTTACCAGCCGGATCAACTAAAATGACTCTTCCCTTAGCGATTCCTTGGGCTTGATTTTTAACAGCTAAGTCTTCATAGGCATCGATAATGGGTTGCGCTTGTAAAAGCATACCAACACCACCCCCAAACGGATAATCATCTACATGACGATGTTTGTCGGTGGTGTACTGGCGAAAATCCGTTACTTCGATATCTAAGATTTGATTTTCAACGGCTTTACCAATAATGGATTCCTGCATTGGGCCGGTAAACATATCCGGAAACAGACTTAAAACATCGATTTTCACTAGTCTAAGCCCTCCATTAATTCTACAGTCACTAAATGATTAGCCAGATCTACTTTTTTGATCACCTGATCAATTTTAGGGAGTAATAAATCACTTTGTCCAGGTCGATTAACTACCCAAACGTCATTTGCACCGGGAGCTAAAATTTCTTTAATGGCTCCCAACTCTTCACCATCCACCGTAACAACGTCTAAACCAATAATATCGTGGTAGTAGTATTCTCCTTCCTCCAGATCATCATTTGCTAACGCCGTTTCGTCAACGAACAAATCAGATGGCTTTAAGAATTCTACATCATTAATATTAGGATGATCCACAAAGTGAAGAATAATAAAGTTTTTATGCTTGCGAACTCCGTCGATAGTTAGTGAATGCATGGAGTTGTCTTTAGCTAATTTAGCGTAGACGGTATTGCCTTTTTTAAACCGTTCTGCTTCAAAATCCGTAATTGAAACTACCCGAACTTCTCCACGAATGCCTTGAGTATTAACAATTTTGCCAATTTTGTAGTATTCCATTTTGTCCTCCAAATTAAAAAGAGATAAGAAAAAAGGTTCTAAATAAAACCACCGTTTTATCTAAAACCCTATCCCTTATCTTCATCAATAACTAAACGCACTAATTTGCCGCCATTAGTTGGTATGCTGTACAAAATAGTCCGGATAGTTTGGATCACATGGCCTTGTTGCCCGATAATTCTACCAATATCATTTTCATTTAACTGAAGATGATATTCGTTAAATCGGTCGGTTGTTTTAGCAACAACTGCGATTTCTTCAGGGAACTCAACAAGTGGCGTAATAATTGTTTTAATTAAGTTATCAATGCCTACCATGATATCACTTCACTTTTTACTTTTTAGCGTACTTAGCTTCGTGATACTTTTGCATAATGCCTGCATCTGAAAGTAAGTTACGAACTGTATCAGATGGTTGAGCACCATTGTTTAACCAGTTAAGGATTTCTTCTTCCTTAAGAGTAACTTGTGCTGGTTCTGTTAGTGGGTTGTAAGTTCCAACGTTTTCGATGAAACGACCGTCACGAGGACTTCTTGAGTCAGCTACGACAACACGGTAAAATGGACGCTTCTTTGAACCCATCCGCTTAAGACGAATTTTAACTGCCATGTGTAAAACACCTCCTGTAATTTCTTAACGTTAATAATATACCAGTAATTTAGATGGTTGTAAAGGTTTTTTTCTTTACACCGTTAAAAGCTGATTTTATCGTTTTTTGCGCTTGTTTTTAGCCCGTTTCTTTTGGTTTTTCTTCATTTTGCGACCAATTTGCTTCATAGCTAACTTAGATAAGGCTCCGCCACCCATACCAGTAGCCTTCATCATGTTTTCCATTTCGCTCATGTTTCCGTTAGACATCTTATTCATCATTGTTTTCATTTGGTTAAATTGCTTAATCATGCGATTAACCTCTTGAATTGGTCGGCCTGAGCCACGAGAGATTCGTCGCCGCCGAGATGGGTTAATTACATCCGGTTCCGTTCTTTCTTGTTCGGTCATGGAGTAGATAATGGCCTTAATATGTTCCATATCCTTAGGATCCATATTAACGTTAGCTAGAGCTGGATTATTAGCCATTCCAGGGATCATCTTCATTAATTCATCCAGAGGTCCCATTTTTTGAATCTGAGCCAGTTGATCTAAAAAGTCGTTAAAATCAAAAGAATTTTCTTTAATTTTAGCAGATAATTCTGCGGCTTGCTTTTCATCGTATTCTTGTTGGGTTTTTTCAATCAACGACAACATATCGCCCATACCCAAAATTCGAGAAGCCATTCGGTCAGGGTAGAAAATATCTAAATCAGACATTTTTTCGCCTTGTCCGACGAACTTAATTGGCTTGTCAGTAACGGCTCTAATGGAAAGAGCAGCCCCACCACGGGTATCGCCATCTAATTTGGTTAAGACTACCCCAGTGATGCCTAAAGCGTCGTTAAACCCTTCAGCAGTAGCCACAGCATTTTGACCGGTCATAGCATCTACAACTAACAAAATTTCATCAGGGTTAATTTCAGATTTGATGTTTTTTAATTCATCCATCAAATCAGTATCAATTTGCAACCGGCCGGCGGTATCAATAATGACATAATCATTATGATCTGCTTGTGCCTTAGCCAAACCTTGTTTAGCAATTTCTACTGGATCAGTATCAGTACCCATTTGAAAGACGGGAACGTCGATTTGCTTACCAACCGTTTCTAATTGTTCAATTGCCGCTGGACGGTAAACGTCATCTGCTACTAGCAATGGTCTAGCATTTTCTTCTTTTTTCAGTTTAAGGGCAATCTTACCTGCAGTGGTAGTTTTACCAGCCCCTTGAAGCCCAACCATCATAATTACAGTTGGAATTTTAGGAGACTTATTCAGCGGAACTGCTGATTCTCCCATCATTTGCGTTAATTCTTCATTAACAATTTTAACAATTTGTTGAGAAGGATTTAAGCCTTCTAACACCTTAGCGCCTTTTGCTCGTTCTTCAACGGTTTTAACAAATTTTCGAACCACAGTAAAGTTAACGTCGGCTTCTAGTAACGCCAAACGAATTTCACGCATTGTAGCTCTTAAATCAGATTCGGAAACTTTTCCTTTACCGCGCAAGTTGCGCATTGCATTTTGTAATCGTTCTGTTAAGCCTTCAAAGGCCATATCCAGTCACCACTTTCACTCTTCTTCAGTTATTTCTAAACTATCAATGAGTTCACTTAATTGTGAATCATCGGGATAGTGTTCTTGCGCATATTGTTTAATTTGATCTAATTTTTGGTTGCGTTGTTTAAAACTTTGATATAATCTCAGCTTAGTTTCGTACTGCTGTAAGATTTTTTCAGATCGTCTGATGTTGTCATACACAGCTTGCCGACTAATATCAAATTCGGCAGCAATTTCACCTAGGGAATAATCATCTACGTAATAACGTTCTAAATAGTTAACCTGTTTAGTAGTTAGTAGCGGTGAATAAAACTCAAATAAAGAATTAATGTAGTTATTTTTTTCTAGTTCCATCTGGTTCCTCCTTGGGTTATCACCGCCATTAAGCCTATCTATTTTTACTCAATTAGTCAATTACGAAATTAATCCCTTAAATAAGCCATAGACAAATTCATTAGCATCAAAGACCTGTAAGTCCGTCACTTTTTCGCCCAATCCTACGTATTTAACTGGCAAATGAAGTTCGTTGCGAATAGCAAACACAATTCCACCTTTAGCCGTTCCGTCTAACTTAGTTAATACAATTCCGGAAACATCAGTGGTATCTTTGAACATCTTAGCCTGGTTTAACGCATTTTGCCCAGTGGTACCATCAAGCACCAATAAGGTTTCATGAGGAGCATCCGGAATTTCACGAGTGATGACTTTTTTCATTTTAGCTAACTCATTCATCAAATTAACTTTATTTTGTAATCGGCCAGCAGTATCCACCATCAAAATATCATAATTTTCTGCTTTAGCCTTCTTTACGGCATCATAGACTACCGCTGCAGGATCGCCTTGCTCTTTGCCCTTAACGATATCTACACCGTCACGTTCGGCCCAAACGTTTAATTGAGCAATGGCCCCGGCTCTAAATGTATCTGCAGCAGCCAAAAGAACTTTTCGGCCTTGGTCCTTATACATCTGCGCCATTTTACCAATGGTAGTAGTTTTACCTACTCCATTAACCCCTACAAAGAGAATTACTGTAGGTCCTTGATCAGCAAAATTAATTTCAATGCTTTCATTATCACCAGCAGCATCGTAAATATCGATCATTTTTTTGATTACAACGTTTTGAACTTCTTTGGTCTTTTTAACGTTTTTGAGCTTAACTTCATCACGAAGTTCATCTGTAATCTGCATAGCAGTTTCAAAACCGACATCAGACTCAATTAACATATCTTCTAGATTAGTAAAGAAAGATTCATCAACACTTCTGAAATTAGCAAATAAAGCATTCAATTTTTGTCCAAAGGTAGATCGAGAACGGGCCAATCCCCGTTCGTAAATATCATCATCATTTTTAACTGCTGGTGTCTCTGATGCTGTTGATTCTTCAACTGATTTAGGAGCTTCAGGTTCTTTAGTTTTATCTCCTACAGTTTCTGAACCTTCAGCCTCCACTGCCTCGGAATCTTCAACAGGTAATTGGACTTCTGCCTCTGAAGCAACGTTAGTGATGGCTTGTGAACCGTCATCTTCTTTTACTTCCGAAACGGTCTCTTCTGCTTGATTGCTCGTTTGAGAATCAACAGTTAACGATTTGGGAACTAGTTTTGCTTCAGAGTTTGCTTCAGTTGATTCGACAACTGTTTGAGATGTAGGTTCTTGTGAATTTACGTCTTCAGCAGCTTTTTCGCTGGCAACTTCTGACTTTTTAGTCTCAGAAGTCGATTCAGCCTCAGTGGCTTGGCTTGTATCCTCTGAAGTAACTTTAGAAGCTTCACTTGTAGATGTAGATTCACTACTTAAAACTTCACTATCATCAACATTATCCACCTCAACTTCAGGTTTTTCAGCTGGTTTTTCCTGTTCTTTTTTATTACGTCGCTTAAAAATATCAAATAATCCCATTATGTTCTCACCTCATTATTTGTTTGTAACGCTACGGAAACTACTTTTGAGACTCCGGAGTCTTGCATAGTCACCCCGTATAGTTGATCTCCATACACCATGGTTTCTTTTCTGTGAGTGACCACAATAAACTGGGTTTGAGTCGCAAACTCTTTTACATATCTAGCAAAGCGGTCCACATTAACTGGATCAAGGGCTGCTTCTGCCTCATCCAAAATAACAAATGGAACCGGTTTAATCTCCAAAATAGCAAATAATAACGCAATAGCGGTTAACGTCCGTTCACCACCAGACAATAATGACAGTGCTCGATATTTTTTGCCAGGAGGCATTGCCATTATTTCAATTCCAGTAGTTAAGGGATGCTTGGAATCAGTTAATTCCAACTTGGCCTTGCCACCACCAAACAATCGTTGAAATACTTGTTGAAATGATTCATCCAGTTGCTTGAAAGTGGTTAAAAAGCGTTGAGAAGATTCTTGATCCATCATAGAAATCGTATCCCTTAACTCTTCAATAGAATCAATTAGATCAGCTTTTTGATTAGTTAAAAACTCATTGCGTTCAAAAACTTGTTGGTACTCGTCAATCGCATTGACGTTAACGGGACCTAGTTCCTCAACTCCTTTTTCTAGTAATTTAATTTGACTATCAACATCGGTATTCGCCTGTTGATTACTAGCCGATTTTATTTCAGACAACTGGTAGTCAAATTGATCCACTAAAATTTGCTGGACATGGTTTAGTGCTTCTTGGGTCTTAATATGTTCAGTCAATTTTAATTCCAAATCAGCTTGTAACTTAGTTAATTGAACTTTTATTTGACTTAGTCCGTTAGTATCGGCATCTACCTGATTGTTTAACCGGTTCAATTCATCTTCTAGTTGTTGTTTTAACCCTTTAGTGGACTGCTTTTTAGTCTCTAATTGTTGCAGCTGAGTATTAATCCGTTCCTCTTTAGTAGTTGCTAATTTAGCTGCTAACTGCTTGATTTGTTGAAGCAAATTATGAGTATTTGAATGTAACTCGTCTAATTGCTGCTTAGTCTCCTGCTTACCGTTTGTTAAATACTCTGACTGAACTTGTAATTGACTCAGCTGTTGCTGATTGCTAGTTAATTGTGTAGTCAAATCTTCTTTTTGGTTGGCAACTTGTTCGTTTTGACGTTCCTGATCGGTAATTTTCTGTTGAATAACCGTAATTTGTGCTGCCAGTTGTTCTGGAGACTGTTTTTTAGTTTTTATGGATTGCATTACTTTAGTCAACTCTGATTGCTCATTATGATTTTGAGCCGTCAAATGAGCAGATTGTTTTA
The DNA here is from genome assembly GCF_026798195.1 of Lentilactobacillus senioris. Taxonomy (GTDB): domain Bacteria; phylum Bacillota; class Bacilli; order Lactobacillales; family Lactobacillaceae; genus Lentilactobacillus; species Lentilactobacillus senioris_A. Next base: position 170,631 of record NZ_JAPQEZ010000003.1, read on the forward strand.
CAATTTGTTTATTATCAGCTAACTGAGTGATAATTTGTTGTTGTTTCTGGGTTAGTTGCAATCTAATTTGTTGATCCGTTTCAACTAGTTGTTTAGTAGTTTCCAGTTGTTGCTGGACTTGCTTTACAGTAGTTTCTACTTGTTGTAACTGTTCGTTTTTTTGAACAACGGTTTGCTTTAATCGCGCAGTTTCGCTTTTAGCAGTTAATAATTGTGCTTGAGGGCGCGAATTTTTGCCACCGGTAATGGATCCTCCGGGATTAACTACCTGACCATCTAAGCTAACTACTTTAAACCGTTGACCACTTGCCTTACTAATTTCAATTGCAGCCGCTAGATTCTCACTAACTAAAGTATTTGCCAGCAAATAAGATTTAATTGCCAAAAATGACTCCGGAAATTCAACTAGTTCTTCGGCACTGCCTAAAAAACCGTTAATTGAGCGAACAGCTGTATTAATTTTTTTCCGACTGATAGCTTGAATTGCTGTCATCGGTAAAAATGTTACCCGTCCACGTTTGCCTTCACTTAACCACTTCACCGCCATTTGGGCAGTTGAATTAGTATCTACAATCACATTTTGCAACCGTCCCCCTAAAGCTGTTTCGATAGCTAAGACATACTGAGAACTGGTTTGAATATAATCAGCTACCGGTCCATAAATTCCAGCAAATTGATCCTTATGCTGCATTAAATTAGTGACTCCCTGGTAAAACGGTTGGTACTCATTTTGTTGGTGATATTCCAATTGACTTTTAAGTTGTTCTAACTGTTTAAGTTGCGCCAACCAATTAGCCTGTAACCGGTTATATTGGCTAGTTAATTGTTCTTGTTGCTTAAGTTGAGCAGTTTGTTTTTGTTCGTTGTCAAGTAGTTCTTGCTTTAAGCCGGTCAAGCGGTTTGACAATTGCTGCTGTTGTTGATTTAAATCGGTTTGTTTTTCGATTAAGTCTACTTCATTATTTTTTAGTTCAATCAGCCGTTGCTCATTTTGCTTTAAAGTTAGCTGATGATTATTAACTTGTTCCGTAATTTTAGACTGTTGTTTAATCAGCTCCACATATTGAACCTGTAACTGAGCTAATTCTCGAGTTCCATCTTGCTTCAATTGAGCTAGTTGAGCCGTTAATTGATTCACTTCCTGCTGATAATTAGCTTGTTGACGTTGGTTATCTACTAACTGTTGGTCAAGACTAGCCTCTTTATTCTTTAATTCCTGGATCTGTTGTTTATTAGCTGCGAGTCGTTTTTCTAAATCGATTTTAGTTTGTTCATGAAAAGCTCGTTCCTGTTGTGTTAACTTAACCGAGGCTTTGAGTTCACTTTCCAGTTGGACTAATCGCTGCAGTTGCTCCACTTGATCAGTAATCAAATTTTGTTGGTTAGTTAAAGCTAATTTAGTAGCAGTTAAATGCTGTTGGCAATTCGTTAAACTAGTTTCAGCCGTTTTTTTAATCTCTTGTAGATTTTGAATTTCATTAGCTAATTTTTCGGTCTTAACAGTTAAACGTCGCCAGTTACTCAATTCTTTTTGCTTTTTTAGTTGATTTAATTTAGTTTTTTGCGCCAAATAATCAACCGCAATATCCTTTTGCTTAGCTAATTCTGGCAACCGATTAGTTAGTTCATAGATAATATCATTAACCCGGTTTAAATTGTCTTCTACCTTAACGATCTTAGCTTCAGCAGTCTTTTTTTGTTGCTTATACTGAAAAATTCCGGCTACCGTTTCAACTATCGAACGTCTAGATTCTGCCGTGCTGTTAAACACTTCTTCGACATTGCCTTGTGAAATTATTGAAAAACCGTCAGCGCCCACTCCCGAATCCATAAATAAACTAGTAATATCTTTTAACCGGCATTCCTGCCCATTAATTCCATACCAACTCTCCCCATTACGAAAAAGCTTTCTAGTGACCTCTATCTCTGTATAAGGAGAATCCAAGTAGTGATCGGAATTATCAAACAACAAGCTCACCTGAGCTAAATTCATAGCAGCCTTTTGTTGAGCACCGGAAAAAATAACATCGCCCATTTTTTGCCCCCGCAACGTCTTAGCAGACTGTTCGCCTAAGACCCAACGGATTGCTTCGGTGATATTGCTTTTGCCGCTACCATTAGGACCCACTATGATGGTAGTTCCTGGTCTTAATTCAATTTTAGTTTTTTCGGCAAACGATTTAAATCCCGAAAGTTTAATGGTCTTTAGTTGCACTTTAATTCCTACTCATTTCAATAAATTAATCGCTGTAGTGAGTTAACGCCTGTTGAGCCGCCTTTTGTTCGGCATTCTTTTTAGAACTGCCAATCCCGACACCCAACTCCTGGTTATCCACTACTACGCTAACTTTAAACTGTCTATCATTTTCTGGGCCAAATTCTTCTAATAACTCATAATCGATTGTAACCGGACCATCGTGCTGAGCTAGTTCTTGTAATTCCGTTTTGTGGTCAAAGAAATCAGCGAAGACTCCCTGATCTAATTTAGGGAAAATTACAATATGACAAAAGCGTTCAACTGCTTTTTTACCTTGATCTAGATATAAAGCGCCTACGAAAGACTCAAAAATATCACAAAGAAGTGAATCTCGCTGACGGGCATGAGCCTTTTCTTCACCCTTACCCAAACGAATATATTGATCAAAATGACATTCTCGAGCAAAGCTACTAAAACTTTGTTCATTAACCATCGCTGCCCGTAAACGAGTTAGTCGCCCTTGTGGAAGTTTAGGATATCTTAAAAAGATGTACTCAGAAACCACTAATTGTAAAACGGCATCACCTAAAAATTCAATCCGTTCATAAAATTTAAGATGTTGTTCTTTATGCTCATTAACATATGAAGCCTGAGTAAAAGCTTCGTCTAGTAAATCCGGATTGCTAAAGTGAATATCAAAATCTTTAGCTAGCATTGCATTTAAATCGGCAATCATTAAATTTCTCCCTTTTTTAATTCATACGAAAAAAATTGAAATCCATTCCTGCTGGAATAATTTCAATCTTTTCAAGTTTTATTTACTTTGTTGCGCCAAAATATAATTAACGGCCTCGTCAATTGTATTAAGCTTTTCGGCATCTTCATCCGAAATTTCTGCGTTAAAAGTATCTTCTAATTCCAAAACAAATTCTACGAAATCAATTGAATCAGCATCTAAATCAGTTTTAAAATTAAGATTTCCTGTAATAGTACCACGTTCTACATCAAACTGATCAGAGATAATATCAGCAATCTTATTAAAGATTTCTTTTTTTTCCATGTTTTCACACCTAACTTAATACGTTTGTTTTTTATCTGTGTTCAATATACTAATTATACCAAAAGCTAGCTACTTTTTGGTGGTCATTTTACTTTCTTCTAACCGCTCTTTATTTTCAGTTACGTAATCTTTTAATTGTTCGACCAATTTAGAATCCAAAATTACTTTAATTTGAGCCATCGTGTTGCTAACCGTTTCAGCTTTGCTACTACCATGTGTTTTCACTACTGGTGCATTTAAGCCCAATAAAACAGCGCCGCCGTGCTTGGAGTAATCCATCTGGTTAGCCATACCTTTTAAGCCATCCTTGAGCATTAAAGCCCCCAACTTGGTCTTTAGTCCGCCGTCTACCACCGCAGATTTCAACAATTTCATCATCGCTAAAGCAGTTCCTTCAATGCCTTTTAGCACCGCATTACCAGTAAAGCCATCTGTAACTACCACATCGGCTACTCCGTTAAGGAGATCCCGTGATTCCACGTTACCGATAAAATTAAGATCGGCATTTTCAGCTAGTAAGTCATGAACTTTGCGGTGATTCATATCACCTTTATCCGCCTCGGTACCGTTATTAAGTAATCCTACACGCGGATTGTTAATATGCATTACATTTTCAGCGTAAAATTTACCCATCAATGCGTATTGATACATATTTGCTGGCTTAGTATCAGCGTTGGCTCCCACATCTAACATTACAAACTGCCCGTTGTCTGTATTGATTACAGGTAAAGTTGTAGTTAAACCGGGTCTATCAATTCCTTTAATCCGACCAATTACAAACAGTCCAGCTGCTAAAACTGCACCGGTGTTTCCAGCAGAAAAGAAAGCATCAGCCTCTTGATCCTTAACCGCCTGAGCTGCCATAACCAAGCTAGAATTTTTCTTTTGGCGAACGGCTTTTACTGGTTCATCTTCCATAGCGATAACTTCATCAGCTTGAACTACAGAAATATTTTGTTTATTTTTCAATAATTGATTAATTCGATCAGTTTGTCCGTATAAAATAAATTCAACACTCGAATCGTTATCACGAGCTAACTCTACCCCTTTAACAATTTCATCAGGGGCGAAGTCCCCGCCCATTGCGTCAACCGCAATTTTCATTTTGATTGCCTCACATATTATTTAAATTTGGTTTAATCATTTTTAAATACATAGCTAATTCTACATTCTCTGGTTTGGTTTGCCAATTTTTTTCACTAGTTATTTTCCTAGCAGCTTGAGCAGCGACAGTTAAAATATTTAAGTCTCCGACTGGATCGGCTAATTTAAATTCTGGTGCCCCAGACTGCTTTAAACCGACTAAATCTCCTTGTCCTCGCAATTCTAAATCTTTTTGAGATAGATAAAAACCATCAGTACTTTCAACTACCGCCGTCATTCTCTGCTTACCAATTTCAGTTTTAGGATCCGCAATTAAAATACAATACGACTGTTGTTCTCCTCGTCCTACTCGGCCCCTTAATTGATGCAACTGTGCCAACCCAAAATGATCAGCATCTAAAATAACCATCGTGGTTGCATTCTTAACATCTACGCCGACTTCAATCACCGTAGTAGCTACCAAAAGTTGAAATTTGCCACTAGCAAAGACTTGCATTACCGAATCTTTTTCGGCATTATCCATGCGACCATGAAGAAGACCCACCGAATAATGTTCGCCAAAAATCACTCGAAAACGCTCAAAAATAGCCGTAGCATTTTGCATATCTACTGCATCCGATTCTTCGATTAATGGTGCTACCACGTATACTTGATGACCTTCATTTAGTTGCTTACCAATAAAATTCAAGGCTTGTTTAGTCTTGCTAGTGGGTAGCCAAGTAGTTCTGATGGGCCGTCGGTTAGCTGGTAATTCATCAATAATAGAAACGTCCATATCACCATACGTAGTAATTGCTAGTGTCCGTGGAATAGGCGTTGCCGTCATAGACAATACATTGGTTGCCTGTCCTTTGTTTTTCAATTGAGTCCGTTGATTCACCCCAAAGCGATGTTGTTCATCAATTACCGCTAACCCTAAGTCATGGTATTTAATATCACTTTGAAATAATGCGTGAGTACCAACCACTAAATTAACTTCCCCGTTAGCAATTCGAGGTAATAATAACTTACGAGCGGCCGGTTTGGTAGACCCGGTTAACAGACTAACCGAAACGGAACTGCCCGCAAATAAATCAGCTAGTTTATTAGCATGCTGTTCCGCCAAAATTTCAGTAGGCGCCATAATTACGGCCTGCTTACCAGCAGAACAAGCAAATAGCATGGCTGCCGCAGCCACAATGGTTTTACCACTACCCACGTCTCCTTGTAATAAGCGATTCATTTCCTGAGGAGCTTTTAAATCATTAATGATTTCATTAATGACTCGTCGTTGCGCCTGTGTTAATTCATAGGGTAGATTACCAATAAACGCTTCTAACTGGTTGATATCACCATTTAATACTGCAGCTGCATTATTCTGACGCTGTGCTTGGCGTAATTGTTGAATTTGCATTTCATACAACAAGAACTCAGTGAACTTAGCCGTTCGAATGGCTCTTTGGGCTTGTTTAGGATCAGTAGGAAAATGCATTTCTCGAATCATATCAACAAAACGTTCTAATTTTAGCCCCTGTCGTAAATTTTCAGGAATAATTTCTGGAATTATGGATTGATACTCATCAAAAGCAAGTTTAACTAACGTCCGAATAGTACTTTGCTTAACTTCTTTGGTTGCAGGATAAATAGAATCAAATTGATTATCAGTAGAATTAATAATCTTAATTCCAGTAATTGATCTTCTGGTTTGGTCAAAAACACCGTGAACCATAATCTCTTGTTGAGCACTTAACTGTTTTTTTAACCAGGGTTGATTAAAAAAAGTTACCGTGTAAGGTTCCTCATTTACCAGTAATTGAAAATTAAGCCTAACTCGTTTGCGACCAAATCGAATTAATGTAGGTTCACCTAATACCGTCCCCTTTACAGTAACTTTTTGGCCATCTGTTGCGGTAACTAGATCAGTTAGGGACAAATCATCGTAGCGCCTAGGAAAATAGGTTAATAAATCAATAATTGTTTCAATTCCTAATTTATTTAAAGCCACCGCTTTTTTAGGTCCCACGCCTTTTAGTTCGGTTACCTTATCTGATAATTGTTTCATGGTGATTTTCCTTCTAATAGCATAAGGGACCGGTAACAATAACGTTTCCGGCCCTTTAGGGAATCAATAATTTTATTCTACTGAGATTAAGAATGGATAAACTGGTTGATCACCTTCGTGAACTTCCACTTCTAATTCATCGTCTAACTCAAGAATACCATCGGCAACTTCTTGAGCAACGGTTTCATTCGTGTCCGCTCCCCAGATAACGGTAATAGCTTCACTATCTTCATCCAGCATGTCCTTTACCATTTCGGTAGCAGTTTGGACTAATTCATCGCCAACCACCTTAATGTCGCCATCTACGATTCCCATTAATTGGCCTTGCTTAATTTCTAAACCATTTAGGCTGGTATCTCTAATGGCGGTGGTTACTTGACCTGATTTAACAGTGTCTAGGTTAGCTTCCATCATTTGTTGGTTGTCTTCAAGGCTAGCTTCTGGATTATATCCTAATAAAGCGGTAATTCCTTGAGAAACGGTTTTACTGTGTACAATTTTTGCAGGAACATCGGCAACTTCAGCTGCTTGCTCTGCGGCTAAGAAAATATTTTTGTTATTTGGCAAAACGATAACATTCTTAGCATTAGATGCATTAATCATATTAACAATATCTTCAGTACTAGGATTCATAGTTTGACCCCCACTTAGGACCTCACTAACTCCCATACTTTCAAATAACTTAGTTAATCCAGCTCCACTAGCAATTGAAATTACTGCGGTTTCTTTAGGCTGCTGATTAGCAACTTGCGCACTTTGTTCTGCATCTTCGTCTTGTTCGATAATAGTTTCTTGTTGTAAACGCATGTTATCTACTTTAACTTTGGCCAAATCACCAAATTCTTGGCCCCAAGCAATAACTTTGCCAGGATGTTCGGTATGCACATGAACTTTAACAATTTCTTCGTCGTTAACAACTAGTAAGGAATCACCTAACCCAGCTAGATAATCATAAAAGGTTTGATAATCAAAATCTTGGTCTACTTGCTTACCTTTACCGATTCTAACCATGATTTCAGTACAATAGCCGTAAACAATGTCGTCTGGATCTAGTTTACTTTGCACGCTTTGGTGATGAGTTGCATCAATCATTTCAGTCATTTCAGCGTCATTTGGTTGATGAGGATCTTCACTTTCAACTGATCGACCATTTAAAATATCGTCAAAAGCTTCTAAAACGAAAGTTAGCCCTTGCCCACCGGAATCAACAACTCCAACTTGCTTCAAAACTGGAAGTAAATCAGGTGTCTTGGCTAAGGCAGATTTAGCATTTGTATAAATTGCATCCATCACAGCCGTAATATCGTCGGTAGTAGCCGCAGTCTCTTTCCCTGCTTGAGCAGCCAATCTCACAACTGTTAAAATAGTTCCTTCAGTGGGCTTCATAACGGATTTATAGGCTGTTTCGGTAGCTGAAACAAAGGCATCTGCTAAATCTTGAGCTCCTAATGTTTCTTTTCCATTAGTTGATTTAGAAAAGCCCCGGAAAATTTGAGATAAAATAACCCCAGAATTACCACGAGCCCCCATTAATAAGCCTTTAGCTAAAGCATTAGCTAAAGCACCAACGTTATTACTTACTTCTTGATTGACGTACTTTTCACCACTAGCTAGTGATAAAGACATGTTAGTTCCTGTATCTCCATCAGGCACCGGAAACACATTCAATGAATTAATAAATTCCGCATTTTTAGTTAGTTTGCTAGCTGCGGCTTGCACCATCGCAGTAAACTCGGTATTGGAAATTTTGGTCACTTTCAAAAACTTAATCCTCCTTGGTCAATATTAAATATTAGTCTGCGAGTACTTGAACTCCTTGAACAATCACATTGACCGAATTTGCAGTAACCCCAAGCATACTTTCGAGGTTGTACTTAACTTTTGATTGAACGTTTTTTGAGACTTCAGAAATTTTAGTTCCGTAACTAACGATAATATAAACATCAATAGAAATGCCATTATCATTTTGGGTAACTACTACCCCACGTGAATAATTTTCACGCTTTAAAATATCATTAACGTTATCACGTAATTGGTTTCTACTTGCCATTCCAACAACGCCATAATTATCAGTAGCAGCTCCGCCGACTACCGTTGAAATAACGTCATTATCAATATCAACCGTTCCAAATTGGGTTTTGATTTTTACGGCCATAAGACATAGCCTCCTTGAAATTAACAATTTTATAAATTACATCAATTTATAATACCACAAGTAATGTTAAAACTAAACTTAAAGCCGATTATGAATGCTGTCAAGTATAATTACTTGAAAGAAAACTATTGCAATGGCGCCTAACATATGATAAATTAATCAAGTGGAATAAAGCAACGCTTTAAATATATACCGATAAAGAAAGGGGATTTGTTACCCATGGCTAAAGATTTTATCAATGGCAAACGGACTCATTTTGGTAACAAACGTTCACACGCCTTGAACTCAAGTCGTCGTAGCTGGAAGCCAAACTTGCAAAAAGTACGCATCCTTGTGGACGGTAAGCCTAAAAAAGTTTGGGTTTCTGCTCGAACTCTTAAATCTGGAAAAGTTACCCGGGTTTAGTTAAACTTTTAGATCAACTCTGTTGTTGGTCTTTTTATTTGAATTAATTAAAAACTCCTCACAACTACAAATGGTTGTGAGGAGTTTTTTTATTGCCAATCTTTACTTTGAATTACACAAACTAAACCACTATCAAAACTAAAATGGCCAGTTTCACCTACAAATTCATTGCTAGCAAATGAAATCGGCCGATTAGCCGTGAAATTAGTTAGCCGGTACTTTTCATCATTTAGGGTCAAATTAGTAACTGGTGTTAGCGGTACGAAGGCTAAATACTTTTTATCCACTTCCTTAGTAATCTGATAATTACCAGGCAAGTAAAAACTAATTGTATTTTGGCGATCAATCATTCTAATTTTCGTAGCATTTTTCCGAAATCTAGGTTCTAACACCAACCACAAATTAGCTAGAAAATGGTCGATACGGCCACCTGTAGCTCCGTAAATATCAATTTGATCCGCTTGAAACTCATTTAAAGCAACTAATAACCCTAATTGCGTATCGGTATCGTCTTTTTCAGGAATCGATTGCCGAATATCAGTGACATGCTCTTTAACCACTGCTAATTCTTCAGTAGACATAGAGTCAAAATCACCAATCGCTACCAACGGGTCAATTCCTAATTTTATTAAACGGAGATTACCTCGATCTATTCCGATCCAGTCACCTTGAATTCTATTATCCAAAAGACTTTGTGGCCATAATTCTTGCGGTCCACCGACTAATAAATTTAGTTTAGTTGTCATTTTACTTAGTAGCTTCCTTAATTGCGTTAACCTTACTTGCTGGATCAGCATCATCAAATACATATGAACCAGCTACGGCTACGGTTGCTCCTGCTTGATATGCAGCCACAACGGTTTCGTTATTTACCCCACCATCAATTTCAATATCAAAATCAAGGCCTTGATCCTTCTTGATTTGATCTAATTCTGCAATTTTTTTGATGGTTTCTGGTAGGAATTTTTGGCCCCCAAAACCAGGGTTAACGGTCATGACTAATACTTGATCTACCATGTAAAGAACGGGTTTAATCATTTCTACAGGAGTACCCGGATTAATTACTACTTCGGCCTTAGCCCCGGCATTTTTAATCATTTGAAGTGCCCGGTGAATATGTGGAGTAGCTTCAACATGAACCCCAACTAAATCAGCACCAGCATTCACAAAGTCTTCTACATAACGTTCTGGGTTTTGAACCATCAAATGAACGTCTAAAATCATGTTGGTAATTGGTCGAATAGCTTTAACCCAACCAGCCCCGTAAGAGATAGAAGGTACAAATTGACCGTCCATAACGTCAATATGCAAGTATTCAGCCCCTGCATTATCGACTACTTCGATATCTTTTTGTAAATTAACATAATCTGCACTTAAAATTGATGGCGCTACTTTGATCATAATTAAATTCCTCACTTTTTATTATAAATTGGTTTACGATTTTTAATATCCGTATATAGTTGCAAGTAGTTTTCATAACGACTGTGCATTATGATCCCTTCTTCAACCTCTTTTTTCACTTCACAATCCGGTTCATTAACGTGCACACAGCCCCGAAAGCGACAATATTTAGAAGCGCGTTTAAATTCAGGAAAATACTGAGCTAACTCATTAGCCTGAAGCTCAAACGGATCATACGATGAAAACCCGGGAGTATCCGCAATTAGTCCATCACCGATTTTTAGTAAACTAACCTTTCTAGTAGTATGTTTACCTCGATTCAAGGCCTGTGAAATTTCACCAGTCGCTAATTTTAACTCCGGAGCAATGTGGTTTAAAAGGGTTGATTTACCGGCCCCGGTTTGCCCCATAATTACCGTTTCATTGCCATCTAAGGTCTGCTGAACTTCAGTTAAAGAAGCTTCATCAAACGATGTTTCCGGTAAAATCACCTGATAATCTACTTTACGGTAGCCTTCAGCTAATTGTTGAAAGTATGCCAACTGATTAGCGGGCAATAAATCTGTCTTGGTGAAATAAATTACCGGTTTAATTCTGCTAATCTCTAGAGCAATTAATTGCCGATCCAATAAATTACTAGAAAAACTAGGCTGAACTACAGCAGTAGCCACAATAGCTTGATCAATATTAGCTATTGGTGGTCTGGTCAATTCATTTTTACGTGGCAGGATTTTCAAGATATAGCCCTGATCATTGTCATCTAATTGAAATTCTACTTCGTCGCCAACTAGCGGGGTCACCTTTTTATTTCTAAAGTTACCCCGCGCCCTAGTACGATAAAGTTCACCGTCAGAAATGACATCATAAAACCCACTTAATGATTGTTGAATCTTTCCCTGTTTCAATAATTCACCTCCCAAAAAAATGCTTCTCCACTATTATAAGCGAAAAAGCATTTCTTTAGGTAATAAATCTTTAATTAATTGGAATTAGAGGTAACATTATTATCTCGCAAAATAACTTTACCGTCTCGAACTACTTTATATTTTCCCACTTCATTATCTGCTAATTTAAATGGCAAAATGACGTTGGTATCTTTGGTAATTACCATCTGTTTGTAAACACTAGCAAATGAATGGTCATGGTCTTTCAAGTAAATTAACACAATATTTTCTGCAGGATTGGTCTTCGAATTATTATCGGATTGATCATTTTCGCTAACACTAGAACTACTATCCATACTACTTTGCACATCATCAATGCTATCAGTGCTAGATGAAGACGCAGCTAAGTTGGTGTTAGATTCATTATGACTGTACGCTGTATTCGTCATTTTATTTTGATCGGTAGTAGTTGAACTATCAGCAAACGGAATTTTAATTCGAATATTAAAGCTAGAAATAGCCGCTTGGGTTTTTTGTTTTCCACGAGATAAATAAACCATTATGCTACTACCCTGCTGAACGGTTTGGCCAGCTCCGGGGCTTTGCTTGACGACCTTACCCTTAGCTTGGATATTAGAATAAACATAATCAAATACCGGATTAATGCCATTATCATTCATATAATTAATAACTTGTTCCTTAGTCATGCCGGTGAGATCGTCTAGTGTAACCTGTTTAATGCCGGTAGACACTATAAAAGTTAATACTTTATTGTTAGGATCAAAGCTTTGTCCCGGTTTAAAATCTTGCTGCAAAATTTTACCAGACTTAAAAGTTGCCGATGAAGTGTTTCTTCGCTTAACTGTAAAGCCTCGGTTTCTTAGTTGAGCCGCCACCGTTTTATAATTTTGTCCAACATAATTCTCTAATTTAATTAATTTAGGACCAGAGCTCACTATTAAATTAACTTTAGCTTTTTTCTTAACAGACCGGCCAGCCTGGGGATTAGTTTTAATTACGTTGTTTTTTTCGACCTCATCACTAGCCTCGTAATTAACCTTACCAACAGCTAAATCACTTTGAGTTAACCGCTTAATGGCCGTTTGGCGAGTTAAATTGGTCAGATTAGGAACACTAGTTTTACTACCTAAACGAGCTAATAAAATTAGCGTCATTCCCAATAACGCTATTATGGTGGTCACTACCACCCACAACCATTTATGCTTCTTTTTTCCTTTGTTCTTTTTATTAGTTTTTGGTTGGTTAACCGATTTGTCAGCAACCTGTGAATTTGATGTTTCATTGGCTTTCGTAGCTGCTTCAACTAATTCTGGACGCATAGGAGCAAATGGCATCACTTTGGTCTTCCCGTCGTCATCCAATTCTGGAATGAATTTAGGTTCATTAGCCCTGGATTGATCTAACGATGTCCGTAAATCATCAGCCATTTGGGCCACGGTGTCATATCTGTGCTGAGGATCTTTAGTGGTAGCCTTTAAAACCACATTTTCTAAAGCCTGAGGAATTCGGGGGTCAAAATCTCGCACTGCTGGGATTGGCGTTTGAGAATGTTTAATGGCAATCGAAACGGCGGTCTCTCCGTTAAATGGTACTTTGCCGGTTAACATTTCATACAAAATAATTCCCAAAGAATAAATATCTGATTGCTGATTAGCTACCTGCCCTTTAATTTGTTCTGGCGAAAGATAGTGAATGGAACCCACGATTGACCTAGTCTGAGTCATCGTATTTTCTGATTCCGCCTTCGAAATACCAAAATCAGTAATTTTAGCGTAACCGTTTTTATCAATTAATACGTTTTGGGGTTTTAAGTCTCGATGAATAATATTATGCCGATGAGCTTCATGAACTGCCGAAAGAATCTGCTCCATGATATCAATTACTTGGGCATACGGAATTGGGAAATGATTTTTAATGTAGTACTTCAAATCTTCTCCATCAATGTACTCCATAGCAATATATTGCATACCATCCATCTCATCAACGTCATAAATTCCCACAATATGTGGATTATCTAACGCCGTGGCAGCCATGGCCTCATGTCGAAATCGTTCTTGGGCCTTTTTATCATCCCTAAAGTCTAGGCGTAATACTTTAACCGCTACTAACCGATCCAAAATCAAATCTTTCGCTAAGTAAACGTCCGCCATTCCACCTTCACCTAAGCGATCAATAATTTGATAACGGCCATTTAAAACGAAACCTTTACGCATCATCAATCACCCCGGTATCGTCTAGGATTAAAAGCACTGTAATATTGTCGGCTCCTCCATTCTGATTAGCTTCTTGAATTAGGAGTTCGCATTTTTCCTTTAAAGTAGTTTGACTATTTAAAATAGTTTTGATTTTATCAGGAGTAACCATATTAGTTAGCCCATCTGTACATAACAACAATTGATCTCCTGAAGTAGTTTGGTATCGATGGTAATCTGCCTTGGCTTCCGTATTAATACCTAGGCTTTTGGTAATAATGTTTTTATATGGGTTATGTTCTGCTTCAGCCGGAGTTAAATCACCGTTTTTAACTAACTCGTTAACGTATGAATGATCCTCAGTCAGCTGAGCTAACTCATTAGCATGCAATACGTATCCCCGACTGTCTCCAATATTAGCAATTACCACCTGTTCATCAGAAATTAACGCCGCCACTAAAGTAGTTCCCATACCTTCTAAATCTGGATCTTCAGCAGCATAATCCAAAATTTTTTGATTGGCAATTACTAACTCTGAGCTCAACCATGTCTTTGCTGCAGACAAGTCGGTCGCCGTACTCATTTTAAATTGAGTTCCCAAATAAGTGACTGTCATTTTAGAAGCTACTTCACCGGCGCGATTACCACCAATGCCATCCGCTATAATTGCCAAACTAATATCCTGAGAATTTTTAAACGCTCCGACCGCGTCTTCATTTTTCTCTCGGACCATCCCTTTGGAAGATTGATACGCAATTTGCATACTAAATTCACTCCATCACTGTTTGATTAACGTACAAACGTAAAAACCATCTGACAAATAGTCATCTGGATAAATTCGTAGATCTGGTTGATTTCGATCTGCTTTTAAATCTAAATCCGTATGGGTATATTGTACTTCAAATTCGGGATGGTTCATAACAAATTGGTCAATCACGTTTTTATTTTCCTGGTTAACAATAGTACAAGTACTATAAGTTAATTGGCCACCTACTTTTAACTTAGGGGCTACTGCATTTAAAATGGCCAGTTGAGTTTGACTTAATTTTTCAATATCTCCTGGTGTTTTTTGATATCTAATCTCTGGTTTTCTCCGCATTAACCCAAACCCGGAACAAGGAGCGTCTACTAGAATTTCATCAAACAGTTCATCTTTAAATACATCACCGACGTTTCTGGCATCTAACGCTTGAGCTACTATTTGCTCATTAACGTGCAGTCGCTTAGCATTTTGATTAATTTGCTTCATTTTGTTTTTGTGAATATCTAAAGCAACTACTTGTCCCTTTTCAGCTGCACTTAATCTTGTAGCGATTTGGGTAGTCTTGCCACCAGGAGCCGCACACGCATCCAAAATCAAGTCACTAGCTTCAATTGGCATTGATTCTGCTGGTAACATTGCACTTTCATCTTGAACCGTTAACTTACCATCAATAAAGAAATCAGATTGAGTAATTGGGATTTCACTATGTTCAATGACAATTCCCTCACTAGCCACTTCACTAGCCTTAGCGTCATAACCGGCCTCATTTAGCCCGTTGAGTAATTCATCCCGACTAATTACGGCTAAATTAGCTCTAACCGATTGCTTAGGTGGCTGGTTTAATGACATTAAAATAGAGGTGGCTTTGTCTTTTCCTAATTGATCAATTAGAAGTTCCACAATCCATTGCGGCACACTACTAGTAACAGCTAGCCGTTCAACCAAATCTTCAATTTGATTGGGGTCAGCTAACTTTTTACGATCCATAGCATGTAATACTCCAGTTACCATTCGTCTAATCCCATCGTGTCCCATCTTTTTAGCTACTTTAATAGTTTCATCAAAAATAGCACGTTTAGGAATACGATCTAAATACTCCATTTGATACATTGCCGTATATAGTAGTTGAACTACCCACTCATCGACTTGAGCTGGATTTTTTAAAAATGGAGCTAGTTGGTACTCAAACGTCATTTGGTGCTGTAACACTCCGTAAACGATAGATGTATACAGTCTTCTATCGGCTGAACTTAATTCAGCTTGCTTTAAGTCTGTATCTACCTGTAAATTGGAGTAAGCTCCCTGCTTAGTCCGCGTTAAAGTTGAAACGGCTAATTGTCGGGGATTTGTTATTTTATTCATTAAAAATCACCTGTTGTTCCTCTTTTAAATTTTGACCGCTACCATTTAGATAAGCGGTGATATCTTGTTTAGGCTTACCCGCTGGTTGGATAACTTCTAATTGAAGTACAGAGTGTTCCCCCGCTGCCACCCACAATTGATGCTTAGTTTTCTTAACAATTTGACCGGGCTGTAAGTCCGTAGTTTCTGTTAAGGGAGTAGTTTGCCAAATCTTGGTCCGTTGACCATTAAAGTTAACGTAAGCTCCTGGAGCAGGTCTCAGCCCCCTTACCTTGGCATCTACCAAGCGTGCTGGCTGAGTAAAGTCCAATTTTTCTTGATCTGGCTGAATGTTAGGAGAAAAGACTACTTGATCTTCTTCTTGGGGGATGGAAACAACACTACCATCAATCACCTTAGGCAAGGTAGTCAATAGTAAGTCTCGACCAATAATGCTAAGCTTATCAAACATCGTTGCCACGTCGTCATCTGGTCCAATCGCAATAGCCTGCTGTGCTAAGATATCGCCAGCATCCATTTTCTTTTCCATGTACATAATGGTAATACCCGTTTCAGTATCCCCATTCATAATAGCGTACTGTACAGGTGCTCCACCGCGGTACTTAGGTAATAATGAACCATGCACGTTTACCGCCGCAATCTTGGCTGCTGCTAGTAGCTTGCTAGGTAAAAATTGGCCAAAGGCAGCCGTCACAATTAGATCTGGTTGCATAGCGATTAATTGCTCTAATTCTTCACTACCACTTAACTTTTCTGGTTGCAAGACTGGTAAGTTCAATTCAGTAGCTAACTGCTTTACTGGTGAAGGGGTAATTTTATGTTTACGGCCCACTGGTCGATCAGGTTGCGTTACCACGGCTAAAATATCATAGTGGTTATCCACTAATCCTTGAAGAACTGGGACGGAAAATTTAGGGGTTCCCATAAAAATTACAGAGGTCATTTTAATTCCTTCTTTCAAATTAATTACATAAAGTCCATTGGTTCATTATCAATACCAATTTGGATTCCTGATTTGGCCCTTTGTTGAGCTTGATTTAATAATTCAGTTAAAGTTGTAGATAATGTCGGTTCTTGACGGTATTTAATGATTATTTGGTAATAATAGCGTCTATTAATCCGTTTTATTACCTTCGGAGTGGGTCCTAAAATCACCGCATTAGGCGCCAAACGCTGTTGTAGTTGATTTAATACGGCAAACGACTGTGCTATCACTTGCTTTTCGTTTTCAGCACTAATAGTGATCTTAACGGTAAAATAATATGGCGGGTACTTTCCTGCATGTCGGACTTTCATTTCCGTACGGTAAAACTCTTCGTAATTTTGTGTTTGAGCCAATAAAATAGCGTAATGATCAGGATTAAAGGTCTGAATGATCACCTGACCAGCTTTGTCGGCTCGACCCGCTCGACCCGCTACCTGAGTAAGTAATTCAAAGGTTCGTTCACTAGAGCGAAAGTCTGGAAATTCCAAACCCGTATCCGCATTTAATACCCCTACTAGGGTGACATTCGGAAAGTCCAGTCCCTTAGCAATCATTTGGGTACCCACTAAAATATCAGCTTGTTGTTCACTAAACTGTTTAATAATCCGTTCGTGAGCCCCCTTTTTTCTAGTGGTGTCCACATCCATTCGTAAAACTCGCGCAGTCGGAAACAACCGGTTGACCGTTTCTTCTAGTTTCTGACTACCCATTCCTAATTGACGCAACTTAGTACTACCACATTGATCACATTTATGGGGCATTGGTCTGGTAAACCCACAATAATGACATTGTAGCTGCCCTAGATCTTTATGGTACGTTAACGAAATATCACAGTTAGGGCATTTAGGAACAAAGCCACAATTGCGACACAAGACAAACGAAGAGTAGCCCCGGCGATTTAACATTAAAATGATCTGTTCATGCCGTTGTAATTTGGTTTTAATTGCCGATAATAAGGAGGCTGAGAGGTCACTATCTGATCCACCAGCAATTTCTTGCTTCATGTCCACAATCTCGACTTCTGGTAATGCTTGATCATTAATACGATGGGCTAATACTAGGCGTTGATAAACACCTTTACCCGCTCTAGCCCTAGTCTCTAATGACGGTGTTGCACTTCCTAATACCACCGGGCAATTATGATAAGCACCGCGCCATTTAGCTACATCCCTAGTTTGATATCGCGGATTTTCTTCTTGTTTATAACTACTATCGTGTTCTTCATCCATAATGATGACTCCGATATTAGCAAGCGGGGCAAAAACGGCAGATCGTACCCCTACCACTACTTTGGCAGAGCCAGATTCAATTCGCCGCCATTCATCAAACCGTTCACCTACCGACATAGAAGAATGCATCATTGCAACTTGCTCACCAAACCGACTTCGAATCCGTCCCACAATTTGAGGAGTTAACGTAATTTCAGGTACCAATAACATTGCAGTTTCCCCCTGTTGTAAAGCGTTCGCAATTACCTGTAAATAAACCTCGGTCTTCCCTGAACCAGTCACTCCTTCTAGTAAAAAGGTCTGATTTTCATCTTGGTTAATACTACTATTAATTGTCTGCACGGCATTTGCCTGTTCGAGGTTTAACGTTAATGGTTCAGATTTAGTCACTGCCGAAGTAAACGGATTACGGTTTTTAGTTACTTGAACTTTAGTTAACCAACCTTTTTCTTCAGCTAATTTAATAGCACTGCCCGTAATTTTTTGCTTAGCAGCTTCAGTTTGTAGAATTGGAGATGCACTTTGCTTTAATAATTCTAACAAGCGCCACTGCGCCTTAGCATTATTGGGGAGTTTGTCT
This sequence comes from Lentilactobacillus senioris, assembly GCF_026798195.1. Classification (GTDB taxonomy): domain Bacteria; phylum Bacillota; class Bacilli; order Lactobacillales; family Lactobacillaceae; genus Lentilactobacillus; species Lentilactobacillus senioris_A. The sequence goes on from NZ_JAPQEZ010000003.1 coordinate 189,010, forward strand.
TGAATTTCAGTTAGCTTTACTTCCGACTTAGCCGCCTTAATCGCAGTTTGGGTCAATTGGTGGGCATGATTACTCAGACTATAGTGTTCTGATACTAGTCCTTGTTGAAGTAACCTACTGATTCGCTTTAATTGGGACTTGTCCAATGCTTTAGCTACGTACTCTATTTGAGATTGACCGTGAAAAATATCATTATTGTCGGTCAATACAGTTTCATCAGCAACCGTCAAAAATTTCTTGGCCTTAGTCCGCATCCCGCCTGGAATAATAGTTTGTAAACAACTAATTAAAAATGAATACGTATCTGCTGCCATCCATTGAGCTAATTGCAATAATTCCTCATTTAAAATTGGTTGCAAGTCTACCGGTGCGATGATATTTTTTAATTTTCCTGAGAAGGTTTGATTATCGGTTAGCTCAACCACAAAGCCCACCACCTGACGGCGACCAAAAGGCACTAACACGCGCATGCCCACCTGAATAATATCTAATAATTGGTCGGAGATCCCATAGCTGTACGGCGTATTAGTCTGGGCTGTAGGAACATCAACAATAACTTGTGCAATTGGCAAGGTGCTTATTTCTCCTTTAAAATATCGGTTGCGATAATATCAACTATTTCCGCCGCCACTTTAGCCTTAGATTCAACTGGCGTTTGACGTTGACGACCATCAGGCCACATAAACGTCACCTGATTATCATCAGAGTTAAAGCCAATTTGACTTTGACTTACGTCATTAGCCACCATCAAATCCAAGTGTTTAGCGGTTAATTTTTTTTGAGCATTTTGCTTTAAATCATTAGTTTCCGCTGCAAATCCCACTAAAAATTGATCAGCTCTTTTCTTAGCGCCCATAGTAGCCACAATATCAGGATTTTCCACTAATTCCAAGGTCATACCGGGATGCTCTTTATCTTTTTTAATTTTATGGTCAGCAGAAGTAGCCGGGCGAAAATCTGACACCGCTGCCGCCATCACTAATCCATCAGCGGTAGCAAACTGTTCATTAACCGCCTTATACATATCATTAGTCGACGTCACAGAAATAACGTTAATTCCATTAGGAGGCGTTACTTTCATACTACCCGCTATCAAAGTTACTTCAGCTCCCGCCTTTTGAGCAGCAGTAGCCACCGCCACCCCCATCTTTCCTGATGAATCATTAGTTAAATACCGAACCGGATCAATTCGTTCTCTAGTACCACCAGCAGTGACAACAATCTTTTTACCTGCTAATAGCTGAGGCGTTGATTCTACTTGTTCTTGGACCCAGTTTAAAATGGCAGCTGGTTCTGGCATTCTGCCTTTACCTTCGTAGCCTTCCGCTAAAAAGCCGGTGGCCGGGGGCATGATGGACATCCCAAAGGACGTCAATTTAGTTAAGTTATCAGCAGTAGCTGGATTAGCCAGCATGTGATTATTCATCGTAGGAACTACAAAAATGGGACTAGTAGTTGCTAACAATGCTGAGGTAACAATATTATCTGCAATTCCATTAGCCATTTTAGCAATCGTATTAGCAGTTGCTGGTGCTATAATTGCCACATCCGTTTGATCCGCCAAAAAGATGTGATTAACTCTATCTGCGTGAGGCGTTTCAAATTCATCTACGTATACATGGTTTTTACTAACCGTCATAAACGTCAATGGCGTCACAAACTCAGTTGCGGACTTGGTCATCACCACAGTAACATTGTTGTTTTGCTTAACCAATAATCGCGTTAATTCTAAAGACTTATAAACAGCAATACTACCAGTTACGTAGAGGGTTACATTTTTATTTTTTAACATTTCCTCACCCCTAAATTAATTTTCTGTACTTATTGTACCAAAATTATTCTAGAAAAAAATAAACCGAGAATTATTCAATTCTCGGTTTACTCGACTAATCAAAGTCTTGTTCGGTTGGATCAATTTTTAAGACTCCGGCTTCAATTTCTTCAAGCGCCTTACCAACTGATTTATCAGACTTATAATCCGATTTTGGTAACAATAATTTAGCCCCAGCATCAATTTCATGAGCCCGTTTGCTGGCTAACATGATTAATGAATAGCGAGAGTCAATTTTATCTAGTAATTTATCAACTGATGGGTAAAGTAGCATAATTATTCGTCTCCTAACATTGATTCATATTCGGGCATTACCCGATTAACTTTTAAGCGTTCACTTTTAATAATTGTTTTAATTCTTTCCACTGCTTGTTCAACTTGGTCGTTAAGTACAGCGTAATCGTAATTTCGCATCATTTGAATTTCAGACGCGGCTTTTTTGATTCGCTTATTAATAACTTCAATATCATCAGTACCACGACTAATTAAACGGTGTTTTAATTCCATTAAATCAGGGGGAGTTAGAAATACGAAAATACCATCTGGACAGTTAGCCCGAACTTGCATGGCACCGTTAACCTCGATTTCCAAAAAAACATCTTTGCCTGAGTCTAAAGTTTCATTTACATATTTGATTGGTGTTCCATAATAGTTGTCAACATATTTGGCGTATTCCAACATTTCACCATTTTTAATGTTTTCTTCAAATTCCTCTTTGCTAACAAACAAATAATCTACTCCATCGACTTCACCGTCACGTGGTTGCCTGGTAGTCATCGAAATAGAGTATTTGAAGTCAACATCTGGTTCTTGAAAAAGCGCCTTACGAACGGTCCCTTTACCTACGCCAGATGGGCCTGACAATACAATTAGCATTCCTCGTTTGGTCATTGAACTAACCCCTTCAATAATTGTTAATATTATTCTATTATCACCTTTTTTGCTTACAATAACAACTACATTTCGCAAATTTAGTAATTTGGCGAAAAAAGGTTGCATTTTCGAACAGCCGTTCGTATAATAAAAACACAAACAAATGTTCGGGGTGACGATTATGCAAAACAAATCCAATAACAGTTTATATTCTTTTACACGTGGCGCGCGGCAAAAATATCACCAACTTTTTGCCCCGACATTTACTCGATTAAATTTAAAACAAATGCCTAGTTTTCAATTACGGTTATTTTTAAAACAAGCCACTAACCAACGTTTACTGATTCAAATGGATTTTAATTCTGGCGGTGAATCGGTAATTGGTAACGTAAGTCAACTTAATAATGAGTGTTATCTTATTACCACTCAAAATCAACGTTTCACTAGAATTGCCCAATTAACTGATATCAAAGCAGTTCAACGAATTTAAACTTAATAATAGTGAATGGTCCGTCAATAATTGACGGACCATTTATTTTGCAGTAGCAATGATCTCGTGTTTTTCTCTCACTGCTAAATCAATCAATTCGTTGGCGTGTTCTTCTGTCAACTTCGTAATTTCGGTTCCGGCAAACATCCGTGCAATTTCTTCTACTCGTTGTGCCTCGTTTAATTCTAAAACGCTGGTTTGAGTTCGTTCATTCACCGTTTGCTTGCTAATAAAATAGTGATGATCACTCATGGCGGCTACTTGAGGTAAATGCGTAATGCATAGTACTTGTGATTTAGTAGAAATAGTAAAAATTTTATTACCAATCGCTTGAGCCACTCTACCAGAAACTCCGGTATCCACCTCATCAAAAATAATAGAAGTTACCCCCGCAGCCTTAGCAAACATCGTTTTTAATGCCAGCATAATTCGCGAAAGTTCTCCGCCAGACGCACTTTTAATTAATGGCAGCACTGCTTCACCAGGATTGGTTTGGATGTAAAACTCTACTTGATCACGACCTATTTCAGTCAATTCCTTGCTTGGGGTAATCCGCACTTCAAAAACAGCTTTTTCCATAAAGAGATCCATTAACTGGTGATGAACAGCCTTTTCTAACGACTTAGCAGCCTTTAATCTTAGAGAAGTTAACTTAGTGGCCAATTGCTCTAACTCAGTAGTTAGTTGTTGCCGCTGCTGCTCTAACGCATCTCCGTCTCCCTGATCTCCCTGCATTTTAGTTAATTCTGATTTAATTTTAGTTTCATAATTTAGAATTTGTTCAATGTTATCACCATATTTACGTTTCAATTGAAAAATGGTATTTAATCGTTGTTCTACTTCTTCTAGTTCTTCTTGATCAAATTCTTGACTACTTAACTGTTCAGAAATTTCACTACTGGTATCTTGCAGACCATAGTAAGCACCGCTTATTGCTTCATATATTTTTTGAAAAGCCGGATCTAAATCACTGATGTCTTGTAAGGAGCTCATTGCCGTTCCAATGAAGTCTAACGGACTATTATCATCGTCACCATTAATATTCATAAAAGCGGAAGCCAAAGCATCATGGATTTTTTGAAAATTATTTAATCGATCGCGAGTAGCTATTAATTCCTCTTCTTCTCCAACGACCAAATTAGCCCTGCTAATTTCATCATACTGAAATTGAAGCATGTCTACTCGTTGAGCCCATTCTTTTTCATTTTGAGCTTTTTCTTTAATTAACTTAGTCAAATCTCGGTATTTAGCAAACTTTTCTTGATAAGTCACCAATACTTTTTTTAATTGGATTCCTGCCACCTCATCTAATAAATGAATATGTTTATCCGGATTCATCAATTCTTGTTGGTCATTTTGTCCCTGGATGTCAACTATGGTGCTCCCTATTTTTTTCAGGGTTCCCAGATTAACTAAAATACCGTTAATTCTAGCACTAGTTCTTCCCGTTGCAAAAATTTCCCGTTCAATGATGATAGTACCATCATCGTATTCAATACCGTAATCATCTAGTAATTGATAAGTAGGACTGTCCTCAGGAAAAGCAAATCTTCCTTGAATAATGGCTTTTTTAGCTCCACTCCGGACAAGATCATGGGACGCCCGGCTACCAGCTAACAGACTCACCGCATCAATAATGATGGACTTACCAGCTCCAGTTTCACCAGTCAAGACGGTCATCCCTTCTTGAAATTGAATATCTAGGTGCTCAATAATGGCAAAATCCTTAATCGCTAGTTCTAATAACATAGGCGCTCCTTTCTGAAATTAATTAAATTGAAGCATTTGGTTAATTTTAGTTTCTAGCTGTTCACGTGCTGTTTCAGCAGTACAGATAACCAAGACCGAAGAATCATCTCCCAGTGTACCAAATACTTCTGGAAAGGCCATCTGTTCTAATAAGTTAGCCACTACCGGACCACTTCCTGGAATTACTTTAATAAAAATGAAATTATCCTGAGTCCGCATAGAAACAAACGAATCACTAATGGTTTGTTGCAGTTTGCGAGAAGCATTCAGAGTTTTTTGCGGTGGCATGCTATAACGATAGCCACCATTTTGAGCAGGGACCTTTAATAATTGCATCTCACTCATATCCCTAGATACAGTTGCCTGAGTGACGTCTACACCCTTTTCTTTTAGTAAGTTCACGAAGTCTTCTTGCTTTTTAATTTCATGATCAGCTAGTAACTGCCGAATAATATTTTGGCGCTCTTGCTTTTTCAACGCCTTCACCTCACTATTCTTTATTTTTTAATTCGTTATAAGCCGCATCAATTACTGCATCGATAGAAACCGTTGAATCAATTTCTGGTTGTTGAGTTGCCTTTAAATGAACCAAAAATTCAATGTTACCACTACCGCCTTTAATTGGAGAAAAATCTAAGTTTAAAACGGAGAATCCGTTATTTACCGCAAAGGATAGGATTTTATCAATTACGGCTTCATGAACCGCACGATCCCTAACAATTCCGTGTTTACCAACATTAGCTTTACCGGCTTCAAACTGTGGTTTAATTAAAGCCACCACGCTGCCATCTTCTTTAATGATTTTGCGTAATGGTGGCAAAATCAATTCCAATGAAATAAACGAAACATCAATAGAAGCAAATTCCGGTTGACCCTCGGTAAAATCCGCTAATTCAGAATACCGAAAATTAGTATGTTCCATAACTACTACTCGAGGATCTTGGCGCAACTTCCATACTAATTGATTGCTACCCACGTCTAAAGCATAACTGAGTTTAGCCCCATTTTGTAACATTACATCAGTAAAGCCCCCCGTGGAGGAACCAATATCTAAGACTACTTTGTCAGCAACACTAATTTGGAAAGCATCTAATGCTTTAGCTAATTTAAAGCCACCGCGACTAACGTAGGGCATTGGTTCGCCCTTAATGTGTAATTCAGTATCTACCGGAATTTTAACTCCCGGCTTATCTAATCGCTCTTCGTTATCACCCAGAACCTCTCCAGCCATAACGGCACGCTTAGCTTTCTCTCTGGTATCAAATAACCCCTGTTCTACTAGTAATACGTCTACTCTTTGTTTTTCCATTAATTAATTTTCCTCATTTAACTTAAAATACGAAAAAAATGACTCTAATAAAGTTGTATTTAGTCCGGTTTGTTCTTCAGCTAATTGCAATGCCTGCCGACCTTCTTCAATAGTAGTTGCTAGTTTTTGATAAGCTCCATCTAGCCCCAATAAATTAGGATAAGTATTTTTATTGCCGTCTTGTGCCACCGGCTTCCCCAGGTCCGCTTCATTGCTAGTAACGTCTAAGATATCGTCGTAAATTTGAAAAGCTAACCCAAAACTATCAGCAAACTGCAGCCAATTAGTGTAATCCGTTGCATCAGCCATAATTAACCCACTTAATACGGCATAGTGAATTAAGTCCCCAGTTTTTCGTTTATGCAGTTGCATTAATTGGTCAAGGGTTAGTTGGTTGGCCTCGTTAGCAACGTCATCTACTTGTCCTGCTACCATTCCGTTAGGCCCAGCAGCTTGAGCAATTCCGGCTACTAATTGGACTTGCTGTTGTGTAGATAGTTGATTAGTCGTCAGCCATTCAAAGGCTAGAGTTAACAAGGCATCTCCCGCCAAAATAGCAATATCTTCCCCAAATTTAACGTGATTAGTGGGCTTTCCCCGCCGCAAATCATCGTTATCCATTGCTGGCAGGTCATCATGGATTAAAGAATAAGTATGTACTAATTCCAATGCCGTCGCTGCTTTTAGTCGATCTTCAGTTATTGAGACGTTAAAAGTTGTTAACGTCGCTAGCGTTAATAGTGGCCGCAGTCGTTTACCGCCTGCCGCTACGGAATAAGTCATCGCTTCGTTTAACAATGGTTGTTGGATTTGTTGTTTTAATTGACTAGTTAAATATTCATTGATTTTTGTCACCCACTGGGTTTCAAATTCATTCAACTTATTCATTGCCATTATCACTTTCGTTAGAAGTTTCAAAGTCAGTTTCATTACCATTTTGATCGATCATTTTAGTCATGGTTTCTTCAGCCTGGCTTAATGTTTTTTGCAATTCATTAGTTAGGGTGATTCCTTTTTTAAATTGATCCATAGCTGCTTCTAAAGGAGTGTTACCTTGTTCTAATTGTCTAACAATTTCTTCTAATTGTTGCATTTTTGCTTCAAAAGTTAATTCACTATCTGCCATTATTTCCTCCATCTGGTTGTTGTACCTCTATCGCTTTAGCAATTACTTGTCCATCATTAAATTTAATGGTTAATTTTTCTTCATTAGTTACTTCACTGACACTATTAATAATTTTTCCTTGGTCGTTGGTAGTTACTGTAAATCCACGACTCATTATTTTCAATGGGCTTAGATGATCTAAAGACTCAACCAACAACTGCAAATGCTGCTGTTGTTCACTTAAATCATTGCGGGTGTTTTGTTGCAATTGCAAAGCTAAAATCTTTAATCGTTGTTGAGCAGCCTTGATTTGATTTACTGGAGTCGTCAATTTCAAATTAGTATTAGCAGATACTAAACGTTGCTGCTTATTTTGAATGGTTTGCCTAGTAGCACTAGTTAATCGTTGGACTAACAAGTCAATTTGTTGACTATAATTCTCGTAAATTCGTTGGGGATTTCTCATTACTGGTGACTCTAATAGTCGCGTCAGTTTAAGTTGCTGTTGCTTTAAAATACTCGAAATTCCATTTACCAGTCGCACTGCATCCGTTGAAAGAGTGGCCTTCACCTGATCTAGTCTAGGAACTGCTAATTCAGCGGCAGCCGTTGGTGTAGCTGCTCGTCTATCAGCCACTAAATCAGCAATTGTGGTATCCGTTTCGTGGCCCACTGACGAAATTACTGGGATGGTGCTATTAAAAATAGCCCTAGCAACCACTTCTTCATTAAACGGCCATAAATCTTCGATCGAACCCCCACCACGACCAATAATTAAAGTATCAAATCCACCAAGTTCATTAACCTGGTTAATCCGACTAGCAATATCGGCAGCGGCTTGACTACCTTGAACCAAGGCCGGAAATAATACAATTTGAGCAATCGGAAATCTGCGTTTTACAGTAGTAATAATATCACGAATTACCGCCCCACTTGGAGAAGTAACCACAGCAATTTTTTTAGGAAAAACTGGTAGCTCTTTTTTAGGAGCACTAAACAGACCTTCTTGATCTAATTTTTGTTTTAACTGTTCTAAGGCCTGGTAAAGTTGCCCCACTCCATCTGGTTCCATCCGTTCTACATAAATTTGATAGCTACCAGATGGTTCGTACAACGAAATATGTCCCATTACTAGGACCTTCATGCCTTCTTCTGGCCTAAATTTAACTTTATTAAACGCTGACTTAAACATGATTGCATTAATTTTAGCATGATCATCTTTTAAACTGAAATACTGATGGGCGTTGGGACGTAATCTAAAATTCGAAATTTCACCGGTTAAGTAGATTTTGCCTAAATACGGATCATAATCAAATTTCCGTTTTAAATATTGGGTTAGTGCGGTCACTGATAAATAATCATTCATCATTTGTTGCCCCCCATTCCGTTAAGTCCACGGTTTGTTGCATCAAAGTAGCAATCGTCATTGGTCCTACTCCACCTGGAACTGGGGTAATGGCAGCCGCCTTTTGCCTAACCGTTTCAAAATCAACATCACCCACCAAATGGCCGTTTTCGTCCAAATTTTGCCCTACATCTACTATGACAGCACCTGATTTTATCGCCTCAGAATCTAATAATCGTAAGACTCCAGTTGCTGAAATAACGATATCAGCATCTTGAGTATATTCAGTTATATCATTCGTATAACGATGTAAGATACTAACAGAAGCGCCTGCATTAACTAATAAAGCAGCCATTGGCTTACCCACTATGGCACTTCTACCAATTACCACCGCTTTTTTCCCACGCAATGAAATATTGTACTGCTGTAGTAATGTCATAATACCCTTAGGAGTGCATGCCACTGGATAATTACCAGAGTGATTTAAGTAAAGTTTACCAACATTAGTAGTGGTAAAGCCATCAACATCCTTCTCTGGAGAAATCGATTGCATAATTTTTTGCTCATTCAACCGTGTAGGAAGCGGGTCTTGCACTAAAATTGCCTGAATTGTCTGATCGTGATTTAATTCGGCAATTAGGTTAAGTAACTGGTTTTCCGTAACAGTAGCCGGAACCGCCTTAATAATTGAGTTAACACCTAACTTCAAAGCCAGTTTATGTTTGTTTCTAACGTACCGCTGACTGGCCTGGTCTTCACCTACAATCACTACCGCTAACCCCGGAACAATTCCACGTTGCTTTAATTTTAAAATCCGGTTACGAGTTATTTCGTTTAGATCATTCGCTGTTTTTTTGCCATCCAATAAAATTGCCAAATTTTCACCTCATTTATCTCTTCTATTTTAGCGTAATTTGGTTCCACTTGGGGATACAAAAAAATAGATTTACAAAAAATTGCAAATCTACTTTTCAATATTCTCAAGTTCGTGTGACAAAACGCCGTTCACAAATTTCCGAGAACGATCATCACTAAATTTCTTAGTTAACTCTATGGCTTCGTTGACCGATACCTTAGCTGGGGTATCTGGTACAAAATGAATTTCATAAAGGGCTAATTCCAAAATAATTAAATCGGTTTTAGCTAAACGGCCTAGTGACCAGCCCGCTTTTAAGTGCTTAGAGATAATTGCATCGATTTCTGCTTTATTGTCGCTAACTCCCTGTACCAAAGTTGCTAGGTAATCAGGAAATTCATCACCATACCGACCGTCAGTCAATACCTGATAAAATTCTTCACGATCAGTATCCGGATTAGTGGCAGAAGCAAAAAGCGTTTGAAACGCAATTTCTCGAATTTGGTGTCTGTTAATATCCACTACTATTCCTCATTTTCTGAATTGGCAAACGGATCGTTAGGGTCAACCGTGTTGGTCGTTTCCTTTTCAGGAACCACTCCAGCAACGTGAACGTTGACCTGTTGGGCTTTCAAATTAGTCATAAACAATAATTGTTCTTTAACCTGATCTTGAATTTCTAAAGCAACCTTAGGAACAGAAACGCCGTAGTTCAGAAAAACTGAAATATCAACCGTTAATTGATCCCCGTCGTAACTAATTTTAACGCCCCGACTGTGCTCCTTACGCCGTCCAAATAACTCATTAACGCTTTTAGATAGTGAATTACTTTGCATACGATTAACGCCGTCAACTTCAACGGCCGCAATTCCAGCAATAATTTCCAACACTTCGGGAGTTATTTGAATTTCGCCCAAATTGGGATTATCAGATTGCAAAATGATATTAGTGTCTTCAGCCATAGTTAAGCCTCCGTTTTAGCAAATTTAGCCTAAGCTCGTGAAATGTAAGTTCCATCAGTAGTGTTAACCACTAATTTATCGCCTTGGTTGACGAAGAATGGAACTTGAAGGGTTAAGCCAGTAGTCATAGTAGCTGGTTTAGAACCACCTGAAGCAGTATCACCCTTGATACCTGGTTCAGTTTCTGCAACTTCTAAGGTAACAGTGTTAGGTAATTCTACCCCTAAGGTTTCTGAACCAAATTGGGTAACACTAACTTCCATGTTTTCTTGTAAGTAGTTTAGTTCATTCTTGATATTTTCACCAGGAATGGAAATTTGATCGTAAGTGTCCATGTCCATAAATACGTGATCAGTACCGTCTGCGTAAAGATATTGCATCTTACGAGTATCGATTTGGGCTTGTTCCATCTTAGCTCCGGCACGGAATGTCTTTTCTTGAACGGCACCAGTTCTTAAGTTCTTTAGTTTTGAACGAACGAAGGCGCCCCCTTTACCAGGCTTAACGTGTTGGAAACTAATAATCCGCCAAATTGCGCCATCTACTTCGATGGTTAAACCATTTTTAAAATCAGCAGTTGAAATTGCCATGATTGTTTTCCTCCTCAAATTTACAGTACATAACTGTATTATATAATATTTATTTGTTAAAATAGTAATTTTTGCTAAAAAAAGGGCCTGAAATAGGCCCTTTTTTGATTAAATTACTTAGTTGCAGCTTCAGCGACTGGGTATACAGACACTTGACGCTTGTCTCGGCCCATTCGTTCAAAACGAACAACACCATCAACAAGAGCAAATAAAGTATCATCGCCACCACGACTAACGTTTTTACCTGGGTAAATGTGAGTTCCCCGTTGACGGTAAAGGATTGAACCACTGGTTACAGTTGAACCATCAGCTGCCTTAGCGCCTAGACGACGACCAGCTGAGTTACGACCGTTGGCAGTAGAACCGCCCCCTTTATGGTGAGAGAAGAATTGCAAATTCATTTCAAGCATAGTATTACACCTCCAAAATAACTTTTAATTGATAACAGCTGTCTGGATGTACTGACCATATTGAGCAGTGACGTCTAACAGCCCTTTTTCAAACGTTTGTAAAATGGCCTGAGCCTGCAAACGTTGCTTTTCATCCGAAAGACTAGGAATGACAACGTGCATAAAGCCCCCATTTTCGTCATCCATGTCAACATCAACAGTTACATTAGCAACCGACGTTAACCCGTTAACAGTCGAAATTGTTAATACTGAAGCGGCAGCACAGACAATGTCTGAGCCATACTCAGCAAAATCTGCATGACCTGTCATTTCAAAATCAATAATTTGACCTTTTTCATGGGTAATTTTAGCCTTAATCATTCCATCACTTCCAAACTAAGCGTTGATAGAGTCGATAACCACTTTAGTATATGGTTGACGATGACCCTTCTTAGAACGAGAACCCTTCTTAGGCTTGTAACGGAAGATAGTAACCTTCTTTTCACGGCCTTGCTTTTCAACAGTTCCGTTTACAGAAGCACCATCAACTAACGGAGTTCCGATCTTGGCGTTGTCGCCACCGACCATAACAACTTGATCAAAAGTTACTTTGTCGCCTTCGTTTGCGTTCAACTTTTCAACGTAAATAGCGTCGCCTTCTGAAACTTTATATTGTTTACCACCAGTAATGATAATTGCGTACACGATGTGCACCTCCTTGTTTTGCTTAGACTCGCCGAAATAAAGCGACCTAACGGTACTTAATAGCTCAAATCGCGCGGTTGTAGCTGTGGAAGCCACAATTACAACAGTCCTGATTATATCTAAGAATGTCAGTCACGTCAACACCTAAGCAATAAAAAAACGACCGTTACCGGCCGTCTTTTTATTTTTTAGATGCTAGATGTTTGCTATTTTCCTTAATGGACGTTGAGTTATCGACATAAATCTGAATAAGGCCAGCAATAACTGAAACTGAAATAATAACAATTACGAATCCCACAACTTCCACCTCCACAAATCAAGCTCCTAGAATAATATAGGATAATATCATTATCTAGGATAAAGCTCTTGAATTCAATTATGATGACTAAATCTTAACTCAACTTAATAAAACAATCATTTCCTTAAGTAAATCATAATAAATTAATAGATTTTATGAAAAAAATCCATAGTTAGTTAAGCTACTGCCAAATAAAAAAATATTATTTTAAATACGTTCTCAAAACATTGATATGACGGTATCCTTGCAAATGAGTTTACTGCCAAATTACTGCCAAATGATTTCAGAAACTATGTAAATCTATGGAAAATTGCGTTAATTTAAAAAAATTATACAAACAAAAAAATAAGCTTAATTCCCTGTCATATAAAGGATTAAGCTTATTTTTTAAATTACTTATGTGAAGCTATATTATTCTCAAATGTCGCAGGAGAGATTCGAACCCTCGACCTACGGTTTAGAAGACCGTTGCTCTATCCAGCTGAGCTACTGCGACAAATCATCTTATATTATAAGTAAGAAATGATTAACCGTCAATAACAAATTAACTTTCTAGAGCAAAAAGATTTTAATTGCTAATAATTATTTTGTTGGCGCTCAAAATTTAATTGATTTTTTTGTTGAAAAGCCGTTTGAATTTGCTCTGGACTGAACTGAAAATCAACTAACCCTAATTTTAAGAACAAGTGCCATGCATGAGCAAAACTGCTTTGATCATGATTAAAGTAACTCTTAAATAACATCTGTTTCAAAATCAAATACTGCTTATCTAAAAATTGCTCTGGCTTTTTAGCAATAATATCAGCTATTTGTTCTTGGGAGTCTAAAATAACAGCAGTCCATTTTTTTAAGCTAGCCAATAGTAAGAAGAAATCAAATGCATCACAATACTCAACCAACAAAGTTTCTTCCGGAGTTTTTCCTTCATCATGCTTACCACGATGAGTTTTCCAAACTTTAAACCACTCAGAAGTATTAGCCACTTCTGCTAGTTCCACATCCAACGCAACATAAGCATTAGCTAAACGGCGTTCCGGATTCCAACTAAGTCCCTTTTGTTGTTCGATACTTCGATTTAAATTTACCGAAGCCATTAACATTTGCTTTAAATCCATAACTACTCCTAACCAAATGTGTATGAATCAGCCAAAATAGCTAAGCTCTTATTATTTATCAGATACCATTCACGAATAAATGGGTAATCTAATAATAAATCTAACCAACTTTCTTTTTGCTGTTCATCATGTACTAAAGCTCCCCACCTAGGTAAGTCTTCACTACCAGAATTCATCACGGTTAGTGTAATATCGTGGTCTAATTCCAAAACTGCTTCATCCTTAGGGCCTGACATCAACATGTAGTCGCTCTTAGCTGCGTCAACAAACAATTGATCCAAAATATCACGATCGATATCTCCAGCCGCAAAGGCGTAAAACTCACCGTTAACACTATCCAAAATGTTAAAGTCTACTTTAAAGCCAAAGTTTTCTTTTAAAATTTTGGCAAAATCAACTAAAACACTGACAGCATTTTTAATGTTAGCTGTTTCGGTACCTTCTAGGGTAACCACAAAGTAATTAACTAAGGCATCACTATTAAATAAAACTTCTTTTTTCTGTAAGTTTAAATAAAACAATGGTTGGTGATTTCTAGTTGCAGCAAAGAAGAAGCCACTACGGTTTTTAGGAGACTTAAAGAATGAGAAGTTGTCTTCGTTTAATAACTTGAACCGCCCTTGTAATTTTTCTACCCGCTTAACTTCATTAACAGCAAAATTACGTGGAATTTGCTTTAACTGTAGCATTCTATCCATGAAGATAAGTTGGACATCTTCATCTGAATATTGGTGGGGAAAGGTAACAAATTCAGAATCTAGCTGAAAATCAGTCAACCCGATGGCAGCAGTTAGTAATTCATTAGAATCTTGAGTATTGCAAAGAGTAGTAAATAGTTCTACATACTCATCCCCCCGCTTTAAACCTCTGCTAATCGCATCGCTATAACGAGTTAAAGAATCGGTACTAGAAATAATTTTAGATTCAGTTTCTTTAGTCATTAGCATTCACCTGGTCTTTCTCATCAGTATTGTCACCGAGGCTTCGCAGGTATTTTTGGTAAAGTTGGTCATTACTCTTGGTAAAGTCTTCAAAGCTACCAAAAATTTGTTTGATACTTTGCCGTTCAAATCCTAAGATGGTTTCTTCCTTAGAAAGTTTTAAAATTTCAGTTTCATTTTTCTTAATCTGTTTGCTAGCGTCCGCAGCTTGTTGATCTAAATTCAACAATGATTGTAATTGATTTTCTAACTCTTGTTTTTCTTCCTTAACCCTTGCTGATTCCCAAGGCATTGCTGACTTATTATCATAATCTCTTAGTTGATCTTGGAGTTGCCGCTTTTGAACATCTCGTTGATTTTGTTCAGCTACCAATTGGTTTAAACGTTCCGTATCATCAGCTAAATGATGCATTTGAGGTGCGTTAACTTGCTGGTTATTAGCTTCCAAGCGGAAAGATTGGGCTAACTTATCGTATTCTTCTTCGTTGAATTCAAAAGCGACGTTAATAACATCTAACTTTCCGAATAAGCGATGATCCCACCAATTACCGAAATAAATGTCAAATTGTCCTAGTTCATATTCATGATAATAAAAGAAAGGATATTCTTTTCCCAAAAAATCAATCAGCTTATAACTAAGGTGGTGGCTTAATTCCGCCGTTAAATCCTCAGCCAAAGAAAAATCATAAGTTTCTGTTGATGAGCTAGCAATATCATCACCGCTAAATTGATCTAAATATCTTTGATTATTAATTAATTGATAAACGTGTAAATCATTACCGCTTTCGATCGAATTTTGGAGGTCGTTCAAATACTCCAGTTTTCCATTTAAGGATGCTTTGAGGACTGAACCGTTTTGTCCAAATTGATCGGTACTTTTTTCTTCGACCATTGTTATTTCCTCGTTATTTTATTGTTTTGTGGATACATATTTAATGTTATCTGAATTGTTTATATAAATAAAGACATTTTACTAAAATATTGAGTTTTATTTAAGTAAAAGAATCAATTTAAAAAATACCCAAAAAGGTTTGTTTTCCAAACACTTTTCAGGTATTTCTAATTCAGCTTAATATTTATCCAAATACTGTTCTCGTTCCCAGTCCGAAACTTGAGTCCGGTAAGAATCGTATTCTAGGTTTTTAGCCTCCACAAAACTTTGGCAAAGTCTCTCGCCAATTGCGGCTTTCATCACATCATCCTTAACTAAATCCTTTAAAGCATTGTGTAAGGTGTCTGGTAAGTTTTCAATGTGGTTTTGTTTTCGCTCGGTTTCGCCCATGCTATAGATGTTACGATCAACACTTTCCACGGGTTCTAACTTATTCTTCAATCCATCTAATCCCGCTTCCAATACTGCGGCAATTGCCAAGTATGGGTTAGCAGCTGGATCAACACTTCGTAATTCAATTCGAGTAGAGTTACCACGAGCGCTTGGAATTCGAATTAGTGGTGAGCGGTTAGATCCTGACCAAGCAACGTAAACCGGTGCTTCATACCCCGGAACCAATCGTTTGTATGAGTTAACAATTGGGTTGCAAAGTGCGGTATAAGCTCTAGCATGCTTCAATAAACCGCCTAAGAAGTGATAAGCAACGTCTGATAATTGCATTTCTCCATTTTCATCGTAGAATACATTTCCGTTATCATCAAACAATGACATATTTAAGTGCATTCCTGATCCATTGATCCCACTTAATGGTTTAGGCATAAAGGTAGCATAGAGACCGTATTTTCTGGCAACCGTTTTAACTACCAGTTTAAAGGTTTGAATGTTGTCGGCAGCAGCTAAAGCATCTTCATACTTAAAGTCGATTTCGTGTTGCCCAGGAGCTACTTCATGGTGAGCAGCTTCAACATCAAAGCCCATTTCTTCTAAGGTCATAACGATTTCACGCCGACAATTTTCACCTAAGTCCATTGGGGCCATATCGAAGTAACTACCTTGATCATTTAATTGGGTAGTCGGTTGGCCATTTTCATCCATCTTGAAAAGGAAGAATTCTGGTTCCGGACCAATGTTGAAGTCTTTAAAACCAGCAGCCTTCATGTCCTTAAGCACGCGAATTAAATTATTCCGTGGATCACCTTCAAACGGCTTGTTGTCGGTTGTATAGACTTCACAAATTACCCGCGCAATTTTACCCCGTTCGGAGCTCCAAGGAAAGACCATCCAAGTAGATAAATCAGGATATAAATACATATCACTTTCTTCAATTCGCACGAAACCATCAATAGAAGAACCATCAAACATCATCTTATTGTTTAAGAGTTTTTCTAATTGGGTAATTGGAACTTCCACGTTTTTAATTGTTCCAAATAAATCGGTAAACATTAGTCTCAAGAAACTAACATTTTCTTCTTTAACCATTTGTCGAATATCGTCTTTAGTGTAATTATGCTTGGTTGCCATTATGGGCTCCTATCAAATTTAATTTGGTTTGTTAACTTCTAATGAAGTGGTTTGTGGTGAGGATTAATTAACCCTCCGCTACGCATTAATTCTGATTGCAATAACTTTCTAGCAGCACTATCGGACAATTGGTCCTTAGCCTGCTGTTTATGTTCCAGATGCTTAATATCTTGAATCGTCATTCCACTTTCCAAGTAATCTTTAATTAATAATAACCGGTCTATGTCATTTAACGAGTATAGGCGGTGATTACTAGCACTTCTGTTTGGTGAAATTAATTCCTGACTTTCATAATATCTTATCTGGCGAGCAGTTAGCCCTGTCAACGTTATTACCGTTCCCATTGGTAGAACGGACATCGATCTGCGTAGTTCTCGTTCACTCATTACAGCCTCCAAATCTTGAACTTATGTTACCACTGGTATAGAAAGTGTCAAGATTTGATGTTAGATAATCTAACATCAAAATATTAATTTTTAGTTAACAGCCAGTTAGCAACATCCGTCTCTATTTTTGTTAATTCTGCTGGCTGTGCCACTAAATCGTACCAACCATTAACTTTAGTTTTATTTCTAAACCACGTTAACTGGCGCTTAGCATAGTGCCTGGAGTCCTTTTTGACCTCTGCTACTGCGTTTTCAAGAGTAGAATTACCGTTAAAGTACGGATTAAACTCTCGATAGCCAATTCCTTTACCAGCAGGTAAACTTTCCCCTCCTTGGTCAAACAACCAATGAGCTTCTTTTAGTAACCCAGCTGTCATCATTTGCTCTACTCTGGTATTAATGCGATCATACAATACAGCACGTTCTGTAGTTAACGTTATTACATATGGATCTATTTCTGGAACATGGTTGGTTTGCTCTAAAATAGAGTGCCCCGTTTTTTCTTTTACTTCAATTGCCCGAATAATTCGAGAGGTATTAGCCGTGTCAATTTGAGCTGCTGCTAACGAATCAACTTTCTGTAATCTGGACAACAAAGCTATTTTTCCTTGTTGTTCAGCAATGTCTAACAACTCTGTTCTTAATTGAGAATCAAAGTCATAGTCTCCTCCCAGTTGCAAACCATTTAATAATGCCGATATGTAAAAGCCAGTTCCACCCACAATAATTGGTAACTTATCACGACTAATAATGTCTGCAATCGTATTTTGGGCATCGGTTACAAAATCAGCAACCGAATAACGTTCATTCACATTTTTAATATTTATTAAATGGTGTGGAATTCCTTGCTGCTCATTTGGCAAGATCTTAGCCGTGCCAATATCTAAATGACGATATACCTGCATTGAATCACCAGAAATAATTTCACCATTAAATTTTTGAGCTAATTTGATAGATAAGTTCGTTTTGCCCACTGCAGTGGGGCCCACAATCACAATTATTTTTTGCATTTTTTCACCTGAATTAGTTGTTTTTTAATCAATTTACTAGATATAACCCATTAAATAAAGCATAATAGAAACATAGATAAAAATAAGGAGGGATATTTATGTCTAAATTCGCTAAAGGAATCGTAGTTGGCGTTGTTGGTACAGTAGCTGCCGTAGCCGGTGCCTTACTATCATTCCAAAAAACAGTTGTTGAACCTATCGAAGTTCAAGAACAAAAATTTGATGATAACCGAAAGAAAGCTATGCGCAAGAGTCGTTCTGCCCACCATGGCTAATCAATCTAAAATAAAGGGTTTGAGCAAATGCTCAAACCCTTTATTTATTACTCTTTTTTTCTTTACCATCCCAGTTTTGGTAACCAGAATTTAAAATGTAAAGTTGATTATAGCCCTTCTTACTTAAAAACAAAACAGCTCGCTTACTAAGAGTTTTGCCTTGATCATAAAGGTATACAGGTAAGTCAGGTCGAATTTGACGATAGAAATTACGAATGGTTGAATATGGTACATTTCTAGCTCCTAGAATGTGACCCGCATCAAAATTATTCTTTTCTCTTAAATCAATAATTTGAGCTCGCCGCATACCGGCTTTGAACTCATCATTATTTAGATACGTAGCTCGACTTTTAACTCGGGCATTGTCATAAAGACGATATCCTAACCATCCAAGCAAGAGAACTACTACAATGATAGCTAATACTTCCGTATTATTTAATGCTGCAATAATCAAAAAAATCTCCTCACCTTGTCAAAAATTAAGCGTTCATTGAATTTTTAAATTGTAGGGCTAATGATGCGGCACCGATAACTCCAGCATCATTTCCTAACTGAGCTAATTTAATCTTAGTTGAATCTCTAACCGCTGGAAAGGCGTTGTCTTGGAAATACTTAGTAGTTAATTGGAGTAATGTATTACCGGCATTAGAAACGCCACCACCGATAATAATATTTTCAGGATTAAGGGTATTTCCAACATGCGATAATGCCAATCCTAAATATTTACATACTTCGTTAACCACTTGATTAGCTAATATATCACCATGATCAGCTAAGAAAAAGACAGTTTTAGAAGAAATACTTTGGCCATTGTCAATTTGATCTTTCAACTGAGAATTACCATGAAATTGATTAGCCATGTCTAAGGCAACATTAACTACCCCAGTTGCAGAAGCATAACGTTCTAAACAACCTCTCTTACCACAGGTACACAAGAAACCATTAGGCTTAACGGTAATATGACCGATTTCACCACCACCGCCATTAACTCCGTGGATTAAGTGACCATCGGCAATAACTCCGCCACCTACGCCGGTTCCTAAAGTAACAAAGACAACATTATCTGCTTCACTACCCGCGCCCTTCCAAAATTCACCTAAAGCTGCAGAATTAGCATCGTTTTCTATCACAAATGGTAATCCTAGCTCTTGTTGAATTTGTTCTCTGACTGGTTGAATAGTTCTCCAATTCAAGTTAAACGCTTCGTTTACTTCTCCAGCATCATTGTCGACTGATCCTGGGGTTCCCATTCCAATCCCAGCAAAATCATCAACAGTAAAATCTTCCTTAGCCATCCGATCCAAAATGGACTTAGAAATATTAGGAACAATGTGAGAACCTTCATCACTGATATCAGTGGGAATTCTCCATTGTGACAAAATATTGCCATCCATATCTAAAAATGCGAATTTAGTAGTGGTACCGCCTAAGTCAATTCCGATTAACTTTTGCACTAAAGGTCCCTCCCGTTATTTTTTTGCTCTTCAATGCGGTGCTGTTGGGTCAAAACTAATTTCGCTTGAATAAACTCATCTTGGGTAATAAGTTGGGCTTGATGGAGATGATCCAACTCCAACGCCATAACTTCAATATCCCAAATTCGTTTTCCAACATATACGTAAATGTTAAATTTCTTTAGTAGTTGTTGAACGTCATACAGCGTTTTCATTATCTCACATCCTCACTAAAAATGCTCGTGTTTCTGAAAATTAAAATTGACTGGTCATACCCATTCTAAACATGGCAAATGCCACTATAATCACCGTAAGTGAAGCAACAATTCGTTTGGCTGTACTAACTTTAGCATTAGGAACTCCTAAAACGTAACCTAATAAAAAGCCCCCAACTAAACCGCCTAAATGACCATAGATATCAATTCCACTAACAAATAAGTCAGTACCAATATTTAACACCACAAATAGTAAAAAATTGCGGGCTAAGGCACGGATTGCCTGGTTTTCAGAGAAACTTTCACCCAGCATCATAAAAGCGCCAAAAAGGCCAAAAATAGCCGTACTAGCACCAGCAGAGATATTTGGTGAAAATGCAAAACTGGCTAAGTTACCCATTACTCCCGAAAGTAAAAACAATAGTAAGTAACGCCAATGACCAAAGAAACGTTCTACCCAGGGGCCAATGAAGTATAACGTAATGGAGTTCATTAAAATATGAGTGAACCCAATATGGATAAACATCGGGGTAAATAATCGCCAATACTCTCCGGCCCGTATTAGTGGATTATATTTAGCTCCAAATAAAACTAAATTATAAGAATCCGTAGTGCCTCCGTTAATGGTCATAATGATGAACACAATAATCATGACACCTAACAAGCCATACGTAACAAATGGTTGATTTTTAATTGTTTTCACTAACTACTCCTCCTGGCGTCAGTACTTGGTCGACTTTAACATCAAACTCTTCAACTGGCCAGAGTGGTTGTTTAAAATACTGTGGTGGTAAAGCTAATGATACAGTATTACCTTGGTAGTCAGCCAAATACCGGTCGTAAAAGCCAGCCCCAAATCCAACCCTAATTCCAGTTTGTGTAAAGGCTAAGCCCGGAACCACAATTAAATCAATTTGTTTTTTAAGCACTACCGTACCGGTTTTAGGCTCTACCACCCCAAATTTAGTTTTTTCCAACGTTAATTCATCATCCATTTGATAAAATTCCATTTGAAGTTTAGGCAATGTTTTGGGAATCACCACCTGTTTACCTAATAAACGAGCCATGTTAATGATAGGCAAAGTATCTAATTCTCCTGGCATATTCAGTGTGGTTGCGATAACGTTAGCCTCTTGAAAAACAGGTAAAGATTGTA
The DNA here is from genome assembly GCF_026798195.1 of Lentilactobacillus senioris. Taxonomy (GTDB): domain Bacteria; phylum Bacillota; class Bacilli; order Lactobacillales; family Lactobacillaceae; genus Lentilactobacillus; species Lentilactobacillus senioris_A. The sequence continues at coordinate 210,477 of NZ_JAPQEZ010000003.1, forward strand.
ATTGTTGATATAAATTTAAAGAATCAGTTACCGCATTTGTCGTCTGAAAATATGCGGCTAACTGGTCTTCTTGAGTTTTTCTTAATTCCTTTTTATTAACCACAATTCATCATCCTTTGTAATAAAAAAAGGTTTGGGTAAAATACCCAAGCCTTATTTTGTTTCGCGATGTAATGTAACTTTGCGTTGACGTGGGCAATATTTATCAAGCTCCAAACGATCAGGGTTGTTACGACGGTTCTTGCTGGATAAATAATTACGTTCGTGGCATTCAGTACATTCTAAAGTAATGTGTACTCGCATTGAGTTATACCTCCAAACCTTTAATTAAAGTGAAGCTAATTAGATAGCTCTAACCTAAAATAGTTTATCATTAATTAATTCAAATTACTAGTTAAAAAGCAATTAAATGTTAAGTATTTTTACTTAACAGTAGATGAAGACTGAACATCCTTCCAATAAGCACTATAGATTTTTTTAGCTAGTTCCATATTATTGCTTTCGGCATCTACTCCCAAGTTAGGCATTGCTAAGGCAACTACCACTTGCGGATCATCGGTTGGCGCATAGGAAGCTAAACTTAAAGTAACTGTTTCGGTGCCATTATAGAACGTTTGAGCCGTCCCAGTTTTAGCGGAAACACTTGGACTAATAGAAGCCAATTTACCACCCGTCTTATAAGCATTATTACCATGAACCACCTGATAAAAGCCACGCTTAACCAAATCTTTTTCCGCTTGCGTCATTGGAATAGTATTTAAGACTTTAGGCATCACGGTAGTTTTCACTGCCCCTAACTTACCATCGTTGCTAGTGCCCCGAATGGATTCCACTACATGCGGTTGAATCCGATAGCCACCATTAGCCATTGTAGACATATATTGAGCAACTTGGATCATAGTATAAGCATCGTAGTTCCCAAATGAAAGGTCTAAAGCATTACCAATATGGGATCTAGTACTTGGACCAGCGATCCCCGTAGTTTCTCCCGGAATATCAATCCCAGTCTTCACTCCTAATCCAAATTGTTCAAAGTAGCCACGCATTTTATTAAAGATACTAGTAGACATATTGAGGCCACCACCAGAAACATAGTTAAACTTAGCTTCCTTCATTGCTAATTGCATCATATACGAGTTAGAAGAAACTTCTAATGCCCCGGCAGCATCCACAGCAATGTTTTGTCCCCCGTTTTTATTAAACCAAGAAGTTTTCTTTACCCCACCAACGTTAATTGGCATATCGGTTAAAACACTGTTAGTTGGAGTAATAACCCCATCCATTAAAGCTCCAGAGACCATGGCTCCTTTAACAACGGAACCCATAACGATCGAATTATTAATAGTTCCTAAAACGTTATTGGTGATTTTAGCAGTCGCTGGATCTCTATCAACTCCGGCCATCCCAATAATTGCTCCGTTTTTAGGATTCATAACTACTGCATAAGTCCCCGTTGAATATCCACCAGCTCCTTCTTCAGCTGATCTAACTGCTGCTTGTAGGTCCTTTTGGAATTTAGCGTTAATGGTCAATTGTAAGTTGTCTCCCTTTTGACCACCGTACTTTTTGATTTCCTTAGTAATTTGATTATCACTGTTTAAAATTACTTCAGTTTGAGATTTGGTTCCACTTAGAACGGATTGATATTGTTTTTCCAAATAACTTTGACCAACACTATCATTTCGTGAGTAACCTTCGGCTAATAACTCATTAACCCGATCACTTGGCAACCCCGTCTTTTCGTTAGAAACCGTTCCAGAAATATTTTGGATGGATTTACCACTTGGGTAACTTCTTGTCCAGCTGGTTCCCACGTTTACTCCGGGCATTTCTGCTAAATGTTCACCTACTTCAGCTAATTCTCGTTGAGAAACTCCGGAGTCCTTGATGTAGGTAGTTGATAGTTGGTACGAACTACTCATTTTAGCAAAAATAACCGCAGCATTCTTCATAGCTTTAGTAAAGTGAAGTTGCTTACTATTGTTTTGTACATAATCTAAAGCCATATTATATTGAGCCGTTGCAGTATACTTGCTAATATTAGGGATCTTAGCCATAATCTTTTTTAAGTTGTTATTATCTGCTAAATAATAATCTGCCAATTGCCGAGAAGTTAAGGAGCTATGTGATACCTTTACGTATTTAGACAGCGTATTAGCTGTCTTATAAATATCACTAGATAACTCATTAACTCCCTTGGTATAGGTAATGGCTTGATGGGCTGAATTACCCACCAATACTTTACCGGTTGAATCATAAATCATTCCCCGTTGAACATTACCAGTCATCGTGGAAGTATCTGATTTATTCACTTCAGCTTTAAAGCGAGCCCCATACATAACTTGCAAATACGCCAGCTGCGCTAATAAAGCGGCAAATAAAATTCCGACAATCACAAAAATAATGTTCAGTCGGAAAGGTAGAGTGGAACCTTTTTTATTCTTATTACGGTCGTTTTTCTTTTTAAATATTTTCAAAGTTTATTACTCCTTACCATGATAAATATTCTATCAAATTTAAGGGGCAAAAACTAGCTGCCATAACTAATCTTAAACATATTATGGTAACCTAAAATAATGAATTAACTGGAAAGGAAGTTAACATGAAATTAAAACAACATCCCTTAATTATTAGTTTTTTACTACCAATAATTATTACTACTATTTATTTTGCCTTCCGGGGGATGGCTCCGTTTGGTCAGTCGTCCATTTTAACCGTCGATCTTGGTCAACAATATATTGACTTCTTCGCTTATTTTAAGCATACGTTGTTAACTGACCCAAGCAGTTTTTTATACTCTTTTTCTAAAGGGCTTGGCGGTGATATGCTGGGTACTTGGGCGTATTATTTAATGAGTCCGTTAAATCTCATTTTATTATTTTGTTCCACCAGCCAGTTGCCCAGTGGCATATTAATTCTAACGGTACTTAAATACGGCTTATCTGGGTTAACCTTCGCCTATTTATTAAAAGCCAACAAAGTTAATACTGCATATATCCCTGTTTTTGCAATTTCGTATTCATTGATGGGGTGGGTGATTGCTAATCAATTAAACATTATTTGGTTAGACGCAGTTATTATCTTGCCGTTAATTTATTTAGGATTACAACGCCTTATTTTACAGCAACGCGTTGGTACTTACATTACTTGGCTAGCCATTATGTTAATCGTTAATTACTATCTTGCTTTCATGATCGCTATCTTTACCGTTTTAACTAGCTGGTTTATCAATATTAATTTCAGTAATAGTCGGCGTCAGTTTTGGCAAAACCAATGGCGGTGGTTATGGAGTTCTTTAGTTGCTGGTGGAATATCCGCAGTTATTACCCTACCAACTTTTTATTCTTTACTAACTAGCAAAATTAATTATTCAGAAAATAAAATAAATTGGAAAATTGAATATCTTCCACTAAAATTTTTCGGCAAGTTTTTTACCGGCTCCCTAGATTTTAAACAATTACCCAGTGGGACGCCCAATATATTCGTAGCTAGTTTAGTACTAATTTTATTTAATTATTTTTATTTTTCCAAGCAGTTCAACCGCAAACTCAGACTAACACATGGACTAATTACCCTCATTTTATTTGTATCAATGTGGTTTGAACCCTTAGATTTATTTTGGCACGCCATGCAAATGCCAGTGTGGTACACTTATCGATTTGCTTTTATATTTTCATTTTGGTTAGTTTTAACTGCTGCAAAAGTTTTCACTACAGTTTTAAGTGATGAATTGTCATTAAATGCTCTTAAAAAAGCACTGATCATTAGTTTTATAACTATATTTGTAGTGGGTATACTGTTACCCAAACTAGAGTACCTAACTCTCACTAATTATATCTGGGGAATTATCTATTTTAGTTTAACTGCAGCTTTAATAATTTTAGTGCAGAAATTTAAACTATGGCAAGTTAATTATCTTCCGGGACTGCTCCTACTCTTAGTTGGAGCCGAAATGGCCTTTAACTTAGTAAACTCCTTGAACAACCTTGCCTACCTCTCCAAAGATGAATATACCGTCCCAGCTTCAATTATTCAGCAACAGGCTGCTAGGCTTCCACAAAAACCAAATAACTTTTACAGGGTGGCTAGCACGTTTATGAGAACTAAAAATGATGCTTTAACTGGCAGCTATAATGGTACCTCTGTTTTTAGCTCAACCTTGGAAAGTACCAGTAGCAAATTTTATGGTAATTTAGGTGCCCCCGATGGAGATTCTTTTATTGCTTACACTAACGGTACCACCTTTAGTGATACTTTATTGGGGATTAAATATTATTGGAGTGCTAATGCTGTTCAAAATCCATTAACTGGCAAACCGGCCAATTCACCACTAGAAACTCAAACCACCCGACCGGACCTTAATAGTTATCCGATAATGAATAAGGATCAATACGTTTCTACTCATGTAAACTCAAATGCCCTCCCAATAGCATTTCTAGCTAATGCCACTGACTTTAATTATCAAACTACCAATTCGCCCATTGCATTTCAAAACCAACTCTTTACTCAAATTACCAACCAATCTCAGTCTTTAATTGTCCCGACTAAATTACCTACTTTAAATTACCAAAATCTTTATCCGGTTAACAAATTAACCAATTCTGTATTGAGAAAACGCCAATTATTGAATCCTGCTTCGTTTAACTTTACTTTAAAAGCTAAAAAGGGCCATTCCTATTACCTAACCTTAGGCTCTGATGTTTCTAGCAAAGAAGTAGCGATTTACGTCAACGGTAAAAAAATAAAGCAATATTCCAATTACCGACATACCGTAATTGCTAACTTAGCTAACGTAAAGAAAAATGAAAACGTAGCTGTTTTATTTGTGGTTAAAAAGAACAACGCTTGGCTCCAAAATGTTAATTTGTATCAATTAAATAACAAACGTTTAAACACAGCATTAAAAGAAACTAAGACTCGTTCATTAAAACTTACCCATGTTTCCAATACCAACGTTACAGGAAACATTACCATCAATAAAAACCGGCAAGACTTACTAACCACCATTCCAGCTTCTAAGGGCTGGCATGTCAAGGTTGATGATCATCCAATTAAAACCCAAACCTGGGGACAAATGTTTCTTAAAGTTCCTCTGTCTCGTGGTCACCACCGGATTCAAATTACCTATTGGCCACAAGGGCTGACTGCTGGCATAATTATTTCCTGCTGTTCACTTTTACTTTTGGTAATTATTTTAATTAAGAAACGCCCAAAACAAACCCTTATTTAAAAATCTCCAAGTCATGAAATGACTTCGTGGTCCAAAATAAAGAAAAATAGACTTTAACACATTTCCACGTGTTAAAGTCTATTTTTTATGGCTTCAAACAATTTATGTCATAACCATTTTTATTAATTTTGTATTTATAGTTCGCCATTTTCCGTATAAGTGTAGATTAAATTTTCCCCTTTAGCAGGATCAAAATCAATATCAAAATCTAATCCTTTAAAGAACCATTCATCTGGCATTGCCACAAAAAAGTTAATGCCATCTTTAATGGTGCTAGCGTACATTTCTCCTGGATCGTCATCTCGAGCTAAAGCTAAAGAAAAACCGTTATGAACTGGCGTTTTACCGTAAACTTTACCGTAAAAATGAACCCCATTACCGCTTTTTAAACCCATTTCATCTTGAAACCACTTGCTAGCTGCATCAGATACCGTAATCTTCATTTAAAACACCTCTTAATTCATTATGAATTCGGTTACATTATACCATTGATAGCTTTTTTTCACAAAGTTTTAATTGTAAAAAAATAGCTAATTAGTCAATTTCGTAAACTAATTAGCTATCTGTTTTTATTTAACTTCTGTAATTTTAACCTTCATTGAACCAGCTGGAGTATCGATAGCCACTTCTTCGTTGATTCGGTGACCAATTAAGCCCTTAGCAATTGGGGATTCATTAGAAATTTTGCCCGCCATTGGATCTGCTTCTGCAGCCCCCACAATTTGATAAGTTTCTGGTTCTTCATCCGGTAACTCCTGAAAAGTAACCATTTTACCAAGGGTTACTTCGTCTTTATCACTAGAATTAGAATCAATAATTTCAGCATATTGAAGCATATGTTCAATCGTTTGAATTCGACTTTCTAGCATACTTTGTTCGTCCTTAGCAGATTCATATTCAGAGTTTTCTGATAAATCTCCGTAGCTTCGAGCAATTTTAATTCTTTCAACTACTTTAGGTCGTTGGTTAATTTTTAAATCTTCTAATTCTTCTTCTAATTTGACGCGCCCTTCAGCGGTCATTGGATATGATTGTTGTTCAGCCATGTTTTTTCCCTCTTTTTATTAAATGGTAGAATCGACGTTATTTTCGACTTGAGTATTGCCGCGTTTACTTAAGATGGAACGAATTTTAGTAGTTAATAGATCAATGGCCACCTGATTTTGCCCGCCTTCTGGAACGATAATATCAGCATACCGTTTGGAAGGCTCCACAAATTGATGGTACATCGGCTTAACAGTTGATAGATATTGAGTGATCACGCTATCCAGTGAACGCCCCCGTTCCTTGGTATCTCGTTGAATTCGCCGAATCAAACGGATATCATCATCAGTATCAACAAAGACTTTAATGTCCATCAGGTCCCGTAAGCGTTGATCATCTAAAATTAAAATTCCCTCTAAAATAATTACTTCTCGAGGTTCTTGCCGAATAGTCTCAGAACTTCTAGTAAGTAAATTATAATCATAAACTGGTTTTTCAATTGCTTGGTAATTTAATAATTGTTGTAATTGTTCAATTAAAAGGTCCGTATCAAACGCCAGCGGATGATCATAGTTAACAGCTGCCCGTTGTTCCATAGTCATGTCCGCTTGATCGTTATAATACGAGTCTTGTTGTAAGATCGTCAAGGAGTAATTGGATAATTGATCAAAAATTGTACGACTAACGGTGGTTTTTCCACTACCGGATCCACCAGTTACCCCAATTACTACTGGTCGTCGTTTATCGGTCATTAATATTTCCCTTCTTAATTTATTCCATGTATTTAGCAACATTTGCTTGGTGTTGTTCATACGTTTTAGCATAATAGATTTTTTGAGTTTTGGTATTAGCTACAAAGTACAAGTAATCCTTCTTGCGATCAATTGGATTAAGTACCGCTTTAATGGCGCTAATCGATGGGCTATCAAATGGTCCTGGTCCAAAACCAGCATTAACGTACAAGTTATATGGTGAGTCGACCTTCAAGTCTTTAGCCGTTAACGTTTTACTATTCTTGTGAATAGCGTAAAGAACCGAAATATCTGATTGAATTGGCATTGAAATATCAATTCGATTTAAGAACACACCAGCCATTCTTTGCCGTTCTTTTTGATCAGCACCTTCTCGTTCAATTAACGAAGCTAAGGTTAGAACTTCTTGAACAGTCATTTTGCTCTTTTTAATCTTATTATAATAAGGTTTCAAGACAAAATTAGTTTGAGCCACCATTTGGTCAACTAGTTCTTGTAATGAAGTATTCTTTTTAACTTCATACGTTGCAGGATACAAATAACCTTCTAATAAATACCGTACTCCTTTAGCTTTGAGCGCTGAATTCAATAAGTGTGGGTATCTAGTAGCTAATTTCTTAACGAAAGTTCTGTTATTAACTAGTTTCTTGAAATCACTTGCAGAAAAATCAGTGGTATCTTCAATTTGTTGAGCAATTTGGTCTACGTTAGCACCCTCACGTACCAATAATTTACCCGTACTACTTTGAATTGGTTCATCACTACCACCCTTTTGTAGGTCTTTAGCAATCGTCTTAAGACTCATAGAAGGTTTTAATTGATAGTAACCAGCCCTAAAATTACTCATGTTGCTAGACTTAACATAGTAATCAAAGACCATACCACTACGTACAATTCCTTTATTTTGTAAAATCGAACCAATTTGCTTGTTCGAAGCCCCCAAAGGAATGTGGATTTGAGTAACCGTATTGTCTTTTGGATTTAAAGGCTTCAATGATTTTTGGAAATAACGGTAACCTAAAAAGCCCACCACTAAAGCCAAAGCAACTAAAATACCAATCACCCAAATAATTATCTTTTTACCTAAACTAGGCTTTTTTTCACTTCTCATCAGTAGTTCCTCCTTGTGATTGATTATACAACGTGAGCCTACCGAATCGAGGCGTTTAATTCTTCAGTTAAGTGTTTTTTAATTTTATCAAAAGCAGTGTTGACTTCTTCATCTTTCAAAGTGTCCTTAGGATTAACGTAGGTCAATGAGTAAGCCATTGATTTACGTCCAGCAGCTACTTTAGCGCCCGCATAAACGTCAAACAAATTAACTGCCTTAAGATATTGCCCACCACGCTTATTAATAATAGCCATTATCTGGCTGTTAGTAACGTCTTTAGCCACTTCAATCGCAATGTCTCGTTTGATGGCTGGATATTTAGCAACTGGTTCGTATTTGCTATCTTGTTTTGGCATATCAATCAATTCTTGTAAGTTGAGTTCAAATGCGTAAGTAGTCCCAATCTTATATTGCTTAGCCACTGAAGGATGAATTTCACCGATAAAACCAACTTCGTGTTCATGAACTAAGATTTTAGCGGTTTTACCTGGGTGCATTTCAGGGAATTCGTTAGTAGCAACGTATTCTACTGGTCCAACAACACTAAGATTAGTTAATAATTGGTTCACAATACCCTTTAGTTGATAGAAATCAGCTGGTTGAGCTGCTTGGTTCCAACTAGCAGAATCAAATTCACCAGAAATTACTCCGGCTAAATGTTCAACTTCGACTGGGCGAACTTGATCAACATCAGTTTTGTAAAAGACCCTACCTTGTTCATATAAAGCTACGTTTTTAACGTGATGAGCATTATTATAAGCCACATCATCTAACAAACCACTGATCAAGCTCATTCTTAAAACTGAGTGGTCTTGAGTCATCGGCCAGTTTAACTTGGTTAATTCGCTAGGCTGCATCAAGAACATCTTTGCTTTGTCAGCAGTAGTTAAAGAATAAGAAATAGCTTGCGTTAATCCTAGTCCTTCTAACGCATGGCGACTAGCTCGCGTAATTTTTTGTGCTTCTGTTAAACTACCAACGGTTTCTTGAGCAACCGGTAAGGTAGTTGGCAGTTCATCGTAGCCGTAAATTCTAGCAATTTCTTCATACAAATCAGCGGCTTCAAAAATATCCCAGCGTCGAAGCGGAACGGTTACCGCAATGGCTTCATTGTTAACCTGAGTTTCAAATCCTAACCGATCAAAAATAGCAATGATCTCAGCTTCTGTTAAGTCAGTTCCTAATACTTGGTTAACTCGGTTAACAGTAATGGAAATAGTTGGCGGAGTAGTTTGGAGTTCTGTGGCATTAAGAGTACCTTTGGCAACACTACCAGTAGCTAATTCTTGAATCCAAGCTGCGGCTTCATCTAAAGCGCGTTGAACGCCAGCAACGTTAATGCCGCGTTCGAACCGTTGAGCAGCTTCTGTGTGAATTACATGGTGCCGGGCGGTCTTTCTAGTACTAATTGGATCAAACACAGCGGCTTCCAAAACAATATCAGTGGTTTGATCAGTAACTTCACTATTTAAGCCACCCATCACCCCAGCAATTCCAACTGCACCATTTTGATCCGCAATTATAGTATCTGTACTAGTTAATTCATATTCTTTTTCATCCAAAGTTTGAATGGTTTCGTTTTCCTTAGCTTTTCGAACTTCTAGATGATTACCAGCTATTTTAGCTAAATCGTAAGCATGTAGTGGTTGACCATATTTCCAAAGGACGTAGTTAGTAGCATCTACCACGTTGTTAATTGGACGAATACCCGCTTGCCATAAACGAATTTGTAGCCATAGTGGACTAGGTTTAACTGCCACGTTATTAATTACACGAACTTTATAAGTAGGTGCTAAATCGGAATTAGCTAAAACCGTAATTTGTTCGTCGGTAGCCTGAGTACCATCTTCGGTCACTGATTTAACTTCAAAATGATCTTTAAGATCGTAAATAGCAGCCAGGTCCTTTACAGTTCCAAAAATGCTTAACATATCTCCTCGATTAGGAGTGACGTCAATATCAATCAAGGAATCTTCCATACCTAGGTAGGAATATACTGGATCTCCCAACACCGCATCATCCGGAAGGAAGTAAATACCATCAGCCCATTCCTTAGGTACAACGTCCTTAGCCATACCTAATTCTTCTAATGAGCATAGCATCCCACTAGATTCAATACCGCGCATTTTTGATTTCTTAATTTTAACGTTACCAGCTACACGAGAACCTGGTAAAGCTACAATAACTTTTTTACCGGCAGCGACGTTAGGGGCCCCACAAACAATTTGAAGGTTTTCAGCCTCACCCACATCTACTTGACACACATGTAAATGATCAGAATCTGGATGATCTTCTAAGGAGATAACTTCACCCACTACAATTTTCTTTAATCCATCCATGGGAACGGTAACTGAATCTACTTCAACAGCAGACCGTTCAATTTTTTCAGCTACTTCTTTAGCTGGTAAATCAAGGTCCAAGTATTCTTGAAGCCATTTGTAAGAAATTTTCATCTGTCTTTTTTACCCCTTTCGGTCAAATTGTGTTAGGAAGCGTACATCGTCTAAATAAAAATCACGAATGTCATCGACACCGTATTTCAACATTGCAAACCGATCAGGGCCAATCCCAAAGGCAAAACCACCATAAACATCTGGATCAACGTTAGCCATTCTTAAAACGTTAGGATGAACCATGCCGGCTCCTAACACTTCAATCCAGCCAGTATGTTTACAAATATCGCAACCTTTGCCCATACAGTTAAAACAAGTAACGTCTACTTCAACTGAAGGTTCCGTAAATGGGAAATAACTAGGCCGCAATCTAAAGTCAAATTTGCTCCCAAAGATATGATTGATCATGGTTGCTAACGTACCCTTTAAATCAGCCATTGTGATGTGTTTGTCAATCACTAAACCTTCAATTTGGTGAAATTGATGAGAATGAGTGGGATCATCAGTATCCCGACGGTAAACGATCCCTGGAGAAATCATTTTTAACGGACCAGCATTAAAATCATGCGTTTCTAAAGTCCGGGCTTGCATTGGCGAAGTTTGAGTTCGCATCAAAATATCATCTGAAAGGTAGAAGGTATCTTGCATATCTCTAGCGGGATGGTCCTTGGGCAAGTTCATCATTTCAAAGTTATACTTATCTTCTTCTACTTCAGGACCGGTTAGAACTTGATAACCCATTCCAATGAATAAATCTACCACTTGGTCAATAATCTGTTGAATTACGTGTGGTTGGCCTTGACGAACCGGAGTTCCAGGCAAAGTCACATCAATGGTTTCACTACTTAGCTTGGCCTGTAAAGCAAGATTTTCTAAATATTGTTTTTGTTGTTCAATTTTTTCAGTTAAAGCATCCCGAATTTCGTTAGCATAACTACCAACTACTGGCCGTTCTTCCACTGATAAATCCCGAATTCCTCGTAAAGCTGAAGTGATTGGTCCTTTTTTTCCGAGTAATTTCACCCGAATATCATTTAAGGTTTGGAGATCAGCAGCATCTGCAATTGATGTTAATCCTTGATCCTTAATCTTAGTCAACTCATCTTTTAATGACATATTGTTCTTCCTTTCTTCAACGCAGCCCACAAAAAAACTCCGCCCCCACAAAGGGACGAAGTCACGCGGTACCACCCTAATTTGCAGTTAAATTAATAACTACACACTTAAAATCAGTAACGGTGATCAACCGGCAAAATTTTCGTTAATAATTAATTCCCATTTTGCTGCTCCAACAGTGAATTCAACGACGCTTCGCCTTTTTCGCACCGCCCAAAAGGTCTCTGATTCCAGCAATTCGTTTACTACTTGTTATTATCGCAGTTTCTCTCAAAATAATAAGCTATAATAAAAAAATGGTCAAGTCGATTTAACAATCGGCTGGGTACCATTTTTCAGACCAGCTATGAATGGCAGCCATAATGGGAGCCAATTCTTTGCCTTGTTCAGTTAATGAATATTCCACAAATGATGATTCTGGTACGGAATACCGTTCTACGACCCCGTCTTCTTCTAATTCGCGCAATCGATCAACTAATACTCGATCGCTACATTTTTCTACTTGACGAGAAATTTCTCTAAAACGTAAAGTGCCTTCTTGAAGTAAGACATCAATAATTAATCCGTTCCATTTTTTGCCTAAAAATGAAAAAGTTTTTTCAAATTTCGGACAAAGATAATAATTGTTTAATTGTTCCATGGTTGGGTCAGCTTTCATTTCATGGTCCCTCTTTCTAAAAATTAACCAACGCTTTTAAGTAAGGCAGATACCTTATTTCTAATCGGAGTAAAGAATTCACGAACTGCTTCGTAATCGTCTACTAGTGAGACAATCATACTTTCTCGGTACTTAGGCCGAGCGGATGTTAGGCCCCACATATGTTTTAAAATGATATCACGTTCTTTAGGTGATAAACTAGTTACCTTTTCTGCATTTCTCAACGCCACTCTAGGGTGAATAAATGCGTGAGAACCTAAATCAAATTTAGTAGTACGCCAGTCATAATAAAACATATCATGTAATAGCCCTGCTCTGGCAGTGGCTTTGTAGTCCAAGTGCCGAGCTTTCGCAATTTTATAACTGTCAAATGATACTGAAATTGAATGCTCTAAACGAGTAGAGTTGTGATGCTGAGTGTACTCACCTAGTTTTTGAACGCTAGGGTCAGCTAATAAGTCAGAAACCAATGCAACGTATTCAGGATCGTTTTTCCATTCATTATTTAACATGCAATTCCCCTTCTCATTTTTTCTACCAGTATAATACTAGTAATTGAACCGAATAGCAACATATTTGACTATTTTTTTGTTAGTTGAAACATTAAAATTCCGGCAGCCACTGCTACGTTCAATGACTCCGCTTTCCCGTTCATGGGGATATATAGATTTTGGGTGGTGGCAGTTAAAATTTCTGCGCTAGTGCCGTTACCTTCATTCCCCATAATTAACCCGAACGATTCGCCAGTAGGTACTTGATCATAAGCTACTGCTTGAGGATTTAATTCAGTACCGTACGTAGGAATATCTTGGTGCTTAAATTCAGTTAACCATTCCAACAAATTGCCGCTTAAAAGTTTAATATGAAATTGACTGCCCTGCATAGAACGTACTACCTTGGGATTATAAAGGTCTACGGATCCGTCACCTAAAACCACTCCAGTCAGACCTGCTGCATCTGCTGTTCTAACAATCGTTCCAACGTTACCAGGATCTTGCAATTGATCTAATAGTAACCATTGACCATGTAAGTTGTTAGGAATCTTACTGGATTTATTATTTACTAAGGTCGTTGCAAACACCCCTTGTGGTGTTTTCGTGGATGAAATGTGTTTGGCTACTTCTTCAGTAATTTCATATCGCATAGTTGTTGTTGGCAGGCTTTTTAATTGATTCCAATCGTTAGGATCCACTACCATAATTTCAACCAGGTCAATCCCCGCTTTTAAGGCTTCAGAAACTAAGTGCCATCCTTCTAATAGGTAGGTACCACTTTCTTTGCGCCCTTTTTTAGTTTGTAGTTTGCTCCACCGTTTAACGTGGGAATTTTGATTTGACGTAATACGTTCAACATTTTGCATAGTTAAGCTCCTATATCTGAAAAAATATAATAATGAGGTGTTATTAATGGATTTAAAAACAATTTCAATTAACGTTACCGGTATCGTCCAAGGAGTGGGCTTTCGTTATTACACCATCAAGGCCGCCAGAAAATTGGCGCTGACCGGTTGGGTCCAAAATTTACCAGATGGTTCGGTTCAAATTACGGCAACTGGACCAGTCGAACAGTTAGATCAGTTTAGTGCAATTGTTAAAAAATCTCCTGCCCCTGCCGGTAAAGTAACTAATTTTACTATCAATTACTTACCCTACCATACTTTTGATGGTTTTAACGTTAAATATTAACTAAGTTCTTAGTTTAAATTGAAATAAAGCTAAATTTAAAGTAAGATATTTTTGTTTACTATATATCGGATAGAGAAAGGCAGATTAGATGAAAAAATTCAAACGAGGTGCAACCCTGTCATTATTGGGAGGCCTCGCATTAGTATTAAGTGGCTGTGTTCGAACTAAAAACGGTCACCCTTACGGTTTTGTATATGATTATTTAGCCAAACCAGCTCAACACGTGATGGAATGGTTAACGCAGTACGTTGGTAGTTATGGTTGGGCCATTATCGTTTTAACGGTGATTGTCAGAATGATTTTACTACCAATGATGGTTAGTCAAATGAAAAAGTCCACCATCCAACAAGAAAAGATGCAGTTAGTTAGACCCCAAATGGATATCATCACTAAACGCCAAAAAGCAGCTAAAACCCAAGAAGAACAAGCGGCTGCTAGCCAACAAATGATGAAACTGTACCGGGATAACGGTATTTCTATGACTGGGGGGATTGGTTGTTTACCCCTAATAATTCAAATGCCAATCTTTGCTGCTTTATATGCTGCAATTCGTTATTCACCAGAATTATCCCATACCGTTTTTATGGGCATTCGCTTAGGTGAAACCAGTTGGGTATTAGCCGTGTTGTCGTTTTTGGCCTACTTATTACAGGGATACCTATCCATGTTGGGGACCCCAGCCTCTCAAAAGAAGCAGATGGCATCTATGATGCTATTATCTCCCATCATGATTTTATTCTTTACCATGTCAGCTCCCGCTGGTTTAGGCCTTTACTTCTTTATTGGTGGTTTGTTCGCCTGCGTCCAAACTCTGATTATTAATCTATATCGACCAAAAATCAGACGCGATGTAGAAAAAGAAATGGGTGAAATCAAACAAGTCGTAGTTGATGATATTTCCACCCCCGTAAGTGAAGAACAAGAAGATCATAGTCTTCCTGCCACCCCTAAAAAAAATAATCGTAATCGCAATGCTGGTAAACAGCACAGAGATAAATAAAAAAAGCTTTGATTGTCACTTGGCAATCAAAGCTTTTTTTAATGTTGTTGATCAATTGGTAATTCTATTTGGAAAATAGAACCATAACCGGGTGAACTTTCAATCGAAATTTTACCGTGATAGGCATCAATTAAGCGAGCAGCAATCGAAAGTCCAAGACCATTACCACCTTTATTTCGACTGCGAGCTTTGTCTACTCGGTAAAAGCGATCAAATACCTTTTGTAAGTCATCAGCGGCAATTCCTTCCCCAAAGTCTTGCACAGCAATATTAACCATTGTTTGTGTTTTGGATAGTGACACGTGAATTTCTTTTCTAGTTTCTGAATACTTAACTGCGTTATCTAGTAAAATAATTAGCACTTGTTCCAAATGATTACGATAGATTTTAACAAATAAATCGCTATTGACATCATTGTCCAAAGTAATTACGAAATCGGGATGAATCATTTTGAAATCGTTATAAACTTGGTTGACTAGTTCAGACACATCAGTCACTTCTTCACCGTAGTTAACCTCTATTTGTTCTGCTCTAGACAAATCTAACATTTCAGCTACCAAGCTTTGCATTCGTTTAGTTTCTTGAAGCGAGGCCGTTAGGGACTCTGTTAAAATTTCTGGGTCGTCTTTTCCCCACCGCAATAGCATTTCCATGTGTCCCTGAATTACTGCTACTGGCGTTCGCAATTCATGGGAAACATCTTCCACAAATTGTTGCTGTTGATCGATGTAACGTTGCATTTGATCCAACATATCATTAAATAAATTTCCTAAAGCAGCTAATTCATCATGAGATTTAATACTAGGTACTCGAATGTCTGCATCTGGAGTTTTTTTAATTTCATTCATGGTATTTCTAATTTCATTAATGGGTCTTAGTAACCAAGCGGTTAGGATATAACCGAATAAAGCCGCAATTAAGACTGCTAAAATAATTAAAACTGCCGTTAAGGAAGCCACCTGGCGAACAGTGTTGTGGTAGCTATCTAATTTATCAATTACTTGAACGTAGCCCACTATTTGACCAGTTCGATTAATCAATGGTTGACGCCCAACTAGAATGGATTGATTGCCGTTCTTGATGGTGGTTACTTTTTGTTGTTTTACGGGATTAAACTTTACTACGTTATTTTTTCTAGAAGTAAATAACCGTTTGGAATTGGCGTTATATACTTCTAGAGTAACATCATGACGAACCAAATTAGTAGCTAAAGAGTCAGTATACCAATTTTTTTGTTGGTTAGGTCGTTGGTCTTGAAAAGCCAATGCTCCTTCGACAGAATCACTAGTTAATTGATTATTAGTATTTATTCTGGTAGTTACCGCTGTTAAAGTATTCCCTACTTGTGTACGCTCTTGCTGTAACAGGACTCCAGAAAAACGGTAAAATAATAACACCGTAAACAACGAAACAATTACTAGTACACCCACACCAGTCGCTAACGCCCATTTTTGTTTTAACGAGGCTTCGTGATTAATAATTTTTTTCCAAAACGTTTTCATGAACGCATCACATATCCCGTCCCTCGTACAGTTTGAATATAACTAGGTTGATCTGCTTTATCAATTTTATTTCTTAAGTAGCGAATGTAAACATCCACCACATTAGTTTCACTATCAGTATCGTGTCCCCACACTTGGGTTAATAAGAAATCACGAGATAGTACTGTATCAACGTTTTCCATTAGAATTAAGAGTAATTCGTATTCTCGTTTAGTCAAGTTAATTACTTCGTTATCCCGTCTAACGATACGCCCATTTTTTTCAATAGTAAGATCTTTAAATTGCATCTTGTCTTGTTGTTCACTAACTGCTGGCTGTTGTTTTTCAATCTCAATTCGGCGCAGTAACGCTCTAATTCTAGCTAGTAGTTCTTCAATAGCGAATGGTTTCACGATATAATCGTCTGCCCCATGATCAAACCCGGATACCCGATCAATCACCGAATCACGTGCGGTCATCATTATAATGGGGGTATTTTTCTTTTCTCGTAACCGTCTAGCCACCTCTAAACCATTTAATTCTGGCAGCATTAAATCTAATAAAATGACATCAAAATTTTCGTCAAGGGCTGTTTGCAGTCCCGTTCTGCCATCTATCGCTACTTGAATCTCATAGCCCTCATGTTTTAGCTCTAGTTCCACGAACCGGGCTAGGTTTTTTTCATCTTCAATGATTAAAATTCGACTCATTTAATGTTACTCCCTATTTCAACTTTTAATTTAGTTGGACGTAAGTTCTCTCTAATTTTAACATACTCTTCAGAGCTTTACAGGCGTTCTCAGCTGCTACACTATCGGAATTTAATCATTTATAAGTAAAAAATCAGTTAAATCGCCAAAAACATTGTTCATGATTTCACTTGAATTGCAGTATTATTTATGTTTTAATAATAGCGTTCCAAAGTTGAGATAAAGAGAGGTTATTTGGATATGAAAGCAGCAGTTGTAAGAGATTCAGTTGATGGTTACGTTGATATTAAGGATGTTGAACTCCGTCCCATCAAAGCCGGTGAAGCACTAGTTAAAGTTGAATATTGTGGATTATGTCACACTGATTTACACGTTGCCGCTGGTGATTTTGGTAAAGTGCCTGGCAGAATTATTGGTCACGAAGGAGTCGGCCGAGTAATTGAAGTTGCAGATGACGTTACTAACTTAAAATTAGGTGATCGAGTATCTATCGCTTGGTTCTTTAAGGGTTGTGGTCACTGTGAATACTGTAATACTGGCCGCGAAACTCTTTGCCGAAACGTTGAAAATGCTGGTTTTACCGTTGACGGTGCCATGGCTGAAGAAGTTATCGTTGATGCTAACTACGCAGTAAAAGTACCAGAAGAATTAGATCCTGTTGAAGCCACTTCCCTCACCTGTGCCGGGGTTACTATGTACAAGGCATTAAAAGTTGGTGAAACTCGTCCAGGTCAATGGGTTGAAGTAGTTGGTGCCGGTGGATTAGGTAATCTTGCGGTTCAATTGGCTCACAACGTTTTTGGTGCCCACGTAGTTGCTGTTGATGGTAACGAAGCTAAATTGGCTGCTGCTAAAGAAAATGGTGCTGATATCACTATTAACCGTCACGATCCAGATGTTGCTGAACAAATCCAAGCTAAAGTTGGTGGTGTTCATAACTCTCAAATTACTGCAGTTAATACAGACGCATTTACTACCTCTGTGAACGCTTTACGTCCAGATGGTAAACTAGTCGCGGTAGCCCTTCCTAAGGGTGATATGGCCCTTAATATCGATAAAACCGTATTAGATGGTATTCAAGTTGCTGGTTCGTTGGTAGGAACTCGCCAAGACTTAGCTGAAACTTTCCAATTTGGTGCTGAACAAAAAGTAAAACCAATCGTACAAACTCGTCGGTTAGAAGAAATTAACGACATCATCGATGAAATGAAAAATAACCAAATTGTTGGTCGAATGGTTATCGATTTTACCCAAGAATAATAATTAAATTGAAATTTTTCTTACAAAAAAAGCGGAAGATAAGGCCTTTAAGGTCTTACCTTCCGCTTTTTAGTTATTAAAAGGCAAAATAAAAACCCCCGTTAGAATCCATGGTGTTCTAAACAAGGGTTATTTATTATTTAACGTTCATAACCTGACGGCCATCGTAGTAACCGCAACTAGGACAAACTTTGTGAGATACACGAAGTTCGCCACAGTTTGGGCATGCGCTCAAGTTAGGAGTATCTAACTTGATATGGGTCCGACGTAAACGCTTCTTAGTTTTTGAAGTTCGACGTGCTGGTGTAGCCAATTCAAACCCCTCCTTTTTATAAAATATCCACTAGTGAAATTTTATGTCTAATCTTCACTATCATCAAAAAATTGAGATAGCTTAGCTAGACGTGGATCAACTTTTTTAGTATCTTCTTGGCGTTTTTGAAATTCCTCAGAACTCAAAACTTCCCAATCATTTCCCTTCGGCATTTCTTCATTACCGGCAATTTCGTCAGAAGATAAAACGATCATTGGAATTTGTAATACAATGTTTTCCGCTACGGCGTTATCAATGTCGATTTTTCCATCTTCACTGACCATGAATACCGCTTCTTCATCATCGTATCGTTGTTCCGCTGCCTTGCTGTTGACGTAAATTTCATCCATCTGAAAATTAACTGGTAAGTCTACTGGTTTTAAGGAACGAGTGGAAGGAACCGTCAAAGTACCTTTAACATGTAGTGAAGTTACTACATCGCCTTTATCAGTAAACGCTACTCCAGAAATTTTAAACTCAGATGCATCTAAAACTTGGTCTGGGAAACGTTGTAATAATTGTTGCTTAACATTAATAGTTTCATTAATCTCAAGCGGCCGATTGCTAGAGTAATCTTTAAGTTCGTTAAAATACAATTTCACTTCTAGTCCTCCAATGCAACATGTCTCATTATACTGACTACTTAAAAGCTTGTCAAGGTGAATTCCTTGATAGCATAACTAACTTAAATTAATAATTGGGTGGCGATAAAAATCCTGTGGTTGATTAGTTATCAACTGTCTTAACATCCCTGCTCGATAGTCCAATACCAATTCTTGTTTGCTTAAATCATCCGTTACCTTAGTAATTAATGGTAACTCCAAGTGTTTCTTTTCTTGATTTAAATAGGCTTGACCAACTTTGTTGAACCCCAAGATGCGTAAATAATCGTTAGGTAACTTCATTTCTGCATCATAGGCGTGCATTAGCACATAAACGCATAAACGTTGAATCCGAGTATAGGTATACCGCTTCGTTTTAACTCCTCGAAGAAATTCTGCAAAACTAGTTGCCTGCTTAGCTACCTGTTTTAGTCGATATTCAATTCCTTCGGTCATTTGATAGATGCGCCCTAATTCTGCAATAGGTGTAGCTACTAATTCATACCGTAATAGTGGCCAGAATGCTTGCCAAGTTACCATCTGATTATTAGTAATCAGTTGATAAGTAGCTGCCGGTAATTGCCTCTTTAATTTAGACCATTCTGTATCCTGAATCGCTGCTCTAATGGCTGAAGCACTACTAATGAATCCCGTAGTTAACTTAGTATCTTGATGATTACTTTCCAGCCGTTGAACCGGAACTAACTCAATATCAGCCCCTTGTTGGACCTTAGCATTAGCATAACTAAAAAATAAAATATCATTAGATTGGTTAACTGTAATTCCAGTCGCCTTGGTCAAATAATCACTATACTGCGTCGCAAATGTTTGATCAAACTGCTTAAATTGATCTTTATCTGGTTGATTAGCAATTAACTTTTGGTAATCCAAATTAGGCGTCTCCGCCCCAAATGATAGCCAAGTAGCATGAATAGCCTCAGCCAGTTTAACGCCCCCAGCAGCAAATAAATGGGCTGGTTGAACCGCATAATTAAACGGTAATTCCACTACGAGATCAACACCATTAGCTAATGCTAATTGAGCTCTTTGCCACTTATCAAACGCCGCCGGCTCTCCTCGTTGAACCCAGTTACCACTTAATAAAGCGATCACTACATCAGCTCCGGTTTGCTCCTTGGCTGCCTTTAATTGATACAGATGACCATTATGAAATGGGTTATATTCAGCGATAATCGCTACCGCTTTCATGCTACCCCTCCTTGATGCATTCAAAGAACCAGCGCTTAACTTTTTCCTTATAACCGTGTTTACCAAAATCGGTAGTCACGGTAACGGAGTTAAAGCCAGCGGCTTGCAACATTTGTTGATAGTCTTTAACTGCATAAGTTCTTTCCTGATGGAGTTCTTCATAACGTTCATAGTTATTTTGTTGTTCATCAAATTGAAAGAAACTCAATTCATGTTCAACAGAATGTGGCGCAAATTCACCTTGATAACTAGTCCACATAAATGCCCGATCGTCGTCTTGGTAATTGTACATATAACCTGGATAAACTTCATCAGTTTGATATGGTGTAATCACGTCGAATAAAAATTTTCCACCTGGTTTAACATGCTGATTAATTTGCTGAAATGCTTTGAGTAAATCTGTTTGATCAATCAAATAACACAATGAATCATCAAAACAAGTTACCACATCAAAAACTGGCAATTCAGAAAGATCTCGCATATCTACTTGCACTAAATTTGGCGTTAACCCCGCATTAATTAAATGTTCACTGGCTAATGCCAACATATCATCAGATAAGTCGCCACCAGTGACTTGATAACCATTAGACTGCAAAATAACTGCCAATCTACCGGTCCCACAAGCTAAATCTAAAATAGATTCATCGGAATTAACTCTTTTGGTAGTATATGCAGCCCACTTATCGTACATTTCTGGATCAAATAGGTCGTCATAAAATTGAGCAAATTCTTGGTAAATCATTATTCTGTGATCCAGTCCGTTACATTAAGCATTGGCGCATCAGACCAAAGTTTTTCTAAGTTATAAAATTCACGGGTTTCCTTTTGGAAGACGTGAACAATTACGTCACCAAGATCCACTAAAATCCATTCAGCTTTAGTTCGACCACTAACTTGATAAATTTTAACATCATTGTCTTCCATTTGATCAATGATATCTTCTGCAATGGCTTTAACTTGTCTGTTGGAATTAGCATCTACAATGACAAAATAATCGGCCATTAAGCTTTGTTGCATATCTAACACAACAATGTCTTCACCGCGTTTGCTATCAGCAGCTTTTACTGCTAATTCTGCTATTTTTTTACTATCCATTATTACTCCTTAATTTGTTCCGGTACCCAGGCATTATACGTGATGATAGTTTGCGGATATACCGGAAGTTTGTTTTCAATTAAATACGAAAGCGTTTGTTGAGTCTGACAGCTGACCCCAGCTGCTAAAGAAATCTCCGTAGCTTTTCGAGCTTTTATAACTCCCGGAAAATCCCTGCCAGGTTCAATATAATCTGCCATATACACAATCTGAGCTAATTTACTCATATATTGATGGCCCACAGTATGGTACTCCACCGCTTTTAAAATATCAATATTTTCAATTTGTAGTTCTGTTTTCACAAAAAGCCAACCAACTACTCCGTGCCAAATAGCATTGCCGTAATTCAACAACTCAGTATCTAAATGATATTGGTTAATTGCTTTAATAAAATCTGTATCTGGACGTTGTTTAGCATAATCATGGACCAAACCAGCAATACTTGCTTTTTCAACTGACTCTCCATATTTTTGCGCTAGTTGAATGGCAGTACGTTCTACCCGTAAAACATGGTTGAACCGACTAGTAGTTAGTGCTTCACGTAGTTTGGCCACTAACTCTGCCCTACTAAGTGGAGTGTACTTACCAGTATAAGTGATTTCTGGTTCTAGATTATTCATACAACTGATGCTCCTTTATATACTGTTCTACTGCCGTTGGCACCAAATAATTAATCGATTGATGCTGTTTAACTTTACTTCTAATTAACGTTGAAGAAATATCAACAAACGGCACATCTACCCAAATAATGGGATATGGTGATTTTTGTTCATATCCATGGCGTTTAACCCCCACAAAGTGAACCAAATTAACTAATTCATCAATTTGATACCATTTAGGAAGATATTCTACCATGTCACCACCGATAATAAAGTAGTATTCTGTCTCCGGATGAGCCTGATGAAGGGCCCTCATAGTGTCAACCGTGTAGCTGATACCGCCTCGAATAACCTCCATCATTTCAATGCAAAACTGAGGATTATCAGCAATTGCCCTATTAACCATTGCAACTCGATCTGCAGCCGGAATTGCTATTTTTTTATCGATGTGAGGTGGCGTAGCATCTGGCATAAACCGAATTTGTTCCAAACCCAATTGATTTAATACTTGGTCAGCAATAATTAAATGACCCAAGTGAATTGGATTAAAGGTACCACCTAAAATACCGATTTTACGTGAGACTTCATTTTTTTGCTTTACGGGCTGAGTTTCAACTACGGTTGTTGTTTGCCGTTGTGCATTTGCCATTTGATCGATCTCCTACATTTTAAATACGTCTTTAGAAATGTTTTGGTTTTCCTCATCTTCGGATGGCATAAATAATAATAGCACCCGACCGATGGTTTGAACCACGGTAATGTTACTATTTTTTTCAACGTAATTTTTAACGTCTGCAGTGGTTACGTCAGCGTTTTGTAGCACGTTCACTTTCATGAGTTCGCGTTTATTTAAGGCTCCGGTAACTTCTTGTAACCAAACTGGTGATAAACCGTTCTTACCAATTGAAAAGACCGGGCGATAACTATTAGCTAAAGCTCGTAAATAACGTTTTTGTTTTCCTCTAAGTTCCATGTAAACTCCTCTTTAAATCATTGCTGGTCGAATCAAAACGGCCACTCCCTCAGGAGCATATCCGGCAACCGTTACCCCGGCTGGGACTGTTATCCAACCAAGTCCTTCTAAAACAATGTCGCTTTTCTTGTCTGTCTTAAATTCGTGCCGCACTAATTTAGGAAAATCCGCTACATTCTCAGCAGTTGGTGGCGTTAACATTTCACCAACGTGTTTTTCGTAAAAGCTAGTAGCGTTTTCTAACTTGGTCCGGTGCACAAATAAGTTGTTTTCTACGTATAAGGTAAAGCCATGTTTAGCGTCTCCAGCCACGTAATCAAAACGAGCTACACCACCCAAAAAGAGTGTTTGAGCTGGATTTAATTGATAAACACGCGGTTTAATTGTTTTAGCTGGAGTAACTAATTTCAATTCTTTTCCGTTTAATAAATGAGCCATTTGTTCTGGTTGAATAATCCCCGGAGTATCTACAATCTTTTGACCATCATCTAACGGAATATTGATTTGATCTAAAGTAGTTCCTGGGAAACGAGAAGTGGTAATTAATTCTTGAATTCCAGTGGCCTGTTTAATGATTTGATTAATTAACGTGGATTTACCAACGTTAGTAACCCCAACTACATATACATCCTTACCATCGCGCAACTTATCAATTTGATTAAGCAATTGATCCACATTTTGGTTACTTTTAGCCGAAACTAAAGCAACATCTACTGGCCGAATTCCGGCAGCATTAGCTCGTTGTCTTAACCAGTCTTTTACCTTGCTAGTTTTAATTGAGCTTGGCAAGATATCTAGTTTATTTCCAACTAATAAAACATCGTTATTACCAACAAATCTATGCAAACCAGGAATTAAGCTACCGTTAACATCAAAAATATCAACTACATAAACGATTAATGAATTAGTATCTCGGATTTGGCTTAACAGTTTCAAAAAATCATCATCAGTTAAACTGACCGGCATAATTTCATTATAATGCCGAAGTCTAAAGCAACGTTGGCAATACACCTCTCCATTAGCTAATCCTTTATCTAAAGCTGATTGAGGAGTGTAACCCAGCTGATCTTTATCTTCTGTTTGCACCTTAGCTCCACAACCAATACAGTGAACTACTTGGCCTTCAAATACGACATCATTTGTTTCAGTCATTCATTTCTCCTTTTAAATTACCAATGCATTTCGGGATACTTAGCTTGAACTTTTTTCCAAACAATTCGTTCAAGATTACGGTTAATCGTGGTATTCCAAGCATCGTTAGGAACTAACGGTTTAACTAAGATACAGTCAATTCCACACCGATTGGCCGCCCGTACGTCGGTCAATACCTGATCACCAATCATCACTACCTCAGAACGATTTAAGTGCCACTCTTTGATTGCCCGATTAATTCCAATTCCCGTTGGCTTTAGAGCTCTAGAAATAAATTCTAAGCCTAGTGGCTCAATTGCTTTGGCAATTCTTTTTTTACTATTGTTAGAGACTACAATAACACTTATCCCGTTATCTTTCATTTCTTTTAACCAGGGTCTTAACCGGGGATCTCCTAACGACTTATCCCATGGCATTAAGGTATTATCTAAATCTGTAAAAATAGTAGTAAGTTGATTTTGTTTTAAAAATGCTGGAGTAACCTCAAAAATGGATTCAAACATCCACGTTGGTTTAAATTGTTCTAACATAATAAACCCCTAACTTACTGCCCATTATCAAAAAAACTTCCACCCTCAAAAAAGCGGTGAAAGTTTTCAATGATTATTTAAGGGCTTTTTTTGCTTCGTCAGTTAATGCTTTAAAAGCATCAGCATCGTTAACTGCTAAGTCAGCCAACATTTTACGGTTCATGTCAATGTTAGCTAATTTCAAACCGTGCATGAATTGGCTGTAACTAAGATCATTCATCCGAGCAGCAGCATTGATCCGGGCAATCCATAATTTACGGAAGTTACCTTTGTTTGCGCGACGATCACGGAAAGCATAAGTTTCCGATTTCATTACTTGGTCTTTAGCGGTCTTGAATAAACTGTGCTTTGCACCACGGTAACCTTTAGCAAGTTTTAAAACTCGTTTCCGACGTGCGTGTGTAACTGTTCCACCTTTAACTCGTGGCATAATAAATTCCTCCTGTGTAAATCAAAAATTAGATAAGTTATTCGGTTATTATTTAGAAAGCATCTTAATGTAACGCTTTACGTTAGTTGCATCCATCATGCTAGTACCACGTAATTGGCGACGTTGCTTCTTAGTCTTACCGTGGAAACGGTGGCTAGTGTATGCATTGGCACTCTTTAGACCACCATTAGCAGTTTTCTTGAAACGCTTTGCAGCGGCACGGTTTGATTTTTGTTTAGGCATTGATCTAAATCCTCCTTAAAATAATTCGCTTTTATTTCTTGTCGCTTTCTTTAGGGGCGAGCATTAAGAACATGCTACGTCCATCCATTTTAGGCTTTTGTTCAACACTAGCAACATCAGCAGTTTCTTCGGCCATTCGGTCAAGAACTTTTCTACCAATATCCTTGTGAGTAATTGCCCGGCCCTTGAACCGGATAGAAACTCGAACTTTTTCGCCTTTAGCCAAGAATTTACGTGCGTTTTTTAGTTTAGTATTGAAGTCATTGACATCAATTACTGGACTCAAACGAACTTCCTTGACATTCACAATCTTTTGCTTTTTACGGGATTCACGATCTTTCTTTTGTTGTTCAAATCGGTACTTTCCGTAGTCCAAAATCTTAGCAACTGGTGGTTTGGCCTTCGGAGCGACCAATACAAGATCCAAATCAGCATCATCAGCAAGTTTAAGTGCTTCGTCACGACTTTTAACACCCAATTGATCCCCATCGGCACCGATCAGACGAACTTCACGAGCTCTAATTCCGTCGTTAACCATCATATCCTTTGCTATGGTAATTCACCTCCAAATTTTAAACAAAAAGCAGAAAGAGCGGACGCAAGCGCCCGCTCTGATATAGCGATTAACACAATTGTTAATCGAATTCGATATCAAGCCCAGTGATTAGAATCACTAAGGCGAGAAGCGGGTTGCTTCTGCTTTCATTTCAACTTCATAATCATACCATCAGTATTACTGAGTGTCAACGATTAGTTTTGTTGCCGGCGATTATAACCTTCCATGGGTATTTCACGAGCTAAAAAGCGAATTCGTTGCATCAACCGTTGAGCTTTCAATGGCTCATCATCACCACGTTGATTAACTCGTAAATGTTCATTAGCCAACTGATCCATCGTAAAATTAGAACTAAAAAAAGTTGGTAATTGTTGCTGCATTCGATATTCTAAGATCACTCCTAAAATATCATCTCTAATCCACGATGACATTGAATCTGCACCAATATCGTCCAGCATCAAAATCGGAGCTTTTTTAATTCGATCCACTTGTTCTGCTACCGTATTATTACCAATTGCCGATTTCATTTCCACCGCAAAGCTTGGAAAGTGAACCAAAGTGGTTTTAATACCCTTTTCAGCTAATTCATTTGCAAGTGCTCCCAGTAGATAGGTTTTTCCTACCCCAAACGGGCCAGATAAATAAATGCCCGGTTCAAAACCAGGTGCTTGCACATGATCTACGAAGTTGAGTGCAGCATCTAAAGCATCAAACCTTTCAGCATCGTGATCAAAATTACTTAATCGAGCTTGCCGAATGTCTTTGGGCATCATAATCGTCACTATTCGCTGTTGCAACACTTTTTGTTGATTTTTTGCAACTACTTCAGGCGAGGCCGTGTAAGAAATGTCGATTAGGTGATCATTAACCACTAACTGTGGGAAATATCCAGGAGCAAACGTTTTTTCTCCCTTAGCTACCTGTTGTTTGTCATTATAAAATTCATATAATTTAGCAGCACCACGAGAAACTGCCCCGTCAGCCAATTGCTCTTGATTGCGGGTTAAAAACGCGTTCACGTCCTCATCCGCCATTACCCGTTTCATGATGTCAGCAAATTTAGCATTAAAGTTAGTTTGTTGGCCCATCATGGCCTTAATTTCATCCCCTAATTTTTTCACGACCGTTCACCAGCTTTCATTTTTTTAATTTGTTCAATCGTTCTTGCAATTTCTTTTCCTGTTCAGGAGTTAATTTAGTAGTATTTTTAGCAGATGCAGTGGTTTTTGCCCACTCCGGCAGTGTTTCTTTAATGCTTTTACGACCATTATTATTGCGAGACCGTACCGGTTTAGCAGTCGCTTTTTGTTTTCTTTCCTGAAGTTTACTAATTGCCTGTTCAGCCGTTGCGATTTTTTGTTGACTCCAATCATTAGCAATGGTTTCAGATAGGCTCTTATTTAGAGTAGCATGTTGTTCATCAACCAGTAAATGGTAAATCAAGATATTAATTACCGAATTGCTTAAAATGTGCCGGCCAATTAAATCTCGAACTAATCGTTCTTCTCCCGAAGTAACAAAACCACGTTTTTGTTTTTTAATTTGTTGCAAGAATTGGAGGGGCGCCATTTGACCGGCAAACTTAGTAATTTGTAATTGTTGTGCTGATAAATTGCTTTGAGGATTAACGGCAGGAGTTGTCTCAGAACTAGCACCTTCCAAAGTGCCTCTGACTGGTGCCCTGAAATCATTAGAAATTACCGTTTTTAATTTCTTAACATCTAACCGATTAGTTTGTAAATTGACCGCCTTTAGTACATATTTTCCCATTTGTACTTCATCAATACCATACAATGCACTTTCGGTTTGAATAACTTCCATAGCCAACTTTACACTATCCAACTCAACAAAACTATTTTCTAAGATACTTAGTAATAATTTTTCGTCCAAGGGGCGCTCTTGGTTGGTATTTTGTGGGCCTACCTTAAAATCTCCCAATTGGTTTTTAACTTGAGTTAATTGAGCCTGGTTCCGCTTCATTCGCTCCACAATTAATGGAAAAGTATCAGTTACAGAAGCCGTAACCTCTTCAGCCTCTTCTGGAATATTTTGTTTGGGAACCATTCTGTTTTGAACTTGCTGAAAAACCTGATCTCCCAATTTTTCCAACAACAAAATAGTTAATAGATCAGTAGCAAAAAACTCTTTGGCAGATAAAGGTCTTCGCACCAAATACATTACTTGATTCTTACTATTAACTAACCAGGTCTTTAAAAGTCCGCAGGCTTCTAACATTTTACGATCAGTTTCTAATTGATTAATACTAACATTTAGTAAACTTTGTAGTTCAAAATGCGTATGGATTTGATTAGGTTGTTCCTGAAAAATGATTAGATTTTTAAGTTGAAAATAAAGGCCTAATGCACTTGTGCCCACAATCGGTCCGTATAAACTATTTAAAATCTCCGTTGCATTTTCAAAAACTTCATCTGCCACAACTAAAAAAGGAGTGTTAGGAGTCATTTTAGTTGCCAGACTAATCATCCCCCTTTTCATTTTGCCGATCTCTTTCCATGATTTCTTTTAATTCTTCATAAAAAACGGACATATCCTTAAATTGACGATAGACACTAGCAAACCGAATATAAGCAATTTCATCTAAGTTAACTAGTTCATCCATAACGTACTCACCAATTTGTTGACTGGTAATTTCATTATCTCCAGCAGCTCGAATTTTATTTTCAATTTTATCAACCAAACTAGTAATTGCGTTCATTGAAACCGGTCGTTTTTCTGCAGACCGTACGATTCCCTTAGTCAACTTTTCTCGACTAAATTCTTCACGGTTACCATTTTTCTTAATAACTAATAAAGGGGTTACTTCGACTCGTTCAAACGTAGTAAACCGAAATCCACACCGTTCGCACTCACGACGGCGGCGAATAGCCCGTCCGTCATCCGTAGGTCGACTGTCAACTACCTTAGAACCATTATTACCACAATGGGGACATTGCATTTTGCTTCACCTCTTTAACACTCACTGTTGAGTTAACCAATCAGCTACCTGCTGATAAGTTTTTTGCTTCGTTTCAGAATTATAAATCACATAATCCGCCAATTGTTGTTTAACTTCCACTGGCCATTGTGCTTGAATTCTCTGATTAGCCTGAACAATTGACAAATTATTTCGTTGCATCAATCTTTGAAGTTGAATATTAGCAGTACAACTCACCATCAAGATTTCATCTACTAATTGTTGGTAGCCATTTTCAAATAAAGTGGGTGCATCTAATACAATTAGTGAATGTTCCTTTAGTTCCTGAACTTCTTTAACAATTTGTTGTCTGATAAACGGATCAATAGTTCGAACTAACAATTTTAGCTGTTCCTTATCGCTAAAGACGATTCTCCCCAAAGCTTTACGATTCAATTGACCGTCACTTTGCAACATGTCCTTGCCAAATTCAGCTACGATTGCAGCCAAGCCTACAGTATCCTTGGCTTCTACTCGTTTTGTAATTTGATCTGCATCAATAATTGGAATTGCTTGTTGGCTCAAAAATGAGCTAACTAGTGATTTGCCCGTTGCAATTCCCCCAGTTAACCCAATAATTTTACTCATCATGTTCTCCATGTAATTGCTGACAGTACGGACAAAAACTAGTTCCCCGCTGTGCAACTTTAATTTTTTCGATAGTGGTACCACAACGAAGACAAGGTTCTCCTTTTCTACCATAGACCTGCAAGTAATTTTGAAAACTACCTGCTTCGCCATAAGCATTGGAATATGAATGCACGGTAGTTCCATGTCCTGCAATGGCTCTTTGAATTTCATCAATAATATTAGCCCGTAAATCAGCAATTTGGGCTTCTGGAATTTCATTTACAGGCTGTAACGGATGAATCTTGCTCATCCATAGCACTTCGTCAACATAGATGTTTCCCAAGCCAGCAATATTACTTTGATCCAATAAAAATGGTTTTACTTGTCTTCTACCTCGCTTGAAAATGTCCAGCATGTAATCTAACGATAGATCTTCTGCCGTGGGTTCAGGACCAATAGTTTGTAATCCAGCCACTTCGAATTCCGTCCCGGTCTTGACCAAGTTCATTCTCCCAAATTTACGAGTATCATTATATCTTAATTCACGACCATCAGCTAAATGAAAAACAATATGTGTATGTTTACCTAAAGTTTCGCCTTCGGGTTCTACATCGTATTTACCTTCCATCCGAAGATGAGAAATAATTGTATAGCCGTTACTAATTCTAAATAATAAATACTTGCCTCGGCGATCAATTTGTTCAATAGTCTGCCCCTGCAAAGTCGCGTTAAACTCTTCTGGAGTCACATTAATCATCTTAGGATATAAAACATCTACGCTGGTAATTTGACTGTCCTTCACTAACTGGGTTAGTCCTCGACGAACGGTTTCTACTTCTGGTAACTCTGGCAATTGTAATCCCCCTTATTTAGCATCGTACCAAGTCTTACCGTAGTGGCTTTCCACCTTCAACGGAATGGCCAGCTTAACAGCCGAATCCATAATTTGTGGTACAATTTTTTTAATTTCATCTAATTCGGATAATGGTACTTCAAAAATCAATTCATCATGCACTTGCAGTAACATCTTAGTTTGGTACCCCTCTAGTGCCTTATCCATCTTAATCATCGCTTTTTTAATGATATCAGCAGCACTGCCTTGAATTGGGGTGTTCATTGCTGTTCGTTCCGCAAATGATCTGCGATTGAAATTGCTGGAATTAATATCGGGTAAATAACGACGGCGTTTCTCCAAAGTTTCTACATAGCCGTGATCCTTTGCAAAATCAACAATCTCAGATACGTACTGTTTGACTCCAGGATATTCTTCAAAGTAACGATCGATGAATTGCTTAGCTTGCTTTCTGGTAATACCCGTATTTTGCGCTAATCCATAATCACTAATTCCATAAACGATTCCGAAATTAACTGCCTTTGCTTGGCGTCTTAATTCTGGGGTTACCTGTTCATTAGAATCTAATCCAAAAATTCTACGAGCCGTAGCAGCATGAATGTCTTCGCCTTCACGGAAGGCTTCTTGCATATTTTGATCGCCACTAATGGAAGCTAATACGCGTAATTCAATTTGAGAATAATCTGATGAAAAAATAACTTCTTCACTTTGAGACGGTACAAAAGCAGACCTAATCTGCTTACCCTCTTCAGATCTAATTGGAATATTTTGTAAGTTAGGATCCACCGATGATAAACGACCGGTAGCGGTCAACGTTTGTAAATATCTAGTATGAATCTTACCGTCAGCGGGATTAATAACCTTTAATAATCCCGTAATATAGGTTGATAACAGCTTAGATACTTGGCGGTAGTCTAAGACACTTTGCACAATGGGGGCATCTGGAGCCAATTTTTCTAAAACGTCTACCGCCGTGGAATAACCAGTTTTGGTTTTTTTAATCACTGGTAATTTAAGTTTATCAAACAAGATATGGCCTAATTGCTTAGGTGAACCGATATTAAATTCTTCGCCTGCCTGCCGGTAAATTTCAACCTCTAACTCAGCCATTCGTTCTTTTAATTTGCTACCCATTTCCTCTAAACGACTAGCTTTTACGGTAATCCCAGCAATTTCCATTCTAGCTAAGACTAGCGCCATGGGTAATTCCATTTTCCAATATAGATCGGTTTGATTATGTTTATCTAAGTCGGCAAACAAATCTACTTTCAAGTTACTAATGGCTGCTATTTTATGAACTAGATGTTCTAAAAATACTGGTTGATCTACTGGGATACTTCGCTTAGCGCCTTTACCATAAACTTCTTCATCCGTTTTCACGTTTTGATATTCATGTTCTCTAGCCACCACTGCTACATCGTTACTATTATTAGCTGGGTTTAATAAATAAGAAGCTAATAGTAGATCAAAATTAACTCCGGCTAATTTAATTCCTAAATTATTTAAGGCTACATATGTTTTCTTTGCATCAAAAACATTTTTCTTAACGTCAGCCGTCTCTAATATTTTAACGACCACTTCATTATGCAATAATTCTGCATCATTAGTAGCATACCAGTGATCCTTATCACCCAATGCTAAACCAACAATTTGAGCGGTATGATAATTTTCATCATCTAATTCAATTTGTAATTCAATTTCTGAATCCAAACTGGCTAATTCACTGATATTTTTAGCCGTAAGTTGTTGAAATTTAATTTCGGAGTATACATCTTGATCATTTACGGCCTCTGGATCCATTGCCGCCAAAAAAGACTTAAAATCCATTCGCTCATAAAAATCAATTAGTTTAGGAGTATCAGGCCCCGTGTATTTGCAATCAGCTAAACTAATGGTTAACGGCGCTTGGCGATTAATTGTAGCTAATTCTCGAGCCAATTCAGCCTTATCACGATCGGCCAATAAATTTTCGCGTAATTTGTTACCACTAACATCATCAAAATGATCATAAATGCCAGCAATACTGCCAAATTGTTGAATTAATTTTTGAGCGGTTTTATCGCCAACTTTGGTAACACCAGGATAGTTATCGGAAGTATCTCCTTTAAGCCCTTTAATTTCAACGATTTGATCGGGCCGTACCCCTAATTTTTCTAACACGTAATCCGGAGTGTAAGTTTCTAATTCAGTAACTCCCTTTTTTGAAACTTGAACGGTAGTCATCTTAGATGTCAACTGAGTTAAGTCGCGATCTCCGGTAATCACCGTGACTGCGTAATCGCCAGTATCTTCTGCCTCCTTGGTTAAGGTACCGATAATATCATCGGCTTCATAGTTAGCCAATTCATAAGTTTTGATTCCACGGTCTTCAACTAGTTCTCGAATAAATGGCATTTGTTCAGATAATTCATTGGGAGTCTTGGAACGCCCCCCCTTATAACCATCGTATTTTTCAGTTCTAAAAGTAGTTTTTCCAGCATCAAAAGCAACTAATGCCTCGTCAGGTTGTTCTGCCGCTAATACCTTATCTAGCATTCGGTTAAATCCATAAATCGCGCTCGTATGGAGTCCCTCACTATTCGTAAAGCGATCAAGTGACTGATACAGGGCAAAAAAAGCTTTAAATGCGATGCTATTTCCGTCAATTAGCAGTAATTTTTTGGGCATTATTTTCTCCTTTAGGTTAAATCTCACAATTCATCTTGTTATATTTTACCACTTGCAAGCCTTATTATCATTGATCGAATACGAAAAAACGATGATTTCAACAGATTGAAATCATCGTTTAGTTTATTTATTATCACCATAACCAAAAATGGAAAGCAATTGTAGAAATAAGTTAACAAAATCTAAGTAGAGCTGAAGCGCTCCGTAAACCGCTAACCCATTTTCTGAAACTTGGCCACCATATTGGTTATACATATTCTTAATTCTTTGGGTATCATATGCCGTCAAAATCGTAAAGATAATCACCGCAATAATCGAAAAGACAAATGAAATCAGACTGCTTTTCAAGAAAATATTGATAACCATTGCGATAATCAATGCAATTAATGCCGCTGAGGCTTGTGCCCCCCAACGAGCTAGGCTTCGTTTGGTGATTAAGCCATAAGCCGTCATTGAAATAAAGATCGCTGAGCTGGATAAAAAGGCAGCTGCGATTGACGTTCCCGTGTAAGTGATGAAAATGCTAGAGAAGAAAACACCACTAACAACGGCATAAACCATTAAAATAACAAAGCTTAAAGTTGGTCGCTTCATCGCTTGAACCGAAATGATCATCGGCATTACAAACCATAAAATTAACGACCCCCACATTACCCACTGATTTTGAACTAGAACCAATGGACTTAAAACATTGCCAAAGTAATATGCGGTAGCAGCTGAGACTAGCACCGCGATACTCATCCAACCATACATTTTGGTTAAAAATTGATTCAAACCGGCATTGTCATTTACAACCTGGCGATTGTTTGAATAGTTGTTCATATTAGTCCACTCCTTCTATCAAATTGAGAATAGTGTACCAAAATCAGCCAAATAAGCAAGCAATTAGATTAATTGATTTTATTACTTAAATGACTTAATAGCTCTTCATAGGCATTTTCGTATTTCAAAATATCTCCAGCTCCCATGAAAACAACTACGTCATTGTCATAATCCAAAAGTGGCGACATGTTTTCTACTGACAATACTTGACCACCCTTGGTAATCTTTTGGGCCAAATCAGCACTAGAAACATCCCCAGATTGTTCTCTAGGTGAACCATAAATATCAGTTAAAAAGACTTTATCTGCTAGGTCTAAACTAGTAGCAAAATCATCCATCATAGCAATGGTTCTGCTGAAAGTATGTGGTTGAAAGACTACCACGATTTCTTTATTGGGATA
Source organism: Lentilactobacillus senioris (assembly GCF_026798195.1). Classification (GTDB taxonomy): domain Bacteria; phylum Bacillota; class Bacilli; order Lactobacillales; family Lactobacillaceae; genus Lentilactobacillus; species Lentilactobacillus senioris_A. The sequence goes on from NZ_JAPQEZ010000003.1 coordinate 244,846, forward strand.
TTCTTGTCTAGCAGCATCAATTGTGGCTTTGATTTCAGATGGATGGTGAGCATAATCATCAATAATCGTCATGCCCTCAACTTTTCGTTCAGAAAAACGGCGTTTAACGCCCTTAAAAGTTAAGAGTTCATTTCTGATCTCATCTAAGTCAACATCTTCAAAGTAAGAAACCGCAATTACGGCCAATGAATTTAAAACATTGTGTTCACCAAATAGTGGCACGGCAAATTCACCTAAATCTTCATCGTGATACCAAACGTTGAACTTAGATCCCTTGGTAGTCCGTTTAACATCTACAGCTCTAAAATCATCAGTTTCATTCAAACCATAGTAATAGATAGGCACATTAGCTTTAATTTCACGAAGATATTGATCATCTCCCCAAGCAAAAATTCCTTTCTTCACTTGGCTAGCAAAAGTTTGAAATGCATCAATTACATCGTCAATACTTTGATAATAATCTGGGTGATCAAAATCAATATTAGTCATAATTGCATAATCCGGATTAGTGGCAAGGAAGTGCCGACGATATTCGTCTGCTTCATAAACAAAGAAACGAGCGTTAGGTACCCCTTTACCAGAACCATCTCCAACTAAATAATCAGTGGGAGCAATTCCACTAAGAACGTGGGCCAATAAACCGGTTGTACTAGTCTTACCGTGAGCTCCGGCAACTCCAATACTAGTTTTTCCTTCAATCATTTTACCTAAGAATTCGTGATAACGATAAGTAGGAACTCCCATTTCATGGGCTTTGACTACTTCAGGATGATCATCTTTAAATGCATTACCCACAATTACAATCATATTATCTTGGATGTTATTTTCGTCGAACGGCAAGATTTTAATCCCCGCCTTTTCTAACCCCCGTTGAGTAAACGTGTACTGAGTAATATCTGATCCTTGAACTTGTTCTCCACGATCAACTAAAATTAGCGCTAATGCACTCATTCCAGTTCCTTTAACTCCAATAAAATGATAGATTTTTTTGGTTTCCATTCTTAATTCCTCTCCGCATCCTAATTATTAACGCATTAATTCTTTTCTTCATGATAATAAACTTCACGAGGTTTTGATCCGTGTTGTTCAGAAATATAATGATGCCGTTCTAGTGCATCAATGATATTGGCAGCTCGATTGTAGCCAATTGAAAATAGTCTTTGCAGTTTTGAAGTAGAAATGGTGTCTTCGTTGCTAATATATTGCAACACTTCTGGCATCAATTCATCTTCATTATGGCTCTCCACTACTTGCTTTAGTGAATCAGGGGTAAATAGGTATTTAGGCTTGCCTTGTTGCTTTACAAAGTCCACTACGTTTTCTAATTCTTCGTTAGTTACGTAGGCTCCTTGCAGTCGAATAGGTTGCGGTGCTCCGTTACCTAAGTACAACATATCACCTTTTCCAAGTAATGATTCTGCGCCACCGGTATCGATAATGGTACGGGAATCTACTTGACTAGAGACCATAAAGGCAATTCGAGTTGGAATATTATTTTTAATTGTTCCAGTAACAATGTCTACACTTGGTCGTTGAGTAGCCACAATTAAGTGAATACCAGCAGCCCTAGCTTTTTGGGTAATTCTCACAATATAATCCTGAATTTCACTAGAAGCCACCATCATCAAATCAGCTAATTCGTCAATAATAACTAAGATATATGGCATTTTTAATCCATACTCTTCTCGTTCTTCTGCTTTATCATTAAACTGCTCAATGTTTCTAACCCCCGCAGCCGATAATTTTTCATATCGTTCGTCCATTTCCTTAGTTACCCACTTCAAGGCAGCAGCAGCTTCTTGGGGATCTGAAATAACCGGTGATAACAAGTGCGGAATTTCGTCATATGGTGCCAATTCAACAGCCTTCGGGTCAATCAATAACAATTTAACTTCAGCTGGATTGGCTTTATACAAAATAGATACTAATAAACTGTTAATGAAGACGCTCTTTCCGGAACCAGTTGCCCCCGCAATTAAGCCATGCGGCATTTTTCTAATATCAGTAACTTGTGGCCGACCAGAAATATCTACCCCCACTGCAGTTGTTAATGGTGATTTTTTCTCCGCAAATTTAGGCGTATCAATAATTTCTGAAAGCATTACTGGCCGTGGATTTTTATTAGGAATTTCAATTCCGACGGTAGATTTACCAGGAATTGGCGCTTCAATTCGAACATCCTTAGCAGCCAAAGCCAACTTCAAATCATCACGTAAGTTAACAATTCTCTGGACTTTCACTCCTAATGCCAACTTGATTTGGAATTGAGTAACTGTTGGACCATTCGTCCAGTCAACGACCTTAGCATCTACTCCAAATGCTGCTAGAGTCTTATCTAAGACGTCAATTTGATTTTCAATCCAATCTAATATTTGATCGTCATCCGTATCTACGGGTGGAGTTAATAACTCCATACTTGGGAATTGATACTCGGCAAGATTAATTTCTTCATCAGAGTCAGTCAATTCGTTTGGAGTGTCTTCTAATTTTGGCTGTTCCACGGTTGATTGAGTTAATTGTTCTTCATCAGTGTTAGTTTCAGTAGGATTCGTCATTAAACTTCGCACTGGGTTTTGGAATCGTTGATTAATTTGCTTTTCTTGAACTTCATCAATAGTTTCTGGTTGTTCAATCTCAATTTTTGATTCCGGTAAAGCAGCTACTTCGCGATCTGTTTGAGCCTTTTCTGATTGATCATCAAAGAAAGGCAACTTAGTTTCAGTAGCCTCTTCACCCATTATTGAAGAAAAGGTTTTACCTAAGCCACCTGGTACTGATTCTTCTTCTGATTCTTCCGTTATTGGTTGCGTACCTAAATCAGTAATTTCTACATTTTCGTCAGTAACATCTGAAGCAGTTAAACCTGTTTTATTAGCTTTAATATCCTCATTAGCCAAGTCGCTAACTTCATCATCTGCTGGTTTAGTTACATTTTCAACTGAATCTACAACTTCCTCTTCATCTGGCTCAAGCAATGCCGGTTTATTTTCGGTTAATTCATCAACCGTAACAATAGCATCTGCTGGCTTTTGTTCAACTTCGGTTATTGTTTCTGGTTCATTAGGGTCTCCAAATAGAATTAAATCATCCGGTTTAATTTTCAAGTTTGCAATTAATCGTTCATAAAATCGGGCTCTTTGATTAGATTGCCGGTCAAAGAAGTGAACCATTTGGGCATTAGGTTCCTCTATAGAGGTTCTTTTTTTAGGTTCAAATTTTCTAATTTGCTTAGAAAACTTTGACTCTGACACCTGGCTTGGCTGGTTATTGGTTCTATGTTTAATCGGTGCAACGGTATCCGCTAACGATTGGGAACCTCTGGAAGCTGATTTTTTCTTAGCTTCCTGTTGCGGTTGTTTATTTTGTTGTATTGTTCTTTGAACCGCTTTGAGGTCCTTACGCCAACGATAATATGCTGGCCCATCATAATTATTCATTCCACCACACCTAAAATTTTATTAATCAAAAATACTACAATATAAATAGTTACTTATTAGTCAAACAAATGCTGAGCTTTAGTAAAATCAAATGGTTCTCCCACTTGGTAACCATCTTCTGGCAAAATCAATGCGCCTGGTACTTGCGGAGAATTAGGAATTTTCAATTCTCTTCCTGAACAAATCATCCCAAAACTTTCTACGCCTCTTAATTCACCCGGCCAAATAATTTGACCGTTAGGCATCATTGCACCTACTTTAGCAACTACTACCTTAATGCCCGCCTGCATATTAGGAGAGCCACTGACAATTTGAAGTTTCTCACCATTATTAACTTCGGTCAAAGTAACGTTTAAATGATCAGAATCTGGGTGAGCTGTCATACTTTCAACGTATCCCACCACAAACTTAGGATCATCATCGTAATGCAACGTAAATTCAAACTGGTGCTCACTCAAATAAGCGTTTAACTTATTAACTTGATCTGCAGATAATTCAATTTGGCCTTGATTATCCTTAATTTCTGGTAAAATCTCGCTAGCGGCTAAGAAATTAACCCCGATAGTTTCACCAGAATCAGTTGCAATGATTTGCGCAACGTTATCTCTAATTTCAGTTCTTTGTTCTTCAACATCTTGGCCCATAATAACCACTAAAGTATCACCAAGAGTTTGTGCGTTATAGCTTGCAATTAGCATTAAAAAAATCCCTTCAATATTAGTTTAATGAATTAATGAAAGTTTCTACTTCTTGTTTAGTTTTACGATCCTTGTTAACAAGCCGACCAATTTCTTCGCCATTTTCAAAGGCGACAAAACTTGGAATGCCAAAGATATTCATTTCAGCTGCAAGGTCGATATTTTCGTCCCTATCAACTGCCAAGAAAGTATAGTCACTGTATTCCGCCTCAATTTCAGGCATCGCTGGCTTAATAAAACGGCAGTCAGGGCACCAATCTGCAGAGAAGAACAACATATATTTACCAGAGCTAACTTTTTCCTTCAATGATGCTAAATCCATTTTTTCTAAACTCTCCATAATTTGGTAGTCCCCTTTCAAAATTAACAAATTCAATTTTCACACTTTAAATATTATATAACAAAACGGCCGAGTTATCAGCCGTTCTAAAGAAACATTATTAAGGAATTAGTAAAATCAATTTTTAGCGTTAAAGTGAGCCACTAATTTATAAATAGGCCCTTTGGAACTAAATTTTTGTTCATACTCAGTTTCAACATTATCTTCATTTGCATCTGAGCGATGTAAGTCAAGATAAACGGCATCAAAAATCAAACCATAATTATTAAAACTGCCTAATGAATATTCGAATAATCCACGATTATCGGTTTTAAATTCGATGTCGCCAGTTGGCTTTAATACCATCTGATAACCCTTTAAAAATTGAGGAGAAGTTAATCTTCTCTTAGCGTGGCGTTTCTTAGGCCATGGATCAGAAAAGTTCAAGTAGATTCGATCTACTTCACCAGTTGCAAAAATTTCATTCACATCAGCCCCATCCGTCAGAACCAATTGAACGTTAGGCAATGGATTTTCTACTAGTTTTCTTAATGCCACTGCAATGACTGACGTCTGCAACTCAATTCCAATGAAATTGATATTAGGATATTTTTTAGCCATTTCGGTAATAAATTGGCCTTTTCCAGTACCGATTTCTACGGCTAATGGTTGATCTTTAGTAAATCGTTCTTGCCATTTTCCTTGTAATTGTTGTGGTTCTAACACAATAAATTCCTGGTGATCATTAATAAAATCATCAGCCCAAGGTTTTTTTCGTACGCGCATAGTTAATTCTCCTCATAAATCAAGCTTTAGTTATTTTTTGAACGCGTCTAGGCAAATACATCCGTAAGAACCAGACCAATTCAAGTAACTCAACCATTATAACCCCCACAATCGTTGCAAAACTACCAATATTAGCAAATATTACTACAATAGCAAAGATTACTGCCACAATCACTAACATCCACCGAATAACAGTTTGAAAACTAGCGGTCTTGTTTTGTAACGTTACGGGATAAATATGGATAAAGACGTTATCGTCAAAGTGTTGATAAAATGGAATTAATTGAAATCCAATCAAGTAAATAAATAGGGCTGAGATCATGATTGGTAAATAAGTACCATGAATAAAGAATAACATTACTGCCCCAATCAAAGTTAACCTAAAAAATAAGCCACTCATTTCGTTATCCCTAATAATCCCGTGAGCATATAAATACTTATAGGTGTTTTTGGGAATTAATTCGATTCGTTTTAATAATGGGTCTAACCATTTTCTGCGTTTAACATTTCCTGTTAGTGCAGGAACATCGGTAAACAAATTGAAAAATTGATAGACTCGATGCATACGACCATTTTCAGTAGCAGTTGCTTCTCGCCAATTTAAAGGCCGATTCTTGATCTCGCCACTAAAAATCGTAGCCCCAAGCAATGCTGCTAAACTAATTCCAAAAGCAATGAAATAATTAAAATACAAGCCAATAGTTAAAACTATTAATGGCAAAACATAATGAATTAGTTGTTTTACCCTCTTAGATACTAATCGATACAAGAAACCTAAGTCTGTAACTAATAAAGTTCCCTTAATGGCAACAACCGTAAGTAATAAGGCACCGACCTGCAAAATAGACACTACATGTCCTATATGGATTAACGGCATGAGTACTACGGTTACAACCAGCTGAATGATAGCAGCTAGGGGAAAACTATAAGAAAACGCCGTTTTAAAATATTGCCACATCTGGCCTTCTCTAGGTAATAAAAAGACAAAATCAGGTTCTCTGATTAAAGTGGCTAAATTTCCTAACTGTTCTACCAAAGTAATTACAACAATACATAATGGCATTAGCCACCATTCTGATCCCGATAGGGTTTTAAGTAAGTTGGAATAAGAATAACCCAATCCCCCTATCAAAAATAACAGTGCCAAGACAAAGTAATCATTAAACACTAGTCGTAAATACTTAAACATTTCGGTTAAATGACTACTCAAACGACTGGTATATAATGATTTCATTGTTTATCCCCGTCCTTTGCAAGTGATAAATAAATATCATTAAGTGACTCGCCGGCTTCCGGAAAGGCCTGTCTTAATTCAGATAAGGTTCCTTCAATTCTAACTTGTCCATCATGTAATAATACAAACCGATCACAAAAACGTTCGGCTGTATCCAAAACGTGAGTAGACATTAAAACGCTAGCACCATTTTGTTTGCGATCTTCAATTAATTGAAGCAAGTCATCTACCGCAAGTGGATCTAATCCCAAGAATGGTTCATCAATAATAAATAACTTAGCATTGGTAATGAAAGCACAAACAATCATAACCTTTTGGCGCATCCCTTTAGAAAAGTTATCAGGGAACCAATCTAATTTGTTATCTAGACGAAACAGCTTTAGCAATTCATGAGCCCGTTGCCAGCTTTTATCTGCGTCCAAATTATAAGCTAAAATGGTCATTTCAATGTGTTCTTTTAAAGTCAACTCCTTATAGACGATTGGAGTTTCAGGAATATAAGCAATTTGTTGTTTATATTTTTCCACATTTTCCGGTAAAGTCTCACCGTTAATTTCAATCTTGCCGGAAAACGGGGTTAATAACCCAATAATATGGTTAATAGTGGTTGACTTACCAGCCCCATTTAATCCAATTAAACCTACCAATTCTCCATCTCGAACGTCAAAGGAAACATCCTTTAACACTGGAATATTGGAATACCCACCTACTAAATCGGTTACTTTTAAACTCATGTTTTTCACTTCTCTATCGTTAAATTTTATTGGCTTGATTATACCATACCCCCTGTTTTTTCACTAAATCAAGGATGTTTTAATGGTATAATGAGCTAAATACTTGTTGAAAGAAGGAAATTTTTCATGAAAGATTGTGTCTTTTGCAAAATCGTAGCAAACGAAATTCCTAGCTATACCGTCTATGAAGATGAGGTCGTTAAAGCTTTCTTGGATATTTCTCAAGGTACTCCTGGTCACGTATTAGTTATTCCAAAGAAACATGTAGCTAATATTTATGAATATGACGAAGAACTAGCAGCAGCAGTTTTTCAACGGATTCCAATGATTGCTAGAGCTGTACAAGCTTCCAATCCGGCAATTAAAGGCCTGAATATTGTTAATAATAACGGTGAGGTGGCTTACCAATCAGTATTTCATTCTCACTTCCACCTGGTTCCTCGTTACACTAACCATGATGATTTCAGCATGCACTTTAAAGATAATTCTGATAAGTACAGTCCTACTGAATTAGCAGCAATTCAAGAATCAATTAGCGAACATATTGGAGAATAACAATGAAGTTTTTAACTAAAGTATCATTAGCAGCAGTTGCTGGGGCTGGTTATTACCTATTTAAAACCAAACAGACTCCTGCCGAAGCAGTGACTAATCTTAAAGCCGAAATTAATCACAAAAAAATAGCTCTTCAAGAATTTAAAGCCGCCCGCCAAAAACTCAATGAATCACTTGCTAATTTTAAAAGTGAGATGGGAACTGTTGATGTGGTTAGTAATCAGTTTCAACGAGAGTTAGATGAATTCATGTTCATTATTCAACCCCACATTGATGAATTAAATAAGTACGTAGATAAGCTTAATAGTCAAACTCATTAATTCTATTTTTTTATATTCTTTTAAATTAAGACTATTTTAAGGCTATTAAGCAACAATTAATTGAGGGTATGTTATGATGTTGTTGAATTGTTTTACAAAATAAATAGAAATGGATGTGTCCTTTTATGAAAAAATGGCTAATCGCTTTAGCCGGTGTCCTCATGAGTGTCACTCTTGTTGCTTGTGGAAGCAAAACGGTAGCAACCACTGATGGTGGTAAAGTTACAGAAAGTGCTTACTACAGCAGCTTAAAGAGTACTTCAAGCGGTAAACAAGTCTTGCAACAAATGATCCTTAATAAAGTTCTAGAAAAGGACTACGGGGATAAGATTAAGGAATCAGAAGTAAACAAGCAATTTGATCAATACAAAAAACAATATGGTTCATCATTTAACACCATTTTGCAACAAAACGGTATGACTGCTTCTGGTTTGAAGAAGGATATTCGTTCTAACTTGCTCTTAAAAGAAGCTGTTAAGGATAACACTAAGATTACCGATGCTGAAATGAAGAAGCAATTCAAGAGTTACCAACCTAAAGTTACTGTTAACGAAATCTTGGTATCTAAGAAATCAACTGCTGAAGATGTCATCAAGCAATTAAAAGACGGCAAGAGCTTCTCTAGTTTAGCTAAGAAATACTCTACTGATACCGCTACTAAGAATAAAGGTGGTCGTATCGATCCATTCGATAACACTAATACTACCCTTGATAGCAGCTTTAAGACTGCCGCATTTAAGCTTAAGAACGGTGAATACACTACTACTCCAGTTAAGACTCAATACGGTTACCAAGTAATCCAAATGGTTAACCATCCTGAAAAAGGCAAGTGGGAAGATCACAAGGATGAACTTAAATCTCAAATTATTGATAGTAAGATGAATGATAGTACTACTCTTCACGACGTAGTTTCTAAAGTTCTTAAGAAAGGTAACGTTAACATTGAAGATAAAGACCTTCAAAACGTCTTATCAGATTACCTTTCATCATCTTCAAGCAAAAAGTAAACTAACTACATCATAATATTAGTTCCTAAATAAAAAACACAATATCAAAAGATATTGTGCTTTTTATTTATTTAGAATTAGATTTATAAAATCGCCTATTATCAAGGCCAAATATTCTATCTGAAAAATCACCAGGTTCCGTATGTGCTAATGCTTTTTGAATCATCATAATCCCCGCATCTAACATATCAATATTATGCAATATTTCAGCTTCCAATAATTCTGGCCGTTCTGGAGATCCATATTCCAATTCTCCGTGGTGAGATAAAATCATATGGCGTAATTTCAATACTTGTTCATCATCTTGATGTAATCCTAGATGTTCTGCGGCTTCCACAATTTCAGCATCCATGATACTAACGTGGCCAATCAAATTACCAGCTAAAGTATAACTGGTAGAAATGGGTCCCGATAATTCAACCACTTTACCTAAATCGTGCAGGATAGTTCCAGCATACAGTAATGGGGCATCAATTCCATCATAGTAACGAACTACGTCATGAGCTAGAGCCAACATTGACACTGTATGGTAGGCCAATCCCCCTTCAAAGTCATGGTGATTAGATTTAGCGGCCGGATAAACATAAAATTTGTTGCCATATTTTTGTAGTAAGGCTCGAACAATTCTATTATAAGTGGCATCTTCAATTTCAAACACAGACTGAGTAATTTGTTCTTCTAGCTGCTCTTTACTTAACGGAGCACGTTGAACATAAGACATTGCATCATGCGGTTCTTCATCTGTTGCCAGTCGCATTGCACTAATTTTAATTTGAAAATTCCCCATGTAAGTTTCTTTTTTGCCCTTTAATAAAACCACCTTGCCGGCTTGAAAATTATCTACATCTTGAGCAGAAGCATCCCAAAACTTACCACCAATTTCCCCTGACCGATCTGCAAATAGCAGGTCTAAAAATTGTTTGCCGGTTTTGGTGGTTCTTACCTTAACATCCTTAAGTAACGCAAATAATTCAAATGTTTCGTTATTAGTTAATTCTTGAAGTAACTTAGCCATAACCACTCTTCCTATCCTAACTTAATGATTTGTTCACTATCGAAATTAATTAACTGATTAATATCTGCTGTATAGAATAAGACTTGATTCTGCTTGCCAATTTCAAGTAATAATTCTTTAGCAGCTTGCTTACGATGACCATCAAAATTAACGAAGCCATCATCAATAATAATTGGTAATGCGAAATCTTCATGAAAGCCAACAGCTAAGGCCAAAACTAACGCAAAATAAAGTTGTTCTAGAGTTCCTTTAGATAGCTCATTGATATCAAAAATAGTATCGTCTTGCCTAACTACTCTAATTGTATCTTGAAAAATAACTTTGTTGTAATTTTGATTCGTTAAAATAGCAAAATACTTAGTAGTTAAATCTAATACCTTAGGTACCCGCCCCTTAGTAATAATATTCATCGCTGATTCTAACCAATTTAAGGCACTTTGGTATCCCAACCATTGGGTTACATTGTTAGTGATTTCCGTTTGTAAATTAGCTTGTTGCTGCCGTAGTTCATAATAACTACCATCGTGCACTAAATGTTGAATGGTAGCCTGAGCTTCAGCAATTTGTTTGCTTTGTTCATTGTTTAGTTGCTGTTTAGCAGTTAGTTTGCCTTTCAGATCATTAAGTTGATCTGTTATATTTCCTAATTCGGCATCATCCGTGGTGGGAAGATCCGCTAACTGACTGGTAATAACCTTTAATTGAGTTTGATTATCGCGGTATTCCTGGTTAATTTCTCCCTTTTTAGCTAGTTGTTGTTCATCACTAATTCCAAATTGTTGATAATCTTTTTGAAGTTTGACTTTGATTTGATCTAATTGAATTTGTTTTTGCTTAACTTGTAGTTGCTGAGCCGCTAATTGATTTGCTTTTTGTTCAGCAGAAGTTTGCTTTGCCTGCCAATCAATCACGGTAGATTGAATCGCCGTTAACCTTTCACGCTGACTATTAGTTGCCGTTGGTAACCAATGTGCCGCAAATTGCCAATGACTTAAATATTCTGTCACTTGCTGGGTTAATTGAGCTAATTGACTAGTTTGTTGTTGAATTTCTGCTTGCTGTCGTTTAATTGACTGTAAATTAGATTGAATTGTTAACCATTGTTTAACTGGTACACCAGTTAAATGGTATTCTTGGCTAATTTGTTCAATTGGAGTTAATTGGTCATTATTAGCAGTCGATCCCGCTTTGCGATTATTATTTGAATGCCACCAATTAAAACCAACTCCGCCTAAGCCCAATACTGCTAGGATTATTAACCAATTCAAATGAGTAACTAAACCAACAATAAAGGCTACTGCCCCAACAACTAAGGAAATCACTGGGGCAGAGTTACTAGTTGATTGTTGCCGTCTTGAACTATTGTGATTAGTTTCGTTAATTAATTGACTAATTTCTCCTAATCGATCGGCTTCAAACGGAATGGGTAATTCTGCCATTGAAAATCCTAAATCATTAGCTTGCTGAGCTATATTTTGTTGTTTAGCGGTAATTTCTCGTTCTAAAAAATTAGCCTGAGAGTTAAGATCTAAATTAACTTCTAATTGTGGTTGCAATTCTTGAATAGTTTCTTGATGCTGCTCTAAAAATTTAATTAACTCTTCCTCAGTTGCCGAAATGGGTTGTTCATTGGTCATCGAAGCTAACTGCTTAGTTAAATTTTTACTTTCCATTACTAATTGTTGCATTTCAGTAATTTTTTCAATTGGCACAATCTGTGACCTCAATTGATTGATGCTCTTCGTTAGCTGTTGCTTTTTGGTTATAAGCGGAGTAGTTTGGGCCAAATGCTGATATTCTTGGACTTTAGCCTGTAATTCAGTAATTTCTTGGTCTGTAGTCGCTCTTTGCAATTGCTTAAGTTGAGCGGTTTGTTGATCATACTGTGGATACTTATCTTTAGCCGTCTCTACTTGATTAACTAACTGATTATATTCTTTTAACTGTTGGTTAATTAATGGTTTTCGTCCGCGAGGAGTATATAAACTATCAGCTTTCTTTTGTAAATCGGCCTGTAACTCAAACCAATCATTAGCATTACTAATGCCAATTTGTTGAATTCGCAATCTAAGGTCATCAATGCTCATTTTGTAAAAGGCTTGTTGATCTAGTTCACCGAAATAAAAAAAGCTAGTATATACGCTACGATCAATGGGTCCCAATATTTTTTGCAAGTCTGAATTCGACAACTCAGTCTCGTGAGTCATATCATAAAAATCAACTTTACCCCCATGCGTACCGGTTGTTCTAGTTAGCCGATAGGTAGTTTCTTGATCTATAAATACTATTTCACCACCGTAAGCACTACTATTTTTGGGAATGTACTGACCATGTATTGCTTGTCGTTTAGTTTGAAAGCCAAATAATACGGAGATAATAAAATCAATCATCGTACTTTTGCCAGCTTCGTTAGGCCCATACACTACTTGAACTGGTGCCGTAAACGAAAAATGTTGATCTATCCACTTACCATATCCGTAAATGGTTATTTCTTTAATTATCACGTTCTGCGGTTCCTTTCTCAGCAAGATGTTGTTCTAAAATTTGAGCGGCTAAATCACTAACCTCTGCTTGAATTGCTGGAGAATCTAGCTCTTCTTTAATAAAGCTCTCTTGGTCAAAATTATTTAGTAGTAGTTGAAAATTATCATTAGTAAGTGCTGCTATCTTAGCCTCTTCAAATGATTGGCGTTCTTCTTGGCTTCCTAACTGCACTGGACTAGGGAGTAATTTAATAGACGTAACCCAAAAATTATATTCTGATAATAACTTAGCGTTAGCGTCCTGAAGTAACGGCAACAACTGACCATTTATAATTGCTTGTTGCTGTTCACTAGAAATAGTACCAGTTACTTCAACTCTGATAAAATTCATTTTAGTGAAATTTTTCTTACTTAACTGTTCTAAAATATAAGCAACCATCTCGGTTACTGGTTGAACAGTCAACGTAATTGTAATCCGTTGCCATTCAATAGTTGCTGTCGAAATAAATTTAGTAGTTAACTGTTCTCCCTGACTTTCTACTAATAAACATCCCTTTGAACCAGCTTCATTAATGTGACGTCCTTGGGTATTACCAGAATAATTAATTACTCGTCTCTCATCTAAGGATTGGCGTTGATGAATATGTCCTAAAGCCCAGTAATCATAATTTTTAGCGTTAATCTCTGCTAAAGAAAACGGTGCATAAGTTCCTTCAGTTGAATTGATTCCCTCCGCACTGCCATGTAGCATTCCCAGATTCCAGTCTACTTGTGAATCAGCCTGCGGATAATTAGTGATCATTCGTTCAGATACCCACTGATTAGCAAAACTAAATCCACTAATTGCCACTATAGTTCCGTCTTTTAATGTCAATTTGGTGGTAGTTACCACGTTAGGAAAAACAAAAACATTCTCAGGAAATCCTAATTGCTTGATATCTCCCGCAAAGTAATCATGGTTACCAAAACTAATCAAAACTGGAATTTGAGCATTATTTAGTCTGTTTAACTGTTGGTTTAAAAAGTACTTGGCATTAATACTTTGTTCAGCTCTATCAAATAAATCCCCAACCAGTAAGACAAAATCAACTTGATTATCGATGGCCGCATCAAAAACCTTGGTAGCCGCATCAAAAGTTGATTGTTGCATTTGTTGTAATAACGTAGTCGGCATTTTAGAATTGGCCAATCCCTTAAAAGGACTATCCAAATGCAGATCAGCTACATGAATAAACTTCATAATTACCACCTTAATTTTAATATACGAAAAACGCCGGGAACTTAACTGCCCCGGCGTTTTGAATAATTAGTTACGATATAGATCAGAAATTGGTTCAGTTACTACTTGGTTAATTTGACCTAACAGTTGGTTAACTGCTTGTTCTTTATTCATTAGTTCAGTGATAGCAGGAACTTTTTCTAATTGACTAGCAAGATCGTGAGCTTGCTTTAATTCATCATCAGTTGGTTCGATACCTGCCATTTGCTTTTTTTGAAGGTTTAATTGAACTTCTTGGAAATCTTTAAACAGATCAAAGCTCTTAGTATCTGCCTTCATGTTACCGTAAGCTTGTTTTAATTCCTCAAATTGAGGAGTATTTTTAAGTTCTTTTTGTAGTTGAGTTGCTGTTTCCATAATTTTATCAGCCATTTTCAGTTCCACCTTTTTATTAATAGTTATATTTTAACACACCAACTAGCTTTTTTTGAAACCGTTTCTACTTTTAAAATAATCCGCTAAGAAAATCCGCAGCTTTTTGTTTAATTTCATCAGCTCCCTGGCCAATATCATTTACATATTCGCTAGCTTTATCTTTAACGTCACCCCAAAATCCATTACTACCACTATTTTTATTCTTGTTTCTGTCAGCCATAATGGTTTGAGCATCTTGGGTATCAAAATCAGAATTCTTTGTATAAGGTAACATTCCCGTCATTTCACTTTGGAATAAAGGTCCTACACCATTGCCACTCAAGTTTTCCAAATGATGTTCGGAATTTGTATTGTCGAATCCTTCCCAGGTAGCAACTACCAGATCAGGAGTATACCCAACAATCCATTTGTCTTTAGTAGCCTGACCAGTAGCACTAGAATCGGCTTCAGTACTACCAGTTTTTCCGGCTACGGAATAGCCGGCTGGTTGAGCATCGACCCCAGTTCCAGAAGTAAAGACGCCTAGCATCATGCTTGTCATTTGCTTAGCAACGTTTTTAGAAATAATTCGTTTACCTTCCGGTTTTTGAGTATTATCAACTACTACTTTACCAGTTGAATCCACAATTTTTCTAATATAGTAAGGCTTCATTAATGTGCCTTCATTAGCAAATGCAGTGTAAGCACTAGCTAATTGCTGAGGTGAAACCCCAGTAGAAAGTCCCCCTAATGCCAGGGCTAAGTTATCATCGGACTTGGTTATTGGTAAACCAAATTTTTTAACTGATTCGTACCCTTTATTAACCCCAATTTGGTTTAGTAACCAAACCGCTGGTGCATTCTTACTTTGGGCTAAAGCTTCATACATTGGAATTTGCCCAGCATACATATTATCGTAGTTTTTAGGAGCATAGTGATTAGAACCGTATGACTTGTGCTTGTCCACCAATTCTGAATCAAAGTTATAGCCTGATTGAAGTGCTGGCGTATATACTGCAATTGGTTTAATGGTGGATCCTGGTTGTCGTTTAATTTGAGTAGCCCGGTTATATCCTCGAAAGACGTGCTCTCCACGACCACCCACTACGGCTTGAACACCACCTGTAGTTGGGCTAACTGCGATTGAAGCAGCCTGAACTTTAGTCCCGTCGCTAGCATTGGATGGAAATAACATATCGTTATCAAAGTTAGTCTGCATAGCAGCTTGTTGATTTTGGTTTAAATTAGTGTAAATTTTATACCCCTTGTTCATAATCTCAGATTCAGTTAATCCGTATTTATTAATAGCTTCATCAATCACTGCATCAAAGTAATACGGATATTTATAACCATCTTTATGAATGTAGGCATCCACCACTTCAATGGGAGTTTGCTTATACTCATTAGCTTGTGCTTGTGTAATTTTTTTATTTTCTACCATTAATTGCAAAACAACGTTTCTACGTTGCTTAGCAGCTTTAGGATGATCAATTGGATTATAAGCACTGGGTGAAGTTAACATTCCGGCCAAAACTGCTGCTTGCGGAACAGTTAAATCACTAGCGTTACTACCAAAATATTTCTTAGAAGCGTCTTGAACACCCCAAACTCCGTTTCCAAAGTAAGCATTATTCAAATACATGGTTAAAATATCATCTTTAGAATAGACATTTTCCACTTGAATAGCTAAAAATAATTCCTTTAACTTTCTAGTCAAAGTTTGTTCCTGGGATAAATAGGCGTTTTTGACTAATTGTTGGGTTAAAGTACTCCCCCCACCACTAATATAGTCTCGGTGAAGTAATTTATTTTGAATATACAACAAAGCTGCCCGACCAAATCCCTTAATTGAAAAACCGTATTCCTTGTAAAAATTGCGATCTTCAGTAGATAATACAGCTTTTGAGATATTTGGTGAAATTTTACTTAATTTCACGTAAGTACCCTTTTGGGCATACAACTCACCCGCCTTTTGATTACTAGAATCCATAATTTCAGTTGTTTGGGCTAGCGAAGACTCTAAATTTTCAACGTTGGCCGTTTTAGCCTGATACGTTAAGTAAGCACTTAAAATCAATGCAACACTTAAAAAAGTCACCAAAAACCATTGAGTGAAATGCCACTTCCCCCAATAGTAGCGAAAGATCTTGCTGAATCGTTGCCAGTGTGGCTTTAACCATTGCAACAAGCGCGACCCAAAATTATTATTTTGATTTCTCATATATTATTTACTCCTCTTAATAAAGCAGGACTATTGTACCATATCCCTTAGAAAAGCAAATTTTTCTTACTCAAATTTAAGCTGGGCTTTAAAAATAAAAACCATCCTTAAAAGGATGGTTTTTAGATTACATTTCATCAGGAGCTTTGACTCCAAGTAAGTTCAATGATTCTTTTAGGACGGTAGAAACTGATTTAACTAACGTTAAACGAGCAGCTAATTGATCATCTTCTACTAAAATCTTAGAATGAGCATAGTATTTATTGAAGGCCTTAGCTAATTTCAATGAGTACTTAGCAATTTCAGATGGTTCGAAATCTTTGCAGGCACTTTCAACTACTACAGGGAAATCATTAAGAATTTGGATAGTTTCCCAAGCATTTGGATCGCTTAAGTGCTTGTCTGCACTATGGAAATCAACCGGGTTAGCTTTACGTAAAATACTTTCTGCTCGAGCATGAGAATATTGAACGTAAGGACCAGTTTCCCCTTCAAAACGTAATTGATCTTCTAAAACGAAGTCAATGTTGTTAGTTCGTTCGTTCTTAAGATCACCAAAGATGATAGCCCCAACCCCAACTTCTTTGGCAACTTCTTCTTTGTTAGGTAAATCCGGATTTTTTTCTTCAATTTGTTTTTGAGCTAATTCAATAGCTTCATCTAATACTTCATCTAACAAAATTATACGACCCGAACGAGTTGATAGCTTCTTACCATTAACTGTAATCAATCCGAATGGAATATGGTGAAGATTTTCAGCAGATGGCAAGCCCATTTCTAATAAGACTGCTTTTAATTGTTGGAAGTAGTAGGTTTGTTCTGACCCAACCACGTAAAGATTCATCGATGGCTTGTAAGTACGATCACGGTAAATTGCCGTAGCGATATCGCGAGTAATGTAAAGAGTAGCGCCATCACTCTTTAAAATCAAAGC
This sequence comes from Lentilactobacillus senioris, assembly GCF_026798195.1. Taxonomy (GTDB): domain Bacteria; phylum Bacillota; class Bacilli; order Lactobacillales; family Lactobacillaceae; genus Lentilactobacillus; species Lentilactobacillus senioris_A. The sequence goes on from NZ_JAPQEZ010000003.1 coordinate 262,222, forward strand.
TGGGTTCAAGTCGTATTTATCCAACTTAACTACTTGAGCACCTTGAGATTCTTCAAGGAGATTCTTATCCTTTAAGATATCAATACCAATGTTCATCTTATCATTGTAGAAAGCTTCTCCATTGTAGGTATCAAAAGTTACCCCTAACTTATCGTAAACTTCATTAAAGGCTTTGAGGGATTCTTCTCGGAACCATTCCCAAAGTTGGGTAGTTTCTTCATCGCCATCTTCAAGCTTTTTGAACACTTCTCGAGCTTCATCATCTAATTCAGGATGTTCTTTGTCTTCTACGTGGAACTTAACGTAGTACTTAACTAGATTGTTAATTGGATCCTTACGAACATCATCTTCGTTACCCCACTTTTTGTAGGCAACAATTAACTTACCGAATTGAGTTCCCCAATCTCCCAGATGGTTATCCTTAATTGGATGGTAACCATTTTTGCTTAAAATCTTAGCAATTGAATTACCGATAACGGTGGAACGTAAATGCCCCATTGAGATTGGCTTAGCAATGTTAGGTGAAGACATATCAATTGGCACATTACCGCCTTTACCATTATCATTTTGACCATAAGCTACGCCTTCTTCAGTAATAGTGGTCAAAACTTCATTACTAAAACGTGCTTTGTCCAAGAAGAAGTTAATATAGGCGCCCTTTACTTCTACTTTTTCATAAGCAGCAGTATCAATCTTAGCGACTAGATCTTCGGCAATCATATTAGGAGCTTTGTGTATAGTTTTAGCTAACGTAAAAGTAGGAAAAGCAAGGTCTCCCATAGCTAATTCTTTTGGCCGTTCTAATTTTTGATATACTTCAGCAGATGTGAGATCATCAGTTCCTAATGCTTGTAAAATTGAATTAGTTACTTGTGCTTTATAATCCATTTTGTATTCCTCCAAAATTAACGATAAAAATAAAAAATCTCCTACAATTAATAAATAATTGTAAGAGACGAGCTAACCCGCGGTACCACTCTATTTGATATTTCTATCCGCTTTATTATTGTCTTTTAGTTCTAAAAAGCACGCTTCAAAAGGATTTAGGTTTGCCTTTCACCACCACAAACTCGCTTCACTAAACTACCTTTTTACTACTCTTTTATCGTTGAACAATTTCCTGCAAAATTCAATGAAGTTAATCTTCATTAAGCGGGTGACGGGAATCGGACCCGCGACACAAGCTTGGGAAGCTTGGATTTTACCACTAAACTACACCCGCAATCAACAAAGATAATTGTATCATTAATTTAAATAACTGTCAGTAATTTTTTCTTAAAGTAGTTGCAATTTGAATAAACTAATTGGATACTAAAAACGAAGGAGTGAAGCATATGTGGATCTTAATTAACTTTTTAGCTTGGGCTGGTTTTATTCTGGTGTTACAATCAGGCCTCAGTCAATCAATTGAAAAACAAATTATAAAAAAACTTATTAGAGCTCGCTTATTTTACTTAATTATCATTATTAGTCAAGTAGTTATCGGTATTAGATCTTATGAACGCTATCCCTTTTTAACTATTTGTGGAATTATTTTAACCTTAATAATTATCCTAGGAACCGAAATAATATTTAGTAGACGTAGAACGACAACTATCAAAGGCTATTCTATCTGGTTGCTACTGTTATTAATTACTCTAGCATTATTAAATCAAACTATTATTAATTTCTTTTAAAAACAAAAAAACTAACACAATTGTGTTAGTTTTTTTGTTTTTACTTATTAGCTGCTCGATTTTTTAATTCGAGATCAATACAGTGTTCAGCTAACACTGATTGAGCATCTAAAACGTTGAAGCCAGCGCTTCCGGCCCGTTCTTCAGCTACTGAAAGTTCAGTACAACCTAAGATAACAACGTCGCAACCGCGATTATTAACCATTTCGTTTAAAATTTCGTGGTATAAGTCAGCATCTACTTCGTTCTTTTCTTTAATATCATCATAGATCAATTCCATCGTCTTCTTAGCTACGATATCATCTTCAGCTGGTTTAACTAATTCATAGCCAGCATCAATGATTGGTTGATCGTAAATACCATCATGTAAAGTTCCTTGAGTAGCAATTAAGCCCACTTTTTTAGCATTAGGATATTTAACTTTAATTTCCTTAACCGTTTCAAGAGGCATATGCAAAATAGGAACATCGGTCAAGGCCTGTAAGTCATCATAGAAGTAATGAGCGGTATTACATGGAATAGCGAAAAAGTCTGGTCCTAATTTGCTTTGTTGTTTGATGTCTTCAGACAAAGGAATAAATGGATTAGGCTTGCTATGATCCAAAATATAAGCGGTCCGGTCAGGAATCGTTGCGTTATTTACTAAAATATAGTCCAAATAATCCTGGTCCTTAGTTGCCGGAGTCTTTTCATTTAAAATATGAATAAAGGTTTCGGTAGCTTCAGTTCCCATACCACCAATAATTGTAAAGAAGTTTTCCATAGTAATATCACCTTGCGTAATTTTTTGCGTTAATAGCGCACATTTATGAATCTTCCGTTTCGTCGATTGTAGCATATTTATAAAACGTTGTCAGGAGGCCTTAATTTTAACTTAATAAAAAACGTTCTTCTATATTTAGAAGAACGTTTAAACAACTATTTGGCAACGAAATACTTCTTAAAACTAACCGCATAATTGTGCATTGCCCATTTGTAAAGCGCATAACGTTTAGGATTTTTATCCTTGCCATACCAGAAAGTAGAACCCCAGCGGCCATCCTTAATTAAAGAAATAGCATGGTCAGTAACTTCACTTTCCTTAGCGTACTTTTCAAAGGTACTTGGGTTAACCCCTAACCATAAGAAGTAATTGTTAGTATCTTTGTTAGCCCGTAATGCTTCTTTATCCCCAAGGGAGTCAAACGCGTAATCTTGGATTACCCAATCAGCTAACTTGTAACCATTTAAGGAAACAAAGAAGCTACTCCGACCTTGGCGAATATTCATATCAAATAACTTGTATTGTTTGTCACGGTGATCGTATTTCATATCAAAGTTAGCAAATCCAGTATAGTTAATTGATTCCAAGAAGTGTTGAATTTGATCATAAATGGTATCGTTGTACTCTGGCATAATGGCAACGTAATTACCAATAGCAGCAGGTGCTGGATCTTCCAAAATTGGGTGACCTAAACACATCAATTTAACCTTATGATCTTTGCCAACGTAAGCATTCAAGGTACGCATATTACTATCATCACCAGGAATGAAATCTTGTAAGATCATTTCAGATTTGTAACCATTATCGTAAGACTTAGCAATGATATCTTTTAGTTCTGCTTCGTTTTGAATAGTGAAAGCTTTTTTCCGACCTTCAAAATGAACGTCTAACCATTCAACACTGTTAGCAGCTTTTAATGCTACTGGATATTCAAAAGGTTGATCAATTTCTTCGTGGTTATCGTACATTTCTTTAGTGATTACTCGAGTACCAGGGTATGGCATATCGAATTTATCACACATTTCATAAAAACTAACTTTATCGTTAAGTTTCTTGATCAAATCATAGTCAATGTATGGACAAACGAAGACATCTTCAAGATCGGCCTTGTGGCGAGAGATCAATTCGGCATAACCGTCCCCACATGCAATTAAGATAACTGGACCTTCTGCATCCTTATAACGTTCCTTAAGTTTTAACATGGTTTCAAACCAAACAGGATCTTCTGCAAAACCATCAATAAATTCCATATCAACAATCTTAGAATATCTAGTTGGAGCTAAGTTAACTTCAGCAAAAGTTTTAACTGGCTTACCATAAATTTCGTATAATGTTCTGGCCATACCATAAGCGTTAAAATCGCTTCCTAACAAAATCGGTGTAAATGCTGGTGTTGTTTGGTCCATATCTGTCACATTCCTTTCACGAATTGTTTAACAATGACTGAGTCACTTTCATATGGTACATCTTGGTTATTGATCTTTTGGTAAGGATCATGGCCCTTACCCGCAATCACTACCAAATCATTAGGGGTGCTCATTTCAATTGCTCGTTCTACTGCCGTTTTGCGGTCAGCCACGTATTCACTTTGAACCGCTGCATTTTGAATATTATCAGCAATTGTTTTAGCAATTTGAGCGGGATCTTCAGTTCCTGGATCATCGACAGTCAATAAAGCAATATCGGCTGATTCACCAATTGCCTTGCCGATTCCATAACGCCGATCTTCACCTTTATCCCCGGTACTACCGGTTACCACAATAATCTTGCCATCTGGCGCTTGAGATTTTAAATATCCCAATAATGAATGAAAACTAGCATAATTATGTGCATAGTCAACGTAAACAGTTCCATGATTATTAGTTTCGTATGTCTCCATTCTACCAGGAACGACGGTGGACTGTAACCCCATTCGGATATCCTCTTGGCTTAATCCAGATAGAGCAGAAGTAATAATCGCAGCAACCGCATCAACTTCATTAAAATCACCAGGAAGACTCAATTCGTACTGCCCAGTTAAATTCAATTGCTTAGCCTTTTCACTAACTGCTGATACTGAAATAACATTGTCGGTTAAAGTATCGCTGATTGCTTCAAACTCAACGTCTACGGGGATATTATCCGTAATTTCAGCACCTTTGCGAGCAAATAAATAAATATTTTCTGGTTGAGAAGTGGCCTTAGCTGCACCATAAACATCACGTAAATGCTGAGTTTCCGCATTAATTACACAAACTTTGGAATTAACTAATAATTGCTCTTTACAATAGAGATAATCAGCAAACGTTGGATGTTCATTTTTACCCAGATGATCAGGTGAAATATTCAAGAAAACGCCAATGTCATATTTTAAATTGTAAACACGGTCTTTTTTATAAGCTTGAGAAGAAACTTCCATAACCAATTGCTGCATTTTATTATTAACAGCTCGATCCATATTGTTGAATAGATCTAACGATTCTGGTGTTGTTAAACTAGACTTAAAAGTATCGCCTGCCGCATTGCCAACCACCGTATTAATGGTAGAAAACAAAGCTGTTTTACCAGTAAATCGTTGTTGCATAATACTATTGGTAAAGTAAGCAGCCGTTGTCTTTCCTTTAGTTCCGGTATATGCAATAATGTTTAACTTATTTTGGGGGAAATCATAAAATGCTGCCCCCAAAACTGCCATTGCTCGTTGAATATCAGTAACAATAATGGCTGGTAACTCAACATCGTAACGTTGCTCGCTAACATATGCTTTCGCACCACTATCTTGAGCTGATGTTAAAAATTCAGCCTTAAAGTTCCCCTTACAAAAAAACAAAGTTTGTTCTGTTACTTGACGAGAATCATAGGTTACTTGAGTAAAGTCAGCACCTAGATTAGCACTTAAATCACTAGTAACTAATAAGTTATGTTCTTTTAACAAAGTTAAAATCTTACCTACATTAATCTGAGGCATTCTATCAACCACCCTAGTGTCTAAACTTGTGTCCGATGAACTAAATCAATCGTTTTTTCGCTAGTATCTTCTGGGAAGTATACTTGGTACCACAGAATAAAGGTGTAGATAGTAAAGATCTTTTGCATATTAGACTTACCATTAGCATGTTCGTCAAGTAACCGATCCAATTCCGCAGTATTAAAGAATTTTTCAGCAGTATCAGAATGGAAAGTTTTCACGATTCGTTCATGATACTTAGGATCGTTAATCCAACTTGCAATTGGTGATGGGAAGCCCATTTTTTCCTTCAAAGCAGTTTTCTTAGGTAATTGCCGTTCAGCAGCAGTTCTCAAAGAAATCTTAGTTTCGTCAGGAGTAATTCGGGTGTTAACTGGCATTGTAGCAGCAAATGCAGCCACTTCTTTATCAACTAATGGAGTCCGAACTTCTAAAGAGTTAGCCATCGACATCCGGTCTGCCTTGTGCAAAATATCGAATGGTAGCCAAGTATTAATATCAAAATACTGCATTTGAGTCATTTCGTCCTTACCAGCCACATCATCAAAGATATGTTGAGTGTAAGCACCAGAATCACGATTTAAACTAGGATCTTTAAGGACTTTATTTCTATCGTCATAGTTAAAGACATAGTTAACCCGGTAATAACGTTCACTCAATGGTTGAGCACCACGAACTAAGAATCGTTTACCGTGGAAACGAGGCATTTTACCAGCAACAGCTCCCAAAACTTTTCTAATTGGCTTTGGCACCATTTTTTGGTAGCGTTCAAATGGAATGGCTTCCAAATAAGTGTTGTAACCACCAAAGAATTCATCGGCCCCTTCACCAGATAAGGCTACTTTAACGCTTTCGGAGGTCCGCTTAGTTAAGTAGTAAAGTTGAATAGCAGATGGATTAGAAAGTGGTTCATCCATGTAATACATCATGGTTGGTAAAATATCGAAGTAATCGTCACCATTCATGTAAATTTCAGTATTCTTTTGCCCAATTTCCTTAGCAAATTCAGTAGACCAGCTTAATTCACTGTACTTAGAATTCTTAAAACCAATAGAAAATGATTGGATTGGTTTTAGTTTTGATGCTTCATTTAAAACATAACTGGAGTCAATCCCACTAGATAAGAAACTACCAACTTCAACATCGGCAATCATGTGGGCTTTAACAGAGTTATCTACTAATTTTTCAATCTTATCAGCATCTTCTTCAACTGTTTGAGTTTCATCGATGTGATCGTAGTTAAACTTGTAGTAGTGGTGAGTTTCAGTCTTGCCATCTTTGTGTAAGAAGTATTGACCAGGTAAAACCTTGAATACATTCTTAAACATCGTTTCACTAGATGGAATAAATTCAAAGCTTAAATGAATTGGTAACAAGCTAAGATTTAATTCCTTCTTAAAGTTAGGATGTTCCAAGAATGACTTGATTTCTGAACCCCACATAAAGGTATCACCATCATCATAGTAATATAATGGCTTGATTCCAAAGTGATCACGAGCCCCAAAGACTTCTTGAGTCTTGCTATCATAGATAACAAACGCAAACATTCCTCGTAATTTTTGGAGCAGATCAGCACCCCAAGCTTGGTAACCATGAATTAAAACTTCTGAATCTACATCAGTTCTAAAGTGGTAACCCATATCTTGTAGTTCTTTTCGGATTTCTTGATAGTTATAAATTTCACCGTTAAAAGTTAAAACCTTGGTTTCATCCTCGTTAAACATTGGTTGCTTACCGTGGGCAAGGTCAATAATTGATAACCGCCGAAATCCCATAGCTGCTTTGCCATCGGCGAAGTACGCTTCATCATCTGGTCCCCGGTGTTTAATCCGGTCCGCCATATGGTTAATCGTTTCCTCAGGCACATCTTCTTGATTTACATAGCCGACAAATCCGCACATATGCTGATCTCCTTTTAAATAGATAGATTGGTTTTTCGATCATTTGGTAACTGACCGCAAAATTTAAGTAGTCTTCATTTTAACAGATAATGGGCATTTAATACTAGTAGGATAACAATTTCTTAAAAAAAGAAGTTAATTTGCAGTTTACATTTTTGCTTTGGAAAATTATAGGTTATAATGGAAAAAAGACCGAGGGGTGAGTTAAATGAATGAAATCGTATTTTTCAATCCTGCAGACTCAATTGGCAATTTTCATGACTACAATGAAGCTATCAAGAGCGCACAAATCTACAAAGAAAAAAATAACAACGAAGCCAAATCGGTTTTAGTCGTTAAAGGGGTAAATAAACCCGAATTTGAAATTTTCTTAGCCGACGACGTTGTAAATGATACCAATACTACCAACGGTGAAGCTTACAAAATTAACGAACGATTTTAAGAAAGTCCCCTGTTTTGGGGATTTTCTATTGTTTAATATTTGGAGGAATTATTTTTATGAAAAAAAGAATCGCTACTCTAGCTGCTTTAGCAGCTATTCCCTTTTTCCTAGCTGCTTGTTCTTCAAGTAACAGCTCTAAGCAATCCAGTTCATCATCAGAATCAAGCACCTCTCAAACTGCCAAGAAGACTAGCAGTAGTAATAGTAGTTCCGATGCATCCATGGCTAACAGCGCTAGCCATAAGATTAACTGGAAAGGTGGCGTTTATACCACCAAATATTCTTTAAAACAAATGCAACGAAAATTCAACGTTCACTACTATACTACTAAGGAATCCAACAAAATCACTTGGTATCACAATAAATACATGGGATTAACTCGAGGAGCTAATATTAAAAATCAAGCCAAGGGAGTTAAGTCTACTCAAGGTAAAATTACCGATCCCACTAGCTACTACGCAGCATTCTTTACCTATAATACTAAGCAACAATTTCAAAGCAAAAAATACGTTAATCTAGAAGACGGTAGTTTCTACGTTCAAAGATTTTAACTAAAATAAAAGGCCTGACTTTTTATAGTCAGGCCTTTTATTTTAGTTTAGTCATGTTCTTTACTCTTCTTTTTAGACTTATCGCTGTTCTTTTGTTGCCATTCTTCTCTAGTCAACATGTCTTTAACATCTAACTTAACTTCAGTTACTTGATAACCGGTCATCAATTTAACCGCACTAGTAACTTTATTGGTTAACCGATCTAAAATATCATCGGCTTTTTTACCATATTCTAAAATCACAGCCATTTCGATCATTACTTGTTTTTGCTCGGCATCCAAATCAATGGTTACCCCTTTTTCAGGATTGTCACTAGTAGTTAACCGACTGGAAAGATTTTCAAATACGTTACCTTGCAGTCCCAAAATACCATCAATTTCACTTGCTGTTTTTCCGGCAATTTTTTCTAAAACTTCATCGTCAAATACCACCACTTGTTTAGGTTCTAATTTATTTGTTGCTTCAGTAGCCATATGCGTTTCTCCTTTCAATTACTTAACTTTATTTTCTGTGTCAACAGTTGAATTAGGCTTACCAGATGCTTGCGCTTGCCATTCTTGTTTGCTCATCACGTCGTCAACTTGTACATTGATCTCGATTACTTCTAATCCGGTTAGTCGTTCTAAATCTTGTTGTACCCGTTGGCAAACTTGTTGAAAGACTTGACGCATATCTTTACCGTATTCGATTACAATATTGAGGCTAATTGCAACTTGTTGTTCTCCTACTTGTGCGTCCACACCCTGAGTAGGATCTGAATCGCTCCGAAATCTATTGCCTAAATTACTTAGCATCCCGCCCTCTAGTGACAGCACCCCATCAACATTGCGGGAAGCTAATCCGGCAATTTTTTTAATTACATTGTCATCGAAAGTTAGTTTAGTTTGAATTTTTGATTTGCTATTATCCATTTCAAAACGCCTCCTTAAGATTGCCTAGTTAAAAACTGTCCGATCTTTTGTCTTAAGGCACCCAGATCAATTTTGATAAACCGTCCAATTAACCACCCCGCTACTCCTAAAGCAGCGACTAAGACAGCTGACCAAAATCCCTGAAATACCCAGACAATTCCTAAAATAATTCCCAAGACGGCTCCGATTAATCCGTTACTCATATCAGCACCCCCCTTTAAATCACGTTAACTGGACGTGATCTATTTACCGGAGTAATTTGGGTAACTGGCTTAACAACCTTCAAATCTAATTGGGAACTTAAATAATCAATAACAAACTCATTAATTTGATTTGCTAATTGTTCCACGTTTTGATTTTTAGTTGCTTCGACTTTAATTTTGACTTTTGCTTTTTGATTACGCTGTAATTTAATACCCACTACCGGCGCAATTACATTGTATTTTTCAGCTAGTTTATACTTCAAATTTTTTTCTAAAACATGTTGAGGAACCTCTAATCTACCATTGGAGTCAGTCAATACTAGTTTAGGTCTGGTAATTGGTCTAAAAATGCCCAAGGCTACCAAGACTAATCCCACTAAACCAATTAGTATCATTGAAACAAACCCTAGATAGCGAAGCCATTCTTGATTGTTTTCCGTAGTTTCTCTAAGCCATAAAGAAACTTTTGGAATGTCAATCCAAAAACCAATAAAATAAATTGAAGTTACTAGCAGAACAATACCTACAATGATAAATATTATCTTGTTGTATGCTCGCATAAGAACACCGCCTTATTTACTACGCATCCCAAATAGTGCAGAAACAATTAATACTAAAATAATTGCTCCCAGAATTGAAGGGAATAATGCCATTCCGGCTAAGCTTGGACCCCAAGTTCCCAATAGGGTTTGACCCAACCACGAACCAATTAACCCGGCTAAAATATTAGCAATCCAACCCATGGAACTACCTCGATTGGTAGCCGCTCCTGCAATTGCTCCGATGATTGCACCAACAATAATTGACCATAACCATCCAAACATATATATCTCTCCTTTCAATTAATTCATTATTAATGATTTATCGTTATTATAGATTAGGTAAAAATAAAAGTGCAAAAAGAACGCTTTCACTTACTAAAATACAGCTGTTTCAACAAGCGTCTAATTTGATTTTCCTTACCACGATTGAGACAATAAATATATAAATTATAAGGAGGTCACTGATATGGCATTAGACGATAGACTCGATAGTACTAAAGACAAGGTTTCAGGAAAAGTAAAAGAAACCGAAGGAAAACTCACTGACGATAAGACTAGAGAAGCCCAAGGAAAAGCCGAAGGACTTCTTGGAAAAGCTAAGGATAAGCTTACTGATGCAAAGGAAGCCGCATCTGACGCAATCGATGACGCAAAAGAAAAATTAGATAAGAAAAATAAAAAGTAGTTTACTTTCTTAACCGCCTAGAAATTAGGCGGTTTTTATTTTGGTCAATAATAATTAATGTTGTTATTGATCTCATTTAAATGGATAATTATAATACTTTAAGTAAATTCATATTGTTAAGCTTAAATATTTATTATTCATCGGAGGATTATTTTGATACATAAACATACCAAGTCGCCTTTTGCATTAATATTGACAATGCTACTTTCCGTTGGCTTATTAACAGGGTGCAGTGAACCTAGTACCGAAACCGCAAGAAACAATTCATCGTCTAGCCCAGTTAAAATTAGTGATACTAACCACTCAAAAACCACGGTCAACCAACTCAGTAAATCTAAGTCAAAGCAGAATAACTATCATTCAATCTTAACCAAGTTAATAAGTTATACTAATCAAGAATCAGCTGGCCCTACCCAAAATTATTATTGGGTTAATGGCCAGGCTAAATTGACCGGCTTTAAACATTTAAAGGCTGGTGACTATCGCTTTGCAGCTGATAGTCACGGAAGAGCTACCACGGCTAGAGCTGTCCTCACATATAATGAATATCGTAACTCACAAGGTGGTCGCCAAGGCACTCCATTAGAGCCAGCTATGTGGCCTACCAATAAAATTGTGGCAATTTCGTATAGTCTAACCGGGCGTACTTATCATGGTTACCTCTATAATCGAAGTCATTCAATTGCTGATAGTTTATTAGGGGAAAAATCATACACTTCTGCAAATAACTTCACTACCGGAACTCGTCCTCAAAATGTGGGGGCTGATCAGAATGGTGGTATGCGCTATGCTGAAGAACTAGCCGAAAACTATTGGAAAGAACATCCTAATACCGATCAAACCATTGATTACGAAACTACTCCCCTTTACTACAACGACGAACCCATTCCACGAGGATCCGTGGTAGAAATCAAATCTTCAGATAATGTTTTAAATTCTGAAGTGGTAGTTTTAAATTCGGTGGAAGGCATTAAGATCAACTATAACGATGGATCTGATAACGCTCCGATCTACCAAAAAAGTTCTAATGCGAATACCTCTAAAAAAGAAGAAACTACTAGTCGGACTGCCAGTTCTAACGACAATACCAATAATCAAGCTGCATCTGTCACTAATTCTACTCCCGCTCAAGATGGGGAATGGACAGTAGCAGAGGCCGGAAAAGTTTATGTTTCTGAAAGTAAGAAGTATTATTCTCGCGTTACTAATCCGCAAAATTATACTTACGAAACAGTGGCTGCAGCCCAAGCAACTGGTGCTACTAAAGCCAGCCGTGGTAACCAATACGCTAGACCATAAAAAAAGGAATCACGATATTTAATCGTGATTCCTTTTTTAAATAACTCTTCTTTTATCTTGTTCTGATCGCAACATTTGTTGATAGGCTAAAAATTCCTTTTTAGCCCAATCAGGAGCGTCTGCTTTAATAATTGTTTGTCCGTTGACGGTCACCCAATATTTAATTCCTTTAGGTTCCATTTAAGTCACCAGCTCTCTTTTATTTAAACGAATATTGTAGCACATTTTAATAAAAGGGATTGAAATAAAGCTTAGTACAAAAATTGAGAGTAATGTTGTAGAGATTATTCACAGGTTCGATGCCTGCTCGGGGATTAAGATTGTAATAGTTAAAGTAATTATGTATGCTTAAATTAATAATTAAGATATTATACTATATTTATAGGAGAGCTACTGTATGGAAGAAAAACATGGTAGGAATTCATTTTTTGACGGCGGGTTACTGCAATTAATTGGCTGGTCTATTTTAGGATTTATTATTACCACCGTCTCACTAGGAATTTTATATCCTTGGTCAGTAGTAATGTTATACGGTTGGAAGATCAATCATACCGTTATCGATGGCCATAGAATGAAATTTACCGGAAGTGCGATTGGTTTATTTGGTAATTGGATCAAGTGGCTAATACTTAGTATTATTACACTGGGAATTTATCTTTTTTGGGTCAATATCAAACTAACGGATTGGAAAGCCAAGAACACCACATTTATAAATTAGATAAAAATAAGGGAACCCTATCAAACACTGACCTGATAGAGTTCCTTTTTTATAATATTCTAACTGAGCAGGATTCGAACATTGTCGTCATACGGATTTGGTACACTGCTGTAGCCATCCCATATAACTTTTTTAAACAGACTGAACAAGTCATGGTTCATTCCTCTTTTGAAACAGATAAATAATCACGCAAATTAACTTTGTATCTTTTCTTACACCTTGTTGTTCAATGGATTGATTCATCCAATTAGTCTGAGAAGCAGTGGGATTATAACTATAAAAAGTAATAATATCTGAACCACCATGGTTCAAAGATTTATTAATCGAACGAATTTATGCCATTCCATTAAAATCAGCCGCTTCTTCATAGTGTTTGAACTTAGTATAACCATGACAAAATTTCTGTGACTTAACTTTTTGCGGTTTATCATCACCCTTAAATCTAATTTGTTGTCCTGTTGGGATATAAGTTAATTGCATTGGACTAACTGAATCATCCCACAATTTTGAAATTCCCAATTTATCAATAGCCCAAAGATATTGATAAAAAAATAGAATCTCTTAAGGCTACTGCCACCTTTCGCAAAACAACAGCATTTACTTGAGTGTCAGTCATGATTCCCATAATAATTTCAAGCGAAATAAAAGAGGATTTGGTTGAACCACGTCCTCCTTTGAGCCAATAATTAGAATATTCATGATTTTTAATATCATAATGCAGACCATAAAACGAGGGATCAATGATATCGCTTAACCATCGTTTTCAACTCCCGGAACATCGTCAATAATTTGGGCTGGATTAACGTTGGCTTTCAAATTATTCTTGTCCATACACATTGCATAACGTTTTCCAAATAATTCGGCAACTTTTACTATATCAGTTATTTGGGGTGTCGCTTCTACCTTCACACCTCCAGGAGTAACGATAGTTTCTTTTTCTTCACCACGTCTTACTCGAGATAAGAATTCCATCACATCTTGTTGGAAATCGATCTTATCGTTGTGTATTTCAGAAAACTGTTCCTTTAAGTAACTTGAAATGACAGGTTTTGACAAGTTTTCAGCTCTTATTTGTCGAGCAGAGTCTTCATTGTAACCAGATTTAATGGCAGCCTGCGTAGCATTACCACTAATTATATATTCGTCAGCAAACTTTTGTTGCTTATTTGTTAGTTTTGCCATTTGCAGGCCTACTTCTTATTAATTTTCAGTATTTTTCTCAGTGTCATCTTTTTTTGCATCTTTCTGGCTAACTAATTCTAAATTTTCAATTGGACCCTCTAAAATTTTACCGTTAAGATCTTTTACCTCAAGATGAAAAGATACATCCTGCGAAACTGGAGAGTTTTTAAATAAAAATTTGTACAAACTAATATATTCTACCGTTCCTGATTGACTCCCTTTTGAGGGCACAATATAGTACCTGTCGGGATCAACTATTTGATCCCCATCATTCCACTTGACACAGCTAGATATTACTCGCAGTAAATTATTAATATTCTCTGACATTTTGAATTTTTGATCAAAACTAAATTCCGTCATTAAGTCCTTTCTAGTCATTCCAATACTGGCTAGAGCGAAACTAAGTAAAAAATCAGCATCGGGGACTAACGTAATCTTCACGGATGTATCCGATTTACCAAGATTTACGACATCAAACTTCAAATTATACATGTCAAAAGCAAGATCTTTTTTCTGTTCCAGTTTTAAATTAATTTTTTCTTTATCTACTGACAAGTATAAAGATAACACTACTGCAGAGAATGTCGCTATGGCTCCTATCCAATCAGCAAGACTTCCAAAATTGTCATCAATAAAGAACAAGCATACAACCAATAGTCCACCAAAAATTGATGAAAAAAATGAAATCAAAATAGATTTCATGTATTTACTAATAAATCGTCTCATAATATTACCTCCAATAAAAAAGCATAGCAAAACCACAGCGTTTTCACCAGAGTACACAATGGAGGCAAAATAACAATCCGAGATAAAAATATACATATTAAAAACGCCCCGGCGAAAGGACATCTATCATCTCACCTAGAGTACCTCAAATTCAGCGATATAAAGTCTAGTGCGGATTCGAACAACTCCCCGCCAACCGCTAGATTCCTGAAAGAATGTTATAAATAAAGTTTGAATTAATCTATGCTACTACTTATAAAACTTTAAAATAGGCATTAAATAACACGTTTTTGACACTATTTGGACAAATCATTATAGATAAATCTTCAATGGCTCTTCCTTCATCTATAATGTACGGTTAACCTAGTTATCCAAAATAGGTTATTCGTGTTCCGGTTAGCCACTAAAGCTAGTTGATATGTTTCTTTAGCATTTACTTCACGAAACAATCCCCACTTGCCTTAAATTCTGTTAGATAATAATTATTGGGTGCTTGTTTGTTAATCACATGAAGTAGCTCTGGAGCATCTTTAACAATTGACTCATATTTTAACCACTCGTA
This sequence comes from Lentilactobacillus senioris, assembly GCF_026798195.1. Lineage (GTDB taxonomy): Bacteria > Bacillota > Bacilli > Lactobacillales > Lactobacillaceae > Lentilactobacillus > Lentilactobacillus senioris_A. Next base: position 277,330 of record NZ_JAPQEZ010000003.1, read on the forward strand.
CCGATTTTCGTGATTAATACTAGGAACAACCACCACATAATTGTTAATGTGAGCTTTAATATCCACTCCTAGAAACCAACCAATGTTTTGTTGAATGAAGCTGTCGTTAGTAATCATAAACCAATCCCAGAATCGTTGCGCATTTCTTACTTTTAATTCAAAGCTGTTATTAATACTTCTTTCGTAAAATTAAATTTGTGTTTTATTAATTACCTTTACAGACATAATTATTTCCCCTTCCATTAATTTTTCTTTTTGATAGTCCAAAATGGTAAAAAGTTGTAGTAGCCTAACATCTTGATTCATCGGCTTTTCCATAATTTCTTCAACTGTGTGATTAACTTGTTCGCGTGTAACCATTGCTTTACCCTGCTTTCTGGCTTATCATAACCATATACATTACTTAAATATGAGTTTGTTAGCACGCCTATCGGTTGCCCCGGTGGGCGTTTTTATTGTATAAAAATTTGATATTACCCCCTTATCTGAATTCATCTAAACTAATGTCTAATGCATAAGCAATTTTGACCATTAACTCAAAACTGGGTTTCTTTATTTTTCCGTTTTTAAATGAATAAAGTACCGAGTTACTCTTAAATCCGATTAAATTGGATAACTGATTAATGCTTAATTCCTTTTCATCCAAAATTCGTTGAACTTTATTCCACATTAGATCACCTCCTTCGTCAATATATAGTGTCTAACAAATATTCCATGTGCAATATATTGAGTTTTTAAATTAATCATTGTAAAATAATAATCACATTAGGTATATGCAATGAATCGATAGGGAGCTGATGAAAAAACAAATGGATAATAAAACCGGATATTTTAATTCTGATGAATTCAAAAGAATGCAAAAACAGTTAGATCGTGTCGCAAAATTGACTGAATCTAATAGAAAATGGTTAAAACAAGTTAACTTGGCCTATAACCCTGTATTTAATCAAGTAAATACAGTGAATAGGACCATAAACTCTGCAATCAAAACAGCCGGCATAAGTCAGCTAGATATTAAACGAAATAACGAATTTTATAGAAATATTCTTAAAGGTATTCCCCATACAAATCCTTCAATTGCTTTAGGAACTAGAAATCAGTTATTAAATAACTATCGGTTTATTCAAAATTCGCCTTCTGTTAGTGCCATAGAATTAGCAATGAAGCCTCTTAAAGATTTCAATAAACGTTATGGTAAAACTATGACTATTTCTCAGATAGCTGCTCAATCCGCTAAATCTCAAAATTTTTGGTTAAAAGAAATTCAAAAACTTGCATTAACAAATATAAAAACAAGTACTCAATTCAACCACGTAGCTAATGAAATTGGATTAACTACTAATCATCCAACTGAAGAGCAACTTCAAAAAAGAATGGAAATACTACCTCCAGAAATTTCTCAAGAAATTGTTGAAGAATCGGAAAATATTGTTTCTAATGATATTACGGTTCAGAAAGAAGAAATCCACAATGTAGTTCAAAATCATTCCAATCAAAATGATGATAATCGCATTCATCACGCCATAGAAATTGGAAAAAATAAAATTAAAGAAATTAAAATTGATTACGCGTCCTTTCCGGAATGGCAAAAACCATTTTTTTCTGGATTTTTTGATTACTGTTCTGGAGCATTAATAAATTTGTGGATACACAATATAGGAATTTCGTTTACCGTTTCATTTTTAAGCTTGTTATTTGTTCAAAATGTAACTAAAATACACTCCGATTCAAAAAAATTTGTAAATAATAAATCAAATGACCCATGGAATAATAAATTTTAAAAATATTGAATTTCTCGCTCTTCACTACAGTAGATAGTGTTGAGCATTTTTTAATTACCCTATTCAAAAAAGTCTTCCTTAAATTCATCCCAACTGTGAAACTTACTTGAGTACCTCCCTAGTAAAACACCAATCACTAGCGGCGCACCCAGCATAATTAGCGCTGCAAACAGTTTTCCTAAAATTAAATACATACGAATCACTCCTTTAAGTCCGCCCGACTACGAAAATAAAGGAATTTAATAATGGCAATAACAAAAAATGGAAATAAATACACAGTTAGAATCAGTTACAAAGATAAACAAGGAAAATACCGTTCTAAGCAAAAAGATGGCTTTAAATCACGTCGTGAAGCTGAACTATTTGCTAGCAAAATGCTGATGGAATTAAACGAGGGTCACGATTTAAATCCCGATATTACTTCTTTTTATGATTTTTTTGTCGATTGGTATAAGACTTATAAAGAATTAAAGCTATCTAATCAAACTAAGAGTCGTTATCGCATTACGGCAAATGAACTCAAAAAATATTTTGGAGATACTCCGATATCCCAGATAAACAGACGGATATATCAAAAATTTATTAATCACTATGGTTCAACTCATGCCAAAAATACAGTTCATAAAGTAAATTCTCTAGTTAGAGCTTGCGTCAGAAGTGCCTTGCTTGACGACATCTTAAAAAAAGATTTTACGGCAGAAGTAGTTTTAACCTACAACGAATAAAAAAGTGGATTATCTAAATATAGATGAAATAAAACAATTAATTAACTACTTTTCTACTACTCTATCAACTAATTTCACCTCCAAACAAATAATTCTTACGGCCATCTTTACCGGCGCTCGGTTAGGTGAAATATCAGCTTTGACGTGGAAAGATATTAATTTTAATTTCAAGACCATAGCCATTAACAAAAGTTTGGATTCCTCTACCGGTGATATTAAGAAAACCAATACGGAAGGATCTAATAGAACTATCCGAGCCAATTAAAGTCTACTGGATATACTTAAGCCTTTGAAAGATAAGTATTTGAGCGATAACGTATTTACTAACCAATACGGAACCGTCCCTTCTTCTGCTGCTGTAAATAATACGTTAAGAACCGCTTTAAAAGAGTTAGGTATAAATAGACCTGGTTTTCATTTCCACAGTCTTAGGCACTCTCATGTTGCTTTTTTACTTGCAAAATGAACGTTTATAACTCAACTCCTAACGCCGCTTGTGAATAATATGGCCGTTACAAACGCGTTACAAATTTAATGGTTTTCTATGGTTTTGTATGGCTTTTTGGGGTGATTTTTCACAAATAAAAACGGCCCTACACGTTGGTGTAGAGCCATTTATATACTAAGTATAATTCACAAATGATGCCCCGAGCAGGAGTAATGAGTGTTCTGTAACCATTGATATATAAGCATTTTAAAATTAATTGTCCCAAATTTGTCCCAAATTTATAATCCTAGAAAATTGTCCATATTTTTGCTTTAATAAAAAAGTTTGCTCAATAATAAAAAAATCGCTCCCCTTTTTACGTATCTACCTATATAAAGGGAGTGATGAAATGAATTCTGATTTTGTGTACCATAAACACGCTGGTCAATTTTGCATCATGGCTAAGGGCAATCTTGCTGAAGATGTTGTTCTGCTGCAAGTTGGATATGGAGAACAACACTTGCACTACATCATGAGCTTTAATGAGTGGAAAAAAGTGCAAAAGGTATTGCAATAGTATGCCAAATGGCATATAATATAGTCATAGTCAAGCGAAGGAGTCATGACCTTCAAACTGACTTAGCAAGATAGTGCGTGCCACACCCCTCACTTATTCTAGACAAAAAAGAGGTGGTGGACGTGACTATAACTAGGAAAGGTTTTATGGTGTATGACGTATGTAATTGCGTTATACGTGTTATCTAGGGCCGCAATTAATTTTGCTAAAGCCTATCAGATAATAAAAAAAGCTAACCTAAAAGGTTAGCCCACCATAGAACCGCACTAGACTTGCGAACATGCAGGGGTTGTGCCAGCAACCTCTGCTTTTTAATACTCATATTATACAATCAAACTTTTAAAGGAGCAAGACTAATGAACATCGAAGAAATAATCAAACAGCTACTTGATAGCGATATTTCGGCTTACAGAATCGCTAAAGATACTGGAGTATCTCAATCGATCATTACTCGACTACGTAATGGTGACAGAACGATTGATCAGCTTACAGTTGGGACTGCACAAAAATTAATTGATTATTCAAAGAAGTAACTACCAGAGTTCACGCCCCTTAGGCTCACCCTTATCAAATACTCTTTTTGAATCGTTTAAATAATTTTGTTGGTCATAATTATCAAATCGAGAAAACAGTTTGGAATCATAAGAAGGTAGTACTTCTCTCCCTCTGTCCTCTCCCCAATCAATTTCACCTACGTTAGGTTCATTTTTTAAATTACCATATTTTTGCATTAATCTTGATTTTTCTTTTTTCATATATACCTCCTAATAGCAGCTATATCAACAATATAATTATACAACAAAAAAGCCCCCAACCAATTAAGGTTGAGGGTTTCTTTGGGTTAAAAGTGTACACACCTAGGATTTTCTAGATAATTAATTATATCACTTAATTTTTTTAACGTAGTTTTTGTTGGCAGTTAGATAAAAACCAGAAGAAGTTTTTAAGATCCATAATCCGGTTTTACTTTTTACGATATTTTCAATATCAAACTCTTCGCCTTTATAGTACTTACGTAAAGGCTTTTTACGATCAATATCGTGATACAAGTAAGCACTGTGGATTAATTTTACTCGTTTTAATTTCTTATCAACGTAATACATATTTTTAAAGTGATCTCGATTACCAGAAATCCAGAAACCTGAATCTGTCTTTAAGCGGGATACCCCGCTCTTCTTCACGTAGATATCTTTAATAACGAATTGAGTCCCAACGTCATAGTTTCTAATTTTAGTTTTAAGATTCTTATCCTTGTAAATGCCTATTCTAGTGGTAGCAGAAACAAGACGTGGATTAATTTTAAAGTATTCCGGTTTATGTGGCTTAACACCTTTAGTGAGTGCATTTACAAAATCGTAATTAACATCTTGATGATAACCTGCGAATTTATCTGAATATTGCCAAATATCTGTGTTATCAACTCCTGGCGCTGAAACGCCATAGTTAGCAACCCAAAGCAAATCAGCGTGTAAGGCTTTGGCATTTATTCTTCCGGCAGTAAACCAGCTAGCCATAGAGTAAACACCCGTTAGCCTACAGCCCTTACCTTTTAAGTAGTCCGTAAACGCATTACAGTCAGCAGTAGCCGGATAAGAATTAACTGCTGGGTTTTCAATATCCAGCATCATAGCACAGTTGGTGACATCAAAACCTAAGGCTTTAGCTTGAGTATAGAAAAAGTCTGCCTCATTGCGAGAGTCAGTGATTCCCCTCATTTCTGAAAAGTGGTAAGCATGCACTTTTAATCCCGCTACTTCCGCATTGATCCGTTGAGCTTTAGCCAAAGGGTTAACATAGGCAGTTCCGTAAGCAGAACCATCGGTCACTTTGATAATAACCGCCTTAACCCCTTTCTGCTTCATGATACGGAAGTATGAAAGCGAACTAGGCTGATAGCTTGCTACATCAATAACTAAAGGATATCCCATTATTTGCCCCTCCCGATCAATTCTGAAATTGAGCTAATCAACTCGTGTCCGCCAGCTGAAGCAAAGCCACCGGCAAGAATACCGTCAGCAACACCAACTAAGAGTCCAGTTGATGGACTATAACCACCCCAGATAGCGCCACAAATCATGCCGACAAATAGCGCCACGATAGGCAGATATTGATTTTTGTTAAAGTACGGTGTTACTTTTAAAGTACCCACAATTACATAGGTAACTGCAAAAATAGTCATCACTACATTTGCATTAACCTGATTTAGTAGTTCTACAATGTCCATTATTTTTCCTTCTTCCTTAACTCATCAATTTCCGCTTGGAGTTTATCGGCTCGTGCTTCGGCATTTTCGGCCCTGGTCTTCATTTCCGTGTACAACGTCCGCCAAGAATCAACATCGTCTTGCTCCTTTTGATGCTGCGATTTTTGCCGGCTTAAATGATACGTCCAAAAACCAGTTAAAATTGCTGGTATTAGTGGAATAACTTGGCTCCATACATGGTTCAACTCGCATCACTCCGATACGCTAAGATATTGATGATGAGGGTTAAACAAAGGTTAGAAATCCACGGCATGTCTAAACCCAAAATTACCCAGTGCAAAAATTGAAACGCCGTTAGCAACATCATCAAAGTGCTAGCAATAATTAAAATTACGTGATCAGCAGAAGTGTTTTGATGTCTTAAAAAAGCCCAGATTAACATAGCAATACCAGTTAAACTAAAAAGTCCCCCTACAATGTCATCATTAAGGAACCAGACGGCTAGGGGTGGCCACTGAAAATAACGGTCGTGGGTAATTAAAAAAATCCCAGTCAGTAACATGGTTAAACCAATCGTTACATGAAAAGGATTTTGCTTAATTTTATAAAAAAGGTAATTCATAACACGACCTCCTAAGCAGTCGGTGTCACGTATTCTTTACCGCTAATTTCTTTATACTGTTCAGGTGTGATATTACCCCAAATGACAAAGTTACCAAGTTGATCATCGGTCATCATACCCCATGACCACTGCATTTTAATCATTTCTAAACTAATAATCATCTTATTTACCCTCCTCAGTAGTTGTTCCTGCACTAAGTTGACCCATTGCTTGCGTTAGTTGGATTATCATTTGTTGTACTTGTTTCATAGTTGTATCTGTTTGACCTTGCATTTGAGTAAGCTGAATAACCATCTCTTGAACCTGAGGAACCAATTCGCTAAGTTGTGAAAGTTGCTTAGTTTGATCCGCAATCGTTTCGTTAGCCGCTTCCAACTGTTCCTTGTACCCTTGTAAAGTTTGATTGAATTCTTCAACTGTAACTTTTGGCAAGTTGCCGGGAGCCAGTGGTACACCCAGTTCAGAAATCCGCCACTTAGTAAAGTTGGTGGCAAACTGGTTGTCATACTGACTAGCAATCATAATTAGTTGATAATCGGCTGCGTTATCTTGTTCTGTTAAGGCAGCTAAAGCCTTAGTGATGTAACCATCTGAGTCTGTTTGTACATAATATTGTGCCATCGTGGCACCTCCTTTAGTTTGTTTTGGTGTAATTAATTAAAATACACGGCGATAAGTCTGCAGAAACACCACCTCCACTACCAAGGTGAGAAAGAGAAATTTTAATTTCTCCACCATTAGTATTTAAGCTTTGATCCGGTCCTACAAGGGAAATATGACCGGTGTTAGCTGTTAACGTAACGCCGGAAGGCAAAGTATGTCCTGCCATCATAACCATGGCCGTATGTTTACTTGAAACAAATTGGTAGCCTTCAGGAAGAGAACACAACATGTATGAGTCTTGGTCGGACTTAGCGATCGTAAAACCACCGTATAATCTGGCTGTTCCGTCTCCCATATCTTTAAAAAGAATATTTCCAGAACCCGGTTCTGCTCTAGGAGGTAATTCTAATTCGATCCAGTCTTGTTCTCCTCTTGATTCAAGGATCAATTTATCGCCGACTGCAATTTTGGTTATTTTATTTTCTCCAATATTAATCGTCATAATTCACCTCTAATAAATGAAGTAGGTAATCGTTGATCCAGCTTTATCTGGTAACGCATCATAATCGGTTTGGCTGATTAAGGTCCATGTTGCTTTTTCATCAATTTGCTTTTGCAAATCCGCATTTTGATCAATTAGCTTCTGAATATCTTCCAATGTAGCTAGCCCCTTTTGAATATCAGCCATATCTGCTTTGGACATCATATCCTCAGGTGCTGGCGTCCAATCTGTTTTTTGAGTGCCTTTTTCTAGCTTACTGTTGATAAGAGTAAAATGTCCCGTTTCTGAACCGTCCCATATACCAGAATTTCCGTATATCAAAACCGCTGTTCGATCAGACATTTCTTCTGGTACATCAAAAGTCACAGTTAAAGTTGAATCAACGATCGGAACGTCTGTAACACCATATCCATTATTTGCGTCGCCGGGCATACAAAGTCCGATTGAAATTTTTCCGTCGTTATTATCTGCTAATTCTGAGATTTTAGCACTAAAAGTTATTTTCCCAGTAGCGTCATCTAAATACGTTGGTAGAACAGCATATCGCTCAGTCCCCCAGTTAATTCCTACTTTTACTGGTGTTGCCGAATCTTTCATGTAGTTCCGCCCGCTAATTTTCAGCTTGTCGAGATCAGATGTTAGGACGTAATTGTTTAAGATGCTTTCTAATTCTTCATTAGAAACAGATCCATCTGGAGAGACAACAATAGTTACGTTAGCCGCATCACCAACATGTAATTTAACTTTAAAAGTTGTACCAACAACTGTAGAACCATTTTGAGCTGGGATTAAATCCGGATTTACCGAGGTGGCGATTCCATATAGAATTTCTTCTCCACCTTCAATTTTTGCAAAAATGGCAATACCATATAGTAAGTAATCTTCTTGCAAATCGCTATTCATTACCTTGATTGGAACATTTACAGTGTGATCATCTTGTACTGACACTGTTCCAAGAGGTAAATCTTGGGCTACGCTTTCTAACTTAGTAATTTCTTTTAACTGTTCTGACGTTAATCCACTCATATCCTTATCAGTTGTTTGAGCACGCGTGTAACTGATTGTGTTTCCTGCTAAAGTTGCGGCTGATAACTGGTATCCAGCATTAGTAATAACAATTTTATTCCATTTTGCCATTTCATACCTCCTCACTTTCAATTTCATAAATGGTCGAAATAGTCTGTGCTGACCGTAAATAATTAGTATTAGTCAATTCGTGTTCAATAACTTCGGTATCGACGTCACTTTCTAGTTCTATAATATTCATTGTCACTAGTGCCGTTCCTACATAAATATCGCTCGGCAAGCTAGTTCGAAAAGTTACTCTAGATAAGGTAACTCCAAGCGCTAAAGCATTTTGGATTTCATCGATAAAAAGTTGAACGATTTCTGGATGTTCAATATTATCTAGCGGTAAATCTTCTACCGAAACATGGAATGGATTACCTTTGGTAGAGCCATCTTCTTGAATTTGATAATCATTTCTAACTTGAACATCGGTTTTATCAATATCAAAGGTAGCGGCTACTAGTCGAATCAAGTCATTGAAGGTGGATTTAGAACTTCGATTAACTGATTTCATTTTTAACAGAAATCGATATAAATCATCTGGCTTTCCCAGCCTAGGCAAGTCAAAATCATCACCAATGTCATCTAATTGACCACCGACCGCATTATTTAAATCGCTTAATTTGGCGATGTTTTCAGCATCTTGCATATCGTCATAAATGAATTTATCAAAGACCCTCATAAGTCTTTCTGTAGGACTTCCTGGAGTTGTGTTAATTCGGTTAGTCGGTATCGATAAAACCTCATCTTCGTGATACAGTTCAAAATCAGATTTAGTCACTAGCTACCACCTCGATTGCATCATCATTAGTAATCGCAGTTGCAAAATCGGTTAGCTCAATATTTGTACGACCTAAGCTTGATTGATCAGTTCCCCAGGTTAAATCAACCACATCATTTACACCTTCAACATCATAAATAATGCCAAAAAGTTGGGTATACTTAAGAGTTTCACCCATAGAAAATGAATCAAGCCAAACCTGTATATTGTCACGAATATCAGCGATTATTTCGTCTTGAGTAGTATCGTCAACCTGTGAAAATTCAACAGCGATATGCATGTAGATGGTTTGACTTGAGCCCACAGAAAAAGCGACGTGATTAACGTCGCCATTGTCTAATGGAATATCAATTTTTTCTGTACCTGTTAAAGTAATTCCCAATGCCACATTATCTGAAATGGTTTGGGCAATCGTTTGCCGTTCTCCGCCTAAAACATAAATATGAGTAGTATAAGGCGGATCTCCAGCACTATTGGTTGTTGCTTCATCATTAACCACATATCGGACACTTTTAACGCCAGTAACGCCAAATAATGCTGATGCTACCCCATTAGGAGTTGAAGAGCTAACACTCTTTTGAGCTAACTTAATTCTGGCCCGCAAATCGTAATCAGTTTCCATGTCTGCGCCACCAGATGCTGCTTCAAGATTGGTTACTTCTTCAATTTCTTCAACATACATCACTTGGTTAATTATGGTATTAGCATCACAGTTGTATTCTTCACCGGTATCTTCTGCGTAAACTCTAACTTTTGCCGTTCCGTCCAAACCTATGGTAACTTCAGAGTCAGTTAAGTAGATCATATCCTGATTATTGCTGAACATAGACTCAGCATCAATAACATATCCTGGAGTACCTTTAATTGTTAAAGTTGTAGTTGCATAATTGGCCACATTACGTGAGATACCGTAGTTACTAGCGAGTCGATCCAAAGAAATGTTTTCAGCTAGGGAAACAAATCTTGAATCGTATACATCTAGTTTAGTTAAATCTGATTGTGCCAGTTGCCTAGCCAATGATTCGGCCATATTTTCATAAAAAGAACCCGTAGATAGGTCAATATCATTACCTATTTCCGGGTCAGCTCTTAAACTAGTTTGTAAAGAATCGAGCCACTGGTAGTAGTCCCATGGTTCAAATCCTGTTTCTAATAATGGCAAACATTCTCACCTCCTCAAATGGTAATCGCCGTATTAAAATCTAAATTTGGATCACCATTGTCAGCTATCAAATCAGCATCAGCTAATTGCATGGTTACCTTAATCATTGCTTTTCTGGTTTTATAGTCTGGATCTACGGTCACATCAGTAACAACAGCCACACGATCATCTTCTTCAAGCGCTTCAGCTATTTTATTAGCAGCTAAGTCAGCATCCTGAAACTCACCGAAGAAATCCAACCACTCAACACCGAAATCAACATCATCTATGGCCCATCCCACCTGAGAAAGTAACCGCATTTCTAGTGATTGCCGTAGCTCATCGACCCCAGTAACGTAATCTTTGCCATTACTCAAGTTAGGGTTACCATTTTCATCGAGCCTTACATCCGTACTCACTTGATCACCCCCACAATAATGCTAGAATCAACACTATTTTTTCTAAGTGGATCTTCGCGGAAATCTTTACCTTTAGAATAATTTTCCATGCTGTCAGTAAAGACTAGTACTAATACTTCATCACCCACCTTTAATTCTCGTGTGTGTCCGGTATCGTCTGAGCCTTTAATATAGAAGCTAAAATCAAGTTGTTCACACTCAACTATTGGCATTTTTTTACTACCATCGAAATCTAAATTAGAGGGCTGAACCGTTAACGGTGATGTAGAGATGATTCTACCCCGGTATATGTGAGGGCCAGAATCATGTTCTTCAATTAGTAAATTAATTAATGGTACTAATGAATTTTCTCCTGCTTTCACTTCTTACCGTCTCCTTTCTTCTTTGTTTTTCGTTTCTTACGTTTTTTTCTAGTAGCATCCTTTTTAACTTTGTCTTTCGCACGGTCGTTTTTTTCTTTAAGTTTAGCTTTGGCCTTATCTTTAGCAGCATTGGCTTTAGCCTTTTTAAGACTGGCCGCCTTAGCCTTTTTATAAGCATTGTACGGAACAAATTGAAAAGTAACGGTACTAGTTGAAGTCGTGTATTCTCGTTGACCGCTAAGGACCACGCATTTACCGTAATTTTTAACTCCATCATCAATATAAACTAACGCTCCAACCCTAACTTCTTTCCGCATAAGAGCTTGAGCTTCAAATTTTTGACCATCATACGCACCGTCGTCTGAAGGCGTTGGATGACTAATTAATCCCGTTTCCGGGTTCAATTTCAATGTGGCTTTCTGACCAGTAGTAATCTCACGAATGTACAGTTTGCTGCCTTCGATCACCACGTCAGTATTAGCACCATCAGCGACCTTTTTAATAGCACTCAAAGGCTTACCACTAACGGTAAAACCATTGGCGTATTTATGATCATAATTGAGTTTTACAGCGCCCAATGGGATATGAGCCCGCTTAGCAATATCTTTAATGATTGTTGAAGCTTTAGTGCCTTTTTTGTACGAAAGATTAGCGTAATGAACTTGCTTAGCATAATGAGCCTGTGCCTTTTTTGCTTTTGTTTTTTTAGAGTGCTTTTTTCTAATTGCTGAATTATATTTTTTACGTGCTTTAGTGAATTCTTTTTGCTTTCTTCCTCGTTCGTGTGGTGTAGCTTCAGGATGGGCAGCCAACCATTTTTTATACTCAACAGTTTTAGCCTTACTATATGCACTTATTAAATCCGAAACACTAACAGTGCCGGCTTTTTTTCTAGCGCTAGCTTTAACCGCTACTCTAACTTTAGTCACCTTTTTAACTTTAATAACATCTTCTGATATATCCGGGAAATGATTAAAGTTAATTTGAATTGATCGATCTACACCGTCTAAGGACATTGGTGTCATGGATTTAATTGTTCCAGTGGTGATAAGACCACCATTTTTGGCACTAGCATCAGCATTATAAAAACCGGCAGTTATCGCAACTTGCCGGCCTTTTTGAAAGTAATTAAATTCATCCTTAGTAAGGTTATATAAGGTCAAAGAATTCATGTCAGGATTAACGCCGGTAGTAAATGGTGATGTCATTTCGATAGATCGATTATTAGGCGCTTTGTCCCATGATAAAAAGTGTTTTTGGTGACCAGACCATTTAACATAAACACGCAAATAGCGGTGCACAAAGTTCATTAAGCATCACCTCGATCCTCAATGAAATCATCTAGTCCATCGAATTCATCATCATCCATAGAGTCGTCTGAATCATCATCCATCCCCATGCTGGTATCATCTCCGTCTGGGTTGTAAACACCATCATTAGTGTTATCCGGATCCATTTCGCCAGTAAAAGTATCATCGATAGTAATGAAAATATCCTCATTGACGTTGGAGAAATTAACACAGGTGGACTTTCCGGTTTCATCAATCATGACTAAGTCTTCGCTAGGCAAACTAGCATCATGAATATCAGCAAATAGTGGTTCTCCTGCTACTAGCCTCTCATTAGTTACCAACGGTTCACCGTTTTCGTCAGCCAAAGTCAAGTAAAGCCGGTCATTTACCTCGTTATAACTAACCGTAATTGCATAGTCATTACCACTGAGAGTTACTAGAAACGTTTCCGGCAGTTGAAATTTATTGAATTGGATTGTGTCCCTGTACATAGTAACCACCTACTTAACTCTTACTTTTTTACCAATCGGCAAGTATCTATCCGGGTAGCCATTCCAACTTCTTAGCTTGGCAATCGAAGTGCCGAATTTCATGTGGTATCCCCAATAGGTATCACCTTTTTTAATTGTGAGATATTTACCTGCTTTAGGTTTAGTTTTCTTTCTATCGCCTTTAGTTGGGCTTTTAGTACCAGTATTATTAGTCTTACTAGTATTGGTTTTCTTTGTAGATTTCTTCTTGTTGGTGCTGGTTGCCCATTTAACATCTTGAATGGCCACCGAAACCGCCAGCGCATTATCTCTAGGCTGATCAAAGTTAGCTGCTACTGATGTTAAAACCGCACTTGAACTGTATTTTTGACCATGAAATTCAATTTCTGTACCGTTAGTAGCCCATCGTCTCAACATGTTAAATTGTTTTTTCAAGTATGAAACTTTAGAAACTGACGAGCCACCCAACTTACCTTCTATTTGACGTTGGATCGGTTGAGTCTGCGTGTAATGATTAACGTATTGTCCCGGTGAAATAGTATTAGTAGTCATTTCGGTAGAAGTAGTTTCATTTTCAGAAGTATTATCAATGAAGACATAACTATTTTCAGAACCTGGGTACTTAGGAATAACGTATGGGCGTTTAGACTTCCAATACCCAGGCTTATCTTTCTTCATTTTGGCGATAACTTTTTTCTTAGTTTTTAAAGCTACCTTACGTTTGTTAGCAGCAGAGTTCTTTTTAAAGGTGGCCAGATTGTTTTTAGCGCTAGTATATTTTCTTTTTGCTGTAGCTACGGTAGTTTTAGCACGTTCCGTTGATGACTTAGCCTTAGCAATTTGCTCTTTAAGCTTAGCTTTTTCACTACTATTGGCTTTCTTGTATTTAGTTTCTAGTTCTTTAACCTTATTGCTATTAGTGGATTGAATTTGTTTGGCTTTGTTGTAATTAGATTTAGCTTTAGAGTATGCACTCTCGTATGTTTTTAACGTTTTCTTTTTAGCCATGGTTTTACCTCCTCAATTATTTTTATATGTATAGAAAAAGAGCTTCCCGTTAAGGAAACTCTTTTAATTTTGTGCAGCGAGAATTTTACCGAAGAAGTCATTAGCCATTGCTTCAAACTTTCTACGATCTTCCGTGAGTCGTTTAGCTACAACATCACCGGTCCGTTCTGGATCACTAGTACCTTCAATGTGAATTTCTGGGTGGTAATTCATATTTGGCTTAATTGATACTGCTTTTTGGCCAACAGAACTAGATTTCACTGATTCATTAAAATCATCACGAGATAGTTTCATCTTCCTGAATTCATTTTGAATCTTCGCAAATTCTTTGAGCTGACCAAAAACACCATTTGGTTGCTTAGAAGCACGATCGCTCATCGCTTCCATAATCAATTTATCCGCCGAAGGACGGCTAGTATTGATGGCAACCTCATTTTGACCAGGAACTTCGCCAAAGACATTAACCTTACCGTTTTCAGCCCAGCCACCATTAGCATGCAGTGCTTTAGCGATACTATTGGCACCTGCAACGTGTTGGGCTGTATATCCGCCACGCTCCCATTGATTTGAGAAAGCAGCAGCTAACGATGAAACGGACCCATGACTGCTCAATATTCTTTTTAGGACGCCACTATCTGTACTATCTCCCTTAAGAGCAAATTCTAACTGTGTAGCCGCACTCTTCCAATTTCCGCCAGTTTTTCTAGCGAATTTGATTAAGTTATCTTTACGTCCACCTAACCATTGCCCTAAACCAGACGCTCCTCCTCCTGGATTAATTGCGCCAGGATCTAAGTGAGATTCAAAGCTCCAGTTCCCAAGAACTGCAGCTATACCAGAGTTGGTTGCTGATGGATACATTTTCTTAATTGCAGCAGCGAGAATTCGTGCTCTAGAACCCATATCACCTACTAAGTTCATATTACCAACGTCACCAATTTCGTCTTCTCCCAAATTATCCTTAATCCAGTTAATTGCTTTTTTACCAAGCTGTTTCTTAGCTAGATTTTTAAGTCGTTTGCTTGAATTGTTTTTCTCTTTTTTGTCTACGGCATTATGCAAGCCCTTGATTCGATAATATCCATATCCCATAGACTTATCAGAAGCAATAGAAGTAACTCGCGCTCTTGGGGGAGTTTCATTAAACATAGAACCAGTCTTAGGATTCTTGATAATCCCAACGTGACCAGCGGCCCCAGTTCCATGACCAAACACAACTATATCTCCAGGGAGAGTGTTAGATAAGTTTTGGCCAAGATGCTGAACACCTGAACTTGTTTGCATTGCAACAGTGGTTCGACCGATATTGATACCAAAATGAGCTAACGCTGAAGCAACCATCCCTGAACAGTCATAAACATCAGGTCCCATGCCACCCATGACATATGGTTTTCCGGCATAGTGTTCTTCTGCGTACTTAAGAAAGGCTTCTCGTGTACCACCAGATCCTGAAGCTGAACCTATAGCATCCGCAACAACATTCCACATTGCTTTCATCCATGGGTTTCCCAGTGATTTACTTGCTCTTTTACCTAAACTAGTAGTTTTTTCCTGAATTGGAGTACCCAAAACATTTACTTTTTTAGAAAAACTGTTGTTAAAAGATTCATTAGGATTCTTTTCACCTGCGGCAGCTATTTTCTTCAGTTGACTCTTTGATACTCCGGATCCCTTTGCAAAATGAGTAATATTTTGACTTTTAGCCCATTCAACAGATTGCGAACCATTAAGAACTTGGTCTCCTTTTTTCAAGGGCAGTATTACGTCATTTCCTTTAGGAGCATACACATTATTATCTCGAACAATAAGCTCTTGCCTAGGACCGGTTTTAGCATCATTAACCATGGCGATCTGATCATTAGCTAATTTACCGTCTGATCCAGATGCATAATGAATAGGCTTCAAAACAGAATCATTACCACCGAATTGGCTTAAAACTGTATTGATTCCACTAATACCACGGTTTAATTGCTTGATAGTATTAGCCATTGCCTTATATGCATAGTTGTCTAGTTTTCCAAAAATACTGTTAAAGTCGGATACTATTGCAGTAGCAACTGCATTCATTCCTTTATGCATTTGGTTCATCTGAACAATAGAACTCTTCTGCATTTGGTCGAAATCTTTAACGGTATTCTTATGGAGTTTACCCACATTACGGTCGCTATCCTTGACCATATCAGCTGTAATGGAATTCATACCTTTGTTAAGTTGCTTAGCTTGGGTAATGGATCCTTTTTGCATATCGTTAAAATCACGAATAGTATTCCGTTGAATCTGTTGTGTTTGCTTCTTGGTACCAACTTTTAAGGATCCGAAAATCTTGGTGGACTTAGAATTCAACTGATTAAGTTCTTTCGATCCATTCTTGTTAGATTTTTTATATCCATTAGTAATGGTACTAGTAATTAAACGCATAGATTTTTTGGCCGAACGAGCACTGCCATCTAATCCTGACCCTTTCAAACTAACCGAGCTTTGTGCAGCAGCTACTTTTAGCTTACCAGTACCTTTAGCATATCCGGGTAAAGTCCTACCCTTACCAAGACCGCCAGACAGCACTTTAGCAGTATCCTTGGCATTTAAGATATGTTCTCCAGCGTGAACCTTAGCTAAAGTGGGGCCGTTGCCTAGCAAGCGGAAACGTCCTTTTCGAGGATCGTAAGCCATTTCGGTTCCAGCTTCATTAACCATCGCAACATGCGTACGATTAATTGGGCCACCATCAGCGTGACCAATACCAGTTGGAACATTGATCTTATTCTTAGCAGGAATTTTGTTAGATCCTTTTTTAGAATCTAATTTGCCCGGCTTAAGTACTCCATCGGTGAAATATCCATGAGAATTATTTTTAGAGCTGGAGTCGTTAGCATGAGTCAGGCTTTTCACCATGTCACTAATTCCATCAACAACAGTTCCAACGAGTTTAGCGATACCGCCTAAAACATCTTTAGCAATATCCCATATCCCTGACCATACTGATTGCCAAATATCGAAGAACCCATTAACAACTTTCCCAGCGCTATTAAATGCACCTTTAAAATCGCCTCGAAGTAAACTACCGACAACTCCAACAGTACCTTTAACTATCTTAGATAAACCTTTAAATACCCCACCTATACTTTTAATGATATGGGCGGCAACTTTAAATACCGTTCCAATAACTACACCCAACATCTTGATAGTTGTTCTTAATTTTGAACCGATATATGCCAGCGCAATTTTACCGACGTATTTAAATACATCACCAATCGCTTTTATATTTTTTTGATCAGTTTTCGACAATTTAAACGACTTAGTAACGCTCTTCCAAGACTTGCTTACTGTTTTTCCAAGCAGATTTACTGGTCCTTTGATACTTCTATTGGCTGTTTTAAAAGCACCACTTAATGAGGAGCCTATTTTCTTACCCAACTTAGTTTTGCTAAACTTGCGAGTTAAATCTCCTACCCAACCACCAGCTACATGACCGATAGTTGCGCCAAGAGCAGCACCAGCAGGGCCACCAAAGAAAAAGCCAATTCCGCCACCAATAGCAGTTCCTAAACCTTGACCCAACTTCTTAAACTTGGTTACCGGATTCTTGGACTTAATAGCTGAATAAATATCAAATCCGGCAGTAGCCACAATGCCAACGCCAACGGCTGCGGTACCAGCTTTAGATAACATGCCGGGAGCATTTTTAGCTACTCCGGTAGTTGGATTTTTACCTTTGATAAGCCCTGAAATACCACCCATTCCAGGAATTTTGATATTTTTAAGAGCCTTTAAAGGTGCAATCAACTTAAGGACAGTTCCAGCTAAAATAGCCATAGGACCAATAGCAGCCGTTACAACTGCAGCTAATCCTACAAACTTCTTAGCCGGTTCTGGTAATCTTTGAAATTTTTCCAAAACATCAGCAACGCCCTTAGCCAGCTTAGTTAACGTTGGCATCCACGCATTTGCGATTTCAACACCGGAGTTTAATAACCCTTGTTTGATCCGATCCCACTGCTTAGATAAAGTGTTCATATTCTTTTGTGAAAGTTGGGCCACGTATCCTTGACCCTTATTCATGTTTTGGGATTGCTGAACTTTCTTGTCCAGTTTTGCAACATCTTTGTAGCTTTCACCTAAAGCCTGAGCCGCACTAGATGCATTAACACCAAATAAAGCTGCGTAAATAGCACCTTTATCGGTCCGACTCATCTTCATCTTGTCCATTCGAGTTGCTAACTTCTCAAACACTTGTTGAATAGGGATTAAATTATGATGAGCATCACGGAAATCATCATAGTCCATTCCCAACTCTTTCATGGCACTAGGTGCCTTACCTTTAGTTGGTGGGCTAGTCAAACGTTGATAAATTTGACGCATCGAGGTACCGGCTTGCGAACCATCTCAAATTGTTATCGTAAGGGCTCTTTATCCCCTACTTCTATATGTTTCCATATAGTTCAGACTATCTTTTCACCTACAGCCAAACTGTTTAGGTGTTCCGCCTTCATGGATATTTCACCATACAAAAAAGGCACTCATTAGAGTGTCTTTGCTTAGGTTATTTTATCTAGTCGTTACGCCTTCCCAGAGTTTCCTTCTGGTCTTGGTTCGGGATCAACATGCAATTTATCATTTATAAATACTTCGACGGTGACCTATATTAATTGCTAACACAATCAACTGATCATCATCAATTTCACAAATAACACGATAATTACCAATACGATATCTCCACTGACCACTTTTATCGGCCGTCAGTCCTTTACCAATTCGATATGGGTCATCGATACCATCAACATTGACATACAACCAACGTGTGATTAGTTTTGCTTGATGTTTATCCATTTTACGCAGCTCTTTCTGCGCTTCTTTGGTAAATCTTAATTGATACCCATCATCACTCATCAATACCACCGAATTCTTTCATGATGTCATCCATGGATACCGACTGTTTTCCACTATCTATCCATTGCTTGTGAGCAACTTCAGCAGTTTGACGATCGTATTCATCTTCCAAATCTGACATTGAATAATCTTTAATGAGATCAGATAACGTAACTCCATAAAAGTCAGCCATATACTGTAGCCATTCTTTTTCGTCATTGCTGACACGTACGGTAATTGTTGCCATATTACTCATCTCCTTATCTGTATTACATTGTAACACAAACGAAGAATAAATGAATCTATATTGTTTAGTCTTCCCCGAGTTAACGGAATTTATTACGCAGCCATTTCTGATTGCGAGGACAGTTTCCAAATCCCAAAGTTCGACAAGCCACCAATCGCTGCCACAGTTTCATGCAACGTTTGGTTAGCCGCATGGGCGTCAGGCCCAGCATACTTAAGAGCTTCACCCAAGTCACCGAATGAAGTAGCAGTTAAATCGGCTGAATAAGCCATTTGGTTAATAGCTTTCTTACTAGCGTTAGCCATTCCAACAACTGTATCTTTTTTCATGCCAAATTGTTCAATAGCAGAAGCAGCGTTATTGACCACGTCAGTATAACTATCACCAGACGCAATCGCACCTTGTAAGTAAGATTTTTGAGATCCTAATGCTTGATCAGTTGTATAACCACGACGAACCAAGGTTTCGTAACCTTCACCAATCTTTTTAGTTGAAACACCATACTCGTTAGAGTACTTTGTCCCATCTTTTTGCATTTGGCTAACATTACGCTGAGCTTCAGTCTGTTTTTCACCGCCGGTTACCGCCAAGTTGGTGATAACTTTGTAGCGATTTTGTAACTCTGTAGCAGTCTTTAATGCTATAGCAGCGCCCGCTGTAATTCCCGCTGTAACTGCCGTAGCTTTAGTCCCGAAACTTTGCATCTGACTGCCCAACTTGCCCAAATCACGAGTGTGCCTATTAAAAAAGGACTTCCCAAAGGATTTATCCATTGAGTTACCCAGTTTTTCGGTTCTTGATTTAGTTTTGTCAGCTTCTTGCCCAGTCTTCTTTAGATTTTCATTAGTAATATTGATTATCTTGTTGTCTTTTTCCAGTCCCTTTGTACTGGATTTATTCAAAGTATTATTAAATTTATCTATATTTCGACTGGCTTCTTTAACTTGCTTATCTAGCTTAGGCATGAGCTTATCAAGCTGCTTGATAACTCTTTGCATGCCATCTAGTTTGGAAAGACCATCAATATCAATTTTGTAACTGATACGATCTCCAGCTATTTCAGCCATTAGGATCCCTCCTTACCGCCAAATGCGAGTGCGATTGCCATTGCTTGGTTGTAGCGACTAGTTTTCAACCTCTCTTGGGTTGCGTACTGTAAGATGCTTAGTTCGTTGCCGTTCATATTACGGATCTCTTCACGAGTAACGTTTACAGATCCGTTAATATAAGCGGACCATTCCATCGCTAGACCGGGATTTTTGTCGAAAAGTTTTTCAATTTGCCGTTTATTGAAAAAAATATTACTCCTCGAGGTAAAACGTGGCGATGATGCCCATATAATCATCTAGTTCGCCTTTGGTCATCCCAATTTCTGATAAACTCTTAAAAGTTACAGTGTGAAGTGGTGCTTCATTAACAAGAATTACTCGGATGAGTTTTTCCATAATTAATTTATAAACGCCAAAGTTGTTAACCATCATTTCTTGATTACCATCATTGGTTTGATTAAAGCGAATTGTAGTGTCAGATAGTTCGGTACTGACCGCCAAGTCAGGTTTAGCAACTGACGTTTTAAGTTTCTTACCGTTTTTCAAAACGTAAACAAAATTAAAATTATCATCAACGGCTAAAACTTCTTGCCGTTTGATCGATGGCATATAGTCCAATACTTCTGGATGAGTTTCTTCGGTCTTGGTTACTTCTTGTTTTCGATCTGAATAGTCTTCTAATGGGGTTGCTTTAGGTTCTACTGAACTTGTTGGAACTCCCTCATTAGCTGATTGATCTTGAATGAATGCGTCATCTAAATTTTCGTTTTCCATAGTACAATTACCTCACTTTTTATTTGTTTTTGTTACCTTCAAGAGAAATGTTGATACATGAGAATGCTGCATCAACCGTTTGTGCTTGACCACCGACATTAATATCTGGGTTCTTAGTAAGCAAAGCTTTGCCTGCGTAAACACTTTCGTATGGTGTAGAGATATTAATTTTGTGGTATCCAGTCGAAACCCCATAACCCATAATGTCTTGCCAAGTGTCGGAAGCACGGTTCAAATGCAAAGTAATAGTTCCTCGCCCATCATGGTTTCGAACAGCAGTACCAGATCCTTGAGCATCAATATCTAAAGTAACGTTATCGGTTGTCCATGAAATGGATACCATGTCATTACCGTTAAAGTATTTAACCAGCTTTTCATCTAAATAAATTGCCACATCAGCAGCATCAAACAATGGTTCGTCGTCTTCAAGAACTTGATTTGATAAATTATCAGCCATTTTTAATCCTCCTCTACATTACGATCGTGTTTTCAATATAGGCATCTTCCAGCATGCCCATTGGGTAGTATTTAGTTTCGATACCACGCATTTCACGCTTGGTTTCGTATGATTTTGGTAATAGTCCTGGTTTTACATGGTGAATTTCGTATTTAGGCTTACCGGTCTCAGAACCGTTAGCGTCCAGTTCAGGTGCAATAATGTCTAAATCTCCTGCATCTATGAAGACCCCACTAATGGTATTAATGACTGAATCAAAACCAACCTCTGAATATGGAATCCCTTGCTTAGCATTTTGGACAAATAGATTAGCCACTCGACTAGTGATTGTGTTTTGAATCCAATCCCATCCTAAAATGATATCGATATGCATATTTTCCGCAGCAGTTCTTGAACTAGTAATACGTGGTGAATCAAGCACGTATGCATAAGTCACAATGTTGTACTTATCTAGTTCAGCTTGATCATCTGGAGTAAATTCATATCGATCTTGTGGTTGGGTATATGGCAAATCACCCAAAGCGTATTTGGTAGCTGAGTGAGGTTTGCGGCCGTACATCGCACCTACATAAGCAGCATCGAATACATTGTTGTATTGGTCTTGCATTTCAACTGTTGAATCATCAACGACAGGCAAGGTCAATAGCTGTGTTTTTTTATTGTCAGCATAGGTTTGCAATTTAGTTGCGTCATTGGAGTAAGCAACGTAAACGCCAGTATTTTGGACTTCAACAAAATTTGAAATAGCATGAGAAACTTCATCGTCAAATTCTGCCAAAATCCAAAATTGTGGTCCGGCAAAGTAATATTTCTTAAGTGCCATTACCGCGCCAATCGCGTCAGCTGATAACTCTGAGCCATCACTATTAGCATCAGCAGCTTTAATAACTGCCCCGTCCTTAGTAGGAGTCGCGGTAACGCTGCTTGGAGTTGGCGCTGGTTCTAAAGTTCCCGGAGCAAAAGTCACAGCCAAGAGACTTGAAGCTTCATTGTTCGCTGCAAAATATGCCCGAGCTTTCTTCCAGAATGGTGAGTAAAGTTCAAAATCATCAGCAACAGCATCTAAATCGCTGTATACCTTAATACCTTGGGTAGTTCCCTTAACTAGCATGCCCATAAATGGGGCAACTGTTTCGGTAACGTATTTGTTTGAAATGTGTACCGGTGAAATTCGACTTACGGTACTGAATAATGCATTTGCCATTAAAATTCCTCCTTAAAATTCGTTGTAATATCCGCATTCGATATTTGATCAATGGGACTTTGAAAATGGCGAGTGTAACGAATGGTTACATCAAATCCGTGGTGATGCACCGAGTTGAACGGTAGGTCATTAACTGCTCTGCCTTTTGGAGATTCAGCACTAGCAATGACGATTCCGTTATTCCGCAATTCCTGTCTTACATATGGGTCACGTAAAAAGACGTGCAATGCGCCGGCCTTTTGCATTACTTCTGATAAGGTCTTGCAAAACACGTCTATGGAAATGATTGCTTCAAATTGCCCGCTGTTAATGTTCGGATCTGAATAAACCGGATCGTCATACATCAACGGGTAATAACTGATAAATGGGAATTCTTTAGCTTTAGCGATTTGTTCGTTTGGAATTACTGGGCAATCAGCGATTTTTTCAATTTCCGTAACTAAAGAGCCAATCACGGAATCATAATCGGTTGGTTGCTTATCAAACGGTCGGTTCAAGCGAATCATCCCCTTTCAATTTGTATACAAAAATACCGGCTACATGGTTGTAGTCGGTAACGGTATCGATTTGTAAAATACGATTGTCATATTCAACGATAGTGCCAATAGGAAATTCGTGTTGTGAGTACCAACTATACCGGCGAGGTAACGTATTACCTCCGCCGCTTAGGCTTTGAGCCATGGCTAGAGTAGTCACTGAATTAGATGATTCTGGTACCACTGGTTCAGATAAGCTCACTTTATCTGAATCATTTACAACATCATTTTTACTAATCGGTACCAACTCATTTAATGCATTAGTTTTACCGCCACTCAAAACATTGAGTTTCAGGTGAACGGTAACTGGTACATAAAACTCTTCTAACGCTTCAAAGAAATCATTAATGATCACGGTGTGTCACCTTCTCATCAATCGACCGATATAAACCGCCAGTATCTATTAACGGTTGATTTCGCCCTTTCATTTTGACAGTCGCTGGAGCATTAGGTGGACCGATAATATCGATTTGATGCCTAACATCATCAGCCATTTGGCCACCTAATAATTTATAAGCTTGATTACCCGTTAAACGTCCTTTTAAAACGCCTTTAACAGCTACTCCAGCTGTATATTTCCAACTGTGTTTACGATTACGAGCGCTTGCCCCACGTAAAAAGGAACGAGCTGGTATTTTATCCGTACCAAATTCGTTCCACCTCACAATTTTTTGCAATTCTTCAGGAGAATGTTCAGGAACGTTTTTAAACGCCCCTACATTAGCCTGATTGGTATTTAGTTGCTTTAACCGTCTCTTTTGCAGCTGCAGTTTTTGAATAACTTTGTCTGCTCCAGAACTCATTTTAAAGTACCAACGGAATCTTTAATGTTTTTACACCCGCTAAATCGTTGCCTTGTAAGCTATTAGCTGTTTTGATGGCCCCAACGGTGCTCTTGTCACGAAACTTAATCCAAATACTGTAAAGAGTTTCGCCTTCCGACACTTTATAGGTGGCAAAATCTGCAGTGCGTCCATTCACTTTAATTTGTCCCGCAATCTTTAGTTCTTCAGTTTTAACATTTTTCTTAGCCATTCATATCACCTTTCTAACAAAATCCGGTTACAGTGTTGGTGTAACCAAATTCGTTTAATAAATCTAAAAAATCGTCCCAGTAATGGTTTTTATCCGCATCGTCAGATCTGGAATAGCTTGCATCCTCAATTTTTACTGTTTTGAATTTATTCTTTGGTTGAATAAGATCCTTGAAGAGTAAATTACAAGCGTATAGGTACAACGCTCGATTGATTGAAGTCCCCGGCCATTCATATTTGCTGACGATATTCTTTGCATCCGCTACGGCATCGATGATGTCGGCTGGATCAACAAACTTAAATTGTGGGTTGCGGGTTATTCGGTCGATAACGTTTTGTTCGTCCACTATCTACGCCCCCGAATCAGCATCTAAAACTGTAAATCCTTCAACAGCAACACGTGAAGACTCAGATAGATTATCACCGGTGTGGGTTACTTCATAGTCACCAGTTACTACAACAGTTCCGGCAGCTAACCCTGTAATTGCAACACCAGTATCATCACCATTAAATGAGGGTGTAGACTCGCCCTTTTTATAAACATTGAGTTGCATTGGATTACCCCCCTAACTACTTCTTGGTAGATTTAGTAGCGGTCTTCTTTTCTACTGAAGCCTTTTGTCCTTCAGTTTCAGTAGGTGGAGTTTCTGGTTCTTCCGGTTTAGTGATCGTCAAACGGAATACACTTTGTGATCCTTCAAATGATGGTAAGCAGTTCATGGAAACTAAATCTTCAGTTTGAACTAATGAATCATTGAAGTATTCATGATAAGCAACACCGGTATCAAAGAATTGAACAGTGTTAGAAGCGATCTTACCATTACGTAAGCCTAATTCTTCTGGAGTTGGAGCAAATGCCATATGTCCAATTACTGAAGCTGATTGAACTAAACCAGTAGAAGATGATCCAGTTTTAGCAAATTGTTGTGGAATTGGTGCATTCATAAGAACAACTTTACCTGGAGTTAAGAATGGTGTGAACTTGTCAGTACCAGTTGCTTCTTCATCAACAAATCCTTGGTCATACACTACTGGGATAACGTGTAGATTGCGAACAATAAAGTCAACCGCTTGGTCTTCGGTCATCATCATTTTAGAAGTATCAAAATTAGCTGGCCAAAGTGTGGTCTTGATCCGTTCATTGTTTAACAGCATCCGGAAGGTGTCATCATTCATTAATACTTGATTAGGAGTAATACCTTTATGTTTCATAGCTGTAATTGCTTTTCGCATATCTTCGATCGGATTAGCGTTAGCAGTATCAGACCAGGCTACATCTACATCGGCATTTAAATCTTCATCAGTAGCATATTCAATTAGAGTATTAACACCGTTAGAACTTAGGTTGATTTTGCCAGTCATTAAGGCTTGCATTGCCATCCATTCACGACGAGTCCGCATGCCAAGTAGCATCTTAGTTTTATCATCAAATAAACCTAAGATTAATGATTTAACTAAGGTATCATCGCCATTGAATAGCGCACGGTTGATTTCTTCTAAGTCAGTTTCATTCAATGCTGAAGCTGACCGGAAAAAGTTAGTTTGGAAATATTCTTTATTGAATTTTTCACGATTCATAGGAATTGCTTGGGCATCATAAGTTGATGCTTTAGCCATAACTGGAGCACCTTGTTTTTGAGTAAGGTAAGAGAGCATATCAGTAGCAATCTTAGTTGCAGGGAAATAAGATTCACTTAAATATGGTGGTAAAGTTAGCAACTTTCGTTCGTAATAAACGGACATTGCTTTCAAGTTGGTTAGTTCGTCAATATTAGCCATTAAAAAAATCCTCCTAAACTAAAATAATGTGGGTAAGAGCTTTTTGAATTTCGTCAGTAAAAAGCGCTTGGACATCTTCAGCCATGTTGTCATAAGCAATGTCCCCACGTTTAATAACAGTTGCTGCCTTGGGGCCGTCAGTAATATCAACATTATGCATAGCGATCGCTTGAACCTTGGTAGCGTCGGTGACAGGGGTCAAAATAACTCCTGCGTTACGACGAAAGTCTTTATCTGCCCCTAGTGGAGTCCCCGCTTTGATAACTTTGCGTCCCTCTTCATTTGCTGTTGCCGCTTCATCATTCATTGTTGCTGGCAAGGTTAAGGCTTGAGCGAAATTCATTAAAATTTCTGGTTGAGTTTCGTAACTTCCGTGATACATAGATATTTCCTCCTCTATTTTTGTGATCCAAATTGTTCATCCAGCATGTTGCCTAAGAAATCTTGTGGATTACCAATCTTGTCGCTTCTCGTGGTATTAAAGCCCGTATCAGTGCTTTTAGTTAGCGACTTCTTCAACGCTTCATCATGTGCCTGCATATAGTCCACAAAGGACTTAACATTGGCTTTAGTCACATCGTCGTTGTCTCCCACAAAGAAGCTTTCAAGACCATCAATTTCCAGATCGGATTCCTTGGCAATAGCTCTAGCCAAGCCTAACGATTCTTTGCGTTGCTGCTTAGCTAGTTGCTGTTTAACAACTTCTAGTTCGCTAGGCTCATCAGGTTCAGTTCCATCCGGTTTGTTAAATTGTTCAAACAACTTGTCCATTTTTTCGCCTAAATCATCTAGTTGAGCTAACTTTTCACGTAATTCTTTTTGATCTACGTTCTTTGGTTCTGGGTTTCCACCCGCTAGTGGTTGTGGATCTGTTACTTCTGGTTCAGTAATAGTTGGATCTTCTGCCATTGTTTGGCCTCCTTTTAGTAATAAATAACAAAGCAGCGACACCCTATATGTGGCTTACTAGGAATATCACTAGCTGCATATGGGTTCGCTCCTTGAGGTGACTTGCATGCCTGGCAAACATGAGAATCCTCAACTGTGTACCAGTCAGCGCGTTTCAGTTTCCAATGGGTAGCTAAAAAGGCACCGATAGCCGCAACTATCAATGCCTTTTCGTTTAGTAACAAAGCATGTACATAATATTTAATTGTCGAATCGCTAACCGACTTGACTGAATCTTCATTTAACCGACTCGTTTCATAAAATAGCTGATCATCTATCGAATCAACATCGATACCAGCCACCAATGCCTTATGAATGGCTTGATTAATCTTAGCTGCTAACGCGTCAGCCTTTAGCCATATCCGGCTGGATAACGTTAAGTCTTGAGTTTCTCGATTGATAAAATTTTCAACAATATCATTAATCTGCTTGTCTAAGTCGCCATCGGGAATCCCATTGATTTTAATAACATTCCCCTGAAATGTGACCTCTTTACCAGCTTCAGCTTGAATTGCTTGTTTAATGAATGTCTCGGCGTCGATAGCCACTTTAGAGGTAATTACCTTGATGATTGAACTAAGCAACGTCTCGCGGTCAAATCCAGCCATTTTTTGGGCTGATTTAATTCGATACTGTGCTTCGCTATTACCAGACAATAACTGCTTGTATTTTTTAATGAATTTCTTCCAAGTAGTTAAGTCATCAGTATTTGGAGCAGTTCGCATGGCGTTAATCGCTAGCGTTCCGTCTTCGTTGTAATTATCAACAAAATAACTCACGTATTGCCTAATATCAGCACTGGCACTGGTCAATAAGTTTGCTAGTGTATCAGCGTCACTAGAGTCATCAGCTCTGATTTCTCTTTCACGCTTCTTAGCTAATGATTTACTCGGTTTCACTAAGCATCACCGCCTTTTGGTGGCTCATCTTGACCATTACTTGAAGGTTCTTCCTCGGAATCTGGTTCATCAAACATTGTCATACGTTTTTCAGCCTCTTCTTCCTCTGCCTTAAGCTCATCATCAATGTTTTGAACTCGGCTTAAGTAACTAATCAACGTTCGCTTAGAAACAATACCATTGAGATTTCTAACAATGGTGGATTCATCAACTTCCGAGTGTGGGACGTTAGGCGTAAATTCGACTTTTATATCACGAATAATATCGGCAATTTCTTTATCGTTACCAAGATTATTGTGCTTTAAGATAATCCGTAGTAATCGCTTAATAGTCTTGCGCATTTTTTCGCCCTTGGTAGACGCAGCCATTAGCATGGGTTGCATCTTCTGGGTTAAAGCAAAACCTGAAGCAGCAGTACTGATATTAGGATCGGCAAGGTTAACAACTTGAGCGCCATCATAAATCTTATCGGACAAATGCTTCAAAGTGTTTTCTTGTAGTCCATCACCATCTGGTTTCTGCAAATACTTAACTTCCGGGTTAATCTTTGGATCTGTATTTTGTACCTGCATAACTCGCCAGCGTTTAACCTCTTGCTTTTGCAATGGTGAAAAGTCAGCCACACCCATAGTTAGCAAGATAGCATTTGAGAAGTTGTCGTTATCATCAACCTTTTCGGACATTACTTTATCTTGGGCATCAATTAGCGATACTAAATCATCAAACATCCCTAAGCGTTCATCATTCTCAGGTAACTCTGTGATAAATTCCATGCCCACAGTGTTGTCGATAACATTCTCATTCCATTTGACACTAGCTTCAAATCCACCCGCAGCTGCTAAATCTTCATCACTAAATTTATAAATCTTAGTTGGCGTGTGAAGCATCCCAAATTGACGACCATCAACCTTTTCAAAGGTAAACCCAAATAGCGGTCTGCTATCTTCATTATTGCTATAAACCACAAAGGCATTTTCAGGGGCTTTATGCGTGAACTTGAGTGTCTTTCCATCGTCGTTAGCAATATAAGCTACTAGGTAACTACGCCCATAAATATCAGCCTTTTTAGCCAGTTCATAGAAAACATCGTCAGAATCACTATCAGATAATGATTGGGCAATCAGCTCGTTAATTTCACTGACTTTACTTTCGGCAACGTTTTTATCACTGTTTGGTGCATAGGTGATTTTAGGTGGAATGCCGATAAAGAAACCACTAAACGTATTAACTAAGTTACGGGCCACATTAACTACCACTCGGTTCTTATCTGGGTCAATGGTACTAAACTGAGTCCTATCCCTTATCGCTTCATGGTCACCCTTGTAGTAACGCATTTTTAAATGGTACTGGTTGCGTAACATAGTGTCATAAGTGCTTAGCATTACACTAACTTCATCAAGATTTTGCTCAATATCAAAATCCGGCGAACAACGTGGTACGTCATTATCATCTAGATAAACATGCTCAGATAACCAACGATTGCTTTCGCCAGTTATACCACCACTAATAAATCGACTAGGACCATCACGATCCTTTAAATATCGAGAAATAGAACTTAATTGTGTCATTTAGGCTACCTCCTTTCTAATAAAAAAGCCGGTCATGACTGACGGCTACTTGCGCTGGCTGTGCTGCAACTTCACGACTTAATGCTTGAGTCATCGAATCAACCTCATCGTCGTGTTCCATATTAGGAAAACCGGTCCATTCATCTAACATTTCGAGTACCCAAGGCTGCCATTTCGGATGTGGTAAATAGATATTTCCAGCCTCATAAAAAGGAACCACTACATTAGCCCGAGTGACTTTATCGCCCTCCGGAACTACTGGAATGATTCCTGATACTACATTTCGAATTGTGTTAATAATGGCTGATCCATTCGCCTTATCTTCAATGTAAATGGCTTTGGCTTGTGGTTGCCGTTGATGCATACTCATAATCGCTTTTAACTGATCATTAAATGCCATTCGGTCATGTACTCGATCAAGCAAGTAGAAGTTGGCCCCTTGCTTACCCCATGTTTGACCAGCCACATAATCACTAGTATCCGACATTGTAAAAGTAAGATCCCAACTACTCCAAGACTTATCTAACTTAGGCAAAATAGCTACTGATTCATCATGATCTAACCCCAATCTAGTAGCTGTTGCCCCGTCAGGTAGATAGTAATGCACTTGATTAGCTTTAAAGATATTCCCACCGTCTAGTACTGGTCTTTGCTGGTATAATGCTGCCCATGTTTTAGAGCCAGATACTCGCATAGTTTGTTCTGCCCACTCCTTGCCTTTATTCATAGGCGGGAACGGGCATAATGGTTCGCCAACTTCACGGCCTAGCATATCGTTTTCCTCAGCAATCGCCGGCAACTTGATTTCTTCCCACGGTAACGCCATTTCCTTTAATAGCCGACCAGCTAAATCATCAACGTTCCAGCGAGTCATAATTACTATAACTGATCCAGTGGCTGATAAACGACTATAGAAACTAGCCTGCCACTCATCCCAAATTTTATTGCGAATTGTGGTTGAGTTAGCGTCCTGCATACCTTTAATTGGATCATCAATAATCAATAAATCAGAATGCTTACCAGTAGCTGAACCTAAAATAGTGGTTGAATGCATAGCACCACGGTGGTTAGCGATTTGCCATTCATTGCTCGTATGCTTAGTAGGAGAACTGGTTAATCCGTACATATCTCTACCAAATTCATTAAACTTAGCTAGGTTACGACTACCAAAGCGTTGTGCTAAATCATCAGAATAACTAGCTACCATAACTTCTTTTTCGGGATGTTTCATCAAATAATAACTAGGAAAAGTTTCCGTGATAGTAGTCGACTTGCCATGTTGTGGCGGCATTTCAACAATTAAAAAACGACGCTCACCATCAGCAATAGGCTGCAGAGCGTCGCATAATAATTTTGTATGTGGAAATAACTTCATTTGATAATCTTGGGACATCTGGAAATAATCAGCATAACTGCGTCTAGCTAACTCTAACCGTGACTGCTTAGCAATCGCTGCACGTTCACTCTTCGTTAGGCTCATTAGCTAATCGCCTCAATTCTTCAGTACTCAACTCTTTTAAGTTAGGTATATTTAAGCCGCCTGATACATCAATATCTTGCTTATCACGCCACTTTTCAGGTTTCCTGTTCTTCAGCCAGAATATTTGGGCCGTGGTATCTGGTGGCACTTCTTTTTCTACTTCTTTAAATACCTCAAGTCTTCCTGACTCTTCCGATACAGCCTTAGTAACTTCGATAGTTGTATAGCCTAACGCTCGCCTTAGCAAGGCGTTTTCAACTTGATAGTCAACAACCTCTTTACCCTTTTTTAAGGCGTCGGAAATGTCGGGATACTTTCTTTCCCAGTCATACAAAGTCGTCCTATTAACGCCCATATTTTGCGATATTTGTTCATCAGTGAGGCCATCACGAGCCCAACCTTCAATTTTGATTAATCCTTCCGGTGTTAACCACTCTTGATATTTTCCTTTTGCCATGACGCCCCACCTCCTTAAATATTTTTTTCTGATATGTTTGTTATTCTCTCAAATGTATCTGGCTCGAATTCTAACCATCCTGGAATCCATCCAGGTTTAACTTCCTGATCACTAGATGGATTCCCTGTTCGAATTTCCCAAACATTCGTTGTTTGAAAATGATCGTATTGGTAATATAACCTTTCATACCTCGTTTTAACCCAAAAATTCATTGTTTGAATTTCCCAACCAGATTGATTAATGAAAAAACGAGGAATATAAAAAGCGAAATCATTGGCAGGTATTAACGGGATTTCTATTGTTTCATCTTTGTTTTTATAATCATTTGAAATAGATATAGTAACCTTAACATTCAAAATAGCTCTGTCAGATTGATTAGTAATCTTAATAGCTTTAACATATGTAGGCAATGATTCCTTAAAACCAGACACTGCATTGATGCTCAATAATGTGCCAATACTATGTTTTTTTATGAAATCTTCAGTTTGAATTTCATCATAATTATTAATATAAAGATAATTCCAGTCTTGAATAGCATTTACATTAAAAACATCATATTGAACAATAAAATCCGGCCTGGCACCATATCTCTCTATTCTATGATTTTCATTTAATTGAGTTTTAAACTCTTTTTGGTTTTCTTTTATTTGTTTTTGGAGATTTTTATTGTCATGCTCAAATTGAAGCCTTAATGACCAATAAACACCACCTATTGAAACAATAGCGCCAAGGTATCCACCCCAGAACCCAAGCCAATCACTACCTTTTCCAGTAGCTCCATCGAATAATCCGCTCAACATAAAAGCCTCTACTATCATTGGAATTACAAAAATAAATATAAAAACAAAGACAGCGATATTCCTAATAGTTTTATTTTTATACTTAAAATCCACTTTCAACACTCCTAAAATTTTATTAATTTAAGAGTATCAAAATATAGTAACCATAGCTATTCATCTTTATGTTTATTTTCGTAAGCCATAGCGGCTGCAACTACAACAATGAACGCCACAACGAAAATATTTAGCATTAGTCAAATGCCACTATAAATAATAATTGGTAACCAAGTAATAGTAGACCAACCTAATGCCTTACATAAAATCAATGCTAGTAATATGAACCATGCTAATTTATTAACGAGTCCCATTGAACTTCACCTTATCCCTTTTATTTTTATCCTTTTTCTTACTTGATTTAGCTAACTTCCTCTTCTCATCCAATTCACGTTGCAACTTACGGTCTTCTTGGACTTCTTCCCAGCTAGCAAAGTATCCATCCACTCTAGTCATGCTTGACATGATGAATCACCAACTTGTCCTCGTTGTAGAGAGCAATATCTCCACTTCTAACACGCTTACCTTGGATAAACAGCGGAGCATTCTTCTTACTGTAATCAATATCCAGTTCCACACTGTTCACGGCTTCCTCAGTGCAGACATCTAACAGCTGGTAAAGCAGTGCATGACCGTCATCGTGCAAACTATGTAACTTTAGTTTTCGCATGTTATCCTCCTCTTAATTTTGGGTACAAAAAAACAGCCTACGGGCTGTTTAATTTGCGAAGCATCTAACTGTTATAAATTCGTCAATTTATTATCCGAATCACGTATTTTAATTTCATAGTTTTTATTACTTAACTGTTTATTAAAATTCGACGATAGAACATGTACATCATAGCTTTCACCGACCTGTAAAGTAATCCAAGTTACGTAATTATTATCTTTATCAGCAACAGTATATCCATCGTTTAACTTAGAATTATCACTTTCCGTTTCAGAATTATCACTTTTTTCTTTTTGTATAACTTTCACAAACGGAAGAAATGTTATGGGTGCTGTTCCAGCATTTACTATTGTCATATGCTTCTCATCGCCTTTTGCCCACCTAAATACTTTTAATTTACCTTTTTTATTGGTAGCCAAATATAAGGAAACGATCACAGCCATTAGGGTACCGATGGCACTGGCCCATTCACCCAGATCACCAAATGCGTCTGGGTTGTCATTAATTAAAAACCATGTGGGAATAATTGCCCCAAGTACAAATCCTAAAACAGCGTAAAAGAATTTACTATCCAATAAAAAATCTTTAAACCTTTTCTTCACTACCATTCCTCCAAACTAATACTTCTAATAGAATATCAGAATAATAGTTTGAATAAAATGATAATTAAAAAAGACGCACCATTTAAGTACGTCTTGATAGTTATATATTATAATTATGCCTATTTTTTTAAAAAGAAAACAATTATTAAAAATAATGCTAACATGAAGAAAATCATAGCAGTACCAGTTATTAAAAAATCTGAATTAAAAAAAGTACCAACTATCATTGTCTTATTTCTCCTTACCTAGAAATTTTATTTACATCTTTTTTTATTTCTAAAATACAATTCTTGTATGAGTCCTTATTTTCGTCAAAATCCTTCATTTTAATGCGGATAATATTCAATGGATTAACAACGTATCCAGAAAAGTCTTCTTTAAGACTAACAATTATGCATGCCATGTATGAAGTATACATATTAGATTGAGTTTGACTGGGATTTTGATCTTCCTCTAATATATTTTTATACATATATTGGTCAAATGAACTTAAAATATCTACCGTGTTATCAGAACCATATAAAATAGTCTTATGAACTAAGTCAATAAAATCATCACTGTCTACTGCTTTATCCATATAAGTTATTCTTTTTGTCCAACGATCAAGTAAATCTTGTTGATCGTTATTACTTGTTTGCCTAAAAAAAGATTCTCGTTGCAATTGACTGCTATTCTTATTTTTTAAGTTTTCTAACATTTTATCTTGCCAAACATAAGGTAACCTATATAAAAATATAGCGATAACTGCTAAAAGAATTGTAATTGCCCAACCTAAGACATCATTCATCATAAATCCTCCTAATTTGTTAATTAATATAGTAACAAATTAAGAAGTATCAAAAAAGGACTGTCCCCAGTCCCTTACCTCGCCGTTGCTTATGAGTACGACACGTTATTTTATTTTTATTTTAGCGAGTTTGACCATAGGCTGTTAATTTTTACAATCGTTTTTTAGATACCTATGATCTATACCGTGTATGGGATTTGAACCCATAAGGCTGCTATCGGAGGCAGCCCCTCACCAGAACACGGTTACTTTATAAGTGGTCGTATGACCACCTTATGTTTGGTAATGGCAAAAGTTAACTTACGAGTGTCAGGTCGTTTTTTATAAAATTAATAACCAAATTCCATTACCCAAGGGATCATCGCACGCTACTAGCATTCTAACGCTAGTGTGGCTCCCCCAATGAGGTAGCAAGGATTTGCACCCTGCATAATCTTATTCAGTGGGCTGAAATGGACTCGAACCATCGACCTCACGCTTATCAGGCGTGCGCTCTAACCAGCTGAGCTACCAGTCCCAATCTCCCTAAATGCTGTTGACCAGCTACCAACTCGATCTCAATTTAGGAATGCGTCTACCTATTCCGCCATGCCTCATGTTGCCCCTAGAGTTGTTTCGATTATTTTTGCGGGGCTATAACTTAGAACGGGCTTGAACCGTTAAATTGTCCTATGCACTAAGTCACTTGCTGCTGGATTGTATTTATATATCTAATTTCGGAAAGGAGTGAAAAATTAACTTTAGTCTGGAGGACTCAGTAATGATGCAAAACCTGTAAGTAGTATCACAGCAGCAAAGCCATGTGACGGAGTCGAACCGTCAGACCGTCCGGTCATGGCTAAGTTTTTGCCAATGGCAAATGTTGTCAGTCGGAATCGAACCGGCTTAAAGCTCCTAGCGACAACTTGAGGCGTTCCTAATTATTTCAC
The DNA here is from genome assembly GCF_026798195.1 of Lentilactobacillus senioris. Classification (GTDB taxonomy): domain Bacteria; phylum Bacillota; class Bacilli; order Lactobacillales; family Lactobacillaceae; genus Lentilactobacillus; species Lentilactobacillus senioris_A. The sequence continues at coordinate 312,451 of NZ_JAPQEZ010000003.1, forward strand.
GGTATCATAATACCGCCCAAGTTCTATCATTGGTCTATCACGTTTCTATCAATTTACTATCATTTCAAAACCAACAGTTCAAAGGTTTCTTCCATGGCATTATCAATGTAAACTGGAGGGCAAACCTCAGCGAAACAAATTAGTGCCTCGTTTTTAATACGGTAGAATTGTGCTTCTTCAATCCGGTTACCACTACTTGCAATATGGTCCATTACACTTCGATTGCCTTGAAAACTTGAAACCAAATATGTATCTTGCAAAATAATCCGGTAAACTTCATTTTCAATGACTTCAATAGCATTTCTAACCGTGCTACAGTACGATTTCGCTTGAACAAATCTGATTGCTTTATCTTCACTCGGATTACTAACATTTTGAGCCTTAGGTTCATCACTTATAACGGGTGATTGAAGCGAAACTAATTCTCTTAATTCGATATTGTGCATATACTCGTATTTTTCTAAAACAGTTCTAGCATTTTCAATAGTTTTTTCTTTGTTAATTCTTCCGAAATACACTAATAGCGCCTCTTTCCTCTATTTCAATTAGTTATTGTGAATGATATAATTAGGTGTTGACTAATTGAAAAGAAGCACTACTAAGTCGCCTGCCGGGGCGGCTTTTTTTGTTTACTCAAGAACAGCTAGCCCTAATTTGGGTTGCTCTTTCCTATAAACATAAAGCTCGTCCACTAGAAAAATAGGATAAGCATTTTTTCCACCTATGACCTCTGCATAATCCAAGACTCTAGTAGATCTTTTTCCAGACGTAATGTTGATCAATTTACCGGCATATACATAACCTTCATTCCATTTTTCGTTAAGTACGTCATGAATCTTTGAAGAATCAGTTACAGTAGCAAGTAGATCCAACTTATTTTCGGCATAAAGTTTTTTGTTATATTCATCAATCGTTCTTCGCCTTAAATCATCTAATTCACTATTTTTTTCTATATAACAAATGCGAGGTTCCTCGTCAGATATTTGCCATTCCTTTTTATGTCCACCGGAGAATAAGTAGTAAACTACCCAAAATCCAACTACACCGATCACTCCACCAATCACGGCGCTAATGATTAAATCTTTCATTCTTCCACCTCGTTAATCATCTTACTGATTTCTGCTACAACATCTTCATTAGTGATGCGACTTATCCTCTGAGTAGCTATCGTGATGGTTTCTAGCGCAAAAGTTTTTTCTTCTAATTCTTTAATACGTTTGCTTTGAAGAGCTAAAGATATGTTGGTGATAATGATGGCCGCTAACATCATTAAAAAGGAAGCCGTCATTCTTCCACCTCCGAAATGGTCGTCTCCAACTTATAAACTTTGCCGCCTACCTTTTCAGCTATAGGAAGAGCTCCAAATTTAACTTTTTTCAGAAACCTAAATCCGTCCTTCAATGAATCATATTTACGAGCGTCATTAATATTCGGAGTAAACCTAAAATTATTGTCCGTTCCTGTTTCCAAATACAATTTATCGTTGAGCATCACTACATACTCGGTTTTAATAACTTCGTCACGACGTACATAAAATACTTTGTTATCCCGTTCTTCCACCTCTACATAGGTTTTCTTGAAGATGTTGTCAGTAATAGCCCAACGCTCACCATTAACGCCAGTAGCGATCCAGTCACCTTTGTAAACTGCCATATCTCCTTCTAAAGTTGGCAAAAGTGAATTAGCAACAAAATGGTCATTTATCGTTTCGTAAACCACATTTTGGTGCATGTCGTATTTATTAGCCATACCTAGTGAACCATCAAACTGTTCAGCCTGAATGGTTGTTATTTTGCGATAAGTTTTAAGCATCTTATACCTCACCCCTATATTCATTTTTTAACGCTGCATATATAAAAATTTGTTTTGCAATGTCATAGATTACTGATTCATCAAATGGCAAACGGTTAATGGCTGCATTGATAATAAAATTCATTGGTTCATCGTCAAAAACATATGCAATATCGGTTCCATCAAACATAATATTTTTGGCCCCCACGATTTGAGTTACATCAAATCCATCATCAAAACGTTTAAGGTATTTTTTTAAAAGTTCAGTTCCCATCGTTATCCTCCAATAAAATTGTTATTTTACCCAGTCCGTTACCTTTCCACATTTCTTACACTTTAGGAAAGGAATTCGCTCAATGCCCGGCGACAACACAATATAATAGTTATGACGACAAAAGAGCTGGCGTAAAATTCGCATTTCCAAACCTCCATAAAATAGATATTTTAATTGCCGTTCTTACGACAGTTGCATTTTTTGCAACTACTCCTCCAATAATTCCGGGTTTTGATGTACGTTGCCGATTACTTCCATTGATCCATCTAGATTACATAGCGGAGTGAACGGGTGGTTGTAATTGGCATCAAATCCGAAACATCCTATCCTAAATATCACTGTATCAATGTAGTTATGAAAAGCTTTTACAATGTCGCCTTCGTAAATATCAACGCCATTCACATCTTTCAAACCGGTGCACTGTTCTAAAATTGCCTCATTTAAATACCATTCCATATAATTGTCTTCTATATGGACAACAACATAATTTTCGCAAAAATCAATAGCATCAACAGGAAGCGTCATTCCCAAACTTTTTTCAAACGCTCTGAACTTAATCTCTCTCATTGCTTTCTCTCTTTCTTGCCTTCGGCCCATTGTTGCAATTTAGCGATTAACAAAGAGGCTGTAAAGGTACTGACTACGTGTTGCCAATCTAACGGGAAGCTAGAAATATTTAAAACCATTGCCATACAAGTAAGAATAAATGCTTCCCCTAATGTTTCCTTATTACTCATCGTCTTCCTCCACATACATAACTCCGCCAATCACCGTTCCATTAGCAACCCATTCTTGAGGCTTCTTAGCAGGAACGACATGGCCCGTAATTGTTTTAGTGCTGTTCCAATCCACCTCGTTTAAGGTGCCTAGGATTTTCCGGTCAGTTTTGGTATTGATTTGACCGTCTGAGTATTTAAATTTCATTAGCTGCTCAACTTTCTACCACATTTAGAACAAAAGCTAATTGGCTCTCCAAATGGTCCTGCATCGGTGAACTCAACAATTAAATTGCGGTCCACTTCAATTTGAATGCTCATCATGTCATCATTGCCTAGCGGTTTGCCTAGATTCAATTTATCTGGATAAAGAGTTTTACCGTCCACATTTATAAAAACATTGTCGCTGCCGAAAGATTCTTCAACTTCATAGCTATGGCAATAAGGACAATTCCTCTGTTCGATAGGCAATTCAATAAATGTGTACTTACTCTCGGTGGTCAAAAGATTTGGATCTACACGACTGAACTCACCGTAATTGGTCGTATACGGTATTTTTCCGGGAATCATTTTGGATCGTCCGCCTTCAAATAACATTGTGTAACCGCCGTCTTGTTCTTGAACTACGCTTCGATAAAGCATAGAAACGATTGGAGCGGTGTTACAGTACTCTACAAAATCACCTACATAAATTTTGCGTCCATTCATATCGGTAGATCCCGTATATGTCCGACCCTTATTTCGCTTATTTTTAGTCATCGTCTTCCTCCACTAGTTTGAAAAAATCCATTGATTAATTTCTTTTTCTGAATCCAGCCACCTTTTAATTCCGGGATCTGAAGCTCCTCTTTTAGTCGTTGATGGAATCTTTCCCGCAACTCTTAGCTTGTGAATGCGATGTTCTATAGCGTTCTTAGATCGTTCCGACCTTTTAACGATCTCTTGAGTGTTGGAAACTATATTATTAGCATCCAGTTCGATATGATCTAACAGCCATCTATCCTCATCGTCAGACCACGGTTGGCAAACGTAATTGATCTTGTTTTGATGAATTAATTTACTGCGTAAAAATGAAATACCTTTAATTGTTCGATTGAAACGCTGAGCAACTTCTTCATTACTACAGCCATATTCGAACATTTGAGAAATTGATTTTAGTTCACTATCAGAATATGGACGGTTATACTCATCGAATTGGTTACGCTTGTCGATCTTAGGAAGTTCTCCAACCTTTCGCAGTTCAATGATCCTCCTACGCATTGTAGTTTTAGCAATATCAAATTCAACTGAGCACTCCGAAAGATTTAGTACTTCGTTGGTATCCGGATCCAGAATTAGTTTTCTTTTAAGCTTTTTGATATGGTTCTGATCCCAAGCATTACGAGCCATTAGCTGCCTCCTCATCTATTTCATCCATTCGTTTTCTGGTCATGATATGTAGCCGGATCAGGTCATCGTCGGACAACCTAACGGGCCGAATATGGTACTTAATTACGAAACTCTTAACTCCCATCTGGTGCTGCTGAAAATGATGATCGTGGCACAAACTCATGAAGCTAAATTTACGGTGATCCGTATGATTTCGTTTCCTGTTTCCAACTGCTGTGTAGTGCGCAATTTCTGCTGGCTTGCCACAAATCACGCATTTTCGATACCTCAGGCATTGAACGGCTAAGTGGTAATCGGTCGGTATGCTATCCCATAGCTTCGTTCTAAAAGGAATATCCCATTCAAAGCAGAAGTCCAATATAAACGTTAGAAACTGATTAGCCGTAGTCATATCACAGTTAGACATTGAGAAGCTGTCAGCGCCCGTCTTAGCGTAGTAGCGATACTTTAATACCATCTCGGTATCTCTTTCGTAATATCCGGTAAACTGGCTCACATCGTGAATCAAAGCGAATATCTTTTTGCGTTGATCCGGGCTAATTAACCGTTCATCTTGAATTATCAGCTCAGCGGTTGGTTGCTTGCCATTAGCGAATCGCTGGAGCTGATCCATATTCAATTCGTCATCTAGCTGCAAGGTCACTTGGTTGCCCTGCAGACTAATTATTTTGGCAAACAACGCTTAACCTCCTATTACACAGGAACACTTAGAAATTTATTGATAAAGTATTGCTGACCTTTACCGGTAACTTTAGGCGTCTTACTAATCGATGTATGTCCATCAGAATGATTAACCACCGTCTCCTTGACTTTAAATAGCCCTAAATCCATAGCTCGCTGAGTTGGCATATTGCGATCGGTTCGATTACCACTGATCAGATAACCGTTCTTTCTCATCCATTCAAACAATCGATTAGCGCCGATATTTACTCCGTTACCACGCAAAATCTTTGCAAGATCACCAATCAAAATTGATGTATGACTAGTTGCTACTGAATCAGCAAATAATACTTTTGGTTTCTGTAACTCAATTTGCTCCGCTTGATCAGCCGCTAATTTCAATGCTTCGGCATAACTACCTGGAATTGAATAACCCGTTTGAATTTGTTTTTCCATTGAATTAAAGGCTTCAATGTATTTCAGTTTGAAAGTTAATGCTTTCTTACCGGTGAAGCCCATGGCTAACAATGTGAATCCATCTCGGTTCATGTAGATAACTCGATATTGTTGTTTGTTTTGGGGGTGAGTGTAAGTATCTTCATAAAATAGGTCTGCCCAATTTTCGGCAACCCCCTTTTTAATTGAGTCGATAGCTTCTAAAACATGCCGATGATCTTTTCTAAATGTTTCCGCTACTTGTAAGCTACTAGTAACTGCTTGCTGGTTTTTCATAATTACTAAGTCTTTCATTCCAAATCCCTCATTTCGTTTATTGTCAAATCTTTTGATAATCTTTTGATTTATTAACTTTTTATCTTCGAAGTAAATCCGTAATGCTTGATGAACGTTGATATATCAGTGTTTCTCTTTCTGCGATATTAACGATTTATGTTTGATTTACTTTTGGAACCATCTTTTTAACTATCACTTCGACACGTGGATCATCAGAATAATATTTCCAAGCATCAATATGACAAATTGCCCTGTCATCATCCCAGATAAGCCCATTTAGGCTGTCCAAAACAATTTTGACGTAATTATCCGTGTCCGGTTTAACTACAGGCATATGCTCTCCTAATAACCGTCTGGTCCGTTCAGCTTTGCTAACTGATTTTTGTATTGGTCGATAAATAGCGATGTATATTTCGATTGGTTGATCCACACTAAAAGGTTTCTGGTGCAACTCAGCAAATTGCTTGCCTGCTTCTAATCGAAACATGTGCTTGTAGCTTCTGCTCTTAGCAGGGTCATAAGCATGTCCTTGACGAGTAAAACGAGGACGTCCCGCTGATACTGGTTCACCGTGAATTGTCAGAAACACACTAGTCATCTTCATAGACCTTTTCGAAAGCATCTTTATTAATTCGAGGAGTTTTAGAAAATGCTGCGTCCCATTCTGCTTGTGTGTGTCTGCTAATGGCTAAGAATGTTCTCACAAAACCTTTATCATCAATAAAAGCTATATCAGAGCTTCCTCGTGTACATAGCGCATATCGTTCTTCTTCCAGCTCAACATTGACACCACGGAGAATTGCGTCAGTGACCTTTAAGATGTCATTTGCACTCATCTCTGTTCCATCGGCAAGATCATTAATTTCACCAGTAAAAGCTTCAAGCAAAACTTGCCATTTGCTGTCCCCGTACTCACACTTAGCACTGTCGTAACACTCGTAAACTGTTGAATCTTTAATTTTAATTGGCATGTGTTGGCCACCCGTCCTTTACTTGAATGATGTACATTGGTTCTGGATAAATTGGATTCATCACTTTGCCGTTTCCATAGCGATTAGGGTCCAGATTGTATCGCTTAGGGTATTTCACCGTCGGAAACATATCCTTAAGCAAGCGGTGAACTGCCTCGTAGGTATTTGCCACGAGATAAGTTTTATGCGTTTTACTACCCACTGCTTTAAACATTGACCTCTTCCTTAGGCGCATATGGCGCCCATTCCTTTCTGATAGCTTCAATTCGTTTGTGTGACTCTTCTTCACTGATTGGGCCACATACTAGGCAAGATTCAGCAGTCATTTCAAACTCTGGACCTGACCATAAAACGTGAGTTCCATTACACATTGGACACTTAGGTTCAACAGATACCAAGTGTCCGTCGTAAGCTCTAACTTTCATACGTTACGTACTCCTTTCATATTTTCGAAAGCTATTTGATGATCCGGATTTCTCGGAAATACTCGATCAACAAATTTGGCTTCGTACATCTTTTTTAATTCTGATTTAGTATTATTCGTTGTGATAATAGTGATTCCCTTAGATCTATTATTTTCAAAATCAACACGAGCATTAGAAACCTGATACATAAGATCTTGCATGTCTTTATGAACCGGCTTAATAGCTCCCGTCATGCCACCTTCAGTACCGAAATCATCAAGAATCAACACATCAACTTCAACCATCGAACGCTTAATGCGATTAATTTTAGTAACCAATGATGCATCATCGTACTTACGGCTGATTAGGTTTAGTAGCTCAGCTGTAGAAACAAACATGCCGCTTTTACCGTTATCCATAAGTTGCTGCATGATAGCTAATGCTAGAGATGTTTTTCCAACCCCACGATCTCCGCTCATTGCGATATTGAAATTGTCATTTTCCAGTTGCTTAGCAAGCCCAAAAGCCTTTTTGCCAATTTCTTTAGCTGCGTGGGGATCAGGTTGTAAATCAACCTTCCAATCACTAAACGAAAAAGTTAATGGTTTATCACCGCTCCATAGCGAGCATTTGTAATAATGCTTTTTCTTAGTGTCGTTCACTTCCGCTACAGCTTTGTTAATGGTTTGCTCCTCTAGTTCCTGCCTACGTCGTTCTCGGTAATCATCATCCATAAGGCGGGCAAATTCATCAGGATCAACGTGCTGTTTAGCTTTTAAAAACATCCTCGCCATTCCTTCTCCTATGGGCGCAAAATCATCTTTTTGTTGCTGTTTTTCGTATTGCTGCCGCATTTTTAAGTTATCGTTAGCAGCTAAAAGTTTTTCTCGGTCTGTAGGCATATACTCACCTCCTAATCACCAAACCAATTCTTATTCGTTTGCTCCTCTTCTTGCTGTTCCGAATCGTAAGTGTCATCAAAGCGTCCGTTAAACCATGTTGACCCGTTCATAGGTCTTAACCAGTCCTTTTTAGCTTCAAGATCAAGTTTGTAAAGCCTTAGACGTTCAAACAAATATTCGTTGGTATGTTTGACACTCTTTTTACGCCAAGCTCGGTAGTGATTAAATGCCGCTTTCTTACCCTTTTTGTTCGGGTACTCTTCCCAAATTTCATCGAAATCAGATTCAAAAGAGGTCGTGCCATCGTCAGATGCACTATTCTTTTTATTATTTGGTTTAGTTTCATTTACTTTACTTTCCTTGCCATCGTTTTTAGGTGGCGTTGCCATAGCATTGCTATCCTCATTAGATGGCATTGCCATAGCATTGCTATTTTCTTCATTTTTCCATCTATTAGTTGCGCCTTTTTTACCGGCTTCGGATCGGCGTCTTTTCTTTTCATCTTTGATCGACATTCTTTTATTAAATCCTTCGGAGTAAAAGTACTTACCGTCATCGGTAAAGACGAATAACCCAAAATCTTCAACAATAGATTTTACTAATGAAGCATCTACACGAAGATCAAAGGCTATTGCATTATAGTCTCTAATACTCATGTAATTATCTTCATCGCGTAGTCGTTCAAGAAGCATCCAAAAAACACCATAGCCCTCAGCTTTGTATTTAGCGCGAACCTTAATTAACTCCATGGAATTTCTAGCATTACTATCGTGGGGAAAGTAACTATTCATGCTTATCCTTCCAATCTGCATATTCTTCGGCTGTTTTATCATGTTTTTGTCTGTTGCAATGTTGACAAGCGGTAACTAAATTATCGAAATCATTTGTCCCACCTCTTGATATTGGTAAAACATGATCGATTTCTAACTTCCCACCAATTTGCCCGCAATATAAGCATGTGTACTTATCGCGTTCCATAATTTTTTTGCTTAATTTTTTCCACAAATTAATGTCCGTATTATATAAACGCTTATTTAAGTACTTTTCAGAATATTCTTGCCACTCTGCTTCTAAGTCATTCTCATAATTTACTCGTTGCTTAGCAGCAAAACGAACGAATGAATCATAATATGGTTTACATTTTTGACTAATAATCGAGTTTCGCTTTATATCATCAATAACATCCGCAGACAATACTTTTTCATACCAGTTATTCGGAGCCAAGCATTATCACCTCCTAATTAGAATGGCAAATTATCATCTGAGATGTCGATTGAATCGTCACCATTGTCAAATGGATTATCACTTGCCTGAGTTTTGTTATCTGGTAAACCAAAGTCAGTTACATTTACATTAAGTTGGGGGTTACCATCGTACTCACTAAGTTCAAATGTCCCTGTTACGGTTACGTGACTACCCTTATGGAAAAAACGTTCGATAGTAGCGGCTCTTTTGCCCCAAACAGAACATCTGAACCAATCGGTACCGTAATTGCCTCCATCGTCTGGGCGACTCTTACGAACTGCAACACTAAAGTTAGCTACTTCCATCCCGTTTTGAGTGGTATTAATTTGTGGATCTTTTCCTAGATTTCCTGAAATTGTTATTTGTCTCATTGAGCTGTCTCCGTTTCTTTAGCATCTTCTGCCATAGTCTTAGCAACTTCTTTATTAATTTGTTTCTTCATCGCTTCAGCTTTCTGTTGAGTTAAGCCATCCCATTTGCCAGCTTTAACTGCACTCATCAACCTGAGAAGATTAGTTTTTTCATCTTGACCATTAGCAAGTGACAACGATTTGATTTCGCTAATTAATTCAGCTTTAATCGATTCACTAGCTAGTTCGGGTTGAAAATCTTGGTCGCTGTTATCACCGTCGGGATCTTCATCTTGATCACTAATATTGAATAACTGCTTGTAAAAATATTTCTGAGCACTAGTAGCAGCTTTAGCCATGGCCTTTTCACCCGTATCCTGTCCACTACCGGGCATCTTACCCACGATAGTTTCTTTTCCATCAGTAATAGTGAACTTTCCTAATACATCGACAAAATGGTTATTTTTGCCTTTGTTGTTTTTAACGTCATATTGTCCAGTAACTTCAAAATCAGGAATGATCATGATGCCCACAGATTCGATAGCTGCTTTAACTGCACTTTTAATTGCAGCTTCACTTTGAAATCTGTAATTTTGAAAACTGTTGTTACCGTCTTTTTTGACGGCTTTAATCATGCTAGAAGCACTACTCAACTTTTGAATTAAGTTTTGGTCAGCCATTATTTAGCAGCCACCTTTCTACTTTCTTTGACTGGTTTAAAATCAGCTTCAATGGGCTTTAATTCACCGTAAACACCGGGGATTAACTCACCGTTATCATCAACGACTTTGCCATTGCTAGCGATGTGTAACGTCCCTTTAGCTAACTGTTGACGGATCGGTTTAGGATCAACCTTAAGTTCTTCTTTGAGAAGCTCAGGATGGTTAACCCGTACCCAGTCAAGCTGTTCTTCTTGTTCATCTTCTGATACTTTGGTAGATACCTTGTAGGCAGTCTGATTAGACGGCTTAGGCATCTTTTTACTAAAGATGAAGTCTGAAGTCTCAACCTTTTCTTCATCTCTCATAGCAACCAATAATGCGTGTTTGAGATCAGCTAATTGCATTTCCTTAGCTTGTTTTTGTTTCTTTAAGTCGCCAATTTCAGACTTAGTATTTTGAATTTCTAAAGCGATGTTGTCTAAGCTACCCATAGCTCATAAACTCCCTTCTGACGGTATTCGTTCATAATTTTTAGAATCACTTCACGATTACGCAGATTCATTAAGCCGGCGATAAAGCCTTCAGAGCTACGCTTCTTTACAGCCTTGCTAATTCGATCATCGAGTTTTTGAATACGTTCATCGTAATTAGTAATCATCGTCCACTTTGCTCCTCCCATTCGTGTTCGTCGTGGTCAACTTCTCGCTCTTCTTCATGACCATCTAGGTCTTGGTCAGCGAGATGCTTTTCTAGCAACTGGTTGTAGTAGTTATCGGAGTTGTACATGCAGAAGACCTCCTAGCCGTTGCCAAATCGTTAATTTTGGCTTAGAATTAACTGTAATAATATTTTTATAAAAGTTATTGACTACACCGATCGGTTGCACCCGGTTGGTGTATTTTTTGTGCTTTTATTTAAAGGTGTCATTGAATAATTCCCTCCAACTACTGTATTGAGATACATACTTATGAAGTCCCCAGCCGATTGCTACCGCAATGAATGCCTTGAACAAGAACAAACATAATTCTCCTAAAAATGTATACATACCTACGCCTCCCAATTAATTAAATTCCAGTTGCGGTCAATGAAGTTCTTCATTTCACTAGCTTTAAACAACCAGCGGCCGCCTTTACCTTTAGCCTCGATGATGAATTTATTTCGCTTCATTTCTTCATAGTCCTTTGATAGTCGAGGATTATATAGAACTCGCTCTTTAATCCAATCGAATGACCGTCCACCTAGCAAATCGCGTAAATCCTCTTTGGTCCATAACTTCCCTTGAACTTCATTAGCTTTTAAATCGTCATATTCTGATTTCTCAATGAGCTTGTAGTCATCTGGTATTTGAACCGGCATAGTTACGTTTAAAACTTGCGGCATTTTTTAACCTCCAATCTTTTCGTTAACTTTTTTAATAAGTTCCATTGGGTCTTCGTGATTGTAAACACACCAGCTAAACCACATTGTTAGCTCTGAGCTAATCTCCTCTGGAAACTCTTTGTTCATACGATTGATGTTTTCCCAATCCTTGGACGTCTTTTGCTTGTCAGGCTTAATCGCACTGGCAAACGCAGCTGCTTGAATTTCGATACGTTCTTTTTCTTGCTGCTGTTGATCGATTGTTGCGGCGAAGAGATCATCTTTTACCTTGCCATCGTCTTTGAAAGATAATGTTTCAAATTCCTGACGAGAAGCTGAGTAAATCAACTTTGGGTTGTGTAAGTATTGTGCAATCAATCTAATAGCATGAGGATCTACGCTACGTTTACCACTTGCCCACTGGCTAAGTGCTGCTTGCGTCGAATGCGCCTTATCCGCTACATCCTTCCTACGGATACCCTCAGGCAATTTTACTTAAAGCTAAAGCTAACTGATCAGCTAATCGTTTCCTTCCGTTTTCCAACGTTAATCACCTCCTTTAGTTCGTTGAAAACTTAATATTCGTTACCCCTTATGAGATAATTAGTCTCAAAGGAGGTGATAACAATGAATACAGATTTTGCAAAACAAGTCGTTGATGACTTCAATCATGATTACAATCTAGCTAAAATTTCTAATTCTGATAAAATACTGGGAATGTTTTTAGCCGACGGATCTCAAGTTATGAGTATTGCCCAAGTTCCAGACTCAAAAGTTCTAATCAGAATCTCTTATGTTAACTCAGAAAAACAAGACGTTAACAAATTCATTCATTACTCATCATTCGACGTATCAGTTATGGTTATCGGTACCAAATAGTCTTCGAAACTTTTCTTGCTTACCGGTGAACTTTCGAATGAAGAACTAACGGTTTCCAAAATTCTTTTAGCTTTCCAAATATCAACATCGTTGTCCGCTAAGATCTCCACAATCTGGCGGGCAATTTTTATGGTTTGTGTTTCTTCCATTTTTTCACCTCCCATCATTTAAAATTCCTTCGCTGCCAAAGAATATCAATCAGGACTAGAACATTTAGAATCAACACGATTACTTGTAATACGCTATCCATTTCCTCACCTCCTAGCCGTATTTCATGATTGTGTCGTAAAGTTCCGAGATGGCTGCAACCATTTCGGGACTCTTTACTTCTTTCGTCAAATCGTAGGTATAATCGATTAAAACTTGACGAAGCTCTAAAACATTTTTCGTAGTCATTAGATCACCTCCTAGCTGGGTTGCATATCCTCTGTATAACTTTTGTCAACAAAACGTTTAAAAAAAATATCGTCGATAGTAACCCCTAATTTCTTAGAAATTTTAAAAGCGGTTCTTCTTCCGACACTCTTTTTACCATTGATTATTGAAGAAATATAGCTAGCCGTAACGCCAGCTGATTTTGCAAGCTCAGTATTTCCTAGCCCTTGTGAAATCATAAGACTTTGAATTTGTTCATTGTCTTTTATGAATAGCTTGGCAGTTACTTTTTTATCCATTAAGCAACTCACCTCCCTTTACTTGATGAATTAAGTATAAATCCCTGTATAACTTTTGTCAACGTTTTTTGTAAAAAAGTTGTACAAAGCGTTTAAATAATTTTAACTTTTGTTATACTTTACATACGGGAAGGGTTGATATATATGGAAAACATAGATCCTAAAAAATTTGGAATAAAAATTAAAGAAATAAGAAATCAAAAAGGCTATTCACTACGTCAAGTATCCAATCAATCTAAGATAGATGATATGCCCGTAATTTCCCCTTCCTACTGGTCTCTAGTGGAGCGAGGAGAGCGAAATATACCTAAAATATCTACATTGAAAAGAATGGCTAAAGGTCTTCGCGTAGATGAATCTACCATTTTAAATTTAGCTGGTTTATCAGAAACTATAGATAACAACGTTCCATCTTGGGCTACCGAGAAAGACATTAACGATTTGCACGATTTCTTAGCAACCAATGGTCAGATGACCTACAAAGGAATGGATTTAAGTAAAGAGCAGCGTGAGCGCGTGGATCAAATTATCACTCAGGTTTTCTGGGAAGAACTTGAAAAGGAAAGAAAGAAGAATGAACGATAAGGATTTGGTCAATTTAGTTAAATTTTTAGGCAAACACTTTAATACATTTGATCCATTCCGAATTGCCGAAAAACTTAACATTGATATTCAATATCGCCCTTTTGATGAAAAGCCATTGGGCGACACTATCGACTTCTTTGGACGCCCTATTATTTTACTGGCTGATAGCTTAAAGTATTCTAACCAGCGCTACTTTGTGTGCGCACATGAATTAGGTCATGCAATCGAACATGCTGACATGCAGGCTTACTATGTGTCAAGCAAATTTGCATCCACTCACTATGAGGTTCAGGCTGATAAATTTGCTGTCAGCTTGTTAGGGCAGTTTTATATGGAAGAACATGGACACGTTCCGGATAACTGGATGGACCTTGTTCATACATATGGATACCCTAGTTTATAAACATGAATAGCCAACCGTTAATTCGGTTTTTTATTTAGTAAAGCATGTGAACAAATATACTATATCCCATTAATTATATTCATGAGCAAAATTATTGAATCTCATTAAAAGCTATAACATCAACCGGTTGAGGGGCCGGAACATTGGAGGTTCGCCATGGCAGGATTTTTAGATTTTGTTTTTGGAATATTTTCGATCGCTTTATTTATTTTTGGAATTTGGTGGCTTATTAAACGTAAAAATCCCGATAAGCCTCAATGGCTTGGGAAAGCAGCTCTTATTTCTTTAATCGGCGCTTTTGTATTTTATAATTTATATTCAATTACACCTGAAGGAAAAAATAAACAATCTGCTGAAGATAGACAAGAAACTCAGAAAAAAGATAAATCAACTTCTAAGAAAAAAGTTAAGCAGGAATCTCAGGCTAAAGCTGAATCTAAGAAGCAGGCTGATAAGAAAAAATTAGACAGTGAAGGAAAAACCGTCATTGAGCTATTTGATGATATGAACGATCAAGAAATTAGTAAATATAACGCTGGATTAGCTAAAGAACTATCGTCTGACCAACAAGATGCCGAAACAGTAGAAGCTTATGCATGGTCTGCATTTGTAGATACTACTGAATACGTTAAAAATAGAGGGTTCCAAGTTGATGTCACAAGCGAATTTTTAACCCTAAATGAAAAAGAACGGAAATCTGTAATTAATAGTGCTCAAAACTTCGGTACATCCGAATTCCTATTTATGGATAAAAACCTTTCTGAAGATCCAGGCTTTACTAATACCAATATTTACTATAATGGTAATAGAATTGGTCACAGCAAATTAACTGATGAATCAGATTTTAAGTGGACTGATTAATTTTGGAGGTATTAAAAATGAAAGTTGGTTATCGTAAACCTAGTTTTAAAAAGTCGTTAGCTGCTAGGACTACTGGTAAATACAAACGTAGACTAAAGCGGGCTATGAACCCCTACTATGGTAAAAAAGGGACTGGCATGATTACTAATCCTAAAAAAGCTATGTATAACAAGGTTTATAACAAAACCACTACTTCCGTTTTTGATACTTTTAAGCAACCCGCTAAGTCCCAACGAATAGAAAATACTGAAAATAATGTTTCTTTCTCTAATCGTCAAATACTTTGGGGATTCGGAGCCATCTTCGTGGTTATTTCTTTCTTCTGGGCTGGTATGGATAACTTTTGGGGATTCCTGATTGTTACCCTATTCTGCTTATACAAAATGTTTAGCTAAACTTCCCCGCTCTGGTGACTGGCAGCAGTTCGATTCTGCTGGCGGGAATTCCCCTATTTTGGGGTTTTATTTTTAACCGCAAAAGAACATATGTACCCCACAAATAGACGTTAATTTCAACAATAAAACTTAACGATTGGAGATGATAGTATGGCTAGTTACCGCAAACGTGGGAAAACATGGCAAGTGAGAGTTTCATATAAAGATATGTATGGAAATCTAAAAAGGATCGAAAAAGGTGGATTTAGAACTAAGAAAGAAGCCGAAGTGTTTTCTAGTGGATTAATTATAGATGACGCTAAAGGTAAAAATGTTGATATTAAGAAATATACTTTTGTAGAGTACTTTGAAAAATGGTACAAAACGTATAAAGCACCATCGCTTTCATATATAACTATCATGCGTTATGAGGTTATCGCTAGACAACTGAATAAATATTTCGGGAATGCACTCCTTAAAGATATTAACAGAGTAATCTACCAAAAATTCATTAATGATTATGGATCTACTCATGCTAAAGATACAGTCCATAAAATTAACTCAATAATAAGAAGTTGTATTAAGAATGCTATTCTGGACGACATAATTTACAAAGATTTTACGGAATCAGTTGTCCTAACGTATAACGAAGATAAAATAAGAAAAGTTGAATATTTAAACCTAAACGAAATTCAGCAATTAGCATCTTATTTAAACGAAAAATCATATCCAAAATATAGCACCAAACAAATAATATTAACTGGGCTTTTAACTGGGGCTAGAATTGGAGAGATACTTGCTCTAACTTGGGACGACATTAATTTTAACTTTAAAACTATATCCATCACTAAAAGTTGGGACTATAAGAAAAAGAAAGATTTTGGTAAGACCAAAACGCCCACATCAGTTAGGAAGATTAGAACTGATCCCCTGCTACTCAATGTTATTAAACAATTAAAACAAAATCATGATGTAAGTGGCAAAAATTTAGTATTTGTAGATGAAAATGGAATTTTACCCAGTCCTGATGGAGTTAATAAAACTCTGAGAGATACTCTTAAAAAACTAGGTATTATCAAGCGAGGATTTCATTTTCATTCATTACGTCATGCTCACGTTGCTTATTTACTTTCTAAACAAGTAGATATTTATGTTATTTCTAAAAGATTGGGTCATGCTTCAATTTCCGAAACTATGGATGATTATGGCTATCTTGTAGAAGAATATAAAAATCAACAAGATGATCTCGTGGAAAAAGCTCTTGATGGATTACTGCAGAAAGATAGTGATAAAAAGGAAGCAATTTAAGATACATTGTTTTTTCACAAACTTTCGAAAAAAATGTCCCAGTAATGTCCAAACTTTTTTTATGTTCTTATGTTTTCTTATGTATTTTAAATAATGGCAAAAATAAAAGAACCCTATCAAATCAACGTTTGATAAGGTTCTTTTGCTTTTCTAAAGTCTTTTAATTCATTCTATAATGCCCCGAGCAGGATTCGAACCTGTACTCGATTACTCAAACAGCGACCTGAACGCTGCGCGTCTGCCAATTCCGCCATCGGGGCAACAATAGAATAATTATACCCCAATTTTAAAGATTTGAAAAGATACTTATCTTTTTAGACTTAAAGACCAACGCACTAATTTTACTTGGATCAATTTTCATAATGATATACCCAATTAACGCCATCAATAAAGATCCGCTTACGTCGGCAATTAAGTCACCCATGGTATCCATCAGTGCCGCTCTTCCCACTAACATGTGTCCTGCTTCCATGTAACGCTGTAGGTTTAAGTTAGCTAAACCATCCATTGTGAATTCATAAAATTCCCAAAAGACTCCCAGTGTAGTGCCGAAAGTAAAGGCAAAAAAGCTCATCAATAGTGGTTCAGTTCGAGCTTTTTGGCGTCCAGCTCCTAAAACATTAAAAATTCCAAACCCTAGCCCAGCAAGCATCACTGCTGAGAATAGATGTTCATACTTGTCCCAGTAGGGCACACTGTAGAACTGCATTCCTGACCCTAAGAAAATGGATAAGTACAGGAAAATATAGAAAAAGACTAACTCGACTTCAGGAAAATAAAATCCGCCCAATTTTTCCATTACAAACGGTAAGGTGGCAATTAAAATACCAGCCCCTACCTCCATTAACAACAACTTTTGATCATGGAACTTCGGCTTTTCTTGACTATAAAACCAACCATAATAGCCAACATACCAGGCCATGGATAAAACCGTAACAATGTAAAACCAAATGCTTACTTTGTGTTCAATTTTTCTCATTCTAAGCTCCCCTTTGGAAGTAAATAATTATCTTATAATTAGTATACAACACTTGGTACTTAGAGAAACGAACGACGCCTTTAGTTAAACAGATTTTGGAAGAAGGAAACGATACTATTCCAAATGTTAGCTAAGAACCCTTCTGCTTTTTTTGCGTCTTCACTGTTGGCGAAATCACTTAAATCCGCCATCTTATCCCCAACCGAGTTAGAGATTTCATCGGCCACTTTAGAAGCATTTTTAACGTAGGACTTAGTGTTAGATACTGGTGCTTTTTGTACGTTAGCTAACGCTACCACAATATTATTAATTACAGTTACAGAAGTATCGCTCTTAATGCCCTGCTTATCTAATTCGTCTTCTAACATTTGCTTAATTTCTTCATTAGTTGCATAGTCACCATTTTTTTGGTGGTCTTCAGCTAATTCAGAAGAAACGTTTCCGACAGCTCCCATCAATTTACCAGGATACTTGTCATCACTACTATTTTGATCGATTGCTGATTGGGTAGCATCTAAAACCCCGTTGGCAGCTTGAGTATTTTGATTATCTAACGAAATGCCATCGGCAGCCAATGCCTCATAAACCCCGGTTAAGGCTGATTCACCAGAAACCGATTTGTTAGCGGTAACGGTAATAATAACATCGTTAACTCCTGCCATTGTTGCTACCATAGCATACTGCTGAGAAGTTACTTCCGTAATATTATCTTGGCCGTTAAATTTTTCAATATTAACCTTAACTCCCGTACCAGGATCAGCTGGTGCCAATGCTACTGAACTGATCATGCTAGCATCGGTAGTTCCAGCGCTGTTAATATACTTAGCATAATCAGAACCAGTCGCAGTTAAAGATTTATAGTTAGAACTTACTCCTAGTGTTTCTTTGATTTGGTCTTTGTCTTCTGATGCTAATCCTGCACCGTAAACTACGTATGGACTGGTCAGTGCTTTGGTTTGAACAGCTTCTGTACTATCCGAACTACTAGAATCAGAAGTGGCAGTAGTACTTTCAGAACTATTAGTGGTCAAAGCCGCATGAACTGGTTTAGCTACTGCAGTACCAATTCCTAGCACTGCCACCATAATTAAAAGTGCATTTGTTTTTTTCATAATTAACCCTCGCTATTACTGAAATTTGTCCTTAAGTTTAGCATTCTAATATAAATTTGTGCTATTCCTTAACGATTCTTAATCCCCGTTAAGAAAAAATGATGAATCTAATGCACGGTTAAAATCATGATTCCCATTGCAAATAAATTATTGAGAGCGTGCACTCCAATAGAAACTTGAATTTTCTGCGTTTTTACATAAGTATAGGATAATAACCACCCTAACGAAGCGTAGATTAAAAAGCTAATTACGTTAAATCCCTGTTGATGACCTAAAGAAAATAGTACCCCACTAGTAAAAATTCCCCACCATTTTGTTTTTTCACTGAAAAAAGCATTAATTAAATATCCTCTAAAAATTAGTTCTTCTAACACTGGGGAGAAAACAACTGCCGAGCATGCCATCAACCACAACGCCCAATGATTACTTTTTAAAATTTGGATAATTGCTTGGTTGTTACTAGTTTGTGTTTGTTGATAGAATAACTGGTTTATCATTCCCAATCCAATTTGAACTACCATAAATAGTAACCAAGTTAATAAAATCGTTTGAAAATCTTTAACAACCATTGGTGATTTAGGAATTTGACGAACCTGGCGAAAAGCCCAATAAGCAAACCAAACAGCTAACCCGAATCCCAAAAGATAGATAATTCCTAAAAATAAATTAGCCATATTATTCATCGATTTTAATGCAATGATTTGTACAGGTAATTGTACCATCGCAACGACGATTAATAATCCGATTAACACCATGAATCGGATACTAAAACTCCAAGACTTAACTTTCATAATTCTCCTTAAATAAAAAAGAGCTTGCGCCCTTATTTTTGTGACTTGAATTTTTGTAATAACTTAGTGAAATCAACAGTCCCTAGTCCCGTAGCCTGATTATATTTTTTACCGGGTTGACCCGTGTAATACAAATTAGAATTATTAGTTCTACTATCTAATACGGTAAAAGGTGATCCACTAGCTTCAGCGAACCGATAAATTTGTGGATTCCAAAAACCTAATCTGGTTTTGGTATTACTACTCATTACGGCACTAGCTGCCGCCACTTGAGGTGCCGCAATACTAGTTCCACCAGCGATATACCATTGACCGTTTTTCCCTGCTTTAGAAGCCGAGCTAATGTAAGTGCTATAACCAGTATTAGGATCAGCATTGACACTCAAATCAGGAACATTTCGTCCTTCTTTATTACCACTAACATTTTTAGCGGCTTTTAGTAGGTAAATGTTACCAGACTTAATTTGCCAAAGTTGCGTAGCAGCAAAAGTTCCGACACCGCTAACTCCACGCTGATATTTAGGAGTTTGATTATAGCGACTAAACCCACCACCGGTTCCGGTGAAATAGCTTGCTAACTTAGCAGACTTAGAGAAAAATTCCTGTTTTTTATAATTAGGGTACAAGAAATCAGATGACCATGCTCGTTCTTTAGTAATTTTGACCGTTTTACCGTCCACCTGATAATAGTTCGGTAACGTCGTTCCTCCGACTGCGGTTACATATGGAGAACTAGCTGGCATATCAACATTTAGAGCGGGAAATTGGCCTTCTTGAATACCATCATAGGCTCCGCTATCACCACTAGCTGTGAAGACACTGATGCCTTGTACTGCGGCTTGTGCGTATAGCATATTCATAATTTGATTATACTGTTTAGGAGTAGTACCTAATTTGATTTCAGAAGCTACCTGTTGTTCACTTTGTCCCCAGCTAATTGAAAGAGTATCAACTTTATTTTCACCAACGGCCGCAGCAACAGAGTTTACCATTCCTGTCACGTCCGAACGACCAACGTAGGCTCTAATATTAGCTTTAGGAGCAATAGCACCAGCTTGCTCTACATCCATAGTGGATTCATCATAACCATACCAGCTGCCTTTATAACCATTTGTCCGGTAAATACTAATTCGATTTTTTTTGGCTGGAATATTTTCACTACGCCAATATTTAGTAGCATCACTAGGATGGAAGTTAGCAAAAGTAATAATCCCCATAGTTCGATTATTGCCTGCATTACCATTGTTATATAGACCATCTAAATTGTATTGGGCAATAAATTTCTGTGGAGAATCTGAGCTAGTAATACTGGTGGCACGTTTATGAATCACTTGTGGTTGATATTGCCCCTTGGTTTTAGCTCTTACGCTATCAGACATTGATCCATAGTTAGATAAACCAAAAATAGCCATCGTACTTTTTTGTAATTTAGCAGGTAATTTAGGTGTCCCCTTAGCCTTTTGATAAGAATTGCCATGTGATTTAACATTATACAGTTTTACCTTAAATGCTCGTTCAATATTTTTAGTGGAACCCTTTACTGTCATTACCAGGTTACCTCTATAAACTCCGGCACTTAAATGATATTTTTTAAGGTATTTTTTTATCGCATTTACTTTAGTAGTAGATTGACCGTACTTATTAGCTACTTGTTGAGAAGTAAGGTATTTATGATAATTTTTACTACTTGGAGTAACCACTTGATAAGCATAACTCCCCATGGCAGACTGGCTCTTAGGTTTTAGTACAATATCTACTAACTGACTTTTAGAAGCACTTACCGCCTTATAGGTGGTTTTAGCGCTAGCAGTCATTTCTGCTCCGGTTAAGGTAATTAGCGTCAAAAAGGCTGTCGCTACTAGTTTAAAGCCTGTCTGTTTTTTCATCCCCGTCATCTCCCTGTTGTTTAGCAACTAATTCTTTTTTTCTATCAATTTTCATAAAAATGTGAATCAAAATTGGGGTGAAGATTACCCGAATAACCCCAATTATTAGTAACCATATCAAAATAAACATCAACATACCAATATCAAAATTGATAGTAACGTAAATCATTATTAATACTAACAATAGTGAAACCACTACTGCTACAGGCAAACCCCATTTTTTCATCTTTTCACTCTCACACATATTATTCATATGTATCTTACCATAGCTGTCTTAAAAAAGACTGTTGTTATAGAGTTATTTTCAGTGTTTAATATATATGACATCAAAAAAATATTTTGTAACATTGGAGGAGTTATTGTGTTAAAAGAATTTAAAGAATTCATTGCCCGCGGCAACGTTATTGATTTAGCAGTCGGGGTTATTATTGGGAGTGCTTTTACTGCCATAGTTACTTCGCTTACTAATAACTTAATTAACCCTTTGATCGGTTTGTTCTTGGGTAAAATTGACCTATCCAACTTAGTATTTAAAGTTGGTGATGCAACATTTAAATACGGATTATTTATTAATGCCATTATTAATTTCTTAATTATTGCCTTCGTTGTTTTTCTCTTAGTTAAAGCCATTAATTCCTTAATGCCTAAAAAAGAAGAACCGGTTTCACCAGAAACTACCGAAAGTATTCTCTCTGACATTAGAGAACTATTAAAAAATCAAGATCAATCCAATAAATAATTTTCAGCCACCTACATTTTAGGTGGCTTTTTTATTTCAAATACTAATTAATTGCGCTTATTTTCACATTGATTTAAGATTGGGACAGAAGACTTAACTTCTTAAATAACAAGGGGGTTAATTGCATGAAAACATTTGCAATCAGGACACGTGATGGAGCTTTAGAGTTAAATTATTCAGAAAATAATAATCAAGCTCCCTTTCGTAAATTTGTCATTGCTTATAACGATCAGCTTTCAATTGGTGATAATTTAGAAAATATCAAATCCGTTTTAACCGGATTACCAATTGACGCTGCCATCATCGAAAATTCACTGAACTATTCTTTTTCCGATACGGTTATAGGAATTAATCATCAAAGAATCGATATTGGTTTAGCGTTAGCTAACATGTTAAACGTCCCTACCGTTAGTTTAACAGCCATTGATAAATATGGTTTAGCCAAAGCCGTTCAGCAAAAAGCTGACTATTTAAAATGGCATTTAGATTACTACGGAGAATATTCTGGTAAGCGCAATTACGGTCAAGAAGCTATGTTAACAATTGGAAATGGTTTCTTTGGTTTACGCGGTGCTTACGTTGAGGCTAATGCAGATGCCGATAATTATCCCGGCATGTACATAGCAGGTATGTTCAACCAATTAACTACCAAGATCAATGGTCGTGACGTTATTAATGAAGACCTAGTTAATCTGCCCAATAGTCAATTTATTAGTTTTGGAGTTGATCATCAAAAGCCGTTTACAATTGCTCCTGCCGACATCTCAGATATTTATCGCAGCCTGGACTTAAAAACGGGAACGCTAACCACTACTATGAATCTTCAACTAAGTACTGGCCAATTATTAGAAATTAGAGCCACCAAGGCTGCTAATATGACCAATTGGCATCGATTTGCCATTAAATACGAAATAAAGCCTCTTAATTTTGCCGGTAGTCTCCAAATTTATTCAGCCATTGATGGTCAAGTAATTAACGGTAACGTGGAACGTTATCAAGATTTTGATCAACATCACCTAGACATTACTGGAATGGCTGCTCATGAAAATGCAATCTCACTAAGTGGCCAAACTAAAACGTCTAAAATTCAGTTTGCCATTAATTCTAAGGTTACGGGTGATGAAATGGTTACAACCGATGCTGTCACTGCCACTACTACCGAGCAAAAAATTACTCAAACCATTGATTTAAATGTGCAACCTGGTCAAACCTACACCGTTACCAAAGATGTCAGCATTTTTACCAGCCTGGAATCTAATGGTAACTTAGAACAATTAGCCACTGATGATCTAAGCCAGGCTTCCTTTGCTGATACCTTAGCTGATAGCACTAAATATTGGCAAAACTTGTGGAATACTTCTGATATCCAAATTGGTAACGATATTACTAGTCAAAAATTAACCCGGGTTAATATCTATCATCTCTTCGTAACGGCCTCGGCTTTACAGTCTGGCCAATTAGATGCCTCAGTTGGTGCTCGGGGGTTACATGGTGAGGCATACCGGGGACATATCTTCTGGGACGAAATGTTTGTCTTGCCCTATTATGATCTTCATTATCCAGAAATCACTAGACAAGCTCTCCTCTATCGATATCGTCGACTAACTGCTGCACGTAAATACGCTCAATCAGAAAATAAAAAGGGAGCGATGTACCCTTGGCAATCCGGAATGTATGGTGATGAACAATCTCAATTTGTTCATTTAAATCCAGTCAATAACGCTTGGGATCCTGATAACAGTCGCTTACAACGTCATGTATCTATCTCTGTTGCTTATAATATTTTGGCCTATTGTAATATTACTGGCGATAAGCAATTTATGAAAGATTATGGTTTAGAAATGTTACTTTCCATTTGTCAATTCTGGGTTAGCATGACTAGCTATGATAAAAAAGCTGACCGTTTTGATATCAAGGAAGTGATGGGACCAGATGAATTTCATGAAGAATATCCTAACAGTGATGAACGTGGTTTAACCAACAATGCCTACACCAACATTATGGTATCGTGGTTATTTACCAAAATGAAGCAGTTACTCCAACAAATTGATCCCGACATTATTCATACTGCAGCTCAAAAGGCAGATATTAGTCCAGAATTAAGGAATCAAATGAACCAAATTAGTCACAAATTACGTTTAGATGTCAATGAAGATGGTATTATTGGCCAATTTCAAGGTTACTTCAAACTGTCCAGGTTAAATTTTGAAGCTTACCGGCAAAAATATGGTGATATCTCCAGAATTGATCGACTTCTTAAAGGTGAAGGTAAAACACCAGATGCTTATCAAGTGGCTAAACAAGCTGATACATTAATGGCTTACTATGAAATTCCCAAATCAGATGTAGAAACCATTATTAGAGATCTGGGTTATGAACTTCCTGCTGACTACTATTCTAAAAACTTACGCTTCTATTTAGACAGAACCACACATGGTTCCACACTGTCTAGAATTGTTTATTCAGTCTTAGACGAAATTGACAATAATATGGATCAGTCTTGGCACCTATTCTCAACGGCCCTGTTCTCAGACTACTATGATATTCAAGGTGGAACTACTGCAGAAGGGATTCATTTAGGTGTTATGGGAGCTACGTTACAAATTGAGACTAGAAATTATGGTGGTGTGAACGTTACCGGCAAAACTATTACAATTACCCCTCACCTGCCACAAAATTGGACCAACATTAAGTTTAAAGAACAGGTACGTGGAATTTGGTATCAATATCAAATTGATCACCATAAAGTTATAGTTACAGCCAATCAAGATAGTCAGGTAATTGTGGGAGGTACCAACTACAACTTAACCAAAAATAAACCAGTGACTATTAAATACAAATAAATATTGGAGGAATAATTATGGCTAAATTCAATGATATTAAGGGATTTATTTTCGATCTAGATGGCGTTATTACGGACACGGCTCGGTTTCACACCCAAGCTTGGCATCAATTAGCCGATAAGGTAGGAGCTCCTTGGTCTCAAGATCTTGAAGACGGCTTAAAGGGTGTTAGCCGAATGGATTCACTAGAAATGATTCTTAATGCAGGTGGCCTAGCAAATAATTACTCCGCTGAAGAAAAAGAAGACTTAGCCACCGAAAAAAATACTAACTACCTAGCCCTTGTTGACCAAATGACTCCGGCTGATATTTTACCAGGAATCAAAGAATTTTTAGATAGTTTAAGAGCTAATCATTATGCAATTGCCTTAGCTTCCGCTTCTAAAAATGGCCCTCGGGTATTAGGTAAGTTGGACTTAACCGATTATTTTCCAACTATCGTGGACCCTGCTACCCTTTCTAAGGGTAAACCCGATCCAGAAATCTACGTTAAAGGGGCTGAAGCATTAAATCTTAATCCCGCACAATGTATTGGTGTGGAGGATGCCGCAGCAGGTGTCGAAGCCATTAATGGTGCTGGTGAAACTTCTGTTGGAATTGGTTCTGCCAAGTTACTCCACGAAGCGGATATCGTTTTTCCAGATACTAAAGAATTAACATTGGCTAACATTCAAAAAGCTATGGACTAAATAATAAGGCCTCCAGGAAAAATCCTGAGGGCCTTTTATTTAATAGTTATTTAATTAAGCCATAATGTCTAAGACCAGTGCTAATTCCATCTTCCATATTGGAATCAGTAATGTAGTCGGCCTTTGCTTTTGCCTCTGGATGGCCATTACCCATGGCAACCGCATAATCAACTTGATCAAACATTTGTAAATCATTTAGTTGATCCCCAAAGGCGTAAGTTGGAACGTTTTCTAGTCCTAAGGTGTTAAGCAGGACTTTAATGCCAGTTTGTTTAGAGACCCCCCACTTCATAGTATCCAAAGCTCTGGGATTGTTTCTAACTAATGACAAACGACCGGCAAATTTTTCTTGATATAACTGATCTTTATCATAATTAAAAACATTGACGAAATTTACTTCGTTAGTTTGGTAAAAACTGGGATCTACTTTAGCATTCAGTCGAAGTAAGCGATAATTTTCCCGAGTCATCTCATTGGCAGCAGTTAATGCA
Source organism: Lentilactobacillus senioris (assembly GCF_026798195.1). Lineage (GTDB taxonomy): Bacteria > Bacillota > Bacilli > Lactobacillales > Lactobacillaceae > Lentilactobacillus > Lentilactobacillus senioris_A. The sequence continues at coordinate 338,520 of NZ_JAPQEZ010000003.1, forward strand.
AACTTCCGATTGTTATAAAATGCTAATACATCGCCTTGTTCGGCCGCAAATTGAATTAGTTCTTCTAATAACGGCTTTTTAATTTCTTCAGCCTTTAACTTTTTGCCCTCATATTGGACGTAGCTGCCGTTGGCACTGATAATAGTGTCAATTCCAGCCTGATCCATAACATATTGAATTTCAAAAATATTTCTACCAGTCGAGATCACCGGCAAAATATTGTTGTGCTTTAATTGTTGAACCGCATCAATATTTTCTGCCGGGACGTTCTTATCATTATCTAAAAAAGTTCCATCTAAATCAAAAAAAACAACTGCTTGATACATTCCCTTACCTCCCATATGTTTAATAACTTCATTGTACTACAACTCTTTTTAAGAACGACTCCATATGAATTTGAAAAACTAAAAAAGCCCCTAACCAAGTAAGGTTAAGGACTCAAAATTATATATATTGCAAGTATAAGCGTTGTTCATGACACCTACCTAGCACAAGATGACTTCGCAACAAAAACACAGGTCGCAATCCCGTAGTTACAATAACCATCTTTTTACAGAATATAAATTTGCCTCCAATTTGTCAAATGAAAAATAGTAATTTCTTGATGATTAATTGCTGAAAATTTAATCCTAAATAATCTTAGAATTTAATTTCCAGCAGGAAGTCGGTCTGATAATTGAACTTCATAAACTATTACCAAATAATACATGTGGGGTCACTCAAATTATGCTACACTATATATTGTTAATTTTTACAAAAGAGGGGCTATCATGGTGATAATTACAGCAGGAATGATCGGTGTCGGCAAAACTACTCTAACGGGAAAAATTGCTGAACACTTAGGAACACAAGCATTTTTCGAACCAGTTGGCGAAAATCCAGTTCTACCACTTTATTACTCAGATCCAAAGCAATACGGATTTTTGTTACAGATTTACTTCTTAAATAAACGATTTGCAATGATCAAAAAGGCGTTGGATGATGACAATAACGTTTTAGATCGTTCCATTTACGAAGATGCACTGTTCACTCGTGAAAATAATGCTGAAGGTAATATCACTGATACAGAATTATCAGTTTACCTCCAGTTACTTGATAACATGATGACCGAATTAGATGAATTACCTAAAAAGGCACCAGATTTGTTAGTATACGCTGATAGTGATTTTGACACTATTCAATACCGGATTAAAAAACGTGGTCGTTCATATGAACAATTCGATGATAATCCCGGATTAAAGAATTACTACTACAAAATGTGGTCAGCCTATAAAAAATGGTTTGATGAATATGATGTTAGCCCTAAAATTAGGGTTGACCTACAAAAATATGACCTTTCTAAACCGGACAACGTTGACATCGTCTTAGGCCAAATTGATAATGCTTTAACTGAATTAAGATAATAAAAAACGCCCAGAATTATTCTGAGCGTTTTTTATTATGCTTGCGAATGATCATGAACAACAAAAACATCACACTGGGCATTACGAATAACATAATCGGCTGTTGAACCAAGCATCATTCGACCTACTAGGTTAACACCGGTTGCCCCTACCACAATTAAATCTACATTATGCTGGGTCGCTATACCGTTAGCCAATTCACCACGAGGATCTCCTAAAGTGATAACGGACTTTGCATCAACTCCTGCATCAGTAGCTCGTTGAACATAACGCTGAACCATGGTATTAACTTCATTTTTAACTCGATTAACTTGATCCGGCGTGGCAGCTCCAAAACCCAAAATAGCCTTTTTAGAAACTCCCATAATCTCGCGGTCGTTAATTACCGAGGCGATAATTAATTGAGCTTCGTCTGCTTTAGCCATCATAATTGCTCGATTAACTGCCAAGTTAGCGGTTTGCGATTGATCCACTCCCACTAATATCCGGTTATAGTTCTTAAGTGTTGATTTCGTCATCATAATCCCCGCCTTTCAGTGGTTACTGTAATGCTAAATCGTGAATTGCTTGTCCATAAATTGCCATCGCCTTAGTTAAATCAGCAACTGGTTGGAATTCATTGGCTTGGTGCATACTGTCTTCAGTCCATGGGAAGAGCGCTCCAAAGGCTACTCCTCGTTTCATTAGTCGACCATAAGTACCACCACCAACTACTTCTGGTTCAGCATCAGCAATGCCGGTTTGTTCCCGATAAACGTTAATTAACGTTTGTACAATTGGATCTTGAGGGTCAACGTAATGAGGTACTTTTTCAGAGATTTGCTTAACAGAGCCGTTAAGTGCTGTAACTGCTTTTTCTAACGCTGCCATAATTTCTTTAGGTCCGATTCCCTTAGGATAACGGAAGTTAGTATTGATAAATCCGCCAGCTTCTTGATCAAACTTCATGATGCCGACATTCATAGTTAAATCGCCCATGATATCGTCTGTGTAGTTAGTTCCTAACTTGTTAGCTCTGGAATCATCATGTAGTTTGTCGGCAATAAAACTAACAAAGCTATTAGCATCCCCTTGCAAACCTAGTTGGTTCAAGAATGTTGCTAGATAAGTCCCACTGTTAACTCCGTTTCTAGGTTCCATTCCGTGAGCTGCCTTACCAACAACATGCAAGTTAATGCCATCAGCAGAAAGTTCAGATTCACCTTCAATTTCGTTAGCAGCCACAAAAGTTTCAAATTGTTCTGAAATTGCTTCAGCATTAGTAGTATTCAAAGTTGCTTCAGCATCTCGAGGAACCATATTTTCTCTTAAGCCAGAATCAAAAGAAACTAATTCTACATCACCGCCATTAGTAGTACCAAAGGTAGTAATGAATGAAGCCATCCCTTTTTCGCCATTAATTAATGGGAATTCAGCATCTGGTGAGAAGCCAAAGGTTGGAGCTGGTTCAACTTCAAAGTAATGGGTCATCCCAGTCCATTGACTTTCTTCATCGGTTCCTAAAATCAACCGAATCTTGATATTTGGCTTGATATTAGCGTCTTTTAACATCTTAAGCCCATAATAAGCTGCCAACCCAGGACCTTTATCATCTGAAGTTCCCCGGCCATAAGCAATTCCGTCTTTTACCGTTAATTGGAACGGATCAGTGTCCCAACCAGCACCAGCAGGCATTACATCTACGTGAGACAAGATAGCTAACGTTTCGTCTCCTTCGCCATATTCAATGTAACCAGCCAAGTTATCTAAATTTTTAGTCACAAAACCATCGCGTTCACCAAATGCTAGGAATTGTTGTAAGGCTTTAGCAGGACCTTCACCTAGTGGGTACTGATCAGTAGCATTATCATCATCACGCACACTAGGAATTGCAATTAATGCTTTTAAATCTGCTAAATATTGATCTTGATAGCCTTCAGCTAATTGTTGCCAATTTTGTGTCATATCGAATCCTCCAAATAATTTATTAAAACTAGTTTAGCACATTCGTTTCTCCTTGTGGTTAATAGAAATTCGAACTGATGCTATAATAACGATAACAGGAGGGATATTATGATTAAACTAACCGATCAAATTCTAACCGAAACGATTCGTAAACGACCTTTAGATAGTTATAAAGGAACGTATGGAAAAGTAGTTTTAATTGGTGGTAATCACAATTTTGGCGGGGCCATCATTATGGCTTCCCTAGCTACCGTCTACTCAGGAGCTGGTTTAACCACCACCATCACTGATGCCAGTAATCAAACTAGCTTACATAATTGGTTACCAGAGGCCATGTTTGCGGATATTAATGACCTAGAACAACTCACCCAATTAGTATTATCTGCCGATGTTATCGTGATTGGTCCCGGTTTAGGAACAGATGCTAAGGCGCTCACCGTTTTACAATTAGTCTTAAAGTTGGTTACCTTAAAACAAACGCTAATAATTGATGGTTCCGCCATTACCCTAATCGCTAACCATCGATTAATTATCCCTCAAACTAAATACACCGTTTTAACTCCGCATCAAATGGAATGGCAACGAATTTCTGGAATTGCTATTAAAGATCAACATCCCGATCAAAATTGGTTGGTAGCCCACCAGTTAGGAGCTACGGTAGTTTTAAAATCACACCAAACTGAAATTTACACCGATACTAAAATTTACCAAAACACTGCTGGGACTCCTGCTCAAGCAACTGGTGGTATGGGTGATACTTTGGCTGGCATGATTGGCGGCTTTTGTGCTCAGTTTGCTAATCAAGACAACGCCGTTTTAGCCGCAGTATTTTCCCACAGTGCGATTGCTGATCAATTAGCTCAAAGCCAATACGTGGTCCTTCCACACCAGATTAGTCAGCAAATTCCCCAATTCATGGCCAAATACGCAAAATAAAAAAGGAAATGAGAAATCTCATTTCCTTTTTTATTTAATATGCAATCGAGCTCGTAAACCTTCGCTTCGTGGACCTAAGACATCATCTGCTACCCGGTATTTCAAAGTAAAGTAAACGTATAATCCGCCACCTACTAATACAGCAATTAAACTAACCAGCAAGCTAGCCATGCCGCCATTTGGATCCATAAACAATCCCAATAGGAAGTTTAAGGCATATACGACAGCTAATGCTGATCCATACACTAGCAAGGAGTAGCCGCTAATTTTGGCAAAGTCATTACCTAATAATTTATTATCAAAACCATACTGTTTGTTTAAATTATTAATAATCAAACCACTGGCTACTAAAATACCAATTCCAGTAGCTAATAGTGCTCCAAAGGTTCCTAGGAAATAAACACATGGCCATTGAACCGCTAGCTTAACTACCGTTCCAATTAAGAAGTATTTAACGGCTCGTTTATTTTGATTTAGACCTTGCATTACCGCAGCAAACACAGTAAACAGTCCCAAAGGAATAGAGATAATAGCTGAAAATGATAGAATATTAGCACCTAAAGCTTGATGGGCCTGACCATAAAATACTCGGTTAAGTGGACCGGCAATAGCTGCCATTCCTAACGCAGCTGGGGTCATTACGTATAAGAAAAGTAAAAATACATTAGTAGTTTGTCCCTTAATTGCCTTAGTATCACCCTTAGTAATAGCAACTGACAACAGTGGTACTGAAGTAATAGCCAAAGCCGATGCCAATGAAATAGGAATCATCACTAATTTATTAGCGTTAACCGCAAACAATGCATACAAATCGTTCAATGCATCATTAGAATAATTAGTCGCCATTCTCATAATATCAAAGAAAGTATATTGATCAATTAATTGGAAGATAGTGATTCCGGCCCCTAAAATAATAAACGGCACCGCTTGAGCGATAATTTCGTGATACAACTGACTAGTTTGCACTTTAATTTCATTATTACTATTAGCTACCAAAGATCTAAACGTTCTACGCCGTTTCCAATAGTAATAGCCTAATGTTAACAAACCACACACAGCCCCCACAAAAGCCGCAAAGGTGGATTGTGCAACTGCTGTAATCCAACTACCATGCCAAACCTGCATAATTAGGTAGGCCGTCAACAGCATGTATAATACCCGAGCTAATTGCTCAACAAACTGAGAAATGGCGGAAGGAGCCATCTGTTGGTACCCCTGGAAATACCCTCGAGTTAAACTCATTGTTGGGATTACTAAAATTGCCCAGGCCAATGAATGTAGTACCGGAATAACGTTAGGATTGCCACCATCCATCAACGGCGCTCCAAAATATAAGACTAGAGCACAGATAATCCCGGTGGAGACTGATAGTACCAATCCCCGCTTATAGAGACGAACTCCAACTCCATATTCATTTAATGCATTATAGTGAGCAACTTGCTTTGCAATCGCCGAAGGAATTCCAGCAATTGCAGCAATTAGAAAGAAACTGTAAATGTTATACCCAAATCCGTATAACGCGTTTCCTAGTAAGAAGTAACTCCCAAACCAAATTCGCCAAGGAATTATGTAAATCGCACCTAGTAACCGGGAAAACATACTCCCAGCTGTCATCCAAGCAGATCCAGAAAGCATTTTATCTCTTGTGGCTTCTGAACTACTTGTTTGTTGTTTCTCTTCACTCATTTTCGTTCCTACTTTCATTTCCATTCATACAATCTTACCTATTTTAATAGACACTCCGATCAATATCAATGCTATTAATACTAATTTAAACCTCTAAACCGTTTTTATTTAATAAGAATTTAATTTAAACGTATTGCGATCGTGAAATATAAAACATAAAATATAACATGGTATGAATTTTAATTTAAGATTGGATGGGTTTAAGTGAGTAAAAGTAAAAAAAGAATAGTTTGGATCGATCTGGCTAAGGCGTTTGGGATAATTGCCGTAGTTATCGGTCATGCTTTAGAAGTACACGGAGCTATGTTTCACTTCTTTTACTGGTGGCACGTTCCGATTTTCTTTGTCGTTAGTGGTTTTTTCATTAAACCAGTAATCGACAATCAGTGGTGGCCCTTTTTTAAAAAGCGAATTAAGCCATTACTAGCATCTTACTTTGCAGCTGGAATTTTTTTGGTAACCTTGTCGCACTTTGTTAATCATCAGAGTATGGAGTATACATTAAAGTATTACATAAAACTCTTGCTAGGTGGTCGTTATTTAAATCTCTACTTAAGTATTTTTTGGTTTATTAATGTTTTAATTCTAGCTACCATTGCTACTACCATCGTTATTACCTACGTTAAATCTCGAGACGCTAAACTGGGTATTATGATGGTCAGCCTATTATTAGGAGCTAGTTATAAGAAACAACCTCATATTTTTGGGTTAAAATATACACCATGGGATTTTGATGTTACCTTATTTGCTATTTTCTTCATGTTATTTGGCTATTTGTTCTTTCCTCAAATTAAAGAATGGATTACCCATACTTGGTTAATCATTGGTTTAGGAGCTTTCACCTTATTCTTACTTTGGGAGCAACACCTCAAGTTATTTAATTTTGGTTTCTTCTTAAAATCCCATCAAATCCACGCCAAACCCCTCTCACCTAGTTTGTATTCCACGGTCATTCCCATTGTAGTTATCTTAGTGGTCTTTGGGGTTAGCCGTTGGCTTAGTTTTGCGCCTACCTGGGTATACAAACCATTAGACGTGTTAGGACAACACACCTTATTTGTAATGTACATGCATAAGGCCGTTTTAGACATTAGTTTTAAAATGGGTATAAATTCCTTAATTCTCAGAATTATTATTGCAATTGTAGTTCCGCTTCTTATATCATTGATTTATGTAAAATGGATTAAACCCATTTGGCATAAACCAGTAAAGGCGGCAAGTTAAATTGACAAGATCAACTAATTCCGCTCGTGGTAAAATTTTATACTTTACCATTGGCGGAATTATTTTATTAGGATTATTTTTAGGATTTTGTTTTCAACATGAACAACGACAAAAGCAATTAAAAAATAACTACATCCACAGCAATATTCCTACGATGTTTGTTCACGGTTGGGGAGGTACTATTACTTCTGAGACTGATATGGTAAGCGCCGCTGAAAAAAGCGGCTCCACGGCTAAACGAATGGTAATTCATGTAACTGCTAGCGGTGAAATTAAAATCCAGGGAACCATTAAAAATTGGATGCGTAATCCCATTATCCTATTAGTTTTTGATAACAATCGAGCTGGCGAAGATAAGTATACTCAGTGGCTTACTAAAGTAAATGAATTATTGAAATCTAAATACCACATTAACCAAATTAATTTTGTTGGTCATTCCATGGGCGCTTATGCGGTTATCTACTATAATCTACTAAACGGTAATAGCCCCAAAGTTCCAAGAGTAAACAAAATTATCGTAATGTCTGGACCTTATGATGGTATCATTGATAATCATAAACGTAATCAACCAATCACGGGACCACTTGCTCGTTATTGGGACGATTATCCAAATCAAAATCAATTACTACCTAACGGCCAGCCTAAGATTATTCATCCAGAGTATGAACGTCTACTTAAGCTTCGCAACAGAATGCCCCAACAGGCCCGCGTGATCAACATTTATGGTAATTTAAATAACGGCTCCAATTCCGATGGTGTTATTTCTACCACTTCTGCCCTATCACTAGGCTATCTTATTAAAGATCGGGTTAATTCTTACGCAACTGTTGAATTAACCGGTAGTAAAGCTCAACATAGTCAACAACACATCGATAATCTGAAAGTCGTTTCAACGATGGAAACTTTCTTATGGCAAGTTAAATAGCTAAAAAAATAGACTTAATTGGTTTTACCAATTAAGTCTATTTTTGTTATTTACCTACTACGATATTAACAATTCGGTTAGGCACTACAATAATTTTTTTAATTTCTTTATCGCCAACTACTTCTGCAAACCGGTCAGAATTACGAACCAATGATTCTACCGTTTCTTTGTCAGCATCCCTAGAAACCTTAATATGGTCACGAACCTTACCATTCACCTGAACAACTAATTCTACTTCATCTTCTACCAACTTAGATTCATCGTAAGTTGGCCATTGACTGTATGCAATAGTGTCATCATTACCTAATAATTGCCATAGTTCTTCTGCAATGTGTGGCGCAATTGGTGAAAGTAATTGAACAAAGCCCTTCATGTACTCAATAGGCAAAGCATCAACCTTGTAGGCCTCATTAACAAAGACCATCATTTGGGAAATGGCAACGTTAAAGTGAAGTTGTTCATAATCATCACTAACGATCTTCACAGTTTCATTATAAATCTTATCAAGACGACCATCATTTCTAGTAGTTACCCGATCACGAAGATGATTATTATCATCAATCATTAACCGCCAAACTCGATCTAACCAACGATGAGCTCCGGAAATTCCTTCCGTATTCCAAGGCTTAGAAGCATCAATAGGACCCATGAACATTTCATAAACTCGCAAGGTATCTGCCCCGAATTCGTTAACGATATCATCAGGGTTAATTACATTACCTTTGGATTTAGACATCTTTTCGTGGTTAGTTCCCAAAATCATTCCTTGATTGACTAATTTTTGGAATGGTTCCTTAGTTGGTACTACCCCTAAATCATAAAGGACTTTATGCCAGAAGCGAGCATACAATAGGTGAAGAACCGCGTGTTCTGCCCCACCAATATAAAGATCTACTGGCATCCAGTAATTGACCTTTTCTGGGTCAGCAATTACTTCGTCGTTTTTAGGATCGATATAACGAAGGTAATACCAGGAACTACCAGCCCATTGTGGCATGGTATTGGTTTCTCGTTTCCCTTTACGGCCATTTTCATCAACTACGTTAACCCAGTCATCCAAATTAGCTAATGGACTTTCACCGGTCCCAGAAGGTTCAATGTTTTTAGCAGCTGGTAACTTCAGTGGTAGTTCATCTTCAGGAACTAAGGTTGTTTCTCCATCTTCCCAGTGAATAACTGGAATTGGTTCGCCCCAATAACGTTGACGACTGAAGATCCAGTCCCGAAGCCGGTAGTTTACTTTTTCATGACCCACACCGTGATCAGTTAACCAATCTAATGCTGCCGTAATGGCCATTTGCTTATCCATTCCGTTCATAAAATCAGAGTTAATGTGAACGCCATCGCCAGTGTAAGCTTCTACTTCAATATCTCCACCTTCGATTACAGGCATGATTGGCAAGTCAAACTTCTTAGCAAATTCATAATCCCGTTGATCGTGAGCCGGTACAGCCATAATAGCTCCGGTACCATAAGAAGTTAGCACATAATCACCAATCCAAACGGGTACAGCTTGGCCATTAATTGGGTTAATAGCGTAAGCCCCAGTGAAAACTCCACTCTTATCCTTGTTTAAATCAGTCCGTTCTAGGTCTGATTTTCTAGCTACTTCTTCTTTATAAGCTTTCACGGCTTCTGCGTGCTCTAGAGTAGTAATTTGATCCACCAATTCATGTTCTGGTGATAAAACCAAATAGGTAGCCCCAAATAAAGTATCAGGACGAGTAGTAAAGACTTCTACTTTTTTATCTTCATCGTTTTGAATGCCAAAAAAGACGCTAGCCCCTTTAGAACGACCGATCCAGTTACGTTGCATATCCTTAACGTTTTCAGGCCAATCTAAATCATCCAGATCATCAATCAACCGATCAGCGTAAGCAGTAATTTTTAAGACCCATTGCCGCATTGGGACCCGATAAACTGGATAACCACCCCGTTCAGTCTTTCCGTCAATCACTTCTTCGTTAGAAACTACGGTTCCTCCCATAAAATCAGGGGCCCAGTTAACCATAATTTCGTCTTCGTAGGCTAAACCTTTTTTGTATAATTGTTCAAAAATCCATTGGGTCCATTTGTAGTAACTAGGATCAGTGGTATTAATTTCTCGATCCCAATCATATGAAAAGCCTAGAGACTTAATTTGCCGCTTAAAGTTTTTAATATTTTGAGCGGTAAAATCCTTAGGGTTGTGACCGGTTTTTAGCGCGTATTGTTCTGCTGGCAGCCCAAAAGCATCCCAGCCAATTGGATGTAATACGTTCTTTCCTTGCATCCGTTTCATCCGGGCCATAATATCAGTTGCTGTGTAACCTTCTGGATGCCCTACATGTAACCCCTGACCTGATGGATAAGGGAACATATCTAACACATAGTATTTGTCCTTAGATTGACCTTCCCCCGTTTTAAAAGTCTTATTTTCATGCCAGTAATGTTGCCATTTTCGTTCGATGACGTCGTGATTATATGCCATAATTTATCTCCTTTATTATTCACTAAAAACAAAAAAGCCTATAAGAAGTTAACTTCCTATAGGACGAATAGTTTCCGCGGTACCACCTAATGTGCTCAAATGAGCCCCTCAAACCATAACGGCGGTTACCGGAACTGGCTACTAATTTCACCAACTCACTACGCAACGAGTTCGTCCAGGTTCGTTTCCGAATTCACACTCCCATTCGGTCTCTGTAAAAGTCGCCTAGACTACTAATTCGCGTTTTGTTTTCGTGTTTTCCTTACTGTTGTAATCCTATCAGACCAAATCAATAAGTGCAAGAATCTTTGTGCTATACTTAAGAAAAAATATGAGGAGAATTCAATTTGCTTTATAGAACACAAATTCGTTGGGGCATTATTACCACCCTTTTATTTTTAAGTTTACTAATTGGAGTGGTTTTAAAACTTAACTATATTTCGGTAATCGATACCACCATCATCGATGGTATTGCTCCCATGCGGTCTCATTTCTTTGATACCTTCTTTATTCATTTAACAAATAGTTTAAATCCCAAGCCAACCGTTATTACTGCTTTAGTGTTAGCCCTTATTTTGCAATTGTGGCAACGCAAAATCAAAATAACCATTTTCTTTTTACTAAATAGCACTTTAGTAGCTGGTGGCATCAATAACCTAGTCAAAAATTTAGTAAACCGGCCACGTCCCACTGTACACCATCTAGTTTTAGCTGGATCATCCAGTTTTCCTAGTGGGCATGCAATGACAGCAATGCTATTGGGGGGCAGCTTAATTCTCATTATTAACGCCGTAGTTACAACCAACGGTGTTCGCTATCTTTTGAATAGCTTAATTACCGTTTGGATCTTTCTAATTGGGTTTAGTCGAATTTATGTACACGTCCATTATCCTACAGATGTAATAGCCGGCTGGTGTTTGGGCTTTCTTTGTTTAATAATCAGTCAACAAATATTTTTTCGTTCTAATTCTATTAACTAAAAAACCGCCAACATTAAAATGTTGACGGTTTTTTTAATTATTTTTTTTAGCTAGCCGATCAGTAAAGTTAAAGATAAATGCTAAAATAATCAGGCCTAATGCTACTAAGAAAATATTATGCAAAGTGTGATACAACACCATTCTTAATTTAGGTAACATATTGCTAGCTAATTGATTAGCAGTTTGAGGATTAATTAACTTATTCATCATCCCCATGGTAGCTCCATCGGTCTGGCGAACTCCCCGCAACATACTGCTATTCATAATAATTCCGAACACGGAAATCATAAGCGATTGGCCTAAAGTCCGGCAAAGAGTATTAAAAGAAGTTGCCACCCCAATTTGACTATCTTCCACTTGATTTTGAACGATAATCGTTGTCGAAGTGACTGTGATTCCAAAACCAGTTCCACAAATTGCAGAGATCAATAAGAAACTCCAAAATGGTGTATATGCTGGTAATAATACCATTGCAATGGCTCCAATCAAAATGAAGCTAAGGCTGATATTGATAATTTGGTTAGGTCGTAATTTGCCAATTAATTTACCGGAAATAAAAGAACCCACAATCCACATTAGAGAACTAGGGGTAATCGCAAATCCTGCCATGGAAGCCTTCATCCCCAAAATTCCTTGCGTCCAATCAGGCAAATAAACTTCAAAACCAATTAAAAAGCCACTAACTAAAGCTACTACGACGTTTTGAACCACAAACGTCCGATTATCAAACAATTCCATCGGAATCAATGGATCTGCAGTAACTCGTTCATGTCTAACAAACCAGACAATGGTGACGATCACTAATAAGAAGCAAACTGCTAATACTGGCCAAGAAACTGGACTCTGGCCCAATGCCTGAAACCCATACATTAATGACAACAGAGAAATAGTCAATAAGGCCATGCCGCCATAATCAATTTTAGTTTTTTGAACTTTTCGATTTTCTTTAAAAAATAACAAAATCATTGCAATCACTAATAAGCCAATTGGCAAATTAATAAAGAAAATCCAGTGCCAGCTAAGGTTATCAACAATGAAGCCCCCTAATAATGGAGCAACGATAGAAGCGATGCCCCAAGCAGCCCCGTTTAACCCCATCACCTGAGCCCGTTTTTCCAACGGATAAATATCAGCGATAATTGTATTTGAAATGGGCATAATAGAACCGGCCCCAATTCCTTGTACCGCTCGCCAAATGATTAAAACGAGCATGGAATGAGAAAGACCAGACATCACAGAACCAATGATAAAGATCGTAATTCCCACCATAAACATGGGTTTACGCCCTAATTGATCAGCTAATTTACCATAAATTGGTGTTGCGATCGCATTAGTTAATAAAAAGATTGAAAACACCCAGTTCATTAGTGAGACCCCGTGTAGATCTCCTACAATAGTTGGCATAGCCGTGGACACAATTGTCCCCTCTACTGCACTCATAAAAGTTGCTACAAATAAAGCAATCGTTACTAAAATAACGTTACTTTGTTTGGATTTTTGCATACAAACCGCCTTCCTAAAAAAGCACCCTAATGGGCGCTTTTGAGCTTACTTATTGAAATATTCTTTTAGTTCAGCGACCTTATCCGTATGTTCCCAAGGCAAATCAACATCGGTACGGCCAAAATGACCATAAGCTGCTGTTTGTCGGTAAATTGGTCGTTGAAGATCTAACATCTTAATAATTCCTGCAGGTCGTAAATCAAATAATTGTCTTACAGCTGCAGTTAGTTTTTCTTCAGAAACGTTCCCAGTACCAAAAGTATTAATGGAGATAGAAACTGGTTCTGCTACCCCAATAGCATAAGCAATCTGTACTTCTACTTCATGGGCTAAGCCAGCAGCAACGATATTTTTAGCAATATAACGAGCTGCATAACTAGCTGAACGGTCCACTTTGGTAGCATCTTTACCAGAGAAGGCCCCCCCACCATGATGAGCATAACCACCGTAAGTATCTACAATCACCTTACGACCAGTTAACCCAGCATCAGCTTGCGGACCACCAATAACAAACCGACCAGTAGGATTAATAAAGTACTTAGTATTATCATCTAATAGTTCTGCTGGAATAACTTCTTTAACTACCTTATCAATGATATCTTGTCGAATTTGATCCAACGATGCTGATGGTAAGTGTTGGGTACTTAAAACAACTGTATCAACTCGATATGGTTTGCCTTCGTCGTTATATTCAACAGTTACTTCTGCTTTAGCATCCGGACCAAGATAATCTAACTCTCCACTCTTTCGTGCTTCCGCAGTTTTTTGCATTAACTTGTGGCTGAGTTCAATTGGCATTGGCATTAATTCTGGTGTTTCGTCAATGGCGTAACCAAACATCAAGCCTTGATCTCCAGCCCCAATTTGATCCAATGGATCTTGGTCATTTTCCTTCATTTCAAGCGAGTCATCGACTCCCTGAGCAATATCTGGTGATTGTTCATCAATTGCAACTAATACCGCACTAGTATCGCCATCAAATCCAAACTTACTATTGGTATAGCCAATTGACTTAATTGTATCTCTAACTACTCGTTGAATGTCAACGTAAGCCGTAGTTGATATTTCCCCAAATACTAATACTAACCCGGTAGTAACTGATGTCTCACATGCTACCCGAGCATTGGGATCTTTCTCTAAAATTGCGTCCAAAATGGCGTCACTGATCTGATCAGCAATTTTATCTGGATGACCTTCTGAAACTGATTCTGAAGTAAACAAATGTCTTTCTTGCATTAGTTTTCCCCCTGTATATTTTTTGTAGGTTACAAGGCTTCTTCACAATTAAGTGAATCCTATCGGGAACTCATAACTTATTTACGATACCATAAAATTAAACCATTTAAAAGGTTATTATTAGAGATTCAATTGACCTTGAACTTAAATTTGCGGTAGGATGAGACTATTACAAAATAAAATGAGGGAATTAATTTGAACAAAAAAACATTTTTGCGAGTTATTTCTTTTGGAATAAAGTGGCTGTTACCAGTGATAATCTGGCTGCTTTATTCTAACATTTCGTTTAAAACCATTGTTACTAACGATAATTTACGATTATGCAGCTTATTGGGGCTTTTTTTAATAGTTATATTGAACTTTACCCAAACTAGGAATCAGTCGTCGTTGAGCTTAATTATTGCCAACGCTGGTTATCTGATCACGCTCTATTTATTAGCCCCAAGCCTAACTCCTCTGATAGTAAGTTTATTACTGATTAATTTGGTGGGTGCTGACTTATTGACTAAAGACAAGATAATTAATGATCCCTACTCTAAATGGGTTACATTTTCCCTAGTTAACGGAACCGGAATTGTGGTTGCAGCTAGAATGCTAGTTAGCGATTTTTTAACTAACGCTCAATTGCTATTAATTGTTACTTTAATTTTTGCTAATTTATTATTTTCATATCCTCGTTTCATTACTAACCAAGTTAATTGGGGAATTATTGGTGCCGTTGGCGGATTATTGATCATAACCGAGGTAATGTTAGGATTAACATTTCAGCAAATCATGATCGGCATTTTTTCTACCATTCTATTTATTATGTTAGAGCAAAAATTAAATGCTCAGAAAACACAGGGAAAATGGTACCTTGCCATATGCGTGAATCTCGTTTTTGCATTATCTTTAATTTTATAATTTCCTAAATAAAGTTAATATTAACAAAAGAAAAATTAATTCTTCGGTTTTAAAACCGCTATTATGCTAAGATACTTCTTGTCATACAGTAAGAAAGCGGTGAATTATTTGATTATTAGTGTAGTTGGAGATATCCGAATGGGTAAAATACAACCAACGTTAACTGGCAACGAAATTGTTGATAATGCCTTGATTGCTAATTATAGTAATCAACTACAAAAAAGCCTAGAATCATTAGGCTATGATGTTTCAGTTACTCCAGAGCATTTTTTGGATTTAGATAATGCTAACAGCGATAAATACATTTTTGATCAAAAAGTAGTTGATTCGTTAGGCTTAGCTTCCCTATCTAATTTAGATTTCATTGTGGTAGATCACAGTGACCTCGTTTGGGGAAACACCTCTGCAGCTCAAGACGAATTAACTGGGCAGTCATTTTCACTTTCATAATGGTATTGACGGTTAATTTTATTAACTGTCTTTTTTTATGGTCACTTTATTCCCCCAGTTAAACAAGTAATGATATACTGAAATAAAGCTGTTCAATCAGTTTAATTTATTACGAGGTGAAGATAATGACTATCAAAGAAATTATGGATTCTGCTAAAGATTTAGTGGGTCAAGGAAAATTAGAAGAAGCTCGTTCATACGTTGAAGATCATAAAGATGAATTAGGAGATAGCTATGAAAAAGCTATGGATCTAATCAAAGGTGATCCATCAGATATTTTGAACAAAGTAAAAGATCTATTTAACTAAAAAAAAGACTACTAATTAAATTAGTAGTCTTTTTTTTTAAGGCGGTAATCGGATTCGAACCGACGATGAAGGTTTTGCAGACCTCTGCCTTACCACTTGGCTATACCGCCACTTTATAAGCACAATAGATAGCTTACCATAAATGAATTCGGTAAACAAGAGTTTTAAAACGTTTTTTCATTGTTTGGCAATTTTATTTAGATTGTAAGTAATGTATAAATACTCATTATAACTGGTGGAAAATCAAAGAGAATATGAGCCATGATACTATGCCAAATATTGTTACTTCGCCAGTAAATAAACGCGTAAAATGCCCCCATAAACATATAAGGAACCATCAAAATAATTTGTCCCCCAAAATTATTCCAATGAGCTAATCCAAAAGCAATGGAAGATATGATAAACATAATTAGGCCTAAAACTTTAGAATTAGTCCATTGGTAAAATAATGTTCCTCTAAAAACAATTTCCTCTGAAAATGGGGCTAAGAATGGAGTCAAACTACTGATAATTTGAATATTATTTACAGAAACCGAAGCCGGCATGATTATACCTGAGTTAACTGCCATTCCCATTTGACTTATTTCCCATCGAACGGCATCAAGGACTAATTTAGTAATAATTAATGCTAGCAATGCCAAAAATAAATTACGCCAAATATGCTGACGATATAATTTCCAATCAGCTTTTAAAATATCTCGATACATCCAAATTAAAACTAAAAAAACCGTTAGAAAAATTCCATCTCCTACCAAAGCTTTAGCTAAATTATTCGAAGCAAGACTAACTAATGTTTTACCTCCGAAAAGCTCTGCTATTATTAGCAAAATTGCAACTAACGCCATTCCTAATTTTTTGTTAAAACTAAAAGTTTTTGCCATAACTAATCCCCTATGTATTTGTTACTAATTAATGTTATTATTCTAGCATAGTTAAATTAGTTTACCTTTCCAATAAATCAAAAAAAGACCTATATCAAATGATATAAGTCTTCAATCAATTATACCGGAGGTGGGGTTCGAACCCACACGTCCGTGAGGACACTGGATTTTGAGTCCAGCGCGTCTGCCAATTCCGCCACTCCGGCATAAACTATAAAGGATATTAAATCCAAGGGCGGTATGTGGGAATCGAACCCACGCGTGTCGGATCCACAAACCGATGTGTTAACCACTTCACCAATACCGCCAAAACATTATAACAGGGATAGTAGGAGTTGAACCCACACTGACGGTTTTGGAGACCGTAGTTCTACCATTAAACTATATCCCTAAAATGGAGAGGAGTGGATTCGAACCACTGAACCCGAAGGAACGGATTTACAGTCCGTCGCGTTTAGCCAGACTTCGCTACCCCTCCATAAATGGCGCGGGACAGAATCGAACTGCCGACACATGGAGCTTCAATCCATTGCTCTACCGACTGAGCTACCGAGCCAATTTCCATTTATGCATAATGCTAAAAGTTGTGTATTCAATTGTAAATACATAACAACGGTCCGTACGAGACTCGAACTCGTGATCTCCTGCGTGACAGGCAGGCGTCCTAAACCAACTAGACCAACGGACCAATTGAAATGAAATGGAGGATACAGGGTTCGAACCTGTGACCCCCTGCTTGTAAGGCAGATGCTCTCCCAGCTGAGCTAATCCTCCAAAAAGTGACCCGTACGGGATTTGAACCCATGTTACCGCCGTGAAAGGGCGGTGTCTTAACCACTTGACCAACGGGTCATACATATCTTACGGAGAGTAAGGGATTCGAACCCTTGAAACAGGTTTATGCCCGTTTACATCATTTCCAGTGATGCTCCTTCGGCCAACTCGGACAACTCTCCATAA
>NZ_JAPQEZ010000030.1 GCF_026798195.1 Lentilactobacillus senioris
TGCGTTCTTCGGTACTGATTTGTTGTAACGCTTGCTCCCATTTAGCTGTCATTTCTGGACTAGTTAGCAAGGGTTCGAGTTCGACTGCTTTACATAAAGTGATTCCGGCTTCACTGACGTGCAACTTATTCTTTTCAGTAACTAAGTAGCCGCGTTTCTTTAACACTTCCAGCACATTGGCCCGGGTCGCACTTGTCCCAATGCCTTGCACATCTTTGAGAATCGCCTGGGCTACTTCATCATCAAGCGTTTTGCCAGCGGTCTTCATGGCCGTAATCAGGGTACCTTCGGTAAAGGGTACCNGAGAATCGCCTGGGCTACTTCATCATCAAGCGTTTTGCCAGCGGTCTTCATGGCCGTAATCAGGGTACCTTCGGTAAAGGGTACCGGAGGTGTTGTTTCTTTTTGCGGCGTTTGCAGATTCGCTTGAACTTGGTCGCCTTGGTGAACGAGCGGTAAAGTTGCTGCTGCTTGCTGGTCGGCTGTGTGATCATCAAATAATGCTTGCCAACCTTGCTTCGTTGGGACCTTACCCGTTGCTTTAAAACTGGCATCGCCGACTTGAGTAACAATGGTGGTTTCCTCGTACTCGTACGGATCAGCAAACATCGCTAACGTCGTTCTTAAAACCAAATCATAGACCTGTTGCTGTAATTTAGGCAAGCTGGCCAGTTTCTCTTTCGTCGGCACGACTTTAGTCATAATAATGGCGTAGTGTTCTTCAACCTTTTTCCCATTAACATAGCGCTTATTCGGGGTGGTATTGGTTAAAGCGACTCGCTTAGAGACTAACCCCAGATACTTCGTCAGATTAGCCACTAAATACTCAAATTCTTCATTAGTGATATAAGCACAATCAGTTCGGGGATAACTCAACAACTTGGCTTCATATAAACTTTGAATAGCCGCTAAGGTTTGGCTGGCACTGGCATGATACCGTTTATTCA
>NZ_JAPQEZ010000031.1 GCF_026798195.1 Lentilactobacillus senioris
TGCGTTCTTCGGTACTGATTTGTTGTAACGCTTGCTCCCATTTTGCTGTCATCTCTGGGCTAGTTAATGAGGGTTCGAGTTCAACCGCTTTACATAAAGTAATCCCCGCTTCACTGACGTGCAGCTTATTTTTTTCAGTGACGAGATAGCCGCGTTTCTTTAACACTTCTAGCACATTGGCCCGGGTCGCACTTGTCCCAATGCCTTGCACATCTTTAAGAATCGCTTGGGCTTCTTCATCATCAAGTGTTTTACCGGCCGTCTTCATTGCCGTAATTAAGGTACCTTCGGTAAAGGGCACCGGTGGTGTCGTTTCTTTTTGCGGTGTTTGCAGATTTGCTTGGACTTGATCGCCTTGGTGAACGAGCGGTAAAGTTGCTACTTCTTGCTGCTCGGTTTTGGTTTCATCAAATAGAACTTGCCAACCTTGCTTAGTTGGGACCTTACCCGTTGCTTTAAAATTAGCATCGCCGACCTGGGTAATAATGGTGGTTTCTTCGTACTCGTACGGGTCAGCAAACATCGCTAACGTCGTTCTTAAAACCAGGTCGTAGACTTGTTGCTGTAATTTAGGCAAGCTGGCTAGTTTCTCTTTCGTCGGGACGACTTTAGTCATGATAATGGCGTAGTGTTCTTCAACTTTTTTCCCATTGACATAACGCTGGTTTGGTGTGGTATTGGTTAAAGAGACTTGCGTAGAAACTAACCCCAGATACTTCGTCAGATTAGCCACTAAATAATCAAATTCTTCATCAGTGATATAAGCACAATCGGTTCGGGGATAGCTAAGGAATTTAGCTTCGTATAAACTCTGAATGGCCGCTAAGGTTTGGCTGGCACTGGCATGATACCGTTTATTCA
>NZ_JAPQEZ010000032.1 GCF_026798195.1 Lentilactobacillus senioris
TTGCTCTTTGGAACTCACACGAGCATAACCAATTTTAGCCATTTTTATCTACCCCCAAAAGCCCTTATTTAAAGATGTTTCACTTATTTGAGAAAGTCCTTTATTAACTCGGCATTTTCAATGAGTAATGTTCTTGTATATATTTTAGGCTGATCTGAAGCTTTGATTATTTTCCAAATAATTGCCGCTACTTTCATTGGCTCATAGTACTTTTTTGAAATTGAATCACTTCTGAATGCTTGCACAAAACTGTTCCATTGGTATGTTTGTTCTTCATCATTATCAAGGGAAATCATTTGAGGTTCCCTTAAAATTTTAACCAAGTCAGCTACAGTCGCATTTACATCCTCATTCTTTTCAACCTCTCTCATTTTTATCCCCATTATTTTACGAAAGGTAAAGTGCTCAACTCCAAAATAATTAGCAAAGAAAGTTCTAGCTGCTTGGTTAAGCGAAAAGCCAGAATCAAGTAACTTGGTGTCTAATGTAATGCTATCGGCCGTTAGCTGTGAGGCCACTCTTCTACTCGGTTTTCTGAGGGGCTTTATTTCTGTAGCGGGCTCACCATTTAAAAATGCAATAATATATTTAACCAGTTCCGCTTTAGTACCGTATCTTGGTAATCCATATTGGCTACAAATGTTTTGTAATTCCCCTTTATACCAATAAAAGCTAGAAAATGTTTCACTGGTCATACTTTTATTAAATTTAGGACGCACTGTCATATCTATTCTCACTCCTTTTTTGCATATCACCAAAAGACCTGTCTGATAGGTTTATTTGGACAGTTCTAATGAACATCTGTAATTCCTAGTATAGCACAGAAGTAAAAAAGGCCATTAGGGTATACCCTAGTGGC
>NZ_JAPQEZ010000033.1 GCF_026798195.1 Lentilactobacillus senioris
ATAACGAATTAACAGTCATTGGGAGTGAATTACCGGTTTTGCAAGCTAAAGGAACCTACAAGTATTTAAAAGAAATCACTGGTAACGGCGCTTATTATCAAGTAGCTTGGCAAAAATTAGCTGATGGCTACATCGCCCTTTATGGCACGACCCCGATTCAAATCAACGTAGCCCCTATATTGAATGATATTTTTGAAGATGAGGAGGGGTAGACAATGCCGAGTAAAGCAGACGTTAAAGCCTGGAAAGCACAATTAGTCGCCCAAGCCGAACAGCAAATCCTAAAATTAACTGATAGTGACCGATTTAAACAGTATCTTAATACTCTGGCTAAATTTCATCATTATAGCGCCAGAAACATTGATTTGATTTATGCGCAAAATCCGCAAGCCACTCAAGTCGCGGGCTTTAAGCAATGGCAGACGGCTTTTAACCGCACCGTCAATAAGGGTGCTAAATCCATTCGAATTGCGGCACCTATTATTAAGAAATTAACACCTGCTGAGCAGAAGCATCTTGATACCACCGATGAGCGCGCCATTGTCGGTTATCGCTATCTACCCGTCTTTGATGTGGCACAAACTAGCGGTGAACCAGTGTTAAGTGCTAAAGACTTTGTCAAAGAAAATTTAGCCGATCATCAGAATGTGACAAGCTTATATAACGCGTTCAAAGATTATTTAAACCAACAAACCGACCTTAAAGTCAGCGAAGTGCCTTTAGCGTCGCTAAATGGGGCTAAGGGGTATTTTCAACCCAGCACTAATGA
>NZ_JAPQEZ010000034.1 GCF_026798195.1 Lentilactobacillus senioris
CGGAATGTCCGCCAGCACCGAGTGAGCGAAAATCGTGGGAAATTTACAAGTGGGACTTCCATCGAACAACGGCCAACAACTGTTAATCAACGGTTAGCTTTTGGTCATTGGGAAGTAGATACGGTGCTTTCTAGTCGAAGTGAGTCACGATCATGTCTGGTTACATTCGTAGAACGTAAGACCCGACTTCTATGGGCCATCAAAGCCCCTAATAGAACGGCTAAGGCTCTAAACACCGCCTTTGGCAAGTTTATGGGGGCCTTCGGTCCCCAAGTAAAATCCATTACTGTTGATCATGGTAAAGAGTTTGCCAATTATCAGGCCTTAGAACAGGATTATCAGATCAAAGTTTATTTTTGCCATCCATATTCACCATGGGAGCGAGGTTCCAATGAATATTTTAATAGACGGTTACGCTGGTTCTTCCCGAAAAAGACCAATTTTAGCCAAGTAACGACTGATGAGATCCTAGCAGCACTTGAACTAATTAATCAACGACCATTAAAAATACATCATCAACAGACTGCCATTGAAAGATTCCGGGCTTGTTCGGATTAAACTTGTAATTTGCC
>NZ_JAPQEZ010000035.1 GCF_026798195.1 Lentilactobacillus senioris
TAGAAGCAGAAAACTTGGAACTCCGAATTAAAAATGAAGCGTTAAAATTATTGGCCTCGATGAAGCAACAAACCAAGAAGTCGCCAAAGTAATTTGTATTCTCGAGGCCCAATTTAAACTTGCAGATATTTTACGGGTACTGCCCATCTCTGCTTCAACTTTCTTTTATTGGAAACGTCAGTTTCAAAAAAACGATAAAGATAGGCAATTAAAGGACATCATTAAATATATCTGGAATAATGATCAACATTTTGGAAGCTTGCGAATTACCAAAACTATTAGGGATAATTTTGACTTGGTAGTAAATCATAAGCGTGTATACCGCATTATGAAGCGGTTAGGGATTTATGGAAAAGGTTATCATAAGCAGACTAGTAAATACGATTCATCTAAAGGACCTGAAGGTAATCGAGTTAAGAACTTACTTAATCGCAGATTTAAGGCAGAT
>NZ_JAPQEZ010000036.1 GCF_026798195.1 Lentilactobacillus senioris
GAAAAAGACGCGATTATTACCGGATTCAAAAATCTTGGTGATTGGCACAAAGACTATTTGGCTTATAAAGAAGCCCAAACCCGCCAAATTAGCGATTGGTTGATCGGTATGAATGGCAGTCCCTTATATACTTTGTTATTAAGACAAAACGGGGTACGCGGGGTGTATTCGATTGGTCGAGTACAGACGCCAACCTTATATATGGTCTATCAAAGAGACCAGGCAATCAAAAACTTTAAGCCGGAACCCTATTTTGAACTAAATGCGGAAATTTTAGCCAATCAGCAAAAATTCGTCGCAAAATTAGACCCCTATCAGCGGTTTAAAGACGAAACAGGGCTAATGACATTCATGCAAGCTAAACACGTTCAGAAAGGTTCACAGGGCGGTTTAATCAAGGACGTGCAAAAGCAGGCTAAAAAGAG
>NZ_JAPQEZ010000037.1 GCF_026798195.1 Lentilactobacillus senioris
TTTTTAATCGCGCTCCTCAGCTATATCGACAAGCACCACAAATAAAAAAGCCGCCCTGTGTAACTTTGGTAGAGGTCACAGGACGAGCTAAAATCGTTTATTAAATTTCTGCCACCGCCTTTGAAGCGGCTTGCATGGGAAGTCTTGTTAGCGCAGGGCTTCCTTTTTCTGTCTCCATTATAGCATGCCCTTTAAAAACTGGCTAACGTTTTAGACTTTGATCGGGTTCAGAATCTGGTTGTTTAATTTCTGGATTCTTTTTAGCAAATGCTTTCAGTTGCTTCTGTGTTCGCTCACTAATTTCTTGGTGCACATCGTTTAACTGTTTTTTAAATTGTGCTTTCTGTTGTGGACTAGTTGCTTGTTGAA
>NZ_JAPQEZ010000038.1 GCF_026798195.1 Lentilactobacillus senioris
CCTTTAAAGATCGGCCACGAGCCTATCAGGAAACCCAGGCCGAAGCGGTTGCGTATGTTGCCATGCAAAATATTGGTGTTGATACCAGTAACTACTCACTCGGGTATGTGGCCACCTGGGCCAAAGATAAAGCCGTGATCCATAGTGCTTTAAGTGAGATCCAGCAAGTGAGCAACAAAGTGATTGAACTTAGCGATGGCTTAACCAAACAATTAGGCTTACAAGAAGCCCCAAAAGAGCCTGAGCATGATCTAAAAAAGCTATCAGCCCATGATCTTAATAAGTCCTATCAAGGCTTGCAACAACAAATTCAAC
>NZ_JAPQEZ010000039.1 GCF_026798195.1 Lentilactobacillus senioris
ACTCGGTCTGCTGATTCTCCTGAATTTACTTTTAGTGTATGCCTTCCGCTTCGCTATTTCAACTTTTATACTTTGACTTAACGTTTCCTATATGATATAGTTTCGGTGATTATTTCTAATATGATTGGAGGGATCGTTATGTCTCAAAGTAACTTATAAAAACAAGAAGATAAATTAAAAGCCCTTAATCAAAAAATTAAGGACGAAAAAAATAAGATTGAACAACGGCTAGGTAAACAAATCATCAGTCAAGCAAATTTAGATTATGCTAATTTGTCTAACGATCAGATTAAGCTTTTAGC
>NZ_JAPQEZ010000004.1 GCF_026798195.1 Lentilactobacillus senioris
CACAGTAGTTAAGCTTCTGCACGCCGAGAGTAGTTGGGGGATCACCCCCTGCGAGGGTAGGACGTTGCCACGCTTTTTTTATTCCGGCATAGCTCAGTTGGTAGAGCACCTGACTGTTAATCAGGTTGTCGACGGTTCGAGCCCGCCTGCCGGAGTTGATTTACCTTTGTTTCATGCCGGCTTAGCTCAGTTGGTAGAGCATCGGTATCGTAAACCGAGGGTCACAGGTTCAAGTCCTGCAGCCGGCATATGAATAAGATCGCATAAAGAGTAGACGTAATNGATTTACCTTTGTTTCATGCCGGCTTAGCTCAGTTGGTAGAGCATCGGTATCGTAAACCGAGGGTCACAGGTTCAAGTCCTGCAGCCGGCATATGAATAAGATCGCATAAAGAGTAGACGTAATGTCTGCTCTTTTTTTGTCCATAATATTAAAGCAAAGCCCTTAAATCAGTTGATATTAAGTACTAACATCTATACCAATTTTTAATATATCATCAATATTCAAAATTGGTATAGATTCATTTTTAATATAAAATCTTTATATAAAGGCAAAAAATAAGATATTATCACTTGTGGTATATGTTTTAATTTGTTACTATACAGATGTAGATAAATTAAATCGATGAATGTAACGGAGGAAATAATAATGAAAACAGTTCTTTTAGTATGTGAAGCAGGTATTTCAAGTGATTTTTTGGCTAAGTCAGCTAAGATTTTTGTTGAAGGCTATCAAGCTCCTATTAACTATATAACTACAGATTTTGCAGAAGCCAATACATATTTAGATAATGATATTGATTTAATTTTAGTTGCTCCACAAGCTCAATATCATGATGAAATGGAAGAATTATCCAAGAGTGGTATTCCAGTTAGTCAAATTCCAGACGTTGTTTATGGTTGGGCTAATGGCGAAAAATTAGTTAAGTTCACGTTAAACGAATTAACCCTTCCTGAAGCACAAGCAATGTAATCATGGACATTGATGAATTAAATCAAATTTCGATGACGATGTTGTCTCGGGCGGGGAAAGCTAAACAACTTTTGAACCAGGCACTAGTTGCTATGGAACAATCTGAGGTTGATGAGGTAATAATTAGTAAATATTTGCAAGATGCTAAACAAACGCTGATAGAGGCTCATAAAGCCCAAAATCAAGCAATTAAGCATAGTGATACGTTAACTTACTCATTATTGTTTACGCACGCTCAGGACACATTAATGAATACTGAAGAGAGTTTATTTTTAGTTCAACACTTTATTAAAATTATAAATAGCAAACTAAAATGAGAAAAAATCAGACAAAATTAGAAAATGGCGACGTTTTCAATAGAAAAATTTGATTTTTTCTCATTTTTCTATTGTTTTACGATTTATTCAAGGCTATAATACTGTCTATGGTTTATTTGATAAACGAGAACTAAAAATATAATATTCGAAGCAATTATTATTATTCGGATTGACCCTGGAGGTATTACTTTATGCAAGATAAAACGCAAGAACGTTTAGACATGGAAAAAAAATCTGACGCTTCCTTCTTCGGCCAACCCCGTGGATTATCTACTTTGTTCTTTACTGAAATGTGGGAACGGTTTAGTTACTACGGGATGAGAGCCATCCTGTTGTACTACATGTACTTCAGTGTTTCCAAAGGTGGGTTAGGTTTCTCAGAAACCACTGCTGCTTCAATTATGGCGATTTACGGTTCATTAGTTTACTTATCATCAGTTGTTGGTGGTTATGTGAGTGACCGTTTGTGGGGAAGTCGTAGAACCGTCTTTTACGGTGGGATTCTTATCATGGCTGGTCATATTATTTTGGCCTTACCGATGGGGTCAGCCGCATTATTTGGTTCTATCGCATTAATCATTTTAGGGACTGGGCTATTAAAGCCAAACGTTTCTGAAATGGTAGGGGGTCTTTATACAGAAGAAGATACCCGTCGTGATTCTGGTTTTACCATTTTCGTATTCGGGATTAACTTAGGTTCCTTCGTGGCTCCATTATTAGTGGGTTACTTAGGAATGAACGTTAACTTCCACCTGGGTTTCTCATTAGCAGCTATTGGGATGGCCTTTGGTCTTCTTCAATACTACTTGGGTGGTAAGAAACACTTACCTAGTGGAAGTCTTTATCCTTCTGATCCATTGGAACCAGAAGACGCTAAGAAACTTTCTCTTCGAATCGTTATTGGAATCGTGGTCTTTGGCCTAATTCTATTAGTTCTTCAAATGATGGGCTCATTAAACATTAACAGCTTTATCACTCTCTTGAGTATCTTGGGTGTGCTTACTCCGATCGTTTACTTCATTATCATCTTGTCTAGCAAGAAGATTACCAAGACTGAACGGTCACGAGTGGTAGCTTACATTCCATTATTCATTGCCGCAGCTGTTTTCTGGGCTATTGCAGAACAAGGTTCAGTGGTATTAGCATTGTTTGCTGAAAACCAAACTAATAACCACTTCTTAGGCCTTAACATTCCTGCCGCTTGGTACCAATCATTAAACCCATTGTTCATCATGTTATACACTCCAATCTTTACCATTCTTTGGGTTAAATTAGGTAAACGCCAACCAAGTTCACCTACTAAATTCTCCACTGGGATGTTCTTTGCCGGTGCTTCATACCTTTTGATGGTATTACCAGTGATGATGTTTGGGGCTCATTCTAAAGTTAGTCCATTGTGGTTAGTAGGTAGCTGGGCAATTATTGAAATTGCTGAAATGTTGATTTCACCAGTTGGGTTATCTGTAACCACCAAGTTGGCTCCTAAGGCCTTCGAATCTCAAATGATGAGTATGTGGTTCCTAGCTAACGCAGCCGGCCAAGCCGTCAACTCTCAAATTGTTCGCTTCTTTACACCTGAAAACGAAATTGCTTACTTCACCATTATTGGTTTGGTAGCTATCGCGGCCGGAATTGTTTTAGCCTTGATGGTTAAACCAGTTAAGCGCCTTATGGAAGGTGTCAACTAAATAAAGTTTTAAAAAAGTGTTATCCTATGGGTAACACTTTTTTTGTGGGAGAAAAACATTGAAAATTGCCGTTTCTAGCGATATGCATTTAGATATTAATCATTTAGCAGTCAATGACGTTATCGACGCTCAGGCGGCTTATTTGCGTGCTCAGAGCGTCCGGTATTTTTTTATTGCTGGGGATACGTTTAATGACTTTACCTTAACTGAGGATTACGTAAAACGTCTGCAAGCAAAATTACCTACTACTACCGTGAAGTTTTTAGCGGGAAATCACGATATGCTGAGGGGGATAACGTATGATCAGCTAATGGCACAACCGGTACCGGAGTATTTTAACAATCAATTTGTTGATTTACCGGGAACTAATTGGCGAATTATTGGTAACAACGGGTGGTATGATTATTCTTTTGCTGATCAACTACAGCGTAGTCCAGAGCAATTCTGGCATTGGAAGAAAGCGTATTGGACTGATGGTCAAATTGATCAACCAATAACGGATCCTCAAAGAGAAACTTTAGTATTACAGCAAATTAAGTCTCAATTATCATCAGCACGAAAAGTTGGCAAACGAGTCGGATTAATCACCCATTTTGTACCCCACCATCACTTTATTCATTACACTAATGATGATCGCTTTTTTAACGTGGCAAATGGCATGTTAGGTAGTCGAAGATTAGAACAAACTATTGATCAGTATCACGTTCCGCTAGTGGTCTTTGGCCACCTACATAGACACTTTCAACCAATTACCATCAAGGATACTCGTTACTATAACCCGGCAATTGGGTATCGCGCGCATCGCCATGACGAGTGGCTAAAACGTGATTTTATCAGTGAGTGGAAGGCCCAAACAAATTTTTTTGAATTTTTTTGAGAAAAGTGGTTGACGAATCCTGGTTTATTTTGTATTATTATATTCGTTGGTTCGGTACGAAAGAACGAACGCAAGACATGGAGGGGTAGCGAAGTCTGGCTAAACGCGACGGACTGTAAATCCGTTCCTTCGGGTTCAGTGGTTCGAATCCACTCCTCTCCATTTTTAATATTGGGCTATAGCCAAGTGGTAAGGCAACGGGTTTTGATCCCGTGATGCGCTGGTTCGAACCCAGCTAGCCCAACTAAGTGATCACCAATGCGGAAGCGTTGGTGATTTTTTTATACCAAAAATTTAAGTTAGTGAGGTAAGATTATGAAAATTGGCTTTATCGGTGTCGGTGCAATGGCACAAGCAATTGTTCAGGGGCTTTTGCGAGCTGAATTCGTGCCAGCTTCAAATATTTTGGTTCATAGCGCTCGAAAGAATCATTACACGGCCTATGCTGATCAAAACGGATTAACAGCAGTGGCTTCAAATACTGAATTGGTAAAACAAAGTGATATCGTAGTTTTAGCGGTAGTTCCTAAAGTGGTTACTTCGGTATTAACTGAAATTAAATCAGCTTTAACTCCCAAACAAACGTTGGTTTCTATCGTTTCTGGTATCTCATTAGATCAATTAGCTCAAATGACTACTAATGACCAACCGATTTTACGCACCTTACCTAATATTAACTCTGAATTTGGGGCTGGCATGACGGCTGTAGCTGCTAACGATAATTTAACCGGGACTGCATTACAACAGGCTACAGATATGTTTGCTGCTACTGGAGAGGTTTTAGAATTAGCCGAGGATCAATTTGCAGTCTTTTCAGCTATCTCTGGTAGTGCGGTTGCCTACGTTGATTTCTTCATTGATGCTTTAAGCCGGGCAGGAGTAAAGTATGGGCTTAATAAACAGGTGGCGACAAAAATTGCTGCTCAAACTACTTTAGGATCTGCTAAATCACTGTTGGATGCTGATGTTAGTCCAGCAGAAATGATTGACCAGGTTTGTTCTCCAGGTGGCGACACCATTGCCGGGATCTTGGCAATGGAAAAAGCGGGCTTCTTAAGTTCTGTAGTTAGTGGAATTGATGCCACAATTGCCAAATCGACTGGAAAAACTGAAAGAGATTGAAATTTTGGTATAGACCATCTATAATTGATGATAGATTCCCACTGGGAAAAATTCAGGAGGTCTTACCATGAGTACTGTTTTGAAACACGCCAAAATTTATACCGGAGATCGGGTAATTGCAGATGGTTTCATTCGCTTTGGAGCCAAAATTGAAGCCGTAGGTCCAATGAGTGAATACGTAGCACTACCAGATGACGAAATTCATTATCTAAGAGATCGGGTGATCACCCCCGGTTTTATTGACGTGCATACGCACGGTGGCTACAGTTTCGATTCAATGGATGGTAATGCTGAAGAACTAGAGCAAATGGTTAATTTAATGGCTCAAGAAGGGGTTACCAGTGTCTTTCCTACCACAATGACCCAATCTACTGAAAACATTAATAACGCCATGAAGGCCATTAATGAAGTAGCCCAACACAATAAATTAATTCAAGGGGTCCACCTAGAAGGGCCGTTTATTGCGGCAATCTTTAAAGGTGCTCAACCTGAAAAGTATATTCAAGATCCTAATCCAGAACTCTTAGGTCAATGGAACGAACTTTCTGGTAACCGGGTTCGGTTAATTACTTACGCTCCAGAAGATAAGGGCGCTAAGGAATTTGAAGCTTACTGCTTGGAACATAATATTGTGCCTTCAGTAGGGCATAGTAACGCCACTAGAGAGCAACTTTTAAATAGTAAAGCAAGTCACGTAACCCATTTATACAATGCTCAGCGTGAATTTAAGCACCGGGAACCAGGAGTTACTGGCCATGCTATGTTAGAAGATAATATCTACACGGAATTAATTTGCGATGGCTTCCACATCGTTCCTGATATGATTAAGTTAGCTTATGAACAAAAGGGTCCCCACAGAATTGAATTGGTAACCGATTCAATGCGGGCTAAAGGGATGCCAGAAGGAATTAGTGAACTAGGCGGCCAAAAGGTTATTGTAAAAGATAAGCAAGCACGCCTAGAATCAGGTAATTTAGCTGGTTCAGTACTTCGATTTGACGATGCTTTCAGAAATATTATTGCATTTACTGGTTGTTCGATTGAAGAAGCTGTCTGGATGAGTTCTACTAATCAAGCTACCGAATTTAACTTACCTGAGAAGGGCCATTTGGAAGTTGGTTACGATGCTGACTTAAATGTATTTGACAAACAGCTACAAATTGAGCAAACTTATAGTTATGGTACAGCTGTAAGCGAAAAATAAAGGAGTGAGACGCTTTGGGGTTGCCAATTTATATTCAAATTCATAATGAAATCAAGCGCGATATTGAGAATGGGAAATGGCAAGTTGGTGACCGCATTCCGTCCGAGCGCGAATTGTCACTTAACTTTGGGGTTAGTCGGATGACGTTACGTCAAGCCATTCAAACGTTGGTTGACGAAGGAATTTTAGAACGCCGAGTCGGATCTGGGACATACGTTGCTAACCAAAAAGTTCAAGAAAAAATGTCTGGGGTAACTAGTTTTACTGAATTGATGGTGGCTTCCGGCAAGGAACCCGCTAGTAAAACTATTTCTTATCACACCATGGAACCATCGTTAAGTGAAATGGAAAAATTAAAGATTGATCAAGACGAACCCGTTTTACGAATGGAACGAATTCGTTACGGAGATGGAGTGCCCATTTGTTTTGAAGTGGCTACCGTCCCGGAAAAAATTGTTGCTGGTCTTGAGAAAAACGAAGTAACTAGTTCTTTATATCGGGCTTTAGAACAGAAAAAAGATCTGCGACTAGGTAAAGCTGAACAAACTGTCTCAGCGATGTTAGCTTCAGAACGAATTGCTGAATTTTTGGACATTAAGCGAGGAGACGCCATTTTACGATTGCGACAAATCTCTTATTTGCAAGATAATACGCCGTTTGAGTATGTACGGACTCAATACGTTGGCGATCGCTTTGAATTTTACCTGGAAAAGGGTTAATAAAAAGGAACCGAATTTATTTTCGGTTCCTTTTTATTTTGATCTGGGTCACTTTAACTAGATACTTGGGTAAAACCATTAGGCGGCCAATTCGTTTAGGATCGGATAAACCACGATAAAGCCATTCTAAATGAAGATCTTGCCATACTTGGGGAGCTCGTTTAACTGTCCCAGTGAGGACGTCAAAGGAACCTCCTAAACCAATCCAGACGGCATTGGCAGCGTGACGGTGCTTTTGGATAAATGTTTCCTGTTGGGGAAAACCAGTTGCAATAAAGACCATATCTGGTTGGGTAGTTGTGATTTCATCCACTAACGGTTGATCATCATCGAAGTAACCGTCGTGAATTCCGGCTACAACTAAATCAGGATAGTTATTTGCGAGAATCGTTTTTAATTTTTGAATAACTTCAGGCTTAGCTCCGATAAAGAAGGCGGACTTATGATTATTGTTGCCCCAAGTTAATAAATCAGTAAAAATATCATAGCCGGTGACCCGTTCTGGTAGTGGTGTATCTAGCATTTTAGCGCCAATGATAATTCCAATACCGTCCGCTACGATGGCGTCTGCACTTGAGATAGTTTTGCGGTATTCAGGATGCTGGTTAGCATACATTACAATTTCTGGATTAGCTGTGACAACAAAAGTATTTTGGTGATTGTTGATTTTAGTATGTAATTTTGAGGTGAATTCGGAGAGGGTAGTAACGTCAAATGGGATGTTTAAAATGGAAACGGTTTGCTTATTCATGAATTTTCCTTTCGCAAGTCATGTGAATTATTTCGTTTTAGGTTTTTTTCTGTCAAAATAATGATAGAATTAACTTATTGTACCTACTACTTACTTTAGATCTTCAAGGAGGATTTACGGGATCATGCCAGAAATTGACAATTTAACCCTTCATACGGACGCGTATGAAATTAATATGATGGATACTTATTTTGAACAGGGGATTGAAAATCGGCATGCTGTGTTTGAAGCCTATTTCCGCAAATTACCATTTGGTAACGGCTACGCGGTATTTGCTGGCTTGGAACACGTAATTGATTATATCCAAAATATTCACTTTACTGAAGATGATATCAGTTATTTGAAGTCAGTTGGCGACTATTCGCCAGCCTTTTTGGAATATTTAAAAAATTTTGAGTTTAAAGGAACTATCCGCTCCGCTTTGGAAGGGGATTTGGTTTTTAACAATGAACCAATCGTACAAGTCGAAGGTACGATTGCTGAGTGTCAATTAGTGGAAACGGCAATTTTAAACATTGTAAATTACCAAACCTTAATTGCTACTAAAGCTGCTCGCATTAGAACGGTTGCTGGTAGTGATCCGTTATTAGAATTTGGGAGCCGCAGAGCACAAGAAGTTTCGGCTGCTATTTGGGGGACTCGTGCTGCTATTATTGGTGGCTTTGATGCCACTTCTAATGTTTTAGCTGGTAAACAATTTGGGATTCCAATTAGTGGAACCCATGCGCATTCTATGGTGGAAGCTTATGGTAGTGATTATGCTGCTTTTAAAGCCTATGCGCAAACTCACCACGATTGTGTCTTCTTAGTAGATACTTATGATACTTTACGTAGTGGGATTCCTAGTGCCATTCGGGTAGCTCAGGAATTTGGCGATCAGATTGATTTTCAAGGGGTGCGAATTGATTCTGGAGATATGGCTTACATTTCTAAACGAGTTCGCCAAATGCTAGATGATGCTGGCTATCCTGATGCTAAAATTTACGCTTCCAATGATTTAGATGAACAAACCATTACCAGCTTGAAAATGCAGGGAGCTCGAATTGATATCTGGGGCGTAGGAACCAAAGTGATCACTGCATTTGACCAACCTGCTTTAGGCGCCGTTTACAAGATGGTCTCGGTAGAAGACGAAAATGGTGAAATGATTGACACCATTAAAATTTCTAGCAATGCTGAAAAAATTTCTACCCCCGGCAAAAAACAAGTTTGGCGCTTAACCGATAAAGCGGATGGCAAATCCGAAGGTGATTATGTGGCATTGGCCGATGAAGATCCACGAGAAGAAGATACCTTGTATCTATTCCACCCGCAATATACTTATATTAACCGGACCTTGGAAAACTTCACTGCTAGACCAGTATTGCAACCAATTTTTGAAGACGGCAAGTTAGTGTATGAATTGCCGACCTTACAAGAAATTACGGAATACGCTAAGGCTAATCGGCGGTCGCTATGGCCAGAATATAAGCGGGAATTAAATCCACAATTTTATCCGGTGGACTTGTCTAAAGAATGCTGGGACAACAAGAACCGAATCATTAAAAAAGTGCGCACTTACGTTGATTCTATCAATCCTAACGAATAGGAGGTTAACTAATGCGAACTAAACAAGCTGAAATTATTGCTACTTTACATGTTGCTACTAAAATCGATCCGCAAACAGAAATCAGAAGAACAATTGATTTCTTAAAAGAATACTTACGAGTTACCGGACTAAAGACGTATGTCTTAGGCATTTCTGGTGGTCAAGATTCTACGCTAGCTGGTAAATTAGCCCAATTAGCTGTTAACGAATTACGACAAGAAGATCAAGATATGGGCTATCAATTTATCGCTGTTCGATTGCCATATGGGGTACAGGCTGATGAGTCTGATGCGCTAGCCGCTATTGACTTTATCAAAGCCGATCAAACCATGCGAGTGGACATTAAAGCGGCTACGGATGCCGCCGTCCAGTCTTTGCAGACCAATCATTTGATGATTAGTGATTTTAATAAGGGAAATATCAAGGCTCGCCAGCGCATGATTGCCCAGTACGGGATTGCTGGTGAAACTAGTGGGGTAGTAATTGGCACGGATCATGCTGCGGAATCAGTTACCGGTTTTTACACTAAATTTGGGGATGGTGCCGCTGATATTACTCCGTTATGGCGACTCGATAAACGTCAAGGACGTCAAATGTTAGCAGAATTGGGAGCACCAGAACATTTATATGCTAAAGTACCAACTGCTGACTTGGAAGAAGAACGACCAGCCTTACCAGACGAAGTAGCATTGGGAGTTAGTTACGATGAAATTGACGATTACCTCGAGGGGCGTCCAGTTTCTGATCAAGCTGCTAAGACGATTGAGGGTTGGTACGACCGCACTGAACACAAGCGGCATTTACCCGTTACCATCTTTGATAATTTTTGGCGGTAGTTTTAAGTGACAAACTAAAAATTAACAGTTATAATAACTATAATCAAAAGGGAGTAACCGGCGGCCGTTGGCTGCGATTATCTCGTCAGCGTGAAACTTTACGGTTTCCGGGATGTCTTAAACGGTGAGACTTATGAATCCATATTTATGTGGGCTCATAAGTCTCTTTTTCTTTATAAGGAGGAAGCAGATGGCAAATCAAACTGAACAATTTTACCAGCAAGATAGCTCCACCGTTTTAAAAGCAATGCATAGTACTGAAACGGGTTTAACGGATCAACAGGTCTCAGAACGTCTTAATCAGTATGGACCTAATAAGTTGGTGGCTAAACGACGCACAACTTTAATCGAAAAATTTTTAGCACAGTTTAAGGATTTAATGATTATTATTTTGCTAATTGCGGCGGTTGTTGCCGGCATTGCCGGTGAACGTGCAGATGCCATCATTATTTTAACGGTGGTAATTTTAAACGCTGTCTTTGGAGTTTTTCAAGAAGCCAAAGCTGAAAATGCGATTGATTCCCTAAAGCAAATGGCTGCTCCCATGGCTACGGTGGTAAGAGCCGGCCACGAAACGCGGATTAATAGTGCTGAAATTGTCCCCGGCGACATTGTGTTACTAGAAGCTGGTGATATCATTCCGGCTGATATTCGTTTCTTAAGCGCCAACGCGTTAAAGGTTGAAGAAGCGGCGTTAACTGGTGAATCCGTTCCGGTTAACAAGCAAGTAGCTGCTATTGAAACCGCTGATTTACCATTAGGGGATCGTAAGGATTTAGGTTTTATGAACAGCAACGTTACTGCCGGCCGGGGATCAGGGGTGGTAATTGGTACTGGGATGCAGACGGAAGTGGGAAAAATTGCCACGATGTTAGATGCAGCTAGCGAAACCACTACGCCACTTCAAGAAAACTTGAAACAGTTAGGAAAAGTGCTGACCGTTTTAATTTTAATTATTGCCGTAGTGGTTTTCGGGATTGGAATGTTACGTGGTCAAGAATCAGTTTTAGATATGCTGTTAACTTCGATTTCATTAGCGGTAGCGGCTATTCCAGAAGGCTTACCAGCGATCGTTACCGTTACGTTAGCGTTAGGAACCCAACAAATGGCCCGTCATAAAGCATTGATTCGAAAATTACCAGCAGTGGAAACTCTGGGAAGTACCGACATTATTGCTTCTGATAAAACTGGGACACTGACTCAAAATAAAATGACGGTTGAAGCGGTATTTGTGAATCAACAATTTCATGGCGACGTAACTCAAGATTATGAAACAACTAAACCGTTAACGGCTGTGATGCTGTTAAATAACGATACTAAATTTGATAATGGTCAGCTCCTGGGGGATCCAACGGAAACGGCACTAGTTCAGTACTATTTAGATCAAAATTTAGAAGTGGAACAGTATATTAAAGAGAGACCACGGCTGGCAGAAATTCCGTTTGATTCGGAACGAAAACTTATGACGACGTTTAACCAATTACCAGACCAACGAATTTTGGTAACTTTTAAGGGGGCACCCGACCAATTACTCAAACGAGTAACCCAGATTGATGTCGATGGTCAGGTCCGTCCCATTACTGATGCAGATCGTGAATTAATCTTGGCAACCAATCATGATTTAGCGTCTGAAGCATTACGGGTACTGGCAATGGCATACCGAATTACCGACCAAGTACCAGCGGAAGCTGAGTTAACTTCTGAAAGCCAAGAACGTGATATGGTATTCGTTGGGTTAATCGGGATGATTGATCCAGAACGACCAGAAGTGTATCAGGCAGTTAAAGAGGCCAAGGCAGCTGGAATTGCTCCAATTATGATTACTGGTGATCATAGTGATACTGCCGGGGCCATTGCTGCTCGCTTAGGAATTTTAGATAATCAACGCGGTAAGGAACAAATTTTAACTGGGGCTGAATTGGACGAACAAAGTGATGCTCAATTTGAGCAAAACGTGGCTAAGTATACGGTATATGCACGAGTAGCCCCAGAACATAAGGTTCGGATCGTAAATGCTTGGCAGAAAAAGGGCAAGGTAGTTGCTATGACTGGTGATGGGGTTAATGATGCCCCAGCGTTAAAGGCAGCCGATATTGGAATTGGCATGGGAATTACCGGAACTGAAGTATCTAAAGAAGCCAGTGACATGGTACTAGCCGACGACAATTTTGCTACTATCGTTACCGCAGTTAAGGCCGGTCGTAAGGTGTTCGCTAATATTCAAAAAGCGTTGCAATACCTGTTATCAGCTAACTTAGGCGAAGTGCTAACCTTATTCGTGATGACTTTGATGGGGTGGCAAATTTTGGCACCGGTTCAAATTTTATGGATTAATTTGGTGACCGATACTTTTCCAGCCATTGCTCTGGGAGTTGAGCCAGCGGAACCAGGAATTATGAATCGTAAACCACGAGGTAGGAAGTCTAATTTCTTGTCCGGTGGGGTAATGAGTAATATCTTATATCAAGGGATATTAGAAGGGGCGATTACTTTAGGAGTTTACGCCTTTGCAATTACTTTTCCGGTACATCACAGTCCGGAATTAGCTCATGCAGATGCATTGACCATGGCTTACGCCACCTTAGGTTTATTACAGTTATTCCATGCAGTTAACTCTAAAACCATTCACCAATCTATCTTTAAGGTAGGAGTGTTTAAAAATAAATTCTTTAACTGGGCCTTGCTTAGTTCAGCGATTTTATTGGTGTTAACAATTGCAGTTCCTGGCTTTAACCAACTCTTCCATGTGACCGAATTAACAGCTTTTCAATGGTTAATTGTTGTATTCGGTGGTATCCTTATGGTATTAGTTGTAGAAATAGTGAAATTGGTTCAACGAAAAGTATTTCACTTAGAATAGGAGAATGATAATGAAACAAGCTAATGTTCAAGTTTATGCGGGGGTTTTATCACAAGTCATTGATTCCACTACTCAAAATGGTTCTGACTTAAACGATGACTTTGAAATTTTAAGAAAAGCTGTTGATGACAACAAAGTAGCGGATATTGATACTGCTGAATTAACTAAGATTCAAAAGCATTTCCAAGAGGGAACTGATATTTACAAGGAAAACCTCTTAAAATTAGAAAAAGTGGCGGTACCGGTTAAAATTTTGGGTCGCCACAAACAATTAATTAAGCATTATGAAGACTATACTAACGCTTGCCAGGCCATGACTGACAGCATCAATCCGGAAGCTAACAGTGTGGTAGTTGATATGTTTAACCAATCAGAAAAAGACCAAGAAGCTGCCATTGCTGCTATTTCGAACACTACTAGTCGAATTATGAGCGCAATGTAATTACTACATTAACGATTACCAGTTGGTAGTCGTTTTTGTTTCGCAAAAAGGAAGGTACTATGGCTGATCAAAAACTAACTCAACAAATTTTAACCCAGCTGCCGGAATTAAAGGCAGCTCAAATTAATGCCACCCTCGATATGCTAGGAGAAGGTGACACTGTTCCATTTATTGCTAGGTACCGAAAAGAACGGACTCAGAATTTAGATGAAGTCCAAATTCGGGCGATCATGGATACTGCCAACCAAATCCAAACGTTAAATAAACGTCGGGCGGATATTTTAAAACGAATTGAAGAGCAGGGGGCTCTCACCCCTAAGTTACAGCAAGCGATTAATGCTGCTGATAAAATGCAACAATTAGAAAACTTATATCTGCCATATAAACAAAAACGACGGACTAAGGCCACGATCGCTAAGGAATTGGGATTAGCGCCAATTGCGGAAGCCGTTTTTAAATTCGCTCCCCAATTAGATTCGCAAATTAATCAAATGATTAATCATAGCCCCGAATTACCGGATCGCGAAGCCGTTTTAGCTGGTGTCCACGAAATATTAGCCGAAACAATTAGTGAGCATGCTCAATTTCGGGATTGGATTTTAACTGCTACTCAAAAAAACGGTAATTTGGTAGTTAAAGTCAAAAAAGGCAGGCAAGAAAAAGATGAAGAGGGCAAGTACGAGCAGTATTATGACTTTAATCAACGACTCAAAGCTATTCCGGGATTTCGAACTTTAGCCATTAACCGCGGTGAAAAAGAGGGCATTTTAACCGTTAAGGTCGAGGCTAATACTGATGAAATTATTAATTACTTGCAATTTAAGTTAATTCAAAAACGTTCAGGTTTGGCAGCGGATTTACTTAATGAAGCTATCGATGCCGCTTATAAACGTTTTATTGGTCCAGCAATTGAACGAGAAATCCGGAATGAATTGACAGAAACTGCAGAAACTCACGCGATTACCGTTTTTGGAGAGAATTTATATCATTTATTAATGCAAGCCCCTTTAAAGGGAAAGATTGTTATGGGCTTTGATCCTGCTTACCGGACTGGATGTAAGCTGGCGATTATGGACGCTAACGGTAAATTTTTAGCCAAACAAGTCATTTATCCGCACAAACCTGCTGCCACCAGCAAACGAGAAGCCGCAATGCCAGCCTTTATTGATTTACTAGAGAAGTATCAAGTAGAAATGATTGCGATTGGTAACGGAACCGCTAGTCGAGAATCAGAACAATTTGTAGCGGAAGCTTTGAAAAAAATTAAGCGACCAATTTATTACGTAATTACTAATGAAGCCGGTGCTTCTGTTTACTCGGCTAGCCAAGTAGCTCGGGATGAATTTCCAGATTTCAACGTGGAAGAACGGTCTGCCGTTAGTATTGGCCGAAGAATTCAAGATCCACTGGCAGAATTAGTTAAAATTGACCCGCAAGCCATTGGGGTGGGCCAATATCAACATGATGTGTCCCAAAAACAGTTAACAGCTCAACTAGATCAAGTGGTCGAAACAGCGGTTAACCAAGTAGGGGTAAACGTTAACACGGCTAGTCCGGAGTTATTAATTCACATTTCGGGATTAACCAAGACCACGGCCCAAAATATCGTTAAATTCAGAAACGAAAATGGACCGTTTGCTTCTCGAAAAAATTTAGCTAAGGTTCCCCGACTAGGTCCCAAGGCATACGAACAATCGGTAGGTTTTTTAAGAATTATTGGAGGTCGATCACCGTTAGATAATACTGACATTCATCCAGAAAGTTATCCCCAAACGTTGGCTTTGCTGCAGGAGTTGGGATTAACGGAGGCTGATTTAGGTACTGAAGAATTAAAAGATCACCTAAACCAAATCGATATTGCCACAGTTAGTCAAAAGTTAGCAATCGGTGAACAAACGTTAATTGATATTATTGCTAGTTTGCAACACCCTGGACGAGATTTACGAGACGAGATGCCAGCGCCACTTCTAAGACAAGATGTCTTAACGATGGCAGATTTAAAACCAGGGATGAAGTTACAAGGAACGGTTAGAAACGTGGTCGATTTTGGGATATTTGTGGATATCGGAGTGAAACATGACGGTTTGGTGCATATTTCCAAGATGAGTGATCACTACGTTAGTTCTCCAGCTAAATTAGCCTCGGTGGGCGACATTGTGACGGTATGGATAGATTCAGTAGATGAAAAACGTAATAGAATTCAGTTAACGATGGTGGCTCCTGAATAGGAGAACAAATGACAAACGAACAATTACAGAAATTGGTAGAACAAATTTCTTTAGAATTTTTTGCTAAGCCATTTAAGCATCAAGCAACTTTTAATCCGCGT
Source organism: Lentilactobacillus senioris (assembly GCF_026798195.1). GTDB lineage: Bacteria > Bacillota > Bacilli > Lactobacillales > Lactobacillaceae > Lentilactobacillus > Lentilactobacillus senioris_A. The sequence continues at coordinate 15,707 of NZ_JAPQEZ010000004.1, forward strand.
TTGAAAACTACTGGTGGACGTTACCACCTGACCAGCCATAACATTGACATTAATCCGTTAATGTTAACTGAATTTTCACGGGCAAATTTAATGGGAGTGGTCAAACACGAACTGTGTCATTATCACCTGCATTTGGCGGGGGTGCCCAGTAACCATCGAAATCAAGAGTTTAAATCCTTACTATTAGCAGTAGGGGGCAGTCGGTATGCTCCGCGAACGTCAAAAGTTAAGGTACGAGCAAAATTACACCACTACCAGTGCCTCAGTTGTGGTCAACAGTATGAACGTCAAAGACTAGTAAATACTGTTAAATATCGTTGTGGCAAGTGCCATGGCAAATTGAAGTTGATTTCGGCATAGGATGCCAGAATAGCTTATAATTAAAGAAAACATGTTGGAGGTTAGAATATGTCAAAAACAATTGTGCGAGTGCCAGCTTCTTCAGCAAACGTGGGATCCGGAATGGATTCCATTGGGGTAGCGTTTCATTTGTACTATACGGTCATTGTCGAAGAAGAGACTGACCGTTGGCAAATTAACCATGCTTTGGGTAGTAATATTCCTACAGATGAAAATAATTTGATGGTACAAACTATCTTACGAATTGATCCTAAAATTCATCCGCACCAACTAACGGTAATTTCAGATATTCCGATTGCTCACGGCTTAGGTTCTAGTACTACTGCCGTGGTAGCCGGAATTAAAATTGCTAACGTGTTAGGTGAGTTGAATCTATCGTTAGAAGAACAGATTGATCTAGGAGCTAAGTTTGAAGGCCATGCAGAAAACGTTGCGGCAGCCATGATGGGTAACATGGCCATTACCAGTTTTGATGGTAAACATGCTCAAGTGGTTAATGCTGAATTACCTGATGCTTCAGCACTGTTTTATATTCGTCCAGATGGAATCAGTGAAGCTGCCAGTCGGGCCAAGTTGCCACAAGAAATTGACTACTTGACGGCTATTCAGTCCAGCAGTGTTACTAATGTTTTTGTTGGCTTGGTATGTCAAGGTGAATGGGAAAAAGCAGTTCCTTTGGTTGAAAATGACCAGTTCCATGAACCATATCGATTGGATTTGGTTCCGGAGTTAAAAACTATTCGGGATAAAGCCCATGAATTAGGAATTTATGGGACTTACCTGAGTGGAGCGGGGCCAACTATTGCTACTTTTGGTGATTACACTAAATTAACGGAGTTGCGCATGGAACTCCAAAAGATGAATCTAAAAGGTAGTTTACGGATCATGAACGTTGACCATAATGGGACTGACGTTCGCGGAGAATAAAAAAAGCTTGCAGACAAGATAATTATTTGCTATAATTTTTCTTGTTGATGCGGCCATGGCGGAATTGGCAGACGCGCAAGATTAAGGATCTTGTCCGGATTTACCCGGGTGGAGGTTCGAACCCTCTTGGCCGCATAACTAAGGATCGAAGCAGCTTGCTTCGGTCTTTTTTGTGCCTTTAATTTAAAACGATTATTGTCAAATTAATTCTGGTTGGTTCTTTAAGAACATGCTATTGTAGAAATAGTAATATGGAGGAGGAGCAATTGATGCAAAATTTTATTTTTGATATTGATGGGACCTTAATTGATACTGAAAAAATGTATATAAAGCCGCTCTACGACGTTTTAGTTAAACGAGGATATGATATTACCTACGACCAAGCTGCTGCTACGTTTGGTATTACAGCTATTGATGCTTTAAAACGGTTAAACGTTACTGACCAAGATGCAGTGATGACTGAATGGAATCAGTTAATTCCGAATTATGCCAAGTACCTTAAAGTATATGCTGGTATTCCAGAATCTTTGGCAGAGTTAAAGCAAACTAAAAAATTAGCAATTGCGACTTCCAAAGTGCGAAGTGAATTCGAACGGGACTTTACTCCAATTGGCATCAACCACTACTTTAATGAAGTGGTAACTTCCGATGAGGTTGCTACCGGTAAACCAGCTCCGGATATGATTTTAAAGGGAATGGAAAAATTAAACGGAACTCCTGAAACTACGGTTTATGTGGGGGATACTGTCTATGATATGCAAGCGGCTCATAGTGCTAATGTGGCGTTTGCGTTAGCCGGATGGCGAACGCCAGCTGATGAAAATTTTCAGAAAGCCGACTATGTATTAAACCAACCTAACGATTTATTGAAGCTTTAGCTCTAAAAGAGGGTGAAAAATATTTTCACCCTCTTTTGTTTTGAAAGTTTAGTAAAACGTTACAACAAAAAGTTCTGAAATTTGAGAAAACTAAAATAAGTGGTGGTTGGAAGCGCTTTTTTATGCTAGAATAAAAACATACCCTTTGAACGGCTCAAATGCTGGTAGAATCTGTTTTCACAATTTGAATTTCATTTTCAAAAAGCAATTAGCCAATCACCAATGAGAGAGGAGGTGGATTGAATGTTATCAATTATTATTGCCAGCCACGGAAAGTTTGCAGATGGTATCAAGCAATCTGCTGAAATGATTTTCGGGCAACAAGAAAATGTAAGTAGCGTCACTTTTATGCCTGATGAAGGGCCAGATGATTTGCTCAAAAAATATAATGATGCACTTGAAAGCTTTGGCTCAGACGCATCAGTATTATTTTTAGTTGATCTTTGGGGCGGTTCTCCGTTTAATGCGGCTAGTCGAATCGTTGCAGAACATACTGATCACATGGCATTACTCACTGGGCTTAATTTGCCAATGCTAATTGAAGCCTATGCTTCTCGTTCAATGAGTTTGGATGAAATCGTCCCTCACTTGGAAGAAACAGCAAAAGAAGGCGTCAAGCACTTAGAATTAGTTGAAGATCAAGGAGATGATTTACTATGACGATGGATATTCGCCTAGCTCGAATCGATAGCCGCCTACTTCACGGCCAAGTTGCTACGGTTTGGACTAAATCTGTAACTCCCAATCGAATTTTGGTAGTTTCAGATACAGTTGCTAAAGACAACCTTAGAAAAACATTAATCACCCAAGCAGCTCCTCCTGGAGTCAAAGCTAATGTGATTACTTTGGATAAGATGATTCAAATCAACAAAGATCCGCGATTTGATGTCTTCAAAGCCATTATCTTAACTGAAACTCCAGCTGATATGCTTAAATTAGCTGAAGGTGGCGTTGATTTCTCACAAGTTGGAATTGACGTTGGAAGCATCGCCTTTTCAGATGGAATGACTATGTTAAATGACTCAATTGCTGTTGATAACGATATGGCAGCTCAATTGCGGAAACTTCATGATGATTTCAACTTAGATGTTTACGCTCAAAAAGTGCCTGCTGATAAAAAGCAAGACATGATGGAATTACTTAGTAAGAAAGGGTTCTAAGCCCCTGATATATTTATTGCTTACCGGTATTTAATCGGTAAGTTGTGTTTGAAATTATTATAAATTATCCCAGAAAGGGGAAAATTTTATGTTAAGTATCATACTAGTTATTATCATTGCTTTTTTAGCCGGTATGGAAGGTGTCTTGGATCAATGGCAATTTCACCAACCAATCGTAGCTTGTACTTTAGTTGGAATTGCAACCGGTAACATCGCAGCCGGAGTTGCCTTGGGCGGCTCCCTTCAATTAATTACATTGGGCTGGATGAACATTGGTGCTGCAATCGCTCCCGATGCTGCTTTAGCATCAGTTGTTTCTGCTTGGTTAGTTTGTGGCCCTTCAGGACTTTCAGTTCATGATGGGATTGCCATCGCTATTCCATTGGCCGTTGCCGGACAATTATTAACTATTTTGGTTCGGACCATCGTTGTTGGTTTGGTTCATGGTGCTGATAAGGCAGCTGAAGCAGGTAACGTTCGTCAAATGGAAGCTATTCATTTGACTGCTCTTAGCTTGCAAGGATTACGTATTGCTTTGCCAACTGCCGTAGTTATGTTAGCTAGTGCTTCTACCGTTCAAGCTGTTATGAAGGCTATTCCAGAAGTTATTACCAATGGTTTAAATATTGGTGGTGGGATGATCGTTGCCGTTGGTTATGCCATGGTTATTAACATGATGGCTACTAACGAATTATGGCCATGGTTCTTTATTGGTTTCGCTCTTGCAGCGGTTGATAAGTTGAACTTGATTGCAATGGGTATCATGGGTGTTTGTTTCGCCCTCATTTACATGCAATTAACACCAAAATACAATTCAAACAACTCAGGTAGCTCAGAAGATGCCGGTGATTCCCTCGAGGATGAACTTGACCGTGAGCTAGAAGACTTATAGGAGGGCGAAAAAATGGCTGATAATCCAACAACTGAAAATCAAAAATTGAAATTAACCCATGGTGACCTAGTAAGTACTTTCTGGCGTGCTGGTTTTGAACAAGCATCATGGAACTACGAACGAATGCAAAACTTAGGGTTTGAATATATTATGGCTCCAGCGATTAAACGTCTTTATCCTAATAAGGATGATCGAATTGCTGCCATGAAACGACACATGGAATTCTTTAACACCCATCCTTACATGCAACCAGCCATTACCGGGGTTGTATTAGCGATGGAAGAACAACGTGCTAATGGTGCTGACATTGATGATGCTGCTATCACCAGTGTGAAGGTCGGAATGATGGGACCTTTAGCCGGTGTTGGTGATCCAGTTTGGTGGGGAACTGTGCGACCAGTATTGGGTTCATTTGCTGCTAGTTTAGCGCTTAGTGGCTCTGGTTTGTTAGGACCGATCATCTTCTTTGTAGTTTGGAACTTACTCCGGTTAATTTTCTTCTGGCAAACCCAACAATTAGGTTATCGCCAAGGAACTAACATCACTTCTAGTTTAGGTGGCGGATTACTTCAAAAAGTAACTGAAGGAGCATCAATTCTAGGGATGTTCATCATGGGGGTTCTGGTTCCTAGATGGACTAACATGAACTTCCCAATGGTTATTTCTAAAATTACCACTGACGGTAAAACTAAAGTTACTACCTTACAAGATGTCTTTGACCAAATTCTGCCTGGTTTAATGCCATTACTATTAACTTTTGGATGTATTTGGCTTCTTCGGAAAAAGGTTAATGCTATTTGGATTATTTTAGGATTATTCGTTGTCGGTATTCTTGGCTACTGGTCCGGAATCTTAGGACTTTAATATTAAAAAAGTTTGGTATTCCATTGGGAATTACCAAACTTTTTAATTTACTGAAGTAAGGAGAAAATCCATGTTACCACGCTCTCATAAACCATTGAATGAAATTAACATTCTAACGGTGGATGCACGCTATATGCAGGACCAGATGAATGGTTTGCAAGGAACCGTTACGTTGGGAAACAATGGCATTGAATTTGAACGCCAATTCAAGAACGGTTTTATACAAATACCATATAATCAAATTGAACAGGTCCAAGTGCAAATTGCCTTTGGCAAATTTTATCGCGGATTCTATTTGATTACTAAAGACGGTAAGAAAATCAATATTTTAACTCGGAAAACTAAGCAGGTAATCCACGTCTTTAATCGAAAGCTACAAAGCGGACAAATTGTTCGTTATCGTCGTAATCAAAAGTAAATAAAAAACCGAGGATATATTATCCTCGGTTTTTTATTTACTAATATCCACCATTTGTAACTGGTTGCTGAGTAGTATCATAACCGGTAGTAGCAGAAGGATCGGTGTAACCAGTACCATAAGTACCGGTAGTATTAGAACCAGAATCAACTGCAGTTTTTTGATCATCCGTTAATTCTGAAGCTTTGGATAAATCCAGAACGGAACGTAATTTGTTAGTTACTTTGAGTAATTCATCGTCTGAAACCACTTGGTAAGCTAAATTATCGATCATAGCATCTTGGCCTTGAAGGGTTTGTGACTTGATGTGATGCGATGCATCACCATATTTGGCTCTAATGGCAATCATATCATCAAAAGTAAGGTCACTCTTAAAGTTGCCGTTTAATGATGACAGAATGTTCTTATAACGGGTTAGTGAGGAGATATTGATCATTTTCATCACTAATGCTTGAATAACTTGTTTTTGCCGTTTTTGGCGACCGTAATCACCCTTAGGATCATCGTCACGCATTCTAGAGTAATCTAAAGCTTGTTTACCGTTTAGGGTTACCTTTTGGCCCTTGGTTACGTTAGCGTGGCCATATTGGAACGTCAAAGGAGGGGTTACCGTAACTCCGCCAACCGCATCAACCATCGTTTTTAAACCACCCATGTTAATGATGGCGTAAAAATCAATTGGTACGTTTAACAGGTTTTGAACCGTTTTGACAGCTGTCCCGGCTCCCCCGATTGTATATGCCGCATTAATTTTTTCGTATGGCATAGAATCACCAGGAACAACCACCTTAGTATCACGAGCAATACTAGTTAAATAAACGGTTTCTTTTTCAGGATTGATACTTGCTAAAATCATGGTATCAGTTCGTCCAGTATCATGACGCCCCAGGGCACCAGTATCCGTACCTAACAATAAGATGTTTAAGGGTTTGCCGGATTTAATAACTGACGAAACGTTTCGTGATTTTTGAATATTGGTGGAGTCATAGGTTTCTTTAAAGGTTTTCTTGGCGCTTTTATATGCGCCGTATCCCCAAATCAACCCTGAACCAATTATGATTAGTAAAATGGCGAAAATGCTCCAACCAATCATCCGCCGTTTCTTTTGGTTCTTTTTCTTGTAGTGGGGCTTATTCTCAGATCTCCGGGAGTATACCGGATCAAAATCTTTTTTATTATCTTCAGATGGCATAGTCTATCCTCGTTTGCAAAATTATAAGAGAATTATATGGCATAATTCCCATTTATTTATCAGGTAGGGTACTTTTTTAAGCATTCTTTAACATTCTAACATAGTCCAGATGGAGGCCAAACGATTTTTACTTTGTGCTACAATAATTGATGTATTACTTATGGAAAAATAATTAATTTATGAGGAGTAAAGTTGTCGTGAAAAAAACTTTTGTTTACATAGCTATCTCTACATTAATGTTTAGTTCCATGGAAATTGTTTTGAAAACCGTAACTGGTCTTTACAATCCCATCCAATTAAATTTAATTCGATTTTTGATTGGAGGGTTAGTTTTACTACCATTAGCTCGACATGACTTAAAAGTGAATGGGCAAAAACTATCCTTATTTGATTATTCAATGTTTGCACTAACTGGCTTTTTGTGCGTTGTGGTTAGCATGACGTTATATCAACTAGCCATTATTTATGATTCACCAGCAACAGTGGCGGTATTATTTAGTTGCAATCCAGTATTTGCGTTAATGTTTGCTTTTTTACTTTTGCACGAACGGCTAGACCGAGCAGAAGTGGTGTCTTTGTTAATTACCATTATTGGACTAGTGGTCATCGTTAACCCAGCCAATTTAACTAATCCAATTGGAACTTCGTTAGGTGTTTTATCGGCCTTAACTTTTGGCTTTTACAGTATCATTTCTCGCTGGGCAGCCCTTAAAGACGATTTAGGGGGCATTCCCATGACGGCTTACACATTTATTGCTGGAGCGATAGAACTGTTTATTCTAGTTTCTATTAGTCATATTCATGGCGTTAGTGCTTGGTTAAATCAATCTAGTTGGTTAAAAAGTTTTAGTAATATTCCAGTTTTAACAAACATTACACCGGAACACTTCTTAGTATTATTTTTTATTAGTGTCTGCGTAACTGGTGGCGGCTTTGCCTTTTACTTTTTAGCAATGCAACGGGGCGGCGTAGCCATGGCTTCGTTGGTCTTTTTCATTAAACCAGCTTTAGCTCCCATTTTAGCTATGCTTTTAATTCATGAACGGTTGACTACTAACATGATAATCGGAATTTTAATTATTATTTTAGGATCCGTAGTTTCTTTCGTTGATAATCAACGACAACAAGCAGTGTCTTAAATAGTGTCAAAAAGAGGCCTTTTTTGCTACAATGTGCACTAAGAGAAATGAGAGTAAAGAGGGAACTATCATGACATCGTTAATTATTACTAGACATGGCGAAAGTCAAGCTAATCGGGATAATATTTTTACCGGTTGGAGTGATGTGGATCTGACTTCTAAGGGATATCTACAGGCACAACAAGCAGGGCAGTTAATTCAAGATACTGGCCTAGATTTTACTGCTGTTCACACCTCGATGCTAAAACGGGCAATTATTACCGCTAATATTATTTTGACAGAAATCGATCAACTTTGGTTGCCAGAATATAAATCTTGGAGATTAAATGAACGGCACTATGGTGCTTTACGTGGCCAAAACAAGCAAGTGGTGGCCCAAAAAGTGGGAACAGCTCAAGTTAAAATTTGGCGGCGAAGCTTTGAAACTGTGCCACCGTTGTTAGCCACTCCGGATTATGATAAGCGGTATGCGAAACTAGGAGTAACAATTCCACGTGGAGAAAGTCTGCAGATGGCTCAAAAACGGTTATTACCTTACTGGCAAGATCAGATTGCTCCGCGCCTGTTAGATGGTCAAAATCAATTAATTGTGGCTCATGGTAGTACTATGCGGGCCTTAATTAAGTACCTAGAAAATATCTCGGATGAAGAAATTAGTTTAGTAGAAGTCCCTAATGGAGAACCGATTAGATACGATTTTGATGAGCATTTAAACATTATTAAAAAAACTTTTTTGCAGTAAATAACTAGCCCGTAAGGCTTTTCATGAAAAAGAAAAACAAAAGGGTTGTATTTTTTATTGGCTGTGATAATATAGTCCTTAAATAAAATCCAGTGACGAGAACCAGTAGTAAATTAGCGATTATTCAGAGAGCAAGTGGTTGGTGTGAACTTGCTAATCGTCTTTACGAAGACATCTTACCAGGAGATGGGGTATTCACGTACTTCATCCGCTCTTAGATGAAAAAAGAGCGATATCTTTTGAGTATCTATCAAGGTGGTACCGCTCGCGAGCCCTTGTACACTATTAAGTGTGCAGGGGCTCTTTTTGTATTTTCATACATAAAAAGAGCTTGACGGAGTACCAACTATATTAACGTTTAGGAAGGGATGTAATTTTTATGGTTGAAAGAACTACTTATGCGGGACTTGTAAATGAAAGTTACCTTAATCAAAAGGTAACACTCTTCGGTTGGGTTGATCGCCGTCGTGACTTAGGAAAGCTAATTTTTATTGATTTGCGTGATAGAGAGGGCATCGTTCAATTGGCCTTTAACGAAGACCGCTCTAAAGAAGCATTTAGCGTTGCTAAAGAAGTAAGAAACGAATACGTTATCAAAGTGGTTGGTGAAGTTGTTAAGCGTGCAGAAGGACAAGAAAACCACGATATTAAGAGCGGAAACGTTGAAGTTAACGTTGAAGAAGCCACCATTTTAAATACTAGTGAACCACTACCATTTGAAATTCGTGACGATGCTGACGTTAACGAAGATTTATTATTAAAATATCGGTACCTTGAATTACGTCGTCCAAGTATGCAACGGGGACTTCGTCTTAGAAGTACCATTACTCGGGCTGTTCGTGAATTTTACGACAACAATGGTTTCTTAGATATTGAAACTCCTGATTTGGCTAAATCTACTCCTGAAGGAGCTCGGGACTACTTAGTACCTAGCCGAGTATCTAAAGGTCATTTCTACGCATTGCCTCAATCACCACAACAATACAAACAATTGTTGATGGGCGGGGGCTTTGATCGTTACTACCAAATCGCTCGTTGCTTCCGTGATGAAGATTTACGTGGTGACCGCCAACCAGAATTTACTCAAATCGACGTGGAAACTACTTTCTTAAGCCAACATGACATCATGGACTTAACTGAAGGTATGTTGAAAAACGTAATGAAAAAAGCCTTGAACAAGGATATTGAAACTCCATTCCCACGAATCAGCTGGCAAGAATCAATGGACCGTTTTGGTACTGACCAACCAGATGCTCGTTTCGCAATGGAAATTCAAGATGTTACTGAAATCATTAAGGGTGCTGAGATTGCTACTCCAGCCTTTGAAGATTCAGAACACGAAATTTTAGCACGGGCCATCGTTGCTGAAGGGGCTGCTGATAAATATTCTCGTAAGGATATTGAAGCAAAAGAACAATACCTTGAACGTTATGGTGTTAAGCGTTTGGTATGGGCTAAGGTTGAAGCTGATGGTTTCAGTGGTTCATCTGCTAAGTTGCTTACTCCAGTTTACAAAGAATTGACTGAACGTTTAGGTGCCAAAGAAGGCGACATTATCTTTATGGTCTTTGATCGTTTCAAAGTGGTATCTGACTCATTAGGTGCTCTTCGGGTTAACTTGGCTAACGAACTTAACATGATTCCAGAAGACGTTTACAAGTTCCTCTGGGTAATCGATTGGCCATTGTTTGAATACGATGAAGGTGATCAACGTTGGGTTGCAGCTCACCATCCATTTACTGCTCCAAACGAAGGTGACGAACATTACTTAGATGAAGGCGAAGATCCTCATAAAGCCCATGCTCAAAGCTACGATATCATCTTGAACGGTTTGGAACTTGGTGGTGGATCCATTCGTATCCACAATGCCGAATTACAAGAAAAGATGTTCCGGGCGCTTGGCTTCACTAAGGAAAGTGCTTACGCTCAATTTGGTTACTTCATCAATGCGTTGAAGTTTGGTTTCCCACCTCATGGTGGTATTGCTCTTGGCTTAGACCGATTTGCTCGTCTCTTAGCTGGTGCCGATAACATTCGTGAAGTGATTGCGTTCCCTAAGAATTCTAAAGCTGTTGAACCAATGACTCAAGCTCCGGCTGAAGTTAGCGAAGAACAACTAAAAGAATTAGGAATTAAGCTAGATTTAGATCCAGAAATTAATGAGTAGTTATCTACTTTACAATTAAATTGGTATACTTTAAGAAAGCCCTTATAAATAATAGGGGCTTTTTTTGTACATTTGATTATTAAAACCTTTCAATGAATAATGATAGTGTTATGAAAATGCTTAACTCGCTTTTACCCTTGTAATAACTGACACAAACAGGTAAAATAATGGTCGGAAAGTGGATACGATTACAACAAGTCCCGCAATCTTGTTTTTATTGTTCTTTCAGTTTCCGAGAGATAATTTTGGCCAATTTTATTTCGTATGTTTCAGAAATTATATATATTACAAAGGAGTACTTTCTCATGGCAGATACAGCACTTGATAAATTTGAATCAATTGATGGCTCCAAATTAGGTGAACTTTCACACCTATCAAACTTTGAAGTTACGGCAGATTTCCGTAAAATCGCCCCAGATAACTTGAACGGCAACGAACCAATCGATGTTGGTCGTGGTAACCCTAACTGGATTAACACTACTGCTCGTTTGGCTCAAGGTCGGATGGTTGAATTTGGTATCAAAGATTCAGAACGGACTTTCACCAAAGACAACGGCTCAATGGCTGGTTACATTGAAATGGACGGGATTGAAGATCGTTTCAAAGAATTCATGAACCCAGAAAATCCTGCTGACCAACTTCTTTTGAATACAGTTAAATACGCTACTGATGAACTTGGTATTAATGGTGACGAAATGGTTCACGAAATGGCTGATGGAGCTATTGGTAACCATTATCCAGTTCCTTCACGTTCATTGGTTAATGTTGAAAAGATTCTTAACAAGTATCTTGAAAAGGCATTATACCGTGGCGCTGAATTAGCTAATGAAACTGAATTGTTCCCAACTGAAGGTGGAGCTGCATCAATGGTTTACATCTTCAACGAAATGAAACTTTCACACATCTTGGAACCAGGTGATAAGGTTGCCATCAACACCCCAATCTTTACTCCATACTTGGAAATTCCTATCTTGAAGGAATACAACTTGGAAATTGTTCCTTTGCTTTCTAGTGAAGACAATGATTGGCAAATGACTGATGAACAATTGGATCAATTGAAAGATCCTAGCATCAAGGCATTCTTCGATGTTAACCCTACTAACCCTGCCGCTCGTGCATTTAGTAATCACGCTCTTGACAAGATCAAAGAAGTTGTTGAAGCAAATCCTAAGTTAACTATCGTTACTGATGATGTTTATGGTACCTTTGCTGAAGGCTTTAAGACTATTTACTCAGTTGTTCCTCACAACACTTTATTAGTTTACTCATTCTCTAAACTATTTGGTGTAACTGGACACCGTCTTGGTCTTACTGCTGCCCACAAGGATAACGTATTTGATCAAATTATTGCTGAAAAGACAGCTGCAGATCCTGAAATCAAGGCTGAATTTGAAGATCGTTACTCTAAAGTTGTTACTGATCCATTGCACATGAAGTTCATCGACCGGATGGTTGCTGACAGTCGTGCAATTGGTTTGTATCACGTTGCTGGTTTGTCAACTCCACAACAAATCATGATGGAATTGTTAGCTGCTAACAACTTGACTGTTGGCGATGACACTTATCTTGATGCTTCTCGTGAAGTAGTTGGCGAACGTTACAACGCCTTCTGGAATGGTTTGGGCGTAGATGCTGACGAATCTGAAGGTAACACTAAGTACTACACACTTATCAACATTCCTACTTTGATGGAAAAATCATACAACAAGGACTTTAGTGATTGGTACGTTAAGAACTACAACTACCTTGACTTCTCTTACCGTTTGGTACGTGAATTCGGTGCTGTAATTATGGACGCTTCATCATTTGGTGCTAACAAAGGTTATGTTCGGATTTCATTAGCTAACATGCCAACTGAAAGTTATGCTAAGATTGCTGAATACATGAAAGAACTTTTGGCTCAGTACTATGCTGAATACCAAAAAAACAATAAATAATAATAGTAAGAGTGGTCTTTAATTATGAGTGGAATTGGTCAATTTTTTGTTGCTAATCCAGTTATTTCAATCTTCATTTGTTTGGGACTGGGTTACATTTTAGGACGGGTTAAGTTTGGCTCGTTCACTTTAGGTGCCACTGTTGGTGTCCTAATTGTATCATTGATCTTTGGTCAAATTGGTGTATTTACTCGAGACACTGTCTTAGGTGATATCTTCTTTGACTTCTTCATGTTTGCAATTGGGTATCGAGTTGGACCTACTTTCGTTTCAAGTATGAAACGTTTTGGGATGAAGATTATTATTTCAAGTTTCTTGTTCTTAATCTTCGCCTTCTTAACTGCCTGGGCTTGCTTCAAGATCTTTAACGTTGGCCCTGGTGTTGCCGCTGGTACAATTGCCGGTGCTTTGACTCAATCAGCCGTTATTGGTAGTTCTTTGGAAACTATCCAAAAATTACCTATTTCTGGTTCATTAAAAGCATTGTACAGTTCTCAAATTCCAATTGTTTACGCGTTGACTTACGTATTTGGTACTATCGGGGTTCTTATCTTCTTGCGGGACCTTGCACCAAAGATGTTACACATCAACGTTAAGGATCAAGCTACTAAAGTTGCTCGTGAAATGAACTTTACTGCAGCTGTTCCTAGTATGACTCGGATCCGGACTTATGATGTTGTGGATAATTCAACTTTTGTTGGTAAGACCCTTGCTGATATTATGAATAGCTTGGATGCAACTAAGGTTCAATTATTAGGTGCCGTTCGTAACGGTAGTGATTTGAAAGATAGTGATGCTTTGCAAGCTAACGACGTTGTTACCTTTGCAGGTTACGCTAACGATCTTTCAGATACTGTTACTGGTACTGGTTTGCATGAAGTAATTAATGATGACACTAAGAAATTTAGTGAAAAATTCTTTATCTTGGGTAAAAACTTTACTAAAGATGGTATCGTTGCCCTTGAAAAGAAGGGAATCTTCGTTAACTTAATGGATCCTGCAGAAGGTAACATGCGTACTTTAGATGACCTTCATGCTGGTAGCCCAATTGGGTTAACTGGTGATTTTGCTGCAGTTAAATCAGAACTTAGTTCATTAGGTAAGTGGAAAGCTTCTGCTAGCGCTATTAACTACGCTATGTTCTGTTTAGGTATTGCAGCCAGTGCTGCTTTAGGTGTTGTTGGTACCAAGGTCGGTGGTGTTCCATTGGCTCTTGGTGGTGGTACAGGTAGTGTGATTGTTGGTTTGATCTTGAGTATTTGGCAAGATAAGAATCAATACATTGACTCTATTCCTGACAACATCATGGAATTCTTCCAAAGCTTTGGTTTGAACATCTTTATCGTTACGGTTGGTTTGTCAGCCGCACGGACTTTCGTTTCAGCCTTCAAGTCACTTGGAATTTCCGTTTTCTTAATTGGTGCAATTATTTCAATCCTTCCACATATCATTACTTTGTATGTTGATAAGTGGATATTGAAGATGGAACCCGTTGCTTTGATTGGTTCATTAACCGGTGCGGATACACTTTCTGCTGGGTTGAATGCCATTACTGAAGCTTCTGGTCCAGAAGGTGGCCCTTACTTCGCTGCTACTGTTGCTCCAGCTTACGTTATTGGTAACATTTTCTTAACGTTAATGGGACCTATCTTCTTAGTATTACTTGCCTAATAGCATTTAATAATAAGCAAAAAGCCTTAAATTCGATTAATTTCGAATTTAAGGCTTTTTTTGTGGAAATGATTATTTTAAGCTAAGGCTCCCATTGGGTCCCAAGGAGCTAATTCAATCGGTTCTTGTTCTTGGGCTGCTTGTATTTCATCAGGCATAAAGTTTTTGTTTACCACGATTTGATAAACAAATTGATCCATCCAGTCATCACTCATTACAAAGTAACCTTTATTACCAACTTTTTTACCCCAGCTATTTTCAACTTTCCACTTAGTAGGTTTACCATCTACTAAGTCAACGCCGGTAATGACCATAGCGTGAGTCATCAGACTTTCACCGTAGTCCAAACGAGCCCCTTTAGAAAGGGAAAGGTCGGTATCAAATAATTCATCTGGAGCGTAAAGAGAAGTATCCATAATACCCTTTTGAGAGTTAGAACTTTGACCTACATCACTACCAAACCATACGGATTCACCGCGTTTTAATTGTTCAATAGCTAGTTGTTTCAAATCGTTCATTTCTAGATTAAGATGCTTAACTTGGCGACCACCAACCACGTTACCTAACATTTCGACAGTGTAAGTTTTCATGAAAGGTTTGTTATCAGTGGGGGAGTTAATCAAAGAAACGTAGTTAGTTAAATCTACATCAATATATTTTTGGAAAAATGCTCGAGGGGTAAGATTTTGATCAATATGATATTGGCTATCTTTATCTCGGTATTCAAAATCAAATTGTTGTGTAGGTTCCCCTAATGTATAGGCCAACATACGATAGATATCATTTAACATGTCAGTTTTAGTAGCAAGTAACTTAGCATCGCTTGTATCAGCAGCTACTAATTCTCGTAAAACTGCAGCATTGTGCCGTAGTTTAAGGTTAAGGAATTTGTTTAATTGTGCTGATTTTTCGCTACTAAAAGTTTCTGGCATAGCAGACTTAGGAACGATCCCGTATTTTTCAATTAAGGCACATAACATGTCCCACTGACCGCCATCTTGTTGCGGCGTAGCCATTAACCAAGCTACTTTGCGAGAATCAAGGGGTTCATTGGCAGTTTTAATAACGTTATCTAAAAAGAAGTTAGCTTTTTCAAACTTATCCCAAAAGTTGATGTAGTTTTGAGAAAGTTCGAAATCATCGCTCATTTTAAAGTTAGTCATTAATTTGTGCCGCATTGTATTTAACGCTGCAAACATCCAGCAACGACCGCTTTGCTTTTGGTCGGCTACGTCTCCAGTAGCTAAATCAATTGAAAAAACGGGATTCATAGTTACCTCGGAAGCAAAATCGGCACTAGTGGCCAAAATTCCTTGATGGGTAACGGCCCGTTCGATTACTTTGGCTTCCTTTTTGGCATCTAGATTATTTTGAAACTGATTAATTTGATCAAAACTGATAGCAGCTGACAAAAAAATCCCTCCTTAAATTTTAATGAGTACATTGTACTCTGATTAACATAAATAAAAAAGGGACTTGATCAATAGACAATTACTAGTCTTTGATCCGTCCCGCAAATACAATATTAAATTATGGGCGAGCTTTTAAAACTTCAGGACCGTTATTGTGACCAACGATCACAATATTAACTAAGTCTAAGAATAAACCGTGTTCCACGATACCGGTCATGCTGTCTAAATCTTTAGCCAAGGCATGGGGATCATCGATGTGACCTAAATGTAAATCAATTACATAATTTTTGGAATCGGTCAAAACATGTTCTGAGCCGTTTAATCTGAATTCTGGTTTGTAACCTCGATTGGCAAGGCGTTTGATAAGTTGGGTACTGCCATAAGGGATAACTTCAAGTGGTAGTGGGAAAGAGCCCAATTCATCAGCCATTTTACTTTCATCAACAATCCACATATTTTTACGGGAGTTAATGGCTACGATTTTTTCCCAAAGATGAGCGGCGCCGCCTCCCTTAATTCCTTGGAAATTTTTATCGATTTGATCAGCCCCGTCGATGGTTAAATCAATGTGATCAACTTCATCTACATCTTTAATAGTGATTCCTAAGTCGCGAGCTTGCTTAGCTGTTCGTTCTGAGGTGGGAACGCCCACAATAGATAAGCCTTCTTCTTGAACTCGTTTACCTAAAGCGTCAACTAGATATTTAACGGTTGACCCGGTTCCTAGTCCAACAACGGTGTTATTTTCAACGTATTTAGCTGCTTCTTGACCAACTAATTGTTTCAGTTCGTTTTGATTCATGGAGTGCCTCCTGCTGTTTATCGTTTAAGGTTTTACTAACGTCCATTTTGCAGGTTTTGTTAAGTTTTGTCAATTAATGTTAAAAAGTTGGTCTTTAGTTTATAATTAGAACGGTAAACGAAAGGATGATTTGATGACTCGAGGCTTCGAAGTAGTTTCTAAATACCAGGATCAGGCAATTAACTTACCTAAACGGGCTACCAAACAAGCAGCCGGTTATGACTTTGAAAGTGCGGTAGACATGGTACTACCGTCTATTTGGCGTTTTCCATTTTTAAAGGCTTTGGCAACTATTAAAAGTACTAAAGAATTAAGTGCTCAAGAAATTAGTGATGCTAATGCGACTTTAAAACCGTATTTAATTCCAACGGGGATTAAAGCATTTATGCAACCTAACGAAGTATTAATTATTGCTAATCGTTCCAGTAATCCACTTAAGCGCGGTTTAGTAGTGCCCAATGGTATTGGAGTAATTGATGCCGATTACTATAATAATGATGCCAATGAAGGCGAAATTTTTATTCAAATGGTAAATTTGGGAATTACTGATTTAAAAATTAAAAAAGGTGATCGAATTGGACAGGGAATTTTTATGCCTTATTTAACCACTGACAGTGATAATGAAGATCTAAAACAAACTCGTTCCGGAGGCTTTGGTTCTTCCGGTAAATAATTAACGAATCGGAGGATAGTTTAGTGGCGAAATCAAAAACGCAATTTGTTTGCCAAAACTGTGGGTATATATCCCCACGTTATTTGGGCCGGTGTCCTAACTGTGGTGAATGGAACACTTTAGTAGAAGAAGTAGTTACCCAAACTAAAGCAAATACTGCTACGGGATTACGACGGACGGGTACTAGTAATGTACAACCGGAATTATTAGGTGAAGTAAAATTTGAAAATGAGCCTCGAATTCAAACGGATTTAGAGGAACTTAACCGGGTATTAGGTGGTGGAGTGGTTCCTGGATCACTAGTCTTAATCGGGGGAGATCCCGGAATTGGTAAATCAACATTACTATTACAGGTTTCTAGTCAGCTAAGTCGAAAAGGCAAAATTTTGTACGTGTCTGGAGAAGAAAGTGCTAACCAGATTAAAATGCGAGCTGATCGACTCAACGTTAATAGTGACCAACTTTATATTTATCCCCAAACTAATATGGATGAAATTCGGGCTACCATTAATGAATTAAAACCGGATGCAGTGGTAATTGACTCAGTTCAGACCATGCAAGAACCCGAGGTGCAATCAGCTACTGGTTCAGTAGCCCAGGTTAGAGAAGTGACGGCTGACTTAATGAAAATTGCTAAAGGCCAAGGTATTACTGTCTTTGTAGTGGGACACGTAACTAAGGGCGGAGCAATTGCCGGCCCCAAAATTTTGGAACATATGGTGGATACCGTTTTATACTTTGAAGGGGACCTAAACCATTCTTACCGAATTTTGCGGGCGGTTAAAAACCGATTTGGTTCCACTAATGAATTGGGTGTTTTTGAAATGCGCGAAGGTGGTTTGGCGGAAGTTACTAATCCATCAGAAATTTTTCTAGAAGAACGATTAAAAGACGCCACCGGATCCGCCATTGTGGTCTCCATGGAGGGAACCCGACCAATTTTGGTTGAAATCCAAGCGTTAATTACCGCTTCAGTTTTTGGAAATGCTCAACGAACTGCTTCCGGAGTGGATCGAAACCGTGTTTCTTTGATTATGGCAGTGCTAGAAAAACGAGCCGGATTAATGTTACAAAATCAGGACGCTTATCTGAAGGCTGCTGGGGGCGTGAAGCTTAACGAACCGGCTATTGATTTAGCTATGGCAATTAGTATTGCTTCGTCGTACAAAGACCGGGGAACTAACCCTAGTGAATGTTATGTGGGAGAATTGGGATTAACCGGTGAAATTCGCCGGGTGACTAGAATTGAAGAACGGGTGGCAGAAGCTGCCAAATTAGGATTTAATAGAATTATGGTGCCAGCTAATAATTTGCAAGGGTGGACGCCTCCAAAAAACATTGAAGTAATTGGAGTTTCCACTTTGTCTCAAGCACTTAAATTAGCGTTAGGTTAAATGATAAAGGAGGTGAAATGATGAGACGCAAGGGAGTTGTTAGATTAATTTTTACAATTGCTGGAGCAGCAATCGGGGCGAGTTACTTTCCCATTTTTTGGATGGTATTGCAACTTAGCTATGGTACCTTGTTCAACAACATGTTTACCAATGCCATTTTAGGAGCCATTATCTTTTATATTATTTCGTTGTTGCTGGACAAACAAGTGCTAAAGGTAGTAGATCAATTAGAGACGTCGTTAGCTAAACAAAATCCAATCTCTTTGTTATTTGGAACTTTGGGAATGATTGTAGGATTAGTGGTGGCTATTTTAATTTCGACTGTCTTTTTCCGGGCTCACACGTTCTTCTTGAACACTTTAGTACCGGCTATTTTGATGCTGGTGTTAGGTTATGTGGGATTGCGGTTAGGTTCAACACAAAGTGGTCGGTTTAAGCGAGTATTTCAATCACGCAAAAAGGCTGAGGAAGAAGCGGACTTAGACGAAAAAATTATTGATAAACCCATTGATGAAAATTATCATCATTACAAAATTTTAGATACTAATATTTTAATTGATGGTCGAATCTACGATATTGTCAAAACTGGTTTCTTAGAAGGGACGTTGTTAATTCCTAACTTTGTCTTGTATGAACTACAATATATCGCTGATTCTAGCGACAGTGTTAAACGGGTTCGGGGCCGGCGAGGATTGGATATTTTGAATAAATTACAAAGTGAAAAATTAATGCCGGTTGAAACCTACGAAGGTGACTATGATGACATTGATGAAGTTGATAGTAAATTAATTCAATTAGCTAAAGATGTTAATGGAGTAATTGTTACTAACGACTACAACTTAAACAAGGTAATTCAGTTCCAAAATGTTCAAGTTTTTAACATTAATGCCTTAGCTAATGCGTTACGCCAAAAGATCGTTCCGGGCCAAAAACTAAACGTAATGGTTGTTAAAAACGGAACCGAACGACAACAAGGGGTAGCTTACCTAGACGATGGAACCATGGTAGTAGTTGAAGATGGTCGTTATTTCTTAAATCAACATATCGATGTAGTGGTAACTAGCGCTATTCAAACTGACGCTGGGAAGATGATTTTTGCTAAACCAGAACATTCTACTAAAGGAATTAGTGATACTAAAGATCCTAAAAGTAAAGAAAATACCCATAATCCTAAGAGAAACGGGAAGTAAGCAGTTCAACCCTTTATTTTTAGGGCGGAGCATTGTACACTAAAACTACTAACTTAATTTAAAAAACTAGAAAGAGGCGTTAAAACATGGCAAACGATGCAATTCGGGTTCGATACGCACCAAGTCCTACTGGACATTTGCATATCGGTAACGCGCGGACGGCAATTTTTAATTATTTGTTTGCGCGACACAATAAAGGAAAGTTCATCATTCGAATCGAAGATACTGATACGAAGCGAAATGTTGAAGATGGTGAACGCAGCCAATTAGAAAACCTTAAATGGTTAGGATTAGATTGGGATGAAGGTCCTGACAAACCGGGTGATTTTGGTCCTTACCGCCAATCAGAACGTCAAGATATCTATACGCCACTAATTCAACAATTAATGGATGAAGATAAAGCTTACGAATCTTACCGGACTGAAGAAGAATTAGAAGCTGACCGAGAAGCTCAAAAAGCACGTGGTGAAATGCCTCATTATGAATACGAATATGCTGGTATGTCTGATGAAGAACGCCAAGCTGCTATTGAGGCTGCCCGGGCTAAGGGACTTAAACCCGTTATTCGATTCCGAGTTCCTAAGAACCATGATTTTGCTTGGGATGATATCGTTAAGGGAAACGTTTCCTTTAACTCTGATAGCATCGGTGGTGACTTCGTTATCGCTAAGCGTGATGGGATGCCTACTTATAACTTTGCCGTTGTGGTAGATGATCATTTGATGAAAATCAGCCATGTCTTTCGTGGTGATGATCACGTTGCTAATACGCCTAAACAATTAATGATCTATGAAGCCTTTGGCTGGCAAGCTCCTCAATTTGGTCACATGAGTTTAATCATCAGTGCCGATACGGGCAAGAAGCTAAGTAAGCGAGACGAAACTGTGCTTCAATTTATCGAACAGTATAGAGACTTAGGCTACCTACCAGAAGCAATGTTTAACTTCATTGTGTTGTTAGGTTGGTCACCAGTTGGTGAAGATGAAATCTTTTCAGTTAAGGACTTTATCAAGATGTATGACGAAAATCGCTTGAGCAAGTCCCCAGCTAAGTTTGACTCCAAGAAACTAGAATGGATCAATAACCAATACGTTAAAGCTAGTGATGAAGATGTTGTTATGGATTTAGCATTGCAACAATTAATCAAGGCTGGTAATCTTCCTGCTGATCCAGATACTAAGACCATTGAATGGGCTCGGAAGCTAATTAACGTTTACAAGCAACAAATGAGTTACATGGCCCAAATTAACGAAATGGCAGAAGTTTTCTTCCACGAACCAGAAATGGTTAGCGGGGAAGCTTTAGCCGAAATTCAAAACGAAACTGCTCCAGTAGTTTTAAAAGAATTCCGCGATCGAATTGCTTATTTACCAATTTTTGATAAAGTTCAAATCTTGGCTACCATTAAGCAAATTCAAAAAGATACCGGAATTAAAGGTAGAAAACTCTGGATGCCAATTCGAATTGCCGTAACTCATGAAATGCACGGCCCTGAATTGCCAGAATCAATCGAATTAGTTGGAAAAGAAACTGCAGTTAAGCATGTTCAACAAACATTGGATCAACTTGAAGCCAATAATTAATTAATCAAAAAATATTTATTAATTTATGAGGTCCGTTGAATGTCAACGGGCCTCATTTCAATTTACGAATTTAAATTCTAGAATTAACGCCGATTTGTGCTATGATTTCAATAAATACCGATGAATCGAGGAAAAAGCCATGTTACAAATTTTTAACACCCTGACCCGGCAAAAAGAAACTTTTAACCCACTCAACCCCGGAGTTGTTAATATGTATGTTTGTGGCCCCACCGTTTACAATTATATTCACATGGGTAACGCTCGTAGCGTCATCGCTTTTGATACTATTCGACGCTACTTAGAATACCGTGGTTATCAAGTTAATTACGTTTCTAACTTTACCGATGTTGACGACAAAATGATCAAGGCTGCAAAGGAAAATAATACGACTGTTGAAGCCATTGCTGACAAGTATATTGCTGCTTTTTATGAGGACACTAAGGCCCTTAATATCCAACCAGCTACTAAAAATCCACGGGCCACTGATAATATTGCTGAAATTATTAGTTTTGTTTCCGAATTGATTGAAGCTGGTTACGCTTATGATGTAGACGGTAACGTTTACTATCGAGTTCGAAAATTTCCAACATATGGCGAATTAGCTCATAAAAACATTGATGAATTAGAAGTAGGGGCTAGCCAACATGTTGATGTAGCCAACGGTGAATTTGCTCAAAAAGAAGATCCGGTGGACTTTGCCCTTTGGAAAAAGGCGGATGATGGTGAAGTGGCCTGGGACTCTCCTTGGGGACCGGGACGGCCTGGCTGGCATATTGAATGCTCTGTGATGTCTACTCGTTATTTAGGGGACACCATTGACATTCATGGTGGTGGTGAAGATTTAATTTTCCCTCATCACGAAAATGAACGAGCTCAAAGTGAAGCTAAGACCCACCACCAATTTGTAAAGTATTGGATGCATAACGGCTTCGTGACGGTTGGTGATGATAACGAAAAGATGAGTAAATCATTGGGTAACTTTGTTACGGTTCATGACTTATTAAAAGAAGTGGACGGACAAGTCATTCGGTTATTAATGTCGACCACGCACTATCGACGGCCTATCCAATACAACAACGCTAGCTTGCAAGAAGCCCAAAGCAATTTTAAGAAGCTACAAACTGCTTTTAATAACGTCATTTACCGGCAACAAAATGCCGAAGCCGGCAACGATCCTAAGGTCGAACAGGAAATTCGTCAAATTGTGGCCGACTTTACAGATGCGATGGATGATGATTTTAACGCCCAAAACGGGATTGCGGCAGTTTATGAATTGGCCAAATTTGCTAACGTTTATACTCAACGAGAATTGGTTTTTGCAGGCACCCTTCAATTCTTAGCCAAAACCTTACAAGATTTAACTGCTATCTTTGGGGTGGTATTGAGCGCGGAAACTATTTCGGATGAAGATATTGAGGCTTTGATCGCTGAACGAGAATTAGCTAGAAAAAATAAAGATTTCATCAGAAGTGATGAAATTCGTGAAGAACTTAAAGCCCAAGGAATTGTATTGGAAGATACACCACAGGGAACCCGATTCAGAAAGGAATCATAAACTTACATGGAGACTTATCAACAACTTAACGGAGTAGCATTAGCTTATATGGGTGATGCAGCTTATGAAGTATATATTCGTCAGCATTTAATTGAGCAAGGACTAACTAAACCTACTAAGCTGCACCACGTGGCTACTAACTACGTTTCTGCCAAGGCTCAAGCGGCCTTAATTCGGCAAATGGAAACCGATCAATATTTAACCGATACGGAATGGGATTATTTTAAACGTGGCCGTAACGCTAAAAGTTACACTCACGCTAAAAACACCGATGTACTAACTTATCGAGTTTCGACCGGTTTTGAAGCGGTGATGGGGTACTTATACCTTAGTGGACAACAGGAACGTTTAGCTGAAATTGCGGCTTGGTGCATACAACAAGTGGAAGGAGGAAATTTACGTCATGAAACCAAATAATGAAGAAGAAAATAATGACTTTGTGATTGGGCGTCACCCAGTAGTTGCCGCTTTGCAAGCTAAACAAGAAGCAAATAAATTATTTTTGCAAACCGGCATTAACGAAAAGGATCCGGTGATTGCTAATGCTTTAAAGATTGCTAATAAACAACACCTAGTAATTTCACGAGTACCTAAGCAAAAGCTAGATCTAATGACTGACCGACAAAACCATCAGGGAATTGTGTTAGCCGTTGCAGCCTTTGACTATGCTACGATTGATGATTTGTTTACTAACGCAGAACAAAAAAACGAAACTCCATTTTTTGTGATTTTAGATAATATTGAAGATCCTCATAATTTAGGGTCTATTATTAGAACTGCTGATGCTGCTGGAGTTCACGGAGTAATTATTCCCAAACGACGAGCAGTGGGGTTAACTTCCACGGTGGCCAAGACTTCTGCTGGGGCTATAGAACGAGTGCCAGTGGCTCGAGTTACTAATTTAACTAACGCAATTAATGAACTTAAGGAGCGGGGAGTCTGGGTCTTTGGAACTGATATGCACGGGACAGACTACCGTCGTTGGGATGCCAAGGGAGCCGTAGCTTTAATTATTGGAAACGAAGGTAAAGGCATTTCGCCACTAGTTAAAAAACAAGTGGATGAAATGTTAACTATTCCAATGGTCGGTGATATTCAAAGCTTAAACGCCAGTGTTGCTGCTAGTGTTCTTATCTATCAAGGATATAATGCTAGACATCCTTTGAACTAAGGTGATGTTATGAAAGAGGATCTGTTAATTGTCGATGCTTATAATATGATCGGCAACTGGCCAGAGTTAAATAAATTAAAACTAAGTGGCAGACTGGAAGAAGCTCGAGATCAGCTGTTATTTACGTTGTCGCAGTATAAAAAATATCGAGATCTTAATATGATTGTAGTGTTTGATGCGATGTATGTTCCTGGTAACGCCAAAAGTTTTCGACAGTATGATATGGAAATTATTTGGACCAGTAAGGACCAAACAGCTGATAGTTATATTGAGGCTTTAGCCCGGCAAAAGCAAAGTAGATTTGTTCAGGTAACGGTAGCTACTAGTGATCAGGCGGAACAATGGACCGTCTTTTCAGCAGGGGCATTAAGAATTCCGGCCCGTGAATTGTTATCAGATGTTAAGCGAGCAGAACGAGAAGTTAATCAAGAAGCCAAGGTGATTGCTGATCGGGGTCAAATCTTTCGCCGCTCACCATTTACCGCTAATCAATTATTGTCTTTGGAAAAGCTGCGGGATGAATTGAGTCATCGAGGTCATAAATAAATTTATATTTGAAGATGTTAGTGGTTATATTTTGAGGCGATGAAACTCACGTTCGCTTGTTGAAAACGATCACATGAAATAATCTGAACCTATTCTGATAAGGGAGGGTTCATTTCATGGAACAAACAAACCTTGATTTAATTAACCGGGCTGCAGCAGGTGACGATTTAGCAATTTTGCAATTATTTAATACTTATCTGCCAATCGTAAAAAAACTGCAGTCAGAGTTTTACATTACTAACTTCGAGGCGGATGATTGGTATCAAGAAGCCCAAATAACGCTATTTCGTTCAACTCAAAAATTCGACTCCACCAAAAACGTCACTTTTGGGAGTTTTTATAAACGCAATCTGCACAACCGGGTGATTGATTTAATTCGGGAATCTCAAGCTAAAAAACGAATTCCCCAGTCTGAATTACACTCCATTGAGGCTAGGGAACAATATTACGTGGAAACGATTCAGGACCATCAAGATATCATGCCCGATTTAAAGGTGTTACTGGTGGAATCAATTGTAGAGGCTTTTGGTCAATTTTCACAGTTAGAAAAACAGACGTTTATTCAAATGTTGGAACATCCAAAAACACCGCACCAATTTTCAGCAGCCACTAGGAATGCTTTTGACCGGTGCCGAAAGAAATTTTACGATACTGTTGATTGACTGAAGTTAAGATCAATGTTAGTATGAACTGTGATTGTCAGGAGGAAGTTAAATGGCCTACAAAAAAGTAGCGTTAGCTTGTTCGGTTTGCGGGTCTAGAAATTATACGATTCCTACAAATCCGAATCGAACTAACCGTTTAGAAATTAAAAAATTCTGTAAGTATTGTGGTCAACATACGTTGCACCGCGAAACCAAGTAATCTTGCCGGGGAGGAAAAAACGATGAAATTCATTAATTTTTTAAAGAGCGTCGTTCAAGAAATGAAAGAAGTTACCTGGCCTAATGCCCAAGAAACTAGAAGAGATACGTCAACTGTTGTTGGCACTTCGATTTTGATGGCAATCTTTTTAGGCTGCGTTGATTGGTTCTTTCAATGGGCTTTGCAATTATTTGCATAGTCACTACCCGAATAGTTTGGTATACTAATACTGAAGCACGATCAAAACCTGTTAAGCAACAGGTTTTTTTGTTGGATTAAAAAGGAGAATATGATGGTCGAATCAGCTGAAAAGAAATGGTACGTATTACATACGTATTCTGGATACGAAAACAAAGTTAAAATGAACTTGGATAGCAGAAAGCAATCCATGGGAATGGAAGATAACATTTTTAGAGTCGTTGTTCCTGAACAAGAAGAACACGAAACTACTAAGAGTGGCGAAGACAAAGTTAAAATGGACAAAACTTTCCCTGGCTACGTGTTAGTGGAAATGGTCATGACTGATCAAGCATGGTACATTGTGCGAAACACTCCAGGGGTTACCGGCTTCGTGGGTTCCCATGGACAGGGTAGTAAACCAACACCATTGTTGCCAGAAGAAATTGATCATGTTTTGAAGATGATCGGTATGAATGCTCGTCACGAACAATTAGATGTCGAAGTAGGCGATTCCGTGGAAATCGTGGATGGAGCCTTCTCTGGCTTAACTGGTAAAATTACCGAAATTGATAACGAAAAAATGCGCTTGAAGGTTAACATTGATATGTTTGGTAGAGAAACTAGTACTGAACTTAAATTTGACCAAATCGACCCAATCGTTTAGAAAATTTAGGTAAGTAATTGTCGCTAGGAAAAAGATGTGGTATACTCAGGTGGTATGTTTTTGCATACTGATAAACGTGGGAGGAGAAATCTAATCTCCACTTACCACACACGGACTTAAGGAGGTATGTCTCGTGGCTAAAAAAGTAGCTAATATTGTTAAATTGCAAATCCCTGCGGGCAAAGCAACACCTGCCCCTCCAGTTGGTCCTGCTTTAGGTCAAGCAGGTATCAACATCATGGGCTTCACTAAGGATTTCAATGCGCGGACTGCTGATCAAGCAGGTATGATCATTCCAGTTGTTATTACTGTGTATGAAGATCGTTCATTTGATTTCATTACTAAGACCCCACCTGCTGCTGTTTTGCTCAAAAAGGCTGCTGGTGTTGAACACGGTTCCGGCGAACCTAACACTAACAAGGTTGCAACTGTAACCAAGGATCAAGTTAAGCAAATCGCTGAAACTAAAATGCCAGACCTTAACGCTGCTGACGTTGAAGCAGCTATGCGCATGGTCGAAGGTACTGCACGGAGCATGGGCTTCGTAGTTGAAGACTAATTTAAGTTAGTCTTTGGGTAGCTTTGATGCGTAGCTGACGCGTCGCGTGGGAGGTTGAACCCGTTATAACCACATTGCAAGGAGGAAAACACACATGGCTCGTAAAAGAGGAAAACAATATCAAGATGCCTTAAAGCAAGTAGATCAAGATAAAGCATACGCCGTAAATGACGCTGTTGAATTGGTTAAAAACATCGACTTTGCTAAGTTTGATGATACTGTAAGCATCGTATTTAATTTAAACGTTGATACTAAACAAGCAGACCAACAACTTCGGGGGGCAGTTGTCCTACCTAACGGTACTGGTAAAGACCAAACCGTTGTTGTATTTGCAAAGGGTGACAAGGCTAAAGAAGCCGAAGAAGCCGGTGCAGATTTCGTTGGTGAAACTGACTTAGTTGAAAAAATTCAAGATGGCTGGTTAGACTTTGATGTCGCTATTGCTACTCCTGATATGATGGCTCAAGTAGGTCGTTTAGGTCGAGTATTGGGACCTAAAGGCTTAATGCCAAACCCTAAGACTGGTACTGTTACCATGGACGTTGCTAAGGCAGTGTCTGACTCAAAAGCTGGTAAGGTTACTTACCGGACTGACCGTGATGGTAACGTAGCAGTTCCTGTTGGTAAGGTTTCATTTGACGCTGACAAATTGGCTGGTAACATCAAGACAATTGCTGATGTAATTGTTCGTGCCCGTCCAGCTGCTGTTCGTGGTACTTACGTAAAGAACGTTTCAATTTCATCTACCTTTGGCCCTGGGGTTGAAGTAGATATTGAATCAATCTAGTTTGTACTAGTTGGAATTAAATTCCGAAAAATCCCTATGTTGACGATTTTTTGCCAATATGGTAAAATCATCTTTGTTATATTTCTGCCTAAGACTCAGGTGGCGTAAGCCTTAATATCCTGCCGAGGAAAGTTTCTTTTCCTATGTCTACGGTGGCATAGGGATTTTTTATTAAATCCCAACGAAAATTTTGGGAGGTGAATTTCGTGAGTGAACAAGCTATTGCTGTTAAAGCAAAACAAGTTGAAGAAATTGCAGATCAATTAAAGAATGCATCTTCTGTTGTAGTTGTTGATTACCGTGGCTTAACCGTTGCTGAAGTAACTGATTTACGGAAGCAATTGCGTGATGCTGGTGTTAGCATGCAAGTTATCAAGAACAAGATCTTGATGCGGGCCGCTGAAAAGGCTGGTTTTGATGGTTTGAAGGATACCTTTGTTGGTCCTACTGCCGTTGCTTTTGGTTCTGAAGATCCAATCGCCGCTGCTAAGATTTTGCATAACTTTGCAAAAACTGCTGAAGCACTTGAACTTAAGGGTGGTATCATCGACGGCGAAGTTGCTTCTGTTGAAGAAATTTCAACATACGCTACTTTACCAAGTCGCGAAGAACTATTGTCTACCTTGGCAAATATTCTTCAAGCACCTGTACGTAACGTTGCATACGCCGTTAAGGCAATTGCAGAAAAGAAAGAATCTGACGATGGCGACGCTGCCTAGTCAATACTAAAATTCCAATTATAAGTGGAGGAAAATACAATGGCTTTTGATAAAGACAATATTATCGACCAATTAAAAGAAGCTTCAATTACTGACTTAAACGACTTAGTTAGCTCAATCGAAGAAGAATTCGGTGTTTCAGCTGCTGCTCCTGTAGCTGCTGCTGGTGCTGCTGGTGCCGACGCTGGTGCTAAGGATTCATACGAT
Source organism: Lentilactobacillus senioris (assembly GCF_026798195.1). Lineage (GTDB taxonomy): Bacteria > Bacillota > Bacilli > Lactobacillales > Lactobacillaceae > Lentilactobacillus > Lentilactobacillus senioris_A. Next base: position 44,360 of record NZ_JAPQEZ010000004.1, read on the forward strand.
GTTGAATTAACTGAATCTGGTGACCAAAAAGTTAAGGCTATCAAGGTTGTCCGTGAAATCACTGGACTTGGCTTGAAAGACGCTAAGGGTCTTGTTGATGGCGTTCCTTCTGTTATCAAAGAAGGCGTTTCTGAAGACGAAGCTAACGACATCAAGGCTAAACTTGAAGAAGTTGGTGGCGTAGTTACTCTTAAGTAATTTCGCTTAAAAAGCTCATTTCCTAATGGAAATGGGCTTTTTGTTTTCCTAAAATTTAGTGGAAATGTTTGCTATGCGGATCCTTTTGGTGGAAAATAAGGGTATAAAAATATACTCCAAACAAAGGGGAAGAATTTATGGCAATTTTAGTACTAGGCGGAGCGGGTTATATCGGTTCGCATACCGTAGACAGATTAGTTAATACTGGCAATGATGTGGTGGTGGTGGATAATTTATCGACTGGTCATCAATCAGCTGTAGCTGAGGATGCCAGATTTTACGAGGGAGATGTTCGGGACCAAGACTTTCTGGAAACCGTTTTTGCTAATGAAACTATCGATGCGGTAATTCATTTTGCGGCCTTTTCAATAGTACCTGAGTCAATGAAAGCCCCCTTGAAATATTTTAACAATAACGTGGGTGGTTTAATTACGTTATTAGAAGTAATGAAAAAACATAACGTTGATAAACTTATTTTTTCATCATCAGCAGCTACATATGGAGAGCCGACTAGGGTTCCAATCGAAGAATCTGATCGGCAAATTCCAACTAACCCGTATGGTGAAAGTAAATTAATGATGGAAAGAATCATGCACTGGTGTGATCAGGCTTATGGCATTAAATTTGTAGCTCTTCGCTATTTCAACGTGGCGGGAGCCAAAGCCGATGGTAGTATTGGTGAAGATCACCAGCCAGAAACGCACTTAGTACCCATTATTTTGGAAGTAGCCGCTGGTAAACGTGATCAGTTAACGATCTTTGGTGATGATTATGACACTGCCGATGGTACCTGTGTGCGAGATTATGTTCACGTAGAAGATTTAGCCATGGCTCATATTTTGGCGGTGAGCTACTTGGAAAATGGTAATCCTAGCCGAGCCTTTAATTTAGGTTCTTCTACCGGTTTTTCTAACTTACAAATGCTACAAGCATCCCTAAAAGTCACAGGTCAGGCAATTCCTACGGTAATGGGGCCTAGAAGGGCTGGAGATCCTAGTACCTTAGTGGCAGCTAGTAAAGAAGCTCGTGAAATCTTGAATTGGCAACCGGAATATGATGACGTCGAAAAAATTATTCAAACCGCTTGGAATTGGTATCAAAAACATCCTAGTGGTTATGAAGACTAAAAAAACAGTCAGGAAATCTTTCCTGACTGTTTTTTTAGATTTTTTTACCAAAATTATAATCGGAATCCTGCATAGATTCTACGTTTCCTAGTAAGTAACCATTACCTACTTGAGAAAAGAAATCATGATTGGCAGTGGTGGTTGAAATTCCGTTCATAATAACCGGATTAACATCTTCATTAGTGTCCGGGAAAAGGGGATCTTGACCTAAATTCATTAGAGCTTTATTAGCATTGTAACGAATGAAGGTCAGCACATCTTCTGTCCAACCAACTTGGTCATAAAGAAGGTGATTATAGTTTTCTTCATTTTCATATAGTTTATAAAGGAAATCGTACAACCAGTCCTTGAGTTCAGCTTGATCCTCATTAGATAACTGGTTGTAGCCAATTTGAAATTTATAACCAATGTAAGTACCATGAACGGATTCATCGCGTAAAATTAGCTTGATGATTTCAGCTACGTTAGAGAGCTTATTGTGGCCTAGATACCACAGCGGTGTATAAAAACCTGAATAAAAAAGAAAAGTTTCTAAAAAGACACTGGCGATTTTCTTTTTTAGTGGGTTAGGCTCATCTTTATAGATATCTCTAATCTTTAAGGTTTTATTTTGGAGTAGTTCCTCGGTATCGCTCCAATCAAAAATTTCTTCAATTTCATCTGGCGAGTTTAAAGTTGAAAAAATAGACGAGTAACTTTTAGCATGAACGGATTCCATAAATTGGATGTTGTTTAGTACGGCGGTTTCATGCATTGTTACGGTATTTTTTCGTAGAGAAGCCATTCCTTCTTGAGATTGTAGGGTGTCTAGCAGGGTAAGACCACCAAAAACGTGGCCTACTAACCAACGATGATCGTCGTCTAAGGTCCGCCAATCAGCTAAATCGTTGGAAAGGGGAATTCTGGTATCCAGCCAAAACTGTTCGGTTAATTTTTCCCAGGTGGCTTTATCAATTGCGTCGTCAACTGCATTCCAGTTAATGGCGTTATAATTATCAGTCATGTTAGTGTTCCTCCGTTAAATTACACAACTTTCACATTGATTGGCGCCCACTTCTCCTTGGTCGTCAGTAAATGTGCGAATGTAATAGATTGATTTAATTCCTTTGTAATGAGCATAGTTTCTTAAGATATTTAAATCTCTGGTGGTCATTTTGTCTGTGCGGCCATTTTTCCATTCATATAGTCCTTCAGGAATAGTTGAACGCATAAATAAAGTAAGACTCATACCTTGATCGACGTGCTCTTGGGCGGCCGCATACACATCAATTACTTTTCGCATGTCAATATCATAAGCCGATTGATAATAGGGCATGGTATCGTTAGAGAGGTAAGGGGCCGGATAGTAAATTTTACCGATCTTAGATTCTTGGCGTTCTTCAATTTTATTAATAATAGGGTGCAAACTAGCAGTAGTGTCATTAATGTAGGAAATGGAACCATTAGGAGCCACTGCCAGTCTGTTTTGATGGTATAAACCGTTTGTCATCACGGCTTGCTTAAGTTTTTCCCAATCAGCTGGTTGAGGAATAAAGACACCCTCAAAAAGAGATTTTACTTTATCAGAAGTAGGACCATAAGAATGGGTTAAATACTTATCAAAGTAACTTCCATCAGCATACTTGCTTTGTTCGAAGTTTACAAAAGTTTGGTTTCTTTCTTTAGCAATTTGGTTAGAGGCCATTAAAGTCCAATAATTTAAGAGCATAAAGTAAACGCCGGTAAATTCGATGGATTCCGGAGAACCGTAATGAATATGGTTTTTAGCTAAAAAGCTATGTAAGCCCATGGCACCTAAACCAATAGAATGAGCTTCCTGGTTTCCTTTTTGAATGGAAGGAACTACGTCAATATTAGAATGATCGGTTACAAAGGTTAAAGCTCGCACCATGGCTTCAACTGAATGACCAAAATCGGGAGAACTCATGAGGTTATTAATGTTAGTAGAACCTAAGTTACAAGAAACATCTGTACCTAACTGAGTATACTCTTGACGATCATTAACCGTTGAAGGGGTTTGAACTTGCAAAATTTCTGAGCAAAGATTGCTCATAACAATTTTACCATGAATTGGATTGGAATGATTAGCGGTATCAATGTTAATTACATACGGATAGCCGGATTCTTGTTGTAACTTACTGATTTCAGTTTCTAAATCACGAGCTTTGATTTTTTTCTTGTGAATATTTTCGTTGGCCACTAAATTATCATATTCCTTAGTGATATCCACATACGAAAATGGAGTATTATATTCACGTTCCACATCGTACGGACTAAAGAGATACATGTCTGCATCTTCTTTAATTAGGTCGTAGAATTTATCTGGTACAACAATTCCTAGTGATAGGGTCTTTAGTCGAATTTTTTCATCAGCATTTTCTTTTTTAGCGCCTAAAAAGGCAATGATATCAGGATGAAAAACGTTTAAATAAACCACACCGGCACCTTGGCGTTGACCGAGTTGATTAGAATAAGAAAAGCTATCTTCTAATAATTTCATAACTGGGACCACGCCAGAGGCTGCTCCTTTAATGTGCTTAATTGGATCGCCGGCTCCACGAAGGTTAGTCAAATTAATGCCGACCCCACCACCGATTCTAGACAATTGAAGAGCTGAATTGATAGTCCGACCAATGGTGTTCATATCATCAGTAGTTTGAATTAAGAAGCAAGAAACCAATTCTCCACGCCGCTTTCTGCCCGCATTTAAAAAGCTAGGGGTAGCTGGTTGGTATCGTTGGTGGATAATTTCGTCAGCTAGGTCCATAGCTAATTGCTGATCGCCATCAGCAAAATAAAGAGCGTTAACGGCTGCTCGATCAATAAAACTTTCTAAATAGTGTTCTTTATCATCAGTTTGTAATGCGTACTGCGCGTAAAATTTGTAGGCGGCCATAAATGATTTGAAATGAAAATCTTGACTGTTTAAGTAGTCGTATAATCTTTCAATGAAACTCAGTGGGTATTTAGTTAAAAAATCAGTTTCGTAATATTGATTTTTAGTTAGGTAATCTAAACGTTGTTTTAAAGAATCAAATTTAATTGTGTTTGGTTCGACGTTTTCTGCAAAAAAAGCTGCAAGGGCTTCTTGATCTTTATTGAGCGGAATCTGGCCGTCAATAGGGATGTTAATTTGATTATTTAAATCAAAATACGTCACGTCTTCTAATTTAGTTAATGCCATTGGAAATTACCCGCTTTCTAATTTTTAAAAAAATAAGCGAGACCTGAAGTGGTTTCGCCGTTTTAGTACCGTCTTTTTATGGTAGAATAGTGACTATCGTTATTAATCACTAACCTGCAACTGCTTGAAGTTGTTGGGGACGAAAACCGCTAAAAGCAGGTTGTCCTTCGATTTCAATTACTGGAAGAGACTGGAAACCGTTAGATTTCAAGTAGTTAATGTATTCTGGTTGTTCGTTAATGTTGTGTTCTTCAAAGACAACGTCATGTTCTGTAAGGTAACGCTTAGTCATCTTGCATTGCATACAGTTGTTTTTGGAATAAATCGTTACTTTGGCCATGTGATTCACCTTCTTTTTATTCGTTAACTTTTGACATGCTTTTAGTCTACACTAAAAAAAAGAAATTGCAATTTAGAAAAACCACAAGATATGGTGTTAAAAACGGTTTAATGCCACTAAATATTGACTTTAATCGCACTTGAAAAAAACTATTAAAATTTGGAGAGATTATTATGACAGAACAGCAATACTATTATTCGACCAATCCAACTACTGAACATAACTTAATTTCATGGCCATATGAACTACGAGGATATAACTTTACGTTTACTACAGACAACGGAGTGTTCTCTAAACACTTAGTGGATTATGGTAGTCGAGTCATGATTGACACGGTTGATTTAACTAATTTACCAGCTGGTCCGATCTTAGATTTGGGGACAGGGTACGGTCCGGTAGGAATCACTGTAGCCACTGAACTACCTGACCGCCAAATCGATATGGTCGACGTTAACGAACGGGCATTGGGCTTGGCTAAACAAAATGCTGCCGCTAATCACGTGACTAACATTCGAATTTTTAGTAGTGATGTTTATGCTGGCGTTAAAGATCAGCAATACGCAGCTATTATTACTAATCCACCAGTACGAGCTGGCAAGAAGGTAGTGGATCAAATGTTGTCAGAAGCGATTGATCATTTAGTAGTGGGGGGCAAACTCACTGTCGTTTTGCAGAAAAAGCAAGGGGCCCCGTCTGCTAAAAAATTAATGGAACAAATTTTTGGTAATTGTTTGATCTTAAAACGCAGTAAAGGCTATTACATTTTGGAAAGTACCAAAAAGGAGTAACTTAAGTGAACGAAACTGATTACATGAAGTTGGCCTTAGAGGAAGCTCAAAATGCTGCCTTAATTGGTGAAGTTCCTATCGGTGCGGTAGTCGTTTACCAGGGCAAAGTAATTGGCTGGGGCCATAATTTAAGGGAACATTTAGAAGATGCGACGGCCCATGCCGAATTGTTAGCAATTCAAGAAGCTTGCCGTTATCTAAATAGTTGGCGATTAATAGATTGTGATTTATACGTTACAATCGAACCATGCTTAATGTGTGCGGGCACCATTGTGAATTCTAGAATTCGCCGCGTGTATTTTGGGGCAAGAGACCCTAAAGCGGGGGCAACCAAAAGTTTGTACGAGGCGTTAGAAGATTCTCGGCTTAATCACCAAGTCGAGGTTCATGAAGGCTTGTTGGCCGCTGAAGCTGGCCAGGTAATGCGAGATTTTTTCAAAGCAGCACGAAAGCGTAAGAAGGCTGCCAAGAAAAAACTGAAAAAGAGCTAGTCTTTTAACCTTAAAAAGTGTATACTAATTATTGCCGTAAGGCCTTGAGGCAAAAATCAGCTTACGAATCGTGTCAGGTCCGGAAGGAAGCAGCACTAAGTATCCTTGATTTTGTGCCTCTTGTTTTTTATAAAAAATGAGGTTGCTTTTAGGCAATCGATACTAAAACCAAAATTCAATACCCAAAATGGGTATTGAATTTTTTTCTACAAAAATATGGTTGAATTAGAACTCATTTTGTTTGAAATTGATCACTCTGATTGGTGGTCAAATCGTTAATTTCATAATATAATTATTTAGATGTTTTGATTAGTGAAACGACAAAAGGAGACTTTCGATGAGTTATCAAGCTTTATACCGAGTTTGGCGACCGCAACGGTTTGATGAAATTGTGGGCCAATCTATTATTACTCAAACGTTAAAAAATGCACTGATTACTCAACGAATTAGTCATGCCTATTTATTTACGGGTCCTCGTGGAACAGGGAAAACCTCGGCAGCTAAGGTTTTTGCTAAAGCCGTCAATTGCCACTATTTAAAAGACGGAGAACCCTGTAACGAGTGTGAAACCTGTAAGGCTATCACGGCTGGGCGTTTAAATGATGTCATTGAAATTGATGCGGCCTCTAACAACGGGGTTGAAGAAATTCGAGATATTAGAGATAAGGTGAAATACGCTCCTACTCAAGCGGACTACAAAGTGTATATCATTGATGAAGTTCATATGTTATCTACCGGAGCGTTTAATGCGTTATTAAAAACGTTAGAAGAGCCCCCAGCTAACGTTATTTTTATTTTAGCGACTACTGAACCTCATAAAATTCCAGCCACCATTATTTCACGGACACAAAGATATGATTTCAAACGGATTCAACCGCAAGTGATTTTGGAACGAATGGAATACATTTTGGGTCAAGACCAAGTAACCTACGATGATGATGCTTTAAAAGTAATTGCTAAAGCGGCTGAAGGTGGGATGCGAGACGCATTAAGTATCTTAGATCAGGCAATGGCTTACGGAGACCAGGCTGGAGTATCATATGATAATGCTTTGCAGGTAACGGGGAGTGTTACTAATCAATTATTGACTGATTATTACACCCAGATAGTTGCCAAGGATACTAAAGCAGCCTTAGTATCGGTTCAAAAAGTTCTAAGTGATGGTAAAGATGCTCAGCGCTTTTTAGAAGACGTGACGGCTTATAGTCAAAATTTATTGCTATATCAACAGGATCCAGAGATGGTTAATCAAATGGAGCTGGGAATCATTGATGAACAGTTTAAACAAATTAGTGCTCAAATAAGTCCAGAAATTATTTATCAAATGATTGATGAATTAAATGAAGTAGCTAATTCCATGCGTTATTCCATGCATCCAGATGTGTATTTAGAGGTTTTAACCGTTAAATTAACTCACTTAACGACTGAAAAAGTAGTAACTACGGTTGACGCTACAAGCGATAATCAAGCAGAAATTAACCAGTTGCAACAACAAGTAAAACAATTGCAAGAACAACTAGCTAGCTTACAAAATAACCAAGTGACTGCGACTCCTGTTTCGGCTCCGGTAAAAAAAGCTCCTGCTAAGTCAACCAATAACATCAAAGTTGCCTTGAACAAGGTGTATCCGGTGCTAGATCACGCTACTAGATCGGCTCTAGACTACCAAAAGGCAAACTGGGCTGATTTATTAACTACCTTATCAGTGACCCAACGAGCGGTTATGCATGTTTCTAAACCAGTCGCTGCTAGTGAAGATGGTGTCATTGTAGCGTTTGATTACTCATTTTTATTTCAAAAAGCACAGTCTGATCAAGAATTAGTGGATGCTTTAGAAAACGGCTTAGATCGAGTTACTGGTCGTAGTGTGAAAGTGGTCTTTGTTCCAGAAAATGAATGGCCACAAATTCGTAAGGATTACTTAGTAGGTAAACAAAACAACGGAAATACTTCAGAAGTTACTGGCACTGAAACACCTGAATCAAAACAAACTGAAACGGTGCCACCAATTGTTGAAAAAGCCGAAGAATTATTTGGCAGTGAAATTTTAGATATCAAAAATGATTAGGATATAACGGAGGATTTATAATTATGAATGGTATGAATATGAACAAGATGATGAAGCAAATGCAAAAGATGCAAAAGCAACTTTCTGCAGAACAGGAAAACTTAAACCAACAATCATTTATTGGCAAAGCCCCTGGCGAAATGGTAGTTGCTACATTTAGTGGTGATCGTAAATTAACAGATCTCCAAATTAAACCGGATGCAATTGATCCTGATGATCCAGAAATGTTATCTGATTTGGTATTATCGGCGGTTAATGATGGACTCCAACAAGTGGCAGCGGCTACAGAACAAACCCTTGGTAAATACACTAAAGGCATTCCCGGAATGTAAGAAGGAATTTAAATGCAATATCCAGAACCAATTGCTAAGTTAATTGACAGTTATATGAAGTTACCAGGAATTGGGAATAAAACGGCGACTAGATTAGCGTTTTATACCCTTGATATGGATGAAACTGATGTCAAAGATTTTTCTAAAGCTTTACAGGCCACGAAGGACGACTTACATTTTTGTTCAATTTGTGGCAACATCACTGAGGCGGATCCGTGTGAAATTTGTACCGATAAAACTAGGGATCAAAGTCAAATTTTAGTGGTGGAACAACCTAAAGACGTGATGGTAATGGAACGAATGCACGAATACCATGGCCTTTATCATGTTTTACAAGGGGTTTTATCACCAATTGAAGGTAAAGGACCAGAAGAATTAAACATTAAATCACTGATTAAGCGACTCCAAGATAATCCAGCAGTCAAAGAAGTAATTGTAGCAACTAATGCAACTCCAGAAGGCGAAGCAACTGCTATGTATCTGAGTCGACTAATTAAGCCGGCTGGAATTAAAGTTACTAGGTTAGCTCATGGATTATCAGTGGGAGCCGACATTGAATACGCCGATGAAATGACCTTGTTTAAGGCTGTCGAAGGTCGAACGGAGTTGTAAGATTATGAAATTATCATGGTTTCACCGGCAAGGTGTTAAAGAAGAATACGATCAAAAGCTATTGGATTTAGTTAATACACTCAAAGAAGAGTGGGATTATGATCGCCGGACCCAAGAAGCGGTTGCGGATGGTCAAATCGATTTGGATTTAGAGGCAGAAACCATATTAGCTAAACAAAAATTTTTCTTTATTTATAGAGAGGCCCGTTTACGCCGGGTTAAGAACACAACCATTCAATCTTCAGTGATCAATTATGATCCGTACGAATAATTCTAATAGAGGTGAGTGACTTTTCCGCCAAGTAAGCGATCAGGTAAAAATCCGATAGTTTCAATGGAAGAAGGGTCACTCTTTTTAATTATAAAGAGGGGTAATATGGGACACAGAGGCAAATTTATTAGTTTTGAAGGCCCGGATGGAGCCGGTAAAACTTCTGTTTTAACAGCAATTCAAGCGCGCTTAGCACCTAAATTAGGTAAGAGATTGATAGTGACTCGTGAGCCGGGTGGTGATCCTATCGCCGAACAAATTCGAGCGGTCATTTTAGATCGAAAGAACCAAGCGATGGATGTGAGAACGGAAGCACTGTTATATGCTGCTTCACGCAGACAACATGTAGTTTCTACAATTTTACCAGCGTTAGAAAACGGGCAATTAGTTTTATGTGACCGGTTTGTGGATAGTTCGATTGCGTATCAAGGCGCTGGTCGCAAAATCGGAGAGCAATCGATTGCTGAAATCAATCATTTTGCCACTCAAGGCTTACTACCGGCTAAGACTATTTATTTTGATATTCCGGTAAGTATGGGCCTAAAAAGAATTGCTCAACACCGAGATACTAAAAAAATTGACCGCTTAGATGTGGAAACCGTTGATTTTCATGAACGAGTTCATGCCGGTTATGATCGATTAATTAAACAAAATCCTGATCGTTACGTAGTTATTGATGCTAGTCAAGAACTAGACGTAGTGGTTGAAGAAGTACTATCAGCTATTAAGGTAGTGACCCCAGAATATTTCGATTAAGAAAGGTGAGAAATCAATATGAAATTAGTAATTGCGATCGTTCAAGATAAAGATGCGAGTCGTCTAAGGTCAACCTTTGTTGCTAATGATATTGTGGCAACTAAGTTTGCAACTGCTGGTGGTTTTTTACGGGCTGGTAATACAACTTATTTTGTAGCAGTAGATGACGATAAAGTGGAGTTAGTTTTACAATTGATTAAGGAAACTTGCTCTGCTCGCAAGCAATATATGACTCCGCCAGTTAGTATTAGTGGCGATGGTGCTGAACAAACTTTTCCTATTGAAGTAGAAGTGGGCGGCGCAACGGTGATGGTATTACCTATTGATGCTTTTCATCAATTTTAGGAGTAAACAATGATTGAAGAAATTCAAACGCGTCAAACTGAAATTGTTCAACAATTCATGAATTTGGTGGCTAATAATCAATTATCCCATGCCTATTTATTCACGGGAGAAGCCGGAGCCGGTCAATTAGAAGTAGCTGAATTGGTAGCTATGCGGCTTTTTTGTAAAAATGTCCAAAATAACTTACCATGTGGCGAATGTTCAGAATGTTTACGAATTTTAAATCAAGAACATCCAGACGTGGTGATGGCCAAGCCAGAAGGCTTAAGTATTAAAGTTGATCAAATTCGGTTTATTAAAAGTGAGTTTTCTAAAAGTGCCGTTGAAGGACAACAAAAAGTATTTATTATTGAAGCTGCTGATAAAATGACCATTGGGGCTGCTAACAGTCTCCTAAAATTCATTGAAGAACCAGCGGGGACGGTAGTGACTTTTCTAATTAGCCCGGAAAAACAGTTAATTTTACCCACAATTGTTTCTAGAACTCAGGTGGTAGAATTTAAAGCAGTGGCTAATAACTTATTAACTGCGAAGCTTACTCAATTAGGAGTGGCTCCTAGTCAACAATCACTTTTGCTGAGTTTGACTAACGATTTAAACCAAATTAAAGAATGGATCCAAGACGATTGGTTCACTAAAATCGTCAATCAGGTAATTAAATGGGATGAATATTTGATTTCGGGAAATCCACAGGCCTTTTCTCAAATTCAAATGAAAATTATGCCCCTGGTTTCTAACCGCGATCAACAACAATTAGTATTTCAATTAATTGTGGCGTTATGGCAAGAAACGCTATTAGTTAAATACGGCCAAGATATTAAAGAAGTTAAATTTCAGGGGGCTAAGCAGCAATTAACGCAAGCAGCTTCTATGAATACCGGACAATTATTACTAGGGTTAAAAGAGATATTAAATATGAAGGCTATGGTGGATGTAAACGTTAGTTTTCAAAATATTTTGGAAAGTACGACGTTAAACATCCTGGCAATTTTTGAGTAAATGGTAGGGTGGTAAAATTTGGATAAACAAGAAGCATATCAAGCATTGCAAGATTTAGACCAACAATTAAGCCAGGTAGCTAGTCAATTTTCTGATTTACATGAAACGCTGACTACTTTACTGGAAAAAAACGCCGAATTAGAAATTGAAAATCAACATTTAAGAGAACGGGTAAACCAAATTCAAGCTAAAGAAGAAGAGGACGACGATGAACATTTATCCTCCTCTCGAAAAAATTTAGAAAAGCTATATAATGAAGGCTTTCACGTTTGTGGCCAATTTTATGGCAAGCACCGTGAAGAAGGCGAAAATTGTATTTTTTGCATGGATGTCATTTACGGTCGACGGTAAGGTAGGAGAAAAAAGTGCAGACACAATCTAGTTTTGAACAACATTCTGGGAATGGAACCTTATTTTTGGTACCTACGCCCATTGGTAATTTAAGCGACATGACTTTTCGGGCGGTCGAAACATTAAAAACGGTGGATCTAATTGCGGCCGAAGATACCAGAAATACCCAAAAACTTTTAAACCATTTTGAAATTGAAACTCACCAAATTAGTTTTCACGAACATAATACAACTGAACGAATTCCGGAATTAATTGCTAAACTACAAGCAGGACTTAACATTGCCCAAGTTAGTGATGCGGGAATGCCTTCGATTAGCGATCCTGGTAAAGAACTAGTTAAAGCAGCCGTAGAACAAAATCTACCAGTAGTACCACTTCCGGGAGCTAATGCTGGAGTGACAGCATTAATCGCTTCGGGAATTAATCCACAACCGTTTTATTTTTATGGTTTTTTGCCCCGAAAAGACAAAGATCAACGACAAGAATTAGCAAAACTAGCCCAACGAGAAGAAACTACCATCTATTATGAGGCCCCTCATCGATTAACTAAAACTCTCAAAAATATTGTGGCAGAGTTTGGCGAACACCGACAGGCAGTTTTAGGACGGGAATTAACTAAAAAACACGAAGAATTTATTCGTGGTAGTTTGGCAGAGTTATTAACCTGGGCTACTAGTGAAAACGTGCGGGGAGAGTTTGTGATTATTATTGCTGGTAATGATGATCCGGTAGAAGAAGCACAGCCAGAATCGTTGTTAACGCCAGTTGAACAAGTGCAACACTATATTGCTGAGGGAATGGCAACTAATGCGGCAATTAAAGTAACGGCTAAAGAGCGAGAACTACGACGTCAAGATTTATATAATCAATTTCACGATATTAAGTAAGGAAGTAAAGACAGTGGCAAAAAAATACAGTTTAGATCATCAAGTTTTATATTATGAAGGAGACGTCACCAACCAAATGACCATTGCGATGTTGTTAAACGTGGTGGTGTTAACTTCAGAAGCCCAAAATCGAGATTTAGGAATTGATCATGACATTTTGGGGCAACAAGGATTAGGTTGGGTAGTAACTTCATATTCGATGAAGGTGAATAGAATGCCACGAGTTGATGAAGTAATTACTGTTACTACCAGAGGGACTTCATATAATCGGTTCTTTGCACTTCGTGAATTTTGGGTAGTAGATGCAACTGGTCAAGAATTAGTAAAAATTGATAGTATCTGGGTATTAATGGACGAAGTTAAACGAAAAATTACTACCATTAGTCCAGAAATAGTTGCTCAATATGAATCGGAATTGGTTAAAAAAATGCCAAAATTACCAAGACCCACTGCCCCAGAAACCGTGATTGCTGAGAAAAATTATCAAATCAGATATACTGACATTGATTTCAACGGACATGTTAATAATGCCCACTATTTAGAATGGGTAGTAGATACCTTGCCGATGACGTTTTTAGAGCAACATACCCCCAAGGCCATCAACATTCGGTTTGAAAATGAAGTGGTGTATGGACAAACTGTGCAAGGAACTGTTGAATTATTAGGAGACGACTCTCAAAGTATTTCACGACACGAAATTAAGTTTGAAGATACCACCGCAGCATTAGCTGAAATTACTTGGCAAAAAGCTACCTTATCGGAGGATGAATAATGAAGATATTAGCATTAGATACATCCAATCAACCATTATCGGTTGCCGTATTAGTAGATGGTAAAATGCAAGCTAGTGAAACCCTCACCACCCATAAAAAACATGCTGAATTCTTATTACCAGTCATTGAAGATTTAGTTTCAAAGTCAGGCTTACAACCGGCTGAAATTGATCGAGTAGTAGCTGCAGTGGGACCAGGATCTTATACGGGAATTCGGATGGCCACTACGTTTGCTAAATCCTTTGCTAGTACGTTAGACAAAGAATTAGTTGCAGTTTCCAGTCTACTAGCACTGGCTTTAAATATTAGGGCCGAAAATGTATTGATTAACCCAATGTTTGATGGTCGTAATCAAAATATGTTTACGGGCCTTTACCAGTGGCAAAACGGGCAATTAAAAGCGGTAGTGGAAGACCAACACACTAACGTAAATGATTGGTTAGACCAATTAACAGAGTTTAATTTACCAATTGTTATGGTTGGAGAAATCGATAATTTTGTGGAACCTTATCAAGAAATTTTAGGTGATCGGGTCCAAGTGACTGAAGGACTGCAAAATATTCCCAATGCGGCTTTATTAGCTGAATATGGTCAACAATTAGAACCTATTAAAAACGTGGATAGCTTGGAACCTCGCTACTTACGACTCACCAAAGCAGAAGCTGATTGGCAAGCTGCTCATCCAGATGAAAGGGGTGGTAACTATGTGGAAAAGGTTTAAGACCTGGTATGGTCAAAATATTAGTAATCGGGATGCTAGATTACGGGAAAAATATTTAGATATCAGAAACCACGAAGTTACCATCAATGATATGGATTACTTTCTTGCCAAAGCGGTAATTCCGGATATTCCTGAAATTTTAGGAATTGAACGAGCAGTTTATGGTGGTCAAACTCCTTGGGATGATAAAGCATTTCAAAACGAATTAAGTCGTAAAAAAGACCGCTTTTACTTAGTTTTAAGAAGAAATGATTGGTTAGTAGCATTTATTGGTTGTTCTTTGAATTTTAAAACTAAGGATTGCCATATTACTAACGTTGCAGTTGCTCCTAATTTTCAAAACCATGGCTTGGGTTATTTTTTGGTGACCAAAATTATTAAAAAAGCCCGACAATTAGAGTATAAAAAAGTAACTTTAGAAGTACGGGTAAGTAACACCAACGCTCAAAAATTATACCGAACCTTAGGTTTTCAAGATGCTGGAATTAAACGGGGTTACTATAATGGCGATCATGAAGATGCCTTAAATATGGTGTTGGAATTAGATGGGACTGCTGACGCTGTGGTTCCTGATTATGATACGGAGGAAAAATAGTGGCACGAAATTTAATTTTAGCTTTTGAAACTAGCTGTGATGAAACCTCAGTAGCAGTGATCGAAGATGGTAACCAAATCTTATCCAACGTAGTGGCTACTCAAATTAAAAGTCACCAACGATTTGGTGGGGTGGTACCAGAAGTAGCTAGTCGGCATCATATTGAACAAATTACTATTTGTGTAAAGGATGCATTGGCAGAAGCTCAAGTGGACTATTCAGATTTAACCGCAGTAGCTGTTACTTACGGACCTGGATTAGTAGGAGCTCTCTTAATTGGGGTAACTGCTGCTAAAACCATTGCCTGGGCACACAACTTACCTTTAATTCCAGTTAACCACATTGCGGGGCACATTTACGCTGCTCGGTTTGTACAACCAGTTGAGTTTCCAGCGTTAGCGTTGGTTGTTTCTGGTGGGCATACCGAACTAGTATATATGCCAGCCGAAAATCAATTTGAGATCATTGGTGAAACTCGTGATGATGCAGCAGGAGAAGCCTATGATAAAATTGGGCGAGTATTGGGAATTAATTATCCTGCTGGTAAGACGGTGGATGAATGGGCTCATGAAGGTCAAGATACCTTTAATTTCCCCCGAGCTATGGACAAAGAAGACAATTTTGACTTTAGTTTTAGCGGGTTGAAAAGTGCCTTTATTAACACTGTTCACCATGCTGATCAAATTGGTGAAACTTTGGATGCCAAAAACTTAGCGGCTAGTTTCCAAGCTGCCGTTGTAGATGTGTTGGCTGATAAAACGGTCAAGGCCTTACAAGAATATCCAGTTAAAGAATTAATCTTGGCAGGTGGAGTCGCTGCTAACCAAGGAATTCGGGCACGGTTACAAAACGAATTACAAGCATTTCCTACAACCGAATTAGTCTTAGCACCTTTGGCTTTATGTGGTGATAATGCTGCTATGATTGGTGCCGTAGGGGAAGTATTGTACCGGCATAATGTGTTTGCAGATGCTAGCTTAAATGCTAATCCTGGATTGGAATTTGAGTGGGCAGCTGATAGTGAATGTTAAATAAAAAGGACTTTTGACACGGTTAAGTTGTCAAAAGTCTTTTTTTATTGATTATTCTAATAATTCTTCAAGTTCAATACTTTTTTCGGTCCACTGCATTTCAACTTCATCAGTTTTAGTTTGGTTATCATCTAAAGCTGCTTGCAGTCTACCTAATTCTTCATAATCAGTTTGAACGATAGAAACCATTTGTTCTTCAATAGCCGTCCGTTGATTTTTAAGATCGGTTAGTTGATTTTCGAGATCTTGAACTTGACGTTCCATCTTGCGCCGTTTCTTCTGGGCTTCTTTACCTAATTGATAATTATTTTTAGAAGGCAGACTGGTAGTAGTATTGGCTTCAAGATTATTTTGCTCCTCATTCCGGGCTTTGAGGGCTAATTGTTCGTCCTTTTTTTCGACGTAGTAATCATAATTACCAAGATAAGCAGTACTACCTTCCGGGCTGATTTCAACCACTGAAGTGGCCACTTGGTTAATAAAGTACCGGTCATGTGAAACAAATAAAATGGTGCCGTCAAATTGCTTTAAAGCGGCTTCCAGCACTTCTCTACTATCAATATCCAAATGGTTAGTCGGTTCATCAAGAATCAAGAAGTTATCATGCTTCATTGCTAACTTGGTAAGTAATAAGCGGGCTTTTTCACCACCAGATAAAGATCTGACTTGCTTTAAAACATCGTCGCCAGAAAATAAGAAACTACCTAAAATGCTTCTAATATCTTTTTCTGGGGAGGTGGGGTGTTCGTCCCACAATTCGGCTAATACCGTTTTGTTATTGTGAAGACTTTGCTGTTCTTGATCATAGTAGCCGGTATCAACGCCGGTTCCAAATGAAACCGTGCCTTTAATAAATGGAATAATGTCTAAAATACTTTTAAGCAGTGTAGACTTACCGATTCCGTTAGGACCCACAATAGCTACCGCTTGGTTAGCGGTGATGTCTAAGTTAATAGGTTCTGCTAGTATTTTTTCATCGTAACCTACAGCGGCATCGGTTACTTTTAATACGTTATGGCCACTTTTCCGATTACCAGAAAAAGTAAAATGAGCTACTTTTTCATCACTGTTAGGACGATCGATTCTATCCATTTTGGCTAGTTGTTTTCTTCTAGCCTGTGCTTGCCTGGTTGAAGAAGCTCTAACAATATTTTTATCCACAAAAGTTTGGAGTTTTTGAATTTCAGCTTGTTGTTTTTCATAAGCTCGCTCTTGTTGATCTTCTAGTTGCGCTTTTTGGGTAATATAGTTAGAATAATTGCCCTTATAATGATGGAGGGTATTGTGAGCTAAGTCATAGACCTCATTAACTAACTTATCTAAAAAGTACCGATCATGAGAAATGATTAACAGAGCGCCACTATATTTTTGAATATAACCTTCTAACCAGGTAATAGTAGCAACATCTAAGTGGTTAGTTGGTTCATCTAAAATTAAGAGTTCGGGTTTTTCTAATAGTAGTTTGGCTAATGCTAACTGAGTTTTTTGACCGCCAGAAAGTTCGCTAATAAAGTGGTCGTAATAGGGTTCGTCGAAGCCAAAGCCGTGTAGTACACCCCGAATTTCGGCAGCATAACCGTAACCATTTTGCCGTTCAAATTCTACTGATAAACGATCATACGTGGTAGCCAATTGCTCCAACTGATCTGAATCAGTAGTGGTTCCCATCTGATTTTCTACTTCGTGAAGTTGGTTTTCTAGTTGTTTCACCTCAGCAAAAACGGATTCCATTTCTGCATAAATGGTTTTATCTGATTCTAGTCCGGTATCTTGAGCAAGATAACCGATTGATAAATCTTTTTTCTTTGTGATTTCACCACCGTCAATACTGGTTTGGTCCATTATCATTTTAATCAAGGTGGATTTACCGGCTCCATTACGGCCGACTAAGGCAATTCTACTGTTATCTTGGATCGTAAGATTGACGTTAGTAAATAAATCTTCACCATTAAAACGTTTGGTGGCATTTTTAACCTGGAGAATTATCAAGGCAATCTCCCTTCTAAAAGTTCTATTCTTACTATTCTAGCATACTGGAAAAAAGGAATAAATTAGAATAATATTTGAAATCTATTTCACAATCTTTGTTAGTATGTTAAAATAGGTACCAATAAGTATTTCACAAGACATAATCTTTGAACTACGGATATGGAGGAAAATATTTCGTGGCAGTTGACAATATTCCAAAGGCAACGGCAAAACGGTTGCCTATTTACTATCGTTACTTAAACATTTTACACGATGCTGGTAAAAACCGGATCTCATCAACCGAGCTAGCAGATGCAGTCCAAGTGGACTCAGCAACAATTCGCCGTGACTTTTCCTATTTTGGTGCCTTAGGTAAACGAGGGTATGGGTACGACGTAGATAATTTACTTAACTTTTTTAAACAAATACTTAACCAAGAACGACTCACCAGTGTGGCTTTAGTCGGGGTTGGTAATTTAGGACACGCTTTACTTAATTTTAACTTCCACAAGGATAGTAATGTCCGTATTTCAGCGGCTTTTGATATTGACGAAAACATCGTTAATACTATTCAAGACGGAGTTCCTGTTTATCCAATGGATGAATTAGGTCAACAATTAGAAGATCAACAAATTAAAGTGGTCATTTTAACCGTTCCTTCTGCAGAAGCTCAAAAAGTTACGGATGATGCAGTTGCTGGGGGAGTTCAAGGAATTCTTAACTTTACTCCAATTCGGTTATCCGTTCCTGATAAGGTACGAGTTCAAAACGTTGACTTAACTAATGAGTTACAAACTCTAATTTACTTTATTGATAACTATTCGTAGTTTAATTACGTAAACCTATTTTGGTTTGCGTTTTTTTATTTTTCTAACCAAATCACTTGCATTTCTTAGCGAATGATAATATATTATAAACAGTGTTTAGCACTTCTGACAAATAAGTGCTAACAATGCTAATAATGTTGAAATTGATGGAGGGATTATCGTGTTAAAACCATTAGGAGATCGCGTAATCATCGAAACGCTAGAAGAACAAGAAGAAACCGTTGGCGGAATTGTCTTAGCAAGTAACGTTAAGGAAAAGCCTCAAACTGGTAAAGTAATTGCTGTTGGTGCTGGTCGGGTGTTAGATAACGGTCAAACCGTTGCTCCAGCTGTTAAGGAAGGCGACGTTGTTATGTTTGACAAGTACGCCGGTACCGAAGTGAGCTATGATGAAAAGTCATACCTTGTTCTACATGAAAAAGACATTGTAGCAATCGTAGACTAGAAACTTTTTAAACTAATAAAAATTAAACGTTGAGGTGGATATATAATGGCTAAAGAAATTAAATTTTCAGAAGATGCTCGCACATCCATGCTTAAGGGTGTTGATAAGTTAGCAAACACTGTTAAAACTACAATCGGACCTAAAGGCCGGAATGTTGTTTTGGAACAAACTGCTGGTAATCCAACTATTACCAACGATGGGGTTACAATTGCTAAGGCAATTGATTTACCTGATCATTTTGAAAACATGGGTGCTAAGTTAGTATCAGAAGTTGCTTCTAAGACTAATGATGTTGCTGGTGATGGTACCACAACTGCTACTGTTTTGACTCAAGCAATTGTTAACGAAGGTATGAAAAATGTTACTGCTGGTGCCAACCCAGTTGGTATCCGTCGGGGGATCGAACAAGCTACCAAAGCAGCTGTCGCTGCTCTTCACAATATGTCACATGATGTAAAAACTAAAGAAGATATTGCTCAAATCGCTTCTATTTCTTCAGCTAATGAAGAAGTTGGGAAGTTAATTGCGGACGCAATGGAAAAAGTTGGTAACGACGGTGTGATTACTATTGAAGAATCACGTGGGGTTGATACTAGCTTAGACGTTGTTGAAGGGATGCAATTCGATCGTGGTTACATGTCACAATACATGGTAACTGATAATGATAAGATGGAAGCTGACCTCGACAATCCATACATTTTGGTTACTGACAAGAAGATCAATAACATCCAAGATGTTTTACCACTACTTCAACAAATTGTTGAACAAGGTCGTTCATTGTTAATCATTGCCGATGATATTGGTGGTGAAGCATTACCAACCTTGGTTCTTAACAAGATGCGTGGAACCTTTAACGTTGTTGCTGTTAAAGCTCCAGGCTTTGGTGATCGCCGTAAAGACCAACTTCAAGATATCGCTATCTTGACTGGTGCTACTGTGATTACTGATGACTTAGGCTTGAACTTAAAAGACACTACTATTGATCAATTAGGTCAAGCAGGCAAGGTTAACGTCACTAAAGACGCAACTATGATCGTTGAAGGTGCTGGCTCTAAGGATGCCATCGCTGCTCGTGTTGAAGAAATCAAGGGTCAAATTGAAACTACTACTTCTGATTTTGATCGTGATAAGCTAAAAGAACGACTTGCTAAGTTATCAGGTGGGGTTGCCGTTGTACGTGTCGGTGCCGCTACTGAAACTGAATTAAAAGAAAAGAAATACCGGATTGAAGATGCTTTAAACGCTACTCGGGCCGCTGTTGAAGAAGGATTCGTTCCTGGTGGTGGAACTGCCTTGATCAATGTTATTCCTGACGTTGCTAAGCTAGAAGCTACTGGTGATGAAGCTACTGGTATTAAGATTGTTCAACGAGCATTAGAAGAACCAGTTCGCCAAATTGCTGAAAATGCTGGTGTTGAAGGTTCAGTAATTGTTGAAAAATTAAAGAACGAAAAACCAGGAATTGGTTACAACGCTGCCAACGGTGAATTTGAAGATATGATCGCCGACGGGATTGTTGATCCAACCAAGGTAACTCGTTCAGCTCTTCAAAATGCCGCTTCTGTTTCAGCTTTGTTATTAACAACTGAAGCCGTAGTTGCTGAAGAACCAAAAGATGATAGTGCCCCAATGGCCCCTGCAATGCCAGGCGGAATGGGCATGTAATTTAATAAATTAACGTCAAAAATCTAGGCAATTTTGCCTAGGTTTTTTTTAAAATTAAATGAGATTAGTAGCATCCATTAAAATATAAAATCACAAAATACATTAGTATCAAGGATTTTAATTGATTTAATCTGGCTGGAATTTTTATTTTTTACTGCACGACAGATAAGATGTAATATCGGTTAATATAAAACTTTTTGTGTGTTAAGATATTTTTGTACTTTAATAAAATAATAAGACTTGTTTTTCATTAGGTTTAGGCATATGATTTTATAGTTTAGTGCACAATAAATATGCCAATTTATTAACCAAAGAGTTAAAGGAGTAATTGCTATGTGGCGATATCTGAAACGGGTTTTAATTGGGAAACCTTTGAAAACGACGGACGAAGGAGGACAGGCGCTGAGCAAATTTAAGGCGCTAGCTTTACTGTCGTCAGATGCTTTGTCATCCGTGGCATACGGGACAGAACAAATCACTACCATTTTGATCACACTCTCAATGGCGGCGTTGATGTATCAAATTTGGGTTGCAGCCCTTGTTCTAGTTTTGTTAGCTGCAATTACGTTGTCTTATCAACAAATTATTCATGCTTACCCTTCAGGAGGGGGAGCATACGTGGTAGCAAGTACCAATTGGGGTCAAGGGGCCGGATTGGTTGCTGGGGGTTCGTTACTAGTTGACTATATGTTGACCGTAGCCGTATCAACTACTTCAGCAACTGAAGCCATTACTTCCGCAATTCCCGCATTATACAGCCATCAAGTGCTATTATCTTGTCTGATTGTTATTGGAATTATGTTATTGAATTTACGGGGATTACGTGAATCGGCTAGCTTCTTGACTTTACCGGTGTATCTATTCATTGTAATGATTATTTTCATGATTATTTACGGTGGCTATAATATTTTAACCGGTAATATTGAGTATCACGCTGCTGCTGGAATTAATGCTCCAGTTCAGGGAATGACACTAGTGCTATTCCTTAGAGCTTTCTCATCTGGATCATCATCATTGACTGGGGTGGAAGCGATCAGTAACGCGGTACCAAACTTTAAGACTCCCAAGAGTCATAATGCTTCCGCTACGTTAGCGATTATGGCAATTATTTTAGGAATCTTCTTTGGTGGTATTACCTACCTAAGTTACTATATGGGAATTGTACCAAACGGACATGAAACGGTGCTTTCTCAAATTGGTGAAGGTGTCTTTGGCCATGGATTCTTGTATTACTTACTACAATTATCTACCGCAATGATTTTAGCGGTGGCCGCCAACACTGGTTTTTCTGCATTTCCAATGCTAGCTTATAATATGGCTAAGGATAAGTTTTTACCACATGCTTACTTGGACAAAGGCGATCGATTAGGTTATTCTAACGGGATTATTTCATTAGCCATTGGGGCAATTGTATTAATCTTAATTTTCGGTGGTAAAACCAGTTCCTTGATCCCATTGTATGCCGTTGGGGTGTTTGTTCCATTTACCTTATCGCAATCGGGGATGATCATTCACTGGAAGCGTAATAAGGGTAAATTCTGGGCTGGAAAAGCCACTATTAACTTCATAGGGGCTTTCATCTCAGTTTCATTAGTAATCTGCTTATTCTTGCTACGGTTTGAAAATGTTTGGCCTTACTTGATTGTTATGCCATTGTTATTACGAATCTTCTACAAGATTCACAGACATTACAAGCGAGTAGCTGAACAATTAAGGGTGGAAGAAGAAGCTAGAAGCATTGCCGCAACTCATCATTATGATGGAGCTACTGTTATTGTATTGGTCAGTGGGGTTACCAAAGTTACGGCTAAGGCGATTAGTTATGCTCAATCTATTGGGGATTACGTAATTGCAATGCATGTTTCTTTTGATGCTAATCCTGAAAAAGAACATAAAACAGCTGAAGAATTTAAAAAAGAATTCCCGGATGTTAGATTTGTGGATATTCATTCTTCTTATCGCTCAATTGCGCAACCAACATTACGTTTCTGCGATGTAATTTCCAAACGAGCTGAAGATAGAAATTATTCAACTACGGTTTTGGTACCACAATTTGTTCCTCGTCATCCATGGGAAAACATTTTGCATAACCAAACTAGTTTACGTTTAAGAGCTACTCTAAATTCTAGACAAAATATTGTGATTGCTACTTATAATTATCATCTAAAAGAGTAGTACTACAAATTAATAAGGCTAACACTGGTATAAGTGTTAGCCTTATTTTTGTCCCTTGGAAAATAGAAAAATAGGTATAAAAAAACGACTCCTTAAGAGTCGTTTTTAATTTATTATTATTTAATGCCCATCATGTTTACAAAGATTGGAACAACAATATCAGAAACAATTGAAATAATAACGGTGGCAATTGCAGCCATTGATCCTTGAACTGAACCAAGTTGTAAGGCTTTGGCTGAACCAACGGTATGGCCGGCAGTTCCTAGCCCTAAACCAACTCCAACGGGTTCTTTTAAGTGGAAGATCTTAAGCAACCAAGTTGCCAAAGCGTAAATAATAACAGCGTTGACGATGCAGGCCATAGCAGTAACGGCTGGAATACCACCAATTGCACCAGCGATTGGCATAGCCACGGCAGTAGTTGCTGCTTGAGGAAGCATTGAAAGAATACCGGCATTGTCTAAGCCAAAGGCCTTAGAAACACCAAAGATGGCAAATAATGAAATAAATAGTCCAATAGTTAATGAAAGAATAATTACCGGCCAGAAACGTTTAACAATATCGTTTCGACGGTAAAGTGGAATAGCAAAAGCAATAGTAGCAGGTTGTAAGAACCAAATAATTTCATTACCACCTGGCAGATAAGCATTGGTGTAGAACCAAGTAGTATCTACATTTAACCATTTAGCCATTAAAACTAAAATGGTAATTCCTAAAACCATCCCAACAAAAAGGGGTTGAAATAGGAAAAAGCCGTGTGAAACCTTGAAGAGCCATTGACCCAGTAAGAATACCGCGATTGAAAGGAAAATTCCAAAGATCGGGGTACCCAAATATTTAATTATTTCAGCTTGCATAATTAACTCATCCTTTCTTTATTCGGTAACGCTAGTATCTTTGTGGAAGACGTTCTTCATAATCCACATAAACAATGAAGTAACCAATGCTACAACAACAAGCAAGATTACCGTTGAAAGAATGATTACGATGATCAGTTGAACACCTTGGTCTTTCATAACGTCTAAACTAGCTGTCAAAGCGATACCTGAAGGAACAAACAAGAAGGCAATTAAGCCGATCATAAAATCAGCAAACTTTTCAACCCATTCCAATTTCACAATGTGAAAGGCTAACAAACAATACATTAAAATTAAACCAATCACAGGTGTTGGCACCGGAAAGCTTGCTGGAAATAATGGTGAAATAAGGCTAGATACAAAAAGAACAGCTGCAAAGATTCCCATTTGGACAAGGATTGGAGCTTCCTTAGTCTCCACGTTTTGCTTATCGTTCATATTACTATCTCCTTTCAAAATGCTTTTTTTTAACCACCTTCATTATAGCATTTCACAAATAAAAAACAATTTAAAAGTAAATTGAAAGTTCATTGAATCACAAAATTATAGAACTTAAATCTAGCTAAAAACGTTCAATTTTTATTAAAGATCTACAAGAACCAGTAGTTAGCTTGTATTTAGTCGGTTCGATTTGTATAATTAATTAAAACTAAAATAAATTTGAGGTTAATATCTTGAGGTTTGAAATCATTGTTTCATTAGTTGCAACCATGATTATCTCGGCAATTTTGACCCCATTTGTTCGAAAGCTAGCCTTTAAGGTCGGAGCCGTTGATACTCCGAATAACCGACGAGTTAATAAGGTGCCGATGCCGACAATTGGTGGGTTAGCAATATTTATTGCCTTCACATTTTCTACAATGATTCTTTTGAGAAACCAAATGCCGACTAAAACATTATTGGGAATTTTTGGTGGAGAAGTTATTATTGTTTTAACCGGGATTGTTGATGATATTTTTGAATTAAAGCCGCGTCAAAAAGTATTAGGAATTTCACTGGCAGCTTTATGGGTCTATTTCTTTGCTGGAGTTAGAATGACCTCCATTACGTTGCCATTTATTACGGTACAGTTAGGGTGGCTCAGTTTGCCGCTTACCTGGTTATGGATTTTGGCGATTACTAACGCGGTCAATTTGATTGACGGACTAGATGGTCTGGCTACAGGTGTAGCGATCATTTCATTAAGCACTATGGGAATTACCGGGATGTTCTTTTTAAACGTAGGAAATGTCTTTGTTTCCATTATGATTTTTGCTTTGGTAGCTTCATGTTTAGGATTTCTACCATATAATTTTTTCCCAGCCCGAATTTATTTGGGTGACACTGGGGCGTTATTTATTGGTTTTATGATCTCCGTTTTTTCGTTGTTTGGCTTAAAAAATGCTACCTTTATCACCGTTATTATTCCGGTAGTTATTTTAGGAGTTCCCATTACCGATACTTTGTATGCTATTTTAAGACGGAAATTGAATAGAGAACCCATTTCTCATGCCGACAAAATGCATTTGCATCATCGGTTAATGAGTTTAGGGTTAACTCATCGACAGACAGTATTGGTAATTTATGGAATTGCTTTGATTTTTTCGTTTATTTCTTTACTTTACCCAATTTCATCGTTATGGGGTTCAATTCTGTTAACAATTGCGGTGTTGATCGGCTTAGAATTGTTTGTGGAAACAATCGGCTTGGTGGGGCAAAATAGACAACCATTATTAAATGGAATTAAAAAATTAGTTAAAGGCACCACTAGTAAAAATAGTCATTAAAAAAGGAAATTAGCATTTATTGCTAATTTCCTTTTTTGTATGGTAGGGCGACAGGTTGAATTGTTCCTTTGGCAATACTTAACTTACCGCTTAAAAGATCCATTAGTTCATTAATAATGTTTTCTTGTTCGCTAATACTAACTGCAATTGTAACGGTAACTTGACTTTCGTAATCGGTATTTTTGATAACGATGCTTTGGGTATTTAAGAAATAGATTAAAGAATCGAGTTGAGAATATTCAATGGTGATACCTAGCATTTGAAAATCTACTAATTCTACGATGCCAATGGTTTCGATTGCTGAAGCAGTGGTACCACTATAAGCCCTAATTAAGCCGCCAGCCCCCAATTTAATACCGCCAAAGTATCTAGTAACTACGGCAACCACATTATGAAGCTGGTTTTTCTTTAATACTTCTAAAATCGGAACACCAGCAGTTCCAGAAGGTTCACCATTATCGCTAGCTCGTTGAATTTGGTCAGTATCGCCAACGAGGTAGGCATAGCAATTATGATTGGCTTTAGGATTATCAGATATTACTTGATCAATGAATTCTTTAGCCGCGGATTCAGATTCAACGGGTGCTAAATGACAAATAAAACGTGATTTTTTGATTATTTCTTCGTATTTACCAGTAGTGGCAATTGTTAAAAAACTCATTAACGGTTCCTCCGAGAAATATTTATTGATGAGGTGATGAAATTGGTAATGCAATTAAGTGATTTGTTTGGTCGACAAATTAAAGAACAAGAGGTTCCTGAGTCGTTAATTACAAATTCAGCGTGTCACAGTTTTTCGGCGTTTACCCGTCGCGGGCAAAATGTTATTTGTGTAAGGTGTGGCAGCCAAATTAACAAACAAGAAACCAAACTAGCAATTGATCATTTTTATTGTGCCAATTGTCTTCAGATGGGAAGACTAACGTCCAGCGATAATCTCATTACGATTAACGAGCCCAACCAATTTAACTATACGGGTAGTTGCCAGTGGCAAGGAGTTTTAACAAATGATCAACGAAACTGCGCTAAACAAGTAATTGCATCTATAGACAAAAGAATAGACCGATTATTATGGGCGGTAACCGGAGCCGGTAAAACGGAAATGCTTTTTCCAGGTCTAGAACATGCTTTTAGGCAACAGTTGAGAGTAGCAGTGGTCTCTCCTAGAATTGATGTGATTTTAGAATTAGCTCCCAGACTCCGAACGGCCTTTCCAGATGTGACTAGCTGTTTACTATATGGGAAAACTACTGAAAAGTACAGTTATACCCAATTAGTGATAGCAACGGTACATCAGTTACTTCGATTTTACCACGCTTTTGACGTGCTAATCATTGATGAAGTGGACGTTTTTCCATTAGCTGGCAATAAGCAACTGCATTATGCTATCCAGCGGGCCAAAAAAGTAACTAGCAGTGTTATCTACCTCACTGCTACACCAGATACCACCTTAAAACAGCAGGTTAAAGCCACAAAGTTGGCCGTTAGTTACTTGCCTAGACGGTTTCATGGCTTTCCACTAGCCACTATTACTAATGTTAAAGTTGGTAATTGGCGAGCCAGATTAACGCAAAGAAAACTGCCACCTCAATTAGTAACTGCTATTGAACAACGGATTATTAAACAACAACCTTTTTTGCTTTTTGTCCCGCACATCGCTGATTTAAAGCTAGTGAGTGAAATTTTAAAGCCGCGGTTGAATTTACCAATCATTACGGTCCATGCAAAAGACCCGAAACGAGTTGATAAAGTGCGACAGATGAGAAATAAGGAGACTTTGTTTTTAGTTACTACTACCATTTTAGAACGGGGAGTTACTTTTCCCTTAATTGATGTATTAGTGTTAGGAGCCGACGACGATATCTTTTCCGCAGCAGCCTTAATTCAAATTGCGGGACGCGTTGGGCGCAATGTTAAGCGACCTAGTGGAGACGTGTATTTTTATCTCCATAAACGTACGAATGCTATTAAACAAGCTCAACGAGAAATTAAAATGATGAATAAAAAGGCAGGGTTTAAGTAATGGTAGAATGTTTACTATGTACTAAGCAGTTTAGTAATGGGCTTAGTTTTCAAGATATTTTTAGTTTTCGTCCCTTAACCGCACCTTCGATTTGTTCACATTGTCAGCAAACCTTTAATTCGTTGGTAGAAAAGCCAACTTGTTCTAGTTGTGGTCGCTTGTTAAATGAACAATTAGTTAATCCTTGTAATGATTGCCAAAAATGGGAGAATGATTCATTTACTAATCGTGCATTATATGAATACAATTCTGCATTGAAGGATTATATGGCTAGGTATAAGTTTATGGGGGACTACCGATTAAGGTTTGTGTTTCAATCAGAACTGAGTCAAGCCATTAAGCAGGAAGGAAAAATAGTAATAGCTATTCCAGTTAATCAAACCACTTTACGAACTAGGGGCTTTAATCAGGTAACTGGCTGGTTTGCTAACATTAAGTACTATGATGTGTTAACTCCCATTACCACTACTAAGACGGTCGCTCAATCTCAAAAAAATCGACGCGAGCGATTAGAACTAAAGCAGCCGTTTGAGTTGATCGCTAGGGCGGTACCAGTTATTAAAGACCGGGATGTTTTAATTGTTGATGACGTTTATACAACTGGTAGGACAATTCGGCATGCGGCCGATTTGATTAAAGTGGCTGGAGCTCGGTCTGTGACGGGCCTAACGCTGGCTCGTTAAAAATAAAAAGCGCAATATTTGTTATCTATTCCGCTTTCATTTATACTATGGATATAGAAACGGTAGCCAAGCTATCGTTACCATAATTAATATGGTGAAGGGAGAGATTAATATGCTTGATTTTAATATTCGTGGTGAAAACATTGAGGTGACTCAAGCAATTCGGGATTACGTTGAAAAACGAATCAGTAAACTAGAAAAATTCTTTGATAATGACATTCAGGCGTCAGCACATGTGAATTTGAAGGTTTATCCGGATAAACAGGCGAAAGTAGAAGTCACAATTCCTTTGCCATACATGACTCTTCGGGCTGAAGAAGTTTCTAATGACCTATATGCTAGCGTTGATTTGGTAACGGATAAGTTAGAACGTCAAATCAGAAAGTATAAAACTAAGGTTAACCGGAAGTCTCGTGAAAAAGGATACAAAAAACTTGATTTTGCTTCAGCTGAACTTGTAGCTGACTTAGAAGAACAAGATGAAGCTGAATCAAAATTTGAAGTAGTAAGAACTAAACGATTATCCTTAAAACCAATGGATAATGAAGAAGCCATTTTACAAATGAACATGTTGGGTCATGATTTCTTTATCTACGAAGATGCTAATTCAGAAGGCATTGACATTGTTTACCGTCGAAATGATGGTCGTTATGGCTTGATTGAAACTGGTGAAGATTAAAAAGTCGTTTTACTTGAAGCTTACCGTTAATTTTACGGTAAGCTTTTTCATTTGACACGTGATTTTAACCAAAACACAATGTTTATTTTGGTTTTCATCACTTGGCTACAATGATACAATGAATTAGTGTGTAATATTGAAACAATCAAAAACATTAAAAACAATGAATAATGAAATGTAGAAGGGAATTTACTGATGGCAAATGTATTAAAAAAATGGGTCGAAAGCGATAAAAGAGAGCTTAAACGACTTAGCAATCTTGCCGATAAGGTCGGATCATACGCTGATGAGTATGCCCAGTTAAGTGACGAAGATCTAAAAGCAAAAACACCAGAGTTTAAGGAACGTTACCAAAATGGTGAAACTTTGGATGACTTACTTCCAGAAGCCTTTGCCGTTGCTCGAGAAGGAGCTAAGCGAGTTTTAGGACTTTACCCATTCCACGTTCAAATCATGGGGGGAATTGTTTTACACGAAGGTAATATTGCCGAAATGAAAACTGGTGAAGGTAAAACCTTAACGGCTACCATGCCCGTTTATTTGAACGCTTTAGCTGGCGAAGGGGTTCACGTTGTTACGGTGAACGAATACTTAACTGCCCGGGATGCTGCTGAAATGGGGGAACTTTATAACTGGTTAGGCTTAAGCGTTGGGGTTAACCTTAATGACTTGAGTCCTGAAGATAAACGTGCGGCTTATGCTGCTGATATTACTTATTCAACTAACAGTGAAATCGGTTTTGATTATTTACGAGACAACATGGTGGTATACAAAGAAGATATGGTCCAACGTCCATTGAACTTCGCGATCGTCGATGAAGTTGATTCTATCTTAATTGATGAAGCTAGAACACCATTGATTATTTCTGGTCAATCAAGTGGAACTTCCCAATTGTATGTACGGACCGATCGGTTTGCTAAAACTTTAACCAATGATGAAGATTACAAGTTAGATTTAGAAACTAAGACGGTTTCTTTGACCGATCAAGGGATTGAAAAAGCGGAAGATTACTTCAACTTGGATAATTTGTACGATACTGATAACACCGCTTTAACCCACCATTTGGATCAAGCCTTACGAGCTAATTACATCATGCTTCGTGATAAGGACTACGTGGTCCAAAATGATGAAGTAATGATCGTGGACTCATTTACTGGTCGAATTATGGACGGACGGCGCTTCTCAGATGGATTACATCAAGCTATTGAAGCTAAAGAAGGTGTAACCATTCAAGAAGAAAGTAAGACGATGGCTAACATCACTTACCAAAACCTTTTCCGGATGTACAAGAAATTAGCCGGGATGACGGGTACAGCTAAAACAGAATCTGAAGAATTCCGGGAAATTTACAACATGGAAGTTATTTCAGTGCCAACTAACAAACCAGTGGCTCGAGTTGATGAACCCGATGTTTTATACCCTAGTTTGGAATCTAAGTTTGATGCGGTAGTAGACAAGATTAAGGAATTACATGAAAAAGGCCAACCAATGCTAATTGGTACCGTGGCCGTGGAAACTTCTGAATACTTATCCAATCGATTAGATGCAGAAAATATTCCACACGTAGTTTTGAACGCCAAAAACCATGCTAAAGAAGCCGAAATCGTTATGAATGCCGGGCAAAAAGGGGCCGTAACCATTGCCACCAACATGGCCGGCCGGGGAACTGATATTAAATTAGGACCTGGGGTAGTTGAACTTGGCGGTTTAGCTGTTATTGGGACTGAACGACATGAATCTCGACGAATTGATAACCAACTTCGGGGCCGTTCAGGTCGTCAAGGGGATCCAGGATTATCTCAATTCTACTTGTCCCTAGAAGATGATTTGATGTTGCGGTTTGGTTCTGAACGAATCAAGAATTTCTTGGATCGAATGAAGGTTGAAGGCGACGACGCTGTTATTCGTTCCAAGATGATTACTAAGCAAGTAGAGTCAGCGCAAAAGCGGGTTGAAGGTAATAACTACGATTCTCGTAAGAACGTTTTGCAATATGATGACGTTATGCGACAACAACGAGAAGTTATTTACCAACAACGCCAAGAAGTTATCGAAGAAGACAATTCATTGAAGTGGGTTATCATGCCAATGATTGAACGAACCGTTAACCGCATTGTTGATTTACACACCCAAGGCGATCAAGATGATTGGGATTTAGAAACTATTTTGGACTTTGCGATTAGTGCTATGGTAAACCCAGATGAAATTAGTTTAAGCGATTTGCAAAATAAATCAGCTGATGAAATTAAAGCTTACTTGATGGACTTGGCTAAGAAGGTTTATGACCAAAAGAAGGAACAACTTTACGACGAATCCCAAATGCTAGAATTCGAAAAAGTAGTTCTTTTACGAGTGGTTGATGCTCATTGGACCGACCATATTGATGCCATGGATCAATTGCGGCAATCAATTGGTCTTCGTGGTTATGGTCAACAAAATCCGTTGGTTGAATACCAACGAGAAGGCTACACCATGTTTGAAGAAATGGTATCAGACATTGATTACGATACCACTCGTCTCTTTATGAAGGCTGAAATTCGACAAAATATGCAACGTTAATAAGTTTTATGGTAGAAGGGCAGTGATGATTTTAATCGTTGGCCCTTCTTTTTACTAACGGAGGAAATGAGAATGGAATTAACTGAAAGTAAAAAACAATTAGCAAAATTGCAAGAAGCTATCACTGGCTTTAGGGGGTCACTTTGACCTTGATCGGTTAAGTGAAAGTATTGCTATTAACGAATCCAAAATGGCCGAACCAGGATTTTGGGACGATAATAATGCCGCTCAAAAATTAATTGATGAAAATAATCAATTAAAAGCTAAGTATGATCGATTTAATGATTTAAATAGCTTGCAAGATGATGTCGCTACGTTGGTAGATCTTTATGAAGAAGAACCTGACGCTGATTTAGCAGAAGAGTTAACAACTCAGTTGGAGCAACTGCAAAATAACGTGGACCAATATCAATTATCCCTATTATTGAGTGGACCTTACGACCATAACAATGCCATCTTAGAAATTCATCCTGGTGCTGGGGGCACCGAATCGCAAGATTGGGGTTCGATGTTACTTAGAATGTACACTAGGTGGGCTGAACAACATGACTTTCAAGTCACCACGTTGGATTATCAATTGGGAGATGTTGCCGGAATTGACAGTGTTACGTTATTAATTAGCGGTCCCGATGCTTACGGTTACTTAAGATCTGAAAAGGGCGTTCACCGGTTGGTACGAATTTCACCGTTTGATTCTGCTAGTCGGCGTCATACTTCATTTGCTTCGGTAGATGTGATGCCAGAATTAAATGAAGACGTAGAAATCGAAATTAATCCAGACGACTTAAAGGTCGATGTTTACCGGGCTAGCGGGGCTGGCGGACAGCACGTTAATAAGACTTCTTCTGCCGTCAGAATTACCCATTTACCAACTGGAATTGTGGTTGCTAGTCAGGCTCAACGTTCGCAACTCCAAAACCGAGAAACAGCAATGAACATGTTAAAGTCAAAATTGTATGAATTAGAAGAGCAAAAAAAGGCGGAGGAAAAAGCAGCTTTACAGGGTGAACAATTAGATATTGGCTGGGGTTCGCAAATCAGATCATATGTGTTTCATCCCTATTCAATGGTTAAAGACCACCGGACCAATTACGAAACTGCCAATGTTAATGCTGTGATGGATGGAGATTTGGATCCGTTTATCAATGCTTTTTTGCAATGGCAACTACAACAGGACAATCCAGATTAAAATGAAGAAAGGGTAGGATTTGAAGCGATGAAATATTTATTGGGATTGTTTTATTGGTTAGTGACCCCCGCAGTCCTGTTAGTTTTAGCAGCAGGTTTGAAAAGTTATTTAATCTCTAGTCATAGGGTAAAAAGGGAACGTAAGTTGTTTCATTCGGCCATTGATAGTGACAATTATGAAGGGCGTCATTTTGTGCAAATGAGCTTGCTATTAGGAGTATTAGGTTCTTTAGTTAGCTTGGTGACAGGAGTAACAGTACCACTTTCACTGGTAGTGATTTATCCAATCGTTGCCTTAATTTTACTGGTGGTAGTTCCCCAATCAGTGACGTTGTTAACGTTGTTAGCGACAGTTGGGATAATGGCATTTGATCCAACTAATTTTACTGAATCACTAACTGGTTGGTTAACGAAGTGGGGCTATCAAACTAATAATCTTAACTTAGTGGGAACACTAGGGTTAGCTACCATTGTTGTTGGCGGTTTAGCTTTCTTTGTTCGCCGCAATGCAGGCCAACATTTATCGCCTAAAATTGAATTTAATAAACGTAATACCATGATTGCCGTTTACCCATTTAACGAACTATCCGTAGTCCCACTATTAGTATTAGTACCAGGCAACTGGTTTAGTACGCATTTACCTTGGTGGCCATTATTAAATCTTGGTGGTCATTCTGTTGCACTAGTGGGATTACCATTAGTAATTGGATTGGGGCTAACCGTTAAGCACAGTTTACCTACCGTTTTTTTCCAGCGATTAGGAAAACAATTAGCGTGGTTAACGTTATTGGGAGCCATATTAACAATTGCTTGTCGTTTCTTTACTCAATGGTCTTTAATTGCGTTATTAGCATATTTGATCGTGGGCATTATTTTAGTGGTGGCAAATATTATTTACGATCGGCAACAAGCATTTTCTAACAGTCAGGTAATGAACGGAATTCGAATTATTGGGATTCAACCTAATAGCCCAGCTGCTAAAATGAATTTAGTGGTGGGTGACGTTATACTAGAAGTTAACGGGCAAAAAGTGACTAATGAAGATGATTTTTACAAAGCCTTGATTACTAATGCTACTTATTGCCACTTGAAAGTTCGGGATAGAAATGACCAATTAAAAGTGACTGAAACGGCCATCTTCCAAGGGGCTGCTCACGAAATTGGAATTAAGGTCTTTCCGGAAAATACAAAGTGAGGGATGAATTGTGAAATCAGTTTTGGTGGTGGATGATGAACCGTCGATCGTAAAGCTATTGAAATACAATTTGCAACAGGCTAATTTTGAAGTTACTACTGCTGATAATGGGAAGACAGCAGTGGAATTAGCCCAGCAAGCTAATTTTGATATTATTTTGTTGGACTTGATGTTGCCTCAATTAACTGGAGAAGAAGTTTTGAAGGTGTTACGGCGTGATGGGATTAATACGCCTGTAATTGTAATTACCGCTAAAGATTCGGAATTTGATCGAGTTTTAGGATTAGAAA
The DNA here is from genome assembly GCF_026798195.1 of Lentilactobacillus senioris. GTDB lineage: Bacteria > Bacillota > Bacilli > Lactobacillales > Lactobacillaceae > Lentilactobacillus > Lentilactobacillus senioris_A. Next base: position 78,549 of record NZ_JAPQEZ010000004.1, read on the forward strand.
TTGGGGCGGATGATTATGTTACCAAGCCCTTTAGTCCGCGAGAAGTTTTGGCCCGGATTAATGCGGTGCTCAGACGGACTAATGATACTCAACAGGTTAATAGTAATAAAGTTGATGATCCTCAACGAGTTAGGATAGATGAGCAGTTGGTAACGGCTCAATTAGATGGTCAAGAATTGGTGTTAACCCCTAAAGAATTTAAGTTGCTAGCTTATTTAACAAAGCACCCCAAACAAGTATTATCTAGAGAACAGTTAGCTGAGGCTATCTGGGGGACGGACTACGTTGGCGACAGTAGAATGGTTGATATGCAAATTGCCCATTTGCGAGAAAAAATGGAAACTGATCCTAAACATCCAGAAATGTTAACGACGGTTCGGGGATTTGGTTATCGTTTTGATGCGGAGATCAAATGAAAAATAAAGCAATCAAAAGTTTAATTATAATTAGTTGTCTTAATTTATTAATTGCTGTTTTGTTTATGAGTTGGGAATTAAAACATCAGTTTTTAACTGGTCGATTAATTTTACTGTCAATAATGGCGGTAGAGTTGATAGGGTTGATTATCTATTTGTTGAATTTAAATAAGCAAATTAAACAAATTAGCCAACGAGCAAATGTAATTGCTTCAGGAGCGGAACGGGGACCAGTAATTGATTCACCTAGTAGTTCCTTTTATGAACTCAATAAAGCATTAAATCAAATTCAAATTCATCAGCGACATCAGCAAATTACCGTCACTAATATTACCGACGAACTGGTGGGGGTTTTAAACCACTTGCCAGTAGGGGTAATGGTGATTGACCAACAACAAAACGTCACTTTGACCAACCAAGCTTTTGCTAAAATGGTGGAAAAAGAAATTGATCCGGCGCCACATCCGTTTACTGATGACGTAAGTAACGCGGCTTTGTTAAACATGATTAATTCAGCATTGATGAGTCAGCAAAACGGTCATAAAGAAATTACTAATTTTCAACGAGCTCGGACTTGGGATGCTCAGGTGGTTAATTTGGATGGTGCTGTGCCGGCAGTGGTTGTTATTTTATACGATATTACTATGTTAGTGGCAGCTAAGCAAAGCCAAATTGATTTTTTGAGAAACGCTAGTCATGAATTAAAAACCCCGGTTGCTACTATTCGAGGTTTTACCGAAACATTGCAGGCGGGGGCCAAAGACGATCCGGAAACGTTAACGGATTTTTTACAGGATATTGAAACTGCCAGTCAACAATTAACGGACTTAGTTAATGATATTTTGGTGATTTCTCATGTTCAGATGCAAGAAGCTGGAGACATTGAACCAATTGAGTTAGCTGATTTGGTCCAACAAGAACTCATTCGTTGGCAACCAATTGCTGAGAGTAAGAAAGTTAGCCTAACTCACCAAATTGCTGCACAGTTAGTGGTTACTGGTAATCGCCAAGCACTGAAGCGAATTATTGGTAACTTGATTAGTAATGCGATTAAGTATAATCGAGAAAACGGTAAGGTTTTAATTACTGCTGACAGTAGCGCTGACCAGTGGTGGTTACGAGTGATTGACTCTGGTATTGGAATCGAAGAATCTGCAATTCCCAGGGTCTTTGAACGTTTCTTTAGAGCGGATCAGTCTCATAGTAATCAAGTAGTTGAAGGTACTGGGCTGGGATTAGCCATCGTAGCTGAATTAGCAGCAACTTACCATGGTCATATCGATGTTACTAGCCAAATTAATCAAGGCACCACAATTCAATTAACTTTTCCCATTGCTAACCAAAAGAATTAACTCATTTGAGTTAATTCTTTTTTTATTATGCTATTCAAAATTTACACAATATTTACATAAGCACAGTTTTAGATTTACAATCGCTTGCTATGCTATTAACTGTAAGGGAGGAGTCGTAAATGAAGGCTAAAAAGATGTATTTGAGCTTGCTGGGAATTGTGTTAGTGGGGTTAGTGGCGTTGGCCTACATAACTCGTGATAAACAGAGCGCTCAAAACGAAACGATCACTGCAGTAGGTTCAACGGCTTTACAACCACTCATGGAAGCTGCAGCTGAGCAATATACTACGGAGCATACTGGAGTTAATATTAACGTTCAGGGTGGTGGTTCTGGAACTGGGTTAAGCCAAATTGCTACTGGATCTGTAAATATGGGAAACTCAGACTTATTCGCTCAGGAAAAAGAAGGAATTAACCCAAAGGGATTAGTTGACCACTTAGTCGCAGTAGATGGCGTAGCTGTGGTAACTAACAAACAAGCTGGTGTTAAGAATCTAACCACAAAACAATTAATTGCTATCTTTACTGGCAAGGTCACTAATTGGCGGCAGGTAGGGGGAAAGAACCTCCCCATCACCGTTATTAACCGAACCGCTGGTAGTGGAACTCGGGTAACTTTTGAACACTATGGCTTGAAAAATACGCCAAGTATGACGGCTCAAGAGCAAGATTCGTCCGGGACTGTTCGTCAGATTGTTAGTTCCACCCCGGGGGCAATAAGTTATCTTTCATTTGGTTTTGTGAATAATACAATCACGACTCCGACTCTAAACAACATAGCTCCAACCAAACAAAATGTGCAGACTAATAAATGGCCTATTTGGTCTTATGAACACGTTTATACTCACGGTGAAGCCAAAGGACTCACTAAAAAGTTCCTGCAATATCTCACTAGTGACACCGTGCAAAAATCTTTGTTCTCCAGCTTAAAATACATTCAAGTCGATCAGATGCAATATCAACGGACCGCTGATGGGCGAATAGTAAGGAAGTGATCAAATGACTCCTAAAAGTAATTTAAAAACGCAAAAACTACTCACTAAATCTAAAACAGCACGTTATGAGCAACGGGGAAAATTCATAAGTGTTTTAACCCTGGCATTAATCATGGTCATTGTGATTGGAATTATTGGTTTCATCCTGGTTAAAGGATCTACTATGTTTATCAATGATAGCGTGAGTCTTAAAGATTTCTTCTTAGGAACGAATTGGAACCCAGGTTCAACCACTCCATCCGGTCAGCCAGCTGTAGGAGCGTTACCAATGATTGTAGGCTCGTTTGGGGTCACATTATTGGCAGCATTGTTAGCAACTCCATTTGCAATTGGAACAGCCATTTTTATGACGGAATTGTCTTCTAAAAAAGAAGCCAGTTTTTTACAAATGGTAGTGGAATTACTAGTTGGAATTCCTTCAGTGGTTTACGGATTTATTGGCTTAACAATTGTGGTGCCATTTGTGCGTAATACTTTAGGTGGTAGTGGTTTTGGAATTTTATCTGGGATGTTTGTGCTATTCGTGATGATTTTACCAACCATTGTTTCCATGACTGTCGACGCCTTAAAGTCAGTTCCCAATCATTATCGGCAAGCAGCGTTTGCCTTAGGAGCTACTCAGTGGCAAACCATTTGGAAAGTAGTCTTGCGCTCAGCAACTCCCGGTATTTTGACTGCAATTGTTTTTGGAATGGCTCGGGCTTTTGGTGAAGCCTTAGCCGTACAAATGGTGATCGGTAATGCCGCATTGATGCCACATAGTTTGATTTCACCGGCCTCAACATTGACCTCCGTATTAACAGCTGGCATGGGTAATACCGTAATGGGTTCTTTACAAAATAATGCTTTGTGGTCGTTAGCGTTAGTGCTATTAGCGATGTCATTAATTTTCAACTTAATCGTACATTTAATTGGTCGAAAGGGGGCCTTTAAGAAATGAAAGCAAATCAACGTAAAAACCAAATCGCGATTGGTGGAGTTCGAGTAATTGCTGCTTTGGTTGTCATTATCTTGGCCCTATTACTGGGATACATTTTTGTTAGAGGTCTGCCATATGTGAACTGGCATTTCTTAACTAGCCCAGCCAAACCGTTTCAAGCTGGCGGTGGAATTGGCATTCAATTATTCAATTCATTTTACCTGTTAATCTTAACGTTAATCATTTCATTTCCGATTTCGTTAGGAGCAGCTATCTACCTGAATCAATATGCTAAGGATAATTGGTTAACCTCTGTGATGCGGACCAGTATTGAAATTTTAAGTTCTTTACCATCTGTAGTGGTGGGGTTATTTGGTTTCTTACTTTTCGTAATTCAAATGGGATATGGCTTCTCAATTCTTTCAGGGGCATTGACCTTAGCAGTTTTCAACTTACCTTTGCTAACTAGAAGCGTAGAAGATGCAATTGGTAGCGTCGATGATAATCAACTTCAAGGTGGGTTGGGATTAGGCCTTTCTAAGTTTGAAACCATTACCCATATCGTAGTACCAGCAGCTTTACCTAGCATTATCAGTGGGGTAATCTTGTCAGCTGGTCGAATTTTTGGTGAAGCGGCTGCCTTAATTTATACAGCCGGACAAAGTGCACCAGCACTAGACTTTGCTGACTGGAATCCATTTAATAGTGCTAGTCCGCTAAACCCGATGCGGCCCGCAGAAACTTTAGCAGTTCACATCTGGAAAATTAATTCTGAAGGAATTATGCCTGATGGTACCCAAGTTTCAGCTGGTTCAGCAGCAGTCTTGGTTTTGGCTATTTTGCTCTTTAACTTATTAGCCCGTTACCTGGGTAGAAAAATTTTCAAGAAAATGACGGCTACTGATTAAGGAGGAATTTTAATGCTACAAACAGCAGAGCAGTACTTATATCAATTTGATAAAGAAACGCCAATTGCGATTTCTACTGATAAACTGAACGTCTTTTACGATGATCGGCACGCCATGATTGATGCTTCCTTGGCCTTTAAGCAAAATACGATTACCGCCTTAATTGGGCCTTCAGGTTCCGGTAAGTCTACTTATCTACGTTCCTTAAACCGGATGAACGACGATGTTGCCACCGTTACTGGACAAATTAACTTTCAAGGAATCAATATTAATCAACCAGCAGTTGACGTTTATGAAGTCAGACGGCAAATCGGAATGGTGTTTCAACGGCCTAATCCGTTTGCTAAGTCGATTTATGATAATATTACCTTTGCTTTAAAGCGGCGAGGGATCACGGATAAGCAGATCCTAGATGAAATTGTAGAAACTTCTTTAAAGCAAGCAGCTATCTGGGATCAGGTAAAGGATCAATTAAATAAAAGTGCTTTAGCATTATCAGGTGGTCAAGCGCAACGAGTTTGTATCGCTAGAGCATTAGCCGTGAAGCCAGAGATTTTATTGTTAGATGAACCTGCTAGTGCACTAGATCCGATTTCAACTGCCCAGTTAGAACAAACTTTAAAAGATTTACGCGAACAATATACAATTATTATTGTCACTCATAATATGCAACAAGCGGCCCGCTTAAGTGACTATACGGTCTTTTTTGATCAAGGCAGGGTAGTGGAATACAACCAAACCAGAAAAGTATTTACTCGTCCCAAGATGGACCGTACCAACGATTATGTTTCTGGTAATTTTGGATAGGAGGCGGCTTAATGAGCGCAATTATTGAATCTCAAAATTTAAACCTCTTTTATGGTGATTTTCAGGCTTTATATGACATTAATCTTGCTTTTCAACCCAATGAAATTACCGCCTTAATTGGCCCATCTGGCTGTGGGAAATCTACGTTTTTACGTAGTTTAAACCGAATGAACGACTTGATTGATGGAGTTAAAATCGAAGGCAAAATTCTGTTTGAGGGCAACGATATTTATGCCCCTCATGTTGATCTGGTAGAGCTACGAAGTCAAATTGGCATGGTGTTTCAACAGCCTAATCCATTTCCGTTTTCCGTTTATGATAACGTTAGCTTTGGTCTCAAATTAGCTGGTGTGAAGGATAAAACCCAAATTGATGCGGCGGTAGAACGGAGTTTAAAGCAGGCCGCAATTTGGGATGAAGTCAAGGACAAGCTTCACCAAAACGCGTCGGCATTTTCGGGGGGACAACAACAGCGAATTTGTATCGCTCGAGTTTTGGCGGTTTCTCCAGAGATTATTTTAATGGACGAACCCACCAGTGCTTTGGACCCTATTTCAAGTGCTAAAATCGAAGAAACGATGCTAGAATTAAAAGAAGAGTACACGATTATTACGGTTACCCATAATTTAGCTCAAGCTGGTAGAATTTCAGATCGAACTGCCTTTTTTAACGCTGGTAAGATTGTTGAGTTTGATAAAACCAAGAAAATGTTTTTAAAACCAGCAAAACAAGAAACGGCAGATTACTTAGCCGGTAAATTCGGATAGGAGGAAATAAGATGAAAATTATTGAACAAGAACTAACTAACTTAAATTCTCAGTTTGTAGAAATGGGTTCTTTAGCTACTGAAGCCGTGATTAAAGCCGGAAAATCGTTTGTGGAGCATGATGTTAATTTAGCTCAAGAAGTAATTGATTCCGATCATGCTATTAATGAATTGCAAACCAAATTAGAAAAAAAATCTTTCGAATTAATTGCTTTATATCAACCGGTGGCAGCTGATTTAAGACACGTAGTCGGGGTATTGAAGGCCGTGACCGATTTGGAGCGCATTGGTGATCACGCTCGAAATATTGCTAGAAGAACAATTAAGTTACAGGGATTAACCCATTTATCAGAAATTGAAGTCAATGTTAAGAAAATGGTTACAGAAGTAACTGCTGAGTTACAAGCAGCTTTAAATAGTTACGCAATAGTAGATCAAAATGCTGCTGAAGCAGTCCCTGAAACTTATAATGAGACTATTAACGGCATGTATGATCAAATTGCCGGACCTAGTTATCAGGCCATGTCTAAAAATCCAGGGTTAATTAATTCAGCTATTATCTACCTAAAGGTGGCTCAAGATTTGGGTAGAATTAGTGACTATGGAATTAATATTTGTGAATGGACGGTCTATTTAGCCACGGGCAAAATTGTTGAGTTAAAGAACTACTAAGTTAAATAGGTTAAAAATCGCTAATTTTAGTGCTACAGACTTGAATGTAGCGCTTTTTTTGGATACTCTATGATTAGACTTATCTAGTAGGAGGAAAATGATGAAATCAAAAAAGCGATTTAGACGTTCCAGTACTAATCAAGTAGTTGCAGGGGTCTTAGGCGGTATTGGAGAATATTTTGATTGGAATGCTAATTTACTCCGAATTTTATTTGTAGTTTTGTGTTTAACTCCAGGGATAGGTATTTTTTGTGTAATTGGTTACATAATTTTGGCAGTAATAGTGTCCGTTGATTATGGTCACCAACCTACCACTGCATTTACTAAACCAAATAATAAAAATCAGGGTCGAAAGGTTATTCATGGTGTGGAAGAACAAGACATCGATGACCCAAAGAGGGGATAAATTTGAATTTTTTAACCAGCATAATTGTTAACGCAATAATTTTTATGGCATTAAGTGGCTTTTGGCCCACTTCCTTTCATGTTTCCAGTATTTGGGTCGCTTTAGGGGCTGCTGTAATACTAGCGGTCTTAAACGTTTTAGTTAAACCGATTATTAAGTTCTTTTCATTTCCCATTACCATTGTGACGTTAGGATTGTTTAGTTTATTGATCAACGGTTTTATGCTAGAAATTACGTCTTGGATTGTCGGGAGTCAATTTTGGTTCTCATCCTTTTGGGTAGCGGTGGGAATCGCCATTTTGATGTCGATTATTAACATGATTGTAAACGAATTCTTTAGCAACCAACAATCTGATTAATTAAAGTGCTAAAATTAAGGAAATGAAGTGAGGAGGAAGGTCTTTTGGCGGAAAGTGTTAGTGTTTACGACCTTGTTCAAAATGCTCGATTGAGTGTTTATTGTGGAGAAGAGTTTTTAAAAACGCGCAGAATTTCAACAAGCGATATTTCTAGACCAGGATTAGAATTAACTGGTTTTTTCAACTATTATCCTGCTAAGCGGGTACAACTTTTAGGAATTACTGAGATTTCTTACGCTAAGCGTATGGAACCAGAAAAATTGCTGGAAGTAATGCAGGAAATGTGTCGACCAGAAACACCAGCATTCGTTATTTCAACGCAACTAGATCCACCAGAAGAATTATTGCAGGCTGCAAGACAGGCTAATATTCCAGTTTTGGGAACTAAATTAACCACTTCGCGAGTTTTATCGAACATGACTAATTATTTAGAAGATGAACTGGCAGAACGGAAATCACTACATGGAGTTTTAGTTGATGTGTATGGTTTAGGCTTATTGATTACCGGTGATAGTGGAATTGGTAAAAGTGAAACTGCTCTAGAATTAGTTAAACGAGGTCATCGTTTGATTGCTGATGATCGTGTAGAGGTTTATCAACAGGATGAACAGACCTTGATGGGTACGGCACCGGCAATTTTACAGCATCTATTGGAAATTCGAGGAATTGGGATTATCGATGTCATGACGTTGTTTGGTACCGGGGCAGTTAGAAGCCGCACTAAGGTAGCGTTAATTGTTAATTTAGCTAACTATTCCAAAGACGATAAGTATGACCGGTTAGGTAACGGAACCGAAAACGTTCAAATTTTTGACGTTCAAGTACCTAAAATCACCATTCCGGTTAGAACTGGTCGAAATTTAGCCATCATTATTGAAGCGGCAGCGATGAACTTCCGAGCGCAATCAATGGGTTATGATGCTACTGCTACTTTTGATCGTAATTTGAATAATTTGATCAAACAAAATAGTGAAAGTGATACATCTGAAGAACAAAAAAACGAAAATATTATTAAACAAAATGAAGCTGCGATTGCTCCAGAAAAAAAGTCTAATACTGCTGGTAAGACTAAAGAAGAGAAGGAGTAATTGGTTGTGATACAAAGTTTGGCTTTAAATCCGATTGCATTTCACTTAGGTGGTATCGAAGTTCACTGGTACGGTATTATTATTGCTAGTGCAGTGCTATTAGCTGTTTTTCTAGCAACTAGGGAAGGTAGTCGACGCGGAATTGATCCGGACAATATTTATGATATGATTTTGTGGGCATTACCAGCCGCTTTAATTTGTGCAAGATTGTATTATGTAATTTTTGAGTGGGGGTATTATTCCGCTCATCCGGATGAAATTATACGGATCTGGGATGGTGGAATTGCTATTTATGGGTCTTTAATCGGAGCCATGGCAGTCATCATTTGGTATTGTCGCAAACATTTTATTTCGGTTTGGTTAATGCTAGACGTGGCGGCACCTACCGTTATCTTGGCTCAGGCCATTGGTAGGTGGGGCAATTTTATGAACCAAGAAGCCTTTGGACAGGTAACTACTTTGAATTTCTTGCAGGGGCTACATTTACCGGAATGGATTATTAATCAGATGTATATTACCGGAATGTATCGTCAACCAACTTTTTTATATGAGTCGGTTTGGAGCTTCCTAGGCTTTATGGTTTTAGTGTCACTACGCCATAATCCACATCTGTTTAAACAAGGAGAAATTTTTTTAACGTATGTTTTATGGTATTCCTTTGGCCGTTTTTTTGTAGAAGGAATGCGGACAGATAGTTTGATGTTAGGTGGACTTAGGATTTCTCAAATTTTATCGATAGTGTTGTTTATTGGAGCTATCGGAATTTTTATTTATCGTAGAAAACAACAGCAGCCTTGGTATCTCACTGGGGCCACAAATGACGAACAAATTTAAGGAGAACATAATATGGCAGAAAAAGTTGCGATACTAGGTGCAGGTTCTTGGGGCAGTATCTTAGCCAGTGTTTTAGATGAAAATGGTTCGGAAGTTCGGATCTGGTCATACAATCCTGAACAGGTTAAAGAATTAAATGATCAACATACTAACAAGCGTTATGTCAAAGATTACACCTACTCTGAAAGCATTGTGGCATATTCAGACATTGAAGCCGCAATTAAAGGAGCAGATGACATTTTATTCGTTGTGCCAACCCAGGTTACTAGAAGTGTGGCTCGCCAAGTAGGAGAGATCATGAAACGAACGGGTCAGAAGGCTACTATTTTACACGCTTCTAAGGGAATTGAAGAAAAAACATATGCCAGATTGTCTCAAGTCTTGGCTGAAGAAATTGCTCCTGAAAACCGGGACGCAATTGCTGTTTTGTCAGGTCCTAGTCAGGCTGAAGACGTTGCAAGACATGATATTACTTTAGTGACCGTGGCTAGTGAGAATCAACACGCAGCCGAAAAGCTTCAAAAGTTATTTATGAATAACTACTTCAGAGTGTATACTAACGATGATATTATCGGTGTTGAAATTGGGGCGGCATTGAAAAATATTATTGCGTTAGGAGCTGGAGCTCTTCATGGTTTAGGCTATGGAGATAATGCCAAAGCAGCATTAATGACTCGAGGGCTAGCTGAAATTTCTCGGTTAGGAACTTCTTTTGGAGCTAATCCATTAACCTTTATCGGATTATCTGGGGTCGGTGATATTATCGTCACTGCTACTAGTACTAACTCCCGAAACTGGCGAGCTGGTAACGAATTAGGCCAAGGAAAATCCCTAACCGAAGTTGTAGAAAACATGGGAATGGTAATCGAAGGGGTTGCCACTGCCAGAGCAGCTTATGAATTGTCACAAGAACGAGGCATTGAAATGCCAATTACCACCGCAATTTACAAAGTACTATACGAAAACTTAGAAATTAGGGATGCTATTCGTTGGGCAATGACCCGTGATGGCAAGGCCGAAATTGGCTAAGAAAAATTAAGGAGTTTACCAATGACTAAGAAAGTTACCAAAGCAGTAATTCCAGCAGCGGGGCTAGGAACCCGTTTTCTACCTGAAACTAAGGCGTTGCCTAAGGAAATGCTGCCAATTGTTGACACGCCAACTATTCAATTTATTGTAGAAGAAGCTAAAAAGTCTGGTATTAAAGACATTGTAATCGTTATCGGTAAGGGCAAACGCTCTATTGAAGATCACTTTGATTCCAATCCAGAACTAGAAATGAATTTAGAAGAAAAGCATAAAGAAAAAATGCTAGAATCTATCCGTAAAACTAACGATATGAATATTTACTTTATTCGCCAATCTCATCCTCGTGGATTAGGGGATGCGGTTTACACCGCTAGAAGTTTTATTGGCAACGAACCCTTTGTGGTCATGTTAGGTGACGATGTTATGGAGGACAAGGTTCCATTAACTAAACAATTGATGGAAAGCTACGCTGATACTGGTGCTTCTACGTTGGCAGTTAAGAAAGTCCCCCACAAAGATATTTCTAAGTATGGTGTTATTGATCCTTCTAAAGAAGTAAAGGCTGGTCTTTATAACGTTAAACAATTTGTGGAAAAACCAGCTCCTGAAGAAGCCCCAAGTGATTTGGCTATTATCGGCCGTTACTTACTAACTCCTGAAATTTTTGGGATTTTGGAAAACACTGCTCCAGATGATGGTGGTGAAATTCAATTGACCACTGCCATTGATACCTTAAACAAGACTCAACGGGTTTTTGCTCACGAATTTAAGGGGAAGCGGTTTGATACGGGTAACAAGTTAAGTTGGTTGAAGACTAACATCACTTTTGGATTACGGCACGAAGAAATTGCTGATGGTCTAAGAACGTACATTAAAGAACTAGGTAAAGAGTTAACTGAAGAAGACAACAAGGCCCAAAAATAAAATACTGGACAAACTTACTTTTTAATAGTAAAGTCTTTCTCAGATATTAAGTATATTTCTTTATGAGGAGGAGCCAAATGACAAAAAGTTATGATGTCGTTGTAATTGGTGCGGGACCTGGTGGCATGACCGCTGCTTTATATGCATCCCGAGCCAATTATTCAGTAGCAATGATCGACCGTGGGATTTATGGTGGTCAAATGAATAACACGGCAGAAATTGAAAATTATCCTGGATTTAAATCCATTATGGGACCTGATTTGGCTCAAAATATGTATGATAGCTCCATTAATTTTGGAGCAGAGTACGTATACGGAAGTGTAGAGTCAATCACAGACCTAGGTGATACTAAGTTAGTTAAGACTGATAGTGAAGAAATCGAAGCTAAGGTTGTTATCATCGGCACTGGTTCCGAATACAAGAAATTAGGCGTTCTAGGCGAAGACGAATTTGGTGGCCGGGGAGTTTCCTACTGTGCTGTCTGCGACGGAGCATTCTTTAAAAATAAGGATGTGGTTGTCGTGGGGGGCGGAGATTCTGCCATTGAAGAAGGCCTTTACCTAACTAAAATCGCTAACTCAGTAACTGTTATTCACCGACGTGATCAACTTCGGGCACAAAAGGTTTCTCAAGAACGGGCATTTTCTAACGAAAAGATGAATTTCGTTTGGAATACTAACGTTGAAGAAATTTTAGGTGATGAAAATAAAGTTACCGGTGTGCGGGTTCGAAATAATCAAACTGGTGAAGAATCTACGATTGATGCTGCTGGGGTGTTTATTTATGTAGGTCTTAACCCAATGACTGAACCATTTAAAAATTTAGGGATTACTGATGATAATGGTTGGATTGAAACCAATGATCAAATGGAAACCAAAGTTCCTGGGGTATACGCAGTGGGAGATGTTCGTAAGAAGGATTTACGTCAAATCACAACTGCCGTTGGTGAAGGTGGAATTGCCGGCCAACAAGCCTTTAAATATATTGAAGCTCATAAATAGTTAAAAATCGTAATCCATGTGATTACGATTTTTTTATATCCAGGCAAAAATGATTTGCGAAAGTATGTTCGTATGGTAGAATTGTCGGTGTACTTTGAATGAACGGACAGGGGGTCGTCAAATGATCGAGCGACAAACCGATAAAGAATTTGATTTAGTATCTAAATACACGCCAACGGGTGACCAACCGAATGCGATTAAGCAACTGGTTACCGGAGTGGAAGAAGGAAAAAAATCCCAGATTTTGTTGGGGGCTACTGGAACTGGGAAAACTTTTACGATCTCTAACGTAATCAAGGAAGTTAACCGTCCCACGTTAGTTTTATCCCATAATAAAACTTTAGCCGGTCAATTATACGGTGAATTTAAAGAATTTTTCCCGAATAACGCAGTGGAATACTTTGTTAGTTACTATGATTATTATCAACCAGAAGCATATGTGCCTTCTAGTGATACCTACATCGAAAAAGATTCGTCCATTAATGATGAAATTGATAAATTGCGGCATTCGGCAACTAGTTCGTTATTGGAACGCAATGATGTAATCGTGGTGGCATCTGTTTCCTCTATTTTTGGTTTGGGGGATCCACACGAATATCAAGATCACGTGGTATCACTTCGGGTAGGGCAAACGATTGAACGCGATCACTTACTACGACAATTGGTTGATATTCAATTTGAGCGCAACGATATTGACTTCCAACGGGGGAGATTTCGGGTTCATGGTGACATTGTAGAAGTCTTTCCGGCTTCTAGAGACGATCATGCATTGCGAATTGAATTTTTTGGTGACGAAATCGACCGAATTCGCGAAGTGGATACGTTAACCGGGGAAGTTATTGGTGACCGAGATCACGTAGCTATTTTCCCGGCAACACATTTCTTAACTAACGAAAGTATCATGGACATTGCCTTGCCTGAAATTCAGGCTGAAATGGAAAGCCAGGTGTCTAAGTTTGAGGCTGAAGGGAAATTACTAGAAGCGCAACGACTGAAACAACGCACTACTTATGACATCGAAATGATGCGAGAAATGGGTTATACTAGCGGAATCGAAAATTATTCGCGGTTCATGGATCGAAGAAAACCGGGGGAACCACCATATACGCTGCTGGACTTTTTCCCTAAAGACTTCTTATTGGTGGTGGATGAATCTCACCAAACTATGCCGCAAATTAGAGGAATGTTTAACGGCGATCAAGCTCGGAAACAACAATTAGTTGATTATGGTTTTCGGCTTCCTAGTGCGTTGGATAATCGCCCGCTACGATTAGAGGAATTTGAAAAACACGTTAACCAAGTAATCTATATGTCAGCGACCCCAGGACCTTATGAATTGGATAAAACTGATGATATTGCTCAACAAATTATTCGGCCTACTGGCCTGCTTGACCCAACGATCGAAGTGCGTCCAATCATGGGGCAAATGGATGACTTGGTGGGAGAGATTAACAAACGCATTGAAAAGAATGAGCGAACGTTTGTAACTACTTTAACTAAGAAGATGGCTGAAGATTTAACTGATTATCTTAAGGACTTAGGCATTAAAGTGCGTTACTTGCATTCCGATATTAAGACCTTGGAACGAACCCAAATTATTCGTGATTTACGGTTAGGGAAGTTTGATGTGCTAGTTGGAATTAATCTGTTGCGGGAAGGTTTGGATGTGCCAGAAGTATCATTGGTAGCTATTTTAGATGCCGACAAGGAAGGCTTCTTAAGAAACGAACGCTCATTAATTCAAACGATTGGTCGAGCCTCTCGAAACGAAAATGGGGCCGTAATTATGTACGCCGATCACGTTACCGACTCAATGCAAGCTTCCATTGACGAAACCGCCAGAAGACGAGCTATTCAAATTGAATATAACAAAGAACACGGAATTACTCCGCACACCATTAAGAAAGATATTCGTTCATTGATTTCACCAACTAAGGAAACTAGTGATAGCGGTGAAAAGGATGACTTCGTTGAAAGTGACTTCCAGTCAATGTCTAAGAAGGATCAAAAAGCGATGTTAGATCGGTTAACTGAAGAAATGAGGCAGGCAGCTAAACAATTAGATTTTGAACAGGCTGCTAGTCTAAGAGATACCATTATGGAATTAAAAGCAGAAAGCAAGTAATTGGAGGGTGACTTTTGCCAGTTGATAAAATAAGTATTCGGGGCGCACGCGCTCATAATTTAAAAAACGTTAATGTTGATATTCCTAAAGATAAGTTAGTGGTTATGACCGGTTTATCGGGCTCCGGTAAAAGTTCACTGGCCTTTGATACCTTGTATGCTGAAGGACAACGACGTTATGTAGAAAGTCTTTCTTCATATGCCCGCCAATTCTTAGGTCAAATGGATAAACCAGACGTAGACTCTATTGATGGTCTTAGTCCGGCCATTTCTATTGACCAAAAAACAACTTCTAAAAATCCCCGTTCCACCGTTGGAACGGTTACCGAAATTAATGATTATCTCAGATTATTATGGGCGCGAGTAGGGGTACCGGTCTGTCCTAATGACGGAACCGTTATTTCTAGTCAATCCATTGATCAAATGATTGCTCAAATTTTGGCACTTCCAGAACGGACTAAACTCCAAATCTTGTCTCCTATTGTACGGGGGAAGCGGGGCCAGCATAAAAAAGTGTTTGATAAAATCAAGCGTGAAGGATTTGTGCGGGTAAGAGTTGATGGTGAACTCAGAGATATTGATGAAGAATTTGAATTAGATAAAAATAAAAATCACGATATTGATATCGTGATTGACCGAATTGTGGTTAAAGACGGCATTAATAACCGGTTATCCGATTCGTTGGAGGCTGCGTTACGGTTAAGTGGTGGTTATGCTACTGCCGATTTCTTGGGGGCTAGAGAACCACTATTATTCTCAGAACATTATGCTTGCCCTATTTGTGGTTTTACGGTGGGCGAAGTAGAACCCCGGCTATTTTCATTTAACTCACCGATTGGAGCCTGTCCAGAGTGTGACGGCTTAGGGGTTAAATTAGAAGTGGATTTAGATTTAATCGTGCCCGATAAATCCAAGTCATTAAACGAAGGAGCCTTGGAACCATGGAACTCCACGACTTCTAAGTACTATCCCAGCTTATTGGCGCAAGCTGCTAACTACATGGGAATTGATATGGACACGCCGTTTGAAGACTTAACCGATAAACAAAAAGATTTTATTTTATATGGCTCCAAAGGTAAGAAATACCATTTTGAATTAGAAAGTGATTTTGGTGGAGTTAGAGAAACTGATTCTGAATTTGAAGGAGTCGTGAATAACGTTACTCGGCGTTATCAAAATACTAATAGTGATTTTACTAGGGATATGATGCGCTCTTACATGGCGGAATTAACTTGTAATACATGTCACGGCTACCGGTTAAATCCTAAAGCACTAGCTGTTAAAGTTGGTGAGCAAAATATTGCCGAAATTTCTGCTTTAGACGTTAACAAAGAGTTGACCTTCTTTGAAAATCTAGAATTTAGTGAACAAAATGAGATGATTGCTGCTCCCATTATCAAGGAAATTAGTGACCGGTTGAGTTTTTTGAAAAACGTGGGGGTCGATTATTTAACTTTAGCCAGATCAGCACGAACATTATCTGGTGGGGAAGCTCAACGAATTCGTTTGGCTACCCAAATTGGCTCTAACTTGACTGGTGTGCTTTATGTCTTAGATGAACCCTCAATTGGTTTACACCAACGAGACAATGACCGGTTAATTTCTTCGCTACAAAAAATGCGGGATTTAGGCAACACTTTGGTGGTCGTAGAACATGATGAAGATACCATTAGAGCTGCTGATTATATTGTTGACGTCGGTCCAGGAGCCGGACAGAATGGTGGTCGGATTATGGCTACCGGAACTCCAGCTCAAATTGCTGCTGCCAAAGATTCAATTACCGGTCAATATTTGGCTGGTAAGCGGTCTATTGCAGTTCCAGAAAAGAGACGTAAAGGGAATGGCAACAAAATCCGAATTACCGGAGCTGCCGAAAATAATTTAAAGAATTTAACGGTTGATTTCCCATTAGGAACCATGACTGTAGTTTCTGGGGTCTCTGGGTCTGGTAAATCGACGTTAGTAAATGACATCTTAAAGCGGGCTTTGGCTCAAAAGCTTAACCGTAATAAAGAAAAGCCAGGTAAATTTAAAAAAATTACCGGTTACGAAAATATTGAAAAACTGGTTAGTATCGACCAAACTCCGATTGGTAGAACTCCAAGAAGTAATCCAGCTACGTATACTGGAGTATTTGATGATATCCGTGATTTATTTGCCAACACTAATGAAGCGAAACTACGAGGCTATCAAAAAGGTCGGTTCAGTTTTAATATCAAGGGTGGCCGTTGTGAAACTTGTCGAGGAGACGGAATCTTAAAGATTGAAATGAATTTCTTACCCGATGTTTATGTTCCTTGTGAAGTTTGTCATGGTAAGCGTTATAATGCGGAAACGTTAGAAGTCGAATACAAGGGCAAAAATATTGCTGATGTTTTAGATATGACCGTGGATGAAGCATTGGAATTCTTTAAAGCAATTCCTAAAATTACTCGCAAACTACAGACCATTCAGGATGTTGGCTTGGGTTATGTTTCACTGGGCCAGTCTGCCACCACTCTTTCTGGTGGGGAAGCTCAACGAATGAAGTTGGCCTCTGAATTGCATAAACGAGCTAACGGTAGTAACTTCTATATTTTAGATGAACCAACTACCGGTTTGCATACGGAAGATATTCGTAAACTGCTAACGGTCTTACAACAATTAGTTGATCAGGGTAACACGGTACTTATTATTGAACATAACCTGGACGTGATTAAATCAGCAGATTACCTAATTGACTTAGGGCCAGAAGGTGGGGCCGGTGGTGGTCAAGTGATTGCTAAAGGCACTCCAGAACAGATTTGTAAAGTAGCGGACAGTTATACAGGTCAATATTTAAAAGCTAAACTAGAGGCTGATGAAGCGCTAGTTGCTAAAAATAAATAAAAAGAAACTCGGGATAATTTCCGAGTTTTTTTGTATAAAAATAAATAGTTTAAAAAGAAACGCCCGGCACGTTAAAGGTGTGGTATAATCTAGAAAGCTTGGTTAAATGAAAGGACAAATGTCATGACGAATAATCAATTCGTAATTATTACCGGGATGAGTGGGGCTGGTAAAACAGTGGTGATGCAAACTTTTGAAGATTTGGGGTATTTTTGCGTGGATAATATGCCACCAACTTTACTACCTAAATTTAAAGAGTTGATCCGGTCTGAAAAAGATGTTACTAGGGTAGCCCTGGTGATGGATCTTCGTTCACAAGCGTTTTATGATGAGCTTATTGAAATGTATGCAGATTTAAATAATAACGAAGAAGACGATATTGATATTATTTTCTTAGATGCTTCAGATGCCAAATTAGTTTCACGTTACAAGGAAACTAGACGAGCTCACCCATTAGCACGACACGGCCGGGTAATTGACGGAATTCGCAGAGAACGGGAATTGATGATTAACGTGAAGGATGCTGCTGATGTGGTGATTGATACCACTAATACCTCTCCACGGGAATTAAGAGAAGAGATCATGCACTCCTTTGAAGCAGTTAATGATACTCACCCATTCCATGTAGAAGTAATGTCATTTGGTTTTAAGTATGGATTGCCATTAGATGCCGATATTGTGATGGACGTGCGATTCTTACCTAATCCATATTATGATTTGAAGATGCGCTATGAAACTGGTCTGGATGAGGATGTTCGAGAATTTGTTATGAATTCTACTGGAGCAGAGCAGTTTTATGAACAACTATACAATTTAATTGCTTCTACTTTGCCAGGTTACGAAGCAGAAGGGAAAGCTAGTCTAACCATTGCGATTGGTTGTACGGGGGGCCAACATCGTTCAGTAGCAATTTCGCAACGGTTAGCAAATGATTTGGCGCAAAAATATCCAGTAAATGTTACCCATAGAGATATTAATCGCCATAAAGAAAAAGAGGATTAATATATGAATGATATTGTGACTCACCGCCCTCGGATTGTGGTGATTGGGGGAGGTACCGGATTACCGGTAATCTTAAATAATTTACGAAATCGCAATGTAGATATTACTGCAGTGGTAACGGTAGCAGATGATGGTGGTTCATCTGGTACTTTGCGAAACTACATTAACGTAGTGCCACCAGGAGATATTCGAAATGTCATGGTAGCTTTATCGGATCTACCTGATATTGAAAAAACGTTATTCCAATACCGGTTCAATAGTAGCGATCAATTCTTTGCGGGCCACGCCCTTGGCAATTTAATTATTGCGGCTCTTTCAGAAATGCGGGGCGGTATCTTTGATGCGGTCCAAGAATTAAGCGAAATGATGCGGGTGGACGGTCATATTTATCCGGCCGCTAATGAACCATTGGAATTAAATGCAGAATTTAGTGATGGCACTACGTTGAGTGGAGAATCGGAAATTACCGCTGCTAATAAACTTATTAAGCGGGTTTGGGTTGAAACTACTGACGACTCCCACAAACCAGAAGCGGTCTCAGAAGTGGTAGATGCAATTATGGCTGCTGATCAGATTGTATTAGGGCCCGGAAGTTTATTTACCAGTATCTTGCCTAACTTAATGATCGAAAACGTAGGTAAAGCAGTAGTCGAAACCAAGGCTGATGTAATTTATATTTGTAACATTATGACCCAACGTGGAGAAACGGAAAACTTTACTGAAGCTGACCACGTGCGAGTTTTAAATGAACACTTAGGTACTAACTTTATTAATACCGTTTTGGTGAATAGTAAGGAAGTACCAGCGGAATATATTGATCACCAAAAATGGGATGAAGTCTCCCAACCAGTTAAGCATGATTTTGCTGGTTTACGCCAAATGGGTTGTCGAGTTATTTCGGCAGATTACTTAGAATTACGGGACCACGGTGCCTTTCACAATGGTCAAGAAGTGACCGACGAATTATTGAACTTAATTGGTCAACCGGGGTATGGGTATCAAAATTAAGGGGGCAATAGACATTGTCTTATGCAAGTGAAGTCAAGAAAGAACTAACCGCCTTAACGGTTCATAAGGCGAATGCCAAGGCCGAATTAATGGCGTTAATCCGCATGAACGGGGCGTTAGGGATTTCTAATCATCAATTTATTTTGAACGTGCAGTCTGAAAATCCAGCGATTGCTAGACGAATGTATTCGCTTTTGTCACAATTTTACGGCATTACTGGGGAATTAAGCGTTCGAAAAAAGATGAAATTAAAGAAAAACAACCTGTATATTTTGCGGGTTAGTGAGCGAGTTACTGAATTATTAGATGACCTAGGTATTTTTGATGGGACCCAAATCGTAGAACGAGTTCCAGAAGAATTACTGCAAGATGATATGCAGATTAGATCGTACCTACGAGGTGCCTTTTTGGCTGGCGGATCGGTTAACAATCCAGAAACATCCCGGTATCATTTAGAAATTTATTCACTATACGAAGACCATAACAAAATGATTGCTGAAATGATGAATCGTTATGATCTAAATTCTAGAACGACTCAGCGACGGAGTGGCTTCATTACTTATCTAAAAGAAGGCGAAAAAATCGCTGATTTCTTACAGGTAATCGGAGCAACCAGTTCGATGCTGAAGTTTGAAGACGTGCGAATCGTACGGGATATGAGAAACTCAGTGAATCGGTTAGTTAACTGCGAAAATGCAAATATGAATAAAGTGGCTAATGCAGCTACTAAGCAAATTCAAAATATTCAGTTAATTGATGAACGGTTGGGATTGGATCAACTTCCACCTAAATTACAGTCAATTGCTAGAGCAAGGTTAAGCCATCCAGAAGTAAGCTTAAAAGAATTGGGTGAATTAGTTCCAGGGGGGCCAATTTCTAAATCAGGGGTCAACCATCGACTACGGAAAATTAATGAGTTTGCGGTTAATCTATAATAATTAAGTTGATTTATCTACTAAATGGTCGATATTACTGAATTTAAACAAAAAAAGAAGCATTCCTAACGGAATGCTTCTTTTAATTGTTATTATTTACGTTCGCTACTCTTAGTCATGATGCCATCAATCAAACCATAATCAACGGCTTCTTGAGCGGTTAAGTATTTATCCCGTTCAGTATCGCGATTAACTTTTTCGATTGGTTGGTCAGAGTTAGCAGCTAAAAGTTCGTTAATCATCTTACGAGCTTTTAGAATTTCTTCAGCAGCAATCTCAATTTCAGTTTGTTGTCCTTGAGCACCACCAGATGGTTGGTGAATCAAGACTTGAGAATGTGGCAAGGCAAATCGTTTGCCCTTAGCACCGGATGATGCCAAGACACTGGCCATTGATGCAGCCATTCCCATAACGATAGTTTGCACATCGGCACCAATGAAATTCATGGTGTCGTAAATTGCCATCCCAGAGGTAATTACCCCACCAGGAGAGTTAATGTAAAGGTAGATGTCTTTTTCAGAATCCTGGGCATCCAAGAAGAGCAATTGCGCAATAATCGCATTTGCCATATCGTCTTCGATGGGGCCAGAAAGCATGATGATCCGGTCTTTTAATAACCGAGAGTAAATATCATAAGCGCGTTCGCCACTTGATGACTGTTCGATAACAGTTGGCACTAAATTCATTCCAAATGCCTCCTCAAATATTTAATCAGCTTAGTTTCCACTAAGTTTATGAAGTTATTTTACTCGATTGGTCAAAAAAGGTCAAACACTTTGTCTGATTTTAATTATCTTTTTAGCTAACTAAGATTAGCACTGAAATTCAGTGGCTTACTGATAAGTTATTTTAATAATACATTTAATATTAGAATGGTTATAAATAACAATCAATAACTGTTTGATTTGGTTGGATTGGATTGCAAAGCACAAAAAAAGCAGGGTAACCAAACCCCGCTAGTATATGTATACTGCCCTTAACAAGTGTTTAATTTTTGCTGCAGTTTACTGCATTGTTGTTTTTTATTACATTATCAATAAAAAAACTGCAAGATTATACAAATCTCACAGTAGTTAAAATCGCTTTATATCAACGAATGATCAATAATGATATTCAGTAATATCCAATAATGCGCCTGGAGGGAATCGAACCCCCATTTCAAGAACCGGAATCTTACGTGCGATCCATTACACTACAGGCGCAAAATTATATTCAAATTTAAGCACAATAATTAATATACAAGAAATTGACTGAAAATTCAAGAGGGAAAAGAAATAATTACTTGTAAACGCTTACTATTGAGGCTTATTATTGCATTTACGAAAAGGTCTGATATACTTTTTTATGGGTAATGAATCCAAGTTACTCGATTCATAGTGAATTTATTAACTTAAGTTTACTTTTATTGATGTTGGTTTCATTTTTAGTGGTTGAATTGTTGTGGACCACTTATCATAATTATCTACTTTCCTAAAGGAGGAAACTACAGTATGACTGTAAAAATTGGTATTAATGGTTTTGGTCGAATTGGTCGTTTAGCATTTAAGCGGATTCACCAATTAAACTCTAACGACATCGAAGTTGTTGCTATCAACGATTTAACAACTCCTTCAATGTTAGCTTACCTTTTGAAGTATGACTCTACTCACGGAACTTTCCCTGGCGAAGTTACTTCAACTGACACTGGTATTGTTGTTGATGGTAAGGAAATTCCTGTATATGCAGAACGTGACGCCGCAGACCTTAAATGGGTTGCTAACGATGGTGTTGACTTTGTTCTTGAATGTACTGGTTTCTACACTTCAGAAGAAAAAGCACAAGCTCATATCAACGCCGGCGCAAAGCGGGTATTGATTTCAGCTCCTGCTGGCCCTATCAAGACTGTTGTTCCTGGTGTTAACTTGGATCAATTGAATTCTGATGACGTTATCGTTTCAGCTGGTTCATGTACTACTAACTGTCTTGCACCAATGGCATACTTCTTGAACGAAGAATTCGGTTTGGAAGTTGGTACTATGACTACTGTTCACGCCTTCACTGCTACTCAACAAATCCTTGATGGACCTAAGGGTAAGAAGAAGCGTAACAACCGTACTGCAAGTACTAACACTATTCCTCATTCAACTGGTGCTGCTAAGGCTATTGGTTTGGTTATTCCTGAATTGGATGGCAAACTTCAAGGTCACGCACAACGTGTTGCCGTTGTTGATGGTTCATTGACTGAATTAGTTTCTATTCTTGGCAAAGAAGTAACTGCTGAAGAAGTTAACGAAGCAATCAAGAAGCACACTGTTGACAACCCTGCATTTGGTTGGAACGAAGACGAAATCGTATCATCAGATATTATCGATGATTCACACGGTTCAGTATTCGACCCAACTCAAACTGAAGTAACCACTGCCGGTGATAAGCAATTAGTTAAGACTGTTGCTTGGTACGACAACGAATGGGGCTTCACTTGCAACATGGTTCGCACTTTGTTGGAATTTGCAACTCTTTAATTAAAAATTTCCAAGTTTGAAAGCAAAAGGCGGGGGAGGATTCTTTCACGCCTTTTGTTTTTTAATAAAAATTGATTATTTTGGAGGCTATGATTTTGGCTAAATTAACTGTGTCTGATTTAGACTTAGACGGCAAAAAAGTATTGATGCGCGTTGACTTTAACGTGCCAATCAAAGATGGTGTTATCGGTGATGATAACCGAATTCAAGCAGCACTTCCTACTATTGAATACGTATTAAACCACAATGGAAAGGCTATTTTATTCTCTCACCTTGGCCGGATTAAAAAAGAAGATGACAAGCCAGCCTTGTCACTTCGTCCAGTTGCTGAACGTCTTTCTAACTTGTTGAACAAACCAGTTACTTTTGTTCCTGTAACTGAAGGTGCTCAACTTGAAGAAGCTATCAACAACATGGCTGATGGTAGCGTATTATTAGTAGAAAACACTCGTTACGAAGACGTTGTTAACGGCGAATACGTTAAACGTGAATCTGGTAATGATCCTAAATTAGGTGAATACTGGGCTTCATTGGGCGACGAATTCATCAACGATGCCTTTGGTACTGCTCACCGTTCTCACGCTTCAAACGCCGGAATTGCTGACGCTATGCGTAAAGATGGTAAGCCAGTTGCCGCTGGTTTCTTAATGGAAAAAGAAATCCAATTCTTAGGTGACGCCGTAAATAACCCACAACGTCCATTCGTTGCTATTTTAGGTGGTGCCAAAGTTTCTGATAAGATCGGTGTTATCGATAACTTATTAGACAAAGCCGACAAGATCATTATCGGTGGTGGGATGACTTATACTTTCTACGCTGCTAAAGGTATGAACATTGGTAACTCCCTTGTTGAAGAAGACAAGATTGAAGTTGCTAAGAACATTCTTGAAAAGGGTGGCGACAAGATCGTCCTTCCTGTTGATAGTATCGTAGCTAAAGAATTCAACAACGACGCTGAACACAAAGTTGTTGAAGGTGACATTCCTGATGGTTGGATGGCTCTTGATATCGGACCTAAATCAGTTACTGAATTTGAAGATGTTCTAAAAGACGCTAAGACTGTTGTTTGGAACGGCCCAATGGGTGTCTTTGAAATGCCTAACTACGCAAACGGAACTCTTGAAATTGGTAAGTTCTTGGGTACTTTATCAGGTGCAACTACCATTGTTGGTGGTGGTGACTCTACTGCTGCTGTTAAGCAATTGGGTGTTTCTGACAAGTTAACTCACATTTCTACCGGTGGTGGCGCTTCATTAGAATACCTTGAAGGTAAAACCCTTCCAGGGATTGCTGCAATCGATAATAAATAATTCATTAAGACTCGACTTATTGGTCGGGTCTTTTTTATGAAATGGTTTTCACTAGCTTTTACCAGTCCAATTAGGTAAAATGACCTTAAAGACTAAATTTAGGGATGATAATATGCGTATACCATTTATTGCAGGAAACTGGAAAATGAACTTGTCAGTTGCCAAATCAGTTGAATTTTTGAACGCAATTGCCGGAAAATTACCGGCCGCAGAACAGTCACAAACTGCGATTGCTGCTTCACCATTATTTTTACAAACTATGCTAGACCACAACGCTAATTCACCATTAATCATTGCTGCAGAAAATTGTTTTTATGAAGATGAGGGAGCCTATACAGGTGAAACTAGTCCGAAGGCTCTTCATGAGATGGGGATTACCCACGTTATTATTGGTCATTCAGAACGACGGAAATATTTTAACGAAACCGATGACATTATCAATAAGAAAGTTCACGCGGTATTTCGTAATCAAATGATTCCAATTATTTGTTGTGATGAAACGATGGGCAGACGAGAATCTTCAGAACGAATTTCTTGGGTAGTTAGCCAAGTTACTGCTGCTCTTAAGGGAATTGATATTGAACAGGCTAAGAACGCTATTATTGCTTACGAACCTAGTTGGGCTATTGGTAGCGGACAGACTGCTAGTGCAGATGAAGCTGAAGAAGGCTGTTACTTGATTCGGCAAACAATTGCTGACATTTATTCTGATGAAGTTGCTAACCAAGTCCGGGTTCTTTACGGTGGTAGTGTTAATGATGATAATGCTAGTGTAATCTTGGCTCAAAACGACATTGATGGAGTTTTAGCTGGTGGAGCTAGTTTGAAACCGGAATCATTTTTAAAGTTAGCTAATTTTCAGCAAAATAATTAAAATATAAGGTAGTTTTATATTGAAACTTGTTGCACAAACTAATAAAATTGAGTTGAACCTGTTTCAAGGTCATTACTTTCGGTAAGGAGAGAAAACAATATGTCTATTATTTCTGATATTTACGCTCGCGAAGTGTTAGATTCACGCGGCAACCCAACTGTTGAAGTTGAACTATATACTGAAGCAGGTGCAATGGGCCGAGGAATCGTGCCATCTGGTGCCTCAACTGGTGAACACGAAGCCGTTGAACTTCGTGACGGTGACAAGAACCGTTACATGGGTAAGGGTGTTTCCAAAGCAGTTGAAAACGTTAATAACGTAATTGCAAAAGAAATCATCGGTTACGATGTAACTGACCAATTAGCAATCGATAAAGCCATGATCGAACTTGATGGTACTCCTAACAAGGGTAAGCTTGGTGCTAATGCCATCTTAGGTGTTTCTTTAGCTGCTGCACGTGCTGC
Organism: Lentilactobacillus senioris; assembly: GCF_026798195.1. GTDB lineage: Bacteria > Bacillota > Bacilli > Lactobacillales > Lactobacillaceae > Lentilactobacillus > Lentilactobacillus senioris_A. The sequence continues at coordinate 104,111 of NZ_JAPQEZ010000004.1, forward strand.
TGCTGACGAACTTGAAATGCCACTTTACAACTACCTTGGTGGTTTCAATGCTCACGTATTGCCAACCCCAATGTTGAACGTTATCAATGGTGGTAAGCACGCTAACAACAAGGTTGATTTCCAAGAATTCATGATCATGCCTGTTGGTGCTCCTACTATTACTGAAGCAATTCGTTGGAGTTCAGAAGTCTTCCATAACTTGAAAGCTATCTTGAACGAACGCGGTTACTCTACTGCCGTTGGTGATGAAGGTGGATTTGCACCTGACTTGAAGAACAACGAAGAACCATTTGAAATCTTAGTTGATGCTATTCAACGTGCCGGTTACAAGCCAGGTAAGGACTTTGCCATTGCCTTTGACTGTGCCGCATCAGAATTCTACAACGCTGAAACTAAGAAGTATGACCTTGTTGGTGACGGCAAGTCATACACTGCTGATGAATTTGTTGGCTTGCTTGAAAGCATCGTTGACAAGTACCCAGTTATTTCCATCGAAGATCCTTTGGATGAAAATGAATGGGCAGATTGGCAAATGGCTACTGAACGCCTTGGCAAGAAAGTTCAAATCGTTGGTGATGATTTGTTTGTTACTAACACTGACTACCTTAAGAAAGGTATCAAGAGCGGCGTTGCCAACGCTATCTTAATCAAGCTTAACCAAATCGGTACTTTAACTGAAACTGTTAACGCTGTTGAAATGGCTCGTGAAGCTGGCTACACAGCTATCATTTCACACCGTTCTGGTGAAACTGAAGATACTACTATTTCTGACTTGGTTGTTGCTCTTAACGCTGGTCAAATTAAGACTGGTTCAATGAGCCGTGGCGAACGTATCGCTAAGTACAACCAATTGATGAGAATCGAAGACCAATTAGGTACTGTTGGAGAATACAAAGGAATCAACGCATTCTACAACTTAAAAGACGAAGCTCGTCAAAACATTATTAACAAGTAATTAGTTAATTAAAATAACCTCTATTTTCGTATCTAGTTTTAGAACGAAAATGGAGGTTTTTTATTTTGAAAAAAATGATGATTGGACTAATTAGTTTATTGGGCTTGTTACTTATGAGCATACCTATTAACGCAGACGCCAGTATCCCAATTAACATTAATGCTACACTAGTATCGCGTAATACAGATGGTACTTCTAACAAAAGGGAACAAAAGTTAGCAAGACAGGATTGTAAAGTTGGTGGTCAATTTCCAATACCCGAGGTGAAGGGATATTCACCCGATATCACAGATATTCCTAAATTCATTACTCCTAATATGGCCAACCAGCAGCATCAACTTACGTACTATGCAGAGGTTGCTAAGGTTATTGTCAACTACGTTGATCAGACTCAGCAAAAACTACAATCTCAAACAATTCTAGATAAGGGAACCATTGATGGAAAATATCAAATTGATAATCCCCAAATTTCAGATTATGAACTATTAAATCCAGATAAATTGACTGGTTCCATTACTCAAACTGAACAAATTATAACTTTGAAATTTAAAAATAAGACAGAACAGCCTGAAAAAGATCCAAAACCGGATCCAGAGCCAGAGCAGCCGGATGAAACTAAGCCAGAAAAACCCGATCAACCAGATGAAGATTTAACTCCAGAAGAACCGGATTTAAAAAAAGAGTTATCAGTGACTATTCAACAATTAACTGACTCCGGTAAATTACTACAGCAAGAAGTCAGACAACTTACCGATGAGCAGCTACAGGAATTATTTCATCAACAATGGGCGTTAACTGGCTATCAGTTTAATCGTTACCAGTATGACGATGTTAATCAAGTTTTAAAAATAATTTATCATCCGTGTTCGGTTAACGTTGTCGTAGTTGCTAGAGATACTTTAGGTAATCAGTTAACTAGCGAACGAGTAACTGGCGAGTTTGGCTCCTCCTTGACGATTAACGCGCCAATTATAAAAGGTTATCAAGCTAAAGTGCAGTCACAAATTATTCAAGTAGCTTCATTAAAACCAGCAGAAGTAGTGTTTATTTATGAACCAGAAACCACCATGGAAGAAATAATAAAGTCAGATAAAGCTGAAGCTGAATCGATGATTCCAGAAACCGCAAAAGCTAAGCCGCTTCAAGTTGATAATGATTTACTTTCCACAGCGGATCAAAAAATTAAACCAGCTAGTAAAGGGAAGCCAACTAAAGCCGCTGTTAAATTTATCAATCCAAAAAGGTCTAGTAAACCCAATAGTTCGCAAGTTTTAAAAAGATCAGCAAAAAAATTACCACAAACTAGTGAAGCTAATATTGGCGGGTTGTTAACAGTATTAGGGACTTTAACTTTAATGGAAATTGGTTGGTTAAAACTTAAAAGCAAGCGAAAATAGTGGTCAAAGTGGGTAAAGTATGTTAAATTGGACAGAGTAATAAATGACCGAGTGACTTTTAGGAGGCGCCAGCTTGTATAATTTGTTATTAACATTACTTCTGATCGATTGTGTTTTAATTACAATTGCAGTTTTAATGCAACCATCAAAAACTAACGACGCTATGTCAGCTTTAACTGGCGGTGCCGATGATTTGTTTGCAAAGCAAAAACCACGTGGTTTCGAAGCATTTATGCAAAAGACCACTTTGGTATTGGGAATTCTTTTCTTTGCCCTTTCATTAGCGTTAGTTTGGATTTCATCACATTAATAATTAAGACCTCCTGTTTCAATACAGGAGGTTTTTTATTATAATTAAGTTATTGATGTTTTTTAATAAGGAGGGTGTTCAATGATCTCACGACCAGAACCATTTTATTTTAAACACGGACCACAAGGAATTATTTTGCTACATGCCTTTGCTAGCAATCCTAATGACGTGCGGTTATTGGCTCGCCAGCTTGAACGCCTGAATTATTCGGTGTATGCTCCAATGCTAACGGGCCATGGAACTGGCGATTTTACTGATATTTTAGTAAATGCTAATCCTCAAATCTGGCAAGCAGATGTGCAAAAAGCCATTGAATTTATGCAAGCTGAACAAATGGAATCGATTAGCATCTTTGGGATTTCCTTAGGGGGGATTTTTGCCACTTGGGCTCTAGAGCACAATCCACAATTATTGATGGGTGGGGCCTTTGGTTCACCAATTGTGAGTGACGATAATTTTAATGTGCATAGTACGTTTATGCAGATGGCAAAGGCTGATTATCAACAACAAAAGTTGGCTCAGCCACTGATGGAAGAAAAATTAGCATGGCTAGATTCTCACGTGGATGAACAATTAGCCGCAATTGCTCAGTTTACGCATGAGGTAGCTGATCAACTAGGAGCTATTAAGCAACCTTATTTCATAGCCCAAGGAACTAAGGATGAAATCATTAACCCTGATAGTGGTAAACGATTAGCGGCAGCACTAGCTGAACACAATTTCCAATTTCATGAATATGATGCGGGCCATATGTTAACGGTTAATGGCGCTCATCACCAATTAGAAGCAGATTTAATTTCCTTTTTAAAGGAAAACAATAAATAGTAAACGAGGAAAAATGATTGCAAGAGCAAGATAAAAACTTACAAAAAGAGATAGAAGATGTTTTACGGTCTAATCCGGATGCGGCTTTTACCGTCGAAAAAATTGCAGACGTACTGAAATATCATGGTTCTGCAGCTTTTAAATTAATTGTGCAAGAACTAGTTGCGTTAGAACGAGCTGAAATGGTTGTAGTCACCGATAATGGTAGCTTCCAGTTAAACCCAGAAAAGCGCAAATTAACGGGGATTTTCCACGCTAATGATAAAGGTTTTGGATTTGTCGCTTATGATGAAAACCAACCTGACGCTTATATTGCCCCAGATAACACTATGTATGCCTTAAATGGTGACGAAGTGGAATTTGAAATCACTCGTCCAGCTGCCGGTAGTGACCGCGGTCCAGAAGGTAAAGTAGTGGCCATTACTGAGCGAAAGTATCAAACAGTGGTGGGACCATTTAATCAAGGCGAAGACGATCATGGCTTTTATGGTCAGCTTAAATTAACTGACAAGAAAATTTCTAAATATCAATTTTATATTTCAGATATCGGGATCAAACCAACTGCAGGAGAGGTTGTAACCGCTCAAATTACCGAATATCCTAATGCAGAACATCCAGATTACATGGTTGGGATTGCAGAACAGGTCATCGGTTCAGTGGATGATCCCGGAATTGATATTTTACAAATCGTGTATGCTCATGATATTCCTGCAGAATTTCCTACGGATGTATTAGAAGCAGCGGATGCCATTCCAGACCACGTTTTAGATGAAGAATTAGAAGGCCGAGAAGATATTACTGACCAAACTTTGGTAACCATTGACGGTGAATCTTCGAAAGATTTGGACGATGCGGTTACTGTTTGGAAGCTACCTAATGGTAACTACCATTTAGGAGTGCATATTGCTGACGTTAGTCATTACGTTACCCCAGGGAGTGTCATCGATAAAGAAGCTTACCGGCGGGGAACTTCAGTTTATTTAACTGATCGAGTAATCCCAATGTTACCTAGAAGACTTTCTAATGGAATCTGTTCACTTAACGAAGGTGTGTTACGACTTTGTATGAGTTGTGATATGGAAATTGATCCGGAAGGTAATGTTATTAAGCATCGGATTCACCCTAGTTATATGAAGTCAAAAGCACGGATGACTTATACGGCTGTTAACCAAATCATTGAGGCTCATGATGAAAATACTATGAACCACTATAAAGATTTGGTACCAATGTTTGAAGACATGGCTGATTTGCACCGAATTCTTTACAAGAACCGGAAAAACCATGGGGCCATTGATTTTGACGATCGCGAAGCAGAAATCATCGTAGATGAAAAGGGTCACGCAGTTGACATTAAACTCCGGGTCCGGGGCTTAGCTGAACGAATGATCGAATCATTCATGTTGGCTGCTAACGAAACGGTTGCCCAACACTACTTTGAAGCTAACGTACCATTTCTTTATCGGGTCCATGAAACCCCAGATGCTGATCGGATTAAGAATTTCTATGAATTCTTAACTGCTTTTGGAATTAACGTTAAGGGTGACCCAGAACACATCAAGCCTAAAACTTTACAAAACGTATTGAAGAAGGTTGCTGGTCAACCCGAAGAAGCTATGGTTTCAGTTATGTTATTAAGAAGCTTGAAGCAAGCTAAGTATTCTGACCAATCATTAGGACACTTCGGATTAGCCGCACCATTTTATACTCACTTTACGTCACCAATTCGGCGGTACCCAGATACCACTGTTCACCGTTTAATTCATTACTATGAAGACAACGGTATTAACTCTGAAACTAAGAAAACTTACGCTGGCGTATTAGACGAAATCGCAGTTCACTCTTCTGAAACAGAACGGCGAGCAGTTGATGCAGAACGGGATACTGACGCAATGAAGAAGGCTGAATACATGGCTGATCACGTTGGTGAAGAATTTGATGCAGTCATTAGTTCTGTACTTAAATTTGGGATGTTTATTGAACTCCCTAATACGGTTGAAGGTTTGGTTCATATTAGTCGGATGAACGATGACTATTATGAATACGTAGAACAGTTCATGGCCTTAGTAGGTCGTGGCACTCGTCGAACTTATAAGATGGGACAACCAATTCGAGTTAAGGTAGTTAACGTTGACGTGGAGCATAGCGCAGTTGATTTTGATATTGTTAACCCTGAGGAAACTCCGGTTAGTGATATTTTACCTAAACGCAAGCCGCGTTCTAATAATGGTCGCAGAAATAACGATCACCGTCACAGCAATAAAGATGGTCAAAAGAAGCATCACGGTGGTAACCACAATGGTTCTCAACGAAGAAATAATTCGCAGTCTGGAAACAAATCACGCCACTAATTTTTTAATAAAGGGGTGAGCCAATTGGTTAAACGTAAACCAACGCCCAAAGATGACAATTTAATTGCCACTAACCGAAAAGCACGGCATGACTACTCAATTTCTGATACCTATGAAGCCGGAATTGTGTTGACTGGTACTGAAATCAAGTCTTTACGAGATCGGCGAGTTAACCTAAAAGATGGGTTTGTTCAAATCCGCAATGGAGAAGCTTGGTTGATGAACGTGCATATCAGTGAGTATGCGCAAGGTAATCAGTTTAATCATGATCCATTACGTAATCGGAAACTATTGTTGCACCAAAAAGAAATCAATAAACTGCAGCAAGCTACTAAGGAAAAGGGAATTACAATTGTCCCATTAAAGATGTACCTTAAAAATGGCTTTGCAAAAGTGTTGATTGGAGTAGCAACCGGGAAACACGAATACGATAAACGTGAAGATATTAAAGCACGGGATCAAAAACGCCAAATTGATCGTGTTATGAAGCATTATTCATAAAAAGACAACCCGATTGGGTTGTCTTTTTATTTAATATTAAGTTAGACACCAAATGTATCGGGTTGCTGAGTTACTTTTTTATGGCGACCAAACAACGGCATCATCTGGGGGTGACCTAAAGCAGCAATTAAAGCTAAAACAATAGGAGTAGATTCATTGTCCATTAGACAGACTTGGCGCCATTGACCATTTCTGCCAAACGGTTCAGCTTTAGCAATTAGTTTTGTATATTGCCTAATTTGATATTTTTGGGTACGGCGATTACCAATAGCCTGCCATGAGGAACTTAATAAAACCATTTCTGTCGCTAAAAATGAACGATGCCAATTAGATTTCATCACGGGGGTCTTATTAGCCAAAATAGTAAAGGCAGCATTTTTGCCAGCAGTTAGCTGTTTAATTTCTAAGATCTCAATTCCTTGAGGACTGTAAATTGTAAAACTATCACCAGCAATTCCCCAGGTTCCCATAATTAAAAAACGAGTGTGATGATGTTCATCGACAACCTTGGTAACTTGAGAGTGATCTAATTCAGTTTGATTAAAGTATAAGCACATTTTCATTTGATCAATCCTCAATTTCGTTTTCTATATTTTAACACGTTCCCATCTTTTTGGGACTGTTATTTAAATGCTGATGTGATACAATGAATGTTGAGGTGTTGGGAATGAAACCGTTTATTCACAATGACTGGTGGCCAATTTTAAAACCAGAATTTGAACAGAATTACTATCGGGATTTACATAATTTTTTGGTTAATGAATATCAAACCCAAAATATTCATCCTGATATGAATCACATTTTTGAAGCTTTTAACTTAACGCCGTTTAGTGAGGTTAAAGTGGTAATTTTAGGTCAGGATCCTTATCATGGTCCTAACCAAGCACACGGACTAAGTTTTTCCGTCCAACCAGGAGTACCGGTTCCACCGTCGTTACAAAACATCTATAAGGAATTACAAACCGATGTTGGATTTAAGCCGGTGAATCATGGTTATTTAGTTAGTTGGGCTAAACAAGGAGTTTTAATGCTTAACTCTGTTTTGACGGTCCGGGACGGTCAGGCGTTTTCACATCGTAATAAAGGGTGGGAACGTTTAACTGATACCGCAATTAAGAAATTATCGGAACGTGAGCAACCAGTGGTCTTTATTCTTTGGGGGCGCGCTGCTAGAGATAAGATTCGTTTAATTGATACTGCCAGAAACATTGTTATTGAATCCCCACACCCCAGTCCACTTTCAGCTCATCGTGGTTTTTTTGGTTCTAGACCTTTTTCTAAAACCAATGCTGCGTTAATCAAGCTAGGTGAAACGCCTATTAATTGGCAGTTGCCGGCACAGGTGGACTAATTAATTAGTGTTTTAATTAAATCATTTACTGGAGGTTTTACCATGGATTTGTTTGAAAGTATGAAAGCCAAGATTAACGGTAAAAACATTAAAATTGTTTTTCCAGAAGGCGATGATGTTCGAATCTTGGGAGCTGCATCTCGTTTAGCTACGGATAATTTGGTGGCACCAATTGTTTTGGGTGATGAAGCCCAAATTATGCAATTAGCTGATGAAAACAAAATTAACATGAGCCAAGTAACAATCGTTGACTATCTAAAACAACCTGCTGCTGAAATTGATGAAATGGTGGCTGCAATTGTTGAACGAAGAAATGGTAAAACTGATGAAGCCAAGGCCCGTCAATGGCTTCAAGATCCTAATTATTTTGGAACTACAATGGTTTACATGAATAAGGTTGATGGAATGGTTTCAGGCGCCAACCATCCAACTGGAGATACTGTTCGCCCAGCCTTACAAATTATTAAAACTAAGCCAGGAGTTAAATTAATTAGTGGGGCATTTATCATGCAACGTAATGACGAACGTTATCTATTTGCTGATTGTGCCATCAATATTGAATTAGATGCTGCTGGAATGGCAGAAGTAGCTGTCGAAAGTGCTGCTACTGCTAAGAAGTTTGATATTGATCCTAAGGTCGCCTTACTAAGCTTTTCTACCAAGGGTTCAGCTAAGGGTGAAATGGTTACTAAAGTTCAAGAAGCTACCAAGTTAGCTCAAGAAAAAGATCCTGATACCCCTATTGACGGGGAATTACAATTTGATGCAGCTTTTGTTCCTTCAGTAGGAGCTAAAAAAGCACCAGGTTCTAAAGTAGCCGGCAATGCTAATGTCTTTGTCTTCCCAGAACTTCAATCAGGTAACATTGGTTACAAGATTGCGCAACGTTTTGGTGGCTTTGAAGCTATTGGTCCTATCCTACAAGGTTTAAACCAACCGGTTTCAGATCTTTCTCGAGGGGCTAACGAAGAAGATGTTTACAAAGTAGCTATTATTACTGCTACTCAAGCACTATAATTTAAATATCAAAAAAATCCGGACACCATATTGATGATGTTCGGATTTTAATATTGGAGGGTCCAAATGACGCAAACAATTAAACTAAATGCTCCTGAACAAACGATGGCATTGGGCCAAAAATTAGCCCAATTGCTCCAACCGCAAGATTTAATTTTGCTGGATGGGGATTTAGGTGCTGGTAAAACTACATTCACTAAAGGGTTAGCAAGTGGACTAGGGATCAACCGACCAGTAAAAAGTCCTACGTTCACAATTGTCCGAGAATATCAAACTGGTCGGCTGCCACTTTATCATATGGATGTCTATCGCTTAGAAGATGGTGGTGGTGAAGAACTGGGCCTAGAGGAATACATTAATGGCGATGGGGTAGTGGTCATTGAATGGTCTGAATTTGTGGCAGCTGAACTCCCCAATGAATTTTTACGAATTAAATTCGAACGTAACGATGAAAATGGCGATAACTCTCGGGTAGCGATTCTTAGTGCTAAAGGTTCGCATTACGAAAAATTATTAGCTGAATTGGGAGAAGTATAATGGCTGAAGTTGATATTAGGGTTGCTGAACCAACGGATGCACAAAATATTTTAACGTTATTGCACCAGTTAGATACAGAATCTGATACTTTTTTAGTGGATGCAGATTTATCCCAAATTACTGCCGAAATGGAAGCTCACCAAATTGAATTAATTAATCAAACTCGGACTAATTTTTTGGGAGTGGCGGAGTATGATGGCCAATTAATCGGGGTGGTGACGGTTGATGAAGTGGATCAAACCGGTGAAGTAGGCATTGCGGTTCTGAACGAATTTCAACAAAATAGGATTGCAACGGCTTTATTAGATATGACCGTTGATTGGGCTGAAAATTACAGTCAACTAACGGATTTGATACTTTCTGTCTATGTTGATAATATTGCTGCGGTGAAGTTGTATAGCAATTTTGAATTTGAGGTTACAAAAACATTAAATGAAAACCGCGCACAGTACCAGATGAAACGGCAACTAAAAAAGGCTTAACCATAACGGTTAGGCCTTTTTAATTTTGCATTTTAATAAATGGTGAAATGGCAGCGTGACCAAATTGTTGTTCTTGGGTAATTAAAATATTAGCACAAGCAACGCTATCATCTAGAGCGTTATGGTGATTTTCTAAAGTGATATTTAATTGGTCACACACTGTATTTAGTTTATAATTTTCAAACTGCGGATAGAAATTACGAGAAGTTTTGACGGTATCTAAAGTAGGATATTTAACTAGTGGAATTTCATAGCGTTCCAATGATTTTTTTAAGACACTGTTATCAAATGAAGCGTTATGGGCCACAATCAATTGTTGTGATGCGAATAGGTCCTGAATATGCTCCCAAATCATGGGAAAAGTAGGGGCATCCATTACATCAGCCTCGTGGATACCGTGCACTTTGATGTTTTGCCAGTCAAAGCTGGTTTCAGGATTAATTAAAGAATAAAATTTAGAAGTTACCTGGTCATTTTCAACTAGGGTTAGAGCAATTGAACAGGCACTAGCTCGTTTTCTAGATGCCGTTTCAAAGTCCATTGCTACAAAGTTCATCTGATCACCTCACAATCGTCAAAAGTATAACGGTTGAAATAATAAAATGCAAGGAAGTAATTTGCTCAACGCCCTAATTATCGGGTAAAATAAGGTATTAAACAAAAAAGGATCGAGAATATGCAGACAAGAGAAATATTTGAAGAACGTTTCAATTCCCAACTAGAAATGTATTTTGATCAACCGTTGGGACGTTACACTAATACCAAAACTGGCGGACCAGCCGACGTAGTAGTATTTCCTACTACTAAAGAACAGGTACAAGAATTAGTTCGAACAGCTAATGACAATCAAGTCCCAGTTACCGTTATTGGAAATGCTAGTAATTTGATTATCAGAGACGGCGGTATTCGGGGATTAGTAATTATTTTAACTAAAATGACCGAAGTTAAGGTGAATCAAAATGAAATTACAGCATGTGCAGGAGCTGCGATTATTGAAGTTACCAAAGTAGCTCAAGGGGCCAGTCTGACTGGCTTAGAATTTGCTGCAGGCATTCCTGGTAGTGTGGGGGGTGCCATCTTCATGAATGCCGGAGCTTACGGCGGAGAAATTAAAGAGGTCGCTACTGGAGCAGAGGTCTTAACGACCCAAGGAGAATTTAAGCATCTAAATGCAGCAGAATTAGACTTTGGTTATCGTCATAGCAGTGTTCAAGATAACGATGATATTGTCTTAAGTGCTACGTTTACCCTTCAACCGGGAGATCCAGTGGCTATTCAAGATCAAATGGATGATTTAAATGAACGCCGAGCAGCTAAACAACCATTAGAATTGCCTTCGTGTGGAAGTGTCTTTAAACGACCTACTGGCTACTTTGCCGGCAAGTTAATTCATGATGCGGGCTTACAAGGTTTTCAAATCGGTGGTGCTCAGGTATCTACCAAGCATGCTGGATTTATCGTTAACGTCGGTGGAGCTACTGCAACCAACTACATGGACGTAATTCGTCACGTTCAAGAAACCGTTATGGCTAAATTTGGCGTAAAGTTAGAAACGGAAGTGCGAATCTTAGGAGAAAATCCCCGGGTATAAGGAGGTTACTTAATTGGAAATATTAGAATCAGTAATTATGCTGATTAGTTTAGTACTGGTCTCCAATATTTTGGATCACTTTATCCCAGCAATTCCAGTTAGTTTAATTCAAGTTGGATTAGGGTTGGCAATGGCGTTGGTGTTTAAAACAACGATTCCATTAGAAACTGATTGGTTCTTATTGTTATTTGTTGCCCCGTTATTGTTTAATGATGGACGGCGCTTTCCTAAAAAGGAACTTTGGAAGCTTCGCGGACCCATTATGGCCAATGCTATTTGGCTAGTCTTTTTAACAACGATCGTGGGGGGCTTTGCGTTTCACTTACTGATGCCTACCATGCCATTAGCTGTCTGCATTGCTTTAGCAGCAATTTTGTCTCCTACCGATCCGGTAGCAGTGCAATCCATTTCTCAACGGGTCTCTTTGCCTGAAAATGTATTGCATTTAGTGAGTGGCGAAAGTCTTATCAACGATGCTAGTGGACTAATTGCGTTTAAATATGCTATTGCAGCTACGGTGAGTGGGACATTCGTTCTTTCTAGGGCGGCTCTAGATTTTACCTACATTAGTTTGGTGGGCTTTGCCGTCGGGGCCATTTTGATGATTGCCATTTTATTATTAGAAGAGTGGCTTTATCGCCATGGGATTAACGATGTGATTTTTATTACGGTGTTACAAATCACAACTCCATTCGTTATTTATTTACTGACGGAAGAACTAACTCACGCTTCAGGCGTTATTGCGGTGGTAACTGCCGGAATTATTTCTCATATTTACGATGGCGGCATTAAAAATCAACCAGAGTTAACCTTAGTACGAGAAAAAACTTGGGATATTATTATCTATACTTTAAATGGAATTGTGTTCTTAATCTTAGGAGTGGAGCTGCCATTAGCTACGACTAAACTAATCGTTGATGATCAAATTAGCACACTTGGTGCCCTTGGTATTTCATTTTTAGTTTGGGTAATTTTACTCTTAATTCGAGTACTCTGGATTTTTATTTACCAGGTAGCTAACAGATCTAAGAAGCAAGCTATCAACACTAAAACTATTCGTTATAGCTTTAAAATGTCGCTTCTAGCCGGTTTATCTGGAGTGCGCGGGGCGGTTACCATGGCCGGGGTATTATCAGTACCACTGGTTATTAACACCGGTTCGGCCTTTCCGGCTAGATCATTAATGTTGTTTGTAGCCGCCGGTGTCATAATTATTAGCTTGGTTGCAGCAACCATTACGTTACCACTAGTTTCGGCTAGTAAGGGACCAATTGTTACTAGAGCACTTGCAGCATCTCGCAATGCTAATTTTGGGGAAACTAGTGAACAACCAGCATCTGCTGAAAAAATTAGTGAAGACGAAGCTCAAATTTATATTATGAAAATGGCTATTCAAAGAATTGAAGAAGAGCGTAGAGAGGAAAATTCTCGAGAGGTCTTTGAACTAATTTTGGACTATCAATTCTTAATTCGTAACTTAGAGTTGCGATTGCAGGATACTGATGCAATGAACAAGGTATTAGCTGACGAATTAGCATTACGGCGAGTTGCTTTGGCAGGTGAACGAAAAGCATTAGAAAAGCTGCATGCTGAAAATGCTATCTCCGACAAAACGTATACTTTTGCTAATAGACGGCTAGCACATCAAGAGACTCAATTGCAGCATTCTTATATTGCTCATGCTAATCATCGCGGCAGTGATATTATTTACTGGCTAAAACGGGCTAAAAAATGGTTAGCTGTAAGATTTTACCAAAGTAAGGAAACGGATGTGGAAATGGCTGAGTTTTCATTAGCCCAACGAGAACAAGCTAAAGCAGCCATTCAAAGTCTTTCTACGTATTTAGCACGAGATGATATTGATCAGCAAAGGTTTGAAAGTCAATCAGTTTATCATTTGATTGTTCGTTATCGAAATCAAATTGAACGAGCAGGCACTGAAAGAGAACAATTTCAAGCTGAACGAGATGAACGCCAATATCAAAATCTTAGAGTTCGAGGGTTAGCAGCTGAACGTGAAGGGGTCCAGATTTTATTGGAACAAGGACACATAGATTGGTCGCTAGCTACTAAATTGAGACAATATATTAATTACTCTGAAACGGTTTTAATTACTGATAACGGAGAAAATGAATCAGATTAAAAAAGACGAGGCCACTTAGAAACAATAGTTTCTAGTTTTCCTCGTCTTTTTTTGTACTATTGGTAGAACTAATCAAATGCAGTGACCAATAGATGATTAATTGCACCAAAGTGAGTAATATCATGAAACGAATAGCCCTTGATGACCACATGTTTAATAGTGGTTGAATAAAGAGGGAAGGAGTCATGAATAGATAAATCGTATGGATGCGTAAAAAGCGACCAATAAAAATACCAATTGATGATAGTATTGATAGAATGATTATCCCGATAGGAGTACTCCATTTAGGTAAATGAAGTCTATCAATAATCCCATCATTGACTTGGCCCAGCCCCCACATGCCCAAAATTGTTGATGGAAGAGCACTAACAATTAACAGCGTGAAATTTAACCACATAGAATTATCTAGGCGTAGCAAGCCATTAGTGCCGTAGGGTTCAAGTAAGGATAAATGAAACAGATCTGTCAGTAAGTATGGTGCATTGGGGTAAAATAACAACCAGACTAATGAAATCAACCAAAACAAAAGTCCGTTTTGCGGTTTTCTTTTTCCCACGTGAAAGCTTAATTCGATGGGAATATAAGCTAAAAAGGTATTTAAAATTAAAAAGGTAAATGGGGGTTTTACTAACGCAGCTAAAATGCCCAGCCAAATAAGATAAAAGCCCCGAATTGCCCATTTTTGTAGTCGATTCATGAATGCCAACTCCCTTTCACCACTATTAAACTCTATTTAAGTTGAAAATGCTAACTAATTGACGAATTATTAGCTTTTTTTATTAAATTTAAGTAAATCCAAAATTTGCAGTGGTTTCTCATAGCTAGAGATGCCTTATGGCGTTAAGTTGCGCTATAATAGGCTGGAAGAATAATTTAAGGAGAACGACTATGGATTGGTCCACAATTTTTACTATACAAAATTTTATTAATTTGATTGATATCCTGGTGGTTTGGTTCCTATTATACGAGTTAATTTTGATGGTACAAGGTACCAAGGCGGTCCAATTGATGCGGGGCATTGTAATTATTGTCTTGATTAAATTAGTCAGTTGGTATGTTGGCCTCACAACGGTTTCTTGGATTATGGACCAAATTATTAATTGGGGAGTTATTGCAATTGTTATTATTTTCCAACCAGAAATTAGACGGGGGTTGGAGCATTTAGGACGGGGATCGTTTTTTTCTCGCAACAAGAGTGAAAATGAGGCCGCTAATCAGTTAATCGAGTCATTAGATAAGGCAATCCAGTACATGTCCAAACGCCGAATTGGAGCATTAATTACAATTCAAATGAATACGGGATTAGAGGATTATATCGAAACCGGAATTGAATTAGACGCGGATGTAACCGGTGAACTATTAATTAATATTTTTATTCCTAATACACCACTGCATGATGGAGCGGTAATTATTAAAGATAACCGGATTGCCGTAGCAGCAGCTTATTTGCCACTATCTCAAAGTAACTTGATTCCTAAGGAATTGGGAACTAGACATCGAGCTGCCGTGGGAATCTCTGAGTTAACCGATGCAATGACCATTGTTATTTCAGAAGAAACGGGTGAGGTTTCAATTACTCAAAACAATGAATTATTGCGGGGAATGACTCAAGACGATTATTTAAAATATTTCAGAACGCAATTAATTAAGGATACACCTGATAATCCCCATAGAAATTTAGTGATGATAGTATCTAATTACATTGAAAAACACTTTAAGGGAGGGAAATCATGAAAAATCCACTCTCAAATAAATGGTCTTTAAGAATCATAGCCCTATTTTTTGCCATTGTATTATTTATTTATGCCGATTCTTCTAAAGTGGGATCAACCCGTGATGTTAGCCAACGGAGTAAGATTATTCAACTAACGTCCACCAAGTCAGCGACTGTCTCAGTACCGCTGTCTTTAACGGTTGATAGTAACAAGTTTTTTGTAACTGGTTATCCAGAAAAAGTTCTTGTACACTTAAAGGGTCCGGCAGCGCTGGTAACTACCACTGCTAATACTCAAAATTTTAAGGTCTATGCTGACCTATCTAACTTAGGAGTAGGCAGTCATTCCGTTAGAATTCAGCAAGAAGGAATTAATAGTGAATTGCGCTATAGTTTTGAACCAGCTAATATAAAAGTTGATATTCAGCCAAGAAAGACAGTTAGTTATCCCTTAGCAGTTAAGTATACCAAGTCTAATATTGCTACTGGTTATCAGGCAGGAACGCCTACTACTGATATTAAGTCAGTGAAGGTGACTGGGGCTATGACTGAAATCAATAAAGTAAAACAAGTTGTTGCCCAACTAAATGTCCCTCAAAATGCTAAGTCAACGGTTGAAAATCAAGCAGTGATTGAAGCCCTTGATTCAAAAGGGAAAACCGTAAATGTGGTTATCACTCCTGCAACTACTAACGTTAAATTACCAATTGCCGCGGGACATAGTAAAGAAGTTGGGGTAAAATTAGTAGTTAGGGGGAATTCTGCAACTAATAACCAATTTAAGTTGAGTAGTAATACTAAACGGGTAAAAGTTTTTGGAACTAACAAGCAATTAGCAAAAATTTCCCAAGCTCAAGTTAAAGTGGATACTAGTGATGTCACTAGCTCTACGACTAAAAAGGTAGTCTTAGATAACAAGCTTAATGACGTAGCAGGCTTCGAACCAACTAGCATTAACGTTAAAATTGTTAAATCGACAAAATTATAATTGAAAAGAACTGAGGAATTAAAAGATGAAATACTTTGGAACAGATGGCGTACGTGGAATTGCAAATAAGGACTTAAGTCCAGAACTAGCTTTTCGATGTGGTAGAGCCGGTGGCTTTGTATTAACTAGTCATTCCGAAAGAAAACAACCCCAAGTTTTGGTAGCTAGAGATACTAGAATTTCTGGCCAAATGTTACAAGAAGCTTTAATTGCTGGATTATTATCAGTCGGAATTGAAGTTTTAAACTTAGGAGTAATTACGACTCCGGGGGTTGCTTATTTGGTTCGTAATCAAGATGCTGATGCCGGAGTTATGATCACGGCTTCCCATAATCCAGTAGAATACAACGGAATTAAGTTCTTTGGTGCTGATGGATACAAGTTATCTGATGCAATGGAAGAAGAAATTGAAGCTATTTTAGAAGCTTCTGAAGATACTTTGCCTCGTCCAGCTGCTGAAGGATTAGGAACTGTTAGTGATTACTTGGAAGGCAGCCAAAAGTATATTCATTTCCTAGAACAAACAATTTCTACTGATTTGACTGGTTTAAATATCGTAGTTGATGCTGCTAATGGAGCCACTAGTAAGTTAGTAACTAATTTATATGCTGATTTAGATATTGATTTTGAAACTATGGCAACTTCACCAGATGGACTCAACATTAACGCTAACGTTGGTTCCACCCATCCAGAACAACTTCAACAAAAGGTAGTAGAGTTGGGTGCACAAGCCGGAATTGCTTTTGATGGAGACGGTGATCGTTGTATCGCTGTTGATGAAAAAGGTAATATTGTGAATGGTGATACCATTATGTTCATTTGTGGTAAGTATTTAGCTGAACGGGGGCGTCTTAAAAAAGACACCATTGTTACTACGGTAATGAGTAATTTGGGAATGTATAAAGCAATGGAACGCAACAATTTAAATAGCGTTCAAACCAAAGTTGGTGACCGTTATGTGGTTGAAAAGATGAATGAAGATGGATATAACTTGGGTGGCGAACAATCGGGCCACGTTGTATTCTTAGATTTCAATACTACCGGCGATGGTATGCTAACTAGCTTACAATTATTATCCATCATGAAAGAAACTGGTCGGAGCCTCTCTGATCTAGCTAGTGAAGTGGCTATTTATCCACAACGACTAATTAACGTTAAGGTTAGTGATAAAAAGCATGCGATGGACAATCCTAAGATCGCTGAAGTAATTAAGCAGGTTGAAGAAGAAATGCACGGGGATGGTCGTGTATTGGTTCGCCCTAGCGGAACTGAACCATTGTTACGAGTAATGACAGAAGCTCCAACTCAGGATTTAGTTGATGACTATACTCAACGAATTGCTGATGTAGTTAAAGAAGAAATCGGAATTGATTAATCAAAACCCCTGGAATAAGTTCCAGGGGTTTTTATGAGCGTTGCTAAAGTAGAGCTAAATAAATTGATAATTTCAGCTCCTACTAAAGTTTGTGAAATTCGGCTAGACCAATTTACTCACATATTATAAGTTTATTTCGTAAATAATTGACAAATGGGTTTAAATTGAGTAAATTATATATGTTCTTTTAAAAATAACTATTAAAAATTATGTCTATACCAATTTAGAAAGCGGGAGATTTGATTATGTGTGGAATTGTAGGTGTCACAGGTAACGATAACGCTGTGGAAATTTTATTAGAAGGGCTTCAAAAACTGGAGTACCGGGGATATGATTCAGCAGGGATTTACGTTAATGATGAAAATGGCTCAGATTATTTAGTTAAAGAAAAGGGCCGAATTGCTGACTTAAAAGCAGCAGTGGGACCAGAAGTTCACGGTACTACTGGCATTGGTCATACCCGTTGGGCTACTCATGGGGTAGTTAGTGTCGATAACGCTCACCCACAAGTTTCACAAGATCACCGTTTTTATTTAGTTCACAACGGAGTGATTGAAAACTTTAAAGAACTTAAAGCTCAATACTTAAGTGACGTTACTTTTACCAGTCAAACTGATACTGAAGTCGTTGTACAATTAGTTGATTACTTTGCTAAGCAAGGAATGAATACTAAGGAAGCCTTCTTACAAACTCTTAGTTTACTTAAGGGCTCTTCTTATGCGTTCTTATTGATGGATAGTAATGATCCAGAAACCCTTTATGTTGCCAAAAACAAGAGTCCACTTTTGATCGGGTTAGGTGATGGCTGTAATGTAGTTTGCTCAGATGCTTTAGCTATGTTGAATGTAACTCATGAATTCTTGGAATTACAAGATGGTGAAGTAGTTACCATTACCCCTAATTCAGTTGAAATTTTAGATCGCGAAGGTAACGGTGTTAAGCGAGAAAGTTTCCACGTAGAAATGGATGCTCAAGAAACTGATAAAGGTACTTATCCATACTACATGTTAAAAGAAATTGATGAACAACCAAATGTAATGCGCAAGCTAGCTCAAATGTACTTACAAGAATCTGGTAAAACTAACGTAGAACCAGAATTGATCGCTGCTATTAAGGCAGCCGATCGAATTCATATCGTTGGTGCCGGAACTAGTTATCATGCTGGTTTAGTTGGCCGGAAGTTATTTGAAAAATTAACTCACACCCCAACTGAAGTGCACGTGGCTTCCGAATTTGCATATGAAAAACCCTTATTGGGTGAAAATCCATTCTTTATCTTCCTTTCTCAAAGTGGAGAAACCGCAGATAGTCGAGAAGTTTTGGTAAACGTTAATGCGGAAAACTACAAGAGTTTAACGATTACTAACGTTCAAAATTCCACT
The DNA here is from genome assembly GCF_026798195.1 of Lentilactobacillus senioris. Classification (GTDB taxonomy): domain Bacteria; phylum Bacillota; class Bacilli; order Lactobacillales; family Lactobacillaceae; genus Lentilactobacillus; species Lentilactobacillus senioris_A. The sequence continues at coordinate 123,027 of NZ_JAPQEZ010000004.1, forward strand.
CTTTCTCGAGAAGCTACCTTCACCATGTTATTAAATGCCGGTCCAGAAATTTCTGTGGCTTCTACTAAAGCATACACTGCCCAAATTGCAGTCGAAGCAATTTTAGCTAAGGCAGTCGGAATGGCTAAGGAACAAGTAATTGCTGAAGAATTTGATTTAAGACAACAATTAGGTCTCGTAGCTACAGGAATGCAAGCTATCATTGACGAAAAAGAAGAAATTGAAGATTTAGCTAAGGAATACTTTGTAGATGCTAGCCGGGCCTTTTACATTGGTCGTGGCATTGATCATACCGTTTCCTTGGAAGCAGCATTGAAACTTAAGGAAATTTCTTACGTTCAAGCTGAAGGTTTTGCAGCTGGTGAGTTGAAGCACGGAACTATCGCTTTGATTGAAGAGGGTACTCCGGTAGTGGGAATTATCACTCAAGAAAAGACATCTAGCTTAACTCGCAGTAACCTACAAGAAACCTTATCACGGGGGGCTAAGGTGATTACAATTGTTCGCCAAGCACTTGCTAAGGATGACGATACTATTGTTATTCCCGATGTTGATGAAATGATTACACCACTATTGAGTGTTATTCCTGCTCAATTGTTGGCTTATTACACAAGTCTTAACAAAGGTTTAGATGTGGATCGTCCTCGTAACCTTGCTAAGAGTGTTACAGTTGAATAAAAAATAGAAAGAAAAGCAAATTGCTTTTCTTTTTTATTTGCAAAAATGGTCTATATGTTTTATCATTGGACTATACCAAAACGAAAGACCGGTGATTAAGATGAGAATCATTATTGTCAAGAATAGCGAAGCAGGCGGTAAAAAGGGCGCTCAAATTTTTAGTGAAGCTTTAGAGAACGGTGCTAAAGTATTTGGGTTAGCAACTGGTAGCACCCCAGTAACAACGTATCAAGCATTGGCAGCCAGTGATGTTGATTTTAGTAATTCCACTTCAATTAATTTGGATGAATATGTAGGACTAACTCCTGATAATTCTCAAAGTTATCATTATTTCATGCAAAAAAATCTATTTAACTTCAAGCCATTCAAAAAGTCTTATGTTCCAGATGGTACTAATTTGGATGCAGCAGAGGTCATTGAACAATATAATCATATTATTGAGACTAATCCGATTGACCTACAGATTTTAGGAATTGGGCAAAATGGCCATATTGGATTTAACGAACCCGGCACTCCATTTGATTCAGAAACTCATGAAGTGGCATTATCTCAATCTACAATTAATGCTAACTCGCGATTCTTCAGTAGCCCTGAAGAAGTTCCTCAAAAAGCGTATTCTATGGGAATTGCTTCTATTATGGGTGCCAAACAGATTTTGCTTGAAGCTTTTGGTGAAAATAAAGCTCAAATTATTAAAGAAGCACTTCAAGGTCCCATTACTGAAGACGTTCCTGCCAGTGTATTACAACAACATGATAATTTAACGGTTATTTTAGACGAAGCTGCTGCTAGTCAACTTGACCTTTAAAATAGTTAAGGAATCCAATTAAGGATTCCTTTTTTGGTGATTTAGCTGTATGCTTTATCGTATGTTATAATTTGATGACTGGTAAAAAGCCAATTGTTGGAGGTATCAAGAATTAATGAAAAGGTTCGGAATTAGATTGTTATTAACAATGTCCGTGTTAATAGGCGCTTTGACTGGGGGAGCTTCAATTAAGTCTCAAGCATCTGCAGAAACAGATTTTATTGAAAGTATTAAAAAACCGGTAGTGTCAGTTAGTCATAAAAATCATTTGTATGCATCAGTGATGATGGCTCAAGCGATTTTAGAAAGTGATTGGGGACAATCTGATTTAGCAGTTTCCGGAAATAATTATTTTGGAATCAAAGGTAGTTATCATGGTCAGTCAGTGATGATGGCTACAGCTGAATATTCGGGTAAGGGTAAGCGATATTTTACTAATGCTAACTTCAAGAAGTATCCTGATGCTACGGCATCTATCCAAGATAATGCTGATTTATTACGTCACGGAACCGACACGGATCCTAACTATTATTCAGGTACTTGGACTGATAGCACCGTAAATTATCGGGATGCAGCATCTGCTTTAGCCGCTACGTATGCTACCGACATGGCATATGGCAATAAGCTAACTAAACTAATTCAAAAGTATGATTTGACTAAGTTAGACACTAGCGCAAGTTCTTTAGATATTGAAAAACAAATTGCAGCTTCCGTGAAGGATAGCATTAATAAAAAAAGCGTTAAAAAAGTTAAGGTTAAAACTAAAACCGCTAAGGTGTCAAAAGTGCCTAAAGTAGATTTAAGTAATTTTGATAAAACCAGAGCCACTTTTAAAATAAACAACCAAAAGGTAAAATTGAAACCAATTACCCCAATTATCAAGCTTAACTAATTATTAAGAGCTAGCAAAATTTCACTTAAACGTTAATTAAGCACTCGGAGTTCTGGTATAATACTAAACGATTAAACTATATAGTGATGTAGGAAGAGTAAAATGGCAGCTGAATATAAAATTAAAGTTGAAAATGTTACAAAAGAATATGAACTATTTAAGACTCAATCTGAAAAAATGCGTTCGTTTTTCTCGTTAAATAACGGTAACGTCCCTCATTTTTGGTCATTAATGGGTATTTCGTTGACCATAATGCCTGGAGAGGCAATTGGGCTAATTGGGGTTAATGGTTCTGGTAAATCTACACTCTCTAATATTATTTCCGGAATTATTCCTCAAACAACTGGTTACGTTGATGTTCAAGGAGAAACTTCCATCGTTGCCATTAACGCTGGTTTAAGAAATAATTTAACTGGCCGAGAAAATATTCGGTTGAAATCCTTAATGCAAGGGCTAACAAATGAACAGATTGACGAATTAATGCCTGATATTATTGCATTTGCTGATATTGGCGATTTTGTGGATCAACCAGTTAAGAGTTATTCAAGTGGGATGAAGTCTCGATTGGGCTTTTCTATTGCGGTGCATATCGATCCTGATATTTTAATTATTGATGAAGCCCTATCTGTTGGAGACGACACTTTCTACCAAAAATGTGTTGATAAAATTAATGAATTTAAACAAGAAGGCAAAACCATCGTGTTTGTCAGTCACTCGTTAAAACAAATTGAATTGTTGTGTGATCGGGTAGCCTGGATTAACTATGGTAAACTGCGGGCGGTTGGTGAAACTAAAGAAGTAACTGGTGAATATCGAAAGTTTATCAAGTGGTTCCGGAATCTATCTAAAAAAGAAAAGGCCAAGTTCCAAAAGGAACAAAAAAATATTCAAAAGAACTTTAGTATTCAAGCTTACCAAAAAGAAATTACTGAAGAACATCAACAAGCTAATCCAGAAGATAAAAACGTTGCTAGTGAGGTTCATAAATTATTTTATGGATCAGTAATCAGTGAAAAAATGTCATTAGCAAATAAAATTTTAACCGTAGCAGTCTTAGTAGCGTTAATCTTTTTCTGTTTAGTAAACGTTTCTGGTTATTCAATCACTAGTGTGATAAGTGATCCTTCACTAATTTTACATCCATTACAACACTTAAACGTTCCTTAAGGGACGTTTTTTTAAACAATAATTGACATCGCTTTCATAATAAGGTATATTAGTTGTAGGGTAATAATATACCTTTTAATCAATTCTCTTTCTCTCTAAAAATGGTGGTCAAGTTGACCTCCGTTTTTTTTTCGTATATCATCATAAATTGGAAGGGGCGACAAGCTTGAAAAGTCATGAAATTCTCACTTTGATCGAAGAAATAAAGTTAAATGATGATGACACTTACATTGAAATTAGTAACATGGTGCAAAATGGTCGAGCAGAGTTAGCTGCTGAACGAGGATTCATTAAAAGCGTTCGGATTTTACAATTAAACATTCCTCATTCTGCTCATGTTGCTAAGTATGAAAACTGGGTTAATGAAAATTTTGAGATGCCTACAGAAGCAATGGATCATTTTGAACGGTGGACTAGAACTCCAGAAGCGCAGGCGGAAGTAGATATCATTTTAAAAGAAAATCATTTAAGTTAAAAATAGTTAATTGATAGATTAAAAGCGGGAACTAGCATAATGCTAGTTCCCGCTTTTGGGGTTTTAAATATTAAAGGTTAATTTCACTAGGTAGTGCAATAATTTGTTCATCCCCATTATCATAAACTACTACGGTTCTGGGAAATTGATTTTGAAAGGGATAAGGAGTATCAAAGGTAGCAACTACATCTCCATTGATTAAGTAATCGTACGAAAGATGATTACTAGAATTAATTAAATTAAACTTGATAAGATTAGTCATTGGAAATCTGCCCTGCATATAGTTATCTAGCATGTACCAAATAAAGTCAATTGCTTCGTCTGGTAAAGAATTAACGACTTCATAACTTGCATAGCGGGGATTTTGATTTGAAAACATAATGAAAAACTCCTTTCGAAAATAATTAAGCAAAAAATTCTTGATTATTGATAATTAAGTGGTTGATATGTTTAGCTGATTGTTGGCTTTCAGGTGGTAAAGCCATATAATCGCCGTACATATTAATCAATATATTGTTGTAATCACTAGAAACAGTTAATAACATATCTTCAAACGGTACTAGTTCGGTATTGGTAATTTGATGATAGGTCATTATTTCTTTATCATAACTATATTGAGATGCCATGTTTTTGAATTGGGTATCTGCCCAGATATCCTCACTATTATATTGTTGCATCAAAGCTAATCTACGCTTTTTGAGCTCTAAAACAGCTTGGCGTTGTTCAGTAGATAAGTCAGAGATCAAATGCCGCATGGGGGTATCTATTACGTTGTAATGGAGCTTGAGCAATAAACGATTATCTAAACGTTTAATATCAGAAATTTGTTTTTTGAGTTGAGAAGTAGAATTAGGAATTTGATCTAATGGAAAAATGTCTAAAAAGACACCTTTACGTGCATAATTGAAGTTATTTTTTTCTTCAATAAACGTATGTTGATTAAGTAATTTAGCGTAGCTTAAACCATAATTTTCATCAGAGAAAGGAGTTTGTAAAAAATACGGTTCAGAAGCCAAAATATCTGGAGCTTTGGCCAAAAAAATTTCATAATCTGATCGTAACATGGCAACATCAAGATCATCATCCCAAGGAATAAAACCATGATGGCGGATAGCTCCCAATAGAGTTCCGCCGGTAGCAATGTACGGAAGCCTAAGTTGTTCGCAAACTTTTACAAACGCTTTTAACGTTTCAAGTTCAGCTTGGTGAATTAGGCTAATCATTGTGGTGGTCATACTTATCTCCTTAATAGTATTAATGGTTAAATTATACTACAAGACTAAAGGTTTCCGGGATTTAATCAATTCAAATAGCGTTATTAGACTTGTAAGCTAGAGATGGAGACTATATAATGAAGAATAGTATGACGTTTAATTAATTTTTTAGAATGGTGGATTGTAATGGGTAATATTAATGACGCATTGCTTAAAGAAGCAATTGAAGTTTATTTGACATCGCTAAAGTATTTGGATAATTTTGTTTCCGAACCTGCGAAAGCTTATGGGTTATCTTTTGAGCAATACCTAATTCTGCACACGATTGCAACTCGGGAAAAGGTATCTTTAATGGACATCGCCAATGAACGTCAGGTAACACGAAGTGCGATTTCCCGCCAGATAAAAGTTTTGCTAAATCATGATTATATCTATCAAGAACCAGCTCAAAGTGATCGAAGAAGATTATACTTACATCTATCTGATGAAGGGCAAGAAGTTGAAAAGAAGGTTACTGATATTGTAGCTGCTCGCTTTGATGATTGGATTAATGATTACGGTTCAAAACGTGCCAGGGACATTATTGATTTCATTAAAGATTTTGCTAATCGTAAAATGGGTGACATAAAAAAAATTAACGAATAAAAAACCGGCGATTGCCGGTTTTTTATTTGGAATTATAAGTTCGCTATCCAGATTTGATGTTGTCATACAGCGGTGAAATCTGGTATTAGTTACTAATGTTATCATATGAAGATCAGCTTAAAAAAAGCTTAAAGTATAATTAAATGTGTTATTTATAATATTAAAAGCCACTGAATACGATATCGTTACCAGTTAAATTCAAAACATAAAGAAATAGCATAATGCCATTAAGAACAAATGAAACCACAATTATTCCGTATTTAAATGTGTAAGGATGATAACCATCATTCCAAAATTTACTTTTACGTTGGCCTTTATAAGAAATTACTAGGGATAGCAGAAATAATACCGTAACTGCTTGTAGAATTATTCCAACAATAAAAATAGAATGGGTTAAGATTTTTAATTGTAGAAAATAAAATCCTAACGTAATGAAATCAATGATAATTGCAATTAAAGACATACTTATAAGTCCCCCGTTTATTTATTTACTGAGTAATATTAAACGGCATAATTAGTTAAAAAGCCAATCAATTGGTTAATTATAATAAAGATTTAATTCAATTACATAAATCAAGCAATTTCATAATTTACAGTGACAGCTGATTCCCGCTAACGGAATCGAACCGTTATCTACCACCAGGACGGGATAGTTAGGTAAATTTTAAGCTTCTTTAGAAATAATGACACGGCCAGCGTGTGGTTTTTCTAAAACGGAATGGCCTTCCCGAACGCCAGCTAAGGTGAAGGGGAGAACTAAACCAACTTTAATGGTTAATTTGTTTTCAGCCAGCAAATCCACGATAGTTTGAAGAGCCTCAGCGTTGGAGACATCTTTGGTGGGGCCGATATGGTTAACCTCAACTCCTTTATCAGTATCAGGTTCATCATTAGCTACGGTGGCAATAATTCCACCAGGCTTAACCATGACGACATCTTCGGCACTAGAAGCACCATTCATTGCTGAATTAATAACGAGATCTGCCTTATCTTTTAAAATTTGGGCAGGATCTTGTTTATCATAAGCTACGTATTCGTTAATTCCTATGGATTTCACGTAAGCTTCATTGCGACTAGAACCAATACCAATCACCTGATCACCAAAGTTTAGGGCTAGTTGGGCAGCTAAAGAACCCACACCACCAGAGACCCCTTTGACAATTACTGTTTGACCGGGTTTAGTTTTTCCAAAGTAATGAAGAGCATTATAAGCTGTTATTCCTGGAGTTACAATAGCCGCGGCAGTTTCAAATGAAATAGTAGCTGGAATAATAACCGTACTATTTTCGCTACTAGTGGCATATTCAGAGTAAGCGTGACGACCATGGGCTACCACTCGATCACCTGATTTAAATTTAGCAACTGCTGAGCCTACTTCCTTAACAACCCCAGCTACGTCGAAGCCAGGAATTCGAAGCTTGGTAGTTGCACCGAAAACTCCGGCTCTTTGAGAACGCTCGAAGTTGTTTAAGCCAAACGCTTTAGTTTCAATTAAAATATCTGTTTCTTTTAATGTAGGGACAGCCACGTCGTATTCTTCAAATACTTCTGGGCCACCATTATGATCATATCCAAAAGCTTGCATAGTGAAATCCTCCTGTTTGCTTAATTGCCTAAATTGTATGGGATTACAATGGTTAATTCAATTATTTGGATTAAAAAAGGACAATCTAGTTATGAATACTAGCTTGTCCTTAAGTAGTTAATATTTATTCATCAAGTAGGTCTTGAAGGGCAGGTTGGTCAAATAAGTTAGAAATTCGATTGTAGTTATCAATAGTATCTTGGTCAAATTGACTAGGATCAATTGGCATAAAACTAGTATCCGCTGGATCTACGTTTTTAATTTTAGCATCAATTAAAATTGGTTTAGTGTTCCCGGCTTGTTGGAGTTCATTGATCTTAGCAAATGCTTCTGCTAATGACTTTCGATCGGATACCTTGATTCCAATGGCTCCCATACTGTCAGCAAAGCCAGCCCAATCAGCACCGATGAAATTAATACCATAAGGTTCTTGGGCAGCTTGAATTTTTTCGTGTTGAATAAATCCAAACACTTTGTTTTCTAGCACGACATTAATGATTGGTAAGTCATATTGGACCTGGGTAAGTAAATCTTGCATAACCATAGCAAAACCACCATCACCAGCGATATTAAAGACTTGACTATCAGGATAGCTTAATTGACCAGCAATTGCGGCTGGAAGACCGTAGCCCATCGTTCCAAACCAAGCTGACATAGATAGTTTTTGGTTCTTATTAAGTGGTAGTTGGCGAATAGCCCACATTAAATTATTACCAACGTCAAGGCCAAAGACAGCATCGTCGGAGGCATTTTCCTTGATAGCACGGATAACGGCTTCTGGAGCTAATCCGTCACTATCATCGTCTGCTACCTTGTCTAGCCAAGCATCCCAGTTACGCTTATCTTCTTGAGCGGCCTTGAGGAATGGGGTAGTAGGAATAGCTTCACCTTTTTGGTTTAATTTCTGGAAGAATTTCTTGCCATCTGCTAATACAGCTAGATCAACATCTCGTTGCTTACCAAGGTCAGCTAGAGCATTATTAATTTGGACAAATTTAATTCCTGATGGTAAGAAGCGGCTAAATGGATAGTTGGTTCCGGCCAAAATGATTAAATCAGCATCCTGGGTAACTTCAAAAGCAGGCTTGGTACCTAAACGGCCACGGGAACCCATAAAGTTAGGATGATCGGTAGGCATTACGCCAGTAGCAGGAGCTGTGGAAACGACTGGAACACTGAACTTTTCAGAAAATGTAATAACTTCATTGCGAGCATTCTTCATTCCTAAACCTACCCACAAAACTGGGTGCTTAGCTGCTTTTAGCATGTCATAAACATCATCTACAGCCTGATCATTAATAACTTCCTCAGATACTCCATTAATAACGTTAGTTGATTTAAATGGTTCAAAGTCAATTTCTTCACCAGAGAGATCATCAGGAATAATTACTACTGCTGGTCCTTTGTGCTGGTAAGCATACCGAATGGCTTGATCCATAATGTATGGAATTTGCTCAGGGTTAGTAGCTTGCTTATGAAAATCGGTGAGATCCGCAAACATTGGATCTTGATCCATTTCTTGGAAATAATAAGTATTCATAACGGATGTAGCAGACTGACCAATAATAGCAACTACAGGAACATGGTCCATTTTGGCATCGTAAAGACCATTGAAAAGGTGGGTGGCGCCGGGGCCGGCTGAACCAAAACTAACTCCTACTTTACCAGTTAGTTTGGCGTCCGCAGTGGCTGCAAGAGCACCAACTTCTTCGTGGCGAACTTGAATATATTTGATGTGGTCACGTTCTTGATAAAGACCGTCAACAGTATTATTAATTGAGTCAGCGGTAATTCCGTAAATGTGGTCAACATCCCAACTTTCTAATACTTTAGCTAGAGCTTGACCTGCATTCATTTTTGTCATAATAATCCACTCCTCAGAATAAAATTATTTTTGCTTGTTTTTTGTAAGTACGTTTTATAACTTACTCCATTTGTCTAAGAAATGCAATGATTTTATTCACAAAAAATAACTTTAATGACGAAAACGTATATTTACAGGCACTTTCAGTGTTAAATTGATTGTGAAGTTAAGGCTTGATGTATGCGTAACCTTCACTTTGTTTGCAGGCTAATTCTACTACTCCGACGGGGACCACTTGGAGATTAGCTTGTAATGAATCGGTTTTAATATCTCGTTGAACTAGGGAATTATTACATACTGCTACCATAATTCCCATGTTAGTTAACTGGCTTAAATTAATGTCGCTGTTTTTAACAACAGCGCTAACCGCGGAACCGTTAACTAAAACTTCTATCGTTCCAGCAGTTTTAGTCGATTGCATCCATTCATGCATATGATTTACATTACTAAGTAATGTCGGCCATTTGTTGATTTCATCAATGTGAAAAATAGTATTCATAGGATTCCTCCATGTATTTGACAAAGCGTCTTATCAATAATCATAATCTATGGTATCTTAATATTAATTAGTGTAACCCATTTATCAATTTTTGGAGGAGATTTGAAATGCAATCAGCAGTTTTAGTAATTGATATGACTAATGATTTTTTGACTGGTAAACTAAAGAACGATCGGGCATTAAAAACGATTCAACCAATTAATGATTTGGTAAATAAAGCTCGAAAAAAATCTGTTCCAGTTATTTATGTTTCTGATGCACATTATTCAGCCGACCATGAATTGAAAATTTGGGGAGAACACAGCATGAAGGGCACGTGGGGGAGTCAAATTACTACGGAACTGACTCCGCAAGATGGTGATTACTCATTAGAAAAGCGAACTTATAGTGCTTTTTTTGAAACGGGATTGGATTCTCTTTTGCGTGAATTAAATGTGGATAACCTCATTTTGACTGGGGTGGTTACTAATATTTGCATTCAACATTCCGCTGCAGATGCTTGTTTACGAGGTTATGAGATTACAGTACCTACTGAAACTACTGAGGCATTAAACGATAAAGATTATAAGCATGCGTTAAATTATATTAAGACTATGTATGGTGGTAAAATTATTTCTAGTACTGAGTTGCTTTAAAAAAATAAATTAGTAAAACCCGCTGACTTGTAAAGAGTTAGCGGTTTTTTTAGTGACAATGAATAGCAAAATAATAAAAAAGATATTGCTTATTAAAAGTAAGTGAACTAGAATGACCTTAGTAAAATTTATTAGGAGGCTGTATTATGACAGTTGTTAATGGATATGAACAAAGCGATCGTGAAGAACACATCAACGTTTTAAACTTAGAATCATTGGAAAAGCGGGCTAAAGAAATTATCCCTACCGGTGGATTCGGCTACATAGTTGGTGGTTCTGAAGATGATTGGACATTGGCTCAAAACCGCAAGGCATTTACTCACAAGCAAATTTATCCAAGAACTCTGGCTAATATTGATAATCCAGATATAAGCACTAACGTATTTGGCATTGATTTGAAGACTCCGGTAATGATGGCACCATTAGCTGCTCAAGGTTTGGCCCATTCTAAGGGGGAAGTAGATACGGCCAAGGCATTTGCTAATGAGGGGGCTTTGATGGCTCAGAGTACTTATTCTTCAGCATCTATTGCTGATACTGCAGCAGCTGGAGAGGGCGCTCCTCAATTTTTCCAACTTTACATGAGTAAAGATTGGAAGTTTAACGAAGCGATTTTAGATGAAGCTAAAAAGGCGGGAGTAAAGGGAATTATTTTAACCGCTGATGCCACTGTTGATGGTTATCGAGAAGCCGATATTATTAACGACTTCCAATTCCCAATTCCAATGGCTAACTTGGAAAAATTCAGCGAAGGCGCTGGTAAAGGTCAAGGAATTGCCGAAATTTATGCAGCTGCTGCACAAAAGATTAGTCCTGATGATGTCAGAAGAATTGCTGAATACAGTGATCTACCAGTCATTGTAAAGGGAATTCAAACTCCAGAAGATGCTGAATTAGCAATTGGAGCTGGAGCAGCAGGAATTTACGTTTCTAACCATGGTGGCCGTCAATTGAATGGCGGTCCAGCCTCATTTGACGCCTTAAGTGCTATTGCTGACTCCGTGGCAGGTAGAGTACCAATTATCTTTGATAGTGGTGTTCGTCGTGGTTCTGATGTCTTTAAGGCTTTAGCAGCTGGTGCTGACCTAGTAGCTTTAGGCAGACCATTTGTTTATGCCTTAGCATTGGGTGGTGCATTAGGTGTCCAAGATGCCATTCAAGAATTAAACCATGAATTTGCTACTACCATGCAATTGGCAGGTACCAAGACGATTGATGAAGTTAAGCAATCCAAATTAGCAGATTTTAAGTATTAAAAAAACAGCCTAAGGGCTGTTTTTTATTTTGGTATTAACTCCAACGACTTTTTTTAGATGGTAAAAGCATTAAATTTATAAATAGCATCAATTTAGGGTCAGTAATAGATTGGACAATAGCAATAAACAGTATGCCTGTGAGAGTCACTAGTGAACTTTGCTTAAATTATTAAATCATCCTAGTTTATGCCATAATAAGATTAGCTAGATTAGGAGGTGGAATGATGAAATATACTGTCCTTTATAATCAATCTGCGGGTAAGGCTGACAGTGAAAAACGAGCTCAGCAATTTAAAGTTTTGGCCCAAGCTACACAACATAAAGTGGTATTAGTGGGGACCACTAGTAGAGAACAAGCAATAAAATATATTCAGGAAAATATAGATAATATAAAAACGTTGGTGGTGGTCGGCGGAGATGGCTCAATTAATACAGTATTCTCCGCTTTGATTTCAATGAAAGCTAGTCCAGTAATTGGAATTTTGCCAGGTGGAACGGTCAATAATTTCGCTAGAGCCATGAATATTCCATTAGACAATGAAAAGGCTACGAAGGTAATTTTGAACGGAAAGGGGATTACTACCGATTTACTTCATAGTGATCAACGGGCTATTGCTAGCAGTTTAACTTTAGGAACTGTTGCAGAAATGGCAAAAGGAGTGCGACAAGAAGAAAAACAACGCTGGGGATCATTAACCTATCTGGTTAATGGGATTAAAAAGCTAGTAACTACTAAGCCGGCGTCCATCCAGATTAAGGCAGGTGAACAAATCCACCAATTTAATACTAGGTTTTTACTGATTACCACTACTAGTTCGATAGGTGGTTTTACTAAGTTTAACCCAGAAGTTGGTGTTGACGATCATCAAATTCATATTACTATTTTAAAACGCTTTTCTCCGTGGCGAATAATGGGATACTTTAGTTATTTTATTACTGGCCAAATTCGGAAACTTAATGATGCTAGTTATTTAAAATTAGAACAGGCTAACATTAGTAGCTTGGATGATAAGAAGGTGGCGGTGCGAATTGATGGGGATGAAGCGGGGGAACTGCCGGTCAATTTATACGTAAAGAAGCAATTTATTAAAATTATTGTGCCTGAATCAGATTAAAGTACCATAAAATTAAAAACACTTGATGAAGTGCTTTTAATACTACATAGAATGGCGAGTTAGTGATAGATTTAATTATAATGTTATAGTTTGAACTCAAGGAACTGTCATCTGATTGGTTCCAAATATTTTAAGTAACAATTTAAAAGGGGACCTAGCAATGAAGCTATTAGAAACTAAACACGTTACTGTTGAAGCACGAAAGACCACAATTAAAGAAAAAATAGAAGCTACTATTGTTATTCTAATTTTAGCCGCCTTTATAACTTGGAAGGTGATGCAATAATGTCAACTAAACAAACACTTGCTAATAGTAAATGAATTTCTAAAAATAAAGAACACGCAAAATATTTAAGCGATCGTTCTAGGTCGCGCAGTTTTATTAAAAAGCAAGCAATACTTGAAGATATTAAAGAATTTGAACAGTTACTAAGCGATCGTAAGGTACTGCTTGAAAATCAAAATAAAGACGCCTAAACAGCGTCTTTTTAAATTTTGCGCACAAATTTTTGCACGTGCAAAAAACGTGCATGATCCATCAGCGTTCTTATGGCTTCTTATGTTTTCTAAAAATAAAAAAATAGCCTAAACCCTTGATATAAAAGGATTTAGGTTTTTTTAAAATGTTTCTTATTGTTACTAAAATGGAGTCGGCGGGAGTTGAACCCGCGTCCGAGCATATCGCCACCTGAACGTCTACGTTCATAGATTTACTATTTAAATTTCACTAATAAAAACGCCATAAATCAAGGCTCTCGTTATTAGCTAATCTGATTAGTCTCTTCAATTGACTTCAGATGGGAGCCAATTGCGTAAGCCCACTTATTTATAGGACCCAGATCTATCTCATGGGCGAAGATAGGAGGATCTACGTTAAGCGCTTATTAGGCAGCTAAAGCGTAAGAGTTTGAATTATTTTTTGCAGTTATAATTTTAAACTGGGTGGTTTAACGTGGCACCGCACGAAACGCAGTCCAGGCTCGACCTATACCCGTCGAATCCATAACGACCCCAAAATGTATCTATGTAATTGTAGCACATTTTGGAGAAATAGCAAAAAATTAGATTAAATCAAAGTGTTTGAGACCATTAACGATGCCGTGATCTGTATTAGCTGTGGTTACAAATTCGGCGTATGGCTTAACATGGTCTAAGGCGTTCCCCATTGCTACGGCATGATCTACGAAGTCAAGCATTGGGATATCATTGTTACCATCACCGAATGCATAAGTAGGAATGCCTTCTAAACCAGCATTTTTAATTAATTCTTGGATTCCGTTACTCTTAGAATTGCCCTTAATAACAATGTCCATGCTAGAGGGGGTATTACGATAAAAAGTAAATTGATCGCCAAATTTATTGCGATAATCTTCATCGTGTCCCTTAGTCATTACCAACATCATGTAAACGGGATTAGTTTGCCAGAATTCTTCTGCTCCAACTGGAGGGACCGTGCTATTAACAGAATCATAAGCTCTTTGAGCAAAGTCCGTGTTAAAGTTAATACGAGCTCCCTTGTTATTTAAGACAACAATGGATTCGTCAAAGGTTTTAGCATATTCAGCTAACTCACTGGCTTGTTGATTTGAGAAGGTTGCTTCATATACTGGTTTACCTTCATGAACCACAAAATCGCCATTAGCAGAAACTACCGTAGAAATTCCAGTAATTGCCATAACATTGGGAATTTCGAATAGATTGCGTCCAGTTGAAATCACCGGTAAAATGTTATTAGATGCTAGTTGATGCATTGCATCTGACACTTCAGGATCAACTTTAGTTTGAGCGTTCAGCAGTGTATTATCCAGGTCAAAAAAGGTGAGTGCTTTGTACATAAGATAAGGACCTTCCTTTAATTAAATTAACAATAAGTATTAGTTTCAATTTTAGCATAATTATTCGCTTAGTTTGTTAACATATTGCGCTAATTATTGGTAAAATAAAGATAAATGGGGTGGAAAATTATGAATAAGACAACGATAGCCGATGAAAATACTAAACCGTTTTTTGTTCGGCTTCGTAAGATTCCTGGTGACCATTGGTACCTACCAGAAAAAGGCAACACTAAAAATAAACAAAAAATGCCTAAAAACTACCTAACTCGTGATTTTAGTATTAATCAAATTAGTTTTTTTAATAATCAAGTTTGGTATTATTTTGAGGGAGAAAACGAATCGGGATGGCTTGCAAAGCGTAATATTAGTAAATCCTTCAGGAGGTTAGCAGTAGAACCATTGAAGCAACAAACGGCTACTGATTTAGATAATTATGTAGCTGCGCTGATGATGTTGTTTAACTATGCGGATAAACCAATGACTGAAGATAAGTTAAGACAATGGGTTCAAAATTGGCACGACAATTCTCATAAATTATTAGATCTAAGTGAATTAATTATTAACCAAACAAATTCGATTCGCGATTTGAATAAAGCTGACTTTCGTCAATTAAACCGTCAATTGTTAAGAGGAAGACCAATCTTATTACGAGTTAATGGATTAGATAATCTTAAATCTAATGTAATTGTATTAACTGGCTTTAATCGCAAATTATATTACTATAACAATCCATGGTCTGGTAAATTAGAAGTGATATCACAAAAACACTTAAAACATTTTTGGAAAAATGGCTCATATGAAGCTATTAGTTATTAAGGAGAGTAAATAATGAAGGTATTAATGGTAGAAGATAATAAATCAGTATCAGAAATGATGGCAATGTTTTTCCAAAAAGAAGGCTGGGATGTAACCTACGCCTATGATGGAGAAGAGGCCGTAGATAAGTTTAAGAAGGAAGCCGATGATTGGGATATCATTACTTTAGATTTAAACTTACCTAAAAAAGATGGGATGCAGGTGGCCAAAGAAATTCGTGAAATTTCTGAAATTGTTCCAATTATTATGCTAACAGCTCGTGATTCTGACAGTGAACAAGTATTAGGATTTGAAATGGGAGCTGATGATTACGTTACCAAGCCCTTTAGTCCTATCACTTTAATTGCTCGGATGAAGGCGGTTCGACGTCGTTCAAGTGGCTCCAATGGGGTGTCTGATGGCAATGAAGATGGATTTGATGTAGTAACTGAGAATTTCAAGATGAACAGTGGTACTCGAGAAGCTTATTTAAATGACAAGTTAATTCCAGATTTAACCCCTAAGGAATTTGATTTGTTAAAAGCGATGGCTAAGAAACCTCGTCAAGTATTTACCCGTGAAAAATTACTGCAAGAAGTATGGGATTATGAATACTATGGAGATGAACGAACCGTAGACGCCCATGTTAAAAAATTACGTTCTAAAATTGAAAAAGCGGGGCCTCAAGTTATTCAAACCGTTTGGGGAGTGGGCTACAAGTTCGATGATTCTGAGGCTGCTAAGTAATGAAATTAATTTATCAGCAAGTTCTTTCGTTTTTTGCGGTTATTGCCGTAACGATTTTACTGCTGGGAATTTCTTTTAGCAGAATGACTAAGTCATTTATGTATAACAATAAGTGGGATCAGTTAGAACGTTATTCAGACGGCTTAGTCGAGCAATCACTTACGGCTAATCAGAAAACGGGTAAAACTGCTTTTAGTGTAGAAAAGTTAGATAATTATGAGTCTTTTTTAAAAAATCAATCAATCCATTTTACTGTGTATAAACCTAGTGAAAAACCACTCTATCCCAAAAATCAGGAAGCTGATAAGATAACTTATTCAGAATGGAAACGACTCAGAAATAACCAAATGATTCGAAAAACAAATGCCATTACAGAAGAAAATAAAGATACTCACCCGGCGATGATTGAAATTTTAAAACCATATTACTATAACAATAAACTTTTGGCGGTTATTGGGGTGGGATCATATACGTCTGAAGTGGACTCTAATCTTAACAAAATTAATCGAGATTTAGTTAAAGCACTAATTATTTCCTTGATTGTGGCAATGATCATTAGTTTCTTTATATCTAGACGATTAAATCGCAGAATTAACGTACTACGGGATGCGGCTAATCAGGTTACCAAGGGCAATTATCGAATTAGGTTAGTTAATCAAGGAAAAGATGAAATTGATGAATTAACTACTGATTTTAACCATATGACTGAAAATCTAGAAAAATCAGCAGATGAAATTCAACGCCAAGAAGAACGGCGTCAAGAATTTTTGGCGGATGCTGCTCATGAGATGCGAACGCCATTAACTACAATTAACGGTATTTTAGAAGGCTTTAAGTATGATATTATTCCTGAAGATGCACGGGATAAAAGTTTGGACTTAATGATGAACGAAACTCAACGCCTAATTCGATTAGTTAATGAAAATTTGGATTACGAAAAAATCCGTTCTAATACTATTTCGTTACATGAAACTAATTTTAATGCTTATGATGCTATGCAACAGTTACCAGGACAAATTTCAGCTAAAGCTAAAGCCGCCAACGATAAAATCGTAATTGATGCGCCTAAAAATTTCCCGGTCTATGCGGATTACGATCGATTTGTCCAAATTATGGTTAACATCAGCACTAATGCCATTCAGTTCACCAAAGATGGAGTCATCACCGTTAAAGGGTTTAGAAATCAAGAAGATAACGCTGCCGTGTTAGCAATTAGTGATACTGGGATTGGGATGTCTAATGAACAGGCTCAAAATATTTTTGAACGCTACTATAAAGCTGATGCTTCTAGAAGAAGTGGCAAGTACGGCGAATCTGGATTAGGCTTAGCGATTGTTCATCAATTAGTGGAACAACATGGTGGAACCATCGAAGTAAGCTCCGAACTAGGCGTCGGAACTACATTTACAATTACTTTCCCAGATGAAAATAGTAAAGATTCGGATAATGAATAAAAAGGTATATACCAAATTTCTGTAAACGGTTAATTTTTGTGTTTTATTGTAGTAAAATAGGGTTGTTAAATTAAATAACATAAAGTAAGGATTGATATAAATGGCATATTTGAACTTTGATAGCTCCAAGTTAACAAAATTTGTTCATGACAATGAATTAGCAGAAATGCAAGCAATGGTAAATGCTGCTGATTCTGAATTACGAAACGGTACCGGTGCTGGTAGCGATTTTCGTGACTGGTTAGACCTTCCTACTAATTATGATCACGAAGAATTTGATCGCATTAAAAAAGCTGCTGCTAAGATTAACCAAGATTCTAAATATTTAATTACAATTGGAATTGGTGGTTCTTACTTAGGTGCCCAAATGGCATTAGACTTCTTACACAATAATTTCTACACTCGTGAAGAAGAAACTACTCAAGTAGTTTTTGCCGGTAATTCATTAAGTTCTACTTACTTACAAGATTTAATCGAATTAGTGGGAGACGCTGATTTTTCTATCAATATTATTTCTAAATCAGGGACTACTACTGAACCTGCAGTAGCTTTCCGGGTGTTTAAGGAAATTTTGATTGCTAAGTATGGCGAAGAAGAAGCTAACAAGCGAATCTACGCTACTACTGATGCTAATCGTGGTGCTCTTAAAGAAGAAGCCGATGCTAATGGCTGGGAAACTTTTGTAATTCCAGATGGCGTTGGTGGTCGTTTCTCAGTGTTAACTGCTGTTGGCTTACTTCCAATTGCTGTTTCTGGTTCTGACATCGATGAGTTGATGAAGGGTGCTCGTGATGCACAAAATGAATATGTTGATGCTGATTTAACTAATAATGAAGCTTATCAATATGCAGCCTTGAGAAATATTTTGTATCGTAAAGGGTTTACTACTGAATTATTGGAAAACTATGAACCTAATATGCGAATGTTCTCAGAATGGTGGAAACAATTAATGGGTGAATCTGAAGGTAAAGACCAAAAGGGCATTTATCCATCATCAGCTAACTTCACTACTGACTTACATTCACTAGGACAATATATTCAAGAAGGGTTACGTAACCTATTTGAAACAGTAGTTAAAGTAGACAAACCAACTAAAGATATTAAGATTCCTAGTCAAGACGGCAACTTAGATGGCCTGGAATATCTTCAAGGCAAGTCAATGGATTGGGTTAACACAAAGGCTTATGAAGGGGTTGTGTTAGCACATACTGACGGTGGTGTTCCGGTTATGACCGTTCATATTCCAGATCAATCCGCTTATACTTTAGGTTATACTATTTACTTCTTCGAAGTGGCTGTAGGAATTTCTGGTTACTTAAATGGAATTAATCCATTTAACCAACCCGGAGTGGAAGCTTATAAGACTAATATGTTTGGCTTGTTAGGTAAACCCGGCTATGAAGAAATTGGTAAAAAATTAAACGATCAACTTTAAACTAAAAAAAGATCCTGCATTTGCAGGATCTTTTTTTAGTTATTTAATTGTTGAATAGCATAAATAATATCTTTTTTAGCAGTGAAGCTTTGTTTTTGGGGCACCGAAACTATCAACGTGTCTCCCGGGCGAATGAGGGTGTTTCCGTTAGGAATTAGCAATTTTTCTCCTCGCTGGATTTTTACCAGTAAACAGTTTTTTGGCCAGGGAAGTTCTTTAACATAAAATGGTTCAATTTGATTAGATTCAAAGACCGGCACCTGAATTTCAGTAGGATTACCAACATGACCAATATTGCTTGGTACCAATCTTTCTCGTAATTCAGCATAGATTGGTTTACCGTTTAATAAGTCATCAATTCCGTAAGCCACTAAACTTAAAACCGCTAACGGCATTAAATGTTCTAAGGAACCTACCATTTCAGTGACTAATAATATAGCGGTAAATGGTGCTTTACCGATAGCGGTAAAATAACCGGCCATCGAAATGATAATTAAGTTGTACACGTATTGAGGAGCAAGTAAGTTGAGTTGGCTCATTCCTACTCCATAAATGGCCCCAATAATAGCGCCTAATGATAAGATAGGAAGAAAAATTCCACCTGGTAATCCCGAACCATAAGATAACATGGAAAAAGCAAAGCGTACTAGCAAAAGAATAACTAAAGTCATTAAAGAGTAATTAACGGTATTAAAACTTAAGATGATTCCATTACCGCCCCCCAACCACGTAGGGTGCCAAATCCCCAATGGAATTAAAGCGGCAAAAGGAATCAAGCCCCACAATAACTTAGGAACCCAGATGAATAACTTATAAAAATCGGTTTGGTGGAGAAGTACCCACTGATATATACGGCCTAAAACTCCAAGAAGTATTCCTAGTAGAATTAGATGCCAGTATTGAGAAATGGGAAGGGAGTGTTGGTAGTGCAGGCTTAATACAGGCTGCATTCCGAAGATATATAAAGAAACCAAATTGGCACTCACGGCACTAGCTAATGATGTAAGCCAGACTGGATAAGAAAAATTATGATAAACTTCTTCTAGGACAAACATGGTGCCTGCAATAGGAGCGTTAAATGCAGCTGATAGCCCACCAGCAGCCCCAGCAGCGATCATTATTCTTCTGTCAGATCCGTGATTGTCTAAAAATTTGGCAGCCCCTTGACCAACAGCGGCTCCCAGTTGAATAGAAGGGCCCTCGCGACCAAGAGCTAAACCTGGACCAATTGCGAGAACTCCACCGACTAGTTTGCGCCAGAGAACTGACCACCAATTGTAGTCAAGCTCATCATCTAATTGAGCTTCTACTTGAGGGATTCCTGAGCCACTAATGTTTGGTTGTTGTTTGATTAAAAGGCCAGTAATGATGGTGGCCGTCAGAATCCATATCAAGAGGGTGAGTAAAGACAACCAGTTCCCATGCTGAATGGATCTAAACAGTTGCTGAGATTGTTTAAGTGAAATTTCAATTCCGTATCTAAAAAGATCAGCAACTATTCCGGCAAAAAAACCAATGAGGAGTCCGTTGGCTATGTAGCGAACTTTACCATAATTGAAATGAAAATAATTTGTAGACATGGCAACCGTCCTTAATTAAATTTGAACAATACAATTATTATAGTAGAAAATGCTAATGGAATACAAATAACGAAACAAAAAGCCAGGAAAACAGTAGAATTGTTTTCCTGGCCTTAATTATCACCCGCACGGGGCTCGAACCCGTAACTCCGCCTTGAGAGGGCGACGTCTTAAACCAGTTTGACCAGCGGGCAATGCTTTCAAACTACTATAATAGTTTAGCTGATTTGCTGCCTGCTTGTCAATGTCTTTTAATTTTTATCATTAGAATTATTGACAAAGATATATTATTTAGCTAATATTATTAGATGTAATATTCATTGGGTATTCGCCAAATTGGTAAGGCAGCGGACTCTGAATCCGTAATTTACTGGTTCGAGCCCAGTATACCCAATCTTAAGTTATCAGCCGTTCTTGTAAGCTTGTAAAAAGCCTATGAGGACGGCTTTTTGTTTGGTTAGCATTGTCATTAGTTGTTACCTGTTTTCAGTAAAGGGGGAGCTTTGGGGAGAGCTTAAAAACTTTTTCTGGCTTGACTCTTATATAAACAGTTCTAAGATTTTGATTCAATCTTTTAGAAATTATCAAAGTAAATTAAAAAGAGACTCTAACACATTTTCTTGTGCGGCAGTCTCTTTTTACTGACTCAGAGTAGCTTATATTACAACCTAATTAGGTTAGCTGTTGAAATATGAAGCAAAAACACCTGCAAAAATAAGAACATATAAAATAATAAAAATAATATAAATGGCAAATTGTACTAATCCAGCACGGTTCCAAGTAGCTTGAACTTGCTTAAAGGTTTTCACGTCCTTATAATCACCTTTTTGCCAGGCCCACTCGTTACCCTTAAAACCAGTAACAAAAATCCAAACAATATTAACAAGGGGGATTAAATTAAGTAATGGCAAATACGTTTTATTACCAATTCCCCAAACCCAGTTAAACATGAAGGCCCCCCAGTTCCAGCCTTTAATTTCTTGGGGAGTTTCTTTTCCAGTCTCTTGCATATCAGTTTCTCCCATCCTAGATTAAACTCTCAAATTTATGTAAGTAACTAATTTTAATTAGGCTACCAACAATAACTATAATAGCACAATTGTCTTAACTATTTAGATAATTAAGTAATAAAAAAACGCCTATACAGGCGTCGTAGTTTATTCAAATGACAATTCCACCATATATTTACCAGAATCTCTTAAATGACCAGTAGTGACCCATAGTTCGTCATAACTTTGATCATTTTGTTTAGTGAAATCATAGAAGTAATCTAATAAATTACTATTGGTGCTAATAAAATCCGGTGACATTCTAGTTACCACAATTTCATGATCGGGAAAGTACATTTGAGCATTACCCACTGCTACTGTATCGTCGATAAACATACGGACGGCATTAGTATAATCGGCAGCCGAAATAACTACGTTTTTGGGGTGGCTCTTAATATAGGTAAGAACTTGAAAAATCGAGTCCGAATTACTTAACATTTTTGTCCTCCGCTGTTAGTATTCTCGATTCTATTTTAACAAAAATGCGACAGAAAAGTTAGGAAACAATTTTCTTCACATAAAATTACTTTAGATTTAAAATTCCCATTAGGGAACCCTTTAATTTAAAAAATAAGAAGCGTATAATGGCTTAATGCTCCATTTTCTAATTAAAAACTCTGAAAGTATTTGGGGGTAACATATTGTTTAAATTAGCAAAATCACGACTGAACTGGTGGGCCGTTTCTGGGGCCGTCGTGTTCATGATTTTACAGGTTGCTTGTGACTTGTACTTACCAACTGTAACGTCCAATATTGTTGATAAAGGGATTTCCCTTAACAATATTGGCTACATTTGTAACGAAGGCTTTCGAATGATCTTTGTTTCATTTTTAGGATTATTAGCAGCAGCTGGCAATATTTATTTTGCAGCTACTCAATCTATGAAAATGGGACGTAATATTCGAAATGACTTGTTTAAAAAGGTAATGAACTTTTCTGACGAAGATATGGATAAATTCGGAGAAGCTTCATTAGATACTCGAACTACTAATGACGTTGTTCAAATTCAAAACGTTATGGTTCAGATTTTAAGAATGATGTTGATGGCACCCATCATGTTAGTGGGGGCCGGGGTAATGGCATATGTTAAGAGCCCCCGTTTAACTACCATTTTCTTAATTTCATTACCACTATTAGCAGTTCTAGTAGGGGCCATCATGTTTTTTGCGGTGCCGTTGTTTAAGAGCCTGCAAAAAAAGACTGATCGAATTAATTTGATCTTCCGAGAAGGTTTGACTGGTGTTCGTGTTATCCGTTCATTTAATCAAGACCAATTTGAACAGAATCGTTTTGATAAGGCTAACAAGGACTTTGCCCAAACCGGGATGAAGGTTTTCACGATCGTTTCCTTTGTTATGCCTGTCATGACCTTAATTTTAAGCTTAACCAATGCTGGTATCATTTGGTATGGTGGTAAATTAATTTCCTTCCAAGCTTTAGAAGTCGGGAACTTAATTTCATTTATGACTTATTCAGCTCAAATTTTAATTAGCTTTATGATGCTCTCAATGATCTTTGTCTTTATTCCTAGAGCTTCAGCTTCAGCTGCCCGGATTAATGAAGTGTTGGATGTTAAGGATTCTATTCAAGACCCAAGTAATTCGGTCCCTGTTCAAGAAATTAGTAAGGAAAACTCACTTGCATTTGATCACGTGAACTTCCGCTATACTAATGCTGAGCAATTAGCCTTAACCGATATTAATTTTAGTGCTAAGGCTGGTCAAACGGTGGCGATTATCGGGGGGACGGGTTCTGGTAAATCTACCTTGGTTAACTTAATTCCACGTCTATTTGATCCTGAAAGTGGTCAAATTTTGATTAACGGTACGGCTAACAACCAAATGACTCAACATACGTTACACTCATTGATTTCAATTACTCAGCAAAAAGCAGTATTGTTCTCTGGCACCGTTCGAGAAAACATGAAATTTGGAAAGCCTGATGCTACCGATGATGAAATTTGGCATGCATTAACAATCGCTCAGGCTGCTGATTTTATCACGGATGATAAGGGTGGTTTGGATTATGTGGTGGAACAAGATGGAGCTAACTTCTCGGGTGGTCAAAAACAGCGTTTGGTAATTGCCAGAACCATTTTGAAGAAAGCAGCTGTGTACATCTTTGATGATTCGTTTTCTGCCTTGGACTTCAAGACCGATGCCGAATTACGAACTAGCTTGAAACAAGATAAACAAATTCAAAATGCTGTTAGTGTAATTGTGGCTCAACGGATTTCGACGGTGGCTAGTGCTGATTTGATCCTGGTAATTGATGAAGGAAAAGTTGTGGGTCAAGGGACTCATGATGAGTTAGTGAAATCTAACAAAGTCTATCAAGATATCTTGAATTCCCAAATCAAGCAGGAGGTGACTACCGATGCGGAATAATTCTAAAGCCGTAAGTAAGCCGAATAATTTTTGGCATGCCACCGGGCGCTTAATTGGTTATACTAAACGCTGGATGCCAGGAATTGTTTTAGCCATTGTAATGGCAATCTTAGCAGTTTATCTTCAAATTGTAACCCCTAAAATTTTGGGAAAAGCTACTACTGAAATTTATACTGGAGTAATGGCGGGAACTGCTCAATTAAAAGTGGGGCTCGGAATTACTCATTTACCAATCAATTTTACTAAAATCCTTCATAATTATTAGTGAAGTGATTATTCTCTATATTTTGGCTGGGCTTGCTCAACTGGTTCAACAAATTGTGATGTCTAGAATTTCTCAAAGTATTGTTTACCAAATGCGAAAAGACATGAAGGCTAAAATGGAACGGTTACCGATTTCATTTTATGATCAAAACTCTAACGGTGACATTATGTCTCGAGCAGTTAATGATATGGATAACATCAATACTATGTTACAATCCAGTTTAACTCAGTTAATCACTAGTTTCTTTATGTTCTTTGGTGTATTGTACATGATGCTTACAATCAGCTGGCAATTAACACTAGTTGCTTTAGCAACTGTTCCAGTCAGTGTTATTATTGTGGGAATTGTGGCTCCTAAATCTCAAAAATTCTTTGGTACTCAACAAAAAGAATTGGGAAGTTTAAATGGGATGACCGAAGAAAATTATTCGGGCCACAATATTATCAAAACTTTTAATCGTGAAGAAACCACAATTGATGACTTTGAAAAGCAAAACGAAAAATATTATCAAGCTTCTTGGAAAGCCCAATTTGTGTCTAGCTTCTTGTTTCCATTGATGAACCTGGTTAAAAACCTGGATTATGTCTTTGTAGCTGTAATTGGTGGGATTCAAGTAACGCGGGGACAAGTCACTTTGGGTAACATCCAAGCCTTCTTACAATACACTAACATGTTGTCACAACCTATTACCCAACTTGCTAGTCTAACTAACACCATTCAATCTACTGTAGCTTCTGCGGAACGTATTTTTGCTATTTTAGATGAACCTGAAATGACAGATGAACCAGTAGACATTCCTGTGGATGCTAGTGATCATAGTATGATTAATTTTGAGAACGTGGAATTTTCATATGTACCTGAAAAACCATTAATTCAAAACTTTAATCTACGAGTTAATCCTGGTGAAATGGTGGCGATCGTTGGTCCTACCGGAGCTGGTAAAACCACTATTATTAACTTGCTAGAACGATTTTATGATATTAAATCAGGATCTATCAAGATGCGGGGCAAAGATACTCGTGAAGAAAGTAGATCAGATTTGCGTTCGCACATGGCAATGGTATTACAGGATACTTGGCTGTTTACAGGAACCATTTATGACAATATTAAATACGGTAATGAAAACGCAACGGAAGAAGAAGTTTGTGCTGCAGCTCGTTCAGCCCATGCGGATACGTTTATTCGTGAATTGCCTAATGGTTACCAAACGGTGTTAAATGAAAATGCTAGCAATATTTCGCAAGGTCAACGGCAATTGTTGACAATTGCTCGAGCATTTTTGGCTAATCCAGAAATTTTGATTTTAGATGAAGCTACTTCTTCAGTTGATACTAGAACTGAAAAAATGATTCAAGACGCGATGGATAGTTTATCAGCGGGAAGAACCAGTTTTGTGGTGGCTCATCGACTTTCAACTATTCAAAGTGCTCAAAACATTGTGGTGATGAATCATGGTCAAATTATTGAAACTGGTAATCACGATGTTTTAATGAAACAAAACGGTTTTTATGCTGATCTTTACAATTCTCAATTTATTGGTAACGATTTGGCATAGCTAAATAACGGCCAGCCTGATTTGGGCTGTTCGTTATTTTTTTGTACAATGAAAGAGGAGGTGACAGTTATCAACGAACAAGTAATGGATTATTTGCAGCAACTAATTGATCAAAACATAATTCCAGGAGCTAGTGGAGCGATTATTAACGGTTCTCAAACCTTTTCGTTTCGGATTGGTGATCGATTGGCAATTCCCAAAAGAGAACCATTTTCCCGCCGAAGACCATTGTACGATATAGCTTCTATAACCAAGGTAGTGGGGACGGTACCGTTAATTTTGCAATTGATCGCTCAGAAACGATTGCAATTAACCGATTCAGTTAGTAAATTTTTACCTGAATGGCGGAGTGCTCAGGTAACTGTTAGACATTTACTCACTCATACTAGCGATATAATTGGATATATTCCTAATCGCAATTTTTTAACAGCTACTGAATTAACCACTGGACTTTTAGGATTAGCGGCTGGTGATAAATTAGGGCGGGAAGTTCGCTATCAAGACGTTAATTTTATCTTGTTGGGGTGGGTTGCAGAACAATTAACGGGCCAAAGTGTTCATGAAGCAATAACTAAACGAATTTTAACGCCGTTACGTTTACCCAATGCAACCTTTGTTCCAAGCGGTAGTCCATTAGATGTGATTCCTACTGAGTTAGACTCGCGCAGGGGATTAATTGTGGGGGAGGTCCATGATCCTAAGACTGCGATTTTAGGTAAACACAGTGGGGCTGCAGGTTTATTTGCATCATCAGCAGATCTGACCATTGTGGCTAAGTGGCTATTAGGGCAAATAAGTTATCCTGATGTTGTACCCGATGAATTGATAACAGCATGCTTTGTTGATCAAACACCCATGCATACTAATAATCGATCGTTTGGCTGGGATTTACGGCAAGGAACGACTGGAAATTACATTGTTCATACGGGTTTTACGGGTCCTTTAATGGTAATTGATCGAGTTAATCAACGGGCGTTAGTTTTATTGACTAATCGGGTTAATTTATTTTCAACTCGGCAAGAGTATAAACAGTACCGAGAGCAGTTAACTCAAATTTTTATGCAAACAAAAAAGACTGAACCTCATTAAGAAGTTCAGTCTTTTTTAATTTTAATACGTTGCTGGAATGGTAACTTTTTCTGCAGCAGATAAGTCAGCATCTGGATACCGACGTTTTAGTGCATTGATCAAAATATGCTTAGCTAATTCACCATTGCGGGCCAAAATTGGTCCGTGGAAGTAAGTGCAGTAAGTATTCTTATAAATAGCACCTTCAACGCCATCTTCACCATTGTTACCATGACCTTCAAGAACGTTACCAAGGGGACGTTCATTTTCACCTAAGAAGGTAATGCCCTGGTGATTTTCAAACCCATGATACTTATCCCCAGTTTCTTGGTTTTGAATTACAATATCACCAATGAAACGGTTATCTTCTTGTTTTTCGGTGTAGTGATCTAATGCCCCAATTCCGGGAATCTTTTCACCATCAGCTCCTACATAGTAGTGGCCTAACAACTGGAAACCACCACAGATAGCTAAAACGGAGCCATTATCTTCAATAAAATTGGTTAGATCGGTCTTTTTAGTTTGGATATCCTTAGAGACGATGGTCTGTTCAAAATCTTGACCACCACCAAAAACGACAATGTCAAATTTATCGGGATCAAAACGGTCGTCTAAACTAACTAGTTCTGATGTGACTTCAATGCCCATTTGTTTGCCAAAGTATTGAAGTACTAAGATATTACCAATATCCCCGTAAGGATTCATTAAGTCACCATAAAGATGGGCAACGTTTAAATGATATTGCATTATTCCATGCCTCCCTCAATAAAACCTTTGCTAGCAAAAATTTTCCGCAATTGTAACATAGCCGTGTAGGTTGCGCAAATATATACCTTTTTAGTAGGAAGATCATCAATCATTTCGACTACTTTATCTAAATCAGGTTCCACCATGTGATCTGCTTCTGGGACCCCAGCCACTTGTAAGCGGAAGGTAATATCCTTATAGCGTTCACCACCAGTGATATATTTTTTAATATTCAACTGAGTTAGACGTTCAAAATCACCGTCCCAAATCCAACTAGTATCGATCCCGTCAGCGTAGTTAGCATTTAACAAACCAATAAATGAAATCGGATCTTTATCGGTTGCAATTGTATCTAATACTTGGTTTAAGCCAACCGGATTTTTTACTAAGATTAAAGTAACTAGTTTGTCATTGACCTTAATTTCTTCTTGACGGCCAAAAATGCGTTCATCTCGTTGAAAAGCTTTTTGAGCTTGAGCTGGTGTAACTCCCATAAATCGACCGACAGCGTAGGCAGCCAGTGCGTTGTAAATATTATAAACGCCACCGATTTCAATCTTCATGGGTTCGCCGTCAATTTCAAAAGTAGAAGATGTAGGCGTTAATTCAGTTAATTTGTTGACCTGATAATTTAATTCTGGGCGTTTGTAACCACAATGAGGACAGAAGTATTTACCTAAGTTAGCATAGGTAATAAAGTTATAATGTAAAATATGTTGACAACGGGGACATAATACCCCGTCCGTATTAGGAGTAGCCTTAATATCACTATCTGCTTGGTTATTAAAACCATAGTAAATCATAGGGTTTGGTAGGTTAACTGAATGGAAAATAGGGGCATCTCCATTAGCAATTACCGTAGCGTTGGGTGCTAAAGCAACTCCATCTAAAATTTTCTTGTAGGTGGTGTAAATTTCACCATAGCGATCCATTTGATCTCGGAAAATATTAGTGAACACAAATGCTTTGGGTTTGATGTGTTGCGTAACTTTAATAACGTTAGCTTCATCAACTTCTAAAACTGCTAGTGGGCGTTCATTTCTACCGCGCTTAGCAGTTAAAAAGGTAGTAACGATTCCTTGTTCCATGTTAGAACCGGAAGGGTTAGTAAGGACGTTATCGTATTTTTCTTTTAAAACTGAAACCGTTAAAGCCGTCGTCAAGGTTTTACCATTAGTACCGGTAATTACAATGACATCGTAGTTTTTACCTAATTCATCTAAAATATTAGGATCTAGTTTTAACGTGATTTTACCAGGAAGCGAGCTGCCTCCATTGCGAAAAGTATGCAAAAACCAGTAAGAACCTTTACCGGCAGCGGTTGCAATTGAACTTTGTAATGACATTACTATCTGCTCCTCTAACTATTAGTCAGCGATTGTTCATCAAAATGATAGTTTACCATAAAAAGAACAATATTTTCTGGTTTTACTAATAACTTTGTACAATTCAAATAATTTGAATGGTAGAAAGCAGAAAAGTTATCGAAATCTAGGGGTATTTTCTGTATAATAAAAAACGAGTACGCAAAGAAAGGTGATCAACGTGGCGCAATTATTTTATCGATATGGAGCAATGAATAGTGGTAAGACTATTGAAATTATTAAGGTAGCTCACAACTATGAAGAACAAGACAAAAGTGTCATTATTATGACTAGTGCAATTGATACTCGGGAAAAAGAAGGAATGATTGAATCCCGCATCGGCCTCGAACGAGAAGCTTATTCAATTGCTGATGATACGAATATCTTTGAAGAAGTTCAAGCAATTGATAGTCATGCTAGTTGTGTATTAATTGATGAAGCTCAATTTTTAACTAAACAACATGTTTTACAATTGACTAAAATTGTTGATGAATTAAATATTCCAGTAATTGCTTTTGGATTGAAAAACGATTTTCAAAACCATTTATTTGAAGGCTCACAAGCATTATTGTTGTATGCAGATAAAATAGAAGAAATGAAAACAATTTGTTGGTTCTGTGGCAAAAAAGCCATTATGAATCTGCGAATCCACGATGGTAAACCAGTATACGAAGGCGAACAAATTCAAATGGGGGGTAATGAGTCATATTACCCAGTTTGTCGCCGACACTACAATCATCCCTTACTATAAGGATAGTAGAAAGGATTAATAATGGACGAAATTTTTGATAAACTACAGGCGGTTGTTGACCGTTATGATGAACTAAATGAATTAATCAGTGATCCAGAAATTATTTCTGACACTCAACGTTTTATGAAACTCTCTAAAGAAGAAGCTGACTTACGAGAAACAGTAGCAACTTTTAATCACTACAAGGAAGTAAGCTCACAATTAGATGATGATGAAACTATGCTTCGTGAAGAAAGCGATGCAGAATTAGAAGCCATGTTAAAAGAAGAAATCGCTGATTTACGTAGTGAAAAAGCTGATTTGGAAGATAAATTAAAGGTCTTATTATTGCCTAAAGATCCTAATGACGACAAAAACATTATTATGGAAATTCACGGTGCTGCTGGTGGAGACGAAGGTAGTTTGTTTGCTGCGGATCTCTTTAATATGTATTCTCGTTACGCTGAAAAGCAGGGCTGGAAGGTTGAAATTGTGGATCGAAGTGATACCGAAGTTGGTGGTTTTAAGGAAATCGTCCTTATGATCACTGGAAACAACGTTTATTCCAAACTTAAGTTTGAAAACGGTGCTCACCGAGTTCAAAGAATTCCATCAACTGAATCTGCTGGTCGGGTGCACACCTCAACTGCTACGGTAGGAGTAATGCCAGAAGCCGAAGACGTGGATATTGATATTGATCCTAAGGATATCCGTACGGATGTGTATCGTTCTTCTGGGGCTGGTGGTCAGCATATTAACAAAACTTCATCAGCGGTACGAATGACGCATTTGCCAACTGGAATTGTGGTTGCTATGCAAGATGAACGTTCTCAACAACAAAACCGGGCCAAGGCCATGCAAATCTTGCGGGCTCGAGTTTATGACTACTACGCACAACAAGAACAAGACCAATATAACGCTGAACGTAAATCAGCTGTCGGAACTGGTGATCGTTCTGAACGTATTAGAACCTATAATTTCCCTCAAAATCGGGTTACTGATCATCGAATTGGTTTAACTTTAAATAAGTTAGACCGGGTAATGAACGGGGAATTAGACGAAATTATCGATGCTTTAATTGTTTCTGATCAAGCACAAAAACTTGAAAATTTGAACAATGAATAAGCCAGAAAAACCAACTTTTTTTCAAGCCCGACAGTGGGGTATTGCTGAATTAACTGATCAAAAGATGGGTGATCATTTTGATGTTGATTTTATTTTAGAGCAGCGATTAAATTTAACTGCGGTGGAATTACTGACACGATATCAACAATCGATGGCGATGAATGATTGGCAACAATTTCAATCAGATATAGCTAAGCTGTTAGCGGGGATGCCACCACAGTATGTAATTGGCCGGACCAGTTTTTATGAATTACCAATTAAGGTCAATCAAGCGACTTTGATTCCTAGAGTAGAAACGGCTGAACTAGTTGAGTGGATTTTAACTGATAATAAAAACGATCCGAAGTCTGTACTAGACATTGGGACCGGTAGCGGTGCAATTGCAATTGCTCTAAAAGTTAATCGGCAGAATTGGTCAATGTTAGCTTCAGATATTTCAGCTACTGCGTTGAATATTGCTGAAGAAAATGCGATTAATAATCAAGTTAACATTAATTTTGTCCAAAGTGATGTGTTTACCTCAATTGAGGAACGGTTTGACATTATTGTTTCTAATCCGCCCTATATTGATGTAGCAGAAAAACCGTTAATGGATCAACGAGTGCTAGAATTTGAACCTGAAACGGCATTATTTGCTTTGGATAACGGGTTAGCTATTTATCAACAAATTATTGATAATTTAGCGGAGCATTTAACTCAAAACGGGCAATTATATTTAGAAATTGGTTTTAAACAGGGTGACGCAGTGGCAAAAATGTTACGGCAGAAATTCCCAACGGCTCAGATCGAAGTTCGCAAGGATGTTGCTGACAAGCCACGAATGATTCGGATGAAGATGGGGCGATAAAATGCAAACTAAGACACTAAATCTTGAAACAATAAATGAGGCTGCTGATTTAATTAAGGCCGGACAGTTAGTTGCTTTTCCAACGGAAACGGTTTATGGATTAGGGGCTGACGCAACTAATGAAGCAGCAGTTAAACAAGTCTACCTAGCCAAAGGGCGACCAAGT
Organism: Lentilactobacillus senioris; assembly: GCF_026798195.1. Lineage (GTDB taxonomy): Bacteria > Bacillota > Bacilli > Lactobacillales > Lactobacillaceae > Lentilactobacillus > Lentilactobacillus senioris_A. The sequence goes on from NZ_JAPQEZ010000004.1 coordinate 155,009, forward strand.
GATAATCCCTTAATTGTTCACGTAGCTGATATTGATACTGTAAAAGAATATGCAGCTGATTTAAGCTCGGATGCGTTAAAGTTGATGGCTACATTTTGGCCGGGACCTTTAACTTTAATTTTTAAATTAAAACCAAACGTGTTATCTCCAGCAGTTACTGGTGGTTTGGACACGGCGGCATTTAGATTTCCGGATAATCAAGCGACATTATCATTGATTCGGACCGCAGGAGTACCGATGGTAGGCCCTTCTGCGAACACTTCTGGTAAGCCCAGTCCCACAACTGCTGAGCACGTCTTGCATGATTTGGACGGTAAAATTGCGGCGGTGGTTGATGATGGTCCTACTAGAGTGGGAGTTGAATCTACAGTTTTAGATATGTCAGTGGAAACGCCAACTATCCTGCGACCAGGTGGAGTTAGCAAAGGTGAAATTGAAGCCGTGTTAAACCATCCAATAAATGATGAACAACATCATGTTGGTATTAAGGAAGTTCCTAAAGCACCAGGAATGAAATATAAACACTACGCTCCTAATGCACAAGTTTATATCGTTGATCAACCGACTGACTGGCCTGCAGTTGCTCGTTGGATTAATCATCATCCTCAAGAAGTTGTGGGAGTCATGGGAACTGATGATGTTATCAACCATATTGATTGGCCTGATAATGCTCGGGTGGTATCCTTAGGTGTTGATGTTCAAAGTGCTAGTCATCATTTGTTTGAGGAACTGCGTGAATTTGATAATCACGCTGAAATTAAATCAATTTTTACTCAAGCCTTTTCAACGGATGGCTTGGGAGAAGCCTATATGAATCGGTTGAATAAGTCAGCCGGGCAAAGTCATTTTGATAAACAAATGATGGAAAACACTGATTAAATTGGTGAAGATTATGATACAATAGTATGAAATAAAAAAGGAGTGAATGAGTTTGGGTAAGTTTCAGGTTATGGATCATCCGTTAATTCAACATAAATTAACAATGATTAGAGACAAAAATTGTGGTACTAAAGAATTTCGGGAAGTTGTTAATGAAATCGCAACTTTAATGGCTTTTGAGGTTTCTCGTGATATGCCATTAGAAGATGTTGATGTTCAAACTCCTGAAGGAATTGCCCATGCTAAACAAATTTCTGGCAAGAAAGTTGCAATTGTACCAATTTTACGAGCCGGAATTGGTATGGTTGACGGAATTTTGAATTTAATTCCAGCCGCTAAAGTTGGCCATATTGGAATGTATCGTGATGAAGATACATTTGAACCTCACGAATATTTCGTAAAACTACCGTCAGATATTGAACAACGCCAAGTTTTTGTTGTTGATCCAATGCTGGCTACCGGTGGATCAGCCATTATGGCTATTGATGCCTTGAAAAAACGTGGGGCAAGCAACATTAAATTTGTTTGTTTAGTTGCAGCTCCTGAAGGGGTAGCCGCATTGCAAGAAGCTCACCCAGATGTAGATATCTATACAGCTGCTTTAGATGAAGGCCTTAATGATCAAGGCTACATTATTCCTGGCCTAGGCGATGCTGGTGATCGACTTTTTGGAACTAAATAAAAGTAAATTCAAGAAAAGGACATCTTATGATGTCTTTTTCTTTTTTTATTGACAAATATTGATCAAACATTGGTATGCATTTTTTTGTTCCGTTTTTGTATATATATTCATTATGTTACCGTTTTCTTGTAATTTAAAAACATATTCCCAATTTGTTAATTTGCTTTGAACTTTGGTCTAGTTGGTGGTATTATTTCAAGTGTATTTGATCGCCGGTCTGGGGCAAATACTCGCATAATGAATTCGATTTGGTTTTACCATCTTGACTGACGTTGCGAAATCTATAATAGAAAGGGGTGAGAACCTATGGGAGAACCTACTTCTACTTTTACGTTTCTGGGATTAACGTTTAACGTTGGGAATCTAGTCTCAATTACCGTTGCTTGTTTGCTGGTATTGGGACTCGTTTTTGCATTATCACGGCAAGTGACGTTAAAACCGGGTAAAAGGCAGAATGTTTTAGAGTTTATGATTGATTTTACCAACGGAATTGTAAAAGGATCGGTTTCGGGTGAAACTGGTAAGCAGCTAGGATTATGGGCGTTCACGCTATTTTTCTTCATTTTAATTGCTAACTTACAAGGACTATTCTTGCATGTTGATATCTCTGGTGTCGTCTATGTGAAAAGTCCAACAGCTGATCCGTTAATTACCTTGACGTTATCATTAATGACGCTGACTTTTGCTGAATTTATGGGAGTCCAAAAGTTAGGGTATAAGGATCATTTCACTAATTACCTTAAACCATTTGCGCCTTTTATCGTTCTTAATGTGTTCGAAGAATTAGCGAACTTCTTGACGTTAGGACTTCGTTTATTCGGGAACATTTATTCCGGTGAAATGCTTTTGGGCATGATCACTAGTTTGGCAACTAAAGGAGGTCCATTAACTTGGATTGCCGTGTTGCCGGTAGAAATGGTTTGGCAAGGCTTCTCAGTCTTTCTTGGGTGTATTCAAGCGTATGTGTTTGTTACACTATCATCTGTATATATTTCTCGGAAAATTGAAATCGAGGAATAAAAATTTAGGAGGTTTTTTATTATGGGTGTAATTGCAGCTGCTATTTGTATGTTTGGTGCCGCTATCGGTGCGTGTGTTGGTGATGCTATGGTTATTTCAAAGACTTTGGAAGGCATGACTCGCCAACCAGAATTATCTGGTCAATTACGGACTACAATGTTTATTGGTGTTGGTCTTGTTGAAGCTATGCCAATTATTTCCTTCGTTGTGGCATTGTTACTTATGAACAAGTAATAATTTTAAATTTAAACGAAGGAGGTGCCAATAGATGTTTACGTTTTCTGTAGTTGGAGCTCAACTTTATTATGGTGATATGCTCTATATCATGGTCAGTTTTCTAATCTTAATGTGGTTAATCAAAGTTTTGGCTTGGAAACCAATCACTAAGATGATGAAAGACCGATCTGATAAAATCGCCAATGATATTGATTCTGCTGAAAAGTCTAAGGCTGATGCTTCAAAACTTGCCAGTCAACGACAAGCTGAATTGGCGAATACTCGTCAAGAAGCAACTGGTATCATCAATGATGCAAAGCAAACTGGTCAAAAACAACACGATCAAATTATTGAAGATGCTCACAATGATGCTGCTAACATGAAAATCGCCGCAGAAAAGGATATCGAGCAACAACGACAAGAAGCTTTGGCTAACTCTAAGAAAGACGTTGCAAGTCTATCTATTGATATTGCTTCCAAGATCATTACCAAAGAACTTAATGCGGATGATCAAAAAGCGCTCATTGATTCTTATATCGAAGGGTTGGGAAAGCCAAATGAGTCAAGATAGAATTGGAATTGCAAAAAAATATGCAAATGCCATTTTGGCAGTCTTAAAAGAGACTAACGATGTTGAATCCGAAAGACCGGAATTACTATCCTTAGGCCAAATTTTCTCAGAGAACCCTCAATTGGGATCGGTTTTAGACGATAATGCCGTTAAACCTGAAGTTAAATTAGCTTTACTTGCTCCTATTGTGGAACAAGCATCCGATTTTACTAATAAGTTAATCGAAGTTATTAAACAAAATCGTCGCTTCCCTGAGTTGGCATTAATTATTGATGAATTTGAAAAAGCTGCTGAAGCTGATGCTCATGTGGTTCGTGCTGAAGTAACGTCTGCTACAGAATTAGATGCTGATCAAAAGGCTAAAATCGAAGCTGCGTTTGCTAAACGAGTAGGTGCTCAAAAGGTAATTTTGACTACTAAAGTGGATTCATCAATTATTGGAGGACTAGTAATGCGTTCCAACGATACGATTATTGATGGAAGCGTTAGATCTAGGATCGACAAAGTTAAAAAGTTGTTATTGAACTAACGATATCTATTAAAGAGGTGAATTTTATGAGCATTAAAGCTGAGGAAATCAGTGCTCTAATCAAGCAACAGCTGCAAGGCTATAATAATGAACTCGATGTTGAAGAAACAGGTATCGTTACGTATATTGGTGATGGTATTGCCCGTGCTCACGGACTCGAAAATGCCTTGTCAGGTGAATTGCTTGAATTTGCAAATGGTGTTTATGGAATGGCTCAAAACCTTGAAACCAACGATGTTGGTATTATGATTTTGGGTGACGATACTGGAATTCGCGAAGGCGATTCCGTTAAACGAACTGGCCGAATCATGGAAGTTCCTGTTGGGGACGCAATGGTAGGTCGGGTTGTTAATTCAATTGGTGAACCAATTGATGGTAAAGGGGCTATTAAAGCTGACGATCATAAACCAATCGAACATAAAGCTCCTGGCATTATGGACCGGCAATCAGTTAGTGAACCACTTCAAACTGGTATTAAAGCCATCGATTCACTTGTTCCAATTGGACGGGGACAACGTGAATTAATCATTGGTGATCGTAAGACTGGTAAAACTTCTATTGCGATTGACACCATTTTGAACCAAAAAGATCAAGATATGATCTGTATTTACGTAGCTATCGGTCAAAAGGAATCAACTGTCCGAGCTTCCGTAAATACTTTAGAACAATACGGTGCTATGGACTATACTATCGTAATTTCAGCGGGTCCTTCTGAACCTGCTTCATTACTTTATATTGCTCCTTATGCCGGTGCTACAATGGGTGAGTATTTCATGAACAAAGGTCAACACGTTTTGATCGTGTACGATGATCTTTCAAAGCAAGCCAATGCTTATCGTGAACTTTCCTTGATTCTTCGTCGGCCTCCTGGACGGGAAGCATATCCTGGTGATATCTTCTATACTCATTCACGTCTATTGGAACGGGCTGCTAAGTTGAGTGACAAATTGGGTGGTGGTTCAATGACTGCTTTGCCAATCGTTGAAACTCAAGCGGGGGATGTTTCTGCATATATTCCAACCAACGTTATTTCTATCACTGATGGCCAAATCTTCTTGAATTCAGACATGTTCTATTCAGGGGTCCGGCCAGCTGTTGATGCCGGGACTTCAGTTTCTCGGGTTGGTGGGGATGCCCAAATTAAAGCTATGAAGAAGGTTGCCGGAACATTACGTTTGGACTTGGCTTCTTATCATGAATTGGAATCATTTGCTCAATTCGGCTCTGATTTGGATGCAGCTACCCAAGCTAAATTAAATCGTGGTGCTCGAACTGTGGAAGTTCTTAAACAACCACTTCATTCACCACTTCCCGTTGAAAAACAAGTATTGATTCTCTATTGCTTGACTCACGGTTATTTAGATAAAGTTGAATTGGACGATATCGAACAATATCAAAATGAACTTTTTGCTTACTTTGATAGTAACTATTCTGATTTATTGGCTGAAATTGCTAAGACTGGTCAGTTACCAGATACAGATAAATTAGATGCAGGCATTAAAGAATTCAGTCAAACTTTTGAACCTAAAAAAACAGATGAGTCAGCAGCTGTAGTCAACGATTAAAAAGGAGGGCGAGAATAATGGGCGCATCGTTAAACGATGTCAAACATCGAATTGCATCTACTAAAAAAACACGGCAGATTACCAATGCGATGGAAATGGTTTCACAATCAAAGTTAAACCAAATTCTCAAGCATACCAAGAATTATGATATGTATGCTAGCCAAGTTAAATCCGTCGTTTATCATTTGGCGCAAGCCCACATGTTCGACGATTTGGCTAAATCCTCAGATCAAGATGCAGCAGCAAATACGACTAAACGAAGTGCTTACTTGGTGATTACTTCTGATCGTGGAATGGTTGGTAGCTATAATAGTAACGTCTTGCGTGAAACTAACCAATTCATTAAAGAACATAGCCAAGGAAATGACTACCAGATTTTAGCAGTTGGTGGAACTGGTGCTGATTTTTACAAAAAGCAGGGCGCTAACGTAACGTTTGAATATCGTGGAGTTAGTGATGTTCCTACTTTTGATGAAATTAGAAGCATTGTTAAAACATTAACAACTCGCTTTGAGGATAATCAATTTGATGAACTTTATGTTTGCTATGAACATTTTGTTAACCGAATTACCTCAACATTCCGGGCTGAAAAAATGTTACCAATTGATGGTGAGGCTTTGAATACTGAAGCTTCTAAATCAGTTGAAGTGGTAAACATGAATACTGAATATGATGTAGAACCATCTAACCAAGCAGTTTTAGATGCCATTTTACCGCAATATTCTGAAAGCTTAGTTTACGGTGCCATTTTGGATGCTAAGACTGCCGAACATGCATCTAGTTCAACCGCTATGAAGTCAGCTTCTGATAATGCTGATGATTTAATTGGCCGTTTGGAACTACAATTTAACCGTGCTCGGCAAGCTGCTATCACTACTGAAATCACCGAAATTACCGGTGGTCAAGAAGCGCTTAGTCAATAGTTAAATTTTTATAAATAGAGGAGTTAATACACATGAGTACTGGTAAAGTTATTCAAGTTATCGGACCCGTTGTTGATGTTGAATTCTCCTTGGATGAAAAACTTCCAGAAATTAATACTGCTTTGGTAATTCACGAAAGTGAAGACAAAGATCTCGTGGTCGAAGTTGCGTTGGAACTTGGTGACGGGGTTGTTAGAACCATCGCCATGGACGGAACTGATGGTTTACGTCGTGGGATGGATGTTGAAAATACCGGAGCATCTATTAGTGTTCCCGTAGGTAAAGATACCTTGGGACGGGTGTTTAACGTTCTTGGTGATCCAATTGATGGCGGTCCTGATTTTGGACCAGATGCAGAACGGTGGCCAATTCACCGAGATGCACCTAAATACGATGAATTAAGTCCATCGACTGAAATTTTGGAAACTGGGATTAAAGTTATCGACTTACTTGAACCATACATTCGTGGTGGTAAAGTTGGTTTGTTCGGTGGTGCCGGTGTTGGTAAAACCGTTTTAATTCAAGAATTAATCCATAATATCGCCCAAGGTCATAATGGTATTTCTGTCTTTACTGGGGTTGGTGAACGAACCCGTGAAGGTAATGATATGTACTATGAAATGAAAGAATCAGGCGTTTTGGAAAAAACTGCCATGGTTTATGGACAAATGAATGAACCTCCTGGAGCTCGTATGCGGGTTGCTTTGACTGGTTTAACTATTGCGGAATACTTCCGTGATGTTGCTGGCCAAGACGTGTTGTTATTTATTGATAACATCTTCCGATTCACCCAGGCCGGTTCAGAAGTTTCTGCCTTGCTTGGCCGGATTCCATCTGCCGTTGGGTACCAACCAACTTTGGCAACTGAAATGGGTCAATTGCAAGAACGAATTACTTCTACTAACAAAGGGGCGATTACCTCTATTCAAGCCGTTTACGTTCCTGCCGATGATTACACGGATCCTGCTCCGGCAACTACGTTTGCCCATTTGGATGCCACTACTAACTTGGAACGTTCTTTGACTCAACAAGGGATCTATCCTGCCGTTGATCCATTGGCTTCTACTTCATCAGCCCTTGATCCACATATTGTTGGTCAAGAGCACTATGAAGTAGCTACGGAAGTTCAACACATTTTGCAACGTTACCGTGAATTGCAAGATATCATTTCTATTTTAGGGATGGATGAACTCTCTGACGAAGAAAAAACAATTGTTAACCGGGCACGTAGAATTCAATTCTTCTTGTCACAAAGTTTCTCAGTTGCGGAACAATTTACCGGTTTGCCTGGTAAATACGTTACCGTCGATCAAACTGTTCAAGGCTTCAAAGAAATCTTAGAAGGTAAGTATGATGATCTTCCAGAAGATGCCTTTAGAAACTGTGGCCCTATTGAAGATGTGGTAGCTAACGCTAAAAAAATGCAAGAAAACGTAAATAGCTAAGGAGGGATTTAAATGGCTGAAAATTCAGTTATTGAAGTTAGTATTGTAACTCCTGATGGTAAAGTTTACGAAGAAAATGCAAAAATGTTAGTTGTCACTACTAAAGTAGGACAATTAGGGATTATGGGAGACCATGTTCCCTTAATTGCCAATTTAGATGTTGATCAAGCACGAGTTGAACGTGATGGTAATACTGACATAGTTGCTGTTAATGGTGGCTTTATTGAATTTGCAGATAATCATGCAACCATTGTTGCTGATTCGGCTGAAAATCAAAGCGATATTGATGTGGCCCGGGCTGAAAACGCCAAGAGTCGTGCTGAAAAACATATTCAAGAAGCAAAAGCTAAAAACGATACCGATAGCTTGGCGAGAGCTCAAGTGGCATTGCGTAAGGCAATTAACCGAATTAACACTTCTAAAATTTAACAACTAAATTAATGTCAACTAAAAGTCCCGTCAAAGATTTATTTTAAATCTTTGACGGGACTTTTCTTTTTGTTAAGAGTTCAAAAAAAGGCTGATTTGAAAACCTTTATGTGGTATATTGAGAACGTTAGCTGGAGGATTAAAAGAATGAAAATAATTGGAATTCAAGCACTGATAACCTTAATTTCTTACGTAGGATTTATTGGACTTACTTTTTGGAGTATTCAAGATTTACATATTGAACGGTTTATTCCAATGCGAGCAACACAGGGGAAATTATTAATTGTTTTGTTGTCCGTAGTAATTGGTTATGGTACTAGTTCATTTTTTCTCTCGTTAATTGATAATATTCGAAATTTAATTTTTCTTGTAAAATAACCTGGAGGTATTTATTTTGGAAAAAATCATTGTACATGGTGGTAATCGGTTGACGGGAACAGTCCATATTGATGGCGCTAAAAATGCTGTTTTACCGATTCAAGCAGCTATGATTTTAGCTAGCGAAGGTACGAGTGAATTATCAAACGTTCCACTTTTATCAGATGTATACCTAATGAATAAGGTTCTTGAGTTTGTTAATATTGACGTTGATTTTGATGAAGACAAAAATACAATCACGTTTGATGCTACTAAAGAGTTGTCTAGCGAAGCGCCCTTTGAATATGTTGCTAAAATGCGTGCTTCTATTGTAGTAATGGGACCATTATTGGCTCGTCTTGGCCATGCCAAAGTAGCAATGCCAGGTGGTTGTGCGATCGGTTCACGTCCAATTGACCTTCACTTGAAGGGACTTCAAGCTTTAGGTGCTGATATTAGTCAACACGATGGTTATGTTGAAGCTTCTGCTCCTAATGGTTTAACCGGGGCAACTATTTATTTGGATTTTCCAAGCGTGGGAGCTACCCAAAATATCATGATGGCAGCTACTTTAGCCAAAGGAACCACCATCATTCAAAATGTTGCTAGAGAACCGGAAATTGTTGATTTGGCCAATGTTTTAAACAAAATGGGAGCTAAAGTTTACGGTGCCGGAACTGAACAACTTCGAATTGAAGGGGTTGCCAAAATGCACGGTACGAACCACCGAGTAGTACAAGACCGGATTGAAGCTGGTACTTTTATGATTGCCGCAGCTTTAACTCAAGGAGACGTTTTAATTGAAGGCGCAATCGCTGAACATAATAAACCTTTAATTTCTAAGATGATGGAAATGGGAGTTCAAGTCATTGAAACCAATGATGGAATTCGAATTGTTGGTCCCAAAGAATTAAAAGCAACTGATGTAAAAACCATGCCACACCCAGGATTTCCAACGGATATGCAACCACAGATGACGATTTTGCAATTGGCTGCTAAGGGAAGTAGCTCAATGACCGAAAATGTTTTTGAAAATCGGTTTATGCACTTAGAAGAATTAAGACGGATGAATGCTCAATACACTATTTCTGGCAAAACAGTGGTAATGGACGGTCCTACTGATTTTAATGGTGCTGAAGTTGCCGCAACTGACTTAAGAGCTGCTGCTGCATTAGTATTGGCCGGCTTAGTTGCAAAGGGATATACGCAAGTTCGTAATCTAAATTATTTGGATCGTGGTTACCATGATTTTCATAAAAAGTTAGAAGCTTTAGGCGCTGAAATTAAGCGCGTAGAAGTTAGTGACGAACAAGTAGTGATCAATAACCCAGTCGCTAAATAATTTTTTAAGGCCGAGATTATTCTCGGCCTTTTATTTATAGAACATTAAACATGTTAAGGGCTTGAATATGATATAATTATTGATTGAGATTAAAGAACTTTTGGAGGACTTTCTTAGATGGCAAAAGATATTGGAATTGATTTAGGAACGGCTAACGTACTTATTTACGTTGCTGGTAAAGGAATCGTGTTAAATGAGCCATCGGTGGTTGCAATTGACACTAAAACAGGTAAAGTGCTAGCCGTTGGTGAGGAAGCTTATAAAATGGTTGGTAGAACGCCAAGCAACATTCGGGCAATTCGTCCGTTACGCGACGGGGTTATTTCAGACTTTGATATCACCGAAGAAATGTTAACTTATTTTATTAATAAATTAAACGTGAAAGGGTTTATGTCACGTCCTAAGATTATGATTTGTGCACCTACAAACGTTACGGAAATTGAAAGAAATGCGATTACTCAAGCCGCAGAAAAAGCTGGTGGTGGTACTGTCTACCTGGAAGAAGAACCTAAAGTTGCCGCTGTGGGTGCAGGAATGGATATTTTCCAACCACGGGGTAACATGGTAATTGATATGGGTGGTGGAACTAGTGATATCGCCGTCTTATCATTAGGCGATGTAGTCTCCAGTAAATCAATTAGAGTTGCTGGTGATAAAATGAATTCTGAAATTGTAGCCTACATCAAGCAACACCATGGATTACAAATTGGTGAACACACAGCTGAAAAAATTAAAATTGAGATTGGAACCGCTAGACCTTCAGAAGATAATGTAAAAGAAATGGAAGTGCGGGGCCGAGATACGGTTAGCGGAATGCCTAGAGCAGTTACTATTACTAGTAATGAAATTGCGGAGGCAATCCAAGACACCATTCAGTTAATTATTGACGGGGCCAAAGAAGTGTTAGAAGTTACACCTCCAGAATTAGCTTCTGATATTGTTGATCGAGGAGTAATGTTAACTGGTGGTGGAGCTTTATTGGCTGATATTGACCAAGTCATTGCGGATGCTTTGAGCTTGCCAGTGATTATTTCTGAAAATCCATTAGATAATGTTGCTAAGGGAGCCGGAATTTTATTGGAACATTATAATAAAGATGGTAAACCAAAGGCTAAAGTTGAAAAGAGCAAATAAGAGGTAAATCTTGAAAAAGATAATGATTGGGATGGTTCATGGCTATCAACGGTATATTTCACCGTTATTTCCACCGTCATGTCGTTATTACCCAACTTGCAGCAACTATATGATTCAAGCCATTCAAAAACACGGTGTCATTAAAGGGATTTTAATGGGCAGTGCTAGAATTTTACGGTGTCATCCCTTTGTTAAGGGCGGATATGATCCGGTGCCAGATCATTTTTCTTTACGGAGAAATAAAGAGGCTGCAAGTAAGTATCGAAAAGAAATGCGACTATAATTACAAGTAGGAGTTGTAAATGAGTAAAGCAAAAAAGAGTATTGAAGTAGAAATTACTGAAAAAAAAGCGGGAGATGGCAAAACAGTTTCCGAAGTATATATTTGGAAACAATTTCTTGGTAACGTTAGAGAAAACGATAATAAGTTTTTAATGACCACCGCAAAAAATGAAAGCTTTAAGGTTAATAGCTTCGATGAAGGTATTCAAGAACTTATCAAGGAATTTCACTTGCATCATTAGAAGTGGAAAGGAAGTGACGGTTTGGAAAATACACGTAGTCGAAAAGATGAAGATGAGTCACGAATTGATTGGGGCATAGTTTTTTGTGTTTTAATGCTAGCATTAATTGGCTTAGGATCAATTTATGTAGCAGCTTCGCATGACTCTAGTTCTACTAGTGTGGTTAAAGCGGTATCTTCTCAATTAATTTGGTATGTACTGGGAGTTATTGCGGTTGTTATAATCATGCAATTTGACTCAGAGCAGTTATGGAAGATTGCTCCTTACGTTTATTGGCTTGGTGTGGGCTTATTGGTAGCCGTGTTATTTTTCTACAGTCGCGCTTATGCGGCCAACACGGGTGCCAAAAGTTGGTTTGCACTGGGACCATTTACGTTTCAACCCTCTGAAGTTATGAAACCGGCCTATATTTTAATGATGGCCAAGGTAATCGTCAAACATAATGATGAAAATCCGCTGAGAACCATTAAAAGTGATTGGATTCTGTTAGGTAAAATGGCGCTTTGGACGTTACCAGTTGTTGTGCTATTAAAACTCCAAAATGACTTTGGGACCATGCTGGTTTTCTTTGCTATTTTGGGAGGCTTAATTCTAGTATCCGGCATTACCTGGAAAATTATTTTGCCGGCTTTTATAATTATTGCTGGAATTGGGGGAACTGCCCTTAGTCTGGTGGTTACTGATTCCGGTCGAAAAATTTTGGAACACTTTGGTTTTCAAGCATACCAATTCTCCCGGGTAGATACTTGGTTACATCCGTCATCGGATACTACTAATCAGGGATATCAATTATGGCAAAGTATCAAGGCCATTGGCTCTGGTGGATTATTTGGTAGTGGCTTTAATAAATCTCATGTTTACGTACCAGTTCGGGAATCAGATATGATTTTTTCCGTAATTGGCGAAAACTTTGGTTTTATAGGTAGTGCTGTTTTAATTTTATTGTATTTGTTGTTAATTTATCAAATGATCAAAGTAACATTTGATACCCGAAATGTTTTTTATGCTTATATCTCTACCGGGGTAATTATGATGATTATTTTCCATGTATTTGAAAATGTGGGGATGAGTATTGGTCTATTACCATTAACGGGGATCCCATTGCCTTTCGTAAGTGCGGGGGGTTCTGCTTTAATTGGAAACATGATCGGGATTGGATTAATTATGTCAATGCAGTATCATAATAAGAGTTACATGTTTGGCCAAGATAAAGAATTTTCTTAGGAGGCAGAAATCATGGAAACAAAATATTATTGGATGAATGAAGTTGACGGAGTAACCACAATTGGACTAAGTCAAACTGGACGAGATGAGTTTGGTAACATTAGCTTTGCAACTCTTCCTAAGGTAGACAGCGACTTAGCTGAAGGGGATACGCTATTAAACATCGAAGCTGATAAAGCCGTTTCAGATTTGGCTACGCCGGTGGCTGGCAAAGTGATTGAAATTAACCAAGAACTTAAAGCTAATCCGGATTTGTTAAATAGCGATGATCAAAGCATTTCATGGATTGCCAAAATTAAGGCTTGACGAATAAATATAATTTAAGTAGAATTGGACCCAATAATTATTAAGAGCAAATGAAAAGATGAGTAGAAAATGAAAAGTCGTTTAGAGAGCTTGGTCAGGTGAAAGCAAGCCGATGGAAATTTTCGAATATGGTCTTTGATATTGCGTTTATTGATGAACTTGCGCAAGTAAATTAATAATGGTTGACGTTCATTACTACGTTATTAAAGAACTTTTTAAGGCTGAATTTAAAAATTCAGTAAACAAAGGTGGTACCGCGAGGTCTTTCGCCCTTTGATTGCAGTTAGCAATCTGGGTGAAAGGCCTTTTTTTATTTCAACGGTTAAGAGGTGAGATCATGATTGAATTTAAGCACGTTTCTAAAGTGTATCAAAAGCAAAGTACGAAATTAGTAGCGAACGATGACGTTAATTTTATAATTCCTAATGGACAAATTTTTGGATTAATTGGTTTTTCAGGAGCTGGTAAAAGTACTTTAGTTAGGCTTTTAGCTGGATTAGAGGTTCCTACCAGTGGGGAAATTTTAATTGATAATGTGAACCTACATGAATTAAGGGGGAAAGCTCTTCGGCAAAAACGCCAGAAAATTGGCATGATTTTTCAACATTTTAATCTGTTATGGTCTCGTACGGTAATTCAAAATGTAATGTTGCCCCTAGAAATTGCCGGAGTCCCAAAAGCCAAGCGTACGCAACGAGCATTAGAACTATTAGAATTGGTAGGGCTAGCAGATAAAACTACCGCGTATCCAGTAGAATTATCGGGTGGGCAAAAACAGCGAGTAGGCATTGCCCGGGCGTTAGCTAACAAACCGGATATTTTAATTTCTGATGAAGCTACCAGTGCCTTAGATCCAGAAACTACTAATGAAATTTTAGATTTATTGGTGGACATTAATCGCAGACTAGAACTAACAATTTTACTGATTACTCATGAAATGCATGCAGTAGCTAAGGCCTGCCAGAAAGTAGCGGTTATGCAAGTGGGCAAAATAGTGGAAAGAGGTAGAGTTAGTGACGTCTTTAAGCATCCCCAACAAGCAATTACCAAGCAATTTGTTAACGAGGAATTTCATGATAATTTCAATACTTCAGACTTGGAGCTAGCTGCTAGAACTGATTTGGCTAAGGGACAAATTGTTAGACTTACTTTTCACGGTACTCAAGCTAGTCTACCAATTGTTAGTGATGTTATTCAGCAATTTACGCAACTTACCGTTAATATTTTTCAAGGCAGTATTAAACAAACCAGAGATGGTGCGATTGGAATGTTAGATTTAGAATTAATTGGTTCAGATACTGAAGTCACTAAGGTGTTAGATTATTTAGCGACTAAGGACGTAGAAAGTGAGGTGCTTAAAGATGATGGACACCACCGGAATTAAATCCTATTTTCAATTTCAAAATGTTGACTGGCAAGCAATGCAATCAGCTACATGGGAAACCGTCTGGATGACGGTGGTAGCAGCTATTTTGGTAATTATTATTGGTCTACTATTAGGATTACTTTTATATCAAACACGTAAATCAAATAGTTGGATATTAAGAATTTTGAATTGGATCGTTAGCTTATTAGTAAATGTGTTTCGTTCCATACCATTCATTATTCTGATTGTTTTGTTGTTACCAGTAACTAAAGACATCATCGGCACTATTATTGGCCCTAAGGCGGCTATTCCTTCGTTGGTAATAAGCGCCGCACCTTTTTACGCTAGAATGGTTGAGGCTAATCTACGCGATATCGATTCTGGAGTAATTGAAGCGGCTACCACAATGGGGGCTTCTACTTGGGAAATTATTATTAAAGTATTACTGCCGGAAAGTAAGCCGGCTTTAATTGCTGGAGCTACAGTAACCACCATTTCGTTGATTTCATATTCGGCGATGGCTGGAGCAATTGGCGCGGGTGGTCTTGGTAATTTGGCGTATTTAGATGGATTTCAATCTAATAATAATACCGTCACGTTAGTAGCCACGGTGATTATTGCTTGCATCGTCTTTATAGTTCAGTTTATAAGTGATCGTTGGGTAAAAGCGA
The DNA here is from genome assembly GCF_026798195.1 of Lentilactobacillus senioris. Taxonomy (GTDB): domain Bacteria; phylum Bacillota; class Bacilli; order Lactobacillales; family Lactobacillaceae; genus Lentilactobacillus; species Lentilactobacillus senioris_A. The sequence goes on from NZ_JAPQEZ010000004.1 coordinate 170,192, forward strand.
TTGATAAACGGACAATTTAAATATTGGAGGAATTTACATGAAAAAAAGATATTTAGCCGTTATTGGATTAAGTCTGGCACTTTTGTTAACCGGCTGTGGTAAATCTAATCAGAGTAAGTCTCAAACAACTTTAACCGTAGGGGCTTCTAATATTCCTCACTCTCAAATTTTGCAACATGTTAAACCAGAATTAAAGAAGGAAGGTATTGACCTTAAAATCGTTACTTTTCAAGATTATGTAATGCCTAACAAAGCTTTGGCTAGTAAATCTTTAGATGCTAATTACTTTCAACATGCACCATTCTTGAAACAATGGAATCAAGATAACCATCAAAATTTGGTGAACGTAGGCAGCATTCATTTAGAGCCTATTGGGGTTTATTCTAAAAAAGTTAAAAATATAAAGGATTTAAAACCCAACTCGACTGTTTTAGTTAGTAATAGTACCGCTGATTATGGACGAGTACTTCAACTATTTAAGGATGCGGGACTAATTACATTGAAAAAAGGCGTAGATGTCACGACTGCTAACTTTGATGACATTGCAAGTAATCCTAAGCATTTAAAATTTAAACATAATTATGAACCTAAATTAATGGCTCAGATTTATCAAAGTGGGGAAGGAGATGCGGTAGTTATTAATTCTAACTATGCTGTTCAAGCTAAGTTAGATCCTAGAAAGGACGCTATTGCTTTAGAAAAAAATACTTCACCATATGCTAATATTATTGCGGTGAGAAAAGCAGATCAGGATAAACCAGCCATTAAAAAGTTGGTTCAAGCATTAAAATCTAAGAGTACCCAAAATTGGATTAGCCAAAATTACAAAGGGGCAGTCTTACCAATTTCAGAAACTAAATAAAGAATAAAAAATCGAAAGAGTAAATCTTTCGATTTTTTTGTTGACTAGGTAAGGCTAACACTTTATAGTTAGTTACATAAGTGATTAACCAAATAAGGAGGGGTGAAATGTTCGATTTTGATTTTAATAGTGGTGAACCAATTTACCGTCAAGTTGCGGAGCAAATTGAAGAGGCAATTATTAATGGTAGCTTTTCTGAGGGAACGCAAGTGCCGTCCACCACAGAAATATCGAACCAATTCCATATCAACCCAGCAACCGTCTTAAAGGGAATGAATATGTTAGTAGCCAATGGTTTAATTGAAAAAAAGCGGGGAGTCGGCATGTTTGTCGTCCCAGGAGCTCAAGAGACAGTCAGAACCGCCAGAAGAGCTACATTTTATGAAAAAGAAATTCAAGCTTTAGTTAAACAAGCTAAAAGTTTAAGTATTTCAGAATCGGAACTACTAAAAATGATATCTAAGGGGTACGAACAATGAGTGTTTTAGATGTGAGCCATATTAGTAAATCATTTGGCAACAAAACAGTTTTAAACGATGTTAGTTTAAGTTTTAGCGGTAATAAAATTTATGGATTATTAGGCCGTAATGGGGCTGGAAAAAGTACTCTGCTAAATATAATAACTAATCGCTTATTGCCTAATGGTGGTAAAGTCACCATTAATGGTGATTCTGTTAATAACAATGATGAAGCGTTGAGCCACTTATTTTTAATGAGTGAAGTTAATATGTACAACAATGGCACTAAACTTAGCAAAATTATTGATGACACAGAATTGTTATATGGATCATTGGATCGAAACTTAGCTACTGAATTGGCTGCCAAGTTTGAATTGGATTTAACCCAAAGGTTTGGGAAATTATCCACTGGTTACCGTTCTATTTTTAAATTAATTCTAGCATTGTGTTTACCAGTAGAATACGTTTTGCTAGACGAACCAGTTTTAGGATTAGATGCTAGTCACCGAGAATTATTTTATTCTGAAATGTTAAAAACGTATGCTGATCGGCCTCGCAATTTTATTATTTCTACTCATTTGATTGAAGAAATTGCTACCATTATTAGTGATGTGATTGTATTAGATCATGGTCATGTCTTACTTCATGATACGGCTGAAAATGTTTTAGCGCAGTCGGTAGTTGTAGTGGGACCTAAGACGGAAGTAGAACAATATACTCAAGATTTAAACGTGATTGGTAAGGAATCCATTGGCCAGTTAGCAGCATTTTATATTTATGGTGAATTAAATGATAAGCCTATTCCAGATACAGTTAAAATTTCACCAGTTGATCTACAAAAGATTTTTATCTTTTTAACAAATTATACGAACGGAGGTAACGAGAGTGAAAAATAGGGTAGTTTCGCAATATTTATTTCAAAGACATATTAAATCACTAATTCTGGCGTACATATACGCTATTGTTATATTAATTGTTATGCCGCTTATGTTTGCAATTATTAGTGGATCTTTTGGAACTTTTTCAATTGGCAATACTTTTAAAGGAATTGATACAGGACTTATTACTACCTTTATTTTAGGTGGAATGGCGTTATTATCGTATGAAGATTATAAATTTTTAATTCAAAATAGTATTTCACGAAATACTTTCTTTAAAAATCAGGTGAGTTCGTTTGGATTTATTATTTTAATTGGGGCGATGTTTGATGAATTATATTCTTTGATTACTCGTTTCTTTTTAGGAGGAACTACTCTTTACCAAAGTTGGTATGGCAATTTTATTACTAATGCAACTTTAAGTGAATTAATGGGATTTTTATATCATATTTTGTGGTTATTAGCTGTAGTTGCAACTGGTTTGGCAGTGGGATCTTTTCTATCATTATTCTCCAAAAAAGTGCAACGCTTAATCATTATTGGTAGTTTTGTTGCCTTTGTAGTATTATTAGGAATTATTTTTTCTGCTAGTAATAGAAATACCATTGCGGTGACATGGATTGCTGATTTTGCTAAATTTATTTTGGGTTATCAAGGACAAGAAATTGTTACACCAATCTTTTTGATGTTATTTTATGTTATTTGGTCAGTAATAATGGTATTGATTAGTAGAATTTTTTATAATCGTAAACAAATCAAACGAGTTTAAATAAAAAACGGGATTCGATACTCAAAGGTATTGAATCCCGTTTTGATTTGATTAATTAACTAGCTAGCTGAATATTAGCATCAGCAATCAGATGCCGATAGAAGTTAGAATACGTAGCCGAAGCATAAGGAATTACCCAAATTAATCCAATTCCTAATGTTAGAAAGCCTAAAAGATACCAACCAATAAAACTAATTTGTAAGACGAAGTAATCCCACTTGTGACCGTTCATTAGTCGACGACTTTCGGTAATGCAGTCTAAGTAACTAACGTTTTGATCACCAGCATCTACATGGCTCTTGTAAACTAAAAAGGCTTGGGAATAAGAATATCCTTTAATAATACCGGGAATAACCAATAATAAAGACCATAAGAATATAAAGATGGTTTTTAAAACAAAGATAGCTAATGTAGACGTAAAGTACTTTTTGGTGAACACCATAAAGCTAGTTTTAGCTGGACTAGATGGTTGCTGGTTGGAATTTAACCAGTCTAGGTAACCATATGATGCTGCTACAGCTACAAATGTGGATAGGGTAGATAATAGAAAAATAATAACTTGATACTTACCACCAAAATTAACAACGACGTTATCTCCACTATTTAACTGTTCTTGAGTTTGATAGTAACTCTGAACCATAGTACTTAAAACATTAAAGATGTAGACTCCTAAGGCCATTAAAATAGCAACACCCCATTTGTGGGAAAATAGGCGCTTGACCTCTTGCTTTAATTGCCCGCGGACAATATCTTCTGTATTCATAAACGATCCTCCTCAATGCTTAATTTTACCATAGTTAAGAAATTATGATAAATAGTGCTTGTTTTTGACTGTTAGACGTTCATTAAGGTAAAATTCATGTTATACTTAAGATTCTGAAATATATACGAATAGGATGAGAAATCATGGAAAATAAAGAAAAGTTACGAGTAGCACTCTTATTTGGGGGAAACTCCTCTGAACACGATGTTTCAAAGCGTTCTGCACATAATATTTACGATGCAATGGACAAGGATAAATATGATGTGGCTTTATTCTTAATGACTAAAAACGGGATCTTTTTATCTGAAGAAGCTTCTAAACGAGTTTTTGAAGGCGAACCCGAAGATCAAGTGGTAGCTGAAGAACTTCCTAAATTAGACATGAGTAATCCATTAGCTCCGATTATTAACTTGGGTAACACGGAAAATATTGACGTCTTTTTCCCAATTATTCACGGTAATTTAGGTGAAGATGGTACTATTCAAGGCCTACTAAGATTACTTAATAAACCTTATGTAGGAAGTGAAGTTTTAGGTTCTGCTATGTCATTTGATAAGGATATTACTAAAAAGATCCTTAATCTTGCTAACGTTAGAAACACTAATTACGTTTTACTAACCCCTCAAACTGCAGAACGGTATACTTATTCAGAATTAGCCGACAAATTAACCCCAACACTATTTGTTAAGCCAGCTAACCAAGGCTCCTCTGTGGGGATTCACATGGTTACTTCCGAAGCTGAGTATGCTACAGCATTAGAAGATGCTTTTAGATATGATGACAAAGTATTGGTGGAAGAAGCTGTACGAGGACCAGAAGAATTAGAAATTTCTATTCTGGGTAATTACCACCCAATTGCATCAGTTGTTGGGGCTATCAAAGTTCCTGTAGAAGATGAATTCTATACTTATGACAATAAGTTTGTGGATGCCAGTCAAGTTATTTTTGATATTCCAGTTGATGTGCCAGTGGAATTATCTCAAGAAATTACGGAAATGGGCTTGAATGCATTTAAAGCCTTAGGTTTACGCGGGCTTGCTCGAATTGATTTCTTAGTTTCTGAAGATGGAGTTCCTTACTTGGGTGAGGTTAATACCTTGCCAGGCTTTACCAATATTAGTTTATACCCTCAAATGTGGGAAAAATCTGGTATTTCATATGTTGAATTGATCGATCGGTTAATCCAACTAGCGCAAGATGAACACGATCATCAAGCTAAAATTCTTCATGATTTTAAGGCTTTAGATCCTAAAGATCAAGATATCTAAGTATGTTAAAATTGAGACGATACTAATCGTCTCTTTTTTTGGAGGAAAATTGTGCAAGTAAAGATCAGTTTAAACAAAACTGAATTAATGTTACTAGCTTTGGTCGCTACTTTGGGACAGTGGCTCAATGGTCTAAAGTGTACTTGGAATTTTTTAATTTTGGGTATTTTTGGAATCATCATTATTTGGTTAGCCTTCATTGGTCAACGAATGTTAGCTAAATTTGAAAAAGACAAATGGGGGGTAATTAGTTTAGGAATTATGGCCCTCTTACCATTTAATTTTTTAGGGCTACTAGCTGAAGTGCTGACGTACGTTCCAATTAGTGGCAGTGTCATTTTATTTTTAAATAATCATTTTAAATTGGTAATTAGCTTGGGAATTATCCTTACTATTATTATTTGGTTAATACTAGCTGTTATGTTAGCTCGATTTTGGCATACTACAATCCAATTACAAATTAGGCAACTGATAAAAAATATAGGTCTGTATTTAGGTTGGCTAGTAGGGTTAACTGGAATTTTATTACTTACTGCTGAAATATTCAAAACTCAATGGATAACTGCTGTTTTAAACGGGGGATTAATCTTAGGATTGTCTGTAGGCCAACTATGGCTTTTAATTCACGTTTGGGCAGGTGGTAACTTAATTCAATACGATGATAATTCATGGGTTAGCTTAATTATTGGTGCTACAGCGGTTGGATTAGGGTTTAACTTAACTAATATGATGCACAGTTTTCCCCAAGAAATCATTGCTCATCGCGGGGTATATCAAAAAAATGAACTCCCCAACACCATTTCTGCGTTAACCCAAACAAGCCAACAAAAATTTGACTTTGTTGAAATGGATGTCCGAGAAACTAAAGATCACCAATTTATTTGTCAGCATGACGATGAGTTTCATTGGGGCGTCAATCATGCTGATCAAGTGGAAAACCTAACTTTAAAGCAAATTAAGCAACATAGTAAAGTTGATTTGTTTAAAGATTATATATCCGTGGCTAATCAAAAGCACCAACGATTATTGGTAGAAATTAAGCCTGGTAATGTCAATTCCAGATTTGCTGGACGAGATTTCATTCATCAATTTAAAACACAAATGAAACAAAATAATGGCATGGTTCATTCGATGGAGTTAAGCTACTTGCAACAAATTAAACAAATTACTGATGAAGTACCGGTCGGATTAGTATTGACTATTAACACTGGTAACGTAATGAATAAACCAGTTGATTTTTATTCGGTGCAGGCTTTTACCCTAAATCCAGCATTTGTCCAACAAGCTAATCAACATAAGCGTCCAATTTATGTTTGGACGGTTCGACGATCAATTCAATCGTTGATTTTAAAAACAATACCGATAACGGGACAAATTACAGATATTGGCAAAACGGTTCGTTACTTAAGATTTCCCCACTCTTTAGGACAAGAAATGTTTTTAGTGGCAACCGCGTGGAATTATCTTTGATTTCCCGTATTTAACTAGTAGAGGTGATTTTTTATGAATAGATGTGATTGGGCAATGAAAAGCCCGGCATTACTTTATTATCATGATGCACAGTGGGGTCAACCAGTAATGGATTCTAAGAAATTATTTGCTGCCCTATGCTTAGAAATTTTTCAAGCAGGTTTATCTTGGGATACGGTTTTGAAATATAGATTGGGATTAGAAACGGTTCTTATGCATTTGGACTACCAGCAGTTAGCTAAATGCAATGAACAGGATATTGCTGAGTGGATGAAAGATGATCGAATTATTCGCAACCAAGCTAAATTAGAAGCGATCGTTCATAATGCTCAAGCTCTAGATAGTTGCAATGAATCATTCACTGAGCTGGTATGGCAACCGGTAAACTACGTTACAGTTGATCATCATTTGAAAGAATCAATGGCAGAATTAGACTACACAGAATTTGTAAAACCTTTTGTAAATAACTTTAAACAATTAGGCTTTATTCGTGTGGGGGATAAGACCGTATATAGTTTTTTACAGGCCGTAGGGGTAGTTAATGATCATTTAGAATCGTGTACTTTTCGGTAAATAATATTAATTATTTTAATATGTTGACTATGCTTTTTAGTTATATTAAGATAAAAGACGGAAATGATGAAAACGATTTCATCAATTGCTATTTGAGGGGAAATCTAAACAAGAAATCTAAACAAATAGGAGTTGCCGTCAATGAAAGTTAGTGGGGCTGCGATCAGAAATAGAAGGCTAAAATTAGGATTATCTCAACGGGAGTTAGCTATTGATATTTGCACTCAAGCCACTATTAGTACGATTGAAAATAGTTGTGAATGTAAGAATAGTGAAACTTTAACTAAAATTTGTAACAAAATTGGGTTACTACCGGAAGAAATTACCAATAAATATATTTATGGTGAACGGATATTAAAAATAACCGAAATTCATCTATGCAATGATCGACTTGATTTAGCTGAAAAAAATTGGCAAAAAATCAAATGCCAACGACTTGATAATAGTAAAAATATTGATCGCTATAATTTATGTAAGGCTATTATTGGTTTGATTAGTAAAAATGATACGGATGAGGCCCTTTTTATTTTTAATGAAATCATTAGACGAAATAACTTTTCTAATAACGAGCATTATATTGCCTGGTGCTTTGTTGGAATTGGACGTTCTTATATGCAGAAAGGTTATCTAGAGAGAGCCAATCAGTTTTATAAAATTGCTTTAACCAAAATTAACGCAACTGCGTTACAAAAGCGAATGGATCTAGAACGAGTTATCGATATATACAATGTTATTGTTAAATCTGCAATTTTATCCCATAGTTATGAACTAGCTGCTCAAGCATCACAAATGGCTGTTAAATTACTATGGAAAAAGCAAAGTTTATACCGCTTGACCCAATTATTAGAATTTAATTGCCAAGCTAATTGCTTATTAAAAAGGCCTAAACGGGCAAGTAAAATGGCATTGTTAGCATATTGGCATCGACAATTTAATGATGCGGCTGCTAATATTAACGAACAAATCCCCAAAGTTTATTTGCCAACGGTTGATGAATTGGTTATGGATATTATGGACCAAATAAATGTGGATGAAGAAGTTAAAAATAAGTAAATAAAAAACACTAACAAATAATTGTTAGTGGTTTTTTTAAATATGCATTAATTTTCAGGTTTTTTAGCGGGGTGATTGTCCAAATCAGTTCTTACAACTAAAACGTCACATAGGGCAGTTCGAGTTACAAATTCAGTGACAGAACCGATTAAGAGACGTTCTACGGCGTTTAACCCAGTGGCACCGATCATGATTAGGTCGATGTGCAAGTTACGTGGCAGATCTTTAGCAATTACGGATTTAGGAGCTCCATATTCAATTGAATAGTCGATCTCGTTCAGCCCAGCTTGGTGAGCTTCTTGAACGTATTTTTCTAGAGTTTCCTTAGCGGTATCCGTCACTTGTTCGACCATGGAAGTATCAAAACTAGAAATATTTTGAAATGCTCTCGTATCGACAACGTGAACTAAATGAATAGTCGCTTGATTTCGAATCGCAACTGCGACGGCTTTCTTGAACGCCAATTCAGCTTCATAAGATCCATCGACAGGAACTAAAATCTGTTTATATTGTTGTAACATAGCACTCACCCCTATAGTTTTGTTACATTCATTGTACGTTATTTTAATGAAAATACAAAATATTAAAATCGATTATTTGATTTTTAAATGGTTAAATAGGATAAATTGAATAGCTGTAGCTGCTATGGTAGCGATTAATAAGACGATAATAATAAAGATAGAATTTTGTAAAAATAAAGCAATAACTCCCAATAACGCAGTTATTAAAAGGGAACTCCCTCCCCAAATAGCAATGTTTTGGACCACTGAATCAGTGGTAGGATCAAGTGACAAGAAAGGTTTGTTACGATGACTTATTAGATAACCACCAAGAAAGGCGGTAATACCAATGATAATTATAATTAAAATGTTGACTAACATAAGTTCCTCCAATTAAATAGGTTTACCCTGAGCTTTTCTAAGCTGGTAATATTGTTGATTTAATGCGGTTTCATATTTGCCATTGGCTTTGGGTTGATAGTACTGATCAAATTTAATTTTATCTGGTAGATACTGTTGTTTAACCCAATCATTAGGAAAATCATGTGGATACTTGTAGTCAATTCCACGGCCTAATTTAGCTGCTCCCTTATAATGTGCGTCTTTTAAGTAGGCCGGAATTTGACCGTAATTGCCATTTCTTAAGGTGGCAGTAGCTGCATCAATAGCTGATATACCAGAATTAGATTTAGGACTTAAGCATAGCTCAATAATAGCATCTGCTAAGGGAATTCTTGCCTCTGGTAACCCTAACTGTTTAGCTGCCGAAACCGCAGCAACTGTATGTTCACAGGCATTAGGATTAGCTAAACCGACATCTTCATATGCGATTACTAATAAACGGCGCATTAAGGAAATTAAATCTCCAGTTTCAATTAACCGAGCAGCATAGTGTAAAGCCGCATCGGTATCAGATCCTCGGATGGATTTTTGCAGGGCGGAAATAACGTTGTAATGAGCATCGCCATCACGATCAGCATTAATCGCTTTTCGTTGGAGACATTCTTCAACGATGGAAAGATCAATATTAATGATGTCATCTCTGTTGGGAGTAGTTGATTTTACAGCTAGCTCTAACGCATTTAATGAAGACCTTAGATCACCATTAGTGGCCGTACTTAGGAATTGTAGCGCTTCATCCGATAATGTTACGTTGTAGTCTCCCAATCCATTGACTTTATCTATTAATGCACGTTGAATAGCCACTTGAATATCTTCCGGGGTAAGGGGATAAACTTCAAAAATTTGAGTTCTACTTCTAATGGCGGGATTGATACTAATGTAAGGATTTTCCGTGGTTGCACCGATTAAAATAATCGAACCGTTTTCTAAAAGGGGCAATAAAAAATCTTGTTTTACTTTGTCAAGACGATGAATTTCATCCAATAATAAAACTACTGTGCCACTCATTTTAGCTTCTTCAGCAACGATTTGAAGTTCTTTTTTTCCATCAGTAGCAGCATTTAATTTACGAAAAGCATACTTAGATGAACCAGCAATTGCACTGGCAATGCTGGTTTTTCCAGTTCCAGGAGGACCATATAAAATCATAGAAGATAGTAGTTTGGCTTTTACCATGCGTTCAATAATTTTTCCCGGACCAACTAAGTGTTGCTGACCAACTACTTCACTAATCTGAGTAGGGCGCATTCTATAAGCCAGTGGTTGTTGCATGTAAATCCCTCCTTAATCAACTTAACTGGTGCAAAGCAACATTATAACATTTTTGCTAAATAAAAAAGTGTTTTGCCGTAGCAAAACACTTTAGAAAAGCTAATAAATTATAGCTTGTTGTAGTATTCAACGATTAATGATTCGTCGATATCTGCATCAAGTTCATCACGTTCTGGTAAACGAACTAATGAACCTTCAAGCTTGTCTGCATCAAATGATACATATTGAGGACGACCAACAACAGCTTCAACGGCATCCTTAATTACTTGCATATCTTTTGATTTGTCACGAACGCTGATTACTTGGCCGACTTTAACTTCGTATGAAGGAATATCAACACGTTTGCCATCAACAGTGATGTGACCATGGTTAACCAATTGACGAGCTTGACGACGAGTAGTAGCCAAACCTAAACGGTAAACCACGTTGTCTAAACGTTGTTCCAAAAGAATCATGAAGTTAACACCGTGCTTGCCGTGACGGATCTTACCGGCACGAACGAAAGTGTTAGCGAATTGACGTTCAGTCAAACCGTACATGAAACGTAACTTTTGCTTTTCGCGAAGTTGCATTCCGTATTCTGAAAGTTTTGAACGACGACCTTGACCATGATCACCAGGTGCATAAGGGCGACGAGCTAATTCTTTACCAGTACCTGATAAAGAAATTCCTAAACGACGTGAAATACGCCAACTTGGGCCTGTATATCTTGACATAAATAGATTCCTCCAATATTTTGTTGGAGTAAAATAATCCATGTAGGTTTAGTATTCGTGCATGCTGCTTTGTAACTTTCGCTCAAGCAGCCGTTGAGTTACTAATCAACCCGTATTAAGGGCACCAACATGTTGACGAGCTTACCGCCTACTGCTGCATTATTTTACACAATGGACATTCTATAGGTTTTATTCAAAGTTGTCAACGTGATTTAAGAAGACAGCTGCTAATTCTACAATTAAATCTTCATCATCCAGAGAAAATCTATCTATAATAGGAGAATCGATGTCTAACACTCCCAATAAACGTTCATTTTTAATTAATGGGACCACAATTTCAGAATTTGAAGCGGCATCACAAGCAATATGACCTGGAAATTCATGAACGTTCTTGATACGCATGACGCTTTGTTGGGTAATAGCAGTACCACAGACGCCGTCACCATTTTTAATGTGCATGCAAGCTACCTTACCTTGAAAGGGGCCTAAAGTTAGTTCGTTATTAGCATAATTATATAAGTAGAATCCAACCCAATTAATTTGATCAAAGGATTCATTGATTAGAGCCGAGGTGTTAGCCATATTGGCGATTAAGCTAGTTTCATTAGTTAATAAAGCATCTAATTGTTTACTGATTAAATGGTTAAGATTAGTCATAATTCTTACTCCTTGCTTAAATTTACTGATTTGAATGGATTATACTATGATATAATGCTTTTTAGATGCACTACAAATGAATTTATTAACAATACATAATAATTGTTTTGAATACTAATTCAAGCAAAACTTTTGATTTGAAGGACGGGAACCAGAATGCTGAATCTTTTGCTCATTATTATCACAGCTTGCGTACTTATTTATTTAGCGGTTGCTTTTTACCAACATCGAATTAACCAACAGGCTACCGCGATTTATGAAAACAAGAAGCCGTTATTTGATATTCCACTGGATGAAGAATTTGAATTGGCTCAAAATTTGAACTTAACAGGGGAATCTCAACGAAAATACGATCAGCTATTAAGCCAATATAAAAATATTCACCAAAATTTGATTCCTAGTATTGATGATAAAGTTAAAGAGGTCAAAGAAGATACCAAAGGCGTTAACTTTATTCTTTCTCGCCAAAAATGGACAGAAACCAATCAACTAATTGATGATGTTGAAGATCAAGTTAAAAGTATCCAAGCAGGATTAGTTCAGTTACAAGACTTAGATAAGCAACATAATATTGCAATTACGGATTTAGAAAAACAGTATCAAGATTTACGACAACAACTATTGAAACAAAACGAAGAGTTAGGACCTAGTATTGATGCGCTAGAAAAAATGTTAGCTGACATTGAAGATCAATTCGATGAATTTACTACCTTAACTAAAAAAGGTGACCATGATAGTGCAGAAACCATTTTGTCTGAATTAAATACTACAACCAACCAGCTAAAAAATTATATGGAAATTATTCCGGGATTAAATCAAGAACTTCAAGTAGAATTTCCAGAACAAGTTCAAGAATTAGGGAAGGGTTATCAAACTCTGACACACCAAGGATTCAATTTTGAAAATGATACTTTTGAAACCCAATTAGAACAAGTGCAGACCCAAATTAAACAAAATAATGATAATTTAGCGGCGTTAAACGTCAATGTAGCTCAAGATGTTAATACTGATATTTCTCATCGGATTGATCATCTTTACCAGTTCTTAGAAGATGCCATTGAAGATAAACAAGTGGTGGACGAACAGGTGACGGTGATTGCCAAATATATTGATCATTTACGTCGTCAAAATACGGATTTAACTCGTAAATTAGAACGACTAAATATTGACTATGTTTTAGATCATAAAGAGATTGAAAATAATCGTCAGTATACCGAACAAATTCGGGCAATGGGTACTGAGGCTATGCGTCAAAAAGAAGCAATTCAACGTGGACAAGCTGTTTATAGTCGTATTCGAGCCGATCAACAGCAAATTATGCGTAACCTAGAACAAATTGAAGCTTCTCAAAAGGAACTCTATGATCAAGTGATTGATCTTCCCGCAGAAGAAGAAAAGGCGCGACAAACTTTGCGCAAGTTTGATTTAGAAATGCGTAACAAAAAACGAAGAGTGGATAACCACAACTTACCAGGCACACCCAGTGACTACAGTAGTAGCTTTAATGCGGTAATTAAAGAAATTGAACGATTAAGTCAAGCATTAAATCAACCTAAAGTTGACGTAGAGGAAGTTTCTAAGCAGGAATTAATTATCCAATCCGATATGGATAATTTAGAAGAAATGACCACAAAATTAATTGATGATGCTGTATTAGCGGAACAATCATTGCAATTTGCTAACCGTTTTATTAATACTGATCCAGATATTGCCGCCGCTAGCAAAAAAGCTCACTTGGCATTTGATCACGATTATAACTACACTAAGAGCCTGGCAACCATTGCTACTGCTCTAGAAAGTCAGTATCCAGGTTCGTATCAAAAAATAGAGCAAGAGTATTTTGCTACTAAGACACCGGCTAATACTGTGAAAACAGAATCAGAAGAAATTAATGAAGATTAAAAACGTCCGAGAAGGACGTTTTTTTATTTTAGAAAATAACGACTATAATACTTTATCAACTTAATGAGGGATTTTTATTTTACCCAGAATGGTGTATCATAGTAATTCGTACAATTGTTGGAGTCGAACCAATGATTAATAAAAGAGGTTTTAAAATGATTTATTTTGATAATAGTGCCACAACTCAGGCGTTACCTGAGGTTGTAGATACCTATTCAAAAGTAAGTGCTAAAATTTGGGGAAATCCATCAAGTTTGCATAACTTTGGGGATCAGTCCTTTAACTTACTTGAACAATCTAGAAAACAAATTGCTGATCTGCTACAGGTTAACCCTGATGAAATTTATTTCACTAGTGGAGGAACTGAAGGCGATAACTGGGTTATTAAAGGGACAGCCATCGAAAAACGGGCTTACGGTAAACATTTGATTACCAGCTCCGTTGAACACCCAGCTGTTCACAACACAATGCAACAATTAGAAAAATTAGGTTTTGATATCACTTATTTACCAGTTGATGAAGCGGGACAAGTTTCGGCAGCTGATTTAAAAGCGGCGATTCGTCCCGATACGATCTTGGTATCCATTATGGCAGTGAACAATGAAATTGGTACGATTCAACCATTAGCAGAAATTGCGGAAGTTTTAAAGCAATACCCTAAGATTCATTTCCACATCGATGCGGTTCAAGGAATTGGCAAGGGATTGCATTCTGAAATTTTTAATGAACGAGTAGATTTCGTAACTTTTTCTGGTCATAAATTCCATGCTCCCCGCGGAGTTGGCTTCATGTATAGCCGTCGGGGACGCAAGTTAGCTCCATTATTGACTGGTGGAGGTCAAGAAAAAAATCAACGAAGTGGAACCGAAAACGTACCGGCAATTGCAGCCATGGCTAAAGCTTTGCGGCTATTATTAGCTGATGAAGTTCAAACTAATGAAACTGAAATAACAATTAGAAGAGCGATTGCAGACCACGTTAAACAATTTGAGAAGGTTACCTTGTTCTCACAAGACGATGAACGTTTTGCTCCACATATCCTGTGCTTTGCCATTCAAGGAGTCCGAGGAGAAACGATCGTTCATGCGTTTGAAGAACACGGAATTTATATTTCTACCACCAGTGCTTGTTCATCCAAAAAGCATATGGCTTCTAGTACGTTAGCAGCAATGAAGATACCTAGTGATTTATCAACGAGTGCGGTAAGAATTTCGTTAGGGGATCAAAATACCATGGCTGAGGCCGAGACTTTCAACCAGGTGTTTGATGAATTGTATACTGAGTTTGACAAATTAAGTTAGGAGTTTGAAATGCAATATACCGAAATTATGGTTCGTTACGGCGAGCTCTCTACGAAGGGGAAAAATCGAAAAGATTTTATTTACCGGCTTGGCATGAACGTTCGTTCAGTCTTAAAAGACCTTCCTGAAGTAGAAGTTAAAGCTCAACGAGATCGACTACACGTTCAATTAAATGGTGCTAATGCTAGCGAAGTAATGAACCGTTTATCTCTAGTTTTTGGAATTGAAAACTTTTCACCATCAATTAAAATTGAAAAAAATATGACTGACATTAAACAAACTGTGTTGGAAATGGTTAAGCAACAATACCAGCCAGGAATGTCATTTAAAATCAATACTCGCCGTCAGGATAAGGACTTTGAGTTTGATACCAACCAAATTAACCTTCAATTAGGTGATTACGTCATTGATAATATTCCTGATATCAAGGTTTCAATGAAACAACCAGATATATCTGTCCGAGTTGAAATTCGTATGAACGGGGCTTATATTTCTTCTGAAACCATCAAAGGAGCTGGTGGCTTGCCAGTTGGTACTGGTGGGCATGCTACCATGATGCTTTCTGGCGGAATTGATTCTCCGGTCGCTAGTTATTTAGGGATGAAACGGGGCGTTAAAATTGATATGATTCATTTCTATAGTCCTCCATATACTAGTGAACAAGCTTTGGCTAAAGCCAAAGAATTAACTGCCAAATTAGCTAAATTTGGTGGCAACATTCAATTTATTCAAGTACCATTTACCGAAGTTCAAGAAACAATCAAAGAAAAGGTACCTGAAGGGTACTTAATGACTATTCAACGCAGAATGATGCTGAGAATTGCTGCTGAAATTACTCGTCAACGCGGAGCTATGGGCATTTTCAATGGTGAATCATTAGGTCAAGTAGCTTCTCAAACACTAGAAAGTATGGCTGCTATTAACGATGTTACTACGTTACCAGTGCTGCGACCATTGATCTCCATGGATAAAACGGAAATCATTAAGATTGCAGAAAACATTGATACCTATGAACTCTCTATTTTGCCTTACGAAGATTGTTGTACTATTTTTACTCCACCTTCGCCTAAAACTAGACCGAACTTAGAAAAATCTCGTAAATTTGAACAAAATATTGACGTTGAAGGCTTAATGCAACGGGCCATTGATGGAATTAAGGTTACTGATATTGCCGCTACCGATGAATTTATGAATGCTGATGTAGAAGCATTTGCTGAATTGCTATAGGGTTATTACTTGCTTCTTGAGCATATTTGGGCTATCTTATTGTTAATTAAAGGCAATAAGGAGTGAACTGGCATGCAAATTACTATCGGTGGTCAAAGTGAATCATTATTTGGTAATCCCCCAGAAGTAGGAGACCAATTACCAAAGTTTAAAGTACAAAATGCTGAAGGCAACTGGGTGAAAACTGCGGACATTATTGGTAGGATTACTATGTTATCAACTGTTCCTGACATTAATACCCCGGTTTGTAGTTTAGAAACCAAGCGTTTTAACAAAGAAGCTGATATGTATCCAGATGCACGGTTTATCACCGTATCAAACAATACAATTGAACAACAACGGGATTGGTGTGCTGCTGAAGGAGTAGCTAATTTAAAGTTACTCTCTGATGAAGAGTTATCTTTAGGTTACGCAATGAAGGTTTATTTACCTAATAACGGTACTCTAGCTCGGACAATTTTCTTAGTTGATCAAACTGGCAAGATTGTATACCGACAAATTGTTCCTGAATTACATGATGAACCTGATTACAAGGAAGCCTTAGCTGCATTAAATCAAATCGCTCAACGGCGTGTTGACGATTAAGAAATTTTTGGTTAGAATTAAATTTGTCTTGAAGCGTTGAACAAGAGGAGTAAACCAGGTCTCTGCCCAGAAAGAAAATGGCTGCTGTGAATTTTCCGAAGAACTGGTTGAAGGTAGCTTGTGAGCTTTTGCAATTTAGCACGGTTTAATCGGCCGTTAACAATGATTAATTAAGTGGAGTTTTTTAACTCAATTTAGGTGGTACCGCGAGCACTTCGTCCTATATGTTTGGACGGAGTGTTTTTATTTTGGAAAGGAAAGTGACCATATGACTAAAGAAGTTGATATGTCAACTAAGTACAACCCAACAGAAGTTGAAGCTGGGCAATACCAACGTTGGTTAGACGAAGATTTATTTAAACCCAGTGGAGATCAAAAAGCAAAACCTTATTCTATCGTTTTGCCACCCCCTAATGTAACTGGGAAGCTACATCTAGGTCATGCTTGGGATACAACATTACAAGACATGATTATCCGGCAAAAACGGATGCAAGGATTTGATACTCTCTGGTTACCAGGGATGGATCATGCCGGTATTGCTACCCAAGCTAAAGTTGAAGCCCGATTAAAGGAACAGGGAATTAGTCGTTATGACTTAGGTCGCGAAAAATTCGTTGATAAAGTGTGGGAATGGAAGGACGAATACGCTGCTACCATTCATGCTCAATGGGCTAAGATGGGCTTATCCCTAGATTATGGTCACGAACGGTTTACCTTAGATGAAGGTCTTTCAAAGGCCGTTACTAAAGTGTTTGTTGATCTTTATAATAAAGGTTTAATTTACCGTGGTGAATACATCATCAACTGGGATCCGCAAGCCCGGACTGCATTATCAGATATTGAAGTAATTCACCAAGACGATGAAGGTGCTTTCTACCACGTTAAGTATCCATTTGCTGACGGCGTAACGTTCAATGGCAAGGACTATATTGAAATTGCTACCACTCGTCCAGAAACTATGATGGGTGACGTTGCTGTTGCTGTCCACCCTAGTGATGAACGCTACAAAGAATTAGTGGGTAAGAAGGTTGTGGTTCCATTAGTAAATCGTGAAGTGCCAATCATTGCTGATCAATATGTTGATCCAGAGTTTGGAACTGGGATGGTTAAAATTACTCCTGCTCACGACCCTAACGATTTTCAAGTTGGTAACCGCCATGACTTAGAACGAATTAATACCATGAACGAAGATGCCACCATGAACGAAAACGCTGGTAAGTATGAAGGTATGGATCGTTTTGAAGCTAGAAAAGCAATTGTTAAAGATCTACAAGATCAAGACTTAATGATTAACATTGATCCAATTGTGCATTCGGTAGGCCATTCAGAACGAACCGGAGTCCAAGTAGAAGCTCGACTTTCTACTCAATGGTTCGTTAAGATGGGACCATTAGCTAAAATGGCATTGGATAATCAAAACACTGAAGACAAAGTTAACTTTGTCCCAGAACGATTTGAAGGGACATTTAACCATTGGATGGAAAACATTCATGATTGGGTTATTTCTCGTCAACTATGGTGGGGCCATCAAATTCCTGCTTGGTATAATAAACAAACTGGTGAAACTTACGTTGGTGAAACAGCTCCAGAAAACATTGAAAACTGGCAACAAGATCCTGACGTATTGGATACTTGGTTCTCATCTGCTCTTTGGCCATTTTCAACTATGGGTTGGCCAGATGTTGATGATCCTGACTTTAAGCGTTATTTCCCAACTAATACTTTAGTTACTGGTTACGATATTATCTTCTTCTGGGTTTCTCGAATGATCTTCCAAAGCCTTAACTTTACTGGAAAACGACCATTTAAAGATGTCTTACTCCATGGTTTAATTCGTGATGAACAGGGACGCAAGATGTCCAAATCATTGGGGAACGGAATTGATCCAATGGACGTAATCGAAAAGTATGGGGCTGATGCTTTGCGGTGGTTCTTATCTAACGGAACAACTCCAGGTCAAGATTTACGTTTCAGCTACGATAAAATGGATGCTGCCTGGAACTTTATTAATAAAATCTGGAATGCCAGTCGTTACGTAATCATGAACTTGGACGGCGTTGATAAACCAGAATTACCAGCTAAGGATCAATGGCAATTATCTGATCGCTGGATCTTGAGTCGCTTGAATGAAACTGTAGACCACGTTACTCGTGAATTTGACAAGTATAACTTTGGTGAAGCTGGTCGGGCATTATATGACTTTATTTGGAATGATTTCTGTGATTGGTATATCGAAATGAGTAAGGCAACCTTACAAGGTGACGATGAACAACAAAAGAAAAACACCCAAAATATTTTGGCATACGTATTAGATCAAACTTTACGCTTATTACACCCAATCATGCCTTTTGTCACCGAAAAAGTTTGGCTCAGTATGCCACACGTGGGAGAATCATTAGTAACTGCTGATTATCCAGTGGTTCATGATGAATTTAAAGACGTAGCTGCTGAAAAACAAATGCAACTATTGATTGAATTAATCAAATCAGTTCGTAATATTCGATCAGAGGCTAATGCCCCAATGTCATCTGCGATTGATTTGTTGGTCCAAACTGATAGTGAAGAAGTGGCTCAAATCTTTAACGATAACTGGACTTATATTAACCGTTTCTGTCATGCAGAAAAATTAGAAGTAGGAACTAGTGAAGAACTGGACATTCCAACTTTGGCATTTTCAAGCGTGATTACCGATGCTACGGTTTATATTCCATTAGCTGAATTAGTTGACTTAAATGATGAAGTGGCAAGATTAGAAAAAGAAGTAGCTAAGTTTGAAAGTGAAGTTCAACGTGCTGAAAAGAAGTTGGGTAACGAAAAATTTGTTGCTAATGCTCCTGAAGCCGTTGTTGCTAAGCAAAAAGAAAGTTTAGCTGACTACCAAGCTAAATTACAAGCTGCTAATGATCGTTTAGCCCAAATTAAAGCTCAAATGTAACGATGAAAGGCTCGTACGGTAAAAGCGCCGTGCGGGCCTTTTTTGAGAGGAGCAACATTGAAATGATAAACACTTATGAAGATGCTCTAGCGTTTATTCATGGTCGGGGGAAATTTAAAAAAATCCCAACCTTAAAACGTATGCAACGATTTATGGACTTGCTGGGAGATCCTCAAACTAAAATTAGACCGATTCATGTAGCGGGAACTAATGGCAAAGGTTCGACGGTAGCCTTTCTGAGATCTTTATTTGAACAACAAAATTTAACCGTAGGAACCTTTACTTCGCCGTTTTTGATTAAATTCAACGAACGAATTAGTGTTAATGGAATTCCGATTACGGATGCTGAAGTGACGGAATTGGCCAGAAAAGTAAAACCCATTGTGGATCAATTGGATCAAGAACTTCCTGAAGGTGGCCCCACTGAATTTGAAATTGTTACTGCGATGATGTTTATTTATTTTGCTAGCCATCCTGTAGATGTAGTGATTGTGGAAGTTGGAATTGGTGGGTTATATGATTCAACTAACGTTCTCACACCGGCATTATCCATTATTACGACAATAGGTTATGATCATATGCAAATTTTAGGTAATACATTGACTGAAATTGCTATTCAAAAGGCCGGAATTATTAAACCAGGGGTTCCAGTAGTGGTTGGAAATATTGGAACGGAAGCAACGGCTGCTATTTTGAAGGTAGCAGAACAAAATGGCGCTCCGGTAAGTCAATTAGGCCGAGAATTTAATTACCAAAATGTGGTAGAGACCCAAAGTGGTGAACAATTTGATTTTATAAATGAGCAAATAAGCATCAACCAAATCAAAACACAATTGATTGGGACCTACCAAGTAGACAATGCAGTAACAGCAATTCAGGCTTTTGAGCTTTATCAACGACAACAACAGAAGCTTTTTACGACGGCAGAGGTCAAAAGAGGAATTCAGATGGCTACCTGGCCTGGAAGGTTTGAAGTTATTCAACAACGACCAAAAGTAATAATCGATGGGGCTCACAATATACCAGCGATCGAAGCGTTAGTCTCCACTCTTAAAACTCAGTTTGCCAAGGAACCAATTTCGATTTTAGCTGCGGTTTTAGCTGATAAGCAGGTGAAAAAAATGATGTCTAAGCTATTAACGGTTGAAAACGTAGAACTATATTTAACGACGTTTAATGCACCCAAAAATCGACAAGTTTCATCTATCACTAAGTTGGCCCAATCATTAAATTCCAAACGGGTTCATGTGATGGAAAATTGGCAAACGGGATTAGCTGAATTAATGAAAAATCAACCAGATAAAGTCATTTTAGTAACCGGTTCGTTATACTTTATCTCTGATGTGCGAAAGTGGTTAGTTAAATAATCCATTAAATCGCAATCAGTTTGTTTACCAACTATTTATTTATCATGTCGGTATGATATACTTGTTTCGTTAAACTAATATAGAGATATTAAACCGACATTTAAAAAATGTGATGATGAAGGGATGAATAACTTGTTTGGACTTGGAAATAAAAATATTGGAATAGACCTAGGGACTGCCAATACGATTGTATACGTTGATGGAAAGGGAATCGTATTAAGAGAGCCATCCGTAGTTGCCAAGAGTACCAAAACCGGTGAAATTATCGCTGTAGGTGCTGAAGCTCGCGACATGATTGGAAGAACTCCTGGTAGTATTCAGGCTGTTCGGCCTATGAAGGACGGAGTAATTGCTGATTACGATACCACCGTTTCAATGATGAAATACTTTATTGAAAAAGCGATTGGTAAAGGATCTGGCAAGCCATTTGTTATGGTTTGTGTTCCTACTGGAATTACTGCAGTAGAAAAACGAGCAGTGATTGATGCTACACGCGTAGCTGGTGCAAGAGATGCTTATGTAATCGAAGAACCTTTTGCTGCCGCTATTGGTGCGGGACTACCAGTTATGGATCCTACTGGTAGCATGGTAGTTGATATAGGTGGTGGAACTACTGATGTTGCTACCATTTCTTTAGGTGGGATTGTTTCTAGTCGTTCTGTGCGAATGGCCGGGGATAAGCTTAATGATTCTATCGCACAATATGTTCGTCAAAATTACAATTTGTTAATTGGTGAACGAACAGCAGAACAATTGAAGTGGGATATTGGTTCAGCATCCAAAGAAGCCGCTAAAGAAATTGCAGCGGTACCAGTTCGAGGTCGTGATTTAGTTTCAGGATTACCAACCACTGTTGAAGTGAATGGTGAAGACGTCAATAAGGCAATAAGTGAAGGCTTGAATGAAATTATTGAAACCGTTAAGGAAACTTTAGAAGAAACTTCACCTGAAATTGCTGCTGACGTTATTGATCACGGAATTGTGTTGACTGGTGGTGGGGCATTATTGCGTAACTTTGCTGAAGTTATTGCTGATGCCACACAAGTACCTGTTTCAATTGCCAATGATCCTTTAGATTGTGTTGCTATCGGTACCGGAGAATCCCTGAAAAGTATCGAAGTTATGAAGAAGAAACAATAATTCAATTTCTAAATTAAGAAACACAAACGATGGAGGCAACAATGCAAAAATTTTTCTCAAATCGAAAACTAGTGATTGTTATTATTTGTTTAATCATTAGTTTCGGGTTGATGACTGTGTCAGTTGCCGTTAGAAATAAGCGCAGTACGCCGCCGGTTGTCCAACAATTTGGCAATGACATTGTGGGGTTTGCTGATAATATTGTGGCAACGCCAATGAATGGTATTCATCATGGATTTGTTTCAATTAAAAATTTGCTAAATACCTATGAAGAAAATCAGCAACTTAAATCACAAGTTAATCAACTCACACAGACTAAAGTTAAGGATCAAATCTTAACTAAAGAAAACAAGCAACTAAAGCGGCAAGCTAAGGTTGGTAACACGTTAACTAATTATAGCAAGATTAATGCGGCGGTAATTACAAGAACACCGTCATCTTGGAATAGCCAAATTATTATTAATAAAGGGCAAGCAGCTGGCATCAAAAAGAATATGCCTGTTATTGCAGGTAAAGGTTTAATTGGAACGATTTCTGAAGTTAATAAAACCAATAGTAAGGTAGTCTTGGTTTCTAATACTTCTCAAAATTCTAATCGTTTTGCTGTTCAAATTATTAATAGTGCTGGAAAAGTGGTTAACGGAATTATTACGTCCTATGATGGAACTAGCAATCAAATTACAATGGGCAATGTTACTTCTAAGGCAAAACTCAAAAAAGGCGACAAAGTGGCGACTAGTGGATTAGGCGGTGTTATGCCCAAAGGCATTTATGTCGGAACGGTGGCCAAAGTAACGGAAGATGACTATGGCTTAGCTAAAAAAGTATATATAACTCCAGCAGCTAACTTAAATGATATCGAAGTTGTTTCGGTAGCCGTAAGGAATTCGGGGGTGAATTAACCCATGAAAAGAAGAATTCCGGTAGAGTTAATCTTTTTTGTAGGTTTAGTTTTAATGTTTTTCCTAGATGGATCGGTAAGTTTAGTTTTTTCCAGTGGGCTGTATGCTTATCCTAACGCGATGGTACCTTATTTAACCGTTTTATGGTTAATGTTAAGCATGATCTTTATTGAGAGAAGTTCTCTACATATTGGATTATGGGCCGCAGTGATTGGGTTTGTTTTTGATATGTATTACACCGGGCTTTTGGGTGTATTTGTATTTATTTTTCCACTAGTTATCTATTTAGGTCGGTTAATATTTGAAAGCTTACCTCCTAATTTCTTCAGTAGCTTTTTGGTTTATTTCATTATGATTACCTTAGTTGAAGGGATTAGCTGCCTAGCTAACGTAATAGTGGGCATAGTAGATATTTCAATGGCTGATTTTTTAGTTAATATTTTAGCGCCAACACTAGCATTAAATTTAGTGCTGTTCGCAATTTTGTACTTTCCGATTGAACGCCTTTATCGTGCGTTTAACCGTTAAGAAGGAGCTTAAAGGATGGAAGCAGCAACACTTAAGGGGACGCAAGATGGTTACGAAATTATTTTGAATGATCAGGCTGCTATGGATATAGCGTTTGAGAATTTAGAAAAAATTTTAGACGGCCTTAAAACTCAGATGGCAACGTCTGACAAACATATTACATTTGATATAATTACTGGTAATCGGTTACTAACTTCTGCTCAGCGCCAAAGATTAGAAAACCTATTTGCTAACTACCAGCTTTTTTCTATTCATAAAGTGATAGCTAATGTAATTACGAAGGAAAAAGCGCAACGAATGAAAGATCTAGAAAACGTCCACATATTAGATCGAGTAATTCGAAACGGCCAAGAAGTAAATGTTGAAGGGGATGTTTTATTTTTGGGCCAGATTCACCAAGGGGGAAAACTTTTTGTCAGTGGTAATATCTTTGTGATGGGAACAGTTGAGGGAATTATTCAAGCCGGCTTTCCTAATATCGAATCAAAATTTGTTATCGGGGATATTAAAACAGCGCAACAGGTTCGAATTGGAGAACAGTTCGAAATTTTAGATGATTCAACACGTAGTAAAATCAAAACTAACACGGTCATTTACGTAAATGACCTACATACATTAGCTTTTGGTGAGCTTGAGGATTTAAAACAAATTAGTCCTAAGTTCTTTAATCAGATTGGAGGAACCATCAATGGGTAAGGCATATGTGATTACGTCCGGAAAGGGAGGAGTTGGTAAAACTACCTCTACTGCTAATATTGGAACGGCTTTAGCAATGATGGGCAAACGAGTTTGTCTTATTGATTTAGATTTGGGGCTTAGAAACCTAGACGTTGTTTTAGGATTAGATAACCGAATCATGTACGATATTGTCGATGTTGCAGACGGTAGGGCTAAGTTAGGCCAAGCGTTGGTAAAGGATAAACGGTTTGATGACCTACTTTATTTATTGCCTGCAGCTCAAAATACTGACAAAGATGCATTAAATGAAGATCAAGTAATGGATATCGTAAACGACTTGAAGCCAGACTTTGATTATGTTTTAATTGATTGTCCGGCTGGGATTGAACAAGGTTTTATGAATGCTATTGCTGGAGCTGATAGTGCTATTATTGTTACTACCCCAGAAATCTCTGCCGTTAGAGATGCTGATCGGGTAGTCGGCTTATTAGAACAACATCCTTTACAGGAACAACCTCATTTGATTATTAACAGAATTCGCAAACATATGATGGCTGATGGTTCTGTAATGGACGTTGATGAAATTACCCATCATTTAGGTGTCGAATTGTTAGGGATTATCGTTGATGATGATGAAGTTATTACAACCTCTAATCAGGGTGAACCAGTCGTATTAGATCCTAATAATTTGGCAGGTCAAGGTTATCGAGATATAGCTAGAAGACTGGAAGGCGAATCAGTTCCTCTAATGAGCTTGGATGTGGAACAACACCCAAGTTTCTGGCAACGAGTAACCGGTTGGTTTAAACGTAGCTAAAAAAGACTTGACGAATTAGGCGTTGATCATTATGATTATCTTAATTAAATAACTAATCTACTTAGATCGGAATGGTTTAGTACATTGCTAACAGAGAGTCTCAGAAAGCTGAAAATGAGATTAGTGATTGCTACACTGCACATCCGGGAGTAATTTTTCTGAAAATGCAGTAGGAAAAATCGTTGAACACGTTATTGTTGAAGTTTAGTAATAAACTCGTTGAGGTTAATTATGTGAATAATTAACGCAGTTGGGGTGGAACCACGATTAAAATCGTCCTCTTGGTCAGTTATCTGATCAAGAGGATTTTTATTTTTATTACTAAACTCACAGAGATGATCAGTGTGAATTGATCATAAACTGAGGTGGCACCGCGATAACTCGTCCTCTTAAACTATTAGTTTAAGAGGATTTTTTTATTTAGGAGATGAAACAATGGACTATATTCTTTCAATATTACCGGCATTATTAGCCGGCACCAAAATGACATTATCAATCTTTTTTACTACCATCATTATTGCTATTCCTTTGGGGGCAATAATCGGGTTAGGGTTAATTAGTAAAATTAAACCCTTAAAATGGCTTTTAGATTTTTATGTTTGGTTAATGCGGGGAACACCGTTACTATTACAATTAATTTTTATTTTTTACGGCTTACCATTAATCGGCATTGTATTTCCTCGATATGATGCAGCGCTAATCGCCTTCGTATTAAATTACGCTGCTTATTTTGGTGAAATTTTCCGAGGTGGATTTCAATCGGTACCCAGAGGACAGTTTGAGGCTGCTAAGATGCTAGAGCTGAGTTATTGGCAAACTATCCGCTATATTGTAATTCCTCAAGTTTTTAAAATTGTATTGCCATCAGTAGGAAATGAGGTTATTAACTTAATCAAGGATTCTTCACTGGTTTACGTAATTGGATTAGGAGACCTTTTAAGAGCAGGAAATATTGCAACTGCTAGAGATGTTACTTTAGTACCATTAATTTTGGTAGGGATTATTTACTTGCTGTTAACGGCAGTATGCACCTTAGCATTAAGAATGATTGAAAAACGGGCAAATGTTTGGCGTTAGGAGGAATATCATGTTAGAAATTAAGAACTTAACGAAACAGTTTGATGGTAGAATCATTATTAATGATCTGTCCATGACGGTGGCTGATGATGAAATTTTGGCTATTGTGGGCCCTTCAGGAGCGGGGAAAACTACTTTGCTTCGTTGTATTACGGGTTTAGATAAACCAGATAGTGGTAAATTTTACTGGAATGATCAGGAATTTATTCCTAGCGATAAGAAAAAAAGCCAATCAATTATTGGAGCTGTTTTTCAAGATTACCAATTATTTCCTAACTTAACGGTTTTAAAAAATATTACTCTAGCGCCCCAACTGGTTAAAAAAATGGATCCTAAAGAAGTAACTGAGCAAGCTCTAAAGTTATTAAAACGACTGGGATTAGAAAATAAAGACCAATTATATCCTTATCAATTATCTGGTGGACAAAAACAACGAGTAGCCATAGTTAGAGCGCTGGCGATGAATCCTAAAATTTTATGTTATGATGAACCGACATCTGCACTAGACCCGGCTTTACGACAGGAAGTGGGCCAAGTCATTACTGATCTTAAACAAACCGGAATGACCCAAATTGTAGTTACTCATGATATGGATTTTGCCGAAAACGTTGCAGATAAGATTATGAGAGTGGAAGCACTAAGTTAGGTGAAAAAATGAAAAAAATCTTTCGATACTGGCTGGGACTCCTTGTTATTAGTATGTTAGTAGTATTAGGAGGGTGTGCTAAGTTAAGCCGTTCTGCTAATCAGGTAGATAACGGCCAAGCTGAATGGAATAATATTCAAAGACGTGGGACGGTAGTGATTGGATTAGATGATAGTTTTGTTCCCATGGGATTTCAACAGCGTAACGGAACTATTAGTGGTTATGATGTTGACTTAGCCAAGGCGGTTTTTAAACAATATAACTTAAAAGTTGATTTTCAATCAATTGACTGGTCTATGAACGTTACCGAATTACGAAATGGGACAATTGATTTAATTTGGAATGGTTTTTCGATTAATAATCAACGCAAAAAAGTATTAATGTTTAGTGAGCCTTACCTCCAAAATAAGCAAGTTTTGGTCACTAAAACAAATTCTAAAATTAATACTTTAAAGCAAATGAATGAAAAAGTATTGGGACTTCAATCAGGATCAGCGGGAGCATTAGACTTTGATAAATATCCACAGTTACTAAAGAATCAAGTAAAAGATCAAGATTCAGTTCAATATGATTCGTTTACTAATGCGTTTTTAGATCTTAACGCTGGAAGAATTCAAGGATTATTAATTGATAGTGTGTATGCCAACTACTATATTAATCATCAAAAAGACAAAAGTAGTTACAAAGTTATTGATACCAATTATCCAATGGAATATTATGGGGTAGGAATTAAAAAGGGCAACACAGTATTACAACAAAAAATTAATCAAGGGTTAAATCGGTTAGCTAAGTCAGGTGAATTAGCTAAAATTAATCACAAATGGTTTGGCAACACAGCTTCCTCACCTTTAATAACAACAACCGATGGTAAAATTAATGCAAAATAATTTACATTTTCAATTAAAAGCACAGGAAAGTACCAAATTTAAAAATAATATTCTTTATATTAACTTTATCGAACCCCTCAAGGCTGATAATTTGGCCAAGAGGGCTTTATTAGCAGAAATGTTAGGCAATTTCTCTCAATTGTTACCCAGTGAACAGGCAGTGGCTCAAAAATTATCTTATTTGTATGGGGCAAGCTTTGGAGTAAGTGTCTTAAGATTGGGCAGTCAAAATGTATTACAATTTAAAATTTCATTTGCTAACAGCAAGTTCTTACCTAATCAAGCGGATCTACTACCAGAAATCATCGCTTTTTTGGATCAAATGATTAGCGAACCTTTAGTAAATAATGGTCGATTTAATGATGATGTGTTTAAACGGCGGCAGGATAATTTAGCTCACTACGTGGAAACTATTGATGAAGATCATGCTTTTCAAAGTGCACTATTAGTTCGTAAATTATTTTACGGAACAAAAGATGATAATGGCGAATATATTTTAGGAACTCCAGCTCAAATTAGAGCAGTAGATAGTCGCTCTTTGTATTCTTACTATCAAGAAGTTTTTCAAAATGATCAAGTGATAGCTATTGCTGCTGGTGATTTACCAGAAGTAAAATTACAATCATTATTAGGGCAGACCAAATTAAATCAAACTTTAAGTGATAATTTAACTACAGGCGTTCCTAACCTCCGGGTTAATTTTATTCCACATGAGGTTAATCAATCTGTCACTAAGTATCAAGGAGATCAGACCACGTTATCAATGGCTGGTTATTTACCGGTTTACTGGGGAGATCCGAAGTATTTTGCAGCTCTTTTAGGTAATTATATTTTAGGCGGTTCCATGCAGTCATTACTATTTATGAACGTTCGTGAGAAGGCTAGTTTGGCTTATGATGTTCATAGTAACTATGATAGTTTAGCTGGAAGAATAACGATTCAAACCGGAATTGCCGCTACTGATAAAGATCAGGCTCAAGCGTTGATTAAGTTGCAGGTTAAGCACCTTCAAAATGGTGAATTTACTGAACAAATGTTAATTGCGGCTAAAACTAGCTTACTAAATCAACATTTATCAGGTAGTGACAGTTTAAGAACCGTAGCTAATCGCAGTTTTTTAAATTATTTTGATGCCGATTTGAGTGAAGATTTATGGCAACGAGGTCTTAAATCAGTAACAATCAATGATATTCAAAATGTTTTTAAGCAGTTAAAATTGCAGGCTGTTCATATTGGTTTAGCTGAATAACGGGGGTAGTAATGAACAAAGATTATGTAAGAACCATGCAATTGCCAAATGGATTTAGAATTCACGTAATTATTCAACCGGGTTATGTTAGGACATCAATGGCACTAACCGTTAATTTTGGATCCGTGGATAGTACCTTTAAATTGGACGGAAAACTAGTCACGCAACCAGCGGGAATTGCTCATTTTTTGGAACACCAATTATTTGATAAAGATGGTTATGATGTTACTGAAAAATTTGCTGCTTTAGGAGCTGATAGTAATGCCTTTACGTCATATACTAAAACTAGTTATTTAGCATCTACTGTCGAAAATCCGATAGAGGTGGTTAAGACATTAGTCAGTTTTGTGACTACGCCATATTTTAGTACTGAAAACGTGACAAAAGAAAAAGGAATTATCAGCCAAGAAATTGGAATGTATGCTGATGATCCTGATAATCGGTTGTACGTTAACACGGTAGAAAATATGTATCAAGAAACTACCTTAGAAAATGATGTGGCCGGATCAGTAGAATCCGTAAATCAAATTACGCAGAATAACTTAAATTTGGCATATACAAGTTTTTATCAACCTGGCAACATGAATTTACTTGTAGTAGGCAATATCAACGTCCAACAAGTTTATGATGCTGTTTTGGAATCATTTGCGGCTAGGGAAACCGTTGATTCAAAAATTCAAAAAAATAGACAAAATCTCACCGGCAAATTAGCTCCTCAATTAAAAATTACCGCTCCAGTAGTTTTTCCCAAATTTGCTTTGGGGTTAAAAGGGCATGATCCGGTGCCAGAAAAATTAGCTGGTATTAAGTATGAAATTGCCATTTCAATTGCCCTAGATCTATTTTTATCAGAAACAGCGTCAACTTATAATCAACTTTATGAAGCTAACTTGTTAGATGATTCCTTTAGTTATGAGTTTGAAAATGAAGATGGATTTCATTTTGCAATGTTACTAGGAAATGCACTTAATCCGGTAGAGACGATTGATCAACTTCAAAAAGTAATTCGAAGTATTCCTACTGAATTACCTAAGATGCAAGAACAGTTTGAGCTCCAGAAAAAGGAATTGACTGGTAATTATATCGAAATGATGGATTCTGAAACTGCAATTGTGTCACAGTTTGGTGATTTTGGTGACGAAACTGATTCGGTTTTTGACGAATTAAATATTATAACTAACTTGAGTTTTCAGGATTTGATTAGTATTTGTATTCCATTTTTCAAACAAGCAGAAATTTCACAAACAATTATTGAATCGTAGTAATATTTTTACGATTCTTTATAATTATTGTTAACTTTCATATGATATACTAAATTTAACGACTATTGTAAAGTGTGGAGAGAGTTATGAACGACGACAAAGAAAATGTAAACAAAAGTTCGATTGGAAAAACTTTGCGAGATGCCCGAGTTGCTAAGGGTTATACCCTTGATGATTTGCAAAAAGCAACTAAAATTCAAAAACGGTATTTAATTGCTATTGAAGATGATGATTTTGATGCATTACCAGGTGAGTTTTATGTTCGTGCTTTTGTGAAACAATATGCAGATTCAGTGGATTTGAATGGAAATGAATTATTAAGTGAGTATGAGACTAAACTGCCGGATACCCATTCGGCAGAGTATGTCGACCGGGTTAATGGTGATAACCCAGAAAGTCGTTCGGCTCAACGAAAAGTTGACGAACGTAATTCTCGAATTCGACACTACATTCCAATTGTTGCAGTTTCGATCGTTGTCCTTTTGATCTTAATTGCAATCTGGGTGGCTGCGGCTAGAAATACGCACGATTCTTCTCAAACCAAGATAGAAACTAGTAAAGTAACGGTTTCATCCGGGTCTGACCAAGCCAAAAAAGCTAGTTCGTCATCCACACCAAAGGTAACTAAGACTAAAAAGACGACCACCAAAAAAGTCGTTAAATTTAAGAAAACTACTGTTTCAGGTAGCGATCTTACGTACACAGTTAGTGGAACTTCTAATAAAGCTAAGGTAGTTACAATTAAGGCTACTGCAAGCGCTTGGACTTCACTAAGTGTTAATGGTACTGTAAAATGGCAAGCCGCTCAAACCAAAGGGCAAGCCAAAAAAGTTACGCTTCCTGCGGGCACAACCCAGGCATCTATTAATGCAGGGAATGCTCCAGGAATTAAAATTTATGTGAATGGAACACGACTTAAGTTGGCTCAACCAGCAAGTGGTTCAAGCGACCAAGTTCGAACCATTACCATGAACTTTAAATAATTGTTGGAGGGGTTTTAGATGAATTTACCAAATAAATTAACTGTTTTTAGAATTATTTTAATTCCATTTTTTATTATAGTAATGTCACTGTCGTTGGGCGGAAATGTTATGTTTTTAGGAACAAGTATTTCTGTTTCCAGATTGTTAGGCACTTTGATTTTTGTCGTAGCATCTCTGACTGATGTTATGGATGGTAAGATTGCTAGACGAAATCATTTAATTACTAATTTTGGTAAATTTGCCGATCCATTAGCAGATAAAATGTTGATGACTACTGCATTCTTTTTCTTGGTAGCAGCCCACACTGTGCCAGCATGGGTAGCAGCTATCATTGCTTGTCGTGAATTAGCAGTCACTGGTCTTCGATTAATCATTGTGGAAAGTGATGGAGAAGTTTTTGCAGCTCAATTACCAGGTAAAATCAAAACGGTATCACAGATGTTTGCCATCTTTTTCTTGTTAATGAACAATGTAATTTTTGACTTAATTAATATTCCAATGGATCAGATCTTACTATACACTTGCTTGTTCTTCACGGTATACTCCGGAGCTGATTATTTCATCAAGAACAAACATGTATTTGCTGATTCTTTTGGAAAATAAATTAACCACTGAAGTTTTTCGTAATTTAATATAAAGGGCGACTCGGCGAACAATGAAAATCGAACTTTTGTTCGCTTTTTTCTTGCTTTTTATGCCAAATGTTTGTATAGTTACGAAGTAGACTTTCTGAAAGAAAGACGGAGGAATTTGAATGGCTGATGAAAGAAAAGCGGCTTTAGATAAAGCTTTAAAGAACATCGAAAAGGAATTTGGTAAGGGCTCTATTATGCGAATGGGTGATAAAGCTGATACTCAAATTTCGACCATTCCCACTGGTTCGCTTGCATTAGACGAAGCTTTGGGGGTAGGTGGTTACCCTCGTGGTAGAATTGTTGAAATTTATGGACCTGAAAGTTCCGGTAAAACTACTGTAGCACTTCATGCGGTTGCTGAAGTTCAACGTCGTGGTGGAACTGCTGCGTATATTGATGCTGAAAATGCTTTGGATCCAGCATATGCAACTAACTTAGGAGTTAGCATAGACGATTTACTATTGTCTCAACCAGATACTGGTGAACAAGGATTACAGATTACAGATGCTTTAGTTTCTAGTGGAGCCGTTGATATCGTGGTTGTGGACTCCGTTGCAGCTTTAGTTCCAAGAGCTGAAATTGAAGGCGAAATGGGTGACCAACACGTTGGTTTGCAAGCTCGATTAATGTCTCAAGCACTACGTAAATTATCAGGAACTATTAACAAAACAAAAACTATTGCGATTTTTATTAACCAAATTCGGGAAAAAGTTGGGGTTATGTTTGGTAATCCAGAAACTACTCCTGGTGGTAGAGCTCTTAAATTTTATTCAACGATTAGACTAGAAGTAAGACGTTCCGAACAAATCAAAGACGGCACTGATATTATTGGTAACCGAGCTCGGATTAAAGTGGTTAAAAATAAGGTAGCGCCACCATTTAGAAAAGCTGAAGTTGATATTATGTACGGTCACGGAATTTCTCAATCCGGCGAATTAGTTGATATGGCAGTTGAAAAGGATATCATTAACAAATCAGGTTCTTGGTATTCATACGGTGAAGAACGAATTGGTCAGGGACGTGAAAATGCTAAAGCCTATTTAGAAGGCCATAAAGAAATGTATGCAGAAGTACTTAAAAAAGTACGGGAAGCGTATGGGATTTCTAATCCAGAGGATGAATCCGATAGTGAGAATTCTTCAGACAGTAAAACTGCTAAAAAAGTTGATGCTGATCAACTAAATTTAGAAGATAAGTAAAGAGATGAATTTTCATCTCTTTTTTATTTGCTTAATCATCAGATGAATAGGCTTATGTGATTGACACTGTAAGGCTTAAACATTAAAATAGTACTTGTGTCAATAATCAAAAAATCTGAAAACCGATTAAGAAATTAATCTTTTTGATGATGTGGAGGTAAAACCGTGACTACTATAGTTGAAATGGTTACAATAATCCTCGCAATCATCGCTATTGTTATTAGTTTTGTTGCTGGTAAGGCTATTCAAACTAAAAATTTTGAAGCCCATATTAAGTCTGCTAATGATTCTGCAGAAGGAATTATTAAAGAAGCACAAAAGCAGGCGGATAATACGGTTAAAGAAGCTAGTTTGACGGCTCAAGAAAAAGCTCATGAATACCGTTCAGAAGTGGAACAAGAATTAAAACAGCGAAGAACGGAAATTCAAAAGCAAGAAGCTCGACTTTTGCAACGTGAAGAAGCGTTGGACAAAAAGGATACGGCCTTTCAAAAGCGAGAAAGTTCATTGAGTCGAAAAGAGCAAAAGTTGTCCCGTGAACGACAAAATCTTGCAAAGCAACAAGATGATGCAAACACCCTCATTCAAGAACGACAAAACGAAATTCAACGAGTGGCGGCTTTAACTCAAGAAGAAGCTCGTAATTTGTTACTAGCAGAAACCAGTGAACAGTTAGAAGATGAACGGGCTAAGATGGTTAAAGAAAGCTATCGTCAAGCACAACAAGATGCTGATCAAAATGCGAAGGACTTAATGGTTCAAGCAATTCAACAAAGTGCTGCCGACGTAGTTGCTGAGACTACCGTTTCCGTTGTAACGTTGCCCAATGAAGACATGAAGGGTCGCATAATTGGTAGAGAAGGCCGTAATATTCGGACATTCGAAACTTTAACGGGAATTGATTTAATCATTGATGATACTCCTGAAGCAGTCGTCTTGAGTGGCTTCGATCCAATCAGAAGAGAAGTTGCCAAAATGGCTTTGGAAAAATTAATCAAAGATGGTCGTATTCATCCAGCTCGAATTGAAGAAATGGTTGCTAAGAGTCAAAAAGAATTGACCCAACGAATTCAAGAAATTGGGGAACAAACTTTATTTGATCTTGGAATCCACTCAATGGGGCCAGAATTGACTAATCATGTTGGAATGTTAAACTTTAAAATTGGTCACGGACAAAATCTGTTGGCCCATTCAATTGAAGTAGCTAAGCTAACTGGGGCTTTTGCTGCTGAACTTGGTGAGGATGTTACATTAGCAAAACGTGCAGGATTATTACACGATATTGGCAAATCAGTTAATAATGGAACTGAGGGTTCCTATGTTGAACTGGGAGTCGATTTAGTAAAGAAAAACCATGAAAGTTTTGAAGTGGTAGATGCCATTAAAGCTTATCATGCTGGTCATGAACCACAATCTATAATTGCAGAATTAGTAACGGTTGCTGAAAAAATTACCATCTCTCGACCTGGAGAACATAGTGATTCTTTGGAAAGCTACGTTCATCGTCTTGAGAGTTTGGAGAAGATTTCAGACAGCTTTGATGATGTTGAAAAAAGCTATGCTATTCAAGCGGGTCGTGAAATTAGAGTGATTGCTAAACCAGATAATATTTCTGATACCCAGTCAGTTGTACTGGCTCGTAAAATCAAAAAGAAGATTGAAAATGAGATGAAATATCCTGGCCATATTAAGGTCACTGTTATTCGAGAAACTCGTTCAGTTGAATACGCAAAGTAAAAGATCAGATAAAACTGGTCTTTTTTTTATTATTAAAATGGTACAATGAAACCTACTAAACAGAAAGAATTGGTAACTTAAATATGCGAATTTTATTTATTGGTGATGTAGTTGGCGATCGAGGAATGGAAATGCTTGAGTCTCGAATTGGAAGTCTTAAGCAGCAATATAAACCACAAGTAACGATTGTTAATGGTGAAAATTCCACTTCTCAGGGTCGCGGTATTACAAAGGCCATTTTTAAAAAAATGATGGGAATGGGAGTCGATGTGGTTACATTGGGCAACCATGCTTGGAATAACGAAGAAATTTACCAATTCATAGATGATACTCCTAAGTTAATCAGACCGGCTAACTATCCAGATGCTCCAGGAAATGGTTATACGATTGTTAACGTGAATAATACTAAGTTGGCGGTTATTAACATTCAAGGTCGAGTCTTTTTAGATACGATTGATAATCCCTTTACTATTTTGCAGCAATTGGTTGACAAGCTCCAAAAGGAAGTTGATTATATTTTTGTTGATTGTCATGCTGAAGCTACCAGTGAAAAAATGGCCATGGCGGCTTTCTTAGATGGTAAAATTTCTGCATTGGTGGGCACTCATACCCATGTTCAAACTAATGATGCTCAAATCTTGCCTAAAGGAACGGCTTTCTTAAGTGATGTTGGAATGACCGGTCCTACTGGTGGGGTATTAGGTATGCAAGCAGAAAGTGTTCTTTCGCGTTTCTTAAACGCGCGTCCGGTTCGTTTTAACGTGGTGACTACTGGAGATGCTGTTTTGGGGGCTTGCGTTATTGATTTAAGCGATAAAGACGGACATGCAATGAAGATTAAAAATATGATAATTAAAAGTGATGATCCAATAGAAAATTAAGAAAGGATAAGTGTATTTTGGCGAAAAACGAAACTACTCCCATGATGGAACAGTACCAACAAATTAAGGATCAGTATCCGGATGCTTTCTTGTTTTATCGGTTGGGAGATTTTTACGAACTATTCAATGATGATGCGATTAAAGGCTCTCAAATCATGGAATTAACTTTAACTAACCGAAGTCGTAATGCTGAACATCCCATTCCAATGTGTGGGGTGCCCCATAAGGCAGTTAAAAACTATGTCGATATTTTAATTGATCAAGGTTATAAAGTAGCCATTTGTGAACAAATGGAAGATCCTACCTTAACTAAGGGAATGGTCAAACGCGAAGTGGTACAGTTAATTACACCTGGTACGCAGGTCGATACTGGCGCAGAAAATGCTAAGGATAACAATTACTTAACCGCAATTACTACCGATAATGGTGGTGTGAACTATGATCTAGCTTATGTAGACTTGGCTACCGGTCAATTACAAGTCACTACTTTAGCTAGTTTTGATGAATTAACCAATGAAATTATTAACTTACAGACTAAGGAAACCGTCTTACCGACTGAAATCAATGCAGAAGTTACTGAGTTATTAAATAAATTAGGCATTCTAATTTCGCATAATTCCAGTTCAGAAGTTACTGCTACGACCAGTTATTTAAGTCAAGATATTAATGATGAGGGGCAAAAAACGGTTTTAGCGCAACTGTTAGAATACGTTCGAGCTACTCAAAAACGCAGTTTAGATCACTTAAAAAAAGCGGTAGCCTACGAACCTAATTACTTCTTAGAAATTGACCATAACTCTCAATATAATTTGGAATTAACTAAAAATATTCGTACCGCTAAAAAAGGTGGTACATTACTCTGGTTATTAGACCAAACTAAAACGGCTATGGGTGGTAGAAAACTCAAACAGTGGGTCGAACGGCCTTTAGTTAATCGCGAAGTTATTTCAAAACGCCAAGAGGTTGTGGAAGATTTATTAAACCACTATTATGAACGCAATCAATTAACTGATGACTTGATCAAAGTGTACGATTTAGAACGGTTGGCTAGTAGAATTGCTTTTGGTAGTGTTAATGGGCGGGATTTGATTCAATTAAAAACGTCACTAGAGCAAATGCCTAAGATTAGACATACGTTGGACAGCTTCACGGCATCTAGCTTAAAGGAACTGAGCCGTAATATTATTTCGGTAGATGATTTAGTCGATTTAATTGAGCAAGCTATTGATGATGAACCACCAATTTCAGTGACTGAAGGCGGAGTTATTAAAGATAACTACAATGATCAGCTAGATTCTTACCGAGATGCTAGCAAAAATGGCAAGCAGTGGTTGGCTAACCTAGAGGCCCAAGAACGAGAAGATACAGGTATCAATAACTTAAAAATCGGCTTTAATCGGGTATTTGGTTACTATATTGAAGTAACTAAAGCTAATTCAAGTAAAGTGCCGACTGATCGTTACCAACGAAAGCAAACGCTAACCAATTCTGAACGTTTTACTACTCCGGAGTTGAAGGAAAGAGAAACGTTGATCTTAGAAGCTCAAGATAAGAGCCAGTCACTAGAATATGAATTATTCGTTAAAATTAGGGAGACCATTAAAGAATCCATTGACCGGATTCAAAAATTAGCTGACATTGTCGCTCAAATTGATGTTTTACAAAGTTTTGCTAGTGTCAGTGAAGAGTACCGATTTGTTAAGCCAGAATTAACAGAGCAACACGAAGTTAAAATTATTGCTGGTCGGCATCCAGTGGTCGAAAAGGTTATGGGGCACCAAAAATATATTCCTAACGATATTTTAATGCCGGAAAATACTAATATTTTGTTGATTACTGGACCCAACATGTCAGGGAAAAGTACCTTTATGCGCCAAATGGCGCTAACCGTAATCATGAATCAAATTGGATGTTTTGTGCCCGCTGAATCAGCAATTTTACCAATTTTTGATAAAATTTTTACCCGAATTGGGGCGGCAGATGATTTGATTTCGGGGGAAAGTACCTTCATGGTAGAAATGAAGGAAGCTAATAATGCATTGCAACATGCTACCGCTAATAGTTTAATTTTATTTGATGAAATTGGACGAGGAACGGCTACTTATGATGGAATGGCGTTGGCTCAATCCATTATCGAATACGATCATAATAATATTCATGCTAAAACGTTATTTTCCACTCATTATCATGAGTTAACGACGTTGGAAACTGAGTTACCAGAACTCAAAAATGTTCATGTAGGGGCGGTAGAACAAAATGGAGAACTAGTCTTTTTGCATCATATTGAAGATGGGCCAGTGGATAAATCCTATGGAATTCACGTTGCTAAGTTAGCTGGTTTACCAGCTAGTTTATTAGATCGAGCAGATAATATTTTGACAGAATTAGAAAGTGAGCCCACCAAAACTATTTCCGCTAACGTAACTCAAACACCAACGCCAACAATGACAATTGCTCCTGCGCCAGAAGCAAAGGAAGATCAACAAATGTCCTTATTTGCTGAACAATCTCTAGATGAAAATACAGAACAGGTATTGCATTCTTTGCGTCATTTAGATTTAATGGGGAAAACCCCTATGCAGGTTATGAATCAAGTTTATCGTTGGCAACAGAAGTTAAATAAAGAAACGAGTGATTAAACGTGGCTAAGATTCACGAATTACCAGTCCTCTTAGCTGATCAAATTGCGGCCGGAGAAGTGGTGGAACGGCCGGCTTCGGTAGTTAAAGAACTGGTTGAAAATGCCGTTGATGCTAACAGTACAGAAATTAATGTAAATGTTGAATCTGCAGGATTAAAGGTTATTCAAGTCATCGATAACGGTGATGGTATCGCTGCCGACGATGTCCAGACCGCTTTTTTGCGTCATGCCACCAGTAAGATTACCGAACAACGAGATTTGTTTAGAGTTAAAACTTTAGGTTTTAGAGGTGAGGCGCTGCCCAGTATTAATTCTGTTTCTGATTTAACGATTGAAACTTCTACTGGAGAGGTTGGGACCCAACTTCAATTTAAGGGGGGCAAGCTAATTGCTCAAGGAGTCGCTGCTCCTAGAAAAGGAACTACGGTTACCGTTAATCAGTTATTTTATAATACCCCGGCTAGATTGAAATACCTCAAATCTCCAGGAACCGAATTATCGCAAATTACTGATGTGATGAATCGTTTGGCTATTAGTTACCCTCAAATTAGTTTTTCATTTACCTCTGACGGTCGTGAATTACTAAGAACGGCTGGTCGAGGACAGGTAGAAGCGGTTTTAGGGGCAATTTATGGGCAAAAAAACTTAAATAAATTAGTCCCAATTGCTAAAGAGAATCTGGAAATTAAGGTGCAGGGATACACCTCCTTACCAGAATTAACTCGAGCTTCACGAAAATACATGTCGTTAATTTTAAACGGACGTTACATCCGTAATTATCAACTCAGCCGAGCAATTATTGATGGGTATGGTTCTAAATTGATGGTGGGGAGATATCCGATTGCTGTGATTAGCGTAACCGTAGATCCAGCGCTAGTAGATGTGAACGTTCATCCTACTAAGCAGGAAGTCCGGATTTCTAACGAACAAGAAATTATGACGTTAATTAGTCAGGCAATTGTTGAAGCTGTTAGCCCGCAAGTTAGAATTCCTCAGGTTGATCCGAAGCCTAAGGTTAATCAAGCAATTTCACGACCTCAACCAACATTGGAACGAAATTTCGGGTTGACGAACAGTGCGACGCCACTGCCACAATCTAAAATGGCTGCTTCCAGTATTGAACCCATTATTATTACTAATAAAGCTGAATTAGATCTACCTACCATTCAACGATTTGATGAACAGGTAGCTAAGATGACTGCTTCAAATAGTCTGGTTGCAAAACAACCGGTTGCACCCAAAATAAAGCCAGAAGAGTTGGAGTTATTTTCAGAAGAAACAAAGACCACTAAATTTCCTGAGCTAAGATACATTGGGCAATTACACGGAACTTATCTACTAACTGAAAATCAGGGTGGTTTATATTTGGTAGATCAGCATGCCGCCCAAGAACGGGTGAATTATGAATATTACCGGCAAGCAATCGGAGAAGTCAGTGATGACCAACAGCGGCTAATGGTGCCCATCGTACTTGATTATTCTACTTCAGATTTTTTACTGATTTCTGAACGATTAGAATTGTTGGCTACCTTGGGAATTTATTTGGAAGAGTTTGGACAAAACAGTTTTATTTTAAGGGAACATCCAACCTGGTTTAAGGCGGGGCAAGAAGAGGATACCGTTAGGGAAATGATTGATTGGATTTTAACTGACCATCATATTTCGGTGGCTGCTTATCGTGAAAAAACCGCTATTATGATGAGTTGTAAGCGAGCAATTAAGGCTAATCACCATTTAGATGATCAGCAGGCTAAGGCACTCTTAGAACGATTACCAGAGTGTGAGAATCCTTATAATTGTCCTCATGGACGACCAGTATTAGTGGAAATTACCACTACCGAAATTGAAAAAATGTTCAAACGGATTCAAGATTCACATGATTCTAAAGAATTCTGATAAATCCCGCCAAGCTGATAACGAATATGATACAATCGGATAAGCAAACGTATGTTTAGAAGGGAACCGGAATATGTTCGAATTTTTAGAAGGTCAGATCACCAATGTGCGCCCTGACGCGGTGGTTATTAACGTCCACGGCATTGGTTTTTTGGTGTACTCACCAGATCCATATCAATATGATGTTTCTGATACCATTCAACGCATTTACGTTTATCAGTCGGTGAGTGAAAATGCGATGTTACTTTATGGTTTTCATGATGTTGAGGATAAACAATTATTTTTGAAGTTAATCGCAGTTTCGGGCATTGGTCCTAAGAGTGCCTTGGCTATTTTGGCCGGCCATGATCGAAACGGTTTAATTAACGCTATTGCTAGTGAAGACGTGAAATTTTTAACTAAATTTCCAGGAGTTGGCAAGAAGACCGCGCAACAAATTATTTTGGACTTGCAAGGT
The DNA here is from genome assembly GCF_026798195.1 of Lentilactobacillus senioris. GTDB lineage: Bacteria > Bacillota > Bacilli > Lactobacillales > Lactobacillaceae > Lentilactobacillus > Lentilactobacillus senioris_A. The sequence goes on from NZ_JAPQEZ010000004.1 coordinate 210,765, forward strand.
AAGTTGGGAATTTTTAGTGCTGAAATGGATCTCTTGGCACCTGAACAATCCGCGTTGGTTAAACCAGATAATCAAGACCTAAACGATGCGTTAGAAGCATTGAAAGCGTTAGGTTATACAGATAAGCAAGTGCAAAAAATTCAACCAAGTTTAGCTGAATTACCTAAAATGACAACTGATGAATACTTGAGTCAGGGACTTAAACTGTTAATGAAGTAGAAAAAGGTGAATGAATTGACGGAAAATGATGACCGGATTATTGCGGCCAATAATTTAGACGACAATGAAGAAAATATTGAACGTTCAATCAGACCCCAGTTATTAGATCAATATATTGGACAGTCAGATATTAAAAACGAACTTCAGGTTTATATTCAAGCGGCTAAACAACGAGAAGAAGCCCTGGATCATGTGTTGTTGTATGGTCCACCGGGACTAGGAAAAACTACCTTAGCGATGGTGATTGCTAATGAACTCCAAGTTAACATCAGAACCACTAGTGGGCCTGCCATTGATAAGCCAGGAGACTTATTATCTTTATTAAATGAATTAAAACCGGGTGATGTTTTATTTATTGATGAAATTCACCGCTTACCTAAAATCGTAGAAGAAATGTTGTATTCCGCTATGGAAGATTTCTTTGTCGATATTGTGATCGGTCAAGGACCAACGGCTCATCCGGTTCATTTTCCGTTGCCGCCGTTTACATTAATTGGAGCGACTACCCAAGCAGGGATGCTGTCGGCACCGTTACGGGATCGATTTGGTATCGTGGAACATATGAACTACTACACGGTAAGCGAATTAGAACAAATTGTACGTCGCACAGCTGGTATTTTCCAGGCGGAAATTAGTGATGAAGGAGCTCATGAAGTGGGCTTGCGATCGCGCGGGACTCCGCGAGTAGCTAACCGCCTATTAAAACGAATTAGAGATTTTGCACAGGTTGCTTCTAAATCAGAAATCGATTTAGAAATTGTGCAATATGCATTACATTTGTTAAAAGTAGACGATCTAGGCCTCGATGATACCGATATCAAACTGTTAAAAACCATGATTGATTTTTATAACGGTGGGCCGGTTGGGTTAAATACGTTGGCGGCTAATATTGGTGAAGAGACGGATACGATTGCGGAAATGTATGAACCATATTTACTACAAATTGGCATGCTAAAGCGTACTGCACGCGGTCGAATGGTTACGGATAAAGCTTACTTACACTTGGGTTACACCCCCAAACAAAAATAAACGAAGGGATGATCAACCGTGACAGAAAAATACACATTGGCAGATTTTGATTACGATTTGCCTAAAGAATTAATTGCTCAAACTCCAATTGAAAAACGAGACACTTCTAGATTATTGGTGATGAACCACGAAACTGGTGAACTTACTGATAAGCATTTTTATGATATTATCGATTATTTAAATCCTGGCGATGCCCTGGTAATGAACGACTCTAAAGTGATGCCCGCTCGAATCTACGGGGTTAAAGAAGACACTGGAGCACACGTAGAAGTACTATTACTGCACAATATTGAAGGTGATAGTTGGGAAACCTTAATGAAACCAGCTAAGAAGCTTAAGGTAGGGACTGTTGTTAGTTTTGGTGATGGGCAGTTAAAGGCAGTAGTAACTAAGGAATTAGACCATGGTGGTCGTGAAATTAAATTTGAATACAATGGTATTTTTATTGAGATTCTAGAACGACTAGGCGAAACCCCACTTCCACCTTATATTAAGGAAAAACTAGATGATCCGGATCGTTACCAAACCGTTTATGCTAAAGAAATGGGATCTGCTGCTGCGCCTACAGCTGGACTTCATTGGACTCCAGAATTATTATCCAAAGTGCAAGCAAAAGGGATCAAACTAGTTTATTTGACCCTTCATGTCGGTTTAGGGACTTTTCGACCAGTCGACGAAGATAACATCGAAGATCACAAGATGCATAGCGAGTTCTATCGATTATCTGAAGATGCTGCAGATACTTTAAATGAAGTACGACAAAACGGTGGGCGGATCGTGGCTACTGGGACTACTTCTATTAGAACCCTTGAAACTATTGGCTCTAAATTCGATGGAGCAATTAAGGCTGATTCTGGGTGGACCGATATTTTCATTAAACCAGGCTATGATTGGAAAGTCGTTAATGCCTTTATTACCAACTTCCACTTGCCTAAGTCCACATTAGTAATGTTAGTAGCTTCCTTTACTGGTCGGGATAATATCTTGAACGCTTACCAACACGCCATTGAAGAAAAATATCGTTTCTTTAGTTTTGGCGATGCGATGTATATCTATTAGTTTCAATAGTAACGGAGGATTCATATATGGAACCAGCGATTAAGTATCGCTTAATTAAAACCGAAAAACACACTGGCGCTCGTTTAGGAGAAATTATTACCCCTCACGGAACTTTTCCAACCCCAATGTTTATGCCAGTGGGGACGCAGGCTACTGTTAAAACTTTGGCCCCCGAAGAACTGGATGAAATGGGTGCGGGAATTATTTTAGCCAACACTTATCACCTGTGGTTACGGCCAGGCGAAGATATTGTTGAACAAGCTGGCGGACTACACAAGTTTATGAATTGGGATAAAGGTATTTTGACTGATTCAGGTGGTTTTCAAGTTTTTTCTTTAGCTAGCAACCGAAACATCACTGAAGAAGGGGTAACCTTCAAAAACGAAATTAATGGTTCTAAGATGTTTTTATCACCTGAAAAAGCCATTCAAATTGAAAATGCGCTAGGACCGGATATCATGATGAGCTTTGATGAGTGTCCACCATATTTTGAAAGTTACGACTACGTAAAACATTCTGTAGAACGAACTTCACGGTGGGCAGAACGAGGATTAAAAGCACATCAAAATCCTGATTGGCAAGCCTTATTTGGCATTGTTCAAGGGGCCGGCTTTGAAGATTTGCGAAAGCAATCAGCCGCTGATTTAGTTAGTTTAGATTTTCCAGGATATTCAATTGGGGGACTCTCAGTTGGAGAATCCAAGGAAGAAATGAACCGAGTGCTCGAATTTACGACCCCGTTGTTGCCAACCAATAAACCTCGTTACTTGATGGGCGTGGGGACTACCGATTCACTGATTGATGGAGTTATTCGCGGGGTAGACATGTTTGATTGTGTACTACCAACTAGAATTGCTCGTAACGGAACGGTAATGACTTCTCATGGCCGTTTGGTAGTGAAAAATGCTAAGTATGCACGCGACTTCACGCCATTGGATGATCAGTGCAACTGTTACACTTGTCGTAACTATACTCGGGCTTACATTCGCCATTTAATGAAGACTGACGAAGCTTTTGGAATGCGACTAGCTAGTTATCATAACTTGTATTACTTGCTTAACTTAATGAAACGAGTTCGCCAAGCTATTATGGATGACAACTTACTAGAATTAAGAGAAGAAGTTTTTGAGCAATATGGCTATAATTTGCCTAATGCAAAGAACTTTTAAATACTGGACGATTGTACAAGAGTTTGTTAAAGTTATTTTATAAAGAAAGTGCGGGTGAGATATAGTGGGTTCTACTTATTCTATTTTGATGATCGTGGTTCTTTTCGTTTTGATGTACTTCTTAATGATTAGACCACAACAAAAACAAGAAAAAAAGCGTCGTGAACAATTATCTAAGTTAGCAGTTGGAGATAACGTCGTTACTATCGGTAGATTACATGGTGTGATCGACGAAATTAACGAAGCTGAAAAAACAGTTACCTTGGATTGTGACGGCATTTTCTTGACTTTCGATCTAAATGCGATTGCTCAAGTTAAAGAACGAGCAGTTGCTTCAAGTACTAAAGAAACTAGTACTACTGAACAACCAGCAGAACCAAAAGAACCATCAACTGAAACTTCAGAAACTGATACTAAAGATTCAGATTCTGAAGCAAAATAAAGAGCTGATAACAGCTCTTTTTTTACCCACTTGAAAAAAACATACGTTCGGAGGTGGACTGAATGAACAACCGCTGGATTATTCACGTTGATATGGACGCTTTTTATGCCTCGATTGAAGAAAGAGAAGATCCCAGCTTGAAAGGAAAACCATTAGTAGTGGCGAAAGATCCTCGTAAAACTGGTGGCCGCGGGGTTGTCTCTACCGCTAATTATATTGCTAGAAGGTATGGAGTTCATTCAGCGATGAGCTCTAGCGAAGCTCTGAAACTATGTCCGAAAGCTATTTTTCGTTTTTCTGGTTTTCAATTATATCGAGCAGTTTCTCAACAAATTCATAACATATTTCACCATTATACCGATACGATTGAATCGTACGCCTTAGACGAAGCCTATCTTGATGTTACCAACAATAAATTGGGAATGACCGATCCCGTTCAAATTGGCCGAGAAATTCAACAAAAAATTAAACAAGTAACTCGACTGACTTGTTCAATTGGTATTTCTTATAATAAATTTTTGGCCAAAGAAGCCTCTGACTATACTAAACCAGCAGGATTTACTATTGTTTCTGTTGAGGATGCGCCAGCTTTTTTAGCACAGCTACCAATTGAAAAATTTCGGGGAGTCGGTAAAAAAACGGTTCCCAAAATGAAAGAGTTGGGGATTAACGACGGCTCAGATTTATTAAAACTGTCAGAACTAGATTTAATGAAACATTTTGGTAAATTTGGATATTCCCTTTACCGACGAGCTCGCGGAATTGATGAGCGGCCGGTGGAAGCTAGTCGAGTTCGTAAATCGATTGGTCGGGAACGAACTTTTGGACCGGTGTTAGATTCTGAAGTAGTAGTCAATACTCAGTTACGGCTGATTGCTGCTAAGGTAATCAAGGACGTAGCTAAACAACATAAACATGGTAAAACATTGGTGCTAAAGGTGCGCTATCAAGATTTTCAAACAGTTACTAAACGAGCAACTTTTTTAGATTATATTGAGAACAACGTTGATAATTATTTAGAAATTACAAGTGAACTACTAACTAATTTGCCGCCAGTGGAAGCTGGAGTTAGATTGCTAGGAATTACTTTAACCGGGTTAGATGATTTAAATTATGAAAATTTAGCGTTAAACTTGTTTTAAGCGATTAGCTTTTGAATTTTGACTGGTTATTCGTTATACTTAAGTGTTTAAGAAAACTGGGACGGAGCGAAAAAATGACAATCCAAGAACAAATATTAAATGCAATTCAACGTTTTGATACCATTATTATTCACCGCCATAAACGACCAGATCCAGATGCGGTAGGGTCTCAAATGGGATTAGCCGAAATTTTAAAAACTAGTTTTCCGGCTAAAAAAATCTATACGGTTGGTAAACAATATGCTAGCTTTGACTGGTTAGGGGTTACTGACGAAATTGATGACGATGTGTATCAAGATGCATTAGTAATTGTTGTGGATACCGCTAATCAGCCGCGGGTTGATGATGATCGTTATTTGAACGGCAAAATGTTAATTAAAATTGATCACCATCCTAATGACGATCAATTTGGCGATCTAATGTGGGTGGATGAATTGGCATCAAGTACGTCAGAATTGATTGGTGATTTTTGTTTCCAACTTAAAGAACAATTATTAATGACTTCTAACGCTGCCAGATTGTTATATGCTGGAATTGTTGGTGATACGGGTCGTTTTAAGTATCCGGCTACCACCCCTAAAACTTTTGCGATTACTGCTAAGTTAACGGAATATGATTTTGATGCTAGTGCAATTAATCAACATGAAGATGAGATTAACTTACCATTAGCACATTTAGCAGCGTACACTTACGATAACTTGGTAATTAATGATAATGGTGCTGCGCATTTAATTTTAACTAATGCGGCATTAGAACCATTTAACCTAGGGGATGAAAGCACTTCTTCAATTGTGCCACTTCCTGGTAATTTAAAAGAAGTTACTTCCTGGGCTATATTAGTAGAACAAAAAGAAGGAGATTATCGGATTCGACTTCGCTCTAAAGGTCCAGCAATTAATGAACTAGCCAAACAATATGGTGGTGGCGGTCATCCCTTAGCCAGTGGAGCTGTGTTAGCGGATGCGCAAGGAATTCCTGAATTTCTCGCCAACCTAGATAAAGTGGTAGATGAATACCACGCAACCAGATAACAGGAGAATTTATGACAAGTTTTAACGATTTTAATTTAAAGCCAGCATTGCTTGAAGCGGTAGCTGACATTAATTTTCAAACCCCAACTCCGGTTCAGGAAAGATTGATTCCTGAAGTTTTAGCCGGTAGAGACGTGGTAGGCCAATCTGCCACCGGTAGTGGAAAAACACACACCTTTTTACTGCCAATTTTTAACCAACTAGATAGTCAAAAAAAGGCTGTGCAGGCAGTGATTACTACTCCTAGTCGTGAATTAGCATATCAAATTGCTGAAGCGGCTAAACAACTACGTGGATTTGTAGATGAAGATATTTTGATTGGAACTTTTGTTGGTGGAACCGACAAGAAACGACAAATTGAAAAACTACACAGAGAACAACCGCAGTTAGTTATTGGAACTCCGGGAAGAATTTGGGATTTAATTGAAAGTGAAGCCTTAGATATTCACGAAGCTCAGCAATTAGTAATTGATGAAGCTGATATGACGATGGACATGGGCTTTATGGACTTGATTGACAAAATTGCTACGCGATTTGGTAAAAAAGTCCAAACATTAGTATTCTCAGCAACTATTCCACAACAATTACGAGTATTTTTACGAAAATACTTAACTAACCCATTAATTGAAGAAATTCCGGTAGCAACCGTTATTAACCCTAACGTTTCAAACTGGTTAATTTCGACTAAGGGTCGGGATAAGAATCAAATGATTTATGAATTATTGACAATGGGTGAACCATACTTGGCATTGGTATTTGCTAATACCAAAGAACGGGTTAAAGAAATTGGTCAATTCCTAAAGCAACAAGGTTTAGACGTGGCTATGATTCATGGGGATATTAAGCCTCGGGAACGTAAACGAATTATGAAGCGGGTAAAGAACCTTGAATTTCAATACGTAGTGGCTACTGATTTAGCAGCTCGAGGAATCGATATCGATGGCGTTTCCCACGTTATTAATGATGATATTCCTGAAGACCTTGAATTCTTTGTTCATCGAGTTGGTAGAACTGGTCGAAAGAATATGAAGGGAATTTCCATTACCTTATACGAACCAGGCAAGGAAAAGCGGTTAGCAGAATTAGAAGCTATGGGGATTAAATTTGATCCTAAAGATATTAGAAACCATGAAGTCGTTGATTCTTACGATCGCAATCGGCGAAAGACGCACCGGAAGAAAAACGAAAAATTAGATCCAACTATGATTGGATTAGTTAAAAAGAAAAAGAAAAAGATTAAACCAGGTTATAAACGACAAATTAAAATGTCGATCCAACGAAAAGACGAAATGGACCGTCGAATTAAGAAACGTGAAGAAGCCAGAGCTCAACGGAAGCATAAGAAGCAAAGCTCAACTCGTTATAAATAGGCTTCAGCAAATTGACAGTTTTTCTGCTAAAAAGTATAATTTTAGTGTTAAATTTTGTCAGATTAGATTACTAAAAAGATTAAATTAAAGTGCCGGGAAGCAATGACCGGCTTTTTTATTTAAAGGAAGTGGAGAGTTTCGATGAAGGAATTAAGCAGTAGCCAAGTGCGGCAAATGTTTTTAGACTTTTTTCAAGAAAAGGGCCACGCGGTAGAGCCTAGTGCATCGCTAATCCCAGTGGATGATCCTACCTTGCTGTGGATTAACTCTGGAGTTGCTACTATGAAAAAATACTTTGATGGTAGTGTTGTGCCGGCTAACCCACGAATGACCAGTTCTCAAAAAAGTATTAGAACTAACGATATTGAAAATGTTGGAAAGACTCCTCGTCACCAAACATTATTTGAAATGTTAGGTAACTTTTCAGTTGGAGATTACTTTAAGAAGGAAGCCATTCCTTGGGCATATGAATTGTTAACCTCACCCAAGTGGTTTGGCTGGGACAAGGACCGCTTGTTTGTCACGGTATACCCTAAGGATACCGAAGCTAAGGAAATTTGGTTGCAAGCGGGTATTGCTCCAGATCATTTGATTGAGGCTGAAGATAACTTTTGGGATATTGGTCAGGGACCATCTGGACCAGATTCTGAAATTTTTTATGATCGAGGCCAAGAATTTAATAACGTTAGTGAAGACGACCCAGAAAATTATCCTGGTGGTGAAAATGACCGTTACTTGGAAGTTTGGAATATTGTCTTTTCTCAATTCAACCATACTCCTGAGGGCACTTATGAACCACTTCCTCGCAAAAATATTGATACAGGGATGGGACTAGAACGAGTAGTTTCCATTTTCCAAAATGCAAAAACCAATTTTGAAACTGATCTATTTCTACCAATTATTAAAGCAACGGAACAACTCAGCGCAGACCGTCATTATGGTAAAGTTGCTGAAGACGACGTTAGTTTTCGGGTAATTGCAGATCACGCTAGAGCTATCACTGTAGCGATTGGCGATGGCGCTCTTCCATCTAATGAAGGACGAGGCTATGTTATTCGACGGTTAATCCGGCGGGCCATCGTCAAAGGCCACCAATTGGGAATTGAAGATGCTTTCTTGTATAAGATGGTTCCGGTGGTTGGAGAAATTTTGCAATCATACTATCCAGAAGTTTTAAAGCAAAGTGAATACATTGCGTCAGTCGTTAAATCAGAAGAAGAACGGTTTAATGCTACCCTTACTGATGGTCTTAAATTATTGGAAACTGTTTTAGCAGATGCTCATGAAAATAATAATGACCAGATTAATGGGGCTGCTGCATTCAAGCTTTATGATACTTATGGTTTTCCTTTAGAATTAACTAGTGAAGCAGCTGCTGAAGCTGGAATCACAGTTGATCAAGAAGGTTTTGCTAATGAAATGCAACAGCAACGGGACAGAGCCCGGAATGCTCGGAGTGGAGCCAAATCTATGGGTGTCCAACGAGACCTGTTACTAGAAATTAAAGATGCCAGTGAATACGTTGGTTATGATCGGTTAACGGTAACTGGAGCTAAATTAATCGTAGCTATTGCTGATGAACAACGGGTTGCTAGCGTAGCACCAGGTACGACTGCCGAATTAATGTTTGACCAAACGCCATTCTTTGCTGAAATGGGTGGTCAAGTAGCTGATAATGGTGAAGTGTTAACTGCAGATGGTGAATTAGCAGCTAAGGTGGTTGACGTCCAACACGCGCCCAATGGCCAAAATTTGCATACCGTGGAAGTAGTGAAAACCTTGACTACTGATGATGAGTATATTTTAACGGTTGATCAACATCGGCATAGCAAGATTGAAAAAAACCATACTGCAACTCATTTGTTAGACCAATCATTAAGAAATGTCTTAGGGGATCATACACAACAAGCTGGATCATTGGTGGAACCTAACTACTTGCGTTTTGATTTTAACCATTTTGGCCAAGTGACTGATGAAGATTTAGCTAAGGTAGAAGCATTAGTTAATGAACAAATTTTTAACGAATTAGAAGTTACCACGGTAGAAACCGATCCTAAGACTGGTAAGGAAATGGGTGCCATTGCTTTATTCAGTGAAAAATATGGTGATGTGGTTCGAGTAGTTAAAGTTGGGGATTTCTCAATTGAGTTCTGTGGTGGTACTCACGTTAAAAACACTAATGAAATTGGCTTATTCAAGATTATTTCGGAATCAGGAGTTGGAGCCGGGGTACGAAGAATTGAAGCCGTTACTTCAGCGGAAGCTTATGAAGCTTTGAATCGTTCTCATAATGATTTACAACTAATTGCTAACAAGTTAAAAGTTAGCCAAATTAAAGATTTGCCTAACCGGGTAGATCAACAGTTAGAAGAAATTAAAACGCTGAAGCAAAAAAATGAAAGTTTAGAAGCTAAAATGGCTAGTCAGCAAGCAGCAGATGTCTTTAGTAACCAACAAACGATTAATGGCCATACTTTGATTACCGGAATCATTAAGGATGCCGGAATGGATCAGTTACGTCAATTGGCAGATACTTGGAGGACTAAAGCTCTGTCAGACATTTTAGTATTAGGAACCGGTAAAGACGACAAGGCTAACTTAATTGTTGCTATGAGTGATGATACGGTTAAGGCAGGCTTAAAGGCTGTTGATTTAATTAAAGCTATTTCACCACAAATCAATGGTGGTGGCGGTGGTCGACCAAACATGGCCCAAGCCGGTGGTAAAAAACCAGCTGGATTAGCAGATGCCATGAAAGCAGCTGAAGATTGGCTTGCTAGTATTAAATAACGATTACAGGATTGCTTGATGATTGTAGTTTAAGTTATTTTCAGTTAGAATTAGACCATACAACTTATGTTGAGGGGTGAGGGTATGAGTTCACTAGATAAAACGATGTTTTTTGACTTTGGCGCTGATCAACCCAAAGATGTTCGAGATACGTTATTGACAGTTTTTCGAGCCCTAGAGGAAAAGGGATACAATCCATACAACCAAATCGTAGGGTATTTGATTTCAGGAGACCCTGCTTATATTCCTCGTAACCAGGATGCTCGTAATCTGATTCGACGGCACGAAAGAGATGAAATCATCGAAGAACTAGTAAGATTTTATATGGATAATCAGCCCAATGACGATCAGAAAGGTTAATTAATGAAATTAATGGGACTTGATGTCGGATCCAAAACCGTGGGCGTGGCAATGAGTGATGCTTTTGGTTGGACTTCTCAGGGAATAGAAATAATTCCGATCGACGAAGAAAATCAAGAGTTTGGGTTAGACCGAGTAACAGAACTAGTTGAACAGTACGGAGTTCAGGGCTTTGTGGTCGGACTACCCAAAAATATGAACAACAGCTTAGGACCTAGAGCTGAAGCGTCACAAAAGTATGCTGACAAATTAACTCAACTGTTTAATTTACCAGTAGATTTTGAAGATGAGCGGCTCACAACGGTTGAAGCTGAACGAATGTTGGTGGAAAAAGCCGATGTTTCTAGAAAAAAAAGAAAAAAAGTAATTGATAAAGTAGCAGCTGGCTTGATCCTTCAAAATTATTTGGATCGAAAAGGTAAACTAACACAGAAATAGTGAGGAATTTATTATGGCTGAAGAAATTCAACAACAAATTACCATTGCAGACGAAAACGGTGACGAAACATTATACGATGTTTTATTCACTTTCCAATCTGAAGATTATGATCGCTCATACATTTTGGTTTACCCAACTGGTAAAGGCGAAGATGAAGAAGTTGAAATTATGGCATTTGCTTTACCAGCTGGTGACAACCCAAGTGATCCACAAGGTGGCGAATTGTTACCTATTGAAACTGACGAAGAATGGGATATGATCGAATCAGTTCTAAACACATTCTTAAATGGTGAAGATGACGAAGCAGCCGATCAACCAAAAGAATAACACCAAATTTAATTAGTTGATTAGGATTGAACTAACTCATTGGGTTGGCTCAGTCCTTTTTCATTCATAGGAGGAAAAATAATGGCTGATAATAAACGCCGATTTAAAACGGAAATTGATGGCAAAACATATATTTTAGTGGGAGCTGGTACTCAAGAACATATGCAAGCTGTTTCGGATCTCTTAAATGAACAATTAGCGGAACTAAAAGAAGCTGCTCCCCAAATTACGGATAAAGATCGAGCAATTTTACTAGCATTTAACGCCATTTCTAAACAATTAGACATGGAAACTAACTCTGCATTAGGGCGACAAGGAGAAAAATAACTAATTTGGTACTAAATATTGTTATTATAATTATTCTGTTAATTTCCATTCTAAGTGGAATTCGGCGCGGATTTGTCCATGAAATTATTAACTTAATAGGTTATGGCCTTTCTATATTTGGTGGCTTGTTAATCGCTCGTCCCATTAATTTATTAATTCAGGATTGGCTCAATACCAATACCGATCTCAGTCCATTTATTATCTTTGGCCTGAAAAATGTAATTTTCTTTGGTATTTTTGCTAGCATTTGGACAATTTTTAGAATTATTAAGCGAACATTGATGCCGATTAAATCATTACCTATTATCGGGCCTTTAAATGGTGCTTTAGGAGGATTGGCTAGTTTCTTGCTTACCTATTTAATTATTTTTGTGGTGGTTTTTATTACTCACGACATTCCAATTACTAGTTGGCAAACCAGCGTTGAAAATTCTGAAGTAGCTCAATGGATTTTGACTAAAACTCCTATTATTTCCAATCAGATTTTTGATTTATGGCAAAATTATGGAGGTGACATTCGAATATGAATTCTAAGGTATTAGATACTTTAGAGTATCAAAAAATTAAAGAACAACTAATTCCGTTTTTGAATACTGCTCAAGGACAACGGACAGTTAAGAAATTACTACCTAGTTCTGATGCAAAGGTAGTCGCTAATTGGTTAGACCAAAGTGCTGATGGCGCTACTATTATGCGGTTGGAAGGAGAAATTCCTATTCCTAAACTTGATGATATTTCTAATATCATTAAACGTTTAAATATTGAAGATGCTTCGTTAAGTGGAACAGAATTAGCAGCAGTTACTAAACTATTGCGTACCACTCAAACCGTGTATAATTTTTTTGAAAGCTTAAAAACTAATGAGGTAGAGTTACGGACACTAGATCAATTTGTAGAACAATTGAGTTTACAACCAGAAGTAACTCAGCAATTAATTAGTTCTATTGCAGAAGATGGTCGAATCTTGGATGGCGCTTCTAGGGAATTACGTAGTATTCGAACTCAGATTACCCGTACCCAAGCTGAAATTCGTGGCATTATGAACCATTTTATTAAAGGCGCTAGCTCTAAATATCTAAGTGAACCAATTATTACCATCCGAGATGATCGGTTTGTTTTGCCAATTAAGGCGGAATTTAAGCAAAGTTTTGGTGGTATTATTCATGATCAAAGTGCCTCTGGTCAGACACTGTATGTAGAACCAAATAACGTAGTTGAAAAAAATAACCAGTTGAGGCGTGATCAATTAGCGGAACGAGTTGAAGAACGCCGTATTTTAGCAGAATTAACGGAACTTATTCGGCCTATTCGTACCGAAATGAAGGAAAATGGTAATGTGATTGGCCAACTTGATTTTATTAACGCTAAAGCCAAGTTAGCCCATCAAACACACAGTACAGAACCTTCGCTGTCAGTTGAGAACTCTGTAAATTTAAGACAAGCTAGACATCCACTTATTGATTCTAATTCAGTAGTGGCTAATGATATCGTAATTGGTAGTGACTACCGAGCCATTATCGTTACCGGGCCTAATACTGGTGGGAAAACAATTATGATGAAAACCCTAGGACTTTTACAATTAATGGGGCAATCTGGAATGTTTATCCCAGCACTAGAACACAGTCAAATTGGTATTTTTGATGATATTTTTGCTGATATTGGTGATGATCAATCTATTGAAGCCAGCTTAAGTACTTTTTCTTCTCACATGGATAACGTAATTAACATTTTGAAGCAAGCTACTGATCGCAGTTTGATTTTACTAGATGAGTTGGGAGCCGGAACTGATCCTAAAGAAGGAGCGGCACTAGCAATGGCAATCATAGATAAAGTGTTAGAAATTGGTAGTGAATTAGTAACTACTACCCACTACCCAGAATTAAAAGCTTTTGCTTATAATCGTACCCATACCGTCAATGCATCTATGGAATTTGATTTTGATCGCTTACAGCCCACTTATCGGTTTTTGATTGGTATTCCAGGTCAAAGTAATGCGTTAAGTATTGTTGAAAAATTAGGCTTGGATAAACAAGTAGTTGCTAACGCCCGTAGTTTGACTGATTCTGATAGTCAAGATATTAATACGATGATTGATGAATTAACTGAACAAACTAAAAAAGCTCGGCAAGAAGCTGACGAGCTACAGGTTGAACTAGCAGACGCTACTAAACTTCATCAAGATTTAACGACGGCTTATGATAAATACCAATCTAATAAAGCACAGCTAGCTGAAAAAGCGCGTGAAAATGCTAATCAAGTTGTTGCAGCAGCTAAAGAAAAAGCCGATGCCATTATTGCCGATTTGAGAATTAAGCAACAACAGGTAGCGAATAGTCCAGTAAAAGAAAATGAGTTAATGGATGCTAAAGGGGCCTTGAATTCATTAGAAGTTGCTCCACAACTAAAGAAAAATAAGGTTCTTCAAAAAGAAAAAGCTAAGCATGATTTTCATGAAGGAGACGAAGTACTGGTTAAGTCTTATGGTCAACCAGGTACTTTAGTTCGAAAAATGGGTGATCATTCTTGGGAAGTTCAAATTGGAATTCTAAAAATGAAGTTAGATGAAAGCGATCTAGAAAAGGGGAGTGCCCCTAAACCTAAAAAAGCTGCTCGACCTAGAGTAGCTCGAACTAAATCTGCTGGCACTTCACCTACTTTAGACTTACGAGGACAACGTTACGAAGAGGCCATGCACAGCCTAGACCAATATATTGATGCAGCCTTAGTTTCCGGATATCCAACGGTAACCATTATCCACGGAAAAGGAACTGGAGCCTTGCGTCAAGGAGTTAATGATTATCTAAGTAGTCACCCGCAGGTCAAAAACTTTGGCTATTCAGCACCTAATGCGGGCGGAGATGGATCAACCGTGGTAAAATTCAAGTAAAGCAAAACGTAATAGTTGCTTTTTTCTCAAAAGGATGTAAACTACTATTATTAAGTAAGTAATTATACTTTCAAGGAGGCTTACCAATGGTTATTGAAACTACAGATAAAACTTTTGTTGATGATACAGCAAAGGGTGTAACCTTAACTGATTTTTGGGCAACTTGGTGTGGCCCTTGTCGGATGCAATCACCAGTCGTTGAAGAATTATCAGAAGAAATGAGTGACGTTAAATTCACTAAAATGGATGTTGATGAAAATCCGGAAACTGCTTCTAGTTTCGGGATCATGAGTATTCCCACTTTGATGGTGAAAAAAGACGGTCAAGTGGTTGACACAATTGTTGGCTACCATGACAAAGCTCAATTAAAGAAAATCTTGGATCAGTACACTGATTAAGTTAATAAAAAAATAGGGATAATATCCGTAAAGGATATTGTCCCTATTTTTCTTTTGAGTTACTAGTGGGGTTCATTAGTTCAAAATTGGTGCTCTCACTAGGCTGATAATTTTTAGTATCACCGATCTCAGTTTCAATGTTAACGATGCCTTTGCCTTTATTTATTTTTACTACCTCTGATTCTGCAGGAGTTTGTAAAATTTCGGTTACGTTATGAGAAATGATGCCGGCTTCTAAGAAAAAGTCTACATCAGAAACGGAATCAATTCTTTTAGTAACGATATCGCCGGTTAATGTCCAATTAATTTCGTGGGCGGTTTGTTTAGTTAACTTTAAGTTCCCTAGATTAAACTGTAAAAAGAAAATTGAGATAGCATCCAAGTCGGTTAACTGGTATTTACGGGCTAACCGTTTACCAGCCCAGTATGATAATTGATGAATCTCAGTTCCTAAAATTTCAGGAAGGAGGTCGTCTCTGATTAATTCTTGACCTAATAATGAATTAAGTTGGTCATCATTTAAAAATTGCTTATATGTTTGGCTATCCATTTTTTATCTCCATCGCTTATGTTATAAAACATT
The DNA here is from genome assembly GCF_026798195.1 of Lentilactobacillus senioris. GTDB lineage: Bacteria > Bacillota > Bacilli > Lactobacillales > Lactobacillaceae > Lentilactobacillus > Lentilactobacillus senioris_A. The sequence goes on from NZ_JAPQEZ010000004.1 coordinate 226,337, forward strand.
ATACAATACTTTTAAGAGAAGGTGCTTGCTAGTTGATCACTAATCCAAAATGATTGATAATGAAGGTGCGAAAGATTTTGAATTCAAGTATAATTAACAGTAATGAAGGAAATTAATGAGGTGCGATAGCCATGAAATTGTTAGTAGTCAGCGATAGCCACGGAGATAGGCAAATAGTTGCCGACCTACTTGATCATTACCAAAATCAGGTAGATGCAGTGATTCACTGTGGGGATTCTGAAATGCAATCGACAGATCCATTGTTGGACCAATTAATTATGGTACAAGGTAACATGGATTTAGCTAACTTTTCACTCATTCAAAAGAAAATAATTGATAATCAAACTATTTTAATAACACATGGTCACCGTTTTGGAGTAAACGGTGGACTACTTAAACTAGAATTATTGGCCCAGCAAGAAAACGCAAATTTAGTGTTTTTTGGGCATTCCCACCAATTAGGAGCCGAAGAAAATCGCGGTCGAATTTTTGTTAATCCGGGGAGTATTTCTCAACCGCGAGGTAAGTATGCATTTATTGGTGGCACCTATGCGATCGTTGAAGCTCAAAGTAATAGGGTCACAATTCAATTCTACGATCGTAATTTTAACCTAATTCCAGAACTAGAATGCCATTTTAATGAAGGAGACGATTAAATGATTGAACCATCAATTGAAGACGTCATGAACCATAGTGATCGAGACATTGTAATTCCTGCTGAAAGGGTTGCAACCGTTAATGAAAATAATAATTTACAACATGTTTTTTTAGTACTAACTAAAATTAAGTACTCAAAGATTCCAGTTTTAGATAACGATAATCACTTTAAAGGCTTAATTTCGTTAGCCATGATTACTGATCAAATGCTTAATAACGATGGGATCGATGGTCATCGGTTAGAAAATATCCTGGTTAAAGATGTGATGCAAACCGATGTTCATGCAATTTATGAACGGGAGAACTTAGAAGTAATCTTAAGATACTTAGTTGATGAAAACTTTTTACCATATATTGATGAAGATGACGTTTTTATGGGTATTATTACCAGACGAGAAATTTTAAAGGAAATCAACTTTTTAACCCATAATTATGATAAGTATTACCATGCTGAGCCTAATCATGTGGTGATCTAAATAAAAGCCAACTTCAATCGAAGTTGGCTTTTTAATGTTCTGGGTAGCTTTGATTAGGAAGAGAAATATTATTTTGTTGAAGAGCCTCCAAGTAAAATCCTAAGAAGTCATGAGAAATTTTTCCTTGAGTACCGTTTTTAGTAGTGATATTTACTTGAAGAACTAATTTACCAGTAGGCAAAGTAACGGTCCCTAAAATATTAGGGGCACCAATAATTTCGTCATATTCAGAAATTTTTTTATTATTAACCTGAGCGATAATTTCTAATGCTTGTTGGATAGGGGTTTCTGGTAAAATGGCAATTTGGATCATTGCCACCATATTATTACGAGACATGTTAGAGATGGTGGTAATAGAGCGGTTAGGGATAAAGTTTAGAGTTCCATCATCTGATACAATCTGGGTTGTACGTAGCCCTACTGCCGCTACTGTACCCTTAATTGTTCCAATCTGGACGTATTCACCCACTTCTACCTGTTTTTCTAAGATAATGAAAAAGCCGCTGACTAGGTCGCTAACAAATCCCTGAGCACCTAATCCAATTGCTAAACTAAAAATTCCGGCACTGGCAACTAAGGTACCCACGGGAATCCCGATTACCGACAGAATAGAATAAATCCAAAAGAACCAAAGAGAATACATAAAAACGTTTAGGGACAGCGAATGAAACGTTGAAATTCGTTTTTCAACGAAGTTGCCTGCGTATTTGGACCGGTAACGTTTGAAAAAATGGTTAATTAAGCCGCGACCAATTTTACGAATAACGATAAATAATATTGAAAAGAAAATTATCCAAATAATGGACTGGGTTAAATTGGCTAAAATCTTATCCAATTCAAAGTATTGAAAGTATTTGTGCCAATTAATTGTTGAACCTAATTTTTGATTTACCACTTATTGGGCCTCCTGCATTTATCTTCTCTTATTTTAGCAAAGACGTTGTGAGATTCAAAGTTCACTAAAGAACAATTTCATTGTCAAAGCAGGGGTTCAATGCTATTCTGGTATTGAACTACAATTAAAGGAGGGTGTGCAATGACAGGTGGTCAAGTAGCAGCGATCATTGCCGCAGTAGCATTTTTAGTATTGGTTTTATTCATCGGAATGTTTTTGATGAAAATCAGTAAAACTATGTCTGAGGTTAACAAGTCCATCAATTCAATTACTAGTGATGTTGATGTAATTTCCAAGCAGACTGAGCAAATTATGGCAACGTCTAATACATTTATTAAGGATGTAAACGATAAGGTCAATATTGTAACGCCAGTATTTCAGGCCGCTGCTGACTTAGGTCAGAGTGTTTCTGATTTAAATGCTGCCACACAAAATTTAACTCAAAAAGTCAAAGATTCCGGTAAAACCGGTGCGAAGGCTGGAGTTGCCACCAAAGTTGGTAAGACAGCTTGGGGCATGTACCAAAATCATCGTCAAGCAAAACGAAGTAAAGAACTTTAAACTTATTTTGGAGGCCGAAGATTATGAAAAAGAAATTAGCGGGTAGTTTATTTATTGCAGCAGTTGGAGCAGGTTTGTATGCAGCATACCAAAAATTAGATGCTCAAAAGAAACAACAACTTCAACAAGATGCAATGGATAAAGCTGCAGAATTAAAAGATCGAGCAGTAGATTATGCATTTTATGCTAGCGATGCTGTAGAAGATTTAAAAGAAGTAGTTAAAGATCAAATGGACCAAACCAAGAGTCAAATTAAAGATTGGCAAGCTCAAAATACTACTCCTAACGTTGGTGAAGAAGTTAGTTCTGAAATCAATGAAAAGGCTACGCAGTTTCATGAAGCTCAAGAACGACTTCGTTCAGAAATTGCCGGAGGCGTTGATGATTTAAAGGACGAAGAAGCTCAAGATGATATTGTCATGACTGCAGACGAAGCCTTAAAAAATCAACACAAAGATCTACCTAAAGAATCAGAAGTAACTCCAAAAGAAGCTAAAACAGAAGAACCTAAAACAAAAGAAGCTAAGAAAGATTAGCTGTAAATAAAAAGACCACCGTTTAAAACGGTGGTCTTTTTGTTTTTAATTAATCTACATATTGAAGTTCTTTAGTAGTATGGGTAAATGGTTCCGCACCAGTTTCAGTAATATGAACACAATCTTCGATACGAACGCCAGCAACACCAGGAATGTAGATGCCTGGTTCGATAGAGAAACACATACCGGGACGCAAAAGCATATCATTACCTTCCATAATAGATGGGAATTCATGTTCACTCATACCCATACCATGACCTAAGCGGTGGATAAAGTATTCACCGTAGCCAGCCTTAGTAATGACGTCACGGGCAATTTTATCAAGTTCAGAAGCCATCATACCTGGTTTGGCTGCAGCTTGAGCAGTTAATTGAGCTTCTAGGCAGACATTATAAATATCCATAGACTTTTGATCAGGTTTGCCAACAGCAACGGTTCTAGAAGCATCACTAATGTAACCTTCCCAAACGGTGCCTAGATCAAATAATACTAATTGGTTATTTTCAATTTTAGTAGGACCAGTAGCTCCATGAGGTTCAGCAGCGTGAGCACCGGCTTGGATTAAGGTATCAAAGCTCATTTCCATGATTCCTTCACCCTTTAGGGCGTACTCAAGATCTGCTGCCACTTGTTGTTCACTGGTACCAATTTTGGCAGCTTCAAACCCTTTAGAGAAGGCGAAATCAGCCCATTTACCAGCAACGTTTAACTTTTCAATTTCATCAGCTGATTTAATCAATCTCATTTTTTCAATTTCAGGAGTAAGGTTTAAGGCGAAGTTTGTTGCTGGGAAAACTCGTTGCAATGCTTCTAGCCGTTCAACTGGTAAGTTAGACTTTTCAATAGCAACCGTTTTTTGATCAACCAATAGGGCTTGAACCCGATCAGCAATCATTTTCCAAGGATTTTCATGATCTAAGTAACCATAAACGGGATGGTTCCAACCAGTATCTTTGATAGCTTCTACTTCTAATGCTGGTGCAAAGATGAATGGTTCAGCATCTTTAAAAATAGCTAACATTAAAACCCGTTCTATTGGATCACTGTAGAACCCAGTTAGGTATTGAATTGTTTTAGGGTCACTAAGTAAGGCAAAGTCGCCTTGATTTTCAGCAATCCAATTTTGAATCTGTTCAATTTTATTCATTGTAACCGCTCCTTAATTCTGAATTTTAGGTAAGTATAGCATAGTTAAAGACACGTTTCACTTGAAAAAAGGAAACGAATAGTTTATCATTAGTTTTGAAAACGTTTTCAATTTGCTATTGGGAACTAATTTTGGTATATTTGATAGTGCTTTGAAAATTAATGAAAACAGATAAAATCTAGTAAGAAAGGGCTGTCACGATGGAAAAACAGACAATTACAATTTACGATGTTGCTCGTGAAGCCAACGTCTCAATGGCGACGGTTTCTCGGGTAGTTAATGGAAACACCAATGTAAAACCAGCAACAAGAAAAAAAGTGTTAGAGGTAATTGATCGACTAGACTATCGACCTAATGCTGTTGCCCGTGGTTTAGCAAGTAAGAAAACTACTACGGTGGGGGTTATTATCCCTGATATGACCAATATGTTCTTTGCTTCATTAGCTCGCGGAATTGATGACGTAGCTGCTATGTATAAATATAACATTATTTTAGCTAACTCCGATTCTAATGGTGATCGTGAAGTTCAAGTGTTAAATACGCTATTAACTAAACAGGTTGATGGAATTATTTTCATGGGTAATGAAATTACTCCTGAATTAAGAGAAGAATTCCGACGGACTAAAACTCCAATTGTATTGGCTGGCTCAATTGATGAGGAAAACGTTAATCCAAGCGTTAACATCGACTACACTGCTGCCGTACAAGAAGAAGTAAAAAACTTGATCGACCGTGGTAATAAAAAAATTGCCTTTGTTTGTGGTCCATTATCCCAAGCAATTAACAGTAAGTATCGCTTGAAAGGCTACAAAGAAGCATTGAAGAGTGCTGGTATTCCTTATGATGAAAAGTTAGTTTTTGAAACTGATAATTCATACAAATCGGGAATGCTATTACAACCTGCTTTGAGTTCTATGGGTGTTACGGCCGCCATGGTTTCAGATGATGAATTAGCTGCTGGAATTATGAACGGAATGACCGATGCAGGGGTAAAAGTACCTTCTGAATTTGAAGTGATTACTTCTAATGACACTAAAATTGCTGAAATTGTTCGGCCAAAGATGTCATCCATTACTCAACCACTTTATGATATTGGTGCTGTTGCGATGCGGTTGCTTACTAAATTAATGAACAATGAAGAAGTTAATGAAAAGAACGTTTTACTTCCTTACGGATTGATGAAACGAGATTCAACTAAATAAAAAAGAATTCCTTTTAAGGAATTCTTTTTTATTTAGTTGAATTTTTTGTTTTATTATTATAACTTATTCACAATTGAGCTTCATTTATTAATTGCTATTTTTAATAAGTGGTTCTAATTTCAATGTTAAATAGCGTTGTATCTTATCTAAATACGTTTTTGGGGAAATAGTTACGGCAATTCTAATTAAAAAGTGCTACAATATCAATTGTTATATAAATCACAAAAGAAGAGAGATAATCATGACAAGTAAAGTAGCCTTAGTAACTGGAGCAGGCCAAGGAATCGGCGAAAGCATTGCTAAAAGATTAGCTAAGGACGGTTTTGCGGTAGCATTAGTAGGACGCCACGCAGAAAAAACTGATCGAGTAGCGAACGAAATTAATCAAGCTGGTGGCCACGCTATTTCGTTGGTTGCCGACGTAGCTAATAGGGACGAAGTTTTTTCAGTAGTTGATAAGACTGTTAACGAGCTAGGCGATTTAAACGTAATTGTTAACAATGCTGGTGTTGCTCCTACTACCCCAATTTATGAAGTTACTCCTGAACAATTACAAAACGTCACTATGATTAATACTGGCGGGGTTATTTGGGGAACTCAAGCTGCTCACGCTGCCATGAAGAAGCTTGGTCACGGTGGTAAAATTATTAATGCTACTTCTCAAGCAGGGGAAGTTGGTAATCCTAACTTAACTGTTTACGGATCTACCAAATTCGCAATTCGAGGAATTACCCAAACTACTGCTAAAGAATTGGCAGCCGATAACATTACGGTTAATGCTTTCGCCCCTGGAATTGTAATCACTCCAATGATGGAAGATATTGCGCATGAAGTTGGTAAAAACGCTGGTGAAAGTGATGAATGGGGAATGCAAACTTTTGCCAAAGATATCACTTTAGGTCGAGTTTCTAAACCCGAAGATGTTTCTGCTGTAGTAGCATTTTTAGCAGGCCCAGATTCTGATTACATCACTGGCCAAACGATTACGGTTGATGGCGGCATGGTCTTTCATTAAACTTAATAACTAATTGTGAAATTCGTTTTAATAATGAAAATTATTTGAGCGGATTTTTTTGTTTAGCAATAAAAATTAAAGTGAAATTCATCATAAATATGATCCCAATATTGACTTAGGTCTAACTTTAATAAATAATTTTAAGTTAAATAGTATTTTATATTGGGATTCAATATTTGTTTATTAATTTGGGGAGAAGTAAATGGGGAAGAGAAAAAAGAAAAAGGAGCGCTATTTTTTACGGGGGCTGGTATTTATACTATGGCTATTTTTGCAATTAGGTAATTCGCTCATTACACTAGCCGTTTTTGACGCTTATGGAAATTCGTATTATGTAAAAAATTCCGTGGCGATACCGATATTTACTGCTTTGATAGTGTATTTATTATTAAGAAACTTTAATTACGGGGTTTGCCGAGTTTTGGGGTATCACGCTGCTGCTGATTTAAACGAGATGACACCGTTCATTGGCTTAGATTCACAATTACACAGTGGCTTTATATTTCCCACCTTTGTAAAAACCACTAATGAATATCGGGTAATTTATAAAACGCGTAGTAAATTTTTTCAATACTTGTTCTATCTCTTATTTGTGATTATTGTAGCGGGGACGGCAGGATTACTTTTGTATGCTGAATTTTTAATTTTCAATAAAAAGATTCCTAATTCTGGGTTAATTATAGTGGCAACATCGATCATATTAACGTTGATATTATATCTGGTTTCTAGGAGTTATTATGTAATTTTTCCTCAAATCTTTCACTTAAAAGTGATCTTAAGAGAGCATGGCCATCCGGTTTATGGGCGATCTAAAATCCCAAAGCATAAAAAATGAACTATTTTACTCAATGGTATAGGGGATATTTAAGTGATATGTCCAGATGATGTTTGGAAAACAACTTAAATGATAAGCAAGTTAACTGCTAACCTTAAAACACCGCTGTTAGTTTGATAAACTAAAGCAGTATGTAAAACATGAATTTTAAACTTAAAGAAAAGAGTTGTTAAGAGATGTCAGGACATTCAAAATCTGACATTGAGATTCTTAGATAAAAAAGTAGAACGTGAAACAGCCCATGACCATTAGGTCTAAGGGCTGTTTTTATTTTGGGTAATATCTAACATTTATGCCAAAATATATAGTTTTTAATAAATAGTGAGTATGCAAATGAGACGAAAACAGGGGAGGTTTGATCAGTAGTTTTATTGGTTTTGTAATTTTAAGTATGTAATAGCAATTGTTACCAAAGACGATAGATAGACTAATGAAAACTTAGATAGTCCTTAAAGTCTATAAATATGTAATCATAATAATCGTTATTTGCAATTTTGTGCAATGGTTAGAAACCTTTATTATTTGAATTTTGTTTATTTAAACACACTTTATCTGTCGATTTAATGATACCTGATAACTTCAAGTTAATTAATAATTTTTGATGCATTATTATTGTGTATGAAATCAATTTAAGTGCAATAAATTGGGAAGGGGGGTTACTAGTTAATAGATGCTAATACAAGTTGATTTAATTAATAAATACTATTTTAGGAGAAACCAGTAATGACAAAAAAGCATATTTTCCAAAGATTAGCCAAAACATAACCGCTTATGAGGTATTCACTTTATTAAAAGATGTTCTTATTTTACCAGATGAAAAGTTATATTGTAGTAACCCAAATTGTAGAGTTACGTTGGAATTGTTTGGACTAAATGATTTTTTAAATAAGGGAGTTGCACCATATCAGTATTATTTTAGAATTAAACATAATGATGAAAAACATATTGATGGATGTACAGAAGTAAAAAAATAGATGTTTTATGATATATAAAACAAGTTATGCCACTATGGGAAGACGAAATTGCTCCTAAATTATTAGATGGCAAGAATGTTATCATCGCAGCCCACGGTAACTCACTTCGTGCCTTGAGCA
>NZ_JAPQEZ010000005.1 GCF_026798195.1 Lentilactobacillus senioris
TTGGGCTTTTTAATTTCTGTTCGGATTAATTATAGAATTTGCCAATTTGAAAAAATCTCTTTATTTAGGTTTGACTGCATTAGGTTTTGTTACCGCTGCAGGCTCAATCAACGCTAACAATGCTAGTGCTAAATCATATGCTAAGGCAACTAGCAACAAGTGGATTGGTGCCGGTTCAGCTAACAACGTTGTGTTGAACGGTTCAAACGCCCTTTACACTAAAGCTGGTACTTTGAAGGGTGCTAAGGTAGTTGCTTCAACTACTACTTTGAAGAAGCTTGCTAAGTCAAAGAGCAGTGAAGACAACTTCGTTGCCTACCGTGTTGCTACTACTAACCGTGGTTCTGTCTACTACAAGGTTGTTTCTCTTGATAAGTCATACCGTGGTTGGATTTACGGTGGTAAGAGTACTTCTGTTTTTGCTGGTGGTGTAACTCCATTCACTACTTTCAAACAAGATGCAGCTGTAAGTACTGATAACCAAGGCAACTTCAAGTTTAAAACTGTCGGTACTACTAATGATGGTACTATGTTGACTTACAAGGACCCAATGTATACTGTATATGGTTCAGGTCGTCAAATTACTGATTCTTCTTCATATAAAGATGATATCTTGACTATCACTAAGCAAGGTACTCGAACTCGCGAAGGAGACCAATGGGTATATGTTGAAGACGCTAACAACTCATCTGTTAATGGCTGGATTTTGAAGAGTGGATTGACTAAAACTGACGAAGTTTCGGCTGCTCAAGGTGTTACTATTACCTTTATCAACAAGGCCACGGGTCAGCCCGTTGGTTCACAAGTAATTAAGTATACTGGAACCGATAAAGGTACTATGGACGTAACAAGTACTAAAGTTAACGTTCCGGTAGGCTACTCTGCTGACACTAATCCATGGGCGTCAACTGCCACAGCTGTTGCTAAGGGTGGTTCAACTTTGTATTATGTAAACCAAAATCCTAAAACTACTAAAATTAATGTTGCCATGATGTCAAACTCAAATGTTGACGGCAATGTTGATACTAAGACTAACTTGTACTACAAGTTATCTGCTGCTCAACAAACTGCAGTTAATAATGCTATTATTGACGTAAATAACCAAGTAGTTCAAGGTACTGTAATTACTAGTGCTAATGTTGAACAAATTCTTACCCAAGCTGGTGTAATGAACTTTAACTTTACTGTTGGTAATACTACCTACAAAGCTTCTTACAAGGGTATGACTCCTGATACAGGTGTTAAGGCTGATTCAGCTACCCCTGCAACTACTGTATTGTACACAGTTTCAAAAGCTTAATTATAATCTTTAAAAAGCACGCTTCAGCGTGTTTTTTTGATAAATAAATTTATATTTGAACATGTTAGTGCTAATAATTTGATATAATAAAAATAAAATTTCGATGACATTAGGGGAGCCCCTTGCGAGCTGAGACGACACGGTCGGACCCTTGAACTTGATCTGGTTAACACCAGCGGAAGGAAATGTTCATGTATTTTCAGTGACCTCTTCTGTCTTCGAACATGGGAGGTCTTTTATTTTGCAATCAAAACAACTACGTAACTTGGTATTAACCGCACTGTTTTCCGCTATTGGCACCATTGGTGGTAGTGTACTAGAGTTTAGCGTTGGAGCTGCCAAGGTAGATCCAATGCAGCATTTGATTAATCTAGTCTCTGGAGTACTGTTAGGTCCGTGGTGGGCGTTGGCCCAAGCCTTCTTAACTTCGTTGATTCGCAACTTGATGGGTACCGGTACAGTATTGGCGTTTCCGGGTAGTATGTTTGGCGCTGTTTTGGTGGGCTTAGCGTATAGGTCCACTAAGAAGCTCTGGCTAGCTGGGTTAGGCGAATTAATCGGTACTGGGGTCATTGGCGCCTTAGTAGCTTACCCGTTGGCTAAGTGGCTAATGGGAGCTAACGGAGCGTTGTTCTTGTTTGTCCCGAGTTTTTTTCTAAGTGCGTTGGCTGGCGTAATAATTGGCTATGTATTGTTGAAGGCGTTGTTGAAACAAAAGCAATTTCGCGATTTTGATAAGTAAACACCACAAAACAACCGATGATTTCAATCGGTTGTTTTTATTTATTATAATGGCAATTACGGAATTAATTTTCTCTCATGAATTTGTTAATATTTCTATCCAGTTCTTCGTTAGTGATCTCCAAATCATATTGATTAGTGATGAACTGACTGTAGTCCGTTAGCAATCCTTGAACGATTTGTTTGAAAATATAGCATGGATGGGGGTCCGGTGAGATCGGATTGTGAATATAATTGTCTACTTCCTGCCAGGCTTTTTCCACATTGGAATAGTGGTTATGGCAGTCGTTGATTCTAGAATTAATAAAATACCAAGTGACGGGAAGAATCACCTTGATATCACAATCCTTAAAGTAAAATACCGAGGTTTTTGGATTCGGCTGAGTGGGCGCTTCCATGTGGTGACAAGCAATCCAAATAGTACTGTCAGTAGTTGCCAGTGACTTTAGTGGAAAAAAGATGGCCTTGCCGTGGGAGATGGGCCGATATTCTTTGATTTGAGCTTGACGGTCTATTTGGTTAATAATCTGTTTACAGCCATGCATTCCCCGGTTTAAGTGATTACTAATCAGGCTGTTGGTGGTTTCTTTTACTTTGTAGATACCGCGCTTACTATCTACCACGGCGGTTTTGTGAGTAGCTGAATTGAGGGGCAAGAGAGCTAAAGTGGTGGACCAATTGATCAGCTCAGCGGAGTTTTGGAAGCTAATGTGGCTAACTTTCAATTGGGTAAAGTCGATTCCGTTTTGGTGGTAATGGGTAGCTGCTGGTGTTATTCCCGGTATTGTCATATGTAATTCCTCCAACTTTGAATTAATTGGTTGCTAGCAGCAACACAACTATTTGAAGATACCACAAAATGTTGATAATGAAAACGCTTTATTTAGTCTGGGCTTAATCCACAACTATAAATTTATTTATATTTATAGTTGTTAGTGAATTAACCAACTTTAATTTGTTATGTAATTGTGAATGCGGATACTTCGCTATCATGATACACTTACAGAAGAACGAATATGGAGGATTAATTATGAATCGAAAGATTAAGACGACGCTTTCAACTACTGCAGCAATGATGGGAATGTTGGTAGCCGGGGGATTGAACGCTAATGCTAAGACTTATCCAACCGTGACTGCTAATAATCCTGCTCAAGGTGGGGCAACCACCCGTAACTTTGTTCCAACCGGTACCAACGCTTTGTACACTAAAGCAGGGACTTTAAAAGGGGCTAAGGTAGTGGCTAATAAAGCTACTATGGCTCAGTTGGCTCAGTCCACAAAGGGCCAAGCTTACTTCTTTGGGTATCGAGTTGCTCGAACTAGCAACGGTAGTTTTTATATGAAGGTGGTTTCATTTGATAAGCAGTATCGTGGCTGGATCTACGTGGGTAAAACTAATCCGCAAGGAGCCTATAAAAACACAGCTGGTGGTTTGCAACTAGCTAGCACTTCTAAAGCAGCTACAATGCCTAGCAACACGCAGGTTAAATTGGCAGATCCCGGAACTAGTCATGTAATTTGGAATTTCCCTTACATGGCCCAATACGGTGCTAAAAAATTAATGAAGGATACTTCAGACTACGCTAAAGACACTTTTACAATTACTAAGGCGCGCCGTTTAACGCGGGGAAATACCCTTTATTACAAGATTGTGGATAATAATAACAGCAAGATTGCTGGCTGGATTTATTATGAGGGAGTTACTGCTAATGATGATGCTAGTGAAGCTGAACCAAGTAAGCCAACTGATAGTAACTCTGTTGCCGTAACCTTTAAGGACGGTACTACTGGCAAAGCCGTGGGTGAAAAAACGTTAGTGGATAGTTCTATTACTGCTGGCAGTCAACCAACTTATGCAACTAAGTTTGTCACTACTAAGATTGGTAATGGTAATTTGATTGACGGCAGTTTGAAATCAGTTATGCCGGGATATGACTATGAAGGATTGACTACTGCTCAACATAAAGCCAATAGTAACGCAATTATTGGGGCTAAGTATGGTAGCACCATTACGATTTTTGTTTCTCCTAACGTTGCGCCTAAAGACGGCTTCTTAGTTACCTATTTTGATTTAACTAAAGCTTCTATCGTGGGCAAGGATGTTGTAGAATCTACTAGTAACCAAACTGCTAAACAATTATTTGCTGACACATTTAAAGACGGTGGGACTGTGACCGTTAGCGGTAAGGAATATACTTACAATTTAGTTGATAATCGTAGTATTTCACAAGATGCCAAGTTGGGAACTAGTATTGCGGTGAATGTAAGAAGTTAAAGTGCTGGAGAGAGAAACTAAATTTCTGACAGAAATTTTTAGTTGAACCTTCGCAAAGTTGGCTAGGGTTTTGTTTTTTGAAACTCAGCCAACCACTGCGCTTCGGGAATTAGCGATAATTAACCTAAGAAAATGGGATAGTTCGATACTGATTTTGTATCGTTATCTCGTTTTCTGTAGTTAAGGGAGCTAATTGAAGGTCGAAGCCGTTTTAGTAACTATTAAGACCTTCGAAAATTAGTGATAATCAACCTAAAAAAGCAATGGTCAGTTGACCATTGCTTTTTAACATATATTTAGTTCATGATTAATTCATCGATTTGGTGATAAAAGGCAGGTCCATCTACGTGAGTTACTAACGTAATTGGGCGACCGGCTGGGTCTTCATAAGTTCTTCCCTGTGCTGGTCCGGTAGTGATGACCTTGCCGGCAACTTCTTTGGTGGTTACTAATTCGGGATAACTGCTGGCCATGGTGGTTAAAACATCCCACAAATAGTAAGTAGAGTCGGCTTCATACGACATGATCATTGCGTAACCTTGACCAATTAAGTCGTACAATGGGTAACGACGATTTTCAGCAAAGTGTTGACGTACTTCCGCGGTTAACGGTACTTGATCGGTGCTTTCTAGGCCAATCATTTCGATATCTAAATCAGAATCAAAAACAGTTTGAACCGCTTCGGGATCCCAGTAGGCGTTCCATTCTGCAGTACCATCGCGGTTAGGTTCGAAGACGTTACCTTTATTATTCATGGTACCGCCCATCCAATACAGTTTATCGATTTTATTGGTAATGGTGGGATCGACTTCCAGTGCCCGCGCTAAATCAGTTAAAGGCCCGGTCATTACTAGAGTAGTGGATTCATCGGCCTGGTTGATTTTTTCGATCATATCCAAGTGAGCTGGTTGAGGAGCTTTTTTAGTTTGTGGTGCACCGTGTTCGTTTAAAATTGGTAACGCATCAAACGAAATAGAACTTAACCGCCAATTGTTCGGAAATTGGTTAACCGGTCGAGAGTTAGATGCGGCGATTTCTAGGTTATCATGGTTACCGATTAAGTCGGTTATTTTGCGTGAAGCACTAACTGCTTCATCAATGAATCCATCTGCATTAATGACGCCAACCCCAATTAAATTAACGTTTGGCATTTTTAATAAGAGAACTAAAGAAACTAAATCGTCTACGTTACCATCATGATTAAAATATACGTTGTGCACCAAAACCACTCCAATTCATTTTTAACTAGTGTATAACAAAGTTCGTGTTTTGTGCAACTGATTTTAAAAAAGAAACGATTTTTGTTCATTTATGAGTGAAAAAACGAATTAAAAAGCCAACATTATAACGACGTTGGCTTTTTAATTATTTCTTATTAGTGGTTTTAGTTTTAACCGTTGTTTTAGTGCTAGATTTTGATTTGGACTTAGATTGAGTCTTACTTTTGCTGGTATTTTTGTCAGTATTTTCTTTTTCGCTAGGTTCAGGAGCATTAGCAATCATGAATTTAGCAATTTCACTACCCATCATCTGGTAAGTTCTAGCTGATGGATGGAGGCGTTCGTCAAAGAGGCGGTAAGTTCGATTGCTATCAGTAATTAGTTGCTTAGCATCATTGCGCCAATCTAGTACGGGAATTCCTTCTGATTTGTATACGTTAGCAAGCATGTCGCGCAATTCGTTCATAGTGTAACCACCGATACCGGCTACATCGTCAGAATTTTGATCGTTATCGTAACGAGTGATTGGCAAAATACCGTAAATAACCAACTTCTTGTTCTTTTGTTTCATGGTATGAATGTCGTCAACCAAGACGTCTTTAACGGCGTCTAACGTGTAACGACTGTGACCATAATCGTTAGTCCCGTAAGCGATAGTGGCTACATCATACTTAGAAAGATCAGTTTTATCTACCATAGTAGTAAGATCACCACCGGTGGATTCAGTAGCTAGAAAAGCCCCGTTATAACCTAAATTATCCACAGAAGTGTTTAAGTAACGTTGTAACCATTGTGGATAGGTCCCATCTTCTAAGTTTTCCATCCCATCATAACCATGAGTAATGGAGTCGCCTAGGGTAACCACTTTTTTATTCTTGAATACTGAGCTATCTTTTGCTGCGATATTAAACGTTCCCTTCGTTACTGGTTGCAGGTAGCCGTGCCAAACCCAAGCGGTATATTTTTTGTTACCACTTTGGATTTGGGTAAATAAGGAATTACCGCTTCCTTGACTAGAGCGGTCCATTTTGACGTCTTTGACTGAGTACCATGTAGTATTAGCAAACTTTTTCCAGCTACCTAAAGTAGTGGTTAAATCTGTGCTACTGTAGACTTGTCCACCACTTAAGTGGTATGGTAATTGTTCATCGATATCAGTGGAACTAATAACGGAGGCTGCTGGTTTGGGCTTTTCCTTGACAGTGGTTTCCTTATCAGTAGTGTCTTTCTTCTTGGCTGCGGCGTTAGCAGTAGCTGCGCCAGACAATACTAAGAGTCCTAAGCCCAAAGCAAGTGTTACTTTTTGATATGTATTTTTCATTTTACTTAAACTCCCTTAATGATTTTACTCATTCATTTTAGCAAAGTTAAGTTAGTTAAGTATTACATGCAGGTTACAAAGTGATATTAACTCGGTTGAATTCTAGCTAATTTGGCGGTATAATACCATATAAGATGTGGAATACAGATCTAGTATTTTTGAATTTTTTAGGGGGAAACTATGAAACAATTATTCGGAAAGGAGTTATTATCATTGGCAACAAGTGTGTTGCTGCTAACTTGCTGGGGACAAGCTAGCCAAGCGGCCACTATAACTAGTAGTTCAGCTACCACAGAGACTAGTTCGGTTACTGCTGATACCGCGAAGGTAGTTACTGATGATATAGCTTCAAACCAGACGAATATTAATACTCCACCTGGACAAACTAACCATTCAGATCATGACTGGAATTGGGAGTGGCCATGGTGGCCTGGACATCATCATGAATGGGATGGTGACGGACAAGGAGAAAGTGGCGATAATGGATCTGAGACTGATAATGGTAGTGGTGATACCGATACCGATCCTAGTGAACCGGTAGATCCACAAAATCCGATTGAACCTACTGATCCTACCAAGCCGGTCAAACCGATTCATCCAATTATGCCAATTGATCCAACTACACCAGTGGAACCTACCGATCCGGTAACTCCAGATCCAACTGTTCCAGGGGATGGTTTAGTTAGTGATTCTAATAATACGGATCAGGTAGAAATTACTGATAAAACTGACAACGGTGACTCATCAGTAGATAATGAAGATGAAGATACAAATACTTCTCTTGATAGTGACAACATTAATACCGATCCTAAAACTAATGTTGATAACTTAACTGATGATCACGAACCTAGTGAATCCACTGAAGATAAAAAGGGGACAGATGAAAAAGCACCAGTTAAAAATAGCTCAATGCTACAAAATCCAAGTATTATTGGTGGCGGCAACGTTAATGCTAATGCTTACGAAGTGGTTAATGGTGATGGTCAGATTAAATGGACTAACCCAATGACTAATTCGTGGTTAGTTAATGACGTGGCAGCACTGGTTCAATCTGTCAACCAGTCTAACAATGGTGGCACTGATCCAAGGGTTAATCAAGAAACTCACGTTGAAAAGCCAACGTTAACATTTAATAATGATGGTCACTTGATTACTAAGGAGAAAGGAGCTGCTGATGGACTACATTCAGGAGCCACTTCTTCTAATTCTAAAACCAGTAGTACTAACCAAAATGCTACTTCAAAATCTTCAAGTACAGATAATAATAATTTAGAAAAGAGTGGGCTTTCCATTCAATCACCAGATAGTAATCACCAATATACGGATAGTGATGAAAAAAACGATGTGGATGTTTTAATTCCAGTTGTTGGAACTGCTATTGCGGCTGCGTCAATTATCGGAATTACGGCTATTTTAGATCCATTTAAATATTTAATGAAATAACTACTAACGTAAGGTGATAGCCTTGCGTTTTTTTGTAGCTAAGTTATTTAATTACCATAAAATACCACTTCTCAATTAATGATTAAATCCAGGAGTTAAATATTGCAAACGCTTTCTAATGTGGTATTATATAGTCAAGGAAGGGAAGTAATACCAAGTAACAAAGAGGGTTTATCCCGCTTCATGCTTATTAGTCAAATTCGAAAGGAACTAAAATATTTGAAAAAATTTGAATTTGCACAGTTAATTTCTAAAATGAGTTAAGTTTACTATTAAAACTTATACAATAATATAGAGAAATCTAAAATTAGAAGTAACTTGTAGTAAGCTTAATGAAGTGATTTGACAGTTGATGGTAAGATTTAGATTTAACAAAAGTAATTAAAAATTATGATTAAGGTTCATTCAAGAAAGTAGTAAATTTGATCATTTTATGTAGTTCATTTTTTGCCCAAACAAAAACTGACTCTAATGAAGTTTACGAATTTTGAAAATTTCCGACAAACACTATATGTATGAAAACTATTCAAAGTGAAGTTTGTGACAGTTAAATTTTCAATCTCTTGGAACAAATATTTCAAAATGAGGCGATAGAACATTAATTTCTCCGCAAAGCGGGTGTTATGCCCAATGCAAATCCCTTCCGATTGAGGCTTCGATTATCTAATCAATTTGGTAATCGAAGTTCTTTTTTTGTCCGGATAAATTTTGGCAAATATAAAAATTTTAGGATTTAAATATTAATATATTACTTTTTTTGATGATGAAACCGTTTAACATAAGCTTTCATTTAATTGCTCATTTTCGAACCAATTTTTGAAAGCCTGTCAAGTATTTACATGATCCCGATAATTAGTTATCCTATATATAGGGCGTATGTTCCGATTTAACCACAATATAATGATAATTAGGAACTTATTGTTCGGAAATGGGGAATTAATTTGAACTTCAAGCGGGTAATCATTTTGGATATTCCTTCACTTGGTATTGGTGAAGCTAGTGATGCCAACCGGTTTCAATCAGTAGGAGCGGATACCTTAGGTCACGTTTTAACAGCGATTAATCGTTCGGTGGCTCTGCCTAATTTTACTGATTTGGGACTGGGTAACATTCGATGGGCTAATCCGTTTGAAGTTATTGCGCAGACCAGCCATCCCCGCGGCTTTTTCAGCCAGGTACATATGGCTAGTAACAGTCAATCTGAGTTTGCTGGTTTAAGGGAAATGTTTGACTTTCAAGGGACCGATCGGGTAGAAACTTTGTTTGGTACTTTGAAAACTACGCAGTTACGAAATACACGGGTTAGCTTACTGGCACCCTATACCAGCTACTTAGCTAATCAGCGCGGAGTCGAAGACAAGTTAGCAATCGCAAGTGATCAACAGGCGTTTAACGCTTTGCGAGAACGGATTGAACTTGATATTCCGGGCGTGATTTATACACGCCTAGTAGATTGTGCCACTGCTGCTGTGGATAAGGATGTTACTAGCTACGTAGCCGCTTTGGAACATATTGACCGCCATTTAGGGCGCATCATGGATGACATGTTTAGCAGTGATATTTTAATCGTAACTGCTAGTTATGCCCATGATTTCTTGATGGACGGGCCACAGCCAACACGTGAGTATTTACCGTTGTTGGCCTATACACCTCAAGTTACGACTGGCCACTCTCTTGGCATTCGTCGTACGTTGGGGGATATTGCTATTTCTGCCTTGGACGTTTTTGATTTACTGCCAGCTAAGCAGCCAAGCGCCCGTAGTTTTCTGGGAGAAATGCAATAATTTAATTCGGGTTTAATCTTTAAAACCAAATTCAGTCTCGGAGGAGGGGCGAGGTTCACCGTTAACGTTTATTAGCACACATAGAAAAGAGAGGAATTCACATAATGTATTTGATTGTTAACATTATCGGTATCCTAGTTTACTTGGGGATCGCAGTTTTATTCTCAAAGGATCGCAAGAATATCAACTGGAAATCAATTATTATTGTTTTAGCTATTAATTTAATTCTCGCTTGGATCCTTACTAGTTTCTCTGGTGGCCGGGATGCCGTTAAGGCAGCTGCCGATGGATTCAACTGGTTAGTTCAAGTTTCTTATCAAGGAATTGGCTTTGCCCTTGCTAGTTGGGTTAACGTTAAGCAAATGGACTTCGTTACCAGTTCCCTTCTTCCAATCTTGATGATTGTTCCATTGTTCGATATCTTGACTTACATCGGGGTATTGCCATGGATCATCAAGTGGGTTGGTCGTGGCTTGTCATTCATCACTGGTCAACCAAAGTTCGAATCATTCTTTGCTGTTGAAATGATGTTCTTAGGTAACACCGAAGCCATTGCGGTTTCTACTTTGCAATTAAAGCAAATGTCAGCACAACGTAACTTGACTATCGCTATGATGTCAATGTCTTGTATCACTGCTTCTATCTTAGGGGCTTATACCCAAATGGTTCCTGGTCAATACGTATTGACTGCTGTTCCATTGAACATTTTAAACGCTATTATTATCACTAACATGATTAATCCGGTTAATGTTACTCCTGAAGAAGATACCATCGCTAAAATTGGTGGCAGCAACAGTAGTCAAGATGACGTGGCTACTACTGACGCACAAGCCTTGGGCGAAGAAGACGGTAAAAAAGAACCATTCTTCTCATTCTTGGGTGACTCAATCTTGGGTGCCGGCCGGTTAATCTTGATCATCGCCGCTAACGTTATCGCATTCGTTGCTTTGGCAGCCTTGATCGACAAGATTTTGCAACTCTTCAACCACAACTTGACTTTGGAAAACATCTTAGGAATTATCATGTTCCCATTTGCTTGGTTAATGGGTCTTGACGTTCACGATGCTTTCCAATTCGCTCAATTCATGGGTACTAAGTTAGTAACCAACGAATTCGTTGTTATGGGGAAGATTGCACCAACTATTAACGATACTCATTTATTTAGCCCACATTATCAAGCTCAACTTACTGTTTTCTTGACTTCATTTGCCAACTTCAGTACTACTGGTATGATTATTGGGGCCTTCAAGGGAATTGTTGATAAGGAAAAGAACGACTTAATCAGTAAAAACGTTCTTACTTTATTGATATCCGGGATCTTAGTTTCACTTATGTCTGCTGGGATTATCGGTTTATTCGTTTGGTAATCTGAGTGTTAGAAAGTTAGGTCATTTATTTGAATAAGTTTTCAAACCAAGAAGAGGTAGCTAACCAGCTACCTCTTCTAGACGCATTAAGGAATAAACAAGTTTTAAAACGCGAAATTATCGCCGGAATTACCGGCTTTTTCGCCATTTCATATATCATCATTGTTAATCCACTGATCTTAAAGGACGCAGGGATTCCAACTAATTTAAGTGTTTTTGCTACCATTATTGCTTCAGCCATTGGCTGCTTTATCATGGGCTTTTGGGCCAACGCTCCGGTAATTCTAACACCGGGAATGGGAGTTAACGCCTTCTTCACCTACACCGTTGTGGTGGGGATGGGTTTTACCTGGCAAGAAGCTATCGCTATTTCGATGGTGGCGAGTGTGATTTATGCACTAGTTGCGTTTACCAAGTTAGCCACGATTTTGGCGGACGGAATCCCAGAAACTTTAAAGGCAGGGATTACTGCTGGAATTGGCTTATTTCTGGTAGAAATCGGATTAGAAAAAGCACAACTGATCAAAAAGGGGACTAGTTCTTTATTGGCGGTTGGTAATTTGGCTCAACCGGCTACGTTACTGGCATTGTTTGGCTTATTATTAACTTTAGTTCTCTTCTTACGCAACGTGACTGGTGGCTTTTTCATTGGTATTTTGGTTACTTCGATTCTAGGAGTAGTCTTTAATATCAAAGACCAATCAGCGCCGACCGTTACTTTAAGTGATTTTGGTCAGTACCGCAAAATCTTATTTGCCGGTGACTTTAGTCATATTGCTAGCATTCCAGTTATTTTAGCTATCTTTTCATTAACTATGATTTTAGTGTTTGAATCGATGGGGTTGCTAGAAGGAATCTTGCCGAACCCTCAAAAATTCCGCAAGGCATTTCAAGCTAGTTCGGTAACTAGTTTTCTTTCTGGCATTTTAGGAACGAGTCCCACCGTGGCAGCGGCTGAAAGTGCCTCCGGAATTGAAAGTGGAGGCCGAACTGGGTTAATGGCAATTGTGGCAGGGATTATGTTTACTTTGTCGTTATTCTTCATTCCGTTATTAGCCTACGTTCCCCAAGCTGCAATTGCGCCGGTGATTATTATCACTGGGGCGCTGATGATGGCAGCCCTTTCCCGTATTAATTTAAATGATTTTGCAGAGTGGTTCCCAGCATTCCTAATCGTAGTGCTGATTCCGTTTACTACCAGTATTTCTACTGGATTGGCATTTGGCTTTGTGACCTATCCGTTGTTGCAGATTGCAACTGGAAAGGCCAAACAAATTTCGATTCCGACCTATGTGTTGGGCAGTTTGTTTTTAGCAGATTTGGTGCTTAGTGCACTACTTTAATTAAGAAAGTCGAGGTAATTATCATGACCATCAAGATTATTATGGATACAGATCCAGGAATTGATGACGCAGCAGCGTTAACTATGGCAATTAACGATCCTCAAATCGATTTGGCATTGGTGACTTCCGTTGCCGGTAACGTTACAGTGGATAAAACCACTAAGAATGCTCAAAAAATTGTTCGCTTCTTTAACGCTGACGTACCAGTAGCTGCTGGTGCACAACAACCATTAACCAAAGAATTTGAAGATGCTGCGCGAATTCACGGCGAATCAGGAATGCCCGGTTACGACTTTCCCGAAGACTTACCAAAACCCCTTGATATGACTGCCGTGGAAGCTTTGCATAAGTACATTATGGAAAGCGACGAAAACATCACCTTAGTTCCTACTGGTTCATACACTAACATTGCTTTGTTGTTCAGTGAATATCCAGAAGTTAAGACTAAGATTGATCGTATCGTGGCTATGGGTGGTTCCTTAGGAATGGGCAACATGACCAGTGCCGCTGAATTCAACGTCTTCACTGATCCGGATGCTGCGAAAATTATGTATCAATCTGGGGTACCGATTGTAATGATCGGTTTGGATATCACCATGAAAGCATTGCTAACTCCAGAATCCCTTACTAAGTTAGAACACATGAACGAAGCTGGTAAAATGCTTCATGACATTATTTCTAACGATGGTGACAAGAGCGAAGCTGGTAGTGCAATGCACGATGTTAATACCATTTTCTACTTACTTCACCCAGAAGCCATTACTACCAAAGATATGTGGATCGACGTTATTACTGATGGACCTGCCATTGGTGAAACCGTTGGCGATATTCGTGGTGCTTACCATGATGGCAAGACTAACGCTAAAGTCGCTGTTGATATTGATGCAGCAGCCTTTAACAAGTGGTTCTTAGAAGAAGTGAGTCAAATTAAAGACTAGGTTCGTCTTTTTTCAATGAAAGATTCGTTTTCGGTTTGTCCGGACGAATCTTTTTTTGTGGAATTAAATGTCTTTTTTGGTTATGAAAATCGGCTGACTCGGTTGTCACCACGGGCATTTTACGTTAAAGTATAAGAAGACGTGGAACATTCTGTTTCACACTTTGCAGGAGAAAAAATATGAACATCGAACAATTTAAAGCTGAACTAGCTATCCACCAAATTAATTTGAGTGAAAAGCAATTGCAACAATTTGAGGATTACTACCAATTACTGGTAGCAACCAATGAACACGTTAATTTAACAACCATTACGGAACATTCGGCGGTGTACTTGAAGCACTTTTATGATTCTTTGACCCCCGCTTTTTTTGTTGCCGAAATCAGAGACACACCGATTAAATTGTGCGATGTAGGTGCTGGTGCTGGCTTCCCCTCAATTCCGTTAAAAATTATGTTCCCAGAAATCGAAGTTACCATTGTGGATTCCTTGAACAAACGGATTAATTTTTTGAAAGAATTAGTGGAAAAATTAGGCTTGACTGGGGTGCACTTGGTTCATGCCCGAGCTGAAGAATTTGGGGCTGCCAAGTCAGATTACCGGGAAAGCTTTGACTTAGTTACTGCGCGAGCAGTGGCTCGTATGAGCGTTTTAAGTGAATTGTGCTTACCATTGGTAAAAGTTGGCGGCCATTTAGTTGCTCTTAAAGCTACTAAAACTCAAAGCGAACTCGAAGATGCCCAAAAGGCGTTGAAAGTATTGGGCGGTACTATCGAAGCCGACTACGATTTAAAATTACCAATTACCGACGATGAACGCCATATAGTGGTAATTGAGAAGAATAAGAAGACCCCGAAGAAGTTTCCGCGCAAACCGGGAACCCCAAATAAGGAACCCATTCAAGCGTAAGCTAAAGGAGGATTCAGATGACCGATGTAATTGCCCTTGCTAATCAAAAGGGTGGAGTGGGTAAAACTACTACCACGGTTAACTTAGGAGCTGACTTGGCTACCTTAGGTAATCGCGTTTTGATAGTGGATGTAGATGCTCAGGGAAATGCTACCAGTGGGGTAGGAATTTCTAAAGCCGATATTCAAAAAGACATCTATGACGTATTGATCAACGAAGAGCCCCTCACAGATGCCATTATGCAAACGCAACATGAAAATTTGGATATTGTCCCGGCCACCATTCAATTATCCGGAGCTGAAATTGAATTAACTCCGCAAATGGCTAGAGAAATTCGCCTTAAGCAAGCCTTGGAAACGGTCAAAGATCAATATGACTATGTTCTAATTGATTGCCCACCATCGTTAGGCTTAATTACCATTAATGCGTTTACTGCAAGTAATTCGATTCTCATTCCAGTTCAAAGTGAGTACTATGCCTTAGAGGGGTTGAGCCAATTACTTAATACAATTGCGCTCGTACGAAAACATTTTAATGCGGACCTTAAAATCGAAGGGGTACTGTTAACTATGTACGATGCTCGGACCAATTTAGGGGCCCAAGTAAATAAAGAAGTTCGCGATTATTTTAAAGACTCAGTATATGACACCGTCATTCCACGTAACGTTCGGTTATCTGAAGCGCCTAGCTATGGAATGCCGATCAGTGATTACGATCCCAAGTCAAAGGGAGCTGAGTGCTATTTGAATTTAGCCAAGGAGGTATTGGCGGCACATGGAGGATAAGAAACGAAAAAGCTCCGGGTTAGGCCGAGGAATTGAGGCGTTGTTTGCAGATAATGCAGTCGACACCAGTAAGGAAGAGATCCATGATTTAGCGGTAGATGCTATCATGCCTAATCCTTATCAACCTAGGCATCAGTTTGATGAAAGTAAACTTGCTGATTTAACAGCATCGATTAAGGAATCCGGTGTATTCCAGCCGGTGATTGTTCGCCGTCCCAATCCAGAAATTAATGCTTACGAGTTATTAACTGGAGAACGCCGTTTACGAGCATCACGCTTAGCTGGACTGTCTGCGATTCCTGGAATTGTGCGCGAAGCTAGTGATGAAGAAATGATGGAAATTGCGGTTGTTGAAAACTTACAACGAGAAGATCTGACTCCGTTAGAAGAAGCAGAAGCCTATAATGCATTGATGACTAAGCTTAACTTAACTCAAGCAGAAGTGGCGAATCGGTTAGGTAAAAGCCGACCATATATCGCAAACTATCTTCGAATTTTGGGCTTGCCAGAAAAAATTAAAGATCTTTTGCAAGAAGAGAAAATTTCGATGGGTCAAGCTAGAACGTTGCTGGGATTAGAAAACAAAAATCAAATTCCAGAATTAGCTGCTAAAACGGTGAAAAACGGAATGACGGTTCGCGAACTAGAACGCGAAGTAGCTAGATTAAACGCTGCGAACCATGATGGAGAAACTAAGAAGAATCGAATAGTGAAAACTCCGTTTGTTAAGGAATCAGAAAATCAACTCCAAGAGCATTTTGGCACCAAAGTTTCCATTAATCCTACTAACAAGAAAAAGGGCGAAGGCAAGATTGAAATTGCCTATATGTCTGATGATGATTTGAATCGCATTTTGGATCTGTTAAATGTCAACCTAGATTAGGAGGACGTAGAATGTACGAATTACATGATTTAGTTGAAATGAAAAAGCCCCATCCATGTGGCACCAACCGGTGGGAAATTATTCGCATGGGAGCCGATATTAAAATTCAATGTACCGGCTGTGGTCACGTTGTGATGCTATCCCGGCGAGAATTTGAACATAAGCTCAAAAAAGTACTTCAAAAAGCAAACGATTAACGGAAGAAGGATTTTAACATGTCACTTACTGCAGGAATTGTTGGTTTACCTAACGTCGGCAAATCAACTTTGTTTAACGCTATTACCAAAGCGGGGGCCGAAATGGCTAACTACCCGTTTGCCACAATCGATCCTAACGTGGGAATGGTCGAAGTTCCCGATGATCGCTTAGACCGAATTCAAGAATTAATTCCAGCCGATAAGGTGGTTCCAACTACTTTTGAATTTACCGATATTGCCGGAATCGTTAAAGGGGCAAGCAAGGGTGAAGGCCTCGGTAACAAGTTCTTAGAAAACATTCGCCAAGTAGATGCCATTGTGCACGTGGTGCGGGCCTTTGATGATGACAATATCACCCATGTTTCTGGTAAAGTGGATCCTATTGATGATATTGAAACCATCAATTTGGAATTGGGGATGGCTGACTTAGAAGCTGTCGACAAACGCTTGAGTAAGGTTCAGCGAGCAGCAAAGGGAAACGATAAGGAAGCCAAAGCTGAATTAGCCGTTTTAGAAAAAATCAAACCAGTTTTAGAAGCTGGCGGGGCCGTTCGGACCATTGAATTCGATGAAGAAGAACAAAAAATCGTTAAAGGTTTATTCCTATTAACTTCTAAGCCGGTCCTTTACGTAGCTAACATTGCTGAAGATGATATGGCTGATCCAGAAGCATCAGAATACTTCCAACAAATTAAGGAATATGCTGCTAAGGAAAATGCAGAAGCCATTGCCGTTGCTGCTGAAGCTGAAGAAGAAATTGCCGAATTAGATGATGCTGATAAGGCTGACTTCTTAGCTGCTGAAGGAGTAGAAGAACCTGGCTTGAATCGCTTGATTCGCGCCTCATACAAACTGTTGGGATTACAAACCTTCTTCACTGCTGGTGGTAAAGAAACCAAAGCTTGGACTTTCAAGACTGGAACCAAGGCTCCACAAGCGGCTGGAATTATTCATTCTGATTTTGAACGTGGATTTATCCGGGCCGAAGTAATGTCCTTTACTGATTTGGATCAGTTAGAAACTCAAGCTGCCGTTAAGGAAGCCGGTAAATTACGTTCCGAAGGTAAGGAATACGTCATGCAAGATGGCGACATTGTTGAATTTAGATTTAACGTATAAAGGAGCTTTTTAAGTGAGTAATAATGAAGAAAAGCGTAACGCCAACGTTCACCAAGATCGTAACCGGACCGCTAAACAAGGTCACCAACGGTTTGATGATTTAGGCTTAACTAAGCGTAACGCAGAATACATGTTTAAATTTAGCCAAGCTTTAAATGCTACTAATCTAAGTGGTGAAGTGAAAGCTAACACCATTGACACTATGTTAGCAGAATTAAAAGACGGCCAAAAATCTGGTAAAACTGCTCGCAACATGTGGGGTACTGTTGAACAAAAAGTGCAAAACACAGTTAACCCGCCGCAAAAAGAAGTAGGGGTAATGGGAGCTAACTATTGGCCTAACGCCGCTTATAACACCTTGATGTTCTTCATGATCTTCACTTTGTTGTACGGAATTACTTCCATGATGGCTAAGAATGCTAATACTAATACCACAATGGGAATTACTGGAATTATCGTCAGTTCATTAGTTGCTGGTGCCACTATTCCGTTGGTTTCTAATTTATTTGATCCTAAGGCTAAGCACCGTTATTCTGGATGGATGCGAATTTTATTCTTGATTGGGTTGTTCTTAGTATGGATGG
Source organism: Lentilactobacillus senioris (assembly GCF_026798195.1). GTDB lineage: Bacteria > Bacillota > Bacilli > Lactobacillales > Lactobacillaceae > Lentilactobacillus > Lentilactobacillus senioris_A. Next base: position 18,209 of record NZ_JAPQEZ010000005.1, read on the forward strand.
TCATTTTCTTTGGGGCTGCAATTATTCCACGAGTAATCAATCCAATTATGCCACCTGCAGTAGATATTATTTTAGGTGTTATCGCTGCACTTGGAATGTGGTATATTAAACGGAATTACTCAATTAGCAATACAATTTTTTAATGGTTACTAAACGGGATAGACGTGCAAACGTCGCCCCGTTTTTTATAAACAGGAGGATTTTTTAATGGGAAAATGGGAAACTAAATTTAGCAAAAAAGGTTATACTTTCGACGACGTGCTACTAATTCCAGCAGCTAGTGATGTTTTACCTAATGAAGTCGACTTAAGCACACATTTGGCTGGTAACTTAAAATTACGGGTACCATTTATTAGTGCCGGAATGGACACCGTAACTGAAGCGTCAATGGCTATCGCAATGGCTCAACTAGGTGGTTTAGGTGTGGTTCATAAAAATCTAAGCATCGAAGCTCAAACTGCTGAAATTGCCAAAGTTAAGGCAGCACCAGTAACCGATACTGCTGCTGTGGATGCTGATGGTCATTTGGTGGTAGCCGCTGCAGTTGGGGTAACTTCAGATACTTTTGAACGGGCAGAATCATTGTTAAATGTTGGCGCGGATGCAATCGTGATTGATACTGCTCATGGCCATTCTGCTGGTGTCTTACGTAAAATTGCTGAAATTAGAGACCAATTCCCTGCCGCAACTTTGATTGCTGGTAACGTGGCCACTGGTGAAGGTACCGATGCGTTATTTGCAGCCGGAGTTGATGTAGTTAAAGTGGGTATCGGCCCTGGTTCTATCTGTACTACTCGGGTGGTTGCTGGGGTAGGGGTGCCTCAATTAACTGCTGTATATGATGCTGCTTCAGTTGCTCGCAAATGGGGTAAGCCAATTATCGCCGACGGTGGCATCAAGTACTCTGGTGATATTGTGAAAGCATTAGCTGCTGGTGGTAACGCCGTAATGCTAGGCAGCATGCTTGCTGGTACCGATGAGGCTCCAGGCGAAGTCTTTGAAGACAATGGTCGCAAGTACAAAACCTATCGTGGCATGGGTAGTATGGCCGCAATGGAACAGGCCCATGGTTCTAAAGACCGTTACTTCCAAAGCGGAGTCAACGAAGCTAATAAATTGGTTCCTGAAGGAATCGAAGGCGAAATTGCCTATAAAGGCTCTGTTGACGATATTATCTTCCAATTAGTCGGTGGTTTGCGTTCCGGGATGGGCTATACAGGTGCTGCCGACATTACAGCATTGAATGACAACGCTCAATTTGTGGAAATTTCTAATGCGGGCTTGATTGAATCTCATCCTCATGATGTCAAAATGACTAAGGATGCTCCTAACTATTCAGAACATTAAACAAGAAAGTCGGCTGAAGGCCGGCTTTTTGTGTGGTTACAGATATTTGAAAAATTACTCTAAAACGGCTTTCCCAAGCAAACAGTTCCGCTTAGCTCAATTAATTTAATAGCGATTCAAAGTCCGAATCGAACTATCTAAATTAATTAGTGCTATGCTCGCTGTTTAATCGCTTGGTCAGCACTTTATATTTTTCATTAAGCTTAAAGTCGCTTGGTTGGTCATTATACTCAAAAAGTGTAAAATTAAATCAGAGTTGATCTATCATTAATTATAAATGAGGTTACTACTATGAAAATATTAGTTGTTGATGACGATAAAGAAATTGCACAATTATTAGAAATTTATATTCGAAATGAAGGGTATGAACCAGTTTCCGCTTATAGCGGTCAAGAAGCCCTTACTAAGTTGCGGACGGAATCTGATATTGGTTTGATGATTTTGGATATCATGATGCCTAAGATGAACGGAATTGAAGTGATCAAGGAAGTCCGTAAAGATTCTCAAATTCCAATTATTGTTTTGTCTGCTAAGACTGAGGATATGGATAAAATCCAAGGCTTGATCAGTGGGGCAGACGATTACGTTACCAAACCATTTAATCCACTAGAAGTGATGGCGCGGGTAAAATCATTACTCCGACGGGCTGAAGAACATGTAACGGATGATACACCAGATATTTTAGATATCGGTCCGTTAACGATTAACAAGGACTCTCACGAAGTCAAAACCATTACTGGTACCCCAATCCAGTTGACGGCGCTCGAATTTGGTATCTTGTACCTTTTGGCAAGTCATCCTAACCGGGTCTTTTCTGCTGACGAAATTTTTGAACGCGTTTGGCGGCAAGAAAGTATTGTCTCCGCTAAAACTGTGATGGTTCACGTAAGTCATTTACGTGATAAAATTGAAGAAGCTACCAACGGTGAAAAAGTTATTCAAACCGTTTGGGGTGTTGGTTACAAAATCGAATCTCATTAAAAGAAAAGGGAGCAAATAACGTGAAACTAACTGGCCGCGAAAAAACTGAATTATTTTTAGAAGGGGTCGTTACGGTTATTTTGCTGCTGCTGTTAAACTTGTCGATCATTGTTTTAATCAACGAAACCTTATCGACTAATCCCGGCTTACAAGACGGGATTTTTATTATTAAACGTTCAATTGTCATTGGTCCCAACCACTACCAGATTTGGAGCTGGGAAAATATCTTTATTGCTGCGATGTTTGTGTTTGATGCGGCCGTAGTTTATTGGCGGCTAATTCGGCGATACCACCAAATTGAATTGCGCCACATCATTAATGAACTCCACTACATTGCTAACGGTCACTTGGATCATCGCATTGATTTTCACCTATCTGGTAACACCCAAACGGTGGTGGAAAGCATTAATGCTTTGGTAGATAGCGTGATTGACTCTATTGAAGAAGAACGGGCAATCGAGCATTCTAAGGATGAATTGATTACAAACGTTAGTCATGATTTAAGAACACCGTTAACTTCGATTTTGGGCTACTTGGGCTTAATTCAAGACAAACAGTACCATAGCGAAGAAGATCTACTTAAATACACTGAAATTGCGTATTTAAAGTCTAAACAGATGAAATCACTGGTGGATAATTTATTTGAATACACTAAAGTGCAACAAACCGGTACCCAGTTGTCGTATAATCGAATTGATGTGGACCAAATGTTAGAGCAGTTAGTGGCTAGCTTTGAACTAGAAGCTAACAAACACGGGTTGGTGATTACCACTGATGGCAACGACTCTAAGCTGTTTATTGAAGCGGATGCTGAAAAATTAGGCCGAGTATTTAACAATTTAATTGCTAACGCCATTAAATACGGAGTTGGTGGTAAACACATTTATTTAAAAGCCATAAAGAAAAATGATGAGGAAGCCGTTATTGAGGTAATCAATGATGGTCCTAAAATCCCTAAAGAATCACTTAACCAAATTTTTGAGAGATTCTATCGAGTGGAAGGATCCCGAAATAAGGATACTGGAGGAGCCGGTCTGGGGTTAGCGATTGCCCAAAGTATTGTGCAACTCCATGGTGGTTACATCGATGTTACTTCGGATGATGAGTTTACTACGTTTGCAATTCATATCCCAATTACTAGAAATGATCAAATCACTGATCCTCACTCTCACCAATTAATTTCTAAGCAAGGAGAAAAGAAATGATGCGCTTCAAACAAACTTTGATGATCGGTACCATGATACTTGGAATAACTAGTAGTTTTGCTATAACTCCAGCTTCGGCTGCAACATCTCCTAAAATTGCCGCTAAGGCAGCAATTGCAGTTGATAGCACTACCGGCCAAATTTTGTATCAAAAAAATACCAAGCAGACGTTACCGATTGCATCTATTTCTAAACTATTGACCGTCTACATTGTCGTGCAACAAATCCAAGCTGGTAAATTAAATTGGACGGATCAAGTTAAGATTTCTCCGGCAGTAGCTAAAATTAGCCAGGATAGCGAATTAACTAACGTTCCCTTGGTTAGCGGTCGATCGTATTCGGTTCGCGAACTAGTTAATGCTAGTTTGGTTGTATCTGCTAATGCGGCGGCGTTAGCGCTAGGACAAAAGGTTTCCGGAACGAGTGCAAACTTTAGGGAACTAATGCAAACTACTGCTAAGCAATTGGGCATTAAAGGCGCCAAGCTCTACAATGCTGCTGGGGTAACTAACGGCCTTGCCGGCGACTTAAAATTAACCGGTGTTTCCAACGATGCCGAAAATAAAATGAGCGCGCAAGGAGTGGCATTGTTGGCTAGTCAACTTCTACAAGAGATGCCTAGTATTACCAAAATTACTAAAAAGGCTAGTCTGAATTTTGAGGGCACTAGCTATGAAGGTCATAACTTATTGTTAAAAGGCCAGTCTCAAGCTCAACCGGGATTGAAAGTTGATGGATTGAAATCGGGAACTTCCGATGCAGCTGGTGGTTCTTTTGTGGGAACGGCTACTAAAAAAGGCCATCGAATTGTCACCGTGGTCTTACACGCTGGCAACCAATCTCCGACTGATCCCGCGCGATATCAACAAACAGCTAAATTAATGAACTATGTTTATAAGGTTTTCAAACCAGTAACCATAGCTGCTGGTACTAAGCTCAAGGGTGCTAGTAGCGCTGAAGTTCCTAATGGTAAGCAAAATACTGTAGGCTTGAGAACTGCTAATGCTGAAAGCGTGTGGATTCCTAAAACGGGTACTAAAAGTTCCATCACCGGGAACCTACAATTAGAAAATAATCAAAAAACGTTGTCAGCGCCCGTTATTAATAACTCGGTAGTAGGAACTGCCTACTTTAAAGTTAATGGGGCAACACCAGCTTATTTACCGTCTAACTCCAGTGCAATTTCTTTGACCACGGTTAATTCAGTGGATAAAGCTAATATCTTTGTGCGAGCATGGCGAGCAATTGTTAACTGGTTTTAGGAAAACCGGTGCGTAAAGGGGTTTATTATTTTGTGAAAATCACCTATAATAAATCCTGGATTTTCTTTTTTGAATCAATTCGGTTTTAATTAGATGGAGGATTCCTTTTGGCCAACAAAGTAGCTAATGCTAGGGTAGAGTTGCCAAAGTGGCGACAGATTTTAAACGTCTCTTTACCCGTTGATTTGAGTTATATTCCTATCGGTTTAGCTTGTGGGATTTTACTCAACGCGTCTGGATTTAATGTCTGGACAACACTGATGGTATCAGTGATGGTCTTTTCTGGTGGGGCGCAATTTTTGATTGCATCATTACTAGCGACCAATGCCCCTATGTATTCGGTAGTTTTGATGTTATTCTTTCTTGAACTGCGGTATGCGTTATTAGGTTCCAGTCTCTCCAAGTATTTACACGGAGAGTCGCTGAAATTTACGGCGATTTTCGCCGCTTCAATGAACGATGAAAACTACGCGATCAATTACTTGAAGTTTTCAACTGATAAAAAATTTACCCCTCAAGATGCTTTGAAGGTGGAACATTTTACGCTGCTCTTTTGGGCGGTAAGTAACATTATTGGAAGCTTAATTGGTAACGCTATTCATATTGATTTAACGGTGGTTCATTTTGCGTTAACGGCCTTGTTCTTATACATGATCGTGATGCAATTAAAGGAATGGCTGTTAATTGTGATCTGCATTTTATCAGGATTTTTGGCCGTCTTCTTCTTAGTTTTGACGAAGTCGACACTGGGATTAGTTATTTCAACGATCGTATCTTCGTTGATCGGGTTTGCAATTGAAGCTCAAATTCGCAAGCATAATCCTAAGAGTCGGTGGATTCATCCAATGAAGAACCCAGCGGGATCACCGGTGGAAGAAGATCTTGAAGACGAAGAAGAGTAGGAGTAAGGCATGGAATGGAATACGATGCAACATGTGTGGTTAATTTTAGCGTGCTTCGTGGTGGCGTTTGCTCCACGGTTTATTCCGCTATTGTTTTTCCGAACTAGAAAAATTCCCACATGGTTTAACGAATGGATGAAATACGTTCCCATTTCGCTATTCACGGCGTTGGTGGTTAAGGACATCTTTATTAACGAAGCTTATGCATTCTCCCTTGCTGATAAAGCACCGCAAATGATTGCGGCAGTGTTAGTAATCGGAATTGCTTATTGGACTCGTTCCATGGCTTTGTCTGTTATTTTGGGCTTAATTGCTGTGTTCTTATTAGCAGCATTCATTTAAAAACAAATACATAAAAAGACCACAACTTTAGTTGTGGTCTTTTTATTAGGTAATTTTTGAGTGATCAGAAATTAACCATAGTTCCCAAGCGCAGTAGTTGGCTGGGTTTCAAAAAACAAAACTCTAGCCAACCTTGCGAGGGTCCAACTAAAAATTTCTTTCAGAAATTTAGTTTCTCTCTCCAGCACTTTATTTATACATATAATCTCTCGTCATTGGCAATGACTTACCAGCCGCACCTTTAGAGATTAAGTACTGCATTACGTCAATATTTCCTGACTTAAATGATGCTGCACAGGCTTGGAGGTAAAGATCCCACATCCGAGCAAAATCTTCATCAAACATTTCGACTACTTGGTCGCGGACTTCATTGAAGTTGGCGTCCCAAATTTCGGTAGTCTTTTGGTAATGTCTACGAAGAGATTCCAAATCATAAATTTGTAAATCATTTTCTTCAATGTGTTGAATATTTTCTACTAAACCGGGAACGTAGCCACCTGGGAAGATCCATTTGTTCAACCAACCATTAGTAGCTCCACCTTGCTGACGAGTAATTCCGTGAATTAATGCTACCCCGTCATCGGTTAGGTAGTTATTAACGCACTTGAAGTATTCACCAAGGTTTTCTTTACCAACGTGTTCAAACATTCCCACGGAAGTGATGTAATCAAATTGAACGTCGCCTAATTCGCGGTAATCCACTAATTTGACGTGAGCCACGTCTTGTAATCCGCGGTCTCTAATTTGGTCGTGAACGTAATCGTACTGTTCTTGACTCAAAGTGATCCCGGTAACGTCTAAATGGTATTCTTCTGCGGCGGTGAGCATCAAAGTACCCCAGCCACAGCCAATATCTAGGAAAGTTTTACCTGGTTGTGGGTCCAACTTCTTCAAAATGTGGTGAACCTTATTGAGTTGAGCGGTCTCCAAATCGTCTTCTGGCGTTTCAAAGTAAGCACAAGAATAGGTCATCGTCTTATCTAACCACAACCGGTAAAAATCATTACCAATATCGTAGTGTTCTTGAATATCCTTTTTACTCTCGGTTTCATCATGTGAAATCTTTGGGAGGTAGTGGATGAATTTCTTATTATGGAAGAAACTGCCAGCGGTATCGTATGCTGAAGTCAATAGGTCTTCTAGACTGCCATGCACTTCAATGGTACCGTCCATATATGCTTCACCTAACGCAATTGAGGCGTTTTTCAAAATTGCTCGAATAGGAACTTCTTGATGAAATACAATGGATATTTCCGGAATTCCTTCCCCATAGGTTTCCGTTTTACCATCCCAATACGTTACTTGTAATGGAATTGAGAAACCATTTTTGAAAAAAGTATGGTAAAATCTTTTCTCCAACATATGAACTTCTCCTTCTTTCACTATAAAATACACATTTAGCATTATAACGCTTTTGAATTCTTTTTTGTAAGTGGGAGATTATAAATTCACTCGTTCGAACATTAAGGGACTTAATGGTATAATGAAAAAACAAATGTCTAAAGCTTAGGAGGATGTCACGTGAAAAAGTGGATCTGGTTAGTCGTCGCCATTATCGTCGGCTTGGCCGTTGGGGGCTATTCCTACGCTCGCCACGCTGAAAATCAAAAACTTTATTATGATTCAATGGAACAAGGTAACTTACAAATTTCTAATAAAAAGTATACCGTTGCTGAAACAGAATTCATGAATGCTCTTAAGAAAAAGCCAGGGGACAAACGGGCTAGCCTCTTATTGAAACAAACGCAAGAATACGCTGCGGGTGATAATAGTTTTAAAGCCGGTCAGTATTCTGATGCTAAGAGCAGTTATACCGCGGTCACTAATACTAAAGGTGGCAATAAACAATTAACTGATCGGGCCAAAGATCAATTACTATTGATTAAAAAGGTGCAAGCTAATTTAGCTAAATATACCAAGGTTTATAACGAAGCTTTGCAACAACAAAAAGCTGGGCAATATGTAGATTCTAATATTACCTTGAACGGAATTTTGACTGATAAGAGTGCCAGTCAGAGTTACTACAAAGTACTTTTCAATAAGGCTAAGAAATTACGGGACGCTAATAATAGTGCAATTGAAAATAACAGCACACCAACTGACCCTAATGAAGCCAACAAGTTTGAAAAGCCAAGCAACAAACCAGTAGATAATCCTAACGTTGCAGCTAGTGCTAGTTCCAGTTCCAGTTCTGCAAGTGAGGCGGCTGCTAGCTCTTCAAGTGCAGGATTGACTAGTTCTGAGAAGAAGGCTGCGGATAATTATCAAGGTAGTAACGAATATACCGTACCTGATTCTAAGAAGAAGATTAACGGTAAAGCAGCCAGTGCCAGACAAATCAAAGATGCTCGAGCAACTATCAAAGCTGCGGGGGTAGATGAAGGGGCGTTAAGTGACCAAGACGTCATTAATGCTATTAATGGTGCGTATAAGAAACAAGAATCCTTATCACAATACGTTAAGGAAAACTTTTAGTTACGGGGGATAAATAACTCGTGTGGGAAAAATTTGTCAGTAACATTCGGTTAAGACGGATCGTTGTTTTAGCTGTGGCCATTGCAATCTTGGTAGCCTTTAAAGGGATGATGAGTATGATCTTGTTGACCTTTATCTTTACTTTGATCGTGGTCAAACTCTCTAATTTTGTGAGCCAACGGACGCCAATTCCACGAACATTAGTGGTGGTCGTAGTTTACGTGTTGGTATTGGTAGGATTGTTTATTACTATTACGGATTACCTACCCCAATTGTTGGATCAAACAATCAGTTCTACTAAGGATATGATTAGCTTTTATTCTGATCCGAAGAACCTACCAGATGGGCAAACGATGGGCTGGATCAATGATGCGATTCAAAAAGCGCATTTGATGGATCAGGTTCAAAACGGTGTGTCATTAGTTTGGCACTATGTTACCAGTGTTGGGGCAATGGGAGTTACCCTATTCTTATCACTGATTCTAAGTTTCTTTTATGCCATTGAACAAAATTCTATGGCTAAATTTTCTAAGGAATTTTTAAGTAGTGATATTAGCTGGTTCTTCAGCGATCTTTACTTCTTTGGCAAGAAGTTTGTGGGCAGTTTCGGGGTAGTGATTGAAGCTCAGTTCTTCATTGCCATTGTTAATACCGTGTTAACCACGATCGTCATGTACTTTATGCACATGCCAGAATTAGCAGTTCTTTCCATTATGATCTTTATTTTAAGTTTGATTCCGGTAGCCGGTGTGATTGTGTCGCTAGTGCCGTTGTCATTAGTTGCTTACTCAGTGGGGGGCTTTACCGATGTCTTATACATTTGGTTGATGATCTTGGCGGTCCACACATTGGAAGCTTACGTGCTAAATCCTAAATTCATGTCCTCTAGAACTAACCTGCCCATTTTTTACACTTTTGTGGTGTTATTAGTGGCAGAACACTTCTTTGGCACCTGGGGATTGATTTGTGGGGTCCCAATCTTCACGTTCTTCCTAGATATTACTGGAGTTCAAACGGAGAGTGCGGATCATACTAAAGGAATTACCGGTGATCAGCCCAAATAAAAGCTGAATTTTAACGGGAAATGATGTAAAATAATATGGATTAAGAGAAATTGAAAAGGGGTAATAAACATGGCAAAATTAGTATTGATTCGTCACGGTCAAAGTGAATGGAACCTTTCCAACCAATTTACTGGTTGGGTTGACGTTGACCTTAGTGAAGAAGGCGTTAAGCAAGCTCAAAACGCTGGTAAGTTAATCAAGGAAGCTGGAATCGAATTTGATTTCGCTTACACTTCAGTATTGACTCGGGCCATCAAGACTTTGCACTACGCACTTGAAGGTTCAGACCAACTCTGGATCCCAGAAACTAAGACTTGGCGTTTGAACGAACGTCACTACGGTGCTTTGCAAGGCCAAAACAAGAAGGAAGCCGCTGAAAAATTTGGTGAAGATCAAGTTCACATTTGGCGTCGTTCTTACGATGTATTGCCTCCACTTTTGAGTGCAGACGATGAAGGTTCAGCAGCTAACGATCGTCGTTACGCTAACCTTGATCCACACATCGTTCCTGGTGGTGAAAACCTTAAGGTTACCTTGGAACGCGTTATGCCACTATGGGAAGACGAAATTGCTCCTAAGTTATTAGATGGCAAGAACGTTATCATCGCAGCCCACGGTAACTCACTTCGTGCCTTGAGCAAGTACATCGAAGGCATTTCTGATGAAGACATCATCAACCTTGAAATGGCTACTGGTGAACCAGTGGTTTACGACTTCGATGACAAGTTGAACGTAGTATCAAAGACTAAGCTTGACTAATTAAATTGATTAAAAGAAAAGAGACCGTCTCGATGTGAGAGGGTCTCTTTTTTTGTTAAATATAGTCAAATTGATATTGATGAGCTAAAGTAAGGATGTTCTGTTTAACAAACAGAAAAGTAATAAAAATAAACTAATTCGGATTTTAAGATGTTGATACAGCGGGATTTATCTAGTATTTCCCACGTATGTGGGGGTGATCCTTATATATTTAATAATGTCCTTTAGTTTCTGATATTTGTCGATATTTTGAAGCTGACGTTTCCAATAATTTTAACGCTTCATTTTTAATTCTTAGTTCTAAATTTTCTGCTTCATTATTTTGTTTTTTATTCATTTTTGGTTTTCGTTCTTTTCTTACAGACAATAAACCATTTGGACCTTCATTGCGATAAATTTCTTTCTATTTATAGATTTGCAATATACCCGTATACCCAAATTTTGCTGTTACTTGAGTATAGGAGGCATTATTTTCAATTGCCCATGGNGATTTGCAATATACCCGTATACCCAAATTTTGCTGTTACTTGAGTATAGGAGGCATTATTTTCAATTGCCCATGGGGTAGTTTTAATTCTAAATCTAGCCAATATTTTTGAGCAATTCCTTTAACTTTAGGGGTATAGCACAGATGAAGGATGGCTTTTTGTCTACATTAAAATTATTTAAGGTTGACGCTGATGTCTTTGTGCCATTTTATTTCTGGTGAAAACCAATCGGAAATCCACAGATTTAACCGTAAGTTAGTCTTGCCCAGTTTGCCGGTCTTGGCTTTAGAAACTTCCCAACGACTGTGATCGTAGGTTCGGGTACGACCGCCACCACCAGCGACCGAGCTTGGAAAAGTTTGGAAACTATCGGAATACTTGAAGTTAGCTTTCTTTGCCTTGCCTTTAGTGAAATGGTATATGGGGAGTTTAGAACCACCGTATTTGTCTATATCTATTAAATATTTATCATTCGTATTTTTGATAGAAAGATCTACTTTTACCCAGGTTTGGTATTTACTCTTTGCCTTGCTGACATGATAGACGTAAATTTTTTTGAGTTTAAGATAGCCAGAGTGTGGGGTTTTGTAAGTTTTGTTAATTTTGTAGGTCTGAACGCTTTGGTAGGTCTTGTGTTTATTGTTAGCGTATGTAAATGACTTTGCCGACGTTCCTTTGGCTCCTGTGCCTAATACTAATAACGCCATGAACAACGCTAAACTAAACCGAATTATTTTCTTCATTTTCCTAATTCCTCCAATATGGCTAACCATGAGCCGATTTGATTACGTAACTAGAATACCAACCGACCGTGACATTATGTGTCGTTTGAAGGTAAATGGGAAAAATAAATCAGAATTTTTTAAAGGAGAGTAGATCTAGCTAGTTATCAACATTTTTGTGGATAAAAGGGAGCATTTAAGCTGGTCGACAGTTGTCCACAGGTGGATAAATATCAATCTTGGTAGTTATCCAAAGGATGAAGACATCATCAGCCTTGAAATGGCTACTGGTGGTACAACTTCGATGACAAGTTGAACGTGGTATCAAAGACTAAGCTTGACTAATTAAATTGATTAAAGTAAAAGAGACCTTCTCGATGTGAGAGGGTCTTTTTTACTGAATATAAGTGAAATTGGATTTGTTAGCCTGATTATAAGGTGGTGAGGCCAAAAATTAAAGAAGTCAAAATTACTAAGAAGTGGGATGAAATAGCGTATCCACCGTTGTTTCTAACCGTTGCGCTAAACTAAACGCCAATTTTAAGGTTGGATCATACTTGTCATTTTCAATGGCATTAATAGTTTGGCGACTGACGTTACAGAGTTTGGCCAGTGTATCTTGAGAAATACCAGCCTGTTTACGTAAAATACGAATTTGATTTTGCAATGTTAATCACCAAATTTTTTAGAAGCATTATGTAATTCCAGTAAAAAGATAACGGCGCTAGTCAATAACAAATGAAAGGGTTTCAAGTTATTAGGGGTCTTATTGAGAAAAATACTAATAATTTGCCCAATAAAGTCTAGAACCAGTAATCCAATGATAATGTAAAAAGTTTTGGCCGAAGCCGTCATGACAATTTGTTTGCGGCGTTCATCACCCTGTTTACTGATGGTTCGAAACATAGCGATGATGGCACCAAACGAAACGATTAAAAAAAGGAATACAAAAATTAGAATAGCGATTTCCATAATATAATCTCCAAATGTAAAAAGTATTTGACTATTAGAGTATAGGAAATTAAATTATTAATGTCAAATAAGTTTGACATATTTTAGAGTAACCAAAGCATATAAAATTTAATGAAAGAGACCGTCTCGATGTGAGAGGGTCTCTTTTTTGGTGATGATGGCTGTGGATAACATTTATTTAGTTTGCTGTTCTGCCTGCTTAACCATGACGTTATAGAGTTGATCTAAGTAACGTTTCAATTCTGACCCGTACTGAAAACGAGTATTTATATTATTAACAGGGGACTGAAATATTAAGATCATCAGTAGTGATCCTATTAGTTCTATAATATTTTTGTTTATATTTATGTCTATTACTTTCCTCATTTCTTATTGCTATTACTATTTGATATTATTTGTGATACAATTATAATTAAATTGTAAAGTAAAAAATACTTCTAAATAAAGAAATGGAGAGGTTTATTATGCAAAGCAAGAAATTAAAAATTTTTGCTCAGATTATCACTACTATGGCTACTCTAGTATTAGCTACTACTGGCAACAATATGTCACACCTGAAGATGTAAACGCTGCCACCGGTAAGAAGACTCTTAGTCAAAAGAAGATTAACAACACTCATGCTCATATTTTTAAAGGGGTTATGTATACTAACCTTAAATTAAATAAGGTTGCTCATAATACTAAGAACTACAAGACTACGCCTTTCTATGTGAAGAAGGAAGCTACTGTTAAATTGTCTAATGGTAAGAAGGTTGTAGAACAATATATCCAATCAAAGACTAAGAGTGGTTCTATCAAGGGCTGGATTTATAAAGGTAATGTTAAAAAATACTTCCCTCAAACTTACTCATCGGCTACTTTCCGTAAATATGGTTTAGCTCAAGGTTATCACGACAAAGCTGCTTTGAAATATTCTGATTGGAGTCGTGATGGAATATACCTACATAAAGGACCTACCTCTCTTGAAAAACATCTAAAGGGGTCAGATATTACTTTTAAAGATGGTAAACTTTACATGGAAAATATTGATCCTCAAGCTTTTCCTGGAATGAATGGTAAATATGCTTATCTAAAAAATGGTCATCGGGCATATTTAGGAAATCTGCATATACCAGATAAAAAATTAGGAGCTGGGGCTGTTGAATGGATTCCAGGAATTTATAAATTATCAGACAATTTTACTAATAACATTAAACATTGGAAGTTATTCTTTGTTAATGAAAAACTAATTGCTGATCAACCATATAGCGATGTTTGGGGTGATGCAGGCCGATACCGGTTAGCCAATAAGAAGGGATATGTAAATGGTAGTCGGTTAACCGATTATCCTTCTGTAAAAGGGGATGTATTGAATACATCATTAGGAGTTTTATACAATGCCTCAATGTGGTGGAACACCCAAACAGCTCAAGTTAGTATGAAAAAACACATTATTTTACAACAATTACCAAAGAATGACCCTATGGAAAAAATTGTAAATAATTCTGATGGACTTAATCTAAATTAATAAATCTTCGTTATTTCGTTTAAAATTATTTCATCAGCATCGATCGTCATCACGGTGGAAAACAAAACGATAGTTTTTACGATTGAGAACTATATTATTAACTAACGTTTGCTGAATGTTAATATAAGTTTAATTAATTAAATCATTAGAAAAGAGACTTTCTCAATGTGAGAAAGTCTCTTTTCTGATAATTATGGCTGCAAATAGTCTTTATTTATTTTGCTGTTCCGCTTGATTAACCATGATTGTGTATAGTTGATCCAAGTAGTGTTTCAAATCTTGAGCTTGCTGAAAACGGGAACAAAGCTGTTCCGAATTTAAACAAAAGGCCGCAATATCCTTTTGTTTCTTGCCCGGCACGGGGTAGTCCATGACCACTAGTTCGTCATTATCGAAAAACATGGTGTCGTCCTTATAGATGATAGGCTTATTAAAAACGTCTTCGATGCCGTTTAAGAAGGATTGGTTGAACTTAGTATAAGTTACCAACCGGATGCAGATTGTAGCCGCCATAAACCGCACCATCGTCGAACTCGACAAGTAGGAGTTGTTGCCCGCGTGATTTTCGTTCAGACAAAAAGCTGGTAAAGCTAATCGAATCATTGGCGTTGCTGGTATAAATGGGCTGGGCCGGCCAAGTGAGGGTGACTTCCTCTGCTGCGTTGGTCATTGATGCTTGGCGCTCTTTTCGTTTCCGGGATCCTTTTCCCATGATAATCATCCTCTCAGAATTAATAACTCACCATTGAGTGTAAACTATTCAACTAGGCAACTCAAATATCATTGTGCTCCTTGCCAAAACTCCGATCAGAGGTTAATTTAAGGATGAGAAATAGTATCTTAAATAAAAAAACGGTAGGAGAATTAAAATGACAGATGCAGAAATTTTTGCGGCAATTCAGGCCGATCCCCAAAACGCAGAATATACTTCCCAAAATATCCCACCCATTTATCAAGTTGATCCCCAAGCAGAAATATTGATTATCAGTCAGGCGCCGAGTAAAAAGGTGCAAGAGACCCAAATTTTTTGGAACGATCAAAGTGGCGACCGATTACGCCAATGGATGAATCTCAGTCGCGAAGAGTTTTATCAAACCAATAAGATTGCCGTTTTGCCGCTAGATTTTTACTTCCCGGGAAAGGGGATCCATGGTGATTTACCGCCAAGAAAAGGCTTTGCCGAAAAATGGCATGCTCCCTTGTTAGAGCTGATGCCTAACGTTAAGCTCACTTTATTAATCGGTGCTTACGCCCAAAAATTTTACTTGCAAAAGCGGGCGCAAAAAAACCTCACCGAAACGGTCCGCCATTATCAAGAATACTTACCGCAATATTTTCCCATCGTGCATCCTTCTCCACTAAATTACGGGTGGTTTAAGAAAAATCCGTGGTTTGAAGCACAGGTAGTGCCGGATTTGCAACGGCGAGTAGCTGAGATTATGGAGAAATAGGGTGGTGTGCCCTAACAAACCAATTAGTAACTATTGGTAAATTTCGTAATCACTTGAAACGCTAATAGGACTATGTTAATTTCAATGCATAACTGGTAATTGCAGGCGATACCGGATAAAACATTGCCGTTGAAATGGAAAGGATTATCTATGCGTATTAACGTCTTGCAACACACCCCGAGTGAAGGCCCCGGAGCTATTCAAGAATGGGCCACCCTGCATCAACACGAAATGTTTGTTTACCATCCTTATCAGTTTTGCATTTTACCCCGGGCCACGGAAACTGATCTATTGATCATTTTAGGTGGACCGATGAGTCCCAATGATGATTTGGAGTGGATTAAACAAGAACGCGAGTTGATTCACCAGCTGTTACAACAGCACAAGCCCATCTTCGGCGCTTGCTATGGGGCCCAACAAATTACTAAGGTTTTAAGCTGCGAAGTTTTGACTGCTCCCCACAAAGAAGTGGGGTGGGCACCAGTGTATCGACAAAATGATATGATTCCAGGATTACCAGAGCAATTAATCGTTTTGCATTGGCACGAAGAAATGTTTCAAATTCCACGAGGAGCAGAATTGCTATTTAGTAGTGATTTAGTTGCTAATCAAGGATTTTGCTACAATGGTAACGTGGTGGGCTTACAATTTCATTTAGAACCACAACTAATGGACGTTCGCACTATGACCATCAATGACGGTGACTATGCCGATGTTAATAACGATTTGCACCAAACGGCAACTGAAATTGCTGAAAAAACCGTCCCGGTGGCAAATAAGGCAGCGTTCTTTACGATTTTAGATTATATCGTGAGCTAATTTCGCTGATATTAACTGATTTAAAAACAATTGAGACTATAAACTTAAGAGGCCAGCTCATCATGAGCTGGCCTCTTTTTTTATCTATCGCTATTTAATATCCTTTTCAATCAATCCATAAGGCGAGAAGAAGCGCGACACTAAAATAATTTGGGTGATTTCTTGAGGGGATCTGGGCTGCTCTTCTTGCAACCAGATATTAATAATATCCACTAGACTTTGAACAATAATGGCTTCGGCGTAATTAGTTGGAATCCGTAAATGGTAACGCTGCAGTACCTTATCGAGTCCTAAGTAGTTTTGGAGTAATTTGGTAATTTTTCCGGGCAGGTATGGGTCCCCTTCCGGACTAAGGAGGGCTTTGATAAGTGCAAAATTTTGGGAGATTAGCAGGCAAATTTCGTAAATCGCCTGTTCCAGTGGTTGTCGTTGTTGCGGATTATCAATAACTAGGCCGACTGGACCGGCCAAGTGGTGGTCTAAAATATGTTCTATTTGGACTAAAATAGTTGTTTCCAACTGGTTGACTAGGTCAAATTTGTCTTCGTAGTGCAAGTAAAAAGTACCGCGGTTAATATCAGCAGTTTGACTGAGATCGCTGACGGTAACGTTGGGTAATCCCTTAGTGTTAATCAAACTAATAAGGGCGGTTTGAATGGCACGCTTGGTGCGAGCCGTTTTGGTTTGGGCCGTTTTGTGATTTTCTACCATGAAATCAACACGATGTTAATTATAGGGAGGGAATTAAAGCCACTTTGTTATTGTTCATAATTGAGTTCTCCCTGTTTAAAAACTGAGTAGAGTATAAACTATCAAGTGTACTTGATAGCAAGGAGTTAATTATGAAAACATATTCTGCAGAAGAGACGGCTAACTTAACCGGCATTAGTAAAGCGACGCTAAGATATTATGAAGAAGAAAAAATTATTGGACCTATTAGGCGAAATACCAATCATTACCGGCGCTATACTGAAGCTGATTTAGAGTGGATTAACGTGATTAAGAGAATTAGAGAGATTGGGGTTCCGGTCAGGGAATTAAGAGGAGTAACTGAGACGGAGATGAATGAAAGGTTAGAGGGACTGCTAATCTATCAACAGAAGGTTCGTAAGCAGATCCAGCAGTTAAGACTAGTTGATGAATTTTTGAAAAATAAAATTGATTATATGAAAAACATTACTAAATAGAGGCTGTGACTGCGAAGTTATTAGTTTATTTAGAAGATAATATTCCTCATTTGGATATGATTGTTTAGAAAAATAGCTAATATTTTGGAGATAATTTTTTCCTAATTAAGCTTGACTAATTAAATTAATCAAAAGTAATGAGATTGTCTAGACTGTGACATAAGTCTCTAAACAAGAGGGATCCCAGAAAACCAATTTTGTTTTCTGGGATCCCTCTTGTTTTTAATATTTGTAGTAAGTGGTATTATTCCATTTATCTTTCGAAGACTGATTGAATTTGATTTTCATTTTTTTACTATTAGTCATACTAATAGTGATGGAATATTTAATGCCACCCTTAGGAGCATTATTGACTTGATAGCCTACCAATTTATAGTGTTTGTGACCTAGTGACTTATATTTTACCTTAACGGTATAATTAATTAGGATCAGGATAAAAAGCACCTTGGTTAGAAAAAGATTTTTTGTAAAAATGAGCATGTGCTCGACTTTTACGAATAATTTTACCGTATTTATATGTTTTTATGCCTGAACGCCACTTACCACGTAGTACTTTGGGAACACCATTGTGGTAACTTGCAGCATTAACAGTTTGTGGTGTAGCGACGCTAAAAGCTAATCCTGATGCCACAGTTAGTAGTAACGCAATATTCTTAAATGAACTGTTTGGTTTAGTCATTTTTTTACTTCTTTCTGTATTCATTTGGATATGTATTAGTTGTAATGATATCATTATTGTTTAATTATTTCGATTTAATATCCATACTGTCATTAATCAAGAAAATAATTCAAAAAATCCTTGCAAGTTACGCAACGTCATGGCGTATAAAGAAGACCGTGGAGGTGAAATCAATGACTCAATACACATCGGGGGAACTCGCAAAAATCACCGGGGTTTCCGTTAGAACCATTCAATATTATGATCAACAAAATTTGCTGCATCCAGCATCAACGCTGAATGGCCGCCGGATTTATGATGATAGTGCAATCACGGTTTTGAAAACCATTTCGCTACTCAAGGTTCTCGGTTTCCGGTTAGCCGATATTCGCGAAATTCTCAGTCAGGAAAATCCCGGTGAATTCATTCAAGCACATTTAGATAGACAGTTGCAGGAATTTAAAACCGAAATTGATGCTGCCAAAGAATCAGTGGAAACTATAAAAGCTCTGCAACCATATTTAAGTCATTTAAATGACTTACCGATCACTAGCATTGGAGAAATGGGGGACATTATGCAAAATAAAAAAGATTTGCGAAACACTAGAACCGTTTTATTCGCGGCGGGAATTGTAATTGATATCGTGGAAGTAGTGGCGTTTGTGATTAGTTTGCGAACCGGTCAGTGGGGTTGGTTCATCGGTGCCATCGTGCTTGCTGTTTTAGGGGCTACCTGGTTAGTTAATTTTATGTACCACCGTGTCGCTTACGTTTGCCCTAATTGCGGTTTCATTTTTCGACCAACTAAAAAGGCCTTTTTCTTCTCTGCTCACACGTTTGCTACTCGGAAATTGAAGTGCCCTAACTGTCATGAAACTAATTCTTGCTTAGAAATTAGTGCGAATGCGAAAGAATATTGATCAAAATTAAAAACTGGAATAAACCATATTAAACTAGTGTATAGACCTGCTGGTTGGTATGTGGGATTAACGATCAGCATACTCTCAGTATTACTGGTGGCAGTGACGTACTTTTTACAACTTAAAAGAAAGCCACGTTAACCCAAATAGACTAACTTTAAGATGATACAGAGGTTGATAAAACGGCCTCTGTTTTTTGATACTTTTCACTAGCCAATCGCGTTTTCCAATTAGTGAAAATTATGATATAACAGATTTAGCTATTTTAAACTGTTTTATTATTATCTTATAAATATAAGAACTAAATAGTTATCAAAAATTGTGAAAATTAAAAACATAAAATTATTGTTAAATTCCTTATATTATAACTATTAAAACGATTGATTTGGAAAGCTCACTTGTAAAGAATAATTACAAATATTATGGTTTTTTTAAATATTTAAATTTACCCCCTATCGTAGTTTAAATAATGGTAAATTTAATAAGTAATTAATAATTTTGGGGAAGAAAAGAAAGTCTAGAGGAAAAGAATTATGAAACGTGCAGAATGGCGCAATCAACAAATGGCAAAGAAGACGCATAAACGCCGTTATATTTCGGGAATCGATGGTCTTAGAACCTTAGCAGTTATTGGTGTGATTGTCTTTCACTTAGCTCCTTCAGCTCTTCAAGGGGGATTTTTAGGGGTGCCAATCTTTTTAGTATTGGCGGGCTATTTAGTAACCTACTTCATGTTATTAGATTGGGATAACGAACAGTCATTACATATTGGAGCATTTTTAAAACGACGAATCTCCAGATTATATCCAACGCTAGTGACCGTTTTGGTGGCCACCACGGCATACATTACGTTATTTAACCGTTCATTATTAACAAATATTAAGGCAACCTTGGCCACTAATTTAACCTTTGTGTATAATTGGTTTGAAATTGGGCATGGTCAATCGTATTTTGACCGGGCAATGGGAGAATCACCATTTACTCATTTATGGACATTATCTTTGGAAGGTCAATTCTATTTGATTTGGCCATTCGTGATTATTTTGTTATTAAAGCTTACCAAGAAACGGTGGCAATCGGCCCTAGTTTTATTAGTAGGGGCAATTGCTTCGGCTATAGAAATGGCTATCTTGTACGATCCTAATAACATCAACCGGGTGTACTACGGAACTGATACTCGTTTCTTCGCGTTGCTACTAGGAGCATCGTTGGCCTTTATCTGGCCAATTCATAAATTATCAAGTAACGTCAGCAAGGGGAGTCGCTGGACGTTTGATGGTGTAGGATTATTATTAATGCTAGGAATGATTTACTACTACATCACTATGTCTGGTTCAGATGCTTGGGCTTATCATGGTGGCATGTTTATTTTCTCACTTTTGGCTACCTTGTTCGTTGCTATTATCGTTCATCCAGCCAGCCATTGGAATCAATGGTTAACTAATCCAGTCTTTACGTATATTGGAAAACGCAGTTACGGGATTTATGTTTACCAATTTCCGGTAATGATTTTTTACGAAAACAGTGTAAAAAGTATCGGTAACCATCCATTAATTAATGCTTTGATCCAAGTAGCCATTATTTTGGTAATTAGCGAATTGAGTTATCGCTACGTTGAAAAGCCACTTAATCACATGGATTGGCATCAATTAGGAACGGCTTTAAAGAACCCAACTAGAGTAGTTACTGCGGCTATTATGGCAGCTATGGTGGCGTTAACCTTTGTGGGAATGGCCACTAAACCAGAGCAATCTACCGCGGACTCGTTGAAAAAAACGATCACCGCTCGTCAAGCCGCCGCTGATAAGAAAAACCAACGGGCAGAACTCTTGCAAAAGAAGCAAGCTGCTCAAGCTAAAAAGTTTGCGCATAACCGTAAGTTAGAAAAACAAGCGATTAAACATTTGTCAGTGAAGAAACGTAAGGTCATGAAGAGTTATGGCATTACCGCTCAAGAAATGGTGACGTTGCAACACACACCATTAACCAGCGTTGGTGATTCCGTCATGATTGATATTTCCGGTGGCCTACAACAATTATTCCCAGGAGCAGTTGTGGACGGACAAGTTGGGCGCCAAATGGATGCAGCTCAATCTATCGTTCAACAAATGGCTAACAGCGGCAAAATTAGTGATAATTTACTCTTGAATTTGGGGACTAACGGAACCGTTACTTCCGATCAAGTAAAAGCCGTGATGGGCGCTGTAGGGCCTAAACGAGATGTTTATTGGACTACCGCCTACGTGCCTAACCGCAGTTGGCAAAATGAAGTTAACAGTACGATTATTTCCGCATCTAAAAAATATAAAAACCTCCATATCATCGATTGGTACAGCTTAGCTAAGAAACATCCAGGCTGGTTCACTAGCGATGGAATTCATCCTAATAATACTGGGGTGCATTACTTTGCCAAATTGATTGCCAAGTCGATTGCTAAGGATAAAAATTAAAGTAGGAATTAATAAAAAGACTTAACGAAATTAACCGTTAAGTCTTTTTTTGTAGTTAAAAACGAACTATTTATGTGACGTTAAATCGTTTTAAGAATTATTTACATAAAAATACGAACAATATTAGTTTTGTTTTTAAAAATGTTTGTGATATACTAAAAATATTCTTGGGGAACTAATTAGGATTCGAAGGGAGCAACCAGAATGTACTCACAGGTGATTGCAGGGACGTATTTTACTTCAAAGGACGACCAGACAGTTCAAGTTGGTGAAAACACACTGATTTGTATTGATGAACAGGGGCAGATTGTTCGGATTATTTCTGATCGGGAACCAGAATTTCATAGTGTCCGCCAAACCGCAGCAGATCAAAATAACTTACTGCAGCTAGCTGCTAACGAACGGTTACTACCAGGATTTGTAGACTTACATATTCATGCTCCTCAATGGGCACAAGCTGGATTGGCGTTAGATCGATCACTGAACGATTGGCTAAATACTTACACTTTTCCACTGGAGGCTAAGTTTGCTGATGATCAGTTTGCGTTAACCGTCTATTCTAGTTTAGTACAAACGTTATTGGCGAACGGTACCACCACGGCGTTGATGTTTGGAACCATCTATAATTCCAGCAATTTAATTTTGGCTCAGCAAGCAGCTAAATTTGGGTTGCGGGCGTTAATTGGCAAAGTAGCGATGGATGATCCTACGCAAACTCCTGAATATTACCGGGACGAATCAGCAACTGAGGCTCTTAAAGCCACGCGAGAATTTATTGAATCAATGTTGAAATTGCAACAGCAAACTAGAACTACTCTGATGCCGGTTATTACACCCCGGTTCATTCCTAGTTGTACGAATGAACTATTGCAGGGCTTGGGTGAGTTGGCTAAGCAGTATGATTTGCCGATTCAATCTCACTGTAGTGAAAGCGATTGGGAAGATCAGTACGTGCAAGAACGTTTTGGTCAACGAGATGCGGAAGTGTTTGATCATTTTGGCTTGTTGACTGACCAAGCGGTGATGGCTCACGGGACTCAACTAACCGATGGTGATCTATCCCTGTTTCGCCAACGCCAAGCTGCAGTTGCCCATTGTCCCATTTCTAACGTGTACTTCGGTAATGCGGTGTTTCCCACTCGAAAAGCTTTGCAAGCTGGTAACCAAATTGGGTTGGGCAGTGACATCTCTGGTGGCTTTTCACCTAGCTTATACCGCAATATGCAACAGGCAGTGATGTCATCACAACTCCTAACGGACGGAGTTAATAATGAAATGGATTCGACTAAACGAGGAGTACCTGATTCGCGAATTTCGATGAAAACTGCATTTTATCTGGCGACTAAGGGGGGCGCTCAGGCGCTGAATTTACCAGTAGGGGCGATTGAAGTTGGCAAGCAGGCGGATTTTCAAGTAGTCAAGTTGACACCCGCGTTAACTGCTGAAAGCATTGATGATGAATTTGAACGGCTTCTCTACCAAGCCGAACGTAACTCTATTAGTTGGGTAATGGTGGGTGGCGAAATGGTATATCAAAATCAGGAGGGACACAGATAAATGAAGGATAATCACGGAATTTTAATCGGACCAGATGATAAGATCAGTAATTCCCAAGCAGGGTTGCTCGGATTACAGCACGTGTTGGCAATGGATGTTTACGTGCCACCCATCGTTTTGGCCGGAGCGGTAGCGATGGGAAGCGGTGCTACTTCAGGACTACTGCAGTCTACCTTCTTAGCGGCGGGAATCGGGACGATTTTACAAACCTGGTTCTTCATGAAAATGCCAGTATCGCAAGGCCCTTCGTTTGTGCCCCTGGGGGCTGCTGCCGGAATTATCTTGGGGGCCGGTAGTCTTAACGGGGGAATGGCTAACTTGATTGGAGCTTCCCTGATCGGGGCCTTAATTTTGATATTACTGGGGATCACCGGAATCTTTCATAAAATCATTTCTACCTTGGTGCCGGCTTTAGTAGGGGGAACCATCATCACCTGTGTGGGGTTGTCACTAATCCCAACGGCCTTGAATTCTAATATTTTTCAGGCTAGTGGAAACGTTAATCAAAACATCTTATTGGCAGTGGTAACGGCAGCTACATTGTTGGTAGCAGTGATGATAAGTATGAGATTTCCCAAATTACAACGAATTTTCAAGACTAGTTCCATTATTTTAGCTCTACTGGTGGGTTCTAGCTTAGCAGCCACCATGGGTCGTTTTGACTGGCAAGCAGTGGCTAAAGCACCGTGGTTTAGCTTACCTACCCAAACGGTCTTTCACTACGGAATTCATTTTTCGGTACCGGCCATTTTAACCTTTGTTTTGATTTACGCCATCTTAACTACGGAAACTACGGGAACTTGGTTTGCGATGGGCGCGGTGATCAATCGTGACATTAGCCAAAAACAATGGAACCAAGGAATCATCGGTGAAGGGGTCAGTTGTTTAATCGCAGCACTAGTCGGGACCACTCCGGTAACCGGTTATTCAACTAATGCCGGAGTTATTTCCATTACGGGAATTGCTAGTAAACGTGTCTTTATTGGCGCTGGGGTTTGGTTTATCTTGCTTGGCTTTTGTAGTAAGATTTCGGCCTTTCTTGCCGCGATTCCGGCAGCCGTAATTGGCGGGGTATTTGCTATTATTTGTGTCATTATTATGCTAAACGGCTTAAACGTCATTCGTAGCTTAGACACTAGCGAAGGTGATATTTACGTCATTGGCATTCCAATTATTTTGACGTTAGCGTTAGTATTACTTCCAGCTAAAGTGCTTGCAGAAACACCCCAGACGGTTCAATATCTATTGGGTTCGCCAATTGCGGTGGCAGCTATTGCAGCTATTTTATTAAACTTACTAATGCCTAAACAGACTGGCGTTGATGAGTTAGCAGAAGAAAAAATTTAAGTGCTAAACTATAAAGCCCTTACGAGTTGAATCTAATTCGGAGGGCTTTTTTATTTTATTTAAATGGGGGCATGAAGGTTAACAACTTTAGTAACCGATTTCAATGGTGTACAATTGTGGCAACCTCATTTTGAATCAGAAAGGATATTGCTATGTATTTAGCGACACACGAATTAAAAGCTAACAAGGGACGTTACGGGCTAGTGATTTTAATGTTATTTTTGATCGCCTACTTGATTTACTTTCTAACTGGGTTGGCTTACGGACTTGCTTCGAATAACCGGTTGGCGGTCGACCAATGGGATGCCAATCGAATTAGTATCAGCAAATTCGCCGATGGTAATTTAGCGGCTTCCACCTTGTCAGGAGTCAACTTAAAACAGTTGAATGCCAATCAAGCACCAGTCGGGGAAATGAATGCGGTGGCTACCTTAAACGGTGGTGATGGAAACATTGATGCTACTATTTTTGGGATTAACTTTCAGAGCTTCATTAAACCGAAATTGGTGAAGGGCCACCAAGTACGCAGTGACAAGCAGGTGGTAGTGGATGAACAGCTTAATGACGGTAAAGTTAAGCTAGGTGATCACCTTAAAATTAATGGTAGTCAGCAACAATACCAGGTGGTCGGGCTCACGCAGGATAACCTGTATGGGACGCTGCCAGTGGTGTTTACTACGTTACCCACCTATAACCAACTCAAATATACTAATGTTCATGCAGGTAATATCAGTGGAATTGTATATAAAAACCAAGCGGACGTGAAGCGAGTCATTAACGCTAAAGTGATTACTCCTAAAACCTTGATTAATAATATTCCGGGCTATAGTGCCCAAAATTCAACGTTTAGTTTAATGATCGGTGCGTTATTTATCATTGTGCTATTTATCGTAGGAATCTTTATGTATATTTTGACGGTTCAAAAAATTAGCGTTTACGGAATTATGCGGGCTCAAGGAATTAGTAGCAGAATTTTAGTGAATAGTATCGTGGCCCAAGCTTTGATCTTGGGAATTGTCGGGATTGGACTAGGCTTGATTGCTAATCAATTAACCGTGCTGATTTTACCAGCGGCGATGCCATACGCTAATAACGGTTTGTTAGTGGGTGGCTTTTCCGTGGGCTTATTAGCCATGGTGATTTTGGGATCCATCTTTTCAATTCGGCAAATTCTTAAAATTGATCCGATTAGTGCGATTGGGGGGACGGAATAATGGCAGTATTAGAATTAAAGCAAGTTAGCAAAACTTTCGGGAGTGGTGAGACGGCGACTACTGCAGTAGCACCGTTGGACCTAACTATTAACGCTGGTGAGTTTGTTATTTTAACTGGACCTTCTGGCTCCGGAAAAACTACTTTGCTTACCATGATGGGAGGCTTGCTGACCCCCACCAGTGGACAAGTATTGTTAAACGGTCAGGATCTAAGCCAGATGACGGAAAAGCAACGGGGCCAGGTTAGGTTTAATCAGTACGGCTTTATTTTACAGGCATCGAATTTAATTCCATTTTTGACGGTTGAGGAGCAATTTGAGTTGGTCGATCGAATTAGCAAGCAAGATCATAATGGCTATGCTGAGCAATTATTGACTGAGCTGGGAGTGGCTGCGGAACGAAGCAGTTTGCCGGCCAAATTATCTGGTGGGCAACGGCAACGAGTGGCGATTGCTCGCGCATTATACAATCAACCAGCGGTGATCTTCGCAGACGAACCCACGGCGGCATTGGATTCCAAGCGGGCCTTTCAAGTGGTGAAAACGTTGAAAACCCAAGCCAAAGAGCACAATGTAGCGGTGATTATGATTACCCACGACGATGACTTGCTAGCGGAGGCGGACCGGGTGTACACGATGATCGACGGGAAGCTGAAGGATTAATATAAGAAAAATAAAATTGTGGAAATTTACTAAGATGTATTACAATGTACGCTTGCTAGTATAGGTTCTCGTATTTTTTAAATTAAGTATTATATTATTTTGTTTGATATGTAGTTAGTCCAAACTCTGACGACTCTAAAAGCTGGTAATTAACTTAGTTGAGGGGCTAAGATTTGGAGGATTTATCATGAAGTTTAAGCATTACGTATTAGCGGGATTAACCGCTCTATCATTTGGAATGGTTGTATGCACATCCCCAGTAAGTGCTAAAACCTTACCAAAATCATACCTAGGCGTTTGGATTTCTAAACCAGTTTATACTTATGGAACTAAACATATCAATAAGAACATGGCAATTCCTAAAATGAAAATGTCGGTAACTAGTAAAACTGTCAAATACCGCTTTTATGGATATTTACCCCAAGCACCCGGAGTTCATTATAATAAGTCTATCCATACCTTAAAATTAAAAAAAGCTCAAAAAGATTTTTATACTTTGAGTGGGAAAAGACCATTCGGAAAATTTAACTATTTAGCAAAAGTAGGTAAACATTTACATTATGCTTATCAAAATGGCGGTGAGATTATATTTACTAAAATGAAATAGAAGTATAAATCCTAATATGTAATTACCTTAATATTAATGTTTAAGCAACTCATCCCGCTCTGGTGATTCGTAGTAGTTCGATTCTACTGGCGGGAATTACGACCAACGAAACTGATCGTCGTTAAAAGCTGAAATTGGGAGTAAATATTATTCAAGAAAACGGGAAAGAAACACCAGCAGAAATTGAGGGCTGGAACTGGGGAGTTTTTGTATTTAATTGGATTTGGGGAATTGGAAATAAGTCATATTTACCATATAAAAAGCCATTAACCTCTGAAAGGATGGCCTAACACCATGACCACTAAAATATCTGGGATTCATGAACGCAGTATCTCCGGAAATTGCCCGCATTGTGGGCGTCAGATGACGATTCATTACGGGTTAAATCGGTGTCCGCACTGCCGTTACATTTTTAAATCGAATTTTAAAGTAAAATAACCAAAGAATGGCAAAAAACTCCCGGCAATCATTACGACTGCGGGGAGTTTTAAGTTAAGGCTGTAGTTTGGTAATTTGTTCGATAATTGCCAAGAAGTTATCTTTGGCCCGTTGATAATCAGTTAGCTTATCAGCAAATTGATTATTAAATCCCTCTAACCCGCCGGTTGCATAAGCATCTTCGTATTGGTAGACAGATTCGTAAGCTGCGGCAAATGAAGCTAATAAGGCGTGATTTTGTTCGCTAGTTAATTGTAAAGCCACCTCAATTACCCGAAAGTCAGTGTAGGCTAGTTCAAAATGAATGGGAAAAGCACGGGTGAAGGAGCGTTGTTGCTGAATATATTTGAAGTGTTCTTCCGTTGTGGTTTTTAAATTATTGATAGAACCTTTAACATCAAGCATTGCCATAATTAATTCCCCCTAATCAAGATTACCATCATTATAGTGCAATGCCGATAAAATGAAAGCAATTCGCTGACAAGATTACATTTTAAAAGAATAGTTGCATTTGCAACCGTTGGTGTTATAATAAAAATCGTTATAACGATGCGCTGATTTTTTGCAATAAAGTAGCCAACTGGATTCTATCAGTTGGGGTTAGTGGCCTGAGAGCTTGTTTAATAATTCCTTGTTCCACCTGATAGAGTTGGTTATAAACTTCTCGACCAGAATCGGTGGGATAGAGTAGTTTGTATTTTTTATTTGTGGGATTAGGGACTTTCACCAAGTAACCGTGACGTTCTAACTTTTGTAGGGCTCGACTTAGGGTAGTTTTGTCTACCTTGATTAAGTTGGTAAGCTCTACTTGGGTAATACCTTCGTTTTCAACAATTCGCATTAGGTACTGGAATAGATTGTTATCTAACCCATAAGGCTTTACCTGTTGGTTAGCACTAGTAGTAGCTTTGCGAGAGATAGCACCGAGAGTTCTAAAAAGCTGGGTATCGTCCATGTAAAAAACCTTCGTTTCTGTTTGATAGTTGCATATACAACTCTAGTATAACTTATTTTACTCGAAAAGGGGAACTTAATCATGTGGTCACAAAAAAAGTTTTTAGAATTAACTAGTTCTGATTTTTACGATATTATCAAATTACGGACCGATATTTTTGTAGTGGAACAAAAGCGCATCTACCACGAAGTCGATGAGGAAGATAAGAAAGCTGTTCATCTGTATTATCGTGATGACGTGACCGGTCAACTTTGGGCCTACGCAAGAATTTTTCGTGAAGATGATGGGCAATTAACCTTTGGGCGGGTAGTTACAGCACCAGCAGCGCGGGGCAAAGGTCTCGGCAATCAGTTACTAGACCATATTTTGGCCTATTGCCAAGCTAAATGCCCTGGAGAAACTATTAAAATTGAAGCACAACAACAGGTAGTTGGTTTTTATGAAAAACATGGCTTTGTAGCCCAGGGCGAACCATTTATTTTTAATAATACGCCACACGTGTTGATGACGTACACCAAAAAGGGTTAACTGTTAGTAGTTAACTCTTTTAGTTTGTAATTATCCACTTGTGGATTGACAATTTAAATTCCTACGACTTTATTCCCCAATCCGCATCAGGGTTTGTTAAACTTAAACTAACGGGAGGTAGTTAATCCATGTTTAAAAAATTTACCCAACACCGACTGTCGTTGGTGCAGGGACTAACATTAGGGTTTCTCGGTTTCATTATTTTAGGAACTGGATTGTTGATGCTACCCGTTGCGGCGCACGAATCTACTAGTCTGATTCATGCGTTGTTCACGGCTACCTCGGCAACTTGTGTGACTGGCTTGACGGTGGTGAACACCGCGGCCCACTGGACCATTTTTGGCAAACTAGTGATTTTAGCTTTGATTGAAATTGGTGGACTAGGTTTTATGACTTTCGTAGTATTACTGTTCATGTCTACCAGGCGTCATTTGGATCTGTCTACTCAGCTGATGGCGCAAGAGTCACTAAATCTGGTGAGCTTATCCCAGATCGCATTAATTCGCTGGATCGTTTCGTTTTCTTTTGGGGTCCAAATGGTAGGAGCGGTGTTGCTATCATTTGATTTCATTCCACGATACGGACTAGGTAAGGGAATGTGGTATAGCTTTTTTCACGCGATTTCAGCTTTTTGTAACGCGGGATTTGATCTATTTGGGAATAGTTTAGAAAATTTCGCTACTGATCCCTATGTTTTGATTGTAATTATGCTGTTGATTATTAGCGGCTCGTTTGGTTTCTTAGTTTTGGCTGATTTATTAGCCTACCGCAAACAACACCATTTAACGTTACATACTAAATTGGCGCTGACCACATCTGGGATTTTGCTGGGACTCAGTGTCGTGGTGTATTTATTTACAGAACAAAATGCTCAGCAACTGGCTCAGTTAACGCCGGTGCAACGATTCGTTAACACTTTATTTTTGGCGGTCACTCCTAGAACGGCTGGCTTTGATACCATACCGTTCGCGCATTTATCCATGGCCGGCATTGTTTTCACCATGGTATTGATGTTTATCGGTGGAACGCCTGGGTCAACTGCCGGGGGAATCAAAACCACCACAGCAGGGGTATTGATTATTCAAGGAATGGCTACTTTACGTGGCAAACGGGATGCAACATTTGCCCACCGCCGCTTTACCCGCCAAAATGTTGCACACGCCATGACAATGTTTTTTATCGCATTGGCTTTGGTAGTGGTGGCGGTTATGATTATGGCTGCTACTGAAACGGTGCCCCAAAATGTGGGTCTCGAGTATATTTTATTTGAAGTATTAACGGCATTTGGAACGACTGGAGCGACATTGGGATTGACTCCGGACTTAACCGTTTGGGGACAGCTAGTAATCATATTTATGATGTTTATCGGCCGAGTCGGTATCTACACCGTTATGTATGCAGTTTTAAATTCCAACCATCCTGACGATGGTTATCGTTATCCAGAGGAGAGTGTGTTAATTGGCTAAGCAAGCAGCGAAAAATTATGCGGTCATCGGCTTGGGGCTATTTGGTGGCAGTATTTGTAAAACCCTAGTTAAACGGGGGCAAGAAGTGTTAGCAATTGATAGTAATGAAACGGTGATTGATGATTATGCGCCGTTGGTTACGCAAGCTGTAATTGCGGATGCTACTGATGAAGCGGCAATGAAAAATTTGGCGTTAGGTCAATTTGATCACGTCTTTATTTGCATCGGGCAAAATATGCAGGCCAGCATCATGGCTACTTTGATTATGAAGGAATTAGGTGCGAAAAACGTAATCTGCAAGGCAGAATCACCATTGCACGCGCGAGTGTTGAAAAAGGTCGGTGCTGATCAAGTGATTCAACCAGAAGTTGATATGGGGCGGCGAGTAGCAGAACGAATTTTGGAACCTAACATTTTGCATTATTTGATGTTAAATAAGGATGTGTCTTTGTCTGACGTCCGGGTAGAAAACAAACAGTTAGTGGGGCAAACGTTAAGACAGTTGGCATTAAATGATCGTTATCAGGTAACGGTAATTGCCATTAGTCACCAAGATCAGGTTCACGTTTCTCCCAGTCCAGACACTGAATTAATGTTGGATGATCGGCTGACCGTGGTAGGGAAAGCCACGGCTGTGGATAAATTTAATCAGATTGCGAGTTCATAAAAAAGAGCCGGAAATTTAATTTCCGACTCTTTTTGTTTTTGTAGGTTACCCAAGGGGATTGGTTATCTTAATAAAGGTCATGCCCAAGAGCATTTGTTATCTTAATAAAGGTCATGCCCAAGGGCATTTGTTATCTTAAAATCATCATAGGTCATTTTCTTCGACATCCTTGAGGATTTTACGTTCAGGATGGGGAGCGTCGTCACGGAAAAATTCAGCCTGAGGGGATTCCTGGGCCTTGTTAGCGGTTGAGCGTGCTTGAATGCGATTGCGGACGAAAAAGAAGACACCGACAACCGCAGCTACAACTACTGCCGCTAAGATTAACCGCCAAGCTAAAACCAAACTAAGAACGATTAGTACGGTTGAAATAATAAAGCGTAACGGATTGTGACTAAACAGGTTAAGGGTCAATTAAAGTTCCTCCATAATTCTTTTATTTGAGAAATGATTCTACCAGTTTCCACCCGAAAAGCAAGCTTTTAAAGTGACTTTAAACTTATTTAATTAATAGCACTTATTATCCGGTTACGAACTAGTTAAATTTGAATAAAATGCAGTCATTTTAAAATAATTATGGGATAATATTCTAATTGAAATTAAAAACGGAGTTAAAGCACATGAAAAAATGGTTAACAATTATCGGCTGTCTGGTGATATTGCTAGGGATGCCCGCTGTGCCTGCATTCGCGCGAGCTGGCGGATCTACCGGTGGAGGTGGCAGCGCTGGCGGTGGTGGAAGTGCCGGGGGCGGCGGGAGCACCTATGTTGGTGGTGGAACTGGTAGTTACGGTGGCGGTTATTATGGCGGCCGTGGCTATGGTCGCGGTGCTGGCTGGGTTTTGCTGGCTCCGTTGGGCTTTCTCGGCATTTTAGTGGGACGCAACCGTTATAAGCAACGTCAATTTGAACGTAATCAACCTCATGGTGTAGGCCCAATTGATCCGCAGTTGGCTGCCCAATTCGAGGAATTATTTTATGCGGTGGAAGCTGCTTGGTCCCAAAACGATCAAGAGCAGTTAGCAAAATTAATGACCCCGGAATACTACGCTAAACAAAAACGAATTATGTCTAATTGGCAAAAAGAAGGCAAAATTAACCGGTTAGAAAATGTAGCTATCGTTGATTTACAACAGGAATTCAGTGATCCCCATGCTACTCACGTAGTGGTGGTTGCACAGGCCAAGGACTATTTTGAATATCCGAACCAATCTGAACAGTATAACCAGTTAAAGCGAGATGAAGCGTTAATTCAACGTTTTACCGAGGTGTGGGAGCTCACAACCAAATCAACTGGCCAACTAATAGTGGCAAATATTCGCCAATCATAAGAAACCCACCAATCAAATGATTGGTGGGTTTTAGTTTACTTCGGTAGCCAAATGATTTAGAGCTTGGCGACCTAGTATTTCAATGTGGACTAATATTCGTTGAATTTGCTGACCATTGGCAGTTAGACGATATTCATAATCGGTATTACTAGTCACTAAGTTAAGCTCTTCTAATTGTTCTAGCGTAAGCAAAAAATTAAAGGTAGAAATTCCTCGAATTGCAGTTCGTAACTCCATAAAGGGGATGAATTCTGAAGTTAATTGTTTCAAAATCAAGGCGTTCCACTTATCAGCGATGATTTCTAAACCAACGTGAGTACTGAAATTAATATCGTGTACAGCCATAAGCTACCTCCCGAAAATTTAAGTACCTTTAACCTAGCACTGTTGCTTACTAAATACAAGTGCTAAACCGTTAATTAGGCGGCAGATTCAGAACGGGGCAGTAGTTTGTGCACTCCAGCACTGGCTAAGCTACTGATTACCACTAACGGGAATAAGGATAGTGGTAGGACTAAGATTAATAATCCACAGACCAACAAAGGTTTTTGCATAATATTAGTTAAAATTACCGCGCAAGAGACCGTCGCAACCGCAACTACTGGAAGTCCAAAAGCCACTCCGACGGCTAAACCTAGACAAATCGATCCAAAAATATTAGGAAAAATATCTCCGCCTCGCCAACCCACAGCATTATAAAAAATTGCTAGTAACATTTTGCCCACTCCTAAGATGATTAAAAAACCTACGGACATTTGGGAGTAGGTTTGCAGCAAGGTAGTGATGCTTTCTTCACCTGAAAATAACAAATAAGAAGACCACATTCCAGTAAGTCCCAGGATTAGACCGCCCAATAAAGCTAGCCAAATTGGTTTTTGCATTTTACTCAAGGCCTCAATCGGTTTGATGGCTTGAAAATACACCCAACTGTAGGCCTCAGCTAGAATAAAAGCTAATAAACCAGCCCATAGCCAACTCCAAGACCAGTTAAAGTGTTGAAAACGGAGATGGAAAAAAGGAGTACTGACAAATTTTTGTAGCGTTGAAAATACTAACCAAGCACTAAGGATAGTGGCAATATTGACAGCGTAATGGGCGGCAGACTTAGTTTTAGCTGGTTCATGATCAATCTGTTCTGATAGGCCAAAAAAGGGGTTAGTGAAGACGAGAGCCATCACTGCCCCGATTCCGTTGGTGGTTAAAAATTCTGAGTTAGAATCGGCATATTGAAGTCGATCATTAATCCAAACCACAAAGCAAGCTACGATCGCTACTAAGGCCGCTTCTGGTCCGACCCCCGCTCCAAAAATTAAGATCACTATGGCGTTTACAAAATTACGCCAGGTTTTGCCCCGATAAAATTGAGGTTGCTTAGCCATTTTTAGGGTTTCTTGCATGTGATAAGGATAAGGCCCGACGTATTTTTGAAGAAGGCCAACAATCAAGCCCCCGGTTAAACCAATGATAAGCGGCCAAACTAATGGTTGGCCTAATTCTTCAGGTAAAAATTCCCAAAGCAGCCAAGTACCCCAGTGAATAAGACTAGTAAACAGGACAACGATTAATGCCGCAACTACTCCTAATAAAATACCATAGCTCAATTCCTTAATAAACTTGTGCATGCTGATCCGCCCCTTTCAGACTCTACTTACATATAGCGTACGCAAGACTTTGGCAAACGTCAATTCACTGGATTACGGGCAAAATAAAAAACCAAACCGGCAAATAGAATGTTTACCAATTTGGTTTGGAAAAATTATTGTTCGTTACCGGTGTACCAATCAAAGGTGGTTAACCAGTAACTAGTTCTTAAGTGTTGATCTAAGGTCTTTAGTTGACACAAATCATCGGAATCTAACTCAAAGTCGAATACGTCGGCGTTAGCTTGAATGTATTCCGGGTGAACTGATTTGGGAATCGTAACGTAACCGTTTTGAAGATCCCATCTAATTAAAACTTGAGCAGGTGACTTGTGGTGCTTTAAGGCGATGTCGCCAATGATTGGATTTTGCATCAAGTTACCACCGGTACCGCCAAGTGGGGACCAGGCTTCAGCCTGAATCCCTTGACCATCCAAATATTGTTTCAATTCTGGTTGCTGTAAGAGGGGATGGTATTCGATTTGGTTGACCATCGGTTTAATTTCACTTTGGGCAATTAAGGATTTCATGGTAGCTTCGGTAAAATTGCAAACCCCAATTGCTCTAACTTTGCCGTCGTTATATAGTTTTTCAAATGCGCGCCAGGTTTCGGCCCACTTGCCAGCGACTGGCCAGTGAATCAAGTAGAGATCCAGATAATCTAGTTGTAGCCGGTCCAAGCTAGCTTGGAAGTTTTCTAAGGTAGATTCATAACCCTGGTCCGCATTAGCTAGTTTGGTGGTGATGAATAAATCTTCTCGGTTTTTGCCGGTAGCAGCTAGCCCGGCTTTAATCCCTTCACCAACTTCGGCTTCGTTGCCGTAAGCTTTGGCGGTATCAATTAATAGGTAACCAGTTTCAATGGCGGTTTTAACCGCATTAATCGTGTCTTCGGGGGCGGCTTGCCAGACGCCTAACCCAAGTCTGGGCATTTTGACGCCGTTAGACAATGTGACTGTGTCTTCAATATTATTAAGCATGTGCAATACCTCACTTTCTCTACTATTAGCCTAATGCTAATGGCGAGACTTGTATAGTATTTTTAGTTTAGTTTTTCTTATATTGTTCAAAGTATACATTATGGCTTCGCGGAAATTCCCGAGTCAAACTTTTTTTAAATTGGTGCTTCGCTGCATCCACACTTAAGTTTGAATAGGTATTGGATTGAAAGCCAACTTCGACGATGGTAACCGTGCCATCCGTATTACCGGTCAATTCTAAAGATCGGTCCTTTTTAAAGGTCAGTAATTTTAGGTGGTAGCCGGTGGCATTTTTCCAGAATAATTTTAAATGCTTGTTTAAGGCATTTTTAGCGATTAATTTCATTAAAGGGAACCTCCCAAATAGGTTACTTTATTGTAGTTCAAAATGCTCGTTAGTTTAAACTAAATAACGTAAACTATTACTAATTAATATTTTATTTTGCTTAAAATTGTTGACTTTTAAAAATAATTCTCATATAGTTAGCTACACAAGTAATTAACCAACTGACAAACTAGGATCGAGGAGTTTACTATGACAAAACAACCAATTATTAAAGTAACTGATCTGCACAAAACTTATGGTAGTAAAGGTGAAAAACAATATGAAGCTTTAAAGGGAATTAATTTTACAATGCAACCCGGTGACTTTGTGGGCATTATGGGGGCCTCTGGTTCTGGGAAGACCACGTTGCTTAATATGTTGGCTACGTTAGACCAACCCACTAGTGGAACGGTTGAAATCAATGGTCAAGACGTAACCCGCCTTAAGGGGGATCAAATTTCTGATTTTCGGGCTAACCAAATTGGGTTTATCTTCCAAGACTTTAACCTGCTAGAAACATTAACGGCCTTTGAAAACATTGCATTACCCTTATCACTACAAGGAGTTAGCCGTAGTAAAATTAATGCTGCCGTTCAAAAAATTGCCGAAACTTTATCAATTACGGAATTGTTAAGTAAGTATCCGTCTGAATTATCTGGAGGGCAAAAGCAACGGGTAGCTGCAGCTCGCGGAATTATTGCTAATCCAGCGTTATTATTCGGGGATGAACCTACCGGGGCGCTGGATTCCAACAGTGCGCGCGAACTATTAGAATTACTAACCGAAATTAACCAGGAACAACATATTTCCGTCTTACTAGTGACCCACGATCCGTTTTCTGCTAGTTACTGCAACCGGATTTTGTTTATCAAAGACGGGGTAATTGGTAAGGAAATTAACCGGGATGGTCGTGATCGGACTGAATTTTACCAAGATATTTTGGAACAATTAGGTACGTTTGAACAATAAGAAAGGAGGATACTATGTTAATTAAACTTACGATGGCTAACATTAAAAGCCACATTCGAGACTATATTGTCTTGTTAACTGGGTTAGTAATGTCGGCAGCTATTTTTTATATGTTTGCTAATTTAGCCACCAATCAAACCTTGATTAAGGCTAATATTAACTTTAAGTTTGCTTCTATTACGTTCGTCTTTGGCTTGATTTTACTAGCAATAATTACCTTAGTTTACGTTATGTACGCGAACAGATTCTTACTAAATATGCGCCAACATGACTATGGTTTGTTTATGATGTTAGGGGCCAAGAAAAGCCGAGTTAGTCGGTTACTAGTGGTAGAAACTTTGTTAGTAGGAACAATTGCTACGGTTATTGGTATTATTTTAGGAATTGTGGTTACCGGGGGACTTTCCGGTTGGTTATTTAATCGATTGGGATTAACCATGCACCACTTTAATCCGTTTTATCCTAAAGCGGTGGTAGTGACCCTGATTTTATTTATCGGTTTATTCATTGTGGCAGCGTTGATGAACTTGGGCCAAATGATTAAAACACCAGTCTTGAAGTTATTGAAACAAGCTGACACCGTTGACCGCGTTAATTTCAAACCAGTGCGGTTAGTATTGCAAACAATTTTGGGAATCGGCTTACTCGCAATTGGTTATTGGGCAATGGCTAACGTTGCTACGTTAGTCTTGGCTTCTATTCCCATTGCCTTAGTAACCATTACTATTGGTAGTTACCTAGTTTTTCACGCAGTGATGTTGTTGTTATTGACCCTAATTAAACGCACTAATTGGGCGATTAAAGGACTCAATGGTTTCACTCTTTCCCAAATTATGTTCCGGGTGCATGACTATACTAAAATTTTAACCGTTACTTCATTGCTGTTTGCAATGGCTTTAGGAGCAATTACCGTCGGAACGGGGTTCAGAAGAGATATTCCGCTGATTGCTAAAAATTCGTCAGCTTATACTATGGCAATTAATAATCCGGATCAAAACCAAAAACGACAAATTAAGCAATTAACGGACGCTCAAACGGTGACTTACCAACAAAAAGTTACTAAGAAGTATGTTTATTATTTACAGTCTGAATTTACTAAGCAGCCATTTAAGACGGTGATTCCGGGAAAAGATCCGCACACCGCCGCAAAATACAAAGATACAACTACTAAGCAATTAACTAATAATCAACAATATGAATTTGGTTTCTTAGCGGGAACCAGAACCCCATTAAACGCTAAATTTGTTTCTGCTAGTCAATTTGCTCAGTTAAAAGCTAAACCCCAACGGGTAACCATGGTAACGGTTAAGGATATTCCAACTAACTACCATAAACTAGTTAAACTGGCAGATTATCAAACTAAAAAATATCCGTTAGCCACTGGAGAAGTTGGCTTTGGAGCCTTTACAACTTATCAGTTGGCTATTGGCATGTTTGGTGGCTTAGAATTTGTGGGCTACTTCTTGGGAATTGCTTTCTTAGCAATGTTAGCTAGCTGTTTGATGTTTAAAATTTTGTCTGGGGCCACTCAGGATCAAATTCGTTACCAAATGTTGGCCAAGATTGGGGCGCGACAAAAATTACTCAAACAAAGTATTAACCGAGAAATTTTAGTGCTCTTCACACTACCAGCTATTTTAGGGGTGGTGGATGTCCTCTTTGGTCTTCAGCTATTTAAGGTGGTAATGACGGATCCTTACTACCAAATCGGTTGGATCATTTTAATATTTGTCCTAATCTATCTGGTTTATTATTTACTCACGGTATGGTTATACCGGTTGTTGGTTCTCCCCAGTAAGAAGAAATAGTTAAGCTAGATAAGTTTAACGGCTCCATTCTAGTAATAAATAGCACCAAATAAAAACTGGAATCTTGATATTGACGTCAAGATTCCAGTTTTTATTTATAAAGTTTAGAGTCGTAGCTTAACGATTAAGCTACTTAACTTCTACGTAGTATTTGCCGTTAGCCTCTTTAATTTCAAAATGCTTATTAGGAGCAACTTCTTTGGCAATTCCCAGTGCGGTTTCTGCTTCTTCGTGGGTTTCAAAGCGCCGATCACCGATCACTTTAGCGGAGTCAATTTGACCTGAGGTTTCCTTTTTAACGGCGTTAATAAATTGGTTTCGATCTTCACTGCTCATATCCATAATAAAATTTCCCCTTATTTTTTACAACATTAGTATAGCGCTTAATGGACTAAAAGCAGTGGAATTTGACTTAGCGGGTACTAAAATAAGCTGCTGAAAATGCGGAAAGAAGGGCAAGGATGAAGAAAAAGATGTGCCATTTTTTGTATTTTAAAAAGATGGCTACGTATTCTCGAATGAGGGCGGCAGGAATGAAGAAGAGGGAAGTTTTGGCCCCGATACCATCAGCGTTAAGGCCAACTTGACGGGCCATTCTAGCAGCCCGGTAGGTGTGGTAATTGTTGCTAACAAAGATGGTATTGTGAGTTCCTGGACGTTGCTCAATGATTTCTTTGGAGTTACGCATATTTTCGTAAGTATTAGCGGACTTAGTTTCAGCGATCCCCTGTTCCGCAGGTAAGCCCTGTTGTAAAGCGTATTGTAACATGGCTTGACCTTCTGAAGTAGTTTCGCCAGGCCCCTGACCACCGGAAAAAATCAAAATGGCTTTTTTCCCCGTTTGGGCTAATTGTTGCTGATAAAAGGCCAAGCCCCGATTAATCCGGGCTGCTAACAAAGGAGTAACTTGATCCCCGTTCATTAAGCCGGCCCCTAAAACGATGATGTAATCTTGATCTGGTTTAGGTCGGTTAAATTGGTACAGTAGCGAAACGGTAAGGAAATTGTAGGCCCAAACAAATATATAGAAGAAAAGTGAATCCCCTAGATTGGTGAAAAAGACGTTAATGACTTTGGGCAAAAACGGTTGAAGCAACCGAATGACAATGGGTTCTAATAAGAGGACAATCCCAATAATCAGAGTCAAAGTATTAGCTAGAGTATGACTTTCTCTGTGCCACATTATGATACCGTTCCAAATAAAGAAAAAGGCTTGGAGCATAAAAGTAAGAATGATAATCACTATAATGGCTAAAGCTATGTACATGGCAGTATTAATTAGAATTGCGTTTTGGGTACCAATAATACTAAAGCCTAAGCAGATTAAAAATGAAAAGAAGAAGAGATTAAACCAAACACCGTCAACTAGCTTGACTTTGTTGTGCCGGTACCGTAATGCAAAAATAGCAAAGCAGGCAACCGGGATTATCCACAACCAGTAAATGGCTGGTGAAATAGAATATACGTCGTTGTGCATGAGACTACTCCTAACTAGATTATTTATATGTTTAATGTACCATAAATTTTCTAGGGATAATATTATTAGGAATTATTAGTGAGAATAATATGTAAATTTTATGATGTATTAGTATAAGTATAGTGACTTGTTTATGCTGGGCTTGAATACAATTTCAATCTACCTAAATTAACGGCGTTTATAAAAGTTAATAGGCTGATTCAATAATAAGAAAAAAGTAATCAATGCGATCCGTTATATAATAGAAATTAATATCAATTTGTGATAAACCGCTAAACGAAAGTAAGTATGAATAGATAATTATTGTTAATAGGGTTACTTATAATAAATAGGGGGGAGTTGTCATCAAGCAATTTGATGGTACTCCTTTTTGTTGTCTAAAAAAGTTGAGGCGGTTAACAATTGAAGCAAATTTTAAAAAAGATGTTGAATGTGGGAATGGCTATACTGTTTAGTTTAGTATTTACGACCGTTACAAGTTATGCAACCAGTGCAGGCAAAACGATTGATTACATGGCTACCCACGGTTATGCGTTAGGGGTGGCATCTAACTTTAACGTGTTTGCAACGGATGCTAGCACCCCAGCTACGGGTAATGACTATGCCTATATACAAAATGTTAGCCTATCTAATGCACGACTAGCAGCCGGGAGTTTCTTAGCGGAAAGTCCTAACAAAACAATTGGTTGGAATCAGCCCAATGAAAACTTAGATTCTCATATGTTAGTAGTTGGTAATCGAAGTAATAGTTCCCAAACTGATGGCATTATTATGGAAACAGATCAAACAAAGGGCGTTTTTGCAGCGGAAGATACTAATACTAAGCCGCTTCGTAATCAGAATAATGAACTAGTTCAGGTAGATACCCTATCTGACGTTAAGGATTTCACTGACAATGGGGTGGCTTCTTTTTCAGATGCACAGAAACAAATCAATGATGTTAGTCAATTTTATACCTCTGATGCTAGGTTAAATAAAGCATTTGCTAATCAATTTTTGAAAAAAGTAAATTTAACCGATGATCAAGCAGCAGATTTAAAGGCTGGTAAGGAAATCGTGGTTCACGATTCTGGCAGCCAACAGCACCAATTTTTAATAGTCAATGTTCCTGGATTAACTAAAGATGATATTAAAGCAGATACAGACGTTTTAAATATTAAGTTGAAATATGTAACTAAGTTAACAAGCAGTAAAAAGCCGATTGTTATTTTAAATTTCCCTAACTTAAGTGGCAATATGGAACTGCATAGTGGTGCAACTTATGTAGACGTTACTTATGGAACCGTTAATGATCAGAAACCAATTCCAAGCAAGGCAAACTTACTATTAAATTTCCCCAAATTAAATGCTTTAGATTTAAATGATGCTTTTGTTGGAACAGTACTTGCCCCTAAAGCAACCATTCAGGTGAATCAATTTAATGAAAAGTTAAATGCCCTGATAGCCCAGCGGATAAGGATTACCACCGATGTTAAAACAAATGGTGCTGACGGGGTCTTTAACCCCCCTGATTTTCAAAACAACGGCGAGAATCAAGATGTAACTGCAACGGCTCAGCATATTTACGCAGATGGTAGTCCCACTACTAGTACGTCGTTTGATAGAGATGCCC
Organism: Lentilactobacillus senioris; assembly: GCF_026798195.1. Taxonomy (GTDB): domain Bacteria; phylum Bacillota; class Bacilli; order Lactobacillales; family Lactobacillaceae; genus Lentilactobacillus; species Lentilactobacillus senioris_A. Next base: position 59,303 of record NZ_JAPQEZ010000005.1, read on the forward strand.
AAATGCCAGAACTTTATAACTTTGATGATCAGATTGAATATGGAATTCGGTGGAGTAATCATCCCGATGAACAACTATACCGGTCTAATGACGGTAAAACTTGGCAGGCTACTGGTATTAATTCTGATAGTGATGGTAACGGTAGTTATTCATCTGAAAAAGAAAAACCAGCTCAAAATTTAAAATTAACGCAAAGCCAAACAGCCGATCAGGCTACTTTAACGGCAGCCAACACTAAAAAAGTTTATTTTGCTTTGGCAGCTAGTGATCCTAATAAGGATGCAGATGCCATTGATTGGCAAAGTAGCATTTTATTGAATATGAAACCATTTACGCTTAGTGTGCCACAAAAAATTATTTTTGAAAGTGCCAACGTGAATAACGGGGTGGTTACTCCATCAGTGACACCACAAGTTATCGTAGATAATTCATTGGGGGCTGACTTCAGATTAACATTAGGAGTGGATGCCACTAGTGCTAATAATTTACCTAGTTCAGCTGCTAAAAATGTCTTTTTAGGGGCTAACCAATTTACGTACAAGCAAAATGATTTGAACAGTGCATTTCAGACTTTGATTCCTAGTGCTGATAATGCTGATTTAACAACAACTACTAATTATGATTTAACGGGCCTTGAATTAAAGGTACCGGCGGAATTAAAAGCCACGCCAGCAACTATCGGCTTGAAATGGAACGTGGATTGGGGCACGCCAACCTAGTTAAAGATGTAAGGTGAGAGAATGAAAAAGAGAATTACCACGATTGTATTACTAATAATAGGAAGTTTATTTATTCCAATGATGACGGTGAAGGCTGCAGATGGTAGCTTAAACACTCAAGCGGTCTTTCAAGTTAATGGTAAGCTGCTGAGTTTATCTAAAACTCCAAGCTTTCACTTTGGCGAAGTTAACTTATCCGAAGTCGCAAAGGGTAATGATCGAATTCAATTACAATCTGGCAAAGATAACCAATTGCAAGTTACTAATTATGACCCTGACGTTGCTCAATGGTCGGTTGATGTTCAAGCCACTGATTTTAAAGACGACAAGGGCAAAGTATTAAGTGGGGCCCAGTTATCATTAACGCCAGATCAAGCGACTAATGATGAAAATCAAACTGATATACAGTCGATGAATGTGGTTGATATTATTGGTAGTAGCGCCACTATTTTACTAGGCCAAGCGTTAGGGACAACTTCAGTCTCATTTGATCAGTCTAAAAATGCTGTTTTGGACTTAAGTAATGTGGATACTAATGCTATTGATGAGGATGACACTTATACGTCAACCGTTCAATGGACTTTATCCAGTCAGGCTAAGGCACCAGCTGCTAGCACATATTAATATTTTAAGTAGTGGGAACCTCACACCGTTAAGGTTGAAGTTCCCATTTTTGTATCTGTAGGAGGAAAAATGACTAAAATAATGTCTCGGTGGTTGGTAATATTAGCGGTGGTTATCGGAACTGCTTTGGTGCTACCCGTAATGGCACAGTCTGATGCCGGCTTTACTATTAAGGCCCAACCATCAGCTAATACAATTAACCGGAAACAAGATTGCTTTAATTTGCGGGTCAAACCCAATCAACAACAAACGTTGACGGTGCTGATTACCAATACGGATAATAAAATCCACCGCATCAAAACCACTCCGGTGTCTTCATACACTAGTGATAATGGTTCATTGGCTTACAAGCCCAGGGTTAATAGCAGTCAAACTAACAGTGATGTGCAGTTTACCGATTTAGTAGCGGGTAATGGTCAGACGGTGGAGGTACCAGCAGGTCAGACCAGAAAAGTTCAATTTAAGTTAGCAATTCCTAATAAAAAAATTACGGGGATGGTGTTGGGGGGCTTTCAGTCTGAAGCCGTAGATAATCAAAGTGAAACGACAACCCAAAAAGGAATTAGAATTAACAACCGGTATAGCTTGTTATTAGGAGCTACCGTTCAAGAGCAATCTAGATTGCCGGTTCCGCAGTTAAAGTTGTTGACCGTAAAATCACAAGTAGATCAGGGGATTCCAGAACTGGTAAGTCGATTTGCTAGTCCGGTTCCTATATTGTTTGGTGAATTAAAGATTAATGCTAAGATTATGCGGGTTGGCAGTAATAAAATAATTCAACAAGTACAAAGTGAAAATATGACTGTGGCCCCAGCGACCAATTTTAACTATCGGTTTCGTTTGAATCAACGGATAGTGACTAAAGGCAAATACATGTTGGTGGTAAATGCAACTTCGGGAGCCACTCGGTGGCAGTTTCACCAGCAGTTTAGGATTTCTAAGCAACAAGTTGAACAGTTGAAAAAAGGTACAAATAAATCTTCCTATTTAAAAATGATAACTATTATAGTTATAATTATGATTACTTTTGTCGGAGTAGCATACTTCTTGTTGTGCAATCATATATATTGACTAGATGAATAATAATAAAATATTGTTTTATAGATGGAGCTTACGAGGCTCAAATTATTTAAAAAACAGGTAATCCGCGCCCGGATTACCTGTTTTTGTTTAATAATTATTCACTTCTTTATGGTGTACGTTATTAGTTTGTACATGTTCTGTAATCGTAATTCTGAGAAAACGAGCATATTGTAACAATACAAACAAGATAACTACTACGGAGAAGCCTTGTTCAATGTACGCCAACCAAGTTCCCGCAATTGTAAAACTAGTTTGAGGAAGGCGAGTCATTAGCAAGAATAATCCGGTAGAAGAAATCACCATTGGAAAAGTGAACGCTGCAAAACTAGGGAAGAAGTGCAGGAGAGAATGCCGAGACGAAACATAAATTCTTAGCATAGTCAAAATGGTAGTGAAGTAAAGTAGTTGAGCCAAGATTCCTAGTGCTGAAGCAAAAATTACGTTAAATTGAACGAATGAAAATAGGTAACCAGTCAAGCAAAGAGATGCTGGAGCAGCGGTAATGGTGATAAGTGGCAAAGCTCCTTCAGGCATTTCTTTGTACTTGTATAGGCGCCATAAAACGATTGGCAACAAAATAACGTAAAAAGCGAGTGCTACGTACAAAAGAATGCGACCTAACAATGGAATAAATTGGCTAGCAGTAACTGGCACCACTCCAATTCCTACAAAAGTTACAAACCAGCTAGGATAAACGTGTTCGATCCCAACCTCAGGTTTGATTAAGTGGAGGTAAATAAAAGTTCCAGTGATTCCTAAGTGGATGGCAATTGCTACACACCATAAGATTAAACCAAAGGTATGAAAACCCCAGCGTCCCAAGAAAGTAGCAATTACCATCAAGGCCATGGTAAAGGTGGGCATAGTAGCTGCCGACATTGGGTTAGTTAGTTCTTTCCAAACAGAACTACCGGCTAACGTTAATTTTAAGATAACGAGAACCATTAAAATCATGGCGATGACGCCCCAGATGTTACCAATAGAAGCTAGATTTTCGTTTACAAACAAGTTACCTAGTGAGGCGATCCCCAAGATTAAACCACAAATGGCCATGGGAACTTTTTTTAAGATTTCCAACATAGATAGTAAGCTCCTTTTTTCAAGTGTTTTTCTTTACGGTTTTTATTTTAGGAAGATTACTATAATAAGTCAAAACAATCATTTTTATTGTTATAATAAAAATAGTTAATAGTAAAATCAAGTGGGAAGGACAAATGCCATGAATGATTACTTGGAAACGTTTATCAGTGTTTACGAAAGTCGAAGTTTTTCAATTGCGGCTAAGGAACTTTTTGTGACCCAACCAACCGTTTCGGTCAGAATTGAGCAGTTAGAAAAAAAACTGGGGGTTCAGCTATTTACCAGAAAGTACCGGCAAGAAATTGTTCCAACTGAAGCTGGAAAAATTTTGTATCACCAGGCAATTAGAATGCGGGAGTTATGGCGTGATACTGAAGACGAGATTAGGTACGTGGGAGATACTGAACGCCATTTGGTTCGAATGGGATTTTCGCAAACGTTGGCAGTAACGATCGCCCCCGAATTTCTAAAATTGGCCCAACAAAAAAATCCCAGTTACGATTGGAATATCACTGTGGATAACTCCGAAAGTATTCTGGGATTAATTGATAATAAACGATTAGACGTGGGCCTCATCGAAAAGTCTATGCTTACTGATACTGATCTGGTGGTTCGGAGGGAACTGGCAGCTGATCAATTAGTTCGCATTGGTGAGCCCACTGGCACCTGGTTAATTCGAGAACCGGGGTCAGGAATTGAACACTACACGGAACTCTTTTTTAACGAGTATGATATCAAACCGGAACATACGATTATGTTGAACCGGAATGATTTGATCATGGAACTAGTTGCTAGTGGCGTAGGCGAAACCATTATTTCTAAAAGTGTATTGCCACCCAATTATCCGTATACGGAACTAAACCCGCATTTTAAACGGTCGTTGTATTTCTTAAACGGTAAACACATGAATAAAGAAATACTAGAAATGGTGTACACCTCAATCAAACAAATTGCTCAAGAAATTTATCCTATAGCTTAAGTAGTTGTTTGAGAGTATTCAAATCTTGATAGGCTAAATCGCGTTTACTAGGAAACCGGCGAATGTAAGAGGGATGAAATAATGGAAATAATTGATAAGCTTGGGTAGTTAATTCGTATTTGTTAGTAACGGGATCTAATCGTTGAATGGGAGTCGTGATCAACTGACCATGAAGGTTAGTAATGGTAGATTGCTTACCTAATAACCGAGTTAGGGCGGTACCACCAACCGGTACGATTAAACGATCGGTAAAATGAATTAGTTCTGCATCTAGCAATGGGGCAAAGGCCTTCATTTCGGTGTTGGTAGGTTTGCGATCACTTTTCCGGCCGGCTTTGAGGTTAAACGGACGTGCGAAGACGGTTTTGGTAAAATAGATATCTGCTCGCGTGATTTCTAGGTAGTCTAACCATTTATTTAATTCTTGACCACTGGGCCCCATAAATGGTAATCCGGTTTCGATTTCCTTAGACCCTGGAGCCTCAGCCACCAACACAAACTTGGGGTCTAGGCTGCCGGCGCTGATAACTAATCCCTCTAGCTTATTATTTTGAGCAACTAGCTGTCGGGCCATTTCAATCTGATCTGTGGATAGATATGTACTCATGTTCTTCACTCCTAACTTATTGATATCAGTGTAAAACAAAAACCCCCTAATTGGAATTGATCCGAATTAGGAGGTTTCTTATTTATATTCATCTTACCCGCAATAAATCGATGAAGTAAATATTAGAAGAATAACTTACTTACTACCGCTACAAAAATTAATAGGATGGTAGAAGCAATTGCTGAGGCGGTAAATGGTTTAGCACCTCGATTAGCAATTACTCGGAAATTAACACTCATTCCTAGGGCAGCCATGGCCATTCCTAAGAAGATGTAGGCTAGTTTAACCAACCAAGCTAAAACAGTTGCGCCAAGGGGAACGAAAGTCCCAATCACACTAGCTAAAATAAAACCAGCCATGAACCAAGGAATTGGTAACTTACCGTTGGTTTCAGATTGAACGCCGTGTTTTTTAGCTTGACGTTGCCACCATGCTCCAATGATAAAGGCAGCTGGGGCTAACATCAAAACTCGAGAAAGCTTAGTGATAATGGCAGTGTCCAAACTAACTGGACCACCAGCACCACCAGCAGCAACAGCGTGGGCGATTTCGTGAAGCGAACCACCGGTCATAACCCCAAATTGAGTAGGAGTCATGTGTAAAATTGGCTTCAAACCAATTTCAAGCAAGGTGAAGACCGTTCCCATAATGGCAACGATGGCTACAGCCAATACCTCGTCTTCGTGCTTTTTTTGACTTTCAGATTTGGAAACCGTAATTTGAGGTGAAATTCCCATCACCGCAGCGGCCCCACAAATTCCAGTCCCACTGGCAGTTAAGATAGAAAGGGCAGGATCTACCCCCATTTTCCGAGCAATCCAGTAGGTTAAAATAATTGTCCCGGTAACTACAAAAATAGCTAAAGTAATGGTTTTGACTCCGGCAGCTGCCAAGTCAATCAAGTTCAACTTGAACCCTAATAAAATAATACCAAGACGTAAAAATTTGTTGGAAATAAAGCCGATTCCACTTTCAGCAGCGTTAACCCCGGTACGCCAAACTTGAAAGACCATTCCCAACAATAATGAAATAACTAATGAACCAACCACTGCCAAATATGGTAAAGTGGCTAAGAAAGACCCCGCTACTGCACAGATCAAAGTGAAAATCGCTGCGACCCAGAAGCTGCGGGTGGACATTGTTTCGATAATTGCCTTCATGAATACATTCCTCTCTAAAAAACATTACCTATTGATTTTACTAGTTTTGTTGCATAAAATAAAATTATTAATTGTTATTCATTAATAAAAATAACTTATCTAAAATGGAGGACCACCATGCTTGATCATCGTTACCATACTTTTTTGACGTTGGTTCAGACCGGTTCCTATACCGTTACTGCTGAACACTTATATATTAGTCAACCAGCAGTGACTCAACAAATCAAGAGCTTAGAGCGCGAAATTGGGGTGCCATTAGTACGATACCATCGACCTCATCTGCAAATTACGGTTGAAGGGCAGAAATTGGCTCAATTTATCTCCACCATTGAGGTTCAATCCCGCCAGGTGATGCAACAATTACGATCTCCTAAGGTAGAACGAGAAATTTCGTTTGCGGCTACCTTATCAGTGAGTGATTTTTTAGTTCCCCAATTGATTTTAAAGCTTCAAAAGTTGGGCTACACTAGAATTGATTGTCAAACTGCAAACACTGAATCAGCTTTAAAAAAATTGGATGATGGAACTAGTCAGTTTGCACTGATTGAAGGTAATTTTGATAAGGATAATTACGATTACCAAGTAATTCGGCAGGAACCATTTATTGGAGTGGCCTCAGTAGCCAATGAATTGGTTAATCAAACTAATTTGACCGTTCCGGAATTACAAGCTCAATCCTTATTATTAAGAGAACCTGGTTCAGGAACGCGCGATATTTTTAAAAATTTTGCGGGCTCGTTAAATATTGAGTTGACTGACTTTAGCCAGGTAGTAACGGTAGATAGTCCGACGGCAATTAGGGAGTTATTGTTACAAAACGCCGGGATCAGCTTTATGTATCAGTCATTAGTTCAAAGTGAAATTGATGCTGGCCTATTAGCTAAGTTACCATTACAGGACCTACAATTGCAACATGAACTTACGCTGGTTTGGATAAAGGACAGCTACTTTGCTGAGGAATACGAACATTTATTTGAATGAAAAAAAGTTTTGACATTATTGTCAAAACTTTTTTTATTCTTAGTCTTCTGCTACGTAGTTATCGCTCCAACGGTTTGGCTTAGATGGTAGTACCATCAAGATAAAGAACCAGATGGTCCCGATAATTGGAATGATCGAGATTAAAATCCACCAACCAGAGTGGTCGGTATCATGTAAGCGGCGGAACTTTACTGAAAGGGTTCCAAACCAGACAACAAGAAATACAATTTGAACCACCAAGTTAGTAGTAATTTGACTCCAAGTCATAACGTTACTATCAATAGAATGTCCTGTAATTAGGTCGGCAATAATAACAACAACAATAGCTAAAATATAGTTAAGAAACATTGGCCACCAATAATCTGGCCGGTTTGCAGTTCCAGAAAAGTTTCCTAGATTACTCCAGAAACGTTTGTATGATTCAATCATATAAATCCCCCCTTATTTATAAACCTAGATTAACATAGATTTTAATTAGTGGGGTATTAAAAGCTCACAGAAAATTCAATAAGTATTTTAATTTATTTCATATTTCTCGTTAATAATCTGGTACAGAATTATGCTAAGTGACGTACTTTTGGCTTCAATAGGTTATTTTCTTAGGTTAATTTATCACTAATTCTCAAAGGTCTTAGCACTCTGCCATAAATCGGCATCTCAAAGCAAACAGTTTCGCCTAGCTCAATTAATTTAATAGCGATTCAAAGTTCGAAGCTAACTATCTAAATTAATGAGCACTATGCTCGCTGTTTAACCGCTTTGTTCACTAAAACGGCTTCCAGAACCAATCATTTCCGGTTAAATTAAAGAGCAGCAATAGCAATTCAAATTTCGAATCGAACTATTACTGCTCTTTAGAATTAATCCTCAATGATTAAGCGGTTCTGTCAGCACTTTATTCTTAAAACGGCTTTACCTCACTGCTTTTTCCGTCCAACAGAAAAATGCTAAATAGTGATTCAAAAAACAAATCGAACTATTCAGCATTTTTTCATTGGTACTCGAAAGCACCCGTGAGTTTCAGCACTCTGTCATAAATCGGCCTCTCAAAGCAAACAGTTCCGCTTAGCTCAATTAATTTAATAGCGATTCAAAATTCGAATCGAACTATCTAAATTAATTAGCACTATGCTCGCTGTTTAACCGCTTTGTTCAGCACTCTGTCTCTAGAATTCCGCGTTACCCGGCGTTCTTGGGTAAGGGATCACGTCTCGGATGTTTTCCATCCCAGTTACGTACATCAAGAGGCGTTCAAAGCCAATTCCGAAACCAGAATGTTCTGTTTCACCATATTTACGTAAATCAAGGTACCATTGGTATTCTTCCATTGGCATGTTTAATTCTTTGATCTTAGCGGCTAGGACGTCTTCACGTTCTTCCCGTTGACTACCACCGATTAATTCTCCGATTTCAGGAACCAAAAGGTCCACAGCAGCAACGGTCTTATCATCATCGTTAACTCTCATGTAGAAAGCCTTAATGTCTTTAGGATAGTCAGTTAAGAAGACTGGTTTCTTAAAGACTTGTTCTGAAAGGTAACGTTCGTGTTCACTTTCAAGATCTAGTCCCCAATAAACTGGTACTTCGAAGTCTACATCAGCCTTTTGTAAAATGTCGATGGCTTCGGTATAAGTGATTTGGGCAAATGGTTCTTCACGAGTCTTGGTCAAACGTTCGATTAAGTGTTCATCCACGTTGTCGTTCAAGAATTGCAGTTCGTCCATGGCGTGATCGAAGAGGTAGCTAACTACGTACTTCAATAGTCCTTCGGCTTCCACAATAACGTCTTTTAAGTCAGCGAATGCCATTTCGGGCTCGATCATCCAAAATTCAGCAGCGTGCCGAGAAGTGTGGGAGTTTTCAGCTCTAAAGGTAGGGCCAAAAGTATAAACGTTCTTAAATGCCAACGCAAAAGGTTCCACGGCTAATTGGCCACTAACGGTTAAGTTAGTTTCCTTCTTGAAGAAGTCTTCGTGATCGTCCACCTTACCGTCTTCGGTCCGTGGCAGGTTTTCCATATCCAAAGTGGTTACTCGGAACATTTCACCAGCGCCTTCAGCATCACTACTAGTGATAATTGGGGTGTTTACGTAAACGAAATCTTCTGATTGAAGGTATTGGTGAATGGCGAAGGCAGCCAAGGAACGGATCCGGAAAACAGCGTAGAACGTGTTAGTCCGGGGACGTAAGTGAGCCATTGTCCGTAAATATTCGTAAGTGTGCTTCTTCTTTTGAAGAGGGTAGTCGTTGTCAGAATGTCCTTCTAATTCGATTGATTCTGCGTGAATTTCTAGTGGTTGTTTAGCTTCTGGAGTGTAAACAACGGTCCCAGTAACGCCAATCGTAGAGCTAATTGGCAATTTAGTGAGTTCCTCGTAGTTAGGTAAGTCACTTTGCATAACGATTTGGGCACGCTTGAAGCAGCTACCATCGCTTAATTCGATGAAGCCAACTCGTTTAGAGCCCCGAACGGTTTTAACCCAACCGTGTAAGGTGATTTGTTCGTCTTCAGCAAAATGTTGGTCGCTGAATAATTGTTTAACTGTAATATCCATAATGGTTCTCCTCTCGATAGTTGAGAAAATAAAAAAGCCTTTCCTCCCTTGATAGGGACGAAAGACTTCCGCGGTACCACCCAAATTGTCCGTTACTGCCCGGACCAGCTTAAACGTACTAACATACGTTCCGCTTGATAACGTTGCGGTGACGGCGCGTCCTACTAAGGAGTTCAGACGGCAACTAAAAGGGTGTTATTTCGGTTACCAAATTTTATTAGGCTCACACTCTTCCTAACTCGCTTCAAAACTTTAGTAACTTACTTGTCCGCTTTTCTCGTTTTTTTCTGATTGGCTTGATTTTAGCATAGCTGAATGGCTACTGCAAGATGGCTGATTTATTTAGGAGACATTACTTCACCACCATGCCAAATTAGCGTACAATGATAATACATAATTATTGGAATGATTCTAAAGAGGGAGACGAGGAAATGAACATTTTAGAAGTGGAGCACGTTGGCTTTCAAGCGGACAATCGGCAAATTTTAAATGACATTAATTTTACGGTGGCCGACCAAGAAGTAGTGACCATCTCGGGACCTTCTGGGAGTGGTAAATCAACGTTGGTGCGAATCATTGCTACGTTGCAATCTAGAACTGCCGGTGAGATTACATACAACGGTAAAAGTATCGATAGTTATGATCCAATTGAATACCGACGGGAAGTTTCATACTGTTTTCAACAGCCAACGCTGTTTGGCGATACTGTGCGGGATAATTTGAAGTTTCCGTATGACATTCGTAACCAAGCTTTTGATGAACAACACGCCAAAGATGCTTTACAATCAGTAGATTTGGCTACCGATTATTTGGATAAACAAATCACAGAATTGTCCGGAGGAGAACGGCAACGAGTCGCTTTACTCAGAAACGTGATGTTTCATCCCCGAATTTTAATTTTAGACGAAGTCACTGCCGGATTAGATGAAACTAACAAGCATATCGTTCACCAGATGATGCAGCGGTTTAATCAAGACGATAAAATTACGATGTTAATTATTACCCACGATCAAGAGGAAATGGATAGTGCAAAACGGTTAATTACCATCGAAAATGGTCAGTTGAAAGGGGATGAAAACCGTGAATAATTTAGCGATTTCAAATACGTCATTAGCAATGGCTGCCGGCTTAGTTTTAGTTGCTCTTTTTATTGGTTATCGTGAACGGCTAGGAATTGACCGTGATATGGTTATTGGAGTAATCAGAGCTGTTATTCAGCTATTCTTAGTAGGTTACTTACTGCGTTATGTGATCAAGGTTGATAGTATTATTTTAACGATCGTCTTGATGTTAATTATCATTTTCAATGCGGGTTATAATGCAATGAAACGCAGTCAAGGAATTCCCCACACTTTTTGGATTTCAGTCGGTGCTATTTTTATTAGTACCTCGGTAGCAGTGGGAACGATGGTGTTAACTCACGCACTAAAATTTATTCCGGCCCAAATGATTCCAATCACCGGGATGATGGCTTCCCAGTCTATGGTGGCGATTGGATTGTGTTATCGTAACCTCAATTCTAATTTTCATGATGAACGCCAACAGGTTCTAGAAAAGCTGTCATTAGGGGGAACGGTAAAACAATCTTCCATGCATATTATTAGAGAAAGTATTAAAACTGGGATGCAACCGACAGTGGATGCTACCAAAACAATGGGGATTGTGGCGCTCCCCGGGATGATGAGTGGGATGATCTTTGCCGGAGTTAACCCCGTTTACGCTATCAAATACCAAATTATGGTAACTTTTATGTTACTAGCTGCTACTAGTTTAGGTTCGTTTTTGGCGGTATATTGGTCTTACAAAGGTTTTTACAATAGTAAAGCGCAGTTGACGTTACCAGAAGCTAAGAAATAACAAAAAGGAATGCCTTTAAGGCATTCCTTTTTGTTATTATTCTGCATCATAGGCTGCTTGGAAAATTTTAACGAGGTCGTCAACCGTTCCCTTGCGAGGGTTAGAGAAGGCGTTCCCGTCTTTCAAAGCATTTTCCGCCATCATTCGGAAATCTTCTGGCTTAGCACCAATTTCCTTGATAGATTTTGGAATACCAACGTCTTCTGACATTTGTTTCATGGCTTTGATGGATAATTCGGCGGCGTCTCTAGTTGATAGGCCGTCAGTGTTTTCGCCCATGAATTCTGCTAATTCAGCAAATCGTTGTGGATCCGCAATTAAATTGTATTGTTCTACGTAAGGGAGAAGTAAAGCACAGCAGACCCCATGAGGAGCATCATATTGACCACCTAATTGGTGAGCCATGGCGTGAACGTAACCTAAGTTGGCGTTATTAAATGCCATCCCGGCTAGCATTTCTGCTTCTACCATTGCGGTTCTAGCTTCCAGATTGTGACCGTTAGCAACGGCTTCTCGCAAAGAGCCTTCAATTAACTTGATAGCTTCAATACATTGAGAGTCTGTAATGGGGTTGTGATCAACAGAAACATAAGGTTCAATAGCTTGAACAAATGCATCCATCCCCGTTGCGGCAGTCAAGGAAGCTGGTACGTCTAACATTAAGGTTGGATCATTAAATGAAACCAACGGAATATTGCGCCAAGAAACCACTACAAATTTTAAATGAGTTTCTTCGTTAGTAATTACTGCGTGACGAGTTAATTCTGAACCCGTTCCGGCTGTGGTGTTAACAGCAATTAGTGGAGGAAGGGGATTGTTTAAAGTTTCGATTCCAGCTAGTTCAGTGATATCATCGCCATTAGTTAAAATAATGCCGGCCCCTTTACCAGTATCATGGGCAGAACCACCACCAACGGTAATAATAGAATCAGCACCAGATTCTTCATAAAGCTTTTTAACTTCTTGAATGTTGCGAACTTTAGGGTTAGGTTCAACCCCGTTGTAAATAACGTAATCTACTCCGGCTTCATCTAAAGAAGCAAGGGTTTGTTGCACGGCCCCGTCCTTTAGACCTTCCAAAAATTTATCGGTAACGATTACTGGTTTTTTCATGCCCAGCATTTTAGCTCGTTCTCCAATTTTTTCAATGACACCAGGGCCAAAGAAGTTAACACTTGGCATCAAAAAATCGTAACTACGTTCACTCATAAACCAATCCTTCTTTCCATCTCAGGTAACAAAAATATTTTCATGAAAATTATAAGCGCTTACAAGTTAATTATAGTGATAGGGTGACTGTTATTCAATACTAAATTACCAAAATCATAAAAAAGTTGAGTTACGCCCTACATTATTTAGTGGGGTAAATAATATTTTTAAATTAAATATTTAGATACCTTCTTAAGATCGGCTTTACGTTGGGTTTCAGATCGATTTTCTGGATTGAAATTGTGACAGTGATAATTGAATAACCCTAGTTTGTTAAAGGTTCCACGTTTTAAGGATTTGCTGACGGGATTACCAAAGACAAGTTTATAAAGAGCTGTAGGAGTACCTGAAATAGTAAAGGTAACAACTCTGGGTTTCTTAGGTAAGACATGGGGGCGACTAGGTTGGTAGTGGCCTTTACTGAAGACTTTGTCTAAAAAACCTTGGTCATGGTTGGCATTACTTCCCACCAGATAGGAAAGATAAAAATAATTTGGTCGGCTTGAGCTAGCCGTTGATAATAGTCCTCGGCAACGGGATCGACAATTTGTTTGGTTCGCCAATTAGTTAGTTCGGTTGCACTCATAACCGGGTTAAAGTGATCAGCGTGTAAGTCAATTACATCGACTTCTTCGTTTCGTTGCTTGAGAACCTGAAGACATTCTTGAGCGATGGCAGCACTGTAACTACGGTGGTGAGGCTGATTAAATCTGGCGCTTAAAGTATAGGGATGATCAAAGACGATTACTGTTTTCATAATTAACTACCTCGTTTGCATTTTTATATTCCATGGAATGTTATATACATAGTAAAAGAAAAGTCAAATATATTCGGAGGAATATAAAATGAAAAACATTAATAATGAAACTTTGGATACATTAGCCAATCAAATTAATAACGAATTGACTACGTTTCGTAATCGTGAAATTGACCCCCAAACCAATGAATGGTTTAAACAGCACAGTTCACCAACCGTAAGGGACTTAATTACTAAGTTAAAAATTACTGATTTGGATTTAATTACCATTATTGAACAGCATCCTGAAAGTCGACTAAGTGATTTGACGCAATTTACTAATGTAAGGCAGGGGACCGTTTCTAAAATGGTAAATAAGTTTGTAAAGCTGGGATTAGTTGCTAAGTATCATCAAGGTGATAATTTGAAGAACACTTATTTGCAATTAACCACTAGCGGAACTGAGTTAGCTGAACTTCATACTGAGTTTCATCGAATGAACCAGCAAAAAATGCAAGCAGCGCTAAGTGATTTTTCCATGTCGGATCTACAAATAGTTGCTAAATTTTTGAATCAGATTAACGAGTTGGCTGGGCAAAACTAACGCTGGACTAGTGATAGTGTTGCATTTTCATTTGAAATAGCGTAGAATCAAAACTTGTTAATAATGATTCTAATTTACATACGGAGATGACATCTTGAAGAAAAAACTATCACTTGCTCAAAAAATTAACATTTTAAGAGCTAGCGTCATGGGAGCTAACGACGGTATTCTTTCGGTAGCCGGAATCGTTGTGGGGGTAGCTGGAGCGACGACTAACAGTTTTGCAATTTTGATTTCTGGATTAGCCGGCATGTTAGCCGGAACGGTTTCAATGGCTATGGGGGAATATGTCTCGGTTAATACCCAAAAGGATGCTCAAAAACAAGCCGTGGAAAATGAAAAACAAGCACTCAAAGATAATTACCAACGAGAATTTGAATTTGTGGAAACCAAGTATAGTGATACTGGTATGGCACCGGAGTTGGCTCATCAAGCAACTGAAGAAATGCTGGCTAAGGATCCCCTAACTGCAGTAGTTCGGGAACGGTATGGTTTTGATGCTAATGAGTTTACCAGTCCTTATGATGCAGCAATTGCGTCAATGATTTCATTTCCAACTGGTTCCATTTTGCCACTACTAGCTATCTGGTTATTTCCGAAGGATATTCGAGTAACTGCAACCATCATTGCTGTGACATTAGCTTTAACGGTAACTGGATATTTTGCCGCCGTTTTAGGCAAAGCTGATTGGAAACGGGGAATTTTGCGAAACGTAGTGGCGGGATTACTTACCATGATTGTGACTTACTACATTGGGACGTTATTTGCCTAGAAAGGAGAGGATCACATGCAAGTTGAAACTCGCAAGCCCGCTAAGACGGCTAAAAGCAAAATGACGATGGATGAAAAACTGAATGCATTAAGAGCGGGAGTTCTTGGTTCTAATGATGGTATTTTAACCGTAGTCGGAGTTTTATTTAGTGTTGCAGCAGCAACAACTAATAGTTTTACTATTTTTATTGCCGGGTTATCTGATTTACTCGCCTGTGCCTTTTCAATGGCTTCCGGAGAATATGCGTCAGTTAGCACCCAAAAAGATACTGAAAAAGCAGCGGTAGCTAAGGAAGAACAGTTATTGCAAACTAATTTTGCAGAGGAAGTCCAAGTAGTTCAACAATACTACATGGATAAGGGGGTTACGGCTGCTACTGCATTGGCAATCGCTCAAGATTTGATGGCCAAAAAACCATTGGAAACAATTGTGGACGTGAAGTACGATATTAAGCTTGGACATTACATGAATCCGTGGGATGCCGCTTTTGCATCACTGTTCTCTGCAGCGGCTGGGGGAATTTTCCCGTTAGCTGCCATTACATTATTGCCGGATACTATTAAATGGCCGGGAACCATTTTAGCAGTCTGCATTTCCGTGGCGTTAACTGGGTATTTAAGTGCTAAGTTAGGAAAAGGCAACGTCAAAGTTGCCGTGATTCGAAATATCTTGGTGGGAATTATTACTATTATTATTCACTACGGAATTGGGAAATTATTTTAAAACAAAAAGGATTAACACCATTACGTGTTAATCCTTTTTTTGAAAGCCAGTATGGTCATTCAATGACCGTGGTTTTGTGGATGATTATGCTAGTGTGCCAGAGGCTGGCAAATCTGCAGCGTTGACTTGGTATTGGTTAAATAGTTTTTGGTAACGGTCAATTTCTTCAGGAGTATCTTCCGTACTGTAAAAACTAATCTGGCCCTTTTCCTGATTGTCAGTGTTAAGGCCACCTTCGTTAAGCTTATGCTTGAGCATCTTGGTTACCCCTAAGAAACCATCGTAAAAGTTGGCATTAGGGAAAAATTCTTGAATGCTGTTACGAACAAATGGGTAATGGGTGCAACCTAGGACTACGCCATCAATTTGATCAGCATTAAATTCACTGAGATTATTGGTTAAAAACTCTTTAATTGCTGGACCACTAACTACGCCAGTTTCAATAATATCAACTAGCCCTGGTAGTGGTTTGAGATCAATTTGAGTTTGATCTTCAAAACGGTGGTATTGAGCTTGAAATTTTGTTAGTTTCATGGTTAAAGCGGTCCCCAAAACCAAAATATCTTGGTTGCCAGCTTCAACAGCAGGCTTTAAGGCCGGTTCAATACCAATAATTGGGACGTTGTACTCAGCCATTAATTCAGTTTTAGCGGCACTGGTAGCTGTGTTACAAGCAATTACAATTGCTTTTACTCCTTTATTCAATAAGAATTCCACGTTATTCCGGGAAAATTGGAGGATTTGGTCTTTTTCCTTGTCACCATAAGGGGCGTTTTTAGAATCCCCTAAAAAAATAAATGACTCATTAGGCAAAATGGTTGCCATGGTTTTTAGAGTTGAAAGCCCCCCGATTCCAGAATCAAATACCCCAATTGGCCGATTATCAGTCATGGTTTCATCTCCAGTTCGAAAGTTTTGTAGCCTATATTGTAGCATTGAATGTCGCCAATTCAAAATGAGGTTATGAATTTAATTTACCGGTTGGTGATAATCAGCTATAATGAGGGCAAATTTAAGGCGGTGATTATGGTGAGTTTAGAGGCGGTTAAGCAGTATTTTGCAAAACAAGGGTTAGCAGATAGAATTGTAGTTCACGATCAAGTTAGTGACACAGTAGAACATGCGGCAACGGTAATCGGTTGTTTACCAGGACAGATTGCTAAAACCATGGCTTTTCAACAAAAAGCAGGCGTGGTGTTAGTGGTTATGGCTGGTGATTATAAAATTAACAATCAGGCCTATAAAGCTCAATTTCACCAAAAAGCTTCTATGGTGCCATTTACTGAAGTGGCTACCGTAGTTGGACATGAACCGGGAGGAGTATGTCCATTTGCAATTAATCCTGGTATCTCAGTGTACCTAGACGAATCATTGAACCAATACGAAACAGTTTATCCGGCAGCAGGAAGTCCAGATAGCACAATTGAATTAACGGTGACTGAATTAGCTAAGTATAGTCAAGGAACTTGGGTAACGGTCGCTAAATCCATGTAAAAAAAGCAATGAGCTTGAAAGTTAACGGAATTTTCAAACTCATTGCTCTTTTTTATTGAGGAGTAAAGGCATCATTATTTTGCAAGTAGGCCATTTCATCGTACACAATGTGTTCTTGTAAGGTTTGAGCACTAGCTACGGTTAATTTTTTAGCAGAAATGGCTTGTTGCATAAATTCGTATTCGCTATGAAAAGCCAACAGAAAAGTTTGGTACAAAGTAACGGGATCTGGTTCACCGTAGTTAATTCGACGATGACGTTGTAAATAAAAGCGTTGGACTAAATGCAATTCCACGGTGTCTTTATGTTGGCGACGACTGGTTCGTAAAGCTCGTTCAGCAGCATGGTAACCAGCATCTTCGATTTTAGCAAAGTCTTCACCATGTTTATCGAATTCTCGTTTCCAGTAATATTGTTCGGCAATTAATGGGGAAGTTAAAAACATATTTTGGGTAGCTTGTAAGTTTTGTGACATGCGGCCGGTATGAACGCCAAATCTAACTCGTAGCCAGAAGTTTTTCAAGAGATTATTGTTGACGGTGTAAAGACTCATTGAAATAAATTCTTGATAGTAGTGAGATTCCACGGCAGTAATTTGATTAGACTGTTCTAATTCTTTAATGGCAGCTAATTCAGCGTTATAGGCTAATTGATAAATTTGACGCAACCGACGTTTATTAACGTGGCTATGCTGATGCAGTTGTTGACTGAGCGCATCGGTGACGAGCTGGCTTTCGGCCGGATGTTCAGCCGCCTGTTGTTTTACCTTATTCATGGCCACCATCACCATTTCCCGTAACCACTGGTGCTTGTGCGCTTCAGCAGTATCATCAGGGGTGGCCTTAGTTATCAGGGGCACGAAAATGGCCGCAACGGTGAGGCTAAGTAAAATAATGACCGCAACAATGAAAATTAACGAGTTTCGATCGATGAAAGAGTGAGCTAAATTAGTAGGAATTAGAAAAGCCAATGAAAGCGAAATGGTCCCACTAGCACCACTGATCGCCATTAGCCAACTATCTTGCCAACGGTGCGGACTCTTAATATGCATCCAGACTAAATAGCGAGTCCAAAGTAAGCGAATGACAAATTTGAAGGCGTATAAACTAACGCCAATCAAAACTAGCAGTCCTAACAGGTTTTTGTGCTGTTCGGAAATGGCCATCGTGATGGTGGGCAAAGAAAGACCTAGCAAGATGAAAATAATTCCAGTGAGGGCGTGTTCTAAAATTTCCCAAACGTTGGTTTTAACTAATTGCATTTTAGTAGAAACAAAGCGCAAATTGTCGTTTTCTACTCCCTGGACCAAGCCGGCGGCCACGATCGCTAAGATTCCTGATAGTTCCAATTCTTCTGCCAGGTAGTAAACCAAAAACGGAACCGTCAGTTCTAAGACAATCATGATTAATGGACTATCATCGGCTGATGAGATTAACCAACGACGTAAGTGATGAAACACAATTCCAATTACCGCTCCTAACAACAAACCACCTAAGAATTCCACTAAGAAGAGGGAGATAGCGTTACTCCAGGTGAAATTTCCTTCCATAAAAGCACTAAGCGCTAAGCTGAAGGCTACAAAACCAGTAGCATCATTGAATAACGATTCATTTTGTAAAATTAAAAATGGTATTTGAAACTTGGGATTTGGTTGGGCAAAGGCACTAACCGCAGAAGCATCCGTTGGCGTAACAATGGCACAAATGGTAAATGCTAGTGCCAAAGGAACGAGTGGAAATAACCAGTTGATTAAGCCCCCAACTACTAGAACGGTAGTAACCACTAATAAGATGGATAACGATAATATGTTAATGGCCCCTCTACTTATCCAGTAACGAGAAGCATTTTGGGCGTCATTATATAGTAGAGGCGTGACTACTAAGAACATGAACAGCTCCGGATTAAATAAAAAGTGGCGGTAAAATGGAATGATTGCGAGTAGCAGTCCACTAATAATATACAGCATAGGCAGTGGTAACCATTTGATATGGTTGCCCACGACGTTGGCTGTAACTACCCCTAACAGTAGAATTAACACAAAAAACGTGGCGGTCATGAGTTTCTCCTTTCAGTCGTACTTACTAAGGTATAGTATACAGTGAACTGTAATCAGATGAAATAGTTTGCAATCGAGTCTTGACGTAGCTTTAGACGGGGTGAATACTAAAATGAGCTAATAGGAATTAGGAAGTGGTAAGATTTTGAAGTTATTAAGTTACAAGTCACAACCTCAGTGGCAAAAAAACGTTTATGCATTATGGATTGGCAATTTTGCTACGGGAGCGGGCTCTAGTATGAGTTTGCCGTTTTTACCATTATTCATTGCAACAATGGGTAATTTTCCTAAGTGGGAATTAACTTTATACGCTGGCTTGGGGTATGCGGCTACCTACTTGAGTCAGGCAATTGCTTCACCACTCTGGGGCAAGTTAGCTGATCGAACTGGGCGGAAGCCCATGTTATTGCGGGCTAGTATTGGGATGACAATTACCGCGACGCTAACTGGTTTTTCTACTAGTGTGTGGATGCTAATTAGTTTGCGGTTTATTCAGGGAATGTTTTCTGGCTACATTAATAATGCGTTTGCGCTGATTGCTAGTGAAGTGCCGCAAGAACAAAGTGGAAAAACAATGGGCACTTTAACTACCGGTAGCGTGGGCGGACAATTAGTTGGTCCAATATTTGGGGGCTTTATTGCCGGAATTTGGGGTTATCGAATTCCGTTTTACGTCTTTGGGGGCCTAATGTTCTTAGCAGCCCTAGCAACTTATTTTGGCGTGAAAGAAGATTTCACCCCGATTGAAAAGGATAGTCAACAAGCTAAGCAGAGCGCGTTTGCTGGAATTAAGAACTTGTGGATTGTTTGGGCAATGATTATTTCTTCCATGCTAATTCAAGCTGCTACCAATTCT
Source organism: Lentilactobacillus senioris (assembly GCF_026798195.1). Taxonomy (GTDB): domain Bacteria; phylum Bacillota; class Bacilli; order Lactobacillales; family Lactobacillaceae; genus Lentilactobacillus; species Lentilactobacillus senioris_A. The sequence goes on from NZ_JAPQEZ010000005.1 coordinate 79,398, forward strand.
ATTAACCCGATTTTGAGTTTGTTCGTTAGGGAATTAATGCACGGCACCGGTAATATAGCTTGGGCGAGCGGGGTTATTGCAGCCTTGCCCGGAATTGCCACCTTGGCAACTGCTTCGCGACTAGGAGCTTTAGGAGATCGGATTGGGCCTAGAAAAGTATTGGTGGGTGGATTAGTACTGTCTGCTGCAATGTTTTTCCCAATGTTTTTTACCACTTCAGTGGTTGTCCTGGGTATTTTACGGTTTATCATTGGAATTGCCGATGCAGCTTTAATGCCGGTAACCCAGACGGTAACGATGTTAAATACTCCTCCAGAAGCAATTAGCCGGATCTTTAGTTATAATCAGTCGGCTCAGGCAATGGGATCCGTGGTAGGACCATTATTGGCTTCGGCAGTGGCTGGGATTTTAGATTACCGGTTTGTCTTTTTGATGACTGGTATTTTGGTCATTATTAATTTAATAGTAGTGTTAGTGGCATACCGCAAAGACGGAATGGCATTAATTGGTTAAGACGGTGGAGTTAAATAACCGTCTTTTTTATTTATCTACCACGACTGGTTATTTGATGTTAGCTAAACAGTTATGTGATGAGTTACAAAAATCAAGTATTTTTTAACAATTGTCATATAGCAAGTTAGAATAAAGCCTGTTTGCCGGTGTTTTCAGAAAAATAACGTTAAAAACTTTGTAATATTTCTTTACCTGTTTGAAATTTTTCCGTTCGGTTCCTGTAGCAATTGCACAGTACAATGGTCACTGTAGATTAGAGAAATCAGTTCGGAGGATATGTTTTGAAAAATTACATAAGTAAATTAGCCATCGTGGGCGTCGCAGTTTCAGCAATGACGATTGGAGCAAACGTAACTTCCACAGCAACAGCACATGCGGATGGTACTAATACTATTTCAAACTTGAAATCAGTAACCAAACAAACTTACGTAAGAAAGTCAGCTACTGGTTGGACTTATAATATTGATACTAGTAGTCAAACATTTAATTGGGGCGGCAGAACCCACTATTTAAAGAATTACCCCAACACTACTTGGTACGTAACCAAGTCAATGAAAGTTACTACTGCTAAAAATACTACCGGAACTTTTTATTATGTAACTAACGGTAAAAATACGGTTAGTGGTTGGGTTTGGAGCGGTTATTTAAAAGCTAAAGAAACGACTCAAACTAGCACTCAATCATTTGATAGCGTTTATACTACTGCCAAAAAATACTTAGGAACCCGTTATATTTATGGAGGCACTACTCCAGCTGGCTTTGATTGTTCCGGTTATACTCAATATGTATATAAAAAGTCAATTAAAAAGAACCTTGCTCGAACTGCCCAAGCTCAGTACAATAGTACCAGCAAGGTTTCCAGTTCTAACGTCCAAAAAGGCGATTTGGTATACTTTGGTTATAGTAAGAGAAGCATCAGCCATGTGGGGATTTACATCGGTAATGGTAATATGATTGATTCTCAAAACAATGGGGTAGTAATCGAAAAGGTTAACGCTCCATGGTGGAATAAAGTTGGCTATTCACGACCAGCTAATTTAAGTTAAGCTTGGAAAACAAAGGGAGACAGTTATGACAACAAAATTAGGTAAGGCATTATTAGGATTAGGACTAGTCGGTGGTATGTTAATGGCTGGTGGAGTAACAGCTAGTGCTGATACTACGTTAAGTGAAAAACCAGCGGGAACTATGGGTTCCAGTTATCCGGTGCAACAATATAACGCGTTTGCAAAATCACGTATTTCTATTAATCGTTCTAATTCAGTGCCGGATTTGTCTGAATGGCAAGGCAGCTTTACTGATGCGCAAGTAAAAAAATTAAAAAACCAAGTACCATTCGTTATTTTACGAGTACAATATGGTAGTGATTACAAGGATAAGACTTTTAATCACAACGTAGCTTTGATGCAAAAATATGGAGTGCCTTACGGGGTATATTCATTTAGTCAATACAGTTCTGCTAGTGATGCTAAGACTGAAGCTAGAGACTTGTATAATCGCGCTCCTGACGCTGAATTTTACGTCAATGATTATGAAGACCAAACCACTAGTGGTAACACTAATACCGCTGCAACTAACTGGTACAATACGATTAAACCATTAGCTGGTTCACGTAAGGTGCTCTTGTATTCTTACGCTAGTTTCATGCAATCATACGCAAGTAGTGCTGTTAAAGATTATGATGGTTTCTGGTTAGCTGCTTATCAAACTAGTGAACCAACATCTGCTAGTCATGTCTTATGGCAATATACTGACTCCTACTATATGAGTTCATTAGGCCAAGCAGTAGATGCCAGCGTTTCAACTAGCAAAGACAGCTCTTGGTTCTTAAGCGGGGCAAGCACTGGCTCAGACAATAGTTCTGATAATAATGGTGATACTGACAATAGCAGTAATACCGATACCGACAATAATACTGACACTAATGGTGTAGACCCAGATGATTCAACTGGGGCAAACAATAGTAATTCTACTTCTAACGTTGCTTCTAACTTTAATTATATTGATATTGATAGTCAGTTTACTGTTAAAAACAAGCCGGGCCATAACTTCTTTAACCACATTCCTAATGAAGGCCGTTACAGTTATAAGAAACTTCATAATGGTTCTACTTATGCCGGTAAGAATATCACCGTTGATTCTCAAGGTACTAAGAAGTCAGGTTCTTCTCATTCCTATTACCGGGCATACTACAAAGGTAAGAAGATTGGTTGGATCTACGACACTGCTTTAGCTTCTAAGATTACTTATACTACCCCTAGTTTAAAGGTAAAAGTAAAGGCTAACCCAGCTTCTAATTTCTACAACCACGTTACTAACAGTAAGTACACAGTAAAGAAGACCCATAATGGTTCTACTTATGCTGGTAAGACTTTGACAGTTAATGCTGCCGGAGTTAAGTACGGTTGGAAGACTCCTTACTATCGAGCATATTACAATGGTAAATTAGTTGGCTGGATTTACAGTGGTTCAGTTGACGTTAAATAGCTAGTAAATAAAAAGGCGATCTGAAAAGATCGTCTTTTTTTGTGGATTTAATTAGTGATTACTTTTGGTAGTAATAGCGATGAATAAATTTCATTTGGTAAGCATTATAATCTTCGATAAAAACGGCACTTAGGGCTTTTACTTTTTTACCATTATGTTTGACGGTGACCGGTTTTAATTTCCAAGTGGCAATGCTTTGAGACATGCCAATGTTCCAATAACCAAACTTATTTTTATGTTTGCTTAATGCCAAGTTAGTAAAATTAGTATTAGCAATAAATTTTTTACCAGAGGCATAAATACTGTTAGGTTGTTTTTTACCGTTTTTATAGTCTGCTCCGTAAAACGTGTATTTGGTAATGTTGATGTATTTACTAATTCCGTTGGCATTTTTAGTGGTAGCCCATTTACCTCGCAAAGCAACGGGGGTAACGGTGTAGTGGCGACTAGCTTGGGCAGGATGACTGAACAATCCAGTAACCATGATTCCAAGTAAAAGCGCTAACCAAATAGTAGTTCGAAAATGTTTAGGCAATCTGATCACTCCTCAATAAGTTATTTGTAAATAAGTGTATAACTAATTATTTAATCATACAACTTATCTTATAAATAAATTGCAAAATGGGATGATGAAAAGCCAAATTATAACTAATTTTTTGGTTACTAAAACGCAACTAAAATTGCTTGTGTCTCCTTGAAAAAACGATTACACTTTGGAAAAAGGTAAAAAAGAAGGTCATAACATGAATTCGATCACTAGACTATTGGGAACTAAGTATCCATTGATTCAAGGATCGCTAGCTCATATTTCAACGTATCCGTTGGTAGCAGCTGTTAGCAATGCCGGTGGATTAGGTACTTTAAGCTCGACTGGCTTGAATTCCAAACAACTTGCGTTACAAATTCAACGAGTAAAGGAGTTAACCAATCAACCATTTGCGGTTAATTTGACTCTGTTGGATGCCAACGTGGAAACATTAGTTAAAATAGTGATCGAACAAAAAGTCCCGATAGTAATCACTAGTGCGGGGACCCCCAAACGGTTTATTCCGGCTTTAAAAACCGCAGGAATTAAAACTTTAGCGGTGATTCCTAACGTTAAAATTGCTAAAAAAATGGAAAGCTTAGGAGTGGACGCAGTAATTGCCGAAGGAATGGAATCTGGTGGGCATATTGGGCAATTAACCACTATGGGTTTGGTACCTCAAGTGGTGGCGGCCGTAAATATTCCTGTAATAGCTGCTGGTGGAATTGCTGACGCTCGCGGAGTTTTAGCGGTACAAGCGCTAGGGGCTCAAGGAATTCAAGTTGGGACTGCCTTTTTGGTAGCTGAAGAAACGCCAATTGCACCAGAATATAAGCAAGCCGTTATTACGGCTGATGATATGGCAACCGTAGTTACTGGTAACGGAGCAGATGCAGTGCGGGGCATTGCTAACGGGTTAACTGACCGTTATTTCCAAATGATAGCTGATAATGCTTGGCCTGAAGAACTGGATAAGCTTACTACTGGTAGCTTACAACGGGCAATTCATGGTGATGTGGCTACTGGTTCATTGATGGCAGGGCAAGTAGCTGGGATGATCACCAAGGTGGAACCAGCGGCGACAATCGTGAAACGGTTGATGAATAAAGTGGAGGCTTAATATGAAAATTGGATTTATTGGTACTGGAGTTATGGGAAGTGCCATGGTTAAAAATTTGTTGAAGGCTGATTTTACGGTGACGGTTTTTAACCGTACGAAAGAACACGCGCAAGCTGTACTAGATGCAGGAGCTACGTGGGCTGATTCACCTGCCGAAGTGACTAGTCAATCTGACGTGGTAATTACAATGGTGGGGTTTCCTAATGACGTTAAAAGTGTCTATTTTGGAAATAACGGAATTTTCAAACAAGTTCATGCGGGTCAGGTGTTGATTGATATGACTACCAGTTCACCCAAAATCGCTCAACAGATTTTTGCTGAGGGCCAAAAACAGGGGGTAGAAGTATTGGACGCCCCGGTTTCCGGTGGGGATGTAGGAGCTCAAAACGCCACTCTTACCATTATGGTGGGCGGTTTAGAAGCCACGTATCAAAAAATGCAGTCGTTATTTTCAGTGTTAGGCAAATCGATCACTTACTTTGGTACTGCTGGAGCGGGCCAAAATGCTAAGATGGCTAATCAGATTATGATTGCCGGGACGATGACTGGAATGAGTGAAATGTTGGTGTATGCTAAGGCAGCCGGTTTGGATTTGCAACAAGTGATTCAAACCGTTGATAACGGTGGCGGCCAAAATTGGAGTTTGGCAAATTATGGTCCTAGAGTATTAAAGGGCGATTACCAACCCGGCTTTTATGCTAAACATTTTTTGAAGGATCTTAAAATTGCTTTGGACGTGGCCGCCGAAATGAAACTAAATTTACCGGCTACTGAATTAGCTAAGCAATTATATGATCGAATGGTCAACGATGCTGGTCTAGGTGACGAAAGTACGGATGGATTAGTTAATATCTATCATAGTTGGCGAGAAGATTAATTATTATAATACACAAAAGGACTTAACGGTTTAGTTAAGTCCTTTTATTTTGATTTGCGTTTATCCCTAGCATTGGCAAAATTAATCCAAATAGAAATTCCTAAACAGATTACGGCTACGATAATTAATAGTACCCGAATAGTAGTGGTTGGTTCAGATCGTTGGATGTACCAAGCTAATAAAATGGAAATAATTAAGCAGATATCTGCCAAAATTAATTTAGGAGAAAATCCCATCGTTATCAGTCCCTTCTGCGTTATTATAGCAGATTTGAACTGATCACATTATTTATTTTTGGTGATCTAAGAAGTAACTAAGTGGTTGCAGATCTTCAGCTAAGTAGCGTTTTTTAAAGGCGTTAATTTGGTCTTCACTAAATTGGTTAGGATCTAATTGTAAGTGTTCAACTGGAATTGGTCGTTCATCTAAGATATGGATGTTAATTAAAACTGGAGAACCGGCCTGAGCTATCTCATTAGCTTGATCAAAGGCGGCCTCAAGTTCACTCATCTTAGTAACCGTGATGCCTTTTACTCCTTGAGCTTCAGCGATTTGAGCAAAATCCATCGAGTTCAAATCAATTCCGAAAAATTCATGCTTTTCATCTTCTTGTTCGTCTTGAATAAAGCCCAAGACGTCGTTAGAAAAGACAACGTTAATAATTGGTAAATGGTAACGGCGCTCAGTGATTAAATCTTGCATAATCATAGAGAAGGCTCCGTCACCAGTGAGATTAAAGATTTGGCGTCCCGGATATTGTAAGGCAGCGGCTAACGCCCCAGGAAGGCCAAAGCCCATCGTAGCAAATAAGCCAGAAGTAAACCAACGGCGTTGACCGTTCATCTTCAACATCCGAACCGCATTTTGATCGACTTGACCAACATCGATAGAGAAGACGGCATCTGGGTCGGCAATTCGGTTGAGTTGTTTGAAGGCTGGTTCAACTCTCATTGGATCAGCCGTGCGATCCATGAGGTGATCTAGATATTGCCACCAGTTAGTCACGTTTGCCACGTTCGCAGCGTACCAATCAGATTTAGCTGCCGGAGTGCTTAAGTCCAATAATTTGGTTAAGGCTTCAGAAGCATCAGTTAGGATGGCAATGTCTGCATGATGTCGTTTTCCTAACTTAGCTGGGTTGGAATCGATTTGAATGAATTTAACTTCGGGCCTAAATTCAATTTGGCCAAATGGCAAGTCAGAACCAATAAACAAAATTAAGTCTGTTTTAGACAAGGCTTCGTTGGCCGGTTTAGAAGCTACTCGCATAGAAGAACCTAATAGAGCTTCAAAATCAGTAGGGATAATATCTTTGGCAATAGCGGAAGTGATCACGGGCATTTGTAATTTAGTTGAGAGTTCCATGACCGCATCCGCGTCATTTTTGGTTCCAATTCCGACAAACATTACCGGCCGTTTAGCTTCAGAAATTAACTTAAGCGAGGATTTGATATCTTGATCATTGGGAGCAGCTAAGTGGTTGTAGCGGTGAGCATTAGCCGAAGAATAATTGCCTTTAACTGGAATTTCTTGACCAGCTAAATCGTTAGGAATGATAACAACAGCGGGACCATTATATGCATAGGCTCTTCGAATAGCTTCATCTACTACGTGAGGCAGACTAACTGCGGTAGTTACCGTCCTAGCATAAACTGCCCCGTCTTGGAAGAGCGGATCCTCGTCCATTTCTTGAAAGGCATCAAAGTTCATGTCGCCTTGTGGAGATTGCCCTACTAAGTAAAGCGTGGGAACTTTATCCATCTTGGCGTCATAAATTCCTTGTAGTAAATGAGTGGCACCGGGGCCAGCTGAACCGATGGCTACCCCGATTTGGCCTGCAATTTTGTAATCCGCACTGGCCGCCATAGCTCCGACCTCTTCGTGGCGAACGTGAATGAAGTTAATGTTGTCTTTTTCGGCATCTAAGGCGTACATTAAATTATTAACGGTTCCGCCAGGTAAGCCGTAAACGTGATTAACTCCCCAACTTTCTAGAGTTTGAACCATGGCAACGCCTGAATTAATTGTTTCACTCATAACTATTTTCCTCCTCTACATTTGAACTACTAACTTTAATATCCAAAGCTTAGCGCTTTCAAATAGTAATTACAATTAAGTTGCTTATGGATCTATTCTTTGAAGCAAATGAGAAATAATTACAGGATCAAAAGCAAAGGTTTGCTATAATGGAATTAGATAAAGAGGGGGAAAATCATGCAATTGGGATTATGGATAAGAAAAAATAAAAGTGGTTTATACATACTTTTAGTTTTACTAGCATCTTTTAAACAATATTTGGCTAACCTAACACGGGCTACATCCCCAAATATTTTAGCTTTGATGGATGGCTTTTCGAACCTAGCAGTGTTTATCATTTTGGGACTAGTAGTGGTACTGTGTTGTAGCTCTCGGACTCTTAAGCAAAGTATTGAAATGGCAGTGGTTTTGTTACTAAGTAGTTTTATTGGAGCTCAAAACGGCTTCATATATATGGTACCGTTCTTTTTATTTGCGTACGCTAGCTTAGATATCGACTTAAATAAACTAATTAAGTGGGATCTAGGACTTAGATTAGGAATGATTTTATTTGCTAATATCTTAGCCTGGCAGGGAATTTCTCAAGATGTTTTGATTTATCGTTATGACAGCATGGGCGGAATTCAAATTGTGCGTCACAGTTTCGGTTTTTATCATCCTAATATGTTGATGGTCATGGTTTTATTTGTAATCTTGGAGTGGATGTACTTACGCTATCGTCGGCTAGTTTGGTGGGAAATAGCCATCTTAACTGGAATCACGTTATATTATAACTACCTAACTAATTCTCGAACTTCAACAATGTTAGCCTTATTGGCAATTTTTGGTTGTTATATTTTACAGTTGTTGAATCAACACGCACCTAAGGTAGATCAAGTAATTCGGCGAATCTTAAATACCGTCTTGCGAGTATTTGTTCCATTAGTAGCAGTGATTGATGTCTTCATTATGTATCTACCTAAGAGCAGTACTGCTTATATAAAATTAAATGGGCTTTTAGCCAATCGGGTAGATATCGGTCAATTTTATTTAAAGCAAACCTGAATTACACTATTAGGTGGCAAAATTAGTAAGTACTACGTGATGGATGGTGTCGGATATGGAATTGACAGTTCCTACATTAGAATTCTAGTTTTTGGTGGGCTAATTATGTTGCTATTATTTGTTTGGGTTATGCAACGGGCAATTAATCATATGATCAAATTAAATCAAACTGATATAGCCTGCTTATTTGCGATTAACATGTTACTAGCGTTTACCGAAGCGGTGCCCAACGGTATTGGGCAAAATATTTTAATTTTGGGGATGTTGGCTTACGTTGGCTACGATCGGCTTAGCTCAGTTGAATACAGTACCGTTAACCAATTTAATTTTACCCGCCAGTATGGCTTGATGTGATTGACATTTATAGTGATACCCCGTAAGATGAAAATATCATATTGCGTTGAGCAAATAGAGTAGAAGGTTAGGGGCCAAATAGAAAGCTAACGGACGCTGCAAGTTAGCCAAACTAATCTTTGAAATTACAATTTGGGAGCAATTTAAAATCCGGGTCATTTCGTTATCAATGCTAATGAAGCGATTATCTTATTTGATAATAACCTGGGTGGTAACGCGGAAAATTTCGTCCCTGACATCAATTGATGTTGGGGACTTTTTATTTAGGAGGAACTTTTGATGAATATTTTAGATGATTTAAAGTGGCGGGGCGCCATTAACCAAGAAACCGATCACGACGGTTTATACGAATTAGTTAACGACAAATCCGTGGGAATTTACGTGGGAATCGATCCTACTGGTGACAGTATGCATATCGGACATTTAATTCCCTTCATGATCTTGAAACGATTCCAATTAGCCGGTCACAAACCAGTAATCGTGATCGGTGGGGGAACTGGTTCAATTGGTGATCCAAGTGGTAAGAACTCTGAACGAGTTTTGCAAACCATGGACCAAGTTCACCATAATGAACAAGCCCTTACTAAGCAACTAACTGGGTTGTTTGGTAGCGACGGTAAATTTGATATCGTCAATAACTATGAATGGTTGTCTCAATTATCACTTCTAGATTTCTTGCGAGACTACGGTAAGCTTTTTAACGTTAATACCATGCTAAACAAAGAAGTAGTGGCTAGCCGGTTAGAAGTCGGAATTTCCTTCACAGAATTTACCTACCAAATTTTGCAATCTATCGACTTCTTGCACCTCTACCAAAATAACGAAGTTCAAGTTCAATTAGGTGGTGCCGATCAATGGGGCAACATTACTGCCGGAATTGATTTGATCCATAAGGTTGAAGGACCCAATGCTGGCGTTTACGGCTTAACGATTCCGTTAATGTTAAAGGCCGATGGTACTAAATTTGGCAAAACTGCCGGGGGAGCCGTTTGGTTAGATGCCGATAAGACCACACCTTACGAATTCTACCAATTCTGGTTGAACCAAGATGACCGGGATGTAATCAAGTACTTGAAGTACTTCACCTTCTTAACCCAAGCTGAAATCGAAGACTTAGAAGAACAAGTGAAGACTCAACCTGAAAAACGGGCTGCTCAACGCCGTTTGGCTGAAGAAGTTACTGCCTTTGTTCACGGTGAAAACGCAGTGGCGGAAGCTGAACATATTTCTGCTGCCTTATTCTCTGGTGACGTCGCTAACTTAACCGCTGCCGAAATTGAACAAGGCTTTAAGAACATGCCTACTGTGGACGTAACCAGTGAACCAGCTAACATCGTAGAATGGTTAGTAGATGTGACTGGGATTGAACCTTCACGGCGGCAAGCCCGCGAAGATGTTTCTAACGGTGCCATCCGGATTAACGGTGAAAAAGTGACTGACACTGACGCTACTATTAACCCAGCTGATCATTTTGACGGTCGGTTCGTAATTGTTAGACGAGGCAAGAAGAAGTATTTCTTAGCTCGGGTGAAATAATTAAAATAAAACAGGACTCCGCTAGTTAGCATTGAGTCCTGTTTTATTTTGTAAGTCGTTTAATTTGTATTTTGGCACTAATGCTTTACAATCAAGGTTAATTACTCAATCATCATATAGAAAGAAAGTGACCGAGATGCTTGAAATTGTGTATACAGATGGTGGCGAACCAGCGGAAATTAACTATGCTTCTGCAAAGGATTTTGTAGCTAACCAACAATTAGAAGTACCGGACTTAGAAGACTATTACGTGGTGGTAGATGCGGCTGTTGATGGTAAGCCCATTGAATTAACGGATAAAACGATTTTTGGCCTCTATAACTTTTTAGAAGATCGAGAACATTCAGAATAATCAAAAAGAAGTAGCAGTGGTCAATGTTGATCACTACTACCTCTTTTTAGTTTCAATTCAATTACTTCATATTTGGATCATGCATCATTTCGTCCATTGATAGTAAATGGTATTTAACTGGGTGCTTAGGATCGTAAATTTCAATCTGAGCCATCATTCCGGTATCCTCGTGTTCCAGAATATGGCAGTGATACATGAAAACGCCGGGTTTGGTGAATTGAATTTTGATCAAGACGGTTTCTCCGGGGTTAACGCCGATGGTGTCTTTCCAACCGTGTTCGTTAGCGTAAACGTCGTGACCATCTCGTTTAAGCACTTGGAATTGGCAACCATGAACGTGGAAGGGATGAATCATACCATCATCCATATCGTTGGTGTTAGTAACTTCCCAGAGAGCGACTTTATTTAGTTCTTGGCGGGTATCGATTCGTTGCATATCAAATAATTTGCCATCTAAGCGAACCTCGTCATCCATTCCTGACATAACGGTGTGGAAGGTAGGTTCGGGATCATCAGGGGTTAAATCAGGCATTATAGCCAGAGTTTCCGGTAAACTCAAATCTTGAGGGGCAAACTTGCCGATTTTAAAAGTCAAAAATGACAAATCATCGGTTTGAAGGGTGACAATATCTCCTTCTTGATAATCAGAGAAGTTAACTAAGACATCAGCTCGTTCGGCGGTAGTTAGCATTAAGTGGTCGAATTCAACTGGTTGAGGAAGGAGACCACCGTCACTGCTAATTTGGGTGAAAGGATGGTTGTCACTGAAATGTAGCCGCCATTCTCTTCTATTAGAACCGTCTAAAAATCTCAAGCGCACGATCGGGCTAGTAACTTCAAAGTATGGGTTGAGGGTCCCGTTGATCAATGGGTATTCGCCAAGGGTACCATCAACATCATAACTTTTTTGGTAGTCAAGTTGATTATCATAGTAGGTTCTGTCTTGCATAATAACCGGAATGTCGTTTACGCCCCAGTCGGCTGGGAGGTTTAATGATCGTTCATGTTCGTCTTTGATTAGTACCATTGCAGCCAATCCGTTCCAAACTTGCCGCGCAGTTTCTGGACATGGATGGGGATGAAGCCACAATGTAGCTGAAGGTTGGTCTACGGTAAATGTAATTTTACGTTCGCCACCTGGGTAAACAGGGGCGTGGGGACCGCCATCATCGTATGGACCCACAATGTTTAAGCCGTGCCAGTGAAAGGTGGTGACTTCGTCGAGGACGTTTTTTAGTGTAATATGGTAGGTTTTACCAGTTTCAAATAAAACGGTAGGGCCTAATAAAGAACCGTTATAGCCCCAGGTTTTGGTAACTGCTCCGGTAAGTAGTTGGGTAGTACCTTCTTGAGCAGTTAAAGTATAGTAGATATCATCGCCATCTACTTTGTCGGGGGTCAACATTGCCGGAACATTTAGTGGCGTTTCCGGGGTATCTGGTTGTTGTAAGTGAATATATGCACCGTCATGGGAATCAAAGGCGGTTTTATCAAAAAAGTAATCGTGAATTGTTGAGTTCATTACGGTTCCTCCTATGTATTAGTTATTTACGAAAGCAGTTGATTAGGCAGGTTAGGGATTCTAAAAACATGCCGATCGCCATTACATACATAGCCGCGGTCATTTGCCCAGCAAATACTAAATAAATTAAAATCGCATATAATATGGTGAAACAAGCAGCGATAATTTTAGAATTGGTCATTAACATGGCTTTACTCCTTTGATTTAGTTAGAACAATTCCAATTTAATCCCCTTTCAATGGAATGTAAAGGAATACATCTTGAAAAATGAAACTAATTTACAAAAAGGGCTTGTGCTCTCCGCTAGTATGTGGTTTAATAGTTCTTGTCGGTTGCGACGGGTAACACATCAATGAAAAGCTTTTGAAAATTAATTTTAAAAAGTAGTTGACGACAAGCGCTTCTGATGATATGATATAACACGTTGCTTAAGAGATAAATAAGTTCTTAGCAATGTAAGTAGACCTTTGAAAACTGAACAAAATATTCGATGAAAACAAA
>NZ_JAPQEZ010000006.1 GCF_026798195.1 Lentilactobacillus senioris
CAAGCGCTTCATATCAGCTCGTGACAACTATTTAAATATATCAGATATCAAACTCAAATGCAAGCTTTTTTTATTAACATTTTTTATTAACTTAAACGCTAACCCGTTGCATCCGCTAAACGTTTCAATATTTGACAACAGAATATATTCTATCAAGATCATCAACTTCGGTCAAGCATTATTTTAATTAAAATGCATTTAACTTTCCCTTTTCACCATTTCACGTTGTTCTGCCAGTGTTTTAAAGCCTATTTTACGTTTATGATTCGTCCAAAAACGTTTATTTTCCCGCTTTCGAACTCCATCTAGTTGCCTTTTACACTTTCCAATGCTTAAGTGAGTATTTATCGGGCGAAGTGATAAACTAATATTATGAGTGTACTCATCAATATCTATTATTGTACCTTCTACTTTATCACCAGCCTGAAAAGCTGCATTAATGTCAGAAATATAACTATTACTACATTCAGATATATGCGCTAATGCTTGTTGGGAATCATCCAACCCCACAAAAATACCGTACTTTTGAATTCCAATCACTTTACCAGTAACTCGCATCCCAATTTTATAGTTCAAAGTATCACTTCCTTAATTTAAATTAACATAACCTAATTTTTCTTAAAAATCGTTTTGTCATTCTATGTTATAAGGTATCATATTATTAATTATTGGAGAAAGGAAATTTTGTCTTGGGAACTCTTATTGATTTTGTCCTGCATATCGATTCACACTTAATAAACATTGTTAACACTTTTGGGGGATGGACATACCTAATACTGTTCACCATTATCTTTGTTGAAACCGGAGCAGTTATTTTACCGTTTCTACCAGGAGATTCACTTTTATTTGCAGCTGCCGCCTTGGCAGCTAACCCTACTTACCATCTAAATATTTGGGTTTTCATAGTGATTTTCTTAATTGCTTCTATTGGAGGAGATTCGTTGAACTTCTTCTTCGGTAAAAAGGTGGGAAACGTACTTACTACCCACCAACTGTTCGGTAAATTTATCAAACAATCTGATCTTAACAAGGCTAGAGGCTTTTTTGATAAATATGGGGCAATGGCTATTTTCTTAGCCCGCTTTATGCCAATCATCAGAACATTCGTCCCTTTTGTAGCTGCTACTAGTAACTTTTCATATAGTAAATTCATTAAATACAACGTTAGTGCCTGCATAACTTGGGTTCTTGTCTGTACTGGTGCCGGTTACTTCTTTGGCAATATTCCATTCGTTAAGGAACACTTCTCCTTAGTTGTTTTAGGAATTATTGTTATTTCGTTAATTCCAGCAGTTATAGGCTTTATCAAAAGTAAAACCTCTTCTTCTAAAGAAGCCTAATTATAAAAATAACCCCCTAATCGTTTAGTGATTAGGGGGTTTTATCATTCATATAAATAAACTAAGGTCTAAATCCTTGCTCACGAATAAAATCTGCCACATCTTGACGGCTTGGTTCAGCAAAAAATTCCTGCATTTTTTGAGTCCAATTTACATCCTGTTGATTGGTTTCGCGTTCAGCATAGTATGCTGCTGTTTTTTTAGTATATTTCCTTAGGTCAGTTGCTGCCTTAAAATCATATTGATTTTGAAATATCGTATTAGCTTTAGGTAACCGCGGCTTGATCTCACTACGTTGATTAGGGATTCCCACTGTTAATCCAAAAATAGGAACCGTAAACTTAGGTAATTTCAATAATTCACTAACCCTTTGAAGATCGTTGCGGATTCCACCAATAAAGCAAATACCTAAATCTAACGCCTCAGCAGCCAGAGCCATATTTTCGCCAGCAATAGTGGTATCCACCACCCCAGCAATTAAAGCTTCCATATTGGCCACGGCAGCTAGTGATTGATGATTAGTCTTTAAAATTTCAGCATCCCGATATAGATCTGCAATAAATACAAAAAAAGATCCCGTTGTTTTAATATAAGGGGCACTATTAGATAAGTCCGCTAACTCATTTTTAATTTGCTTATCCGTAATTTCAATAATTGACGTTGCTTGGATAAAATGAGATGAAGAACCTGCCTTAGCAGCATCTAACAATTGCGTTTTAACTTCATCTGATAGAGGTTCATCCTTAAAGCTCCTGACAGATGAGTGATTTTTGATTAGTTGAATTGTATTTTTCAAAGTTTTAATTCCCTTCTAAGATTGCTAGTGACTGAGTTACGACCTCATAACGGCCTATTAAATATAGTCTCATCCATAAACATATATAAACGAAATACTAAAAAACACATCAAACCTTAGTTTAATGTGCTTCATAATTATTAAGGAGAGTACAGGATTTGAACCATGTCTTAAATCCTTTGATACTAGCAGATTTGAGACGGTTACTTTTTAAAATCCCCCAAACATCCCCCTAATTAAAAAAACACATCGGCGGATAAGAGCTATTTTTTGCATAAACAAAGATGCCTAATTAGGTGTCTTTAATTTTTTATAATTCATAAAATAAAATGATATATTTTTACATATCTACCTATATATAGGAGGTCGTGAAAATGAATTCTGATTTTTGGTACCACAAACACGCTGGTCAATTTTGCATCATGGCCAAGGGAAACTTGAGTGAAGATGTAATTCTGCTGCAAGTTGGATATGGCGAGCAACACCTGCACTACATCATGAACTTAGATCAATTTGTAGAGATCGAAAGAATACTAGAGTAAATTAAAAGACGCCGTTTAAGCGTCTTTATTTTTTTGCATATAGTGAAACTTTTCTTTTATATAGATAATTTTTTTGAAGTATTAAAAAGAAACGGTCTCTTGGTCACTTTTTTGTTAGCGTATATTTATCAAATCAGAATTTATAATATGTTGTGCAGGCTTGTCCTTTATTTTTATTAAAACATTTTTGTCTTCTAGTTTTTTCAACGTTCTCCGAACTAAACTTTTATGAAATTTTTTATGATCGTCATCGTATAAAAAGTTAACTAAGTCAGTATCTTTTATCCCAGTGTCTTGACTCTCAGAAAAGAGATCAGATTGAGAAAAAATATACATAACCGTCCTTTCTATATTATCCTCAAATGTACTTTCACATATATCAAGAGCGTTTTTTAATTTCCCAGACAGCATTGTTAAATTCTCAATAACATCTTCTTGACCATGTCTAATAATTTCAAGCATTTTTTTTATAAATAAAGTCAAATCAGCACGATTATCAAAATTATCCGCCTGCTTAAATGTCTTATAATAAGACGATTGTTCTGCATGAATCGCACCAGAGATAGACAATCCGCTGTAAGTATCTAACTTATTTGCTAAATAAGAAGATAAAAGATATCTGCCCATACGACCATTTCCATCATAAAATGGATGTGTGTTTTCAAACATAAAATGAGTAATAAGAGATTTAACTACATCTGTAATCTCATCATCATTCATTAATTTTATCAACGATGTTAATTTTGTTTGTATTTCTGTTTCACTTTTGGGAGGAATATGAACTTTTTTTAATTCATTACCTATAAAAACATCTTTTTCATTTCTAAATAATTCACCATCTGGAAGATCGCTATCATTGATTTCTCCTTTTAACAACTCATCGTAAATCTTCCTAAAATCACTTAATTCATCAATTCTGGATGGCTTATTATTAATAGTCATATTATATAGCCTAACAGTAGATGCTAACCTCTTTTTTGTTTTTTTATTATCTTCTACCTCACCAACAATTGTTTCTATTTCTTTTTTATTTGTTTTAACCCCTTCAATTTCATTAGTAAAATAAATTTCCTTCGTTAATAATTGTCTAGTATAACTGTTCCTAGCAACTCCAGGAAGATTGATTGCAATACTACTAATCTCTTTGGAGTTATGAAGAATATGGTTCACTAAAGAATTAATTTCATTAGTTTGAACAAAAAATATAGGGTATTTTGAACTCTGCTCGTAATCATTAATGTCTAAAGTAGGATATAAATTGGTTACTACAGACGAATATCCATTAAGACGCCTTTTATATTCATCTTCAACTTCTTCAACCGATTTGGATTGACCACTTCCGTTGTATTTGTAAATAGACAATAATTGGTATTCCATAATATCATCTCATTTCTATTTTATAGTCAAATAATATCACTTATATTTTCCAATTCAATACATTTTGATAAATAAGAAAGATTATTTATACTTCTATTTTGCCAAAGTGCCATTTTTGCGAAATAGAATTCACTAATTATTTTTATAATTAAGCTATTTTCCAAACAAAAAAAGCCCCCAACCAATTACGGTTGAGGGTTTCTTTAGGTTATAAGGCGTACATACCTAGTATTTTCTAGATGTTCTTATTTTACCATTTTGTTTACGAGTTTGTTGGCGCTGATGTAGTCACCGTTGGCTAGCAAGAAGCGTGACGCTTTGCCATATGGCACAATTTTAACGACGTCAAAGTACGTTCCCTTAGGGAAATGAGCGTTCTTGTGATTAAACTTGATGTCATCATACCGGCCACTACCTTTTGCTGCAACCGAACGCACTTGCTTGATCTTTGATTTAGGTAGGTAATAAAGATTATTAACGTAATCTTTATTAGCGGTTACGTAAGTGCCATCAATTAGTTTAAAGCGGTGACCTTCAAGTTTAACAACTTCCATTACTGCTTTAGACTTATAGATCTTTTTAACGTTCTTACCAGATCCCACTTGAGATGCTTTGGCATAAGCAGCTACTTGTTTCTTAGCGTAGATTCTATATGGCGTCCAGTTAAAGTATTCAGCCTTCTTAGGTTTAGTAGTAATTTGGCCTTTAGCCATTTTAACTACCTTGTCAACGTCAATACCACCCGGGCAAGCAGTGGCAGTCACTTCATTATGCCCCAATACGTGCTTACGATCCAACGGAATTCCGTACCGTTTACAAATATCAGCTACTAATTTGGCCAGATTTTCATAAGTTCCATCGGCAATATTCCAGTGTGGTGCACCAGTTGAATTGAGATTTTCAATTCCGATTGATCGTTGATTAGGATTAGCCATTTTAGGTACATCATAACCACCCGTACCGCCGCAATGCCATGCAGCATACTGTTCACCAACACATCCGATAATTTCGGTTGGTGTAACTTCATAGTGAGCTGAAGTATTAGCTGGTCCACCTGCTACCCAGGTGTTCATAGCCACATTTTTATTAGTACTAGCATTATGATGAATGACAATTCTATCAATTTTGATACCATTTCTTGAACTGGAATTCATAATCTTAGGGTTAACACTCGTAATTAATTTACTAAATTTTTCTCCAGCCATTAGTTACTACCTCCCTTAAATCCGTCAAACAGCCCTGATGTAAAACCACCCACCAGTAATCCCAGTACAGAGCCTTGCAAGTAATTAACATCACGAGTAGTAACAACTGCTAATAGTCCAACGATTGTTCCAACAATCATTGAAATCCAAGGTAACCACTTATTATCAATTTTAGTTTTTTTAATAGCTGAAATTACCATGTAAATAATTGCTGATATAATCGCTAATTCAGCTGCACTTCCTAAATTTAAATTATTAATATAATCCATTAACAATCCTCCTAGAAATTAATCAATCCAAATATCTTATCGATAATTAAATACACAACCGAGCTTGATCCGAGTGCAATCATGGCAAATTTCCATAATTGCTGGCGGTTAAGCATTTCATACTCATGTTTGTTCGATTCGTGTCGTTCATTTCCTTTAATGATAGCCTGCAAAATATCATTGTTTTGTTCTCGTAAATACTTGTTACTTTCTTCAACTTTAGTTAATGTGTCATTTAGTTTAGTACTTAAATCATTAATGCGTGTCTCATGTTCCGATAACTTTTTATCGTGACTCATGAGTAATTTATGATCTTTATCTTCCAATCAACGATCTCCCTTTTTAAAATAAAAAGTACCAGTCAGGAGACCAGTACTTTTTGGATCTATTCAGTTAACGTATACTCTTTGCCCATAAGATCTTTATACTGATCTTCAGTGATTGTACCGATTCGAACGTACTCCATAGCGTCTTCGTCAGTAAGCATTCCCATTGAAGCTAACATTTGAATCATCGCATACATATCCATGGCTATTCACCTTCCTTTGGCGTTTCTGCTGGGGTAACTGCTGCTTGAAGTTGAGCTACTTGCATAGTTAAACCAGCTGCCATCTTCTTTAAAGTAGTATTGTCAGTAGTCAAAGTATCGATGCTAGTGCCTTGTGTAGCGATAGTTTGTTGTTGCCCATCGATCTTTTTGGCTTGATCTTTAATTGTTTGGTTAGCTGTTGCTAGCTTTCCATTGAGATCATCTACTTGATCACTAAAATCTTTGCGAGTGATTGGTGGTAGCCAGCCGTGGATTGGTGTGCCTAACTCGTTTATGCCCCATTTGTCCCATGTTTCGCCGAACACTTCATCAAATTGAGTTGGGACGTAAATATGGATAAAATCAGCCACTTTATCCGTTGAGCTGAGTTCTGATTGAACCTTTGCGATGTAACGTTTTTCGTCTAGTTGTACATAATATTGTGCCATCGTGGCACCTCCTTTAGTTTGTTTTGGTGTAATTAATTAAAATAAACGGCGATAAGTCTGCAGAAACACCACCTCCACTACCAAGGTGAGTATGAGATATTTTAATTTCTCCACCATTAGTATTTAAGCTATGATCCGTTCCTACAATGGAAATATGACCGGTGTTAGCTGTTAACGTAACGCCGGAAGGCAAAGTACGTCCTGCCATCATAACCATGGCTATGTGTTTACTAGAAACAAATTGGTAGCCTTCAGGAAGAGAACACAACATGTATGAATCTTGGTCGGACTTAGTGATCGTAAAACCACCGTATAATCTGGCTGTTCCATCTCCCATATCTTGAAAAAGAATATTTCCAGAACCCGGTTCTGCTCTAGGAGGTAATTCTAATTCGATCCAATCATTTTGTTTTCCTTCCATAATTAATTTATCGCCAAAATAGATTTTTGATATTTCTTTGTCACCAATATTAACAGCCAAAATAACCACCTCCTAAAATTAGAAAGTGGTGATAAAGACTATAGGGACGGGTTTCTAGCCCCCCGAAAATAATTAGAGAATTTTTATTTTTTCTCATTTTTAATCTCCTTTAGTTTTAATACGTTGTGATTGAGTCGATGTTGATGTAGTATACCCAGCTTGTAATTGATTCCGGATTGTTAACGTAGATTAATGAACTGTGAGGATCTGAATTGAATGAGCTTTGGATAGTAAATTTACTATCGCCTAGATATTTAAAAAATAGATCATACATTCCATAATCTGAGAAAAGAGAACTATCAAGGCGTGGAAGTTTGTAAGATTTATTTTCAACAATGCTGTTTTTAGGGATATCTAAGGTTGTGGTTCTATTCTGGTAGAAGGGTACTAAAACAACATCGCTAATATTCCAACCATTAAGTATCATATCGTAGTAACCCGAACTTTTAATACGCAAGCCGTTTTTAAGCTTTGATATATCAAAATCTAAAAGTGTTCCTGGTTGATCGAAATGTTTACCATTAACAACTGTTGACCAGTCGATAAAAGGACGGTCCCCGTTCCATAAAACGGTTCCATCCGAATACATATCTTGTAGTCCATAATAAATCGCCATAAGTTCCTCCTATCTATTCTGAAAATTTAGTGCCATCCCACGCGATATTATCGGAAACAACATCATAAACTAACTTAACTTTTCCACCATCAGTGAACGATTCCAAATCATTCATTTCTTTTGTGAATTTCACCGCTTCAAGACCATTAAAAACGTATTTGGTATATAAAGATCCATCTGAATTTTTTGTGTAAACCGAAGATGAATTAACGCTATCAATAATCAGAGCCAAATAATCTGGATCTATTGCTGATCCGGGAATGCCTTTAAAAGCAATCGATCCGGAAGTTGTTACAGGCCCATTCTCTTTGTTTTTAACATTTGTCAAAGAATCAATTTTTCCATCAACAATTTTGTTGTAGTAATTGCCAGTCATGCTAACCAAGCTTCCTGTCGAAAAGACTACTCTGTGATTTAAGTATCCTCCAGTAGCTTGATGGCCATTATAATGTATTGTTTTTATTTCTCTTCCAATCATAGGCTATCCCTCCCATGTGATATACATGGCAGTGGTGTCTATTGTTCCGGCAGCCACTAAAGCGTCGTATTCCGTCTGACTTATTGGCACAATCTTCACCAAATCGCCTACCAGTTTTTGTAGTGCTGCAATTTGATCCACTAG
Organism: Lentilactobacillus senioris; assembly: GCF_026798195.1. Taxonomy (GTDB): domain Bacteria; phylum Bacillota; class Bacilli; order Lactobacillales; family Lactobacillaceae; genus Lentilactobacillus; species Lentilactobacillus senioris_A. Next base: position 8,227 of record NZ_JAPQEZ010000006.1, read on the forward strand.
ATTTTGAATGTCACCAGCTGTTGCAACCTCAACTCCATTTTTTGTTAATCCTTTAATAAAATTCCATGTTTCATTAATGGTTTCAGCTTTGTCTGTATAAGCCAGTGTGTCTGGCAAAATTACTTTATGAGACTCAATCGCTTTATCAACATACTCTTTCGTCGCCCACCCTGCCGGATCAATATTGACAGTAACATTAGCTTTTTGACCAACAATCACATATACCGTCAATTCAAAGTTAAAAACTACATTATCTTTATAGTCTGGAATGAATTCCGGCTCTATTGCGGTTGTTAAAGCATATAAAAACTCTTCAGTACTACCTTCTAAAGTCGCGTACAATCCAATCGTATTAATATAGTAGGATTCATCTAATTCATAATCTTGATTTCGATTAAAGAAAGTTAAAACCGTTCCGATGATACTATCGTTTCCGGATTCATCTTCATCAGTAATGGTTGCTTCTTGTACTTCGCTTGGAATCGCAGTCAATTCCAATAATTCTGCTTCAGTCAACCCAGACAAATCATCGGCACTACTAACCACTCTTGTAATTGTAAAATTTGTTTTACCGTTAGCGGCTTTGATTGCTGTCTCCCGTCCTGCCTTAGTAAGGATTGTTTCATTATATTTTGACACTATTGGATGACCTCCTTTTTTGCATTTATCGTTGAGTTAATTTTAATCTGGTAAACCATGCCGATTTTCCATGCAGTGGTTAAATCACTAATCCATTTAGTCTTCGCCTTCACCACTGTGGTTACTTTGGAATAACTTACTACCCCTAACCACCAATTAAAATTAGTTTGTGATTCGGATTTCATCATAATTTCATAAATCATATTTGCTGGTACATATACATTCATCAAATACTTTAAGCGGTCTAATTGTTCGTCCGAAACCTCATTTCGATACGTAAAAGCCTGAATCAACTGCGCAAATACATCTCGTTTTAATGTGGTTTTAATATCAAACGAAGTAATCAAATCTTGAAAATAACGAAAAGTGATGGGGTGTGGTGGTAACATTCGAATCAGAATGTCATAACGACGGGATTCCAATGACTTACTCAAATCAGTTTCTATTTTTAACTGATTCTCAAAAATACTTAAGCCATCGCTGTCTGCTTGAGTAACAAATTGATTCACTAGCCAGCGATTGACCTCATCATCAAAATCATCAAAACCATTCTGTTCCGACTTTGTGAGTTCCTGCATTTCATAAACACCATCATAATAGTTGGGTAAATATTGGTTTAATTTAACCATTCAAAAGCACCTCTCCCATAATCGGAAGTTGTGAAACTTCATTATTAAAAGTCATGTTAATATCCGATTCAGAATCATTTAATAACGGTAAACTCGCATTTAGTACTCCATCAACTTTCATTATTTCTGCTAAGACTTGAGAACGATAGATACTTAATGAGTAACCTCGTCCAGTTTGACTATTAACATCATTCCAACGTTCTCGCTGTTTAGCAAAGTAGCTTTCAATACCATTTTTGATGTTTATCGTGACTTGATCCAATGTAAAGTTAGGATCTAATTCAATGGTACTTTGGATATTAACTAAAAAGGATTCTGGTGCAATCACTGTTACAACATGATCAATTGGTGCCAAACCATAACCCATCCCGGGTTCATCTGGCGGATCAATGATAGTTTGAACATTTTCAACTAACGTTTTTGAAGCTGGTAATAAATCATTATCCAAAATAACTAGTTTAACTGTTCCACCGCCTTGCCAAGTCGGATAAACTTGACCTGCTCCCACAGTGTCAATTTTGGTTAGCATATCCAAATAATCAGCAATATTCCCGCCATAAGCAATATATGATTCCGGCGCTAATAGTCGTTCTCGCAAGTGGTCATCATCTTCGACATCTCTGGCTGGAACGGAAATTTCTATAATTTCAGCCCAACTTAACGAATCGTTTGGTGTAACTGGTAAAATTTGCCCTAAATAACCATTTGGTCTACTTCCAGATTCTTCTGAGTTTAAAATAGCGGTTCCATCATTATTAATAGAATCAACAGTATAAAAAATAGGATCGTCACCAATACCGGCAAATCGATCCCCCATTTCAACATTATTAATTAAATTACCTTCTGAATCCGTAAAAGTAGCTTTTACTTGAGCAAAAGTAGCTGGTTGTCTAACAGTTCCTTTTTCAGCAGCTCGCCAATCAAGAAACTCACTAGTTGACGTTTGAGTATACGTTTGCAAAATAACATTGGCTAAATCTAATGAACTGCTAGCTAAACTAATTGCAGCTGGCCCCATCGCATCATAAATAATAGATCCTTGACGAGTATCAATATTGTCTGGTACCTTCTCTAACATCAAATCCATATAGTACTCAAAATCTCTTGTTGCTAAATCATTTGCTATTTCTTCTGGTGTCATCAATCAACACCTCACTTTCAATGGGAAGTTGACCAAAGATGGTCTCAACCGAACCAATAACACTTAACGTAACTTCATCAGTTTGCTTAACTTCATCAATTATGACATCTTCAACACGATCATCAGCATAGAGTGCTTCTTCTAACATACGTACAATTTCAACTTCAGCATAACCAAAGTCTTTACCCAAAAGTTCAGATAAATCATTACCATACTGTTCATCGTAAATAACAAATATGAATCTATCAGTATGAAGGATTTTATCTACTGCTTGAATCATCGCCTCTCGTTCATCAGTCATTTCAACAATTCGACCATTTTTGACGTGATAAGTTTTTGATGGCAAAGTGACTTCTTCTAAATCGTCTTCAATCTCATCTTGAATGGTCAGACCGTCAATTTCTTCGACATCGTTATCCATCTTTAATCACCTCCCGTTTTTTCTAATACATAAAATTGTTGTCCACCATCTTGGCGAATCATTGTCACACCGTCACCTTTATTTAAAGCACCATAAATAGTTACCGTTTTAATTTCGTCACCAATCTTCATTTTTACTTTATGATCAGTTACGCTTTCACTTAGATTTAAAAATGATTCGTTTAAAATCATCTGATTAGACATTTGAATTTCCAATGGATTTTTAGAAACAACTGTCCCAAAAACAATGTCGGCATAATCGGAATCATTTCCACCTCGACTATTCATCATCGACAACATCTTTTCTCCTGCCAAACTACCACCTTACTTTCATTTCTAAGTCAGCTGTTTCAGTGGTACTTGTGAATTTGTGAGTTGCTTTAGTGATCATCATATATTTAGTACCAACACCAATGTCTTTTAAACTTTTAATCTTAACTGGATAGTAGTTACCTGGAATCATACTTAAGGTCGCAAAAGTGGAAATTTTTAACGTATGAGCTTGCTTACCTTTGCTCTTTAAAATATCTTTGGCCTTTTGCTTCATTTGTGCGGTATTAGCTTTATCTTTGGCCTTTTCTACTACTTGAAGTCGACCCCATTTTTTAACTGAATTAGGATGTGATACCGTTTGAGTCACAAACTTAGTATTCTTGGGATCTTCCTTGGTGCTAGCTTTAGCGGTAGAAGTGGACGTTTGTTTTTTCTTCTTATCGGTTCTGACCACTCGAACAATATTAGCTGAATCATCAATCGAACGACTATAAGAAAAATTGGTCATTTCTGATTTATCACCTATATAGTAATCAATATTTTTAAAAGGTGTTTTACGTAATTCAACAGTTCCATAATTATCAAACAAAAAATGTTTAACATTTGTTGCTCGTTGAGTAGATTTAAACGAATCTTTTAGCATATCAAAATAACTTTTACTATCACATACTTCAGCAGCTAATTTGTGGTTAGATCCATTAACTACTCTATATTTAACTCCAGCTAGTTTGGCCACCTTAGTAAACCTTTGAGAAATAGTTGAAACCGGCCACACCAATGAATCTTGGTTTTTAAAGTATCTCAAACTATCATAAGCCGTTACTGAGAAAACCTCGGATCCGTCATAATCAAATTTGAATATTCGTCCCTTAAATACCGGTTTGTTATCCCATTTAAAACGTACAATATCTCCAGATTTAGGAGTGAAACCTTCATCGACTTCTACTAATTTAAATTTCAACTCACCCGCTGAAAAATCAATATCGGTTGTCCATTCAATATCTGATTCTAGCAGCTGTCTTACGTCCCAAGTTGTAGATTCACCAGCCTTTTGAATTGTAAATAATGTTACTGCCAAGATTTACACCGCCTTTACTGCAGAAGCCTTAACCCAACCACGGGCACCACCATTTAATGTGACCACGTGATAGGGATATTTAGCTCCTTTTTGAATCAATGAAATTTTACGAGTTGCATTTCTTTCAGTTTGACCAGGGCCTCTCCCTGCGGAGTCAAGATGTAAACGGCCATTAACGATAACTTTTGAGCCACGGCTAATTTTCTTAGGTGGCTTTGAACGACCTTTTCCTTTTTTCGCAACCTTTTTCTTTTTAGCCTTAACCTTGATGGCTTTGTGAGGTTGATATTGACTAACTTTAAAAGTAAATTGAAATTCATCTGAGTATCCCTCACTCATACCATACGTAAAACTAGACATAACGCCTTTAAAATTCACTTTCGTTGTAGAAATTACCAACCGCATGTTTTTTTTATTCTTATAAATTTTTTCTAATTTATCCAAGTAAGTCTGGCCGTTTTTATAAACGTCACTAGTACTTAAATAATGTGCATCCTTAACCTTTACTGGTAAAATGCTAGAAATTTCCAGTGATTTCAATTTCTCATCGCCCAAAATACTAACTTCACCAAGACGAACCACATTAACAGTCGTATCGTTGGTAGAGGCTTCAATCTTGAATTCTTTGGGGTTAATTGGTAATTTGAATGTTTTGTTTTTATTATCGGTAATATAAAAATACATTTTTTTAGCCATCTTTAACCCCTCCTTTCGTTGACGTTCATAAGATAGTCTTCGATTTTAGCCACCAATGTTTCAGCATCATAATCCGTGTTGCCAGTGCTTTGAATTTGAATGGCTCCTTGAGCAAAGCTAACAGTAGCTTGACTATTATCATTAGTAGATTGAACAGTTGAACTACTTTCATTATTACCATATGGTGTATTTGAATTATTGAATGGTGTCGAACTAGGCGTATCACCGCTTACTGGTGTAGTAATTGATCCGGTCACTGAAGTGTTAACTTGACCATTAACAGCCATTTGGCTTCCCGTTAATCGTTGCATTATGGCCCCAATTTGACTGATTGAGCTTAATGCCCGATCAAACCCGTTAGCTAGAATATTGCCCGGGTTCATCGTAGGCATGTTATTAAGACCGCTAGCAGCTTCAACCACACCTTTGGCCATACTTGCTGAAGCCAGTTCAGCATTATTATTGGCATTCAAACCATTAGCTAAACCTTGAACGACCCATTGACCATATTGATTAAACAATTTTGATGGCGATCCAATGTGTAAAATGGATTTAGCAGCATTAACAACACTACTTGCTACACTAGTTACAGCCGAAACAGCTGCACCAATCATGGATTTAATACCGTTCACTAAACCTTGAATTAACTGAGCACCAACACTAACCAAAGCTCCTGTAAAACTTCGAGCAGCAGAAACAGCGCTAGAAATACCAGAAGTAACAGCAGAAACAACACTTGCCATTCCCGAAGTTACAGCCGACACCATTCCCGCCATCGCGCTGATAAAAGCCGAAACTAAACTTTGAATTGCGGCCCCTAACATTGAAAGAGCAGCCGCTGCTACCATTATAGCTACCCCAATCGCTAAAATACCGGCTGCTGCAACGATTGACGCTACACCAAGCAGCATAATTCCAACTGCCGCAAGCATAGAAAGAGGAGCAATGATAATAAGTGCAACACCTAAAATTATTAGTCCCATTCCAGCTAATAGTGCTACGGCCGCTACTACTACTAAACCAACACCAAACATAATCATCCCGACGGCTGCAATTAAAGCAAATGCCGCAACGATTGGTAAAGCGACTGCCAAAATCATGATTCCAACAGCGGCAATCGTCACACCAACAGCAACGATTAACATCGCTGCACCAAAAAGCAAGGCGCCGACGGCAGCGACAATTAAAGACACACCTACGACTAAAAGACCGGCTCCCAGTAGAACAAGTCCAACGGCTGCAACAATGGCCAGTACGCCAAATATTGCAATTGCAGCGCCTAATAAAACAATTGACAACGCTGCCTGCATTCCAAACGTAGCGATAGTTGGTAATTGTGTGGCTAAAAGTGATAACCCGGCTGTAGCAATAAAAATAGCAATAGCAATCAACATTAGCGCGGCACCAAACATAATGAATCCAACTGATCCAATAATTAAAGCGGGTCCCAAAACTGAAACAATCGCTGCTAAAGCTGCAACGGCCACAATCATGCCAAAGAACATTGCTACCGCCGGCCATCCCGCGGCAACTAATTTGAGTGCAGCACTTGCCAACAAATAAAATCCTGCTCCAGCAAGCAGTATTGCACCACCTACCAGCAATAATGAAACTCCCAATTTAATAAAACCGGCCGCTGCGGTGGTTGCGCTTTGTCCTACTTGAGCTAATCCACCGCCTTTGCTTAAGGCGCCAATGCCCGAACCAACGCTACTTAAAATGCCACCAATTTTTCCTACTGTTTTCAAAACTAAAAGTCCAATCGCTAAAACTGTAATGGCTTTTGCCAAAGCGTTTAAAGTTCCTGGATTAAGTTTATTTAAAGCGTTTAGTCCGGCTACCACTGCCGTTAAAACTAATCCCTTTGCACCCATTTTTAAGGCCACAAAAGCGGCACCCAGTAATTTAATCGTTCCGGGATTTAAGTTTCCTACAACGTCAGCAATGGATCCTAGGCCCTTGGCTAAACCACTAATGGCTCCACCGGTAATTCCACCCAATGTTTTGAACATTGCAAAAGGATCTTTACCGCTTCCTGATAGCTTGCTAACTACATTCTCAATCGCACTTCCGACCTTGCCCAAGGTGTCACCAATGGCACTAAAGGCACCGGTTTTACCCATCGAACTAAAAAATTCTGATACAGCTTGGCCGGCAGTTTTTAATACACTAACTATTTTTTCAGCGACAGGTACTAATCCATCAGCTAATCCATTGAAATTCATAGTGCCTATTTTATCAGTAAGACCACTTATGGCATTAATTCCAACTTTTCCAACTCTGTCAAAAACTGGTTGTAAATTATTGGCTAAAGTTTCTTTCAAGCCATCCGCAGCTTGTCCCACTGTTTTGTACGAAGTTGCTAATTTAGAAAAATTAGCATTTGTACCAGTTTTGGCAATAGCGTCAAAGAAATCCTGAGTTTTCACTTTACCCGCCTGAACATCCTTAACCAATTGTCCAGTACTTCTATGCATTGTTTTCGCAACCGCCGCCATACCGGCTGGTGTTTGTTCAAGCATTAATTTAAAATCCATCCATTGAATTTTTGGTTTTGCAGCTGCTTGAGTGGCTTGCTGACTTAATGTTTTCATGGCCTGTTGAGGATCGCTAGACGCAGCGGCCAATCCACCAAACCCTTTAACCAATTTACCAGTACTTTTAGTACCAACAGCGGCTAATTGACTATACGTGGACGCCATGTCTGAAGCCGAGTAAATTGTCTGTTGAGCGAATTTTTGTAAATCTCCTTTGGTAGAAGCAATTTGTGCCGGACTTTTGCCTAACATCCGCATATTGCCATCAAAAGTTTGCCAAGCTTTACTGGATTCATTCAATTCAGTAACCATACTCCTAACTCCATTACCTATTGCAGATATCCCTTTAGTAACACCAGATCCAATGATGTTAGCTCCAAGCATTGACCTGAATAATCCTCCAGTTTTACCAACGGTTCCATTGAGGTTATTAAAACCAGAGTTCATTTGGTTTGGCATTTTGGAATTCATTCCACCAGATAGTGCGCTTTTAAATTTGCTCATCACTGATGAACTCTTGCTGAGTCCGGACTGTAATTTATTTAAAGAACCACTGAATGCATCGTTTATTCTGATGGTGGCACTTACGGTACTAGCCATACATTCCCTCCTTTCAACCTAATAAAAAAAGGCTAGAAACTAATGTTTAGTCCTAGCCTTTCTCTTCGCCTCTTTTTCCTGTTTCTTTTCTTCTTTAATTCTCAAATCAATTCCGGCAATTACTAAGGCTTTTTCTCGAAGGGACATATCAACCCAATAACTCGGTAACCAATGATATTCGTTCATGGCGTAGTGATAATACTGAAATTCCGCCCCATCACCGGACTTAATTATTTTTTTACTGCTTCTACTTCGTCATCAAGCGATTCAGCACCAATGCCAGACAACAACTGAACTTCTTCTGCCAGTCTATTATATTCACCGATTTTTAACATTGTTTTTAATGTACCTGAAGCGTCAGCCAATGTACCATAACTTCGTTGAAGTTCTTCGTCATTCAAATCGGGTGTAATCACTGAAGTTGCTACTAAGCTTTCAGCATATTTCATCTGATCCACATCGCGTTCAATTTGACCATTTCGTGGATTCTTATGTTTAGTAGTGGCTTGTTTTTGTAATTTTTCATTTTCCGCATTGGTAATTTCTTTAATCACAAATGGTGATTTGAAACGGTCGAAATGTACCTCTTTGGTATTTTCACCTTCATCAACATTTTGCTTTAAAAAGTCCTTAATATTAACTTGAGTCATTGGGATTACCCTCCTATTTTTTTAATAATTATTCTTCAAAACCAGTAAAAGCTTCCACCAATTCAATTCCTTCAAACGTAAAATCTGATTCCCATTGCATGACGTCATCATCAGCTTCAAAATCAGCAAATGGTACGTCATCAAGATTCACATCAGTAAAGTGAAGTGTTTGCTTGCCAGCTCTAGATGTAGGATCTTCGATTGTCATAGTTACTTCAAAATAAAGATCCTTGCCACCTTGAATGTAAGGTAATGCATACTTAGCCCAATTAGAACTGATTACATATCCACCAAGAGTTCCCGTACCTTCAACAGAAGTAGTTTTCTTATGCTTCCAGCGCGAACCAAGGGTTTGAACATCTTCCTTGTTTTTTTCTAACTTAGCCGCAAATTGATTGCATTCAATCATCGGCCAAATTTTTCCACCCATATTTACGAATACTTTTGCGTCCTTGGTGGAAATTGTGTCACGGCCGTTTAAAAATTGGCCAACTGTTGTATTTTCAGACATCTACTTTTCCTCCTATCGAACCGTAATGGTCATATAAAGTTTTTCCATGGAATCAACTGGAGTAATACCTAAAGTAACAACGATTGAATCAGCGTCAATCCCTGGTTCAACTGTTAAATCTTCAGCATCAAATCCTTGAATAATTCCGGCAGCATTTAAAGTCGATAAATAACTAACTCGATTAGCCTTAAATAAATCACGACCAGTTGAATTATTATCGATTTTACCGATAAATTGAGATTCAAAAACGTCAGCAGTATCTGTAGCAATATCGTCCAAAGTACGAATTACTCGATTTTTGGTAAAAGCAATCGGCTTATCGTCAGTAATAGTAGTCAACGAATTAATATCTTGTTCTACAACTACTGTGTCATCGCGGCGTGTTGTGAAAACAACTTGTCCATCATCAAGAGCAGAAATGGTTTTTTCGTTTGTAAATTTAGGATTAGCGGCAACTGCATCGGGATAAGTTGTATAAGTTAATGACTTACCAATCCCGGTTGCAGAGGAAATACCAGCGAACCAACCGGTTGCGATAGTGGTATCTAATAAGGTTCCGTCTAATAACTCAACCCCATTTGCAACTACCGAGACACCCTCATAGTCAAAATAGATCCCTTCGTTATTAGGAATGACCGCACGAATCTTATAGCCTGATTCTTCTCGTAAACGTTTAGTAGTTTCAGCCACCAAAGCATGGATATTACTATCCAAGTCAAAACCTGCGGTCGTAACTACGTTATATTGTTCGCTATCCATTGCTGTGGTTACCATTTCAGTAATATCGCCATCATCGGTAGTAGTTCCACCAATTAATTGATATGAACTAGAAGCTGGTAATGCTACCAATTTATCTTCACCAACCGTTGAAGCAGTAGCACGAATCTTACCTTTTTCTGGAGTAGGATCCGGTGTGGCATCAGGAACCAACACTACATCAACATAATTATTACTTTTTAAAGTTGCAGCACTAGTTGTTCTTACTACCTGTTGATTAACCATTTTAGTTTGATATAAAGTGGTAACTGTCACTTTAGTTTCATCGTTAGGGTCCTTTTCAACATCAACGGTGATATCGTTCCCTTTAGTCCCAGCATATTTTGCTGTAAAACTCCAAGGCAGTTTATCATCCGCTAACATTGCCTTTTCACCAGTGTTGCTATTAACTAACAACACGGTCAAAGCTCCTTTTAATGTTTCACGAAGTGCCGCAAAACCATCAGAGTTAATTCCAGCACCCAATAATGCTTGAAAATCAGAATTATAATCTAATTCGATGACCCCATTTTTACCCCAGTTCAACGGATTGGCATTAATCAATAATGTTCGTCCAATCGTTGTATCTGGTTTGGCTTGAGTTGCACCTTTGGTATTGATATAGGCTCCTGGTCGCCGTTTATTTTGAATCGTCCATGTTCCACCAGCCATATTAAATACCTCCTTTAAATTTTTTAATTAATTTTTGTGCTTCAGCAACGGTATAGTTTTTACGGTCTTCTAAAACGATGTTTAACACGGTTCGATCGGCTGCCGTAAACCCATCGCTGTTAATCAGTGCTGTTTTAGTGAATTTATTACTCACTTTTGACACCTCCGTAGTATTTCATTTCTTGTTGTTTTTGTTCCTTAACATCCGGATAGGCTCGAATAATCACATCAAAATTAACCACCAAAGTATTATCCACAGTGTTAAAACTACGATTTCTTAATGTAGCCCAATCACTTAAAGTATTGAAATTATTCATCAATATATCTTTAATGGTTTCCATATCTACTGCCGGTTTGTTTGGGTTGGGAAAATAAACCACCTGAAACCCGTAGTTACGATTCTGGTAATTGAATAACTCAGGATTTAATGTGCTATTTACCGATTCCACAAAAAAAGAAGGTTCAATAAAACCTTCTCTTTGCTGGTCTCGATATACCGGAATTTCAGGACAAATACGCTTCAATTCTTGCCCGATTCGTTCAACTATATTCATCAATTCAGCAAGTCCTCCAGTACCCTTTGAAATTCGGGAGTAATCAGCCCGGAAAGCTGTCCTTCTATTTCTTTTAAACTATCAGTTAGCATGTGGACACCCGGTACCCATCCGCCACCACCTCTAGTACGATGACCAAACTCTACAAACGGAGCGTACTCAGTGTTGTTGGCTATTTCCACTTCAATAGCTGCACCAGATATTGAAGGCCCAGTAGCGTTCCAAGCTCGGCGTAATTGACCGGTATCAACTGGAGTATTACTTTTAACAGACCGCATAGATTGAGTTTTAACCCTCACCATGCTTTTTGTCATGCTCTGCTTAACTCGACTGGGCTCGGCCTTTGAACCGACTCTTTCCATCCAGCTTAAAATCTCTGCATCGTCAAATTCAAAACCAGCCATAGCAATTACTCCTTTGCCTTTTCATCTCGTACTAAAGCTACTTCTTGATGACTAATATAACCGGTATATCCTTTACTAGCCCGTTTGTATCGAACTTGATTACCGTTTGCGTCAAGTACATCAACAACTGCTCCGGCTGGTATTTTTATGCCATTGCGAAGGATTAACTTTGCGTCATAAGTATCAGTACCAAAGAAGCTCTGATCACTTGCTTTGAGACCTTTAAGAACAATCTTAGCCGACTCATTTTCAACAATCACTTTATTGGTTGTATCGTTAAAAATACCGTCATTGGTTTCACTAACTCCGTAGATTGTTACTCGATCGTTCCACAAGGCAGGGAGAATTTTTTCCATTTGCTTAAATGGTTGTTTCATCGTTTCACCTTCCGAAATTGATTGAGTTGAGTAACATAGTCATCCGTAATACTGTTCACTGATTGGAGGGTTAAATACGCTTCTGCTGGCGTTTTAAAGCTAATAGAAGTATCCCCTTCAGTAAGTGAACTGACATTTCCAACTTGTTCTTCAACTGGAACAAATAATTGATGAGTATTAATCATTGTTAAAACCATACTAACGATTGTTGAATCGAGTTCTTCAGGTAGTTCATTAACTGGAATGTGAACATAGTTGGCAACATCCCGAACCACCTTTTCGAGAACATACTTCAATATCGCTTCATAGTTAGGATTATCGTCCGTTTTTGGACTTAATAATTGTAATTGTTCTAGTAATGATTCGAATCGTTCGTGGACTACCAATATATTCACCTCTCAATTATTTTGTTTTAGCAGAAGTCTTTGCAGGGGTTTCTGGAGTAGTTGCTTTAGCAGAAGTGTACATTTCAACACCAGCAGCCTTTTCCTTAAGAATAAATACATCTGCATATGCTTGTTCGTAGTAATGGTAGTTACCACTAGTTGCAGCAGAAGGAGCATCCATACCGACAAATGAGTATTTTTGTGGAGCAATTTGAGCGCCATTGTAGATCAAGATTAAGTTGATTTGTTGAGCGTCATCTTTGGTCTTCGCGCCGATAGCGAAGTCATAAGCAGATTGCATTAAGTCAGATGGTACAACCACTAACTGAACATCATCTAATGAGTAAACCATGCGAGTGATATTGCCGTTACCAGCGATTTCTGCCATACGATTCTTAGCTTCTGCACTCTTAAGAATCTTGTTAACTTGTGGAGTTACATAAAGCAAACGACCTTGTGATGGTACCCGCTTTTCGTCAAAATTAGCCATCATAGTGTCAAATGCTTCTAAGATGTTAGCTTCATCAAGAGTTTCAGTGTGAATACCTGTTGAATCAATTTCATTCTTTTGTTCATATAGGCGACTGAACATGTAACGATCCATTTCAGGCAACTTTTGTTGTAAGTTGAAGGCCCGAGTTACATTGGCAATTGAAGTAACCATGTTGGTTTCATCAACATCTAATGGGTCTACTAAAGTTTCCCAATAACGATCAAATGAAAGTGTGTATGAATCCCAATCATTTGAATAGTTAGCTGTAGGAGCTGTGATAGTTGCCCGTGAACGATCACGGCGTCCTTCATCGATTGTTAGTGTTGGAACCTTGATGTGTTTAGCACCATCGAAAGATACTAAAGTATTACTTGGTGAATTCCACAATGCAGCAGAGCGAAGGTTTTCATCATAAAAAGCTTCAGCAATGGCTTGTTGGTATTTATCAGCGTAGTTTAAAACTGCCATATTTGTTTCCTACTTTCTCGTATTAGTTTGTGTTGGACTTGCCACCAGTGAAAGCATTAATCATCTGATCAACTTCGTTATTATCTTGTGAACCATCTCCGCCACCCGGATTGTAGTTACCGTGACTGCCTTCATCAAATAAGTAAGCGTCGGACTCTTTCAATGCGCTTAATTGGTCATCAAGACCTTTGATTGAGTTTTCATCAGTCAGTTCAAGCTTATCTTTGTCAATTAGGGCACTTACAGCTTTAGGGTTACGGACGTTGGCACTAGTAAGAGCTGTATTAAGAGCGCTATTAAACTTGGTTTCTTGGAGTTGTTGATTCAATTGATCCGTGTCTTGTTGATATTTATCTTGCAATGATTGCAGCTGATTAGTTAATTCGTCATTATCTTTGGTCTGCTTTTGCAAGGATTTAATATCTTTATCACGGTCTGCAATTTGAGATCTCAACGTGTCATTTTCTTGCTTAATTGCATCCACATCACCAACGCTCTGTTTAGCATTCTCAATATCAGCACCGTTCATGCTCATGATTTTTTCAATCTGTTCTTCTGATAATTCCATTTGTTTCAGTGATTCACGTTTCATAGTGTTCATCCTTTCCTTTACGCATTTTTTTACGAGGGGCGACCTCAATCAGGGTATAAAAAATAAGCCTTTTTACGTCATACTTGGGACAAAATGAATCCTATTTTTTCAATCTTCTTTTTAGTTCGTCTCTAATCCATGCCGAAATTTCGTTATCACTTTCATCACTAAAAGCCTCTGCAATAAGTTCAACATCTTTTGTTTTTGCATATTTAGGCATTGACTGCATTTTTGTTCTTCCGAATTTTTCGTAGGCCATCTTTGCTATATCTGACGCGATCGAAGCGTTTTGATAGTAATTCCAGCCTTTATCGAAATCTAATCCGGACTTTTGGTTTATCCCACTTTTAACGGCCTTGGCACGTCTGTCAGCAATGTGTCCCAGCTCATGAACTATCAAACCACCTGGAGTTGTTTTTTTTGTGGTATAACCGTCTTTCACTTGTTTGTTCAGAGCATCCATAACTTTATCATAGTCATTAAATTCATTTGCGTTAATCTCTAAATGGTTTACAAAAGCAGTTCCGTTTGACTTCATCGAAGCCAAAGCCTTATAGTTTGTTTTTTTGGTTGTCGAAGTAAAAGAATCTACCCAACCATTCAACTCAGGATAATCCGTATAAACTTTCGCCATAGAGTCAGCAAAGGATTGTAAAACTTTAGTATCCAACGGATGAATTGCAACTTCTTTATATCCCAAACTCTTCTTTAGAAAGCTAGAAAAATCATCAACATTATTAATAACTGGCGCTTGTATTTTATTACTTGTTGCGTTATTAACAACGGTTTTCTTAATGGTATTATTTTGTGTCTTTGGATTCGTTGTAACTTGTTGAATTTTAACTGAGTTTCCATTGATTTGATTGAACCAATTTCTTATTTCGGATCGTTGTTTAGCAGAAAAGCCTCTCTTGAAAGCCATATCCTGAATGTAATTTAATTCCGGCTCTGACATCTTCTTAATTTCATCTAGAGCTAATTTGGCTAACGGTTTTCCGCCTGCGCTTAATATTGATACTTCTGGACCATTTTCGGTATTCATAACATGAATACCCTTTTCCGGCCACTTTGCCATATCTAATGGATCAAAAGTATCTATTTTCTTACTTACAATCGGCTTAACGTTGCCACTTACCATGCTCTTCCAATTGTTATAACTAATGTTCTCAACGGTCTCACCTTTACCGGTCTTAGGATCTCTCATCCAACGGCCCTTAATATCTGGTAAATCGTCCATGAACGGAACTGTAGTACAGCGACACCAAGCGTGGATTAATGGGTAATTCACACCATCCTTACGGTCTTTTAATTTGAACTTTAACCCATCCAGATGACCACAAACAGAACAAGTCTTGCTTTCTAAAGTAGCAAGATACTCATACTTTTCAATACCATCTTCTTGATAAGCCTTTGCAGTCGCTTCTTCTTGAATGTGGCCTAATTCTGAATTAACTAAGCGATGGATTTGATTCTTTTTAACACCTTCAAAGATCCCCTGCATATCTCTAGCAATCTTACTAGCCGAAGTTCCAAGAATCGTACCTTTTAAAGCCGCATTCATTAGATAATTAGGTAGTAAGTCACGATAGTTTTTCCAGATCCTAGCTGAAAAATCTTTACCGTCTTTCCCCCATGGCTTTGAGACCACCATTCTTAATTGTTCCTCACTAAAACGAGAAAAGTTAGAAGTGAAATCCATATGAGCAGCTTGAAGATGGTAGGTTTCTCGCATATAGGTATCTTGATACTGATTAGTCAATTGATTGCGCATACTATCAACTTGCTTATTAGCAAACCGACTCGTAACTTGTTCGAGTTGAGCTTTCAAGTTTTGTAGTCTGGCCACTCGACTCTTAAAGTATTCAGAATCTAATTCGGCTTGATAGCCACCAGCTTTTGCCTTTTCTTCAAACTGTTTGAGTGTTAGTTCCCAATCTTTAGTGTTAATTTCTTTGAGCATCTTTTCGGCTTCCGGGATTGAAACACCCTGATTACCAGCATATCGATTGTACCAACCGTATAGCTCTTTGTTGATATCTTGATACAACCCTTTTAACTCTGGCTGTAAAGCCCGCTCGTATTCTTCTGTATTCTTAATTTCATTGGCTTTAACTGACAAAAAGCGTCGTTGCCAATACTCTTTTTTTTTCACGCTCTGTCACCACCAATTATTCTTCTACTTCATCATCGTTAGGATTGTCATCATCTGGCTTTAAGTCATCAAAAGCACCCGGATTATCAAAACCATCATGTTTAACTACATCGTCTTTACGTAGTTCCAACTCTTCTTGCCAGTCCTCAACCAACGGATTACCTTTAGCAATATTTTCGTCAGAGGTAATATTTGATAATGAACTAACTATTTGTGCTTGTTCAACATCATTTTGGATTGCAGTACGAGTCCATGTTTGATTAATTGGCCGGATATCTGCATCAGCAATGTTTAACCACTTCATAATTGCTCTGATTAATTCAGAAACGCTATCTCTAAAATACGACTCAGTTTGAGCCGCTTTTAATTCGAGATGAGAGTACAACATTTTAATAGCAACTCCGGTCGCATTGTTAGCCTCAAACTTAGTTGGATCAATTCCTTGTCCGTGCACAAAAATATCCCCTTTGGTAGATTCCATAACCGAGTTACGGGCTTCCACGGGGATATCAATAGTTAACTTATCAAGACCAGATTTATCACCCGGGCTCATTGATTCAAACTTGACGGCTTTATCTTTTTTGAGAGCTTTTTTAAACTCTTCAAGTGATTCGCCACCATAATTGGTAAGCACTAAAATGACTTGCTGAACGTCATCGATGTCGTTAACGAAACCGTTATAAACATTATCGTAAACGTCAATGAGACCTTTATACTTATTAAGCTCCGGTCTTTCAAATTTATTCTTTTGAAAACCAATAAACGGAATTCGACCAAATTGATGATTATAAACATTAGTTGTCCCAGTTATTTCGCCAGTCGTAATATCGTAAAAGGTAAAGCGATCTGTATATGGCTGTAAGTCCCTGTAATCACCAGACTTGCTGGTAAATACTGTTACGTCTTTATCAGTCCAATACTCATGAACGTTGTAGGTCTTTCCATCTTCTGGATTAAGCTGACTGTACGTTCGACGAACGGCGATTAGTTTCCTGGTTAGATCGGACGAATAGATTGGTGTCACTTGGTCAGGTGGAACAATACCATATCTAAAATGATTGTCTTCATCAATCCAATAATGCAGCCAACCCTTGCCAGCGTTCGAAGTATCAATTACTAACTGATTCAATCTGAGATTAAAGTTATCTCCAAGTGCGTCTTTAATCTTATCGTTTAAGGTGTCATCTTCCACGTCGATAGAAGGAGGAACAGTAGCCACATACCCCGCTTCTTGGTCAACTAGTAGTTGATGGTAGTTATTACTAACTCGATTATCTGCTGACCTTAGCAGCTCGTCTTTGCCATGCTCTTCAACTTTGGATTCACCGTTATTACGTAGCGTAATATCGTTTTCGTTAAAGTAATATCTTAGTGACTGTTTGTATTTCGTATTAAACTCCAACCGTCTTGGATCCGTTGCGGTCAATAATTTCTTCATTGCTGCTACTTCCATGCTTTGAATCCTCCTCTCTTCATCAATGGTTCGAGTGCATATCTGGTTTTATCAATCGTATGGTCATTGCCATCTGGATAAGATGACTTAAAGTTACCATTGGCGTCTCGTTCTAATTCGTAACTGCTGAACTCTCTAGCAGTGTTGGGGCAACGAACTGGATCAATAATAATCTCACGTAAATCTTGCAGCCATTTAAAGCCATGTTCGCGACTGCCAGGACCTTTTCTAGCACCAACTACGTTTGTTCCATAGTCTCTGAATTCAGCAATGGTTCTAGGTTCGGCACTATCAGCTCGGATGATTTCATTATCTGGATTAAATGTTTTAATCATAGTCGCCGCCTCCCTAGTAGTCATACCGACCGAATAGATTTCATTAAACAAAAAGATCCGGCGTCTAGCCGAATCCCAATAAACATCTCCATAAGCCAAAGGATCTCGAGCATACCCAAAGTCCAAGCCATGATATATTTTGTCGAAGTGTGATATTTCTTCATCTGTTATTTCTCTAATTGTTAGGTTATTAAAGACTTCTGCTCCCGTTCCTGTAATCTCACCCAAGTATTCATGTGCATACGCCTTTGGATTATCTCTCTTGAGTTGTTCTGCGTCAGCAATAAACTCACGCCCTAACCATTCTTTTGGGACAGATAAATAGTCACTCAAATGAACTTTGGTATCTTTTCTTATACCTTGTTGTTCACTGGATTGATTCACCCAGTTGGTCTGAGAAGCAGGAGGATTATAACTATAAAAAGTAACAATATCCGAACCACCACGGTTCAAAGATTGATTGATTGAACGAATCTCTGCCATGCCTTTAAAATCGGCTGCTTCTTCATAGTGCTTAAACTTAGTGTAGCCATGACGAAACTTCTGTGACTTAACTTTCTGCGGTTTATCAGCACCTTTGAATCTGATTTGTTGACCAGTAGGGATGTAAGTTAATTGCATAGGACTAACTGAATCGTCCCACAATTCTGAAACTCCTAACTTATCAATAGCCCAAAGATATTGATCAAATACTGAATCTCTTAAGGTTGCTGCCACCTTCCTAAGGACAACGGCATTAGCTTGCGGATCAACCATAATCCCCATTACGATTTCGAGCGAAATAAAAGAGGACTTGGTCGAACCCCGTCCTCCTTTTAGCCAGTAATTAGAATATTTATGATCTTTAATGTCATGATGTAGACCATAAAACGAAGGAGCAATGATGTCAGATAGCTTAACCATCGGTATCATCTCCCGGAACATCGTCTATAATTTTGACTGGTTCGATGTTTGCAGTTATATCTTGCTTATCTGTCCACATTGCATACCGTTTCCCAATCAATTCAGCAGCTTTTACTCTATCAGCTATTTTGGGAGAAGTTTCTACTTTCAAGCCACTGGGCGTAACAATGGTTTCTTTTTCTTCGCCACGTCTTACTCGAGATAAGAATTCCATTACATCCTGCTGTGAATCAATCTTGTCATTGTGTATTTCATTAAGTTGTTTCTTTAAATAATTTGAAATAACAGGTTTTAACAAGTTTTCAGTTCCAATTTGCTGAGCCGAATTCTCACTGTAACCAGCTTTAATGGCGGCCTGCGTAGCATTACCACTAATTATGTATTCGTCAGCAAATTTTTGTTGCTTAGTTGTTAGTTTTGCCATTTGCAGGCCTCCTTTAATTTATCCTATTTTTTTAAAAGATGTCTCTCGTATGGTGGAATAATTATGACATCTTGCTTATCACCAGTGTTAAAAGTGAAAGATAATCTTATTTGAACTTTACTATCAAAAGTACCTTTTAATACTTTCCATCTGTCAGCATCGCTATGCTCTTCAAAAGTTTGAAAAATATTAGCCCAATCTACTGTAAATAACTCCAAATCGCTACCAGACTGGGCCATAAATTTTTGTGTCAAATTGTACTTTCCCCGCTCTCGATAAAATTGAAGATTAAATTTTTCTAGTTCAACATTATCAAGAAAAAGTCCTATGGAATCTAAATTAATTAAATAATTTTTTTGGTCAGGATTGATTACCCTAACTGTAGATCCAACTAAATAATCATTGCCTCTTGTTTTGTTAGGGTAATTAAAGTTTGTAGTTTCTATGTAGATTTCAGCGGACAGCGGTTCTTTTTTTGTAGCCAGGTACAATGATAGCCATACTGCTCCAACCGTTCCTAAAGATCCTATCCAATCAGCAAGGCTTCCAAAATTGTCATCAGTAAAGAACAGGCAAACAACCAATAGTCCACCAAAAAATGATGAAAAAAATGAAATCAAAATAGACTTCATATATTTACTAATAAATCGTCTCATAATATTACCTCCAATAAAAAAGCATAACAAAACTCCAGCATTTTCGCGAGGGTACACATTGGAGGAAAAATAACAATCCGAGAGAAAACGATACATATAAAAAACGCCCCGGCGAAAGGACGTTTCTTATCTCGCCTCGAGTATGCTCTCGAATTTAGCGAGATATAAAAGTCTAGTATGGATTCGAACCACTACACGCCAACCGCTAGACTCCTGAAAGAATGTTATAAATAAAGTTTGAATTAATCTATGCTACTACTATAAAACTTTAAAACAGGTATTAAATAACACGTTTTTGACACTATTTGGACAAATCATTAAAAGAATCAATCCCNATAAAACTTTAAAACAGGTATTAAATAACACGTTTTTGACACTATTTGGACAAATCATTAAAAGAATCAATCCCAAAAATCATTATCGATAAATCTTCAACGGCTCTTCGTTCATCTCTATAGATAGTTTTTTCGTCAACGTTAAACTTCTCAGCTAATTTTGTTCGTGTCAATAATTGGTCATTAATGTACAGATTACTGATTACATCATACCTTCTTTGTTGCTCGTAAGTCCCCGACAAACAAACTCGCTTATACTCACTTAAAATCCTATTAATGAACTGAATCATTTCCTTAGACCTTGCTCGATACCCCAGCAGTGAATATAAAGACAGTTCATATTTTGATAAAGGCACATCGTCTTTTAACGTTGGAATTTCAACATTTGCATGATTTTCCAATAATCGGTAATTCTTCAAAAGTTGCTTAGTGTTCCGAAGCTCTTTTTCTGATTCACTTTTACTAAAATCATGACCTTTAGTAATCAACCCATCAACAATTTTATCAATCGTTTCGTCACTTAATTCTAATGCCAAACTTACACCTCCAGAATTTGATCTAACGGTTTACCCTCAAAGTCTTCCGGAAGATTACCCATTAATATTAAAGCATCATCAATCATTTGCACTACTCGGTAAGCATCTTCACGGCTGTTCATGAAGTCAAATATATCACCATCGATGATCATCTTAGGACTGGCATTATAGTCTTCATACCATTTTTCATACTTATCATGTAGCAACTTATAGTAATCTAGTAGAGAATCGTCATTTTCAATCTGTTCATAATCACGGCCCCGTTGGCGAATTCTTTTAAGTTGAGTATCTAATGATACGCTGATATGCACCAGCAAGTCAGGCCGTTTCTTTTTCGCTGCAAAGGGCAACTCTTCCATCATGTTATCTAAAATGTGGTGGTACACGTCGGTTTCTTCGTCCGTGATTCTACCTAATTCATGGTTCAAGTCAGTAAAAAGCGCGTCTTCATAGATCGAGCGATCCAAAATATTATTATCATCTGATTGGGCTTGCTTCATAGACTTGAAACGCTTATCTAAGAAATACATTTGAAGTAAAAATCCATATTGCTGGGGATTGCTGTAAAACAACGGCAATACGGGATTATCTCCAACGGGTTCATAAAATGCTTTAGTTCCTAGATGTTCCGATAAAATACTCGTTAAGCTAGTTTTTCCTGCTCCAATAGTTCCACTTAGTACAATCAACATAATTACCTTCACTTTCTAAAACTTATTTTTTAGTTATTAGATTCCGTACTTGTCCAGAATCTCGTTCCATTCATATCGAACATGATTGATAACTTCGCTACTTTTAACTGTTCGATACTTTTCCTCACCACTTGGAAGATAAACAGCCATACCTGCATATTGTCCGAATGTAGGGATGCGGTCAATTCTTAGCCAACAATCTTCTTCGGTGTCAGATTTAATTTAAATATACATACTTACACCTTCATTAAATAAAAACTTTTGGTTTGCTTAACCCGCTCGTTGTATCCGCCAGTATGCCCATATAAACGCGTTTTAGAAATACCAAATTTCGCTGATAACTGAGCAACGGTCCCGCGACCCATTTTTTTACCATTTGCATCATACATGTCATATTTTTTCAGTTTTCGTTGTTCGTGTGACGTTAGTTTTGACCAACCGTACCGATGAATCATATCCCGTATCGAACTAATCGGAATGTCTAATTGACTGGCGATTTGTCGCACCGTTTTACCCGCTTTAATTAATGAGTATATTTCACGCTTGCGTGGATTTTCGTCCACACAAGTTTCACCCCTTAATTGTGCGATCAATTCCCATTCGGGAGCGTCATCGGGGATGTACAAGGCGCTGGGTTTCTCGCCAACCGGTGTGTACTTGTCTTCGGCTTTATGCAATACCGCTACTAACATGCTAGTCATTTAAACCACCTACTTCATATGTTGCCACGTCCACTGGATAAGCAGCAGGAGAAGCTTGTAGTTCATGGTCAATCCACTTTTGAATATAAGTTTGCGCCTTTTTTAGATCTTCAATGCCCACATTTTTACTAGGAAAACGCGCAGTGTACTTCCAAACGTTGCCTTCCATAAAGCCACGTGAGCGTTCTACACTGTGCGTATTCCAGTAGGCGTCAATAATATCTTCGGTGCCTTCGTTGTAGTAATCCGGTTCAATCATTGTAATTCCTCCACAATCTCCTCATGATTCTTCAAAAATACATCTCGATCGACAAACTTATAAGCTTTACCAAAAACATGCACGATATAATCGCCCGGTTTAATCCAATCTGGCCCCGTGCTTTGCGGTCTAAAAAATCGTCCGTTATGTTGTAAAATCTCTACCGGATAGCGATTCATTTGACTGGGTTCAAACTCATAAGCTTCAATAATTTTCGTACTAACAAATTTAGCCATTAAACTCACCTTTCATCTCAATCGCTCGTTTAGAAACCACTATCCGCCTGCATAATCTGTACATAATTTCATCAAGAATATTTTCAGCTTCTGAAATATCTAAACAAACACTGTTTTCATAAATTTTTGTTATTTGAGCAGTAAAATCTGTATAAATAATTCGATCGTATTTGAATTCATCGACCACCACTTTATCGCCAACGCTAAATTTATTTTTAGGAATAATTTTTTCACTCTGACGAGAGAAAAAACATTCTCTCTTTACCAAATAGTGAGTGGTTGAATTAATCGCTCTAGAAATTTCCTCACGATCAAATCCAGTCGCTTCAGCCGCTTGCCAAACTGTCGGAAACTTTGCAATGATTTGTTTTTCTTGGTCGTACTGTAAAACTTGGTCCATAGTCATCCACCTACAATCTTTAAGGCATCGTCCACTGACCTAGCCACCCCGTACAAAACATTGGGATATTTTTTAAGCATGGCAGCAAACCTTTTCTGATCATCTCTCAACTTTCCGGTTTCATTTTTACACTCAATAAAGAAAAATCTTCCGTCTGAATTTCTGAAACCAAACAAATCGGGATACCCTTTGGGCAATCCAGTATCAAACCAACGGCCATTTTCCATTAGCACTTTTCCCACGTTAGCCCGGAAAATTGTACAGCCAGCTTGCGACACTGCCACCCGAATATCATTTTGTATTTTTTGTTCTCGTGTCACAGTTAATCCCTCCACACGGTAGTCGCTTGGTAATCACTTAGTAGTCACTTGGTAGTCACTGCTTTCCCTTACTCTCCCAATAGATACAGCACATTTATACTAAAAATAGCTTCTCAAAACTTTTCTATACCCTATATACCCCTTATATATATAAATATTATTATTATTAAAATATATAGTATTAGTAACTACTCTGTTCTTTATCCCGCTTGTAGCAAGGGCTTAGGGGTAGTCACTTAAGTGACTACCCAGTGGCTCTAGTGACTACTTTTTTCTAAAATATCCTCTTTTAGGAGAACCTTCTATTTTCCTTTGCCCTGCTTTCCAATCATTATGATTGTCCATTACATACTTAATCTTCTTTGCCATTTTTCTATTTTTAACTAAATTATCTTCACCTAAGTGAAGGGCAATATCTGAACTGGTAATAAAATCTCCAACCCATTCAGCTAAAATCTCTTCAATAGCCTCTTCTTCTGCATCAATGTACATAAATGATTTTCGATGTTCTTCTAGTAACGATTCCTCATCTTCATCAAGTAAGAATTTAAATCCCTCGCGATACATAGCGGTAAATTCGCCCCACAGTTGAGAAACTATTTCGGGAGTTAATTCTGTTAATGGTGACTTCGTTTGCAGTTGTTTGTTAACTAAGTTGGGCATAAACCGACGCTCACCAGTTTTATCTTTTAGGTAAGTTAGTTCGTTAGTAGTACGAGCCATAACAAAACTTTTAGCTCGTCTAACAGTCATATGACCGTATGGTTTGCGGTACTCCAACGTTTCAGAACTGATAAACTTCTTTAGAATTTCAAAGCTAGAGTGGTTGGTAGCTGTCATTTCATCATCATTGATAATTAAAGCTCGCAACATATTGGCGTAATTATCTTTGTTCTCAAAGTCAGTAAATTGATCGGTGTACCAGCCGTTAGCCATTTTCTTTAAAAAAGTTGTTTTACCGGCCCCTTGCCCACCAATCAAATCCAGTACATAATCGAATTTCATTTCAGGGTGGTAAGCCTTAGCTACTGCTCCTACAAAAAATATTCTGGTCTGTAAACTGGTAACGGCTGAACGTTCCACTCCTAAAAACGTTGGTAGTAAGTCGTCACTTCTGATTTCTCCATCCCAGTTTTTTTCGCATTCTTCAAAGTAATCAAGAACGGGATTAAAAACATTTCTGCGAGCTACATTAGTCATTGCTGAACGTAATAAATTATCTTTAAAAAGTACCTTATAGGTTTTTTCGATATATCCTAAAATCGCTGGCGGATAATCATCGTCAATCGTGCCTTTCTCTAAAAATAATTGTGGAATATCGCTTAACAATTCAATTTCATAAGTGAATTCATTAAAAGCAATCTTTCCGTGTAAGAGTGGATCACGATCTAAAATTAATTCAACATTGGTTAAGCTGTTAGCGACGATGTTGCCTTTGTCGTTTCGCCTAAAATCATCGATCGGCATATTGGTCACTTTACTGTCGTATTCCTCAATGGCATCTTCAACACTCAATTTTTAACCTCCCTTCTACGTAATTCTTTTTTTAACATTGATTCAAATGTACGGTTAACTTCGTTATCAGAGAGCGGGTTATTCGTGTTCTGGTTAGCCACTAAAGCTAGTTGATATGCTTCCTTGGCATTTACTCCCCGGAATAACAAACCGCCTATAAACGACGCTAAAGCATTATTTCGGCCACCCGTTTCTCCCAATCCATTAACAATTTTTTCGAACAATTCGCTAGTTGCTGAACGTTCTCCGCTTGCCTTAAATTCCGTTGGAGAATAATTATTAGGCGCTTGTTTGTTAATCGCACGAATTAACTCTGGAGTAGCTTTAACAATTGGTTCATGGTTTAACCACTCATACCGCTTTTCGTGATTAATACTGGGAGCAACCACCACATAATTATTAATATGAGCTTTGATATCCACTCCTGGAAGCCAACCAATGTTTTGCTGAACTGATAAATCATCCCGTTTCATGTAAAACAGTTGCTGGCCTCCGCCTGCAGTCGTTTGTGCTAGAGTTTTCCGGAAAAAATCCGGGTGGTTTAATTCTCGAATAGATTTAAATCCATCAGCCCCATTTTCGTGACGATCAATATCAACAACGAAAAAATTAGTCGTTCTCAAAGCAATATTGGCATATGGATGTTCCTGCCAAATTTTAGTAATTTCATCAATAGTTAATGGCGGTTGGTCAGCAAATTTAACCAGTGGCTTCTTGCCAATCATTGGCAGAACACTAAACCCATGCTTAGCGTAATCAACCGCAAAATTAACTAGGTTTTTCATAATTCATAAACCTCACTTTTAATGGGCTTTTCACCCATTCGGTGGTTATAGTTACGGCACTGCGTTTTAATTGTTAATCGAATGGTAATTCTGGTTGTTCAGCTGGAGCTTCTTCTTCCTGTGGTGTTGGAGCGTCAGACCACGGAAGATCATTTTCAGTTACATCGATAATTTCTGGTTGTTCCGCTTCTTCCAAATCATAACTGCGGAATGGACTAGAAGGATCTTTCTTGTTTGGCCGTTCAACAATTTCTAAGTTCACAAATTTACCTGTTTGACCATGTAATTTTTGTGATAAATGGTCATGAATGTCGGTTTCGTTGTCATACCCAAAATCGTCGCCCGTAATATCTACGCCTAATAAAGCTCCTAGTTTGGCAACAAATTTAATGTTTCGATCTAAAACAAAATCAGGAATTGGTTTGCCACTCTTACTGGTTTCAGCGAATGAAATATTAACGTTTTCTTTGCGTCCGGTATGTTCGCCTTCTGCTACTTCAAAGGTCACTCCGAAGGCATCCCAACCAGAATCAAATACACGATGACCAATCTTTTCAACGGCAACTAAGTACTTTCCGGCTGGAAGTCCTTGTGGTGTACTGATAGCGTCGTTTTTAGCGTCAAATCCTTCTAAACCTTTGTTTGCGAAATCTCTTAAACTCATATTTATTTACCTACCTTGTTTTCTGTATTTTGTGTTTGTGGTTCCGGTTGAATAGCCCCCGGAATGGCTTTTAAAATGTTCAAAATTTTAGGATCATTAATCCGACTGGCAAAATAATCTTTACGTTTATCAGTAATACTTCTTACATATCGTGTACCAATTTTTTTAGTGTGAATTACTAAATCACAGTTACCATTGACGACGTTGTAGTACTTAACTTTCAAAGATGGCACTTCAATGGTTTCACCACTATCGTTTTGCCGTTCATCAATTCGCGAAATATAAATCACGTTCATTGGCAAAGCTTTGAGTTCCATGACTAGCCCTTGCAATACCGAGTTAAAAGCTGCAAAACCTTTACCATATGGAACATCAGCTAACGTTTTAACGTTATTTTCCAATGCCACAGCCTGCTCAATCATAGTGGCCACGTCATCAATAACGTCCACAACTACTGTTTCAAACCCATAGCCGGGCTTTTTGTTCATCGTTTGTAGTTCCAACATAATTTCATCTAACTGGTCAATAATGCTGGTCTTTAAAGTTCCGTTTTCGTTTCGTTCATTTTTTAGCTGAATACTGGGAGCCTTATTGGCTAATGAGTTCCCATCAGTATTTAGAAAAACGGGATTGGGAAATCGTTCAGCCAGATAACTTTTACCGCTCATAGTTTTTCCATAAATGAAGAAGTTACGTGGTGTATCAATAGTTTTGTGTGGTTCATTTTTCGGAAGTAGTGTCATGCGTGTATCAATCCTTTCGCTTTAGCTTGGTAATAAACCCATCCATGTTTGAAATTATGCAATTTTGCATAGGCCTGAAGCTGTGCCATACTGGTTAATTCCTTAGGAGTTTTATCAGCTACCGCCATCAAGGCATTATCTTCAAGTAACTGTTTGGCTCGATTTTTTCGTTGTTCAACTTTTTGAAGTTCGGCTTCTTCTACTACTTCAATTTCTTTATCAGTAATTAATTTGGCACCACAGAATGGGCAAATATCATTGATTCGGTAGAAAGTTGCAAAACATTCGGCACACACAGTTACCGACTTAATAGTTTCAACAGACTCGCTGGTCCGTATGGATTTCTCTGAACCTTTTAACGTCCATTGCCTATCATCAGTAGGCAATCCGAACCGTTCAACATTCCCAACATGGTCAATAATTACTGCCGTTTTTCCTTCACGTGGATTCATGGCCCGCATCCCAAACTGTAAAAACAGTGATAAAGATTGAGTTGGTCGAAGCATGATTACACAGTCAACATTCGGTAAATCTAAACCTTCGGTAAATAGTTCGGCATTGGTAACAACCATTATTTTGCCGTCACGATAATCACGAATGATTTGATCCCGTTCATCTTTGGGTGTTTTGCCTGAAACGGCCTTAGCAGAAATACCAGCTTGGCTAAAAGCGTTAGCCAGATGTTCAGCGCTAGCAACGTTATAGGCGTAAGCGATAGCTTGTTTCCCACTGGCTAACTGCTGATAGTGTTTAACGGCATTGCCATAAATTTTAGGTTTGACCGCTTTAGCAATACTTTCTTCAGTAAATTCACCAGTTCGCTTTGTTTTAAGTTGTTCAGTATCAATTTGCTTTGGTGCGTAGTAATCAATTGGCGCTAAATTACCATGATCAATTAACCATTGAACTGATTTACCAACAATTAAGTCGTCAGCTACTTCTTCAAATCCTTCACCACTCATTCGAATTGGCGTAGCGGTGAAGAGCAATTTAATTGCGTCTGGAAAAGCGTCTAAAATGCGACGATATGACTTAGCTAAAACGTGATGAGCCTCGTCAACAAAGAGAACGGCTGGTTCGGAAAGCGTCTGAATGCGTCTGGTTAACGTCTGGACCATGCCAATAGTAGCTAGGCTCATATCAACGCCTTGTTTTTCAAACGTCGCTTTCACTTGGTCAACAATTTCTTTGCGATGAACAATAAACATAATTCGTTTACCATTGTCAGTTGTCCGCTTAGCGATATCCGCCATAATTACCGTTTTTCCTGTTCTTGGAGGCTGCTGAACCATAATTGAGCGGTTGCCATGCTTCATTGAAGTAACGATATTGTTGATAGTTTCTAGCTGGTAAGCTCGGAGTTGAAAACTCATCGCACCGTCAGGCTTTCATTAAATCCAATCGTGGCACCCGGAACTTTTTCGCCAGATTCAATCGCTGCTTTAATAGCTTTTTTATCCGGTTTAACTGGCTGCTTAATTGTGTACTGTTCTGGTAAGGCGTCGGTATTACTTACATCAACAACGCGAGTATTCCTAATAGAAAAGCTAAATAATGGAGTTTTGACTTTAGTAGTATTAGTGGCAGCCATTGAATTAAGTAACGCCACTTTAAGTCTTTGGGTATTATTTTTATAAGCCCGTTTCTTTTCAGTCAGGCGCTTAATTTCAGCGTCCACTCCCTCTGTATCGGCTTTAAGTTGACTAATAATCTTGCCATAACCATCAAACTTTGATTCGAGTTGGTCATTAATACCAGTAGAAGCAATAGTGTCCTCAATAACTTGTGGATCTTCACTAGTGTTTTCTAAAGCTTCTAACAATTCTTGGTACTCATTAGTTAAATCGTATAAAGTTGCCATTATTTTTCCTCCAAATATTTTTCTTTTTGATTGTCCAAGATGGTAAACAAGAGCATCAGCGTACGTTGGTCTCCAACTGGGGTACCATTAATTAATTCTTGTGTACGGTTAATTTGTGATTGTGTAACCATTGCTTTACCCTACTTTCTGGCTTATCATAGCCATATACATTACTTAAATATGAGTTTGTTACTACGCCTATCGGTTGCACCCGGTGGGCGTTTTTATTGTGGAAAAATTTGATTGTTATTACCTCCTTTGTAATGGATAATAGATGGTTGGAAAGGTGGTTGATAATAATGGATCCTAATTTAATACAAGCCGGATTAGACAGTTTACCCGAAAGTACAGTCGAAAAAATCCTTAATCCAACAGCTGAAGTTCTTGGGGATAGTGCGGGAGGACTAGTAAGAACTATTTTTTATCCTTTACTGCACTTAAATATTTTTACAAAGAAAAAATTGGAAGATTATGAGCAAAAAATCGCTAATAATGTTAAAGACATTCCAGAAAAATACAGAGACCCATCTATGCTTCCCATTTTTTTGGAAACATTGGAAAAATCAAAATACAAAGTTGGAGATGATGAAATCAGAAGTATGTTTGAAAACATTCTTACAAAATCTCTAGATTCCAGATATAATTCTTCAATTTCTCCCAGATATGCTAACGTAGTTTCACAACTTAGTCCTAAAGACGCCTCGTATCTACAATTAATGAACAAGGAGCGTACAACATTTAACACAATTCTCAACGCCAAACTGAGTAGCCTACCAGTAGCCAAACTAATTGACTTAAATAACAATTCGTCAGATATGACAAAACCATTTTTGTTGGTATCTGACCATATTCCTAGAAATCTCTGGTTAACAATTGATAATTTGGAAGGATTAGGAATAGCCAAACTAGACTTTAATTCTTATTTACATTACAACCTTGCAACTGAACTTTATGAAGAATTCAAAGATTTTTCTGGTCATCCCGAATTCATATCGTCATCTGATTTAAAAATTGCAACGTTAAAAGGCGTTCTTAAATTTACTTCTTTCGGGCAAAACCTTTTGGATATTATTGAGTGACATCAAAATGATTTATTTTTCCATGCTCTTCACTGCCACAATAGTGTTGAGCATTTTTTATCGTCTTAGTCAAAAAAATCTTCCTTAAATTCCTCCCAACTGTTAAATTTACTTGAGTACCGACCTAGCAAAATACCAATCACTAACGGCGCACCTAACATAATTACTGCTGCAAATAATTTTCCTAAAATTTCGTACATATAAATCCACTCCTATCCGCCCAGATAGTTTTTTTATTTATATTCCGTATGGTCTTCAATCCATTGATTGACTGCCCAACGTGGATAGCACTTCATTGTTTTAGTTACCATAAAATATGGAAATCCAGGTTGTGTTAAAACATTATCAATTGAATCCACACTTGGTCCTAACATATCTGCAACTTGTTGTCTGGTAAGCAAATTGTTATCTTTCTCTGATTCTTTTAATTCAATCAAAGCTTGCTTAACAGTTTTAACTAAAAATTCCTTAACCGCCTGTTCAATCAATTAAGTTCCCTCCTTTAAATTTTCAACGCGTCAATAATTTTCAAAATCAATTCGTTAGCACCTTTATTGATACGTTTACCGTTCAATACGTCTTCAAGATACTGACGAGAAACACCGAATGTTCTTGCTAAACTTCGTGTTGCGATTTTGTTGTCGTCCAGATACTTTAAAATCGCTTCACGTCCACTTGTTGTTTCTGGCATTTAACCACCTCCAATTCTGCAACTGAATCCGCAACTATTTTTTATCAAGTATCGTTGACTTTTTTTACTCAATAGAATAAAATGAGTCCATAACAAATAAGCAATATAAAAACCTACCACTAACACTCACTCGCCAAAGTACTGTTAAATTAAGGTATTTTTTAGTTGCCTATTTAGTTGCTAATTACTTGATGAATTAATAATAATTCAATCGAATTAAATAGTCAACATATTTTTACTCGATAGGATTAATATTTTTTCGTCATATTGAGAGGAAACACTGATATGACCATCTTTGAACGGACGAAAGAAATTGCAAAAAAGAAAGGGTTTAGTCTGCAAGAAACAGCAACTAAAGCAGGACTTGGACTTAATAGCATTTACGGTTGGAAGAAAAAAGATCCTAGTATTTCTAGACTCGAAGCCGTGGCAAAGGTGTTAGATGTTTCCGTAGATGAGCTACTAGGTAAATCTACTGACCAAAATAATAAAAAGAATGTCGATCTATCGGAACCCAATGCTAATGACTTCTTAAGTTTCGATGGACAACCTATCTCTGATGAAGATATGGAAATAATAAAACGAATCTTAAGAGGAAAATAGTATGGGGGAAATAATTGCTAATTTGATGAATTATGCAATGGATCATGGTATTTCTGTAAGAACTACTAATGAACTACCAGCAAGCACACCATCGCTTACTAACACTAGAGAACGTTACATAATGATAAATAATAATTGTGGCCAACAATTAGCACTGCAAATGGCTCATGAAATTGGTCACTTAATGTTGGGACACACTTCTATTCAACCATTGCCATTTACCACACTTACCAACTGGGGAGATGAATTAGAAGCTAATCAATGGGCAATAAAAAAACTCATCCCCTACTATGCTAATGGTAAAGAGGATGAGCAGTTAAATACTAAAGAGTTCATGGAATTATTTGTTATTCCTGGACACCTAGATAATATTGTCAGAACCGAAATGATTATGTATGTGATGAATAACTAGCCTTAAGACCAACAAATCTGATGTCGTTAAAAGCTGAATACATATTGGAGGAACAATAATGAGAAAAACGGTTACAATTGCTGCAACTCTTTTGTCTATCTTGACCCTCTCCGCTTGTGGAAACACATCATCAAAAAGTTCTAGTACAAGTTCCGATTCTGAAAAAACGGAACAAAAGAAAACTGAGAAAAATACTATTACTTTAACTAAGTACAATAAAATTAAAGTTGGAAATAGTTTAACTGGAGCCGGTGGGACCGATGAAAAAGTCGTTAAGTCTATGTATGGAAAACCAGAAAGCAAGAGTGAAACGGCAGTACCCGGAGCATCAAAAAAAGGAACTTCCTACTCCTGGTCTAATGTCGGAACCTCGTTAAAGGGAGCTGCTGTTACTACTGAATTCTTGGATGGCAAAACTGTAGCTAAAGGTTACACTAATTTTGAAAGCAGCCCAGAAGTTACAAATGCTAAGTATAAATCTATAAAGTTGGGGCAATCTTATATTAGCGTTAAACATAAACTTGGTACCCCGATAACAGAATCCATTGCTGGAAGTGGCACAACTAGTGCCCAAACTTTGACATATTCAAATGGTACAAAAAGTATTGTACTAATATTTACGAATAACAAATTAAGTTCGAAAACATTCTCTGAACTATAAGCAGAATCATTCTAGCTGCTTCAATGTTAACAAAAAGCACATCCCCTCCCGCCAAGAAGTAAGATGTGCTTAACCACAAGAACCGTTTATTAACGGACTTTTTGTATACCCAATTTTATCACATGAAAGTAGGTGATGCCAAATCCATTCAGCTCTTATCCGCCCAGATAGTTAACTGAAAGGAAATAATAAAATGGCAAATATTAAAAAAACATCAACTGGTTATAAAGCAAGAGTTTCTTATGTTGATCCATCAGGTACAAGAAAAGAACGTTCTAAGTCTCGTTTCCGAACATTAAAGGAGGCTAAGGCTTGGACAAATGAATTAGAAAATAGCATCAACAACGAAGTAAATATCGTCGATAATCGTCAAACACTTCCAGAATATTTTTTAAAATGGTTTGAAACTTTTAAAAAAGGCAAAGTAGCACTGATTACCGAAAAAGAGTATTTGTGGACGTATAAGGTGCTTTTAAATTACTTCCCAACAACTTCATTGGAAAATATGTCACGAGCTAAATTTCAGCGTTTTATTAACGATTTCGCCTATGGTACTAACGAACAGCGGGTTAGAAAAAATATTATCGATCCAAAGGAACAATACCATAGCAAAGCTTCCGTTGAAAAAATTTTTGTTCATACGCATTCAGCTATTTCAGATGCTGTGATAGACGGACTCATTCCGCGTGACTTCACTTCTAGAATTGAATTAACCGGTCATGCTCCTAAAAGCTCTGAATTAAAATATTTAGACGCTGACGATATGTTTAAGCTTTCAGCAGAGATGGAACGAAATATTTCTTTATCTTCCACCGGTAAAACTATGATCTATACTGCCCTACTAACCGGAGCAAGATATTCAGAGATTGCTGCTTTAACTTGGCAAGACGTTGATTGGGATAATAAAACTATCGAAATTAATAAATCATGGGATTATGTTTTTGGGGGTGGCTTCAAAGCTCCTAAAACTAAATCATCTTATAGAACTATTTTAGTAGACGATA
The DNA here is from genome assembly GCF_026798195.1 of Lentilactobacillus senioris. Taxonomy (GTDB): domain Bacteria; phylum Bacillota; class Bacilli; order Lactobacillales; family Lactobacillaceae; genus Lentilactobacillus; species Lentilactobacillus senioris_A. The sequence goes on from NZ_JAPQEZ010000006.1 coordinate 41,523, forward strand.
GTTTACTTAGAGTTTTTAAGATACTTCGATCTTTACAAATGGCTCAAACCAAATTTAATAACCCTAATCACTTAATTTTTTTGAATGATATTGGCACTATCCCTTCTTCTTCAGCGGTAAACAAATTACTGCGTAAATCTCATGATAATTTAGGGATAAAGGAAATAACTTTTCATGGGTTACGACATACTCACGCTAGCTATTTACTTTACCAAGGTGTAAAGATGGAATATATTTCAAAAAGATTAGGTCATCGAAATTCTAATGTTACTAGAAAAATTTATGCTCACCTAATTAAAGAAGATGAAGATGCCGAATCAGAAAAAGCAATTAGTGTGTTAAGGAAATTAAGTAGTATGTAAAACTTATGGGGACGATAATGACATTTTTTAAGTAAAATCCCCCTACAATCCCCCTAATTATCTTTCTGAATCGTTTTATATCGTTTTGTAAAAAAAAATCGTTGCTATATCAACGATTTAAAGGGATGGAGAAATATACAAGATAAAAGTTTAAGGAGAGTACAGGAATTGAACCTGCGCGCCGGTATTAGCCGGTTCGCCGGATTTCGAGTCCGGTGCATTACCACTCTGCCAACTCTCCAATTAATACCTTTACTATTATAGCAATAAATTAGTAAATGTAAAACAAAAGTTGATCTCAATGCTTAACAAACCTAAAAATAATAACCACCGTATTGTTTAGCCAGAAGCTAAATTAACACGGTGGTTATTTTTTAATATTTTAATAGACTTAAAACGTCATAGTTTTTCAGTTTATCACGGCCGTTAAGTTCATTCAGTTCAATAATAAAGGCACAACCAGCAACTACGCCCCCTAATTTTTCAACTAGTTCGATAGTCGCTTCAATGGTCCCACCAGTAGCCAAAAGGTCATCAGTAACTAAGACCCGTTGTCCTGGTTGAACCGCATTTTTGCGTAAACTCAATGAAGAAGTCCCATATTCTAAATCATAAGTGACAGTTTGAGTTTCGCCTGGCAATTTACCTTCTTTTCTAGCTGGTGAAAAACCAGTTCCCAATTTATAAGCCACCGGGCAACCAACGATAAAGCCACGAGCTTCAGGCCCCACCACCATATCTACGTTGCGTTCACGAGCAAAGGCAGCAATTTCGTCAGTAGCTTGTGCATATGCAGCACCATCTTCTAGTAATGGTGAAATATCCCGGAATAATACGCCAGGTTCTGGATAGTCAGGATAAGATGCAATATATTGAGATAAATCTAAAGACATAATTTTTCTTCCTTTCACTAGCCAGCTAGATTTTGCTTAACAAAGTCTACCAATCCAATCGTATCTGGATCTAACAACTCGTGTTCAGTTTGAATTTGTTGAAGTCTTAGCTGGTAACTCGGGGCTGTCTCCAACCTCTGAGCAGAATAATTGGGATTAACGTTGACCACTTTGTCGTTAATGGTAATAAAACCCAATTCCCAAAATACTTGAATCATAAAAATTAAAGTAGTTACGGGTAAGTTTAAGTACCGTGCCAATTGCTCACTTTGGGTATTCAATTGGATATCGGAATGGGTTTTAACGAACTTAAATAGTTTAGCATACTGTTGTCGATCTGGCATCCCTAAATTTGAAACTAAGTTCTTTTTGTACAAATAAAAGGTAGTTTGCTGCGGTTTGCTATGCTGTAGAACTTCCAGCAAGTCATTAGTAGTATCCGGACAATCCACCAAATAATAGTTAGAATCATCCGTAATTTGATCGATTTGGTCAAACATTACCCCTACTGATTCTGGATTTAAATGCCCTTGTAATTGGTTCAAGAGATGTTGGTGGAAAAAGACATAAACTCCACTTTGTTGAAACATCGATTCATGTAATTGACTGGTTCTAAGATCCACAAATGGTAAGCGTTCTTGTTGAAGATCAGAGATCATAAACTGTAAATTAGTTTTACCTCGCCAAGTATTGGTAGAAATTTGACCCACAATTCTAGTTTTAACGTCTTTATTAGCTAGTTGAGCACTAATATCACCGGTGCCAAAGTCCAATGCTGATATTTGTCGGTTACTACCAGCAATACTGCATTTTAAGTGATCTTTATCTTTACCAATTAGCTGAATAGACTGCAAATTACGGTATTCCAATTCAAAAACCGGCTTGGGATTATCTTCTCCAAAGGGAGCCAAGATTTGCAAACTTTGGTAAAAATCAGGGGTTAATTTATCTACACTTATTTTAGTAGCAACGACTAATTCCGGTTTAGCATCCAAATCCACGTGTTGCTCTTTTATGGCTAACTGCAGTTGTTTTTCTAACATTTCAATTTGATCAGTAGCCACGGTCAAGCCGACAGCAGAATGGTGCCCCCCAAATGCAACCAGTCTTTCCCTAATCGGATCAATACCTTTAAATAAATCAAATTGTTCAATACTTCGCCCAGATCCTTTAGCAAGACCAGTGTCGGCATCAATGCTCAATACCACTGCTGGCCGTTGATACCGATCTACTAATCTACTAGCAGCGATTCCCAACACTCCTTGATGCCAACCGTTACCAGCTACCACTAAAACCGCAGGTAGCGGCTCAGCTCGTTGATCAACTTGTTCCACAGCGGCCTTCGTTACTTTATCCACCAAAGATTTTCTGTCAGTATTAGCCGACTCGGTTTTCTTAGCTAATTCCTTAGCCACATCTTCATCCATCGTGGTTAATAAATTAACGCCTGGATTAGCATCCCCCATTCTGCCTAATGAATTCAAACGAGGAGCTAAAGCAAAGCCAATATCTTCTTCGTTAATTTTTTCTATGTCTACTCCGGCTCTTTTAGCTAAAGCAATAATTCCTGGTCTAGGAGTCTGTTGTAATGCCTGTAGTCCACCGCTTACGATTGCTCTATTTTCATCGGTCAGTGATACTACGTCAGCCACCGTTCCAATTGCTGCTAATTCAATCATATCCGCCGGAAATTCTTCCGTCAAAGCCCAGACTAGCTTAAACGCTACCCCAGCACCAGACAATTGACCAAACGGATAATCATTGCCTAACCGGGGATGGACTAATGCATAGGCATTCGGAACTACTTCCGGAATTTCGTGGTGATCCGTTACCACTACATCTACGCCCTGATTTTGAGCCAATTGAATTGCTTGATTACCTGCAATTCCGTTGTCCACGGTGATAAATAATTGAGTGCCCGCATTGATTAGCTTTTGGAAGGCCTCCTCGTTAGGCCCGTAACCTTCTTCAAATCGATTAGGAATGTAGTAGTTTACATTTGCCCCAATTGAAGCCAAAGTTTCATAAACAATACTAGTACTGGTGATTCCATCAGCGTCGTAATCACCATAAACCGTAATGACTTGATCATCCATAATAGCGGTTTGAATTCTTTCCACCGCTTTAGCCATATCATTAATCAACATGGGATCATAAAACGAAGTAGTATCTGGATTTAAAAAGCGTTGAATTTTTGCTTCATCATCATATCCATTCCGAATTAAAATTTCAGCTACTAACTCACTAATATTAAATTGTTTAGCTAACTGCTGTGCTTTAGTCGAGATAGTTTTAATAGCAGTTTGCCAGTTATAATTTGCTTCTAGCATTCATTAACCTCTTTAATTCTATGGTCAAAGCAATCGTAATTTTAACTATCTATTGCTAATCTTTAATAATTATAATAGTGCTAAAATAATATTATTCTTTTTTAAACGGAATATCGATTACCTCTAAATCCTTGACCACGTGTGTGTTAGGGAAAATTTCTTGAGCTTGTTTTTCTAACTCTCGAGCCAAATAACCATTGTAGCGAGCTGAGATATGGTTTAATAACAAACGGCTAGCATGAGCTTTTTTAGCCATTTGGGCTGCCTGGATATTAGTACTATGATAGTAATTGCGGGCTAATTTATTTTCCCCCTTTGCAAAAGTACTTTCGTGAACTACGGCATCAGCATTTTGAGCTAACGCAATTGCATTATCGGTTTGTCTAGTATCACCTAAAATAGCTACGGTTCTCCCCTTTTGAGCTGGACCAATGAATTCAGCTCCGTTAATTACCCGGCCATCAGCTAAGGTCACTGTTTTACCAGCTTTAATTTGGCCATATACCGGACCTGATGGAATTTGCAGTTCTTTTAATTTGTCTACTTGCAATTCTCCGGGATGATCATGTTCAATCACTCGGTAACCAAAGCTCGCAATCCGGTGGTCTAATGGTTTAACGTAAACGCTGAAAGTTTTATCTTCAAAAATTAAGCCGTCTTCATCAGTGCCAAATTCATGGAAACGAATTTTATATGCTAGTCTAGTTTCGCTTACCCGCATACTAACGGACACGAAATCCTTAATTCCTTTAGGACCATAGATATCAAGGGGTTCATTTCCCCCTTGAAAAGAACGACTACTTAATAGCCCTGGTAATCCATAAATATGGTCTCCATGTAAATGAGTAATAAAAATTTTTTCAATTTTTCGAGGGCGAATAGTTGATCTTAAAATTTGGTGTTGCGTACCCTCTCCAACATCAAACAACCAAACTGAATTTCGTTCATCAAGTAGTCTCAAAGCTAGGCTTGATACATTGCGAAATTTACCGGGTGAGCCGGCTCCAGTACCTAAAAATTCAATCTGCATTTTAATTAGTTCCTAACTATTTTTAAATTTCGTAAACCCAAAAGTTACTTATCAATTGTAGCATAGTTTAGTTCAAATAAGCAGGAGGCGTTTTATGACAATTGACGAATTTCAAAGAGCCATGGCGGATGTAGCTGGTTCTACTTTATTTTTACTCCCTAACGGTTACCATTACATTCCCCTAACTGCCATCACCACTAATAATAACCAAATTATCCTCTCTCAGTCACCAAATCAACACTCTGCTGTTACTTTGCAGGAGTTTCTAACGGCGTGCAAATTGTTACCAGCAACCACTAAAATCTATTTCCAAAGGGGCAACCAAAAACCACAATTAATGTATGGATTCAAAAGAATTCCTAACTCTATTATTCCTAATTAAAAAAACGCGTCTAAAGTCATTAACGACTTCTGACACGTTTTTTAATTACCGATGTTTATATAAAGTATTTGCCACTACCTTAACGAATTTTTTATTTCCAGTTGGGTTAGGATGAACGTCGTCTTCCCAGAACCAACTAGACTTGTTCAAACTGGCTTTATGCCAATTTACTAAATGCAAGTTGGAATACTTATGACTAGCTGCCACCAAGGTTTGGTTAACTTGTCCTTCCCAAGAACGGGTTGGTACATGGGCAGTTATCCAAAAGACCTGTCGATTTTTGCCAACTAATTTCATATAACGTTGAACCTGATCAGTAGTAATCGGTCCATTAGTTCCAATATTAATTAATACGGTTGGTGCTAATTGATCTCTAGCCTTTAATGTCGCCAAAATATCGTAGGCCGCTTCTGGTTGCATCCCCACTTCAGCAGAAACATAGGTCTGCTGGAATACAGTCTGTAAGTCTTTACTACTATCCGCTAAAACCGAATCCCCCACTGCCGTCATCTTAATGTTTTGTACCGTCATTAAGACTTTTTTCGTTAAATGATACTCTTTAGCTATTCTAAGATTTTTTTTATTCCACTTAACTGGACCACTCACCACATAACTATTGTTATGCTTCAATTTTTTACCGGTAGCTGCCTGATTTTTGGCTAGTTTCTTATTTTTAGCTTCAGTAGCAGCTTCATTGTTTTTAATATTTTGCTGTAAATGATTAGGCTTAGCCTGATCGGCCTTAGGGGCAATAATCATCCCATACGAACAAATCAGGGTAAAGATTGCTGCGGCACCAGCCAATCCCAAGTGTAGTTGCCTTTTAGCATCATTAGGATTAAACCAACCGGTAAATTGCCGCCAAGTGATTTTTCTAAATGGTTGTTCAATGAACCGGTATGACAACTCACTAAGTAACAAAATTAGTGCGATTTCAATAAACATATTCATTAACGGATGAGCCGCAATTTGTTTAACCGCAGCTTCATAAAAAATCATTACCGGAAATTGATACAGGTAAATCCCATAGCTACGTTGCCCCACCCAACTAAAAACGGGGTTGGTCAACCACCGGTTAACATGACTGCCGGGATGCACACATACAGCCAATAAAAGAGCTGAGGCCAATGAAACGATTAACAGTCCTCCTCGATACGCAAACGCTTTTTGCCCATTTAAGACGAAAAACGAACCTATCAAGATGAGAAAAGAAATAATTCCCGTCACATCTAAAATCGTACGGTCATAATTAGAAATATTTTCCGCCAACTTAGTTTGAGGCCAGTAAAATGCCAGCCAAGCTCCAATAGTAATAGAGAAGGCCCGCGTATCGGTCCCATAGTATGCGCGGTTAATATTAGCGGGATTATAAAGAAAGGCCATTAATAAAACCGAAATAATTGTAAGTCCCGTTAACAACCAACCAAAATGTTTGCTCTTAGCGCCCAAAGCTAGCATTGCAATTAATATCAACGGCCAAATAATATAAAATTGACCTTCAATTGACAATGACCAGAGGTGAGTAAATGGCGATTCGCCATTAAACCGGTCAAAGTAGTTTTGACCATGGCTAATTTCCCACCAATTATACAGATACACCAAGTTACTACCAATTGTTACCCGTAAATTCATCAAAAATTGATGGGCGAAGATTGTTATGTAGGCCCCAGTGGCAATTAGCATTGCCACGAGCGTCGGATACAATCGTTTAATTCGCCTTAAACTAAATTGGCCAAAATTAATTTTACCATTTCGCTGATTTTCATTTAACAAGGATGCGGTGATTAGATACCCAGAAATAACAAAGAAAATTGATACCCCAGCAAAACCACCTGGAATGGAAAACGGTAATAAATGATAGAAAATGACCCCCAAAACTGCCAAAGTTCTAATACCATCAATTCCAGTAATATACCTTGCTTTTTTACTCTTCATGGCATTGGCGTGCAGATCAACACGCGAATTTTCATTTCCCATGATAATTCCCCTTATTCGTTATTCCACGTAACTAAAAGTAAAGTCTAAAATAGTTACGGTATCCCCGTCTTTGGCTCCTGCATCACGTAATGCCTGATCAACTCCCATGCCCTTCAATTGACGAGCAAATCTGAGCATACTTTGATCATGAGTTGTGTCTGTCATCTTAAACAGTTTTTCGATCTGGTTACCGGACAAGACCCAAGTTTCGTATTCATCATCATAAGAAATGGTGAATGGTTCTTCAGCAGTTTCTGTAAATTCATAATCTTTGTGCGTATCTGGTTCATCAGCTACTTCTAGTGCTTGTTGTTTAGCGGTAGCTAACATATCAGCCGTCTTATTAACCAATTCGTCTAGCCCAGTGTGAGTAATTGCTGAAATAGGTACAACTACTGGTTGCGCATCCCCTAATTCTTTTGCAAGATCTAATTTAAATTGTTCCAAATTAGCTGCAGAATCGGGCATGTCCATCTTAGATGCCACCACAATTTGGGGACGGTCTAATAAGCTAGGATCGTACTTTCTTAGTTCTTCATTAATCGTTACGTAGTCTTCATAAGGGTTTCGACCTTCTTCTCCAGAAACATCTACGACGTGCAAGATAACCCGGGTACGTTCAACGTGACGTAGGAATTGAATTCCCAAACCAACACCCTCAGAAGCCCCTTCAATCAAACCAGGTAAATCGGCCATTACAAAGTCTCGACCATCATCTAATCTAACCATCCCTAAATTAGGAACCAAGGTAGTAAAATGATACCCCGCCACCTTAGGCTTAGCACTAGTTATAGTGGCCAACAGCGTGGATTTACCAGCGGATGGAAAACCAACTAACCCTACGTCAGCCAATACCTTTAATTCTAGTTGTAAGGCCCGTTCTTCACCAGGTTCACCATTTTCAGCAATTTCTGGAGCTGGATTATTAGGACTAGCGAAGTGGATGTTACCACGACCGCCCCGCCCACCATGAGCAATGACTACTTCTTGGTCAATATCAACTAAGTCAGCTAACAAAACTCCAGTTTCTTGATCGTAAATACTAGTTCCTTCTGGGACTGGGATAATGGTATCCTCAGCTCCTCGACCAGTCATTTGTTTGTTACCACCGTTACCACCATTGTCGGCTTTAAACTTGCGATGGTAACGAAAGTCCATTAACGTACTCATTCCTGAGTCCACTTTAAAAATGATGTTGCCCCCACGGCCACCATCACCACCAGCTGGACCACCATTAGGAACATACTTTTCACGACGAAAAGCTACCATACCATTTCCACCGGTTCCGGCTTTTACTTGAATTTTTACTTGATCTACAAACATGCTTTATCACCATTTGCTTTCATAATTTGTACTTACGTGCTTCGTATTTGAGTATACCGATGAAATTCTGATCGGTCAAAGAGATATCCTATTTTGTTTCAGAATCAACCTTACTTAAAGAAAGCTTAATAGTTTGGGCTACCGTTTCTGAAATCCCCAGCTTCTTTAGGTCCGAAATAGTGGCTTGCGAAATCTTTTTCACAGAACCAAATTGTCGTAATAGTTTATTCCGGGTTTTAGGACCCACGCCCTTAATATTATCCAGTCTAGAACCTAAAGAGTTCTTGGAATGAACTTTCCGGTGAAAACTAATTGCAAACCGATGCACTTCATCTTGAATTCGTTGGAGTAAATAAAAGCCCTGACTCTTAGGATCCAAGTATAAATGTTCGTCACCGTTGCCAAATAGTAAATCCGCAGTTTGGTGATGATCATTTTTGACCATCCCTCCCACTGGAATGTGAAGCCCTAATTCGTTTTCCAACACGTCTTTAGCGGCATTCATCTGGATTTCGCCACCATCCATTAAGATTAGATCTGGCATTTCAGCGTGTTCCTTTAATAGTCGTGTATATCTGCGGCGAATTACTTCTTTAGTACTAGCCGCTTCATCTGCATGGTCTACCGTCTTAAGCTTATATTTTCTGTACAAGCTTTTGTTAGGTTGACCATCTACAAAAACCACCATGGCTGAAACTAAATCAGCTCCCTGAATATGGGAATGATCAAACGCTTCAATTTTACTTCCCGGAGCAATGCCCATCGCATCGGTTAATTCTTTCATGGCCCCAGTCGTTTTTCGCTCGTCTAATTCTAGTAATCTGAACTTTTCTTCTAACACTAACTGTGCATTTTTTTGAGCCATTTCCAGTAAATCGCGTTTTTCGCCCCTTACCGGTGTTCGAACCGGAGTATTTTCTACCAACTGACTAACTAAATCCGTAGGTAACGTTTTCGGTACCAAAATTTCTTTGGGTAGAATTTGATTCTTTTGTTGATAAAATTGCGTAATAAAGCTCACCATTTCTTCTTCAGGATCATTGATTATAGGAAATAATCTTTTTTCCCGTTTAATTAGCCTAGCCTGCCGAATGAAGAAAATCTGAATCGACAGCCACCCCTTGTCGACATAGTAATTAAAAATGTCACGGGGAGTATTATCAGTAGAAATAATTTTTTGCTTTTCCACCGTCATTTCAATGTATTTAATTTGGTCCCTAATTTCAGCAGCTCGTTCATATTCCATTTGTTGAGCGGCTTCTTGCATACGATTAGTGAGCATTTTTTTAGCACGCCCCACATTGCCATTTAGAAATGATTTAATGTGTTGAATTTGTTTAGCATACTCTTCTTCCGGTACTTCTTTAAAGCAAGCTCCCAAACATTGCCCCATGTGGTAATACAGACAAGGCCGGCCTTGATAGCCATTACAACGCCGGAGTGGATAAACTTTTTGTAAAAAGTTGACCGTTTCATCAGCCGCATAAACATTGGGGTAAGGACCGAAATAGTACGCCCCATCTTTATTAATCGTGTTAACAATTTTAATTTGAGGATCTCGTTCATTAGTAATTTTAATATAGGGATAGCCCCCGTTTCCTTGTTTCAAGCGGATATTGAAATAAGGTCGGTGCTTTTGAATCATTGTGATTTCTAATAAGAACGCTTCCTTATCAGTAGATGTAATAATGGTTTCAAAGTCAGCAATCGTAGATACTAGTTTTGCCGTTTTACCTTCGTGGCTACTCTTAAAATAAGATCGCACTCGATTTTTTAGGTTTTTGGCTTTGCCAACGTAAATAATTTGCCCATTGATATCTTTCATCAGATAAATACCGGGCAAATCAGGCAATAAACTTAACTTATGCTCTAAATATTCAGATGCCAATAAATAGTCCTCCCTACAAAACGCTTGCTAAATTATACTCTGAATAATATCTGGTTTCAAACATTGTCATTTATTAATTAGATGTGACAATATTTTAATTTAATGTCATTGATCCTCAAGAGATGACAAGTATTTTTTTTTTAGCTAGAATGAGTTAAAAGTAAGGAGATGGCAGAATTGGGATTAACCGTAAAACGAAAAGATGACCTCAGTGCTTCCTTTGGCAAATTTGCTGAAATGGAAACCGAAGATAATCAACGAGATCGTTTCTTAAAACGAGATGAAGATAAAAAAGCTCCTAAAAAAGATAAAGCCAAAAAACATTCTCTTTTTGGTCGTAAGAAATAACTTCAGATAAGTTAAGCCCTCTAGTAATTTACTAGGGGGCTTTTTAGCAACTTATTTAGTTGGATAACGAGCCGTTAACCGGTCAATATTATCCTGAGCTACATCATCTAGAGGAATATCAGCCCATTGAGCAACTTGAGACAAATACCATAAAACGTCACCGAGCTCTTTAACTAATTGATCTTTATTTAAATCAGATCCTTGAAAAGTGTATTTTCTAACTAGATCAGCAACTTCACCCGCTTCGCCACTTAACCCTAAAGCACAGTTAGTTAATACCTGTTCTTTTCCTAACAGGGTTCGGTTAGCTGCTTTTTGATATTCATTTAAATCCAAATTACTTCGTCCTTTCCTCAATCCAATCCCATACGGCATCTTTTCCGGTTTTAGAAACAGCAGAAAAGAGAACTAATGGTTCAGCGCCACTCATGTCTAAAGATTGTCGAATAATTTTTTCCTGCTTATTCCATTTACCTTTAGCGATTTTATCCATTTTGGTTGCTACCACTAATGTGTCAATGTTGTAGTAGTTTAACCACTCGTGCATGGCAATATCGTCTTCCGTAGGAGCATGTCTACCATCCACTAGGGTAATAACTCCTTTTAATTGATCCCTACTAGTTAGGTAGGTTTCAATCATTTGCCCCCACTTCTCCCGTTCCACTTTAGATACTTTAGCATACCCATATCCTGGAACATCAACGAAGTACAATTGCTGTTCAATTTGATAAAAATTCAACGTTTGAGTTTTTCCAGGTTGACTGGACGTTCTAGCAAAACTACGTCGATTGATTAAAGTATTGGTCAATGATGATTTTCCAACATTGGAACGACCAACCAAGGCAATTTCTGGTAAGTTTCCACTAGGATATTGTTTCGGTGCTACCGCACTAATTGTTAATTCGACATTATGGACGTCCATTACTGCCACCCTTTCTGATTTAAAGATCCTAAGACACTATAACACACTGTTCCATAAAAAAAGAAGAGGTCTGGATAACATATCCGCCTTCTTCTCTTCTTATGATTGGGTTATGACGCTTTTAAAATTAATTTTGGTTCAATTTGTTCAGTAACCGTAGCTCCATTAATAATTACCTTTTCAACGTCATCACGACTAGGTAAATCAAACATAATATCACGCATTACGTCTTCAATGATTGAACGTAGGCCACGAGCTCCAGTTTTTCTAGAAATTGCTAACTGAGCCATTTCTTCTAGCGCATCGTCAGTAAATTCTAGTTTTACTCCATCTAGCTCTAATAACTTAGTATATTGTTTTACCAAAGCATTCTTAGGTTGTGTAAGAATCCGAACTAAATCAGCTTGAGTTAACTTGTTTAGCGCAGTTAAAATTGGCAAACGACCAATAAATTCTGGAATTAATCCAAATTTCAAAAGGTCTTCCGGTACTACTGCTTGCATGATACGATCATCATCTAAATCAGGAGCAGCATCAGAATTAGTTCCAAAACCAATTGTTTTATCACCTAAACGTCCCTTAACAATACTTTCAATTCCATCAAACGCGCCACCAACGATAAACAAAATATTGGTAGTGTCAATTTGAATTAGCTCTTGTTGTGGGTGCTTTCGGCCACCCTGAGGTGGAACACTGGCAATAGTACCTTCTAAAATTTTAAGCAAGGCTTGTTGAACCCCTTCACCAGAAACATCTCGAGTAATCGACACGTTTTCTGCTTTTTTGGCAATTTTATCGATTTCATCGATATAAACAATTCCCTTTTGAGCCCGTTCAACATCATAATCAGCACTTTGTAAAAGCTTGAGCAGAATGTTTTCAACGTCTTCCCCTACGTAACCAGCTTCTGTTAAAGTGGTTGCATCTGCAATCGCAAACGGAACATTCAAAATCTTAGCCAAAGTTTGAGCTAAATAGGTTTTCCCTGATCCGGTTGGGCCGATTAAAGCGATATTACTCTTTTGCAATTCTAGTTCGTCATCATCTTCACCATGCTTAGCTAACTCATTAACTCGTTTGTAGTGATTATAAACGGCAACTGACAAAGTTCGCTTAGCATCGTTTTGTCCAATTACAAATTGATCTAGTTCTTGTAAAATTTCTGCAGGCGTAGGAACACTCAAAGGGGCATCATTAGTATTTTTGCTTTCAGCCACTAACTCTTCGTCAATGATTTCCTTGCAAAGATCAATACATTCGTTACAAATGTAAACTCCAGGACCTGCTACAATTTTTTGAACTTGGTCTTGGGTTTTACCACAAAAGGAGCAAGTGATCGTTCCACTTGATTCATTATCTTCAAACAATTGTTTTCCTCCTTTAATCAATTCAAATTCAATAAATTTCAATCCTCAACTAGGAGGTACTTTACCACGTTTACTCTAAAAAGCAACTATTAGCTCTTATCGAAAAAAGATCCGTTATAAAAACGGATCTTCGAGGTTAATTACTTGTCTTCTGAATCGTCTTTAGCTTTACTATCTTGTTTAGCAGAGTCAACAACCATGTCAACAGCCTTCTTAATAGCAATATCATGCTTCAACATATCATCAGTTAAGGCATTCCGAACCGCAGTTTCTTCCATGCCGTATTGTTGAGCAAGATCTTTAACTTCAGCAGCAACATCTTCTTCTGAAGGTTCAATCTTTTCAGCAGCAACGATAGCTTCTAAAACAAGGTTAGTCTTAACACGGTTTTCAGCACCATCAGCAAATTGCTTCTTAAGGTCGTCTTCAGTAGTTCCAGTCAATTGGAAGTACATTTGAGCATTGATACCTTGTTGTTGCATACCAGCTAAGTATTGATCCATTTGACGTTGGATATCTTCATCCATCATAGCTTGTGGAATTTCCTTAACTTCAGCATTGTCAACGGCTTCTGAAAGAGCGGCATCTTCGATAGCATCGTGAGCAGCAGCTTTCTTATCTTCCTTAAGTTGTTCTTTAATCTTGTCTTTTAATTCGTCAAGGGTATCTACGTCTTCATCAACGTCCTTAGCAAATTCGTCGTCAAGTTCTGGAAGTTCCTTAGCTTTAACTTCGTGAATCTTAACTTTAAAGATAGCATCTTTACCAGCTAATTCTTCAGCTTGATAATTTTCTGGGAAGGTAACTTTAACGTCAACATCTTCACCGGCTTTATGACCAACTAATTGATCTTCAAAACCAGGAATAAATGAGCCAGAACCTAATTCAAGTGAATAGTTTTCAGCTTTACCACCGTCAAATTGCTTGTCATCAACGTAACCATCAAAGTCAATAACAACAGTGTCACCATTTTCAGCAGCCTTATCTTCTTTAAGAACTAATTCTGCTTGTTGTTCACGACGTTTTTCAAGTTCAGCATCGATGTCCTTTTGGTAAACGCGAGTGTTTTGTTTTGGAACACTTAAGCCTTTGTATTCACCAAGCTTAACTTCTGGTTTAACAGAAACAACAGCCTTGATAACCCAGTCTTTACCCTTTTCCATTGATTCAACGTTAATTTGTGGTTGATCAACTGGTTCGATAGCAGCTTCTGTTACGGCAGCAGAGTAAGCCTCTGGAAGCAAGATGTTAAGTGCATCTTCGTACAATGATTCTTCACCATACATTTTATTAAATACTTGGCGTGAAACCTTTCCTTTTCGGAAACCAGGTACACTAATATTTTTTTTGTTACGGTTGAAGGCTTTATCTAAACCTTCACTGATCTTGTCGGCACTAATTTCGAAAGTTAATTCTCCATCATTAGTACCTTTCTTTTCCCATTTTGCAGACATTTTGTTCCCTCCGAGACGAAAAGATTATTTTTTACAATTCTTGATTGCATAACAGTATTAGTTTAACGTATCAACAGCTAAAAGTAAAATATTTATCGTATTTTCATATAAAAAAAGAGCTACGGCATAGCCGTAACTCTTTTTGTGTGTTGAGAAATTAGTCTAGAACTTCACCAACAACACCGGCACCAACAGTATGACCACCTTCACGGATGGTGAACTTAGTACCTTTTTCGATGGCAACTGGCTTAGTTAATTCAACAGTGAATGTAACGTTATCACCAGGCATAACCATTTCAACACCTTCTGGCAATTCGATCACACCAGTAACATCAGTAGTGTGGAAGTAGAATTGTGGACGGTAGTTTGAGAAGAATGGAGTATGACGGCCACCTTCTTCTTTGCTCAAGATATAAACTTGACCAGAGAAGTTCTTGTGAGTTTGGATTGAACCAGGTGCAGCAAGCACTTGACCACGAACAACTTGGTCACGGTCAACACCACGAAGAAGTACACCAACGTTATCGCCGGCTTGACCTTCGTCAAGAGTCTTACGGAACATTTCCAAACCAGTAACAGTAGTCTTAGTTGCTTCGTCAGTCAAACCAACGATTTCAACTTCGTCACCAATCTTAACAACACCACGTTCGATACGACCAGATGCAACAGTACCACGACCAGTGATAGTGAAGACATCTTCAACAGGCATCAAGAATGGCTTGCTGTCGTCACGTTCTGGAGTTGGGATGTATTCATCAACGATGTCCATCAAGTTAAGGATAACTTGTTCTTGTTCTGCGTCGCCTTCAAGGGCTTTAAGAGCTGAACCACGGACAACTGGAATATCATCTCCAGGGTAATCGTATTCTGAAAGTAATTCACGAACTTCCATTTCAACTAAGTCAGTCAATTCATCATCATCAACTAAATCAGTCTTGTTCAAGAATACAACGATGTATTCAACACCAACTTGGTGAGCAAGAAGGATATGTTCACGAGTTTGTGGCATAGGACCATCAGTTGCGGCAACAACCAAGATAGCACCGTCCATTTGAGCGGCACCAGTGATCATGTTCTTGATGTAATCAGCATGTCCTGGGGCATCAATATGAGCGTAGTGACGGTTTTCAGTTTCGTATTCAACGTGGGCAGTGTTGATCGTGATACCACGTTCACGTTCTTCTGGGGCTGCATCGATATCAGCGTAGTCTTCAGCTTTAGCTAAACCTTTAGAAGCCAAAACTTTAGTGATTGCAGCAGTTAAAGTAGTTTTCCCATGATCAATATGGCCAATAGTACCAATGTTTACATGGGGTTTTGTTCTTTCATAATGTTCTTTTGCCATTAATGAAACCTCCTGTGTTTTCAAGAATTACACCAAATTTATTCGATGCATTTCTATTAAGAATTATACTACATCTTCTCCAAAAGACCAAATAAATTAAGCCTGATATTGAAGAACTCCTAAACATTATATTCAAAGTAAAATCGTTTGTAAACAGATTATTTAATTTTTACCAATAATATTTATTAAAATCCCAGATCTTCATGAATTTTTTGGTCAAGTTGCCTTTGAATTTCTAAAAGTTGTTGAGCAACTTCATCATTAACTATTGGTGACTCCCCTTTTAACTTTTGAATCAACAAATCAGCCCAAATATCTGGATTTTGAATGATTTGATCAGCATTAGGATACAAATACGCACTTTGTAAAAACAATTCTTTTTCAGCTATTTGCCACTGGACAGGATCAATAGCCCCTATTTGTTTCCACACAATTTCTTTAATTTGCTGAAATTTAGATCCCTGAATTTCATTATCAATCGTAGCTAAATTAACTGGTAATTTGGCTTGAAATGTCCCAGTAACTACGATTTTATCCGTTACCCCAGCTAATTTAAGAGTCTGCAAAATATCACTTTTAACTGGTTGCCAAACATCTGGATCCTGTAACACTAATTGGACTGCAATTCGATAACTACTAAGGGGTAAATACTTGGCTTGCTTTAAGATCACAGACTGTTCCTCTAGCGCTAACGTTCCCACTGAACTCACCTGTCTAGTTAGTTCAGCAATTTTTTTAGCATTGTTTAATTGATAATTTTGCTCTGCTGATTCAATAAAATTATTTTTTTCTAAGTTTAATCTATGGTTTAATTGCCATGCTAAGACAAACGCGTGGTGTGTTAATAATGTATTTAAAACATCATCAATCAACTCAATCTTATTTCGATATTGCTGATCAAAATCCGTTAAATAACTTAGCGCTAAATCATCTTCATCACTTAGCAACAATGCGTGTACTAGCAATTTATTAGCATCAAAGGTTGGGTACTCTTCGTATAAATTTAAAGCTCGTGGAATTGCTAGTTCAATTTGTTGCTCACTAATATTGGCTTGAATTTGTTCTAATTCTTGAAAATACCGTTCTGGTAATTTACCCGTCATTAATTTATCCTCACAGTTATAAAACGACCCTTCAACTATCGAAGGGTCGCCTTAATTATTTTTCTTGTTTTTTAGTATTTTCTGGTTTATCAGTAGTTTTTTTAGTTTTTTTCTTGTTAGTGCGTTTATGGTGTTGGTTAACTTCCATAATCACTGGCAAGATAACTGGTCGCCGCTTAGTTTGTTCATATAAATAGTCACTAAGGCTTTCTCGCACATCCTGTTTCAAGTTGCTCCAGTCAAATTCCTTGTTAGTTAAATTATCAGCAACCGTTTTTTCAATAATATCAGAAGCTTCCCGCATCAAGTCTTTATTAGCCTTAACGTAAACAAAACCTCTAGAAGTTAATTTAGGTTTAGCAATAATTTTCTTTTTCTTTCGATCAATTGTTACCACGGCTACAAAGATTCCGTCTTCTGATAACACTTTTCGATCTCGCAAGACAATATTGCCGATATCTCCTACTCCAATACCATCAATCATGGTATCAGAAGCAGAAACACTATCTGAAATGTTCATATCGTCTTGATTAATGGCAATTACATCCCCCTTAGCGGGCAAGTAAATTTGATCAGCCGTCATTCCTACTTGGCGAGCTAATGCACAGTGGGCATCCAATAAGCGGTATTCACCTTGAACTGGAATCAAGAACTTAGGTTTTAATAAATTCATCAATAATTGCAAGTCATTTTGACTAGCATCTCCAGAAGAATTCATTTCATCAGCAATCATCCGGACTTCTGCCCCTGCTCTGTAAACCATATCACGAGTTTTGGCAACGGTGGTTTCCATTGCAGTAGATGGAGTAGTTGTAATGAACACTAAATCGTTAGGTTCAATATTAATATCACTTTGTTCTTTGTTGGCCATTCGTTGGATTGCCTTGATTGGTTCACCCATTTTACCAGTTTGAATGATAACTACTTTATCAGGATCCATGTCCTTTAATTCTTTTTTAGATTCAATTAACAGATCTTCAGTAGGCAATACCAAATCGTTTAGTCGGATTGACGTTCTTACTATCCGTTCTAAATCGTGACCTGCTAGATAAACTCTACGATTAGTTCTGGCAGCTGCATCAAAGACTTGTTGCATTCTAATAATATTAGAAGCTACACTGGCAACAATGATTCTGCTGTGATGATAATTAAATGTATCGTAAATATATTCACCAATAGTTTGTTCAGTTACGCTAGGTGCTGGGTTTTCAGCATTACTAGAATCACTTAATAAGACCAAAACTCCTTCACTACCCAGTTTAGTCAAAGCTGAATAATCAGTTTGGTAAGTAGGTAGTGCCGTTTGATCAAACTTGAAGTCCCCAGTATAAACAACTGCTCCGTCAGTAGTGTGCAAAGCAATTCCCATGGAGCCAGGAATTAAATGCGTAGTCTTAAAGAAAGTAACGTTTACATCTTCAAATTCAATTTCACTTTGATCACTAATGACGTGAAAATCATCGAATCCAGCTGATTCGGGGTTATCTTCAACGTTTAGTTTAGCCAATTCAATCGTCATTTCAGAACCAAATACTGGCACGTTAAATTCGGATAGGAAATAAGGCAATGCCCCAATCGCATCAGCATGTCCATGGGTTAAAAAGACCCCTACAATTTGGTCTTCATGTTCTTTTAAGTAAGTAAAGTCCGGAATAACTACGTCAATTCCTAGTAATTCGTTTTCTGGGTATTTTAACCCACAATCTAAAATATAAAGATTACCATTAATCCCGGCAACGTACATATTCATGCCGTTTTCACGAACCCCGCCAAGAGTAATTAGTTTAATATCGTTTTTCATGTTCCACCTCAAAAATTTGGTTTTTATTTTTTCCGTTCGTTTCAGCTTCTTACAGTGTACCATAATTTAATTCCGGTTCGAAATATTTCCATCATTTTTTGGCAAAAGAAAAAGGACTGACAATGTCAGTCCTTAAAAAATTAATATTAACGACGAAGACCTAAACTTCTGATAAGTTCACGGTAACGTTGTACATCTTCCTTACGAAGGTATGCCAACAAATTACGACGGTGACCAATCTTCTTCATCAATCCACGTTGTGAGTGGAAATCTTTTTTATGGTTACGCATGTGTTCGTTGATTTCGTTAATATCAGCAGTTAAAATTGCGATTTGAACTTCAGCAGAACCAGTGTCACCTTCGTGACGAGCGTATTGCTTGATAATTTCGTTTTTCTTTGCTTGTGTAAGAGCCATGATAGTACCACCTTATTTATTATTTCCAGTCACTGAGTAAGCGGCAACGGTGATCCCGACAAACTAAGTGATGGTCTGTGCTAGAAGCACAAAACTCAGTATAGCCGAAAAATTATCAAAAGACAAGAACTAATCAGCTAGATTCCCGTTTTTTCTTGCATTGAATCTCTAGGTTCTGTATAATAATCTTTGTTGAATTTCAATTTGTATTTAGATACATAAGTATCGGAGGTGAAATATATGCCAATCATTAAATCAGCGATCGAACGTGTTAAAACCAACGAAAAGGCTAACCGTCGTAATGCAGCTCAACTAAGCACTATGCGTACTGCTGTTAAGAAGTTTGAAAAAGCTCAAGCAGCCGGTGCCAGTGATGCTAGTGAACTTTACACTAAAGCAATCAGTGCCGTTGATCACGCTAAATCAAAAGGATTAATCAAAGCTAACAAAGCAGCTCGTGACAAGTCACGTTTAACTAAGTTAGCTAAATAATTAAACCAACAGTTGTTAGCTGCCCTAACGACTGTTTTTTTATTTTCTCAAAAAGCCTGCTTTGAAATTTTTTCAAAGTAGGCTCTTTTTTATGCGTTAGTTTTAACATCAGCAAATTTAAGTAAAAATAATTCAAATAAAAATTCTGGATCTTGAGCAGTTGATTTTAAGGCAGTTTCTAGGTCAATTAGCCCTAAATACCCCCGCCTTAAATCTGGATAGCTAAATTTATTTCCTACTTGCAAGGCTAATTTAATTCGGTAAGGATGTACTTTTAAGCTAGTAGCCAGACTCCCTTGAGAATAACCATGTTTTTTCAAAATCATCACTTGCAATAACAACCTAAACTGCTGCACCAATACCGCATTAATTCTTAACGGCTCTTCTCCTTCAACCACTAAGGAGTGATATAGCTCAATAGCCTTAGTAGTTTTTTTAGTCAGAACTAATTGGACTAAGTCAAATACGTTTTGTTCCATAGATTGCCCTACCAAATCAGCAACTACATCCGCTTCTATCACTTTGGTGTCTTGATAGTATAAAAATAGTTTTTCCAGACCATTCATAATCAAAGTTAGATTTGCACTGGTTCGCTGGACAATAGCCTCTACCACCGATGAAGAAATTTGATAGCCATTTTCAGTTACAATTTCGGTTACTAACCGCTTTACCTGTTGTTCTGAACTTTGATTAATTTCTATTACTTCAGCCGCCGTTTTAATAGCCTTAGTAACTTTTTTTCTAGAATCTAATTTTTCATAAGGGGCAAAAATTACCAAAATGGTACTGGGTTCAGGGTGCTTTAAATATTCGATTAAATCGTCTAAATTGTGATCTACTTTGGACTTTGTTTTAGCTCCCGTTAAAAAAAAGGGACGTTTAATAATTACTAACCGTCGTTCGCCAAAAAACGGAATAGATTTAGCATCACCAATGGCATTACCAACTGGTTCTTCTTCCATATCATAAATTCCAACATTCATTTCTTGTTCTTCTTCCGGTATCAATTGAATGAACTGTTGTTTGATTTGATCCGTTAAATAGTCCTGGTCTCCTTGAATCAGGTAAACTCCGGCTGGTTCACTCGGATTAAATTGTTTTTTAAAAGTTAAGTAGTCCATGTGTGACATCCCTTCTTTGCTTAACATCCCGCTTAATAGTGCCAACTTGATTAGGCTTATAACTGTATTGGATCATTCCATTTTGTTGAGTATTCATAACTTCAACATTGTTTTTAGCTAAAGTAGTCAAAGTTTCTCGATTAGGGTGATTATACCGGTTACGTTTACCAGCTGAAATCCAGGCAACTTTAGGATTTAATTGTTTAATAAACTGCGGGTCACTGGCTGTTTTACTACCGTGATGTCCCACTTTTAAAATATCAACCTTCAGTTGCGGGTACCTGTTTAACAACTGTAATTCATTTGAACGATCTAAATCGCCAGTAAATAGCCACTTTTGCCGTCCGAATGTTCCCCCTAAAACTAGTGAATCTTCATTTTTACCTTCACCCGCAGTAAAGGGATGAAAACATTCAAAAGGTCCCGGATAATTAGTCATTTGATTAGTTATGGGAATTAAGTGAGTAAATTGACCTGCCTTTAAGCGCCGCAGAAATTTTGGATTAGCTTCCATTCCTGCTGGTACCATAAGGTTATTCACGTGTAATTTTTGCAGATAAGCTGGTAAATCTCCACAGTGATCTGCATCTTGATGACTAATCCAAACATTATCAATCGTTTGAATACCAATACTTTTTAAATAGTTAATAGCTGTCCGTTCCGCCTGATAACTTGGCGTTCGTTGTTGCCATTTTTGAGTCTCAAAGGTTAATTTGCCACCCGTGTCTATAATATTAACTGATTTGTTTCGTGGGGTTCTCACCAAAAAACTATCTCCTTGGCCCACGTCAAACATCGTTACCTCTCCAGTAATGGGATAATGGATGCGGATAAAACAAACCCCATAAAAGAAAATCAGCAGTATCGTTCCAAATTTAGCTCGTTTCTTAATGATAAGCGCAACCGTTAAAGAAAACAATATCAAAGAATTAATTAAGCCTGGTTTACCAAACGTTATCATCCCTGGTAATTGACTAATAAAATTCAAACTATTATTAAATTCACCAATCACAAAATTAATCGTCACTAAGCCAGGTAGCCGAAGAAAGCTAAGTCCTACTCCTAACAAGACTAATGGCATGATGAACATACTAAAAATGGGAAGAATCAAAATATTAACTAATAATGATAAAACATGCCATTCAAAAATATTTTCCAAAATAATTGGTAAACTCAATAAATTCAACCATACAGTTTTGGCAATTGTCCCCTTATCTCGTAATAAAATAAGTCCAAAAGATAACGCATAGCTAAATTGGCAAGCTAATAAAAAGAATGCCGCCGGGAACAAAATCAAATTAATCATTAAAGTAATACTCCAAATATCTAACGGACTAATCTGATAGTTAAATAAACGACATCCCGTCTTAATTTCAGCACTTAAAACTGCTCTTAATAAGCCAACCGCTGCCCCAGCAAAGACAAAATAAATAATCAAAATAATGACTTCTAACATTAATTTTAATTTATCTGGTAACCATTTTAAGCTGTAGTCTAATAACGTTAATAAATAAGCTACGTGCATCCCAGAAATACTAAATATGTGTAATAATCCTAACTGACTTACCCCCGGAGTTAATTCATAAAAATCAGCTTCTCGATAGCCGCTAATTAATCCCAACGCATAAATTTTTAGATACGTGGGTAATTGTTGGCAGTAATGATTAAATCGAGATCTAAGGACATGAATTTTAGCACTCCAACTTAGCCGATTAATATTTTTAAATTTAATTATTCGGCCCACCATTAATTGATTAGAAATATTTTGAACTTTATAAAATAACTGAGGATTAAATTGATTAAAATTAGTTGGTTTTTTAATCGGTTCAATAACTCCCGCAACTTTTAACTGTACTGGTTTAGTTTGAGCGAGCAACCATTGTTGTTCCTCAGGTTTAGCGATAGTAGCCAACATAGTTACAGTTTGTTGTTTAATTCCCTTGCCAACCTGTGCTTTACCCGTCAATAAATTTCCCTTAACCTGGTATGCATCAGGATAAATGGTTAGGTTTCCCTCATAATTACCTATTATTTGTTTTTGAACTTCCAATTGTTGATTATTATTCCTCACCGCCAATAAGTAACCCATTAATACCAGTAAGATAACAATCCAGACCCAATTAGTTTTTAACCTGAAAGTTCTAATAAGGATTACCGAAATTAATACGGTTCCTAATTTCCAGTTGCCATACAATAATACGCTAGTAGCAAGTAAAAATAATGCCGGAAAAAACATAATATTAGAAACATAGATCCAATCACCAGAAGGTGCATATTTGCTTAACTTATCAGACACAGATATAATCCTTCAGATTTTCAAACGTTTTATCACCAAATCCAGATACATTTTTTAAATCTTCAATTTGTTTAAATTGACCGGTAGATTCTCGATAAGCAATAATTTGTTCTGCCTTCTTTTCTCCAATACCCGTTAATTCTTGTAATTTAGTTTTGTCTGCCGTATTAAGGTTAATTTGCTCACTATTGGAATCAGCATTTATAGAGCTAGCTGAACTACTTGTAGACTCATTACTACCATTAGCGCTTTTGCCAGTAACTTGCGGTGTTTGAGGGGTAATCCCCTGCTCTAAAGAATTACCTTTAATTTCACCACGTAACGGTACGTAAACTACCTGTTGGTCTGCCAATTTACCCGCTAAATTAATTTGTTTTTTATCGGCCGATTTGGTAAATCCTCCGGCTAAATTAATCGCTTCTTGAGTCCGCATCTCCTGAGTTACCTGATAAACACCTGGTCTTTTTACCGCTCCTTTAATATCTACATATAATTGCTCGGATTCTTTAGTTTCGGGCCTGTTTACATTGTTACTTTTAGCAGAGTAACTCGCTTTTTCCGAGCTTATCTTAGCAGCGGTTGGTCGGGACACTGTTTCTCTAATATCATGTGGTTGATTATTAGTAACTGCCAACCCACCAATTAATAATCCAATTATTCCTAACATAGTAAGTAAAATATGATATAAATGTTCATCAATAAAGTCTTTGATTCGTTCCACCTTACTCAGCTCCTTTCTTAAATTTAAGTACGAAAAAAAGGATTAATTAAATTAATCCTTTTGGTTTTTTAGATATGAAATTGCCTGTTCGAAAGTGCTAATGGGAACTACTTTCATATTAGGAGCATATTTTTTAGCTGTTTTTTTAGCAAGCTGATAATTAGTTAAATGATCAGGTTCAGCTTTCAAAACCGCCTTAGTGGGTTTAATGTAAGGCGCTAAGAAGACTTTAGCCCTACTACGTTTAGCCGCAATAATTTTTTTATCAATGCCACCAATTTCACCAACATTTTCTTCAGCATCGATAGTCCCTGTGCCGGCAATTTTTTGGCCGTGACGCAGATCTTGATTAGTCAGTTGGCCATAAATTTGCAATGCAAACATAGTTCCACCAGATGGACCACCCACATCTCCCGGATTAACTTTAACAGGGATGTCAGTGTGGATTGTCATATTGTCCGTTAAAATAATACCAATACCAGCTCTCTGTTTGTTAATTTTGATCAAGGGTTCACTAGCTGTTTTGTGAACTCCATTTCGTTCGTAAGAAATTGTAACCTTGTTTCCTGCTTTTTTGCCTTTAATGTAATTTACAAAACCGTTAGAATTCTTAAAGTGATGACCATCAATAGCGGTAACTACATCACCGACGGCCAATTCATTTTTAAACTTAGAATTTTTTTGAACGTCTAATACATAAATACCATTATACTTTCGCTCGACGTTTTGATGAGCAGCCTTATAAGCAGTAAAGATAGCCTCATTAATTGAACTTTGCATATAGAATTTTTGCACTTGTTCGTATTGCACCATATTTTGGCCGCTAGTAACGTCATTAGCATCTTCGATAGTATAATACGGCACTATTTTAGCCCACAAATAGGTTAACGGTCGTGCCTGAGCAATTCCAACAGATGTCAGCATAAAGGAACCCTTTTGTTTATCGGGATGATCCTTGATGCGGACAAAGCTATTAATTGCAGAAGCCTCTCCCGGCCCTTCAATATATTTAGGAAGCGGCCAAAACAAAAATACCGTTAATAACACAACACCAATTAGCCACCAAAAAACGGGTTTAGGCCATTTACGTTTCATTTATTTCTGCTCCTCAAATTTTCGTTTAAAATCATCAGCCACATTTTGAGGAACAAAATTAGTTACGTCACCACCAAAACTTGCAATTTCTTTAATCATACTAGAAGAAACTGCTCTAGTTTTAGCACTAGCTGGAATAAAAATAGTTTGAATGTCACTATCTAGATTGCTATTTAATTCAGCAATGGCCATTTCACTCTCCAAATCAATAGTTCCTCGAACTCCTCGTACCAAATACTGAGCTTGCAATTCCTGAGCAGTTTGCACAGTTAAATGATCAGAGACTACTACCGAAACATTCTCAAACTGATTCACTGCAGTAGCAATTTGCTGTTGACGTTCAGTAACTGTAAATAAGCCTTTTTTTTGAGTGTTTTGAGCAATAACTACATATAAATGATCAAATAAATTATGAGTTTTTTCTATAACTTCTATGTGCCCCAAAGTTATGGGATCAAAGCTACCTGCATAAACTGCATTTTTCATTATTCCACCTCAAATCGATAAAAATTCAATCGAGTTAATCCATATTCTTTTTGCTTAGTTTTCGTAAAACTAGCAAATTGATCAGGTAATTCAGTTTCATTGTCGGTTTCACAAATCACAATGGCTCCCTCTGCTAATAAATTTAACCGCTGCATCTGTTCCATTACCGTCACCATTTTTTGTAACTTATATGGCGGATCTAAAAATACCATGTCAAACCGTTGCCCTTCTGATGATAAGTCAATCAAAACTTTTTCAGCAGTCCCCTTAATCACTCGAACCTGCTCTTCTGCATGCAACTTAGTTACATTATCTTTGATTGTCTTGATAGCCTGATACTGACGATCAACTAGGACAGCAGTATCCATCCCTCGTGAGATAGCTTCCAAGCCAACTGCCCCAGAGCCAGCATAAAGGTCTAAAAAGTTACCACCATCGAAATAAGCTCCTAGCATACTAAACAGTGATTCTTTAACTTTATCGGTGGTAGGTCGGGTTTTATCCCCCTTCACTCCTTCTAAGCGAATGCCACCAAATTTTCCGGATACAATTCTCATGGTTCTTCCTCATCATCTCGTTTATCAAATTCAATCGAATTAGTGGTGGATCGTGAGATTAATTGTTCTCTCAATTCAGACATATGAGAATCAATTACCTGTTTAACAAATCCCAACTCACCAATTTCTTCAGCAATCTGTGCTTTATTTTCTTTATCAACGTACATCACCACATACCGCATCTTGCGAGAAAAATAATAAATGGTGCCATACTTCCGTAATTCCTTTAAATGCCTAGGTGTATGGACATACACTACTAACCCACATCTTTTTGTATTATCCATTATTAGTTACTCCTTAATTACTCGTTGGCGTTCTTGACGTTGTTTATCACTTATATTTAAAATAACTCCAATACACAATGATAAGGTTAAGATACTAGATCCTCCATAACTGATGAACGGGAAAGTAACCCCAGTAATCGGAAGTGCTCCAATCACCCCACCAATATTAAAAAGTGATTGAACTGTTAAATAGGTAGCTACTCCGTAACATACCAAACTTTGGAAAGTATCATTACTGCGAATTCCCAACAACACACATCGACAAACAATTACCATTAGTAAAAACAAAATCATAATAACCGTTAATACCCCTAATTCTTCACTCAAAATAGCCATGATAAAGTCAGTATTAGGTTCGGGTAAGTAGCCAGTTTTTTGGATACTATTGCCCAGTCCTACACCAAACAAGCCCCCATTACTAATCGCGTAGTAAGAATTAACCAATTGCTGACCCGTCCCAGTTGCATGGCCAAATGGATCTAAGAAGGCAACAAATCGTTGAATCCTGTAAGAAGATTTAGCAAAATCCATTTTTGAAAGAGGTTCGATTACAAACATTAATGATAAAATGATTGCTAAAATAAAGCCTCCCAAAATAGTAACGGAACGACGCCAGGGAATACCACTGGCCAATAACATAATGGCTACAATCATGAAATTAATAGCAAAACCACCAGAATCCGGTTGAACTAAAACTAAGAGTAACAAGAGTCCGGTTCGAATCAATGTGGGACGCATGGTTAACCACCATGAATCGTTTGGATTCATCAATTCATCTTTTTTAAGATCAACAAAGTTGGCTATTCGAATAATCAAAAAGAATTTTAAAAATTCAGCAGGTTGTAAATTAACAGGTCCTAAATTAATCCAGCCAGAGGCTCCATTAATCGACTGCCCAAACATCAATAAGTAGATTAATCCTATGTAAAAAGCGATCTCAATCCACTGTAAAAGCTTTTGATTTCTTAACTTATTTAGGTTAAAAAACATCATAAAGCTAACGATGATTAAGCTTAAACCCACAAAAATTGACTGTTTAATCAAATAACTTGTAGGGCTACCACCATTTTGAGTTCCGATATTAGCACTTGCCGAATAAACCATAATGATTCCAATAATCGACATAATTAAATATGGAATTACGATAAAATAGTCCAATTTCTTTAAACGTTTCATTTTCTTACTCTCCAAGTTAAGACTTCAAACAAAAACACCTCTATTATATCATAGCAATTTCGCATTTTTTGCCAATAAAAAAGCGAAGAACTTATACAGTTCTTCGCTTTTCAACGTTTAATTAGTTACGCTTACGTTTCTTAGCTTCTTTTTCACGAGCGCTAGTATTTAATGTTTTCTTACGAAGACGCACAAAGTGAGGAGTAACTTCACACAATTCATCTTCATTAAGGAATTCAAGTGATTCTTCCAGAGTTAAGTGATCTGGAGTTTTGATCTTAGCCATATCATCTGAACCAGCAGCCCGGACGTTGGTCAAGTTCTTACCTTTAGTGATGTTAACAGTAATATCATTTTCACGACTGTTTTCACCAACGATCATTCCTTCATACACTTCTGTACCTGGATCGATCATCAAAGTACCACGACTTTCAATACCCATCATTGCGTAAGTAGTAGCCTTACCAGCATTCATAGATACTAATGTACCCTTTTGACGACCAGGGTTCCAGTTTTTAATAACTGGCATGTATTTTTCAAAGGTATGGTTCATAATACCATAACCACGAGTAATTGAAAGGAATTCAGTAGAATAACCAATCAAACCACGAGAAGGTGCCAAGAAGGTCAAACGAGTTTGGCCGTTACCAACACTTTCCATGTTTTGCATTTCTGCTTTACGTTGTGACAAGGTATCAATAATTGAACCAGTATATTCATCTGGAGTATCGATTTGAACTGATTCAAATGGTTCGCTGTTAACTCCATCAACATCACGATAGATAACTTCTGGACGAGAAGCTTGTAATTCAAAGCCTTCACGACGTAAAGTTTCAATCAAAATTGATAAATGAAGTTCCCCACGTCCTGAAACAGTCCAGGCACCTGGATCATCAGTATCTTCAACCCGCAAAGAAACGTCGGTGTGCAATTCCCGCTTAAGACGATCTTCAAGTTGACGAGAAGTAACAAACTTACCATCTTGACCTGCAAATGGTGAAGTGTTAGTTGCAAATGTCATTTGCAAAGTAGGTTCATCAATTCGAAGAACTGGAAGTGGTTCTGGATGTTGAGCATCAGTAACTGTTTCCCCAACACTGATTTCTTCCATCCCAGAAACAGCAATTAAGTCACCAGCTTTAGCTTCTTCAATATCTTCACGTTTAAGACCGAAGAATCCCATTAATTTAGTAACTCGGAAGTTTTTCTTTGATCCATCCAATTTAAGAACAGAAACAGTATCCCCTACCTTGATAGTTCCACGGAATACTCGACCAATACCAATTCGGCCAACGAAATCGTTGTAATCCAACAAAGCAACTTGGAATTGCAATGGTTCGTCAGAGTTATCAATTGGTGCTGGAATTGTTTTCACAATAGTATCAAAGATTGGCTTCATAGTATGTTCTTGAGTATCAAGTTCAGGATCATAACTTGAAGTTCCGTTCATAGCAGATGCATAGACAACTGGGAAGTCCAATTGACTTTCATCGGCACCTAATTCAATAAATAAATCAAGCACTTCATCAACTACTTCTGCAGGACGAGCACCTGGGCGGTCAACCTTATTAATTACTACGATTGGAGTTAAATGTTGTTCTAAAGCTTTTTTAAGAACAAAACGAGTTTGTGGCATGGTACCTTCAAAGGCATCAACAACCAATAAAACACCATCAACCATTCGCATAATTCGTTCTACTTCACCACCGAAATCGGCATGCCCTGGGGTATCCAGGATATTGATTTGGCGATCACCGTAACGAACAGCAGTGTTCTTGGAAAGAATCGTGATCCCACGTTCCTTTTCAATGGCGTTAGTATCCATGGCACGATCTTCGATTTGAACGTGTTCATCTAAAGTATCTGATTGTTTTAATAATTCGTTAACTAATGTGGTCTTACCATGATCGACATGGGCAATAATGGCAATGTTACGAATGTCATCTCTAGTTTTCAAGTTACTTACTTCCTCCTAAATGGACTAATTTTAGATAGCTTAACCAATAAAAAAACTGTGACAACCGTCACAGTATGACTATTGACTTACTATTGTAAGAATGTCGCTATGCGCTCTTTTCGTTGCTATCAGCACTACGCCTGATGATAGCATATTTAACGGCTGGCCGTCAACCATTGTAAATGACAAACCACAGCATTCTGCTAAGATTTTTCCAGCGCCAAAATCCCAAGGACGCAAATAAGAAATATAACCGATTAATTCTCCTTTTATAACCGCCATAATTTCTAATCCGGCACTGCCATATATCCGCATTCCTAAAGCTCTATCACCAATTTCTTGCATATTATATTCATTATGAACTAATAAAGGTCCACTTAACCCAATTAATCCATCTGCCAAACCTTGATCTGCAATCTCTGTAATTTTAGTTTGATTTAAGTGAATTCCGGTTAATGGTCCTCCATGTAATAATTCTCCAGTAACTACGTTTAAGATATATCCTAAAATCGGTTTTTGATCTTTATAAACTCCAATCATAATGGCAAAATTGTTCCGCTGTTTAACAAAATTCATAGTGCCATCAATTGGATCCACTATCCAAATAATGCCCTTAGTCGTTTCATCTACCTTATCGCCGAAGCCTTCTTCTCCCAAAATGTGGCTTTCTGGATACTGAGTTTTAATTTTATTCGTTAAAAATTGTTCCACTTGTTTATCTACATTAGTTACTAAATCTTTACGACCACTTTTGGTTTCGACCGTTAATTGAGAATTAAGTTCATTAAGAACAATTTCTCTGGCCTCTTGTAACCACTGACAAACCTGATTATCTATTTGCACGTACTTAAAATCTTGCATATAGGGCCTCACATTTTAATATACTTAGCTGCAGAATTTTTAGCCATCTTAAACACTTGGTAAATATCATAAGTTGAAACAGTTTTAAATTCTTTCTCCAATTGTTTTTGTTCCATTTTACTAGGAACAATATTAGTGAAATTTCGATAAGCATTTAAAAATTCATTTCGTGCCACTCCTTGATTATTTTCATAAGCCTGTTCCACTAATTGGTAAAAATTAATTACTGTTATCAATTCAGATTGATTCCAGTCTTCCATTAAAGGATAAGAATAATTATTTTGCATTATAAACTTCCATTCATTTTATTTCTCTACCTTATTAAGTATAACTAATTTTATTCTAACAAACAAAAAAAGGCGAATAATCGCCTTTTTTATTTATTAAATATGAGTTGGGAATCCTAAAGCAATATCAGCTGCTTCTTGAATTGGTTCACTCAATGTTGGATGTGGATGAATAGTTAAAGCAATATCTTCAACATTCATGCGACCATTAACTGCTAAACTCAATTCAGCAATTAAATCACTAGCGCCAGGTCCAGCAACTTCTCCACCAAGAATCGTCTTGTCATCTTTAGTATAAATTAAACGAACAAATCCTTCGGCTTCGTCCAAAGAAACGGCCCGTGCATTCCCAGCAAATGGGAACTTAGCAGTAGCTACTTCTAAACCTTGTTCTTTGGCTTGTGATTCTGTTAGACCAACTGAAGCTAATTCAGGGTCTGAGAAACAAACTGCTGGTACACCAATATAATCGTTAGCTGTCTTTTCACCGGAGATAGCACCAGCGGCTACTTTACCTTGGAAGAACGCTTTATGAGCAAGAGCAGGGCCAGAAGCGATATCACCAATTGCAAAGATATGTTCAGAAGCAGTCCGACCTTGTTCGTCAGTCTTAACCAACCCACGATCAGTTAATTCTACTTTTGTATATTCTAAGCCTAAATCGTCAGTATTTGGCTTCCGACCAACAGTTACCATGCAGTAATCTGCTTTAACATTTTCTTCCTTACCATCAACTTCATAAGTAACGGTAACACTGTTAGCATCTTGTGATGAAGTTTTAGCTTTGGCAGAGGTAATTACAGTTACCCCTTTCTTCTTCAATTGTTTAAGAACAACTGCAACCATATCCTTGTCGAATCCGGCTAGGATAGAATCTGTACCTTCAATAATAGTTACGTGAGAACCTAAGTTAGCATATGCTCCCGCTAATTCAGTCCCAATATAACCGCCACCGATAACAACAAATTCTTTTGGAATTTCAGGAAGATTTAACCCACCGGTTGAATCAACAACGCGGTCTTTAAAACTAAATCCAGGAATTTCAATTGGCCGTGAGCCGCTAGCTATGATTAGATTATCGAATTCGATAACTTGACCATTATTGGCGGTCATAAATTGTTGTGGTCCTGTAGGCATAACTCGAAGTTGAGTATCACTATCTAAGACAGCTTCACCGTTAATGACTTCAACATTGTGCTTCTTGAGCAACATGTTGACACCATTAGTCATTCGGTCAACAACTTTATGTTGCTTCCAATCTTGAGTTTTAGCAAAGTCAATAGTTGCAGGTTGAGTAGCAATACCCCAAGTAGAACCATCGTTGGCTTCTTGAAGACGATGTCCAGCAGCAATTAAAGCTTTTGAAGGCACACAGCCAACATTCAAACATACGCCACCAACTGTATCTGACTTTTCAATAACCGTTACTTTTTGTCCCAGTTCTGAAGCTCTGATGGCAGCAACGTACCCACCAGGACCTGCTCCGATAATCACTGTTTCTTTTTTTTCAGCTTCAGCCATTTGAAAATCATCCTTCCATCATTAACATTTCTGGATCGTGAAGTAATTTGGTCATCAAGTTTAATGCACGTTGAGCCAAAGCTCCATCAATCAATCTGTGATCGTAACTAAGTGATAACTTAAGCATGTTACCCACTTTAATTTCACCATCTTCATCAACAAACGGTTCTTTTGCAATCTTACCAACACCTAAAATAGCAACTTCAGGTTGGTTAATAACTGGGGTAAACCAGCCACCACCAATTGAGCCAACATTACTGATAGTAATTGAACCACCGCTCATTTGAGCTGCGCTTAGCTTGTTATCGTATGCTGCTTGACTATTTTCAGTGATTTCTTTAGCAATTTCAAACATACCTTTAGAATCTGCATTCTTAATGTTTGGAACGTAAAGACCATGATCAGTATCAGTTGCAATACCAATGTTGTAGTAGTGTTTGTAAACAATTTCTTGAGTACTATCATCAATAGAAGCATTGAATTCTGGGTACTTTTTAAGAACTGCTACTAAAGCCTTAACAACATATGGTAAGAAAGTAAGATGAATATCTTCTTCAGCAGCAACTGCTTTGTACTTCTTCCGGTTAGCCATTAATGCTGTAACTTCAACATCTTGGAATGAAGTAACGTGTGGAGAAACATCTTTAGATGTCCGCATTGCATTAGCAATAACTTTTCTAACTGGTGACATTGGTTCTCTAGTTTCCATGTCAGCTTGAGCAGATGTGTAAGGTTTAATTGCCTGTCCACTAGCTTTAGCAGCTGGAGTTGCAGCAGAAGCAGTTGCTGAATTAGCAGCTGGAGCTGGGGCTGCAGAACCATCAAAGTTATCAACATCGCTCTTAGTTACTTGACCATGATTACCAGTAGCTGGAACCACAGTGATATCAACACCTTTGTCACGAGCGTATTGGCGTACAGATGGCATTGCTAGAACTAATTTATTAGGATCTGAAGCAGCTGGAATAGCACTGCTAGTTGCTGGAGCAGCTGTTTCTTCTTTAGGAGCTTCTGCTGGTGCAGCAGCTTCTTTTGATTCTGCAGGGGCTGCATCATCTTCAGGATTATCAGCTGATCCGTCATCAATTACAACTAAAACGTCACCAATTTCAGCAGTTTCCCCTTCTTGTTTTCTAATTTCTTTAATTGTACCGTCAACTGGTGAAGGTAATTCAGAAACTGATTTATCGTTTTGAATTTCAACCAAGATGTCGTCTTCTTTAACAGCATCTCCTGGCTTTACTAGCCATGAAGCTACTTCACCTTCGGCCATTCCTTCCCCAAGTTCTGGGAGTTTAAAGTTAAAAGCCATTACTTTTACTTCCTTTCCAAAGTTACTATTTATTAAACTTAATAATTTAAGATTTCACGTGCTTTTTCTTCGATATCGTTAGCATTTGGCAACCAGTCATTTTCAGCCATTGCAAATGGATAAACGCTATCTGGAGCAGCAACTCGACCAATTGGTGCATCTAATGACATAATCTTGTTTTCAGCAATTTCAGAAGCAACTACTGCACCCACACCTGCCATCTTTTGAGCTTCTTGAACAACAACCACTTTGTGGGTCTTTTCAATAGAAGCAAAAATTGTGTCAGTATCAATTGGTGAAAGTGAACGCAAATCAATAACTTCAGCAGAAATATTGTCTTCAGCAAGTTTTTCAGCGGCTTTTAATGATTCGTTAACTTCAGCACTGTAAGCAACAAGTGTAATATCTGAACCTTCGCGAACTACCTTAGCTTTATCAAGCGGAACAGTGTAATGACCTTCTGGAATTTCATCCTTCATTGAACGATATAATTTCAAGTTTTCCATGAACATAACCGGATCATTATTTTCAACAGCAGAAATAATTAATCCTTTAGCATCATATGGATTACTTGGAGTAACTACACGTAAACCTGGAATATCAGTGAAGAAACTTTCCAAAGAGTCAGAATGCATTTCAGCAGTATGGGTACCACCACCAAATGGAGTCCGAATAGTAACAGGCATTGAAACAGTACCACCAAAGCGGAAACGGTTACGTGACATTTGTCCGGCAATTGAATCTACAGCTTCAAATGTGAATCCCATAAATTGAATTTCTGGAATTGGACGCCAACCGGTAAGAGCTAACCCGATTGACAAACCTAAAATACCAGATTCAGCTAAAGGAGTATCAAATACTCGGTCTTCACCATATTTGTCCTGCAAACCTTCAGTTGTTCGGAAAACACCACCGTTTTTACCAACATCTTCACCAAAGATTAATGTCTTAGGATCATCTTGTAATACTTGGTCCAATCCATCAGTAATTGCTTTAATATAAGTCATCTTAGCCATGATTACTTAGACTCCTTTGCTTCGAATTTTTTAATATCGCGAGCCACATTAGGGGTTGGTACTTCAAATGTGTCCTTCAAGAAATCAGAAACTTTTTGCTTAGGTGCAGCTTCGGCTTTCTTCATAGCTTCCTTGAATTCACTCTTGTATTGATCTACTAATTTATCTTCTTTTTCTTGTGACCAAAGACCCTTATCGCCTAAAATCTTTCTCATTCGAATTAATGGGTCACGATCGAACCAAGGTTTTTCTTCTTCTTTTGTACGGTAACGACTAGGATCATCACCAGCTGAACTATGAGCACCAAAACGGTAAGTTAATGTTTCAATTAATGTTGGTCCGTTTCCATTTGCTGAATATTCACGAGCAGCCTTAGCAACTAAGTAAGTAGCTAAAATATCCATACCATCAACTTGGACGGAAGGAACACCCATGGCAACAGCTTTTTGTGCCAAAGTTTCAGCAGCAGTTTGCTTGTAGCGAGGAACAGAAATGGCAAAGCCATTGTTTTGAACAAAGAATACGGCAGGTGCTTGGAAAGCACTAGCGAAGTTCACACCTTCATAGAAGTCACCCTGTGAAGTACCACCATCACCAGTAAATGAATATGCAACGGCATCTTTTTCACCGTTCTTCTTGATACCTAATGCAGCACCAGCGGCTTCTACATATTGGGCTCCAATGATGATTTGTGGGAACATTGCACGTACGCCTTCAGCATACATATTTCCATTGACATGACCTTTTGACCAAAGGAATCCTTGTTCTACAGTCATACCATGTTGAATAAGTTGAGGAAGATCACGATATGCAGGGAAAATGAAATCTTGTTTCTGCATTGCTGAAGCAATACCCATTTCACTTGCTTCTTCACCAAAGGTAGGAGCATAAAATCCGAGACGACCTTGACGAGAGAAACTCATTGTTTGTTCATGCAAGGTACGTTCCCAAACCATTTTTTCCATGAAATCAACTAATTGGTCATCGCTAAATTGATCAAACAACTCTTTGTTTACAATTTCGCCCTTTTCGTTAACGATTTGAACAGGTTTGTTATATGGATCGCTCATTGTTGATTTAATTTTGTCGAAATCAACAATCTGCTTACTCTTTGCTGCCATAAAAAACACTTTCCTTTCCTTTAAGCAAATTTAAGTAATGCTCTGTGCATCACTTCTTAACCACAACAATAATTTAGCATCTTTTCAGAACGTTTGCAAGCCCTTTCATTATTGTGAAATGAACAATTTATTAAATATTCGGTAAACCCCTACCATAGCAAATGTTTCCGCTTTCATAAAATTAATATTGTGAATTCATGAACTTCACTTTTCGCAAGAAAATTTACCATGGTTAGTCTTTTTTTTAAATATACTGTAGAATAGAAGTAACTATACTAAATTAATTAATGGAGGAACCAAATCTTGTTTTTAATGAAAGATATTGTCCGAGACGGCGATCCAGTGCTACGCCAACAGGCTCAAAATGTATCGTTTCCTCTCTCGGAAGAAGATAAAAAATTAGCTGCTGATCTAATGGAATACTTAGAAGTTAGTCAAAACCCAGAACTATGCGAAAAGTACCAACTAAGAGCTGGCGTAGGATTAGCTGCTCCGCAAGTTGGAGTATCCAAAATGATGGCTTCAGTATTGGTCCCAGCAGAAGACGAAAACGAAAAACCAGTTTTCAAAGATGTAATCATCAATCCCGTAATTGTTTCTAATTCCGTACAACGTGGTGCATTAACCGAAGGTGAAGGTTGCTTATCAGTAGATAAAGAAATTCCAGGATATGTTCCTCGAGCAGCTAGAATCACTTTGAAATATCAAGATGTTGATGGTGTCGAACAAAAAATTCGACTTAAAAATTATCCTGCTATCGTCTGCCAGCATGAGATCGATCACTTACATGGAACTTTATTCTATGATCACATAAACAAAGATGATCCATTTCATAGAGAAGATGACGAAGTTTTTATCTACTAAAATAAAAAGCACCGGGTAAATAGTGTGCCATACCCCTAAAGTTAAAGTAAAAATACTTTAACTTTAGGGGTATTTTTATGACTAAAA
>NZ_JAPQEZ010000007.1 GCF_026798195.1 Lentilactobacillus senioris
GGGGATCGCCCCCTGCGAGGGTAGGACGTTGCCACGCTAATTGATAAAAAGGATCTCTATAAATAGAGGTCCTTTTTTTTGTGTCCAAAAATAGAAATTGACAAATTGTTGGTAAAAAGTTATTATAGCTGTAACTTATGTTGTTACAATAAAATGGAGGTACTATGAAGTTATCTACACGTTTTAGTGATGCTATCCATATCTTAGCGTATCTAAAAATATATCAAAATACTAAGCTTTCCAGTGAAGAAATTGCGGCTAGTATTATGACATCACCAGTAGTAGTTCGTCGGTTAATGAGTAAATTAAAGGCCGCTGGGTTAATTCAAACTATCTCTGGCACTCCAGCCCCCAGTCTAACCAAAGAAACTGATCAAATTACACTGTTAGATATTTATTTTGCAATTGAAGGTCATACGGAACTATTTAATATTGATCACCAAACTAATCCTAATTGTATTGTGGGGGGAAATATTCAACAGGTTTTAGCGCAGTATTATGATGAAGCTCAGTTAGCTGCTCAACAGAAATTACAATCTATTACTTTAGCGAATATAATTGACAGCATTATGACTAAGCAAGCCTTAAAAGAAAGAGGAAATTTAAATGACTAAATATATAGTTACCGGAGCAACTGGCAATTTAGGTAAACGGGTAGTTGCTGATTTACTAAACTTTACTGTTGCTGGCGATATAACAGCGGCAGTACACAGTCTCAATAAAGCGAAATACCTAGTTCAATCAGAAATTAATGTTCAAGCAATTGACTACCTAAATCCGCAAACGATGGTACCGGTATTTTCTAAAGCAGATGTTTTAGTCTATATTCCCAGCAAAACTTATAACATTGTGCAACGAGTACAGGAATTAGAAAACGTGTTAGCTGCGATGCAAGCTGCTAACATGACAGAAATGATTTTTGTGAGTTTTTACGCTGATCAAGAAAACAATCCATTTACGATGTCAGGATATTACGGTTATGCGCCTAGACGATTGGCAGCGGCTGGAATTAAATACGCGGTACTGAAAAATTCACTTTATACCGATCCATTAATTCCCTATTTACCAGAATTAATAGAGCGTAAAGCTTTAATTTATCCGGTTGGTGACCAAAAAATGAGTTTTATTAGTTATGATAATAGTGCTGAAGCGATTGCTAAAGTGGCGGTTACTCCGGAATTACGTAATCAGGGGCAAATTTACACGTTGACTCAAAATGAGGCACTAGATATGCAGACTTTAGGCAAAATTATGACGACGGTTACTGGTCATCAAATTGGTTATCAACCAGTTAGTGTAACTGAGTTTGCGGAAATTTATGCGGCTGAAGGAGACGGGACTGAATTGGCTTCCATGTATCAGGCCGGTAGGCTAGGCTTATTTGATGTTGTCACTAGTGATTTTGAGACCATCACCGGTAAACAACCGACAGATATGCTGACCTTTTTAAAACTGAATTATCATGAATAGTTACAGTGAAAGGAGTTTAAATGAACGAATTAATTAATACTTTTGTAGCTCAACGCCATGAACTGTGGATTGCGCTAGGGCAACATTTGGAAATCTCATTAATTTCTTTGATTATTGCATTAGTGTTAGCGATGCCACTGGCAATTTGGGCAACTCGGCATAAACGGGTGGCAGAGCTGCTCCTTCAAATTAACAGCGTTTTTCAAACGATTCCGTCCTTAGCACTGCTGGGGTTATTGATTCCACTGGTAGGGATTGGAACTGCTCCGTCCATTATTGCATTAGTAATTTATGCCTTGCTACCTATATTTCAAAATACATACATAGGAATTGCTGAGATCGATCCGTCTCTTGAAGAGGCCGCCGATGCCTTTGGAATGCGACCAATTCAAAAATTATTTAAGGTGGAATTACCAATTGCCATGCCAGTGATTATCTCGGGTATTAGAACGGCAATGGTTTTAATTGTGGGAACCGCGACTTTAGCTGCGTTAATTGGAGCCGGTGGGTTAGGTAATTTTATTTTGCTGGGAATTAATCGAGATGATCCAGCATTAATTTTACTAGGAGCAATTAGTTCAGCAGTTTTGGCAATTATTTTAAGTAGTTTAATTAAGTTAGCCGAAAAATTGACCCCTAAAAAAATGTTGTTGGTGTTAGGCACAATTTTAGTGCTTTTTGCTGGGGGAGTGGGAATTGCCACCTTAGCTCCTAAACCAGAAAAAATCGTGATTGCTGGCAAATTAGGATCAGAACCGGATATTTTAATTAATATGTATAAGGATTTGATTAAACAAGAAGATCCAAAAGCTAAGGTAGAATTAAAAAATAATTTTGGTGAAACGTCTTTCTTGTTCAGTGCCTTAAAGAGCGATGAAATTGATGTTTATCCGGAATTTACCGGAACGGTATTAACCACGTTAGTTAAAAACGGGGCGCCTAGCCAGCCACTGTCTGAACAACAAACTTACAATCGGGCTGCTAAGTTGGTTCAACAGCAATACCAAATGAAGTACTTAGCACCTATGAAGTACGAAAATACTTTTGCCCTAGCAGTTAAGACTAGTTTTTCCAAGAAATATCATCTCAAATCCATTGCGGATTTAAAGCGGGTGCAATCTAAATTACATGCTGGCTTTTCACAAGAATTTGCTAACCGAGAAGATGGTTGGCTGGGAATTCAAAAGAAATATCAAATTGATTTTCCTGTTAAACAAATGCAACCGTCATTACGTTACGAAGCCATTACTAAAAATGATATTAATATTTGTGATGTTTACACTACTGACAGCCAGATTAAACAGTACCACCTAACGGTATTGAGTGATCCGGAGCACGTTTTCCCTCCTTACCAGGGAGCGCCGTTGATGAAAACTCAGTTTGCTGATCAGCACCCTAAGGTAGTAACCGCATTAAATCAACTGCGAGGAAAAATCACTGCTGAACAGATGCGCCAAATGAATTATGAAGTTAACGTGCAAAAACGCTCAGCGGCTGAGGTGGCAAAACGTTATCTGCAAGAAGAAGGCCTCTTGAAGGGAAGTGAATAAATGGCAACGCCAATGATTGAATTTCGCCATGTTAAAAAAGAATTTGAAAACACTCAAGCGGTTAAAGATCTTAGTTTTATTGTTGCTCAAGGTGAATTATTTGTGTTAGTCGGTACGTCAGGCAGTGGCAAAACCACTACCTTAAAGATGATTAACCAACTGATCGTTCAAACTAGCGGTGATATTTTAATTGATAACAAACGAGCTAAAGACTATGATCTCCGCCAATTAAGACTCAACATTGGTTATGTGCTTCAACAAATTGCGTTGTTTCCAACGATGACCGTGAAACAAAATGTAGCGGTGATCTTAGAATTAAAGCATACGGCTAAAAAAGAAATTGACCAACGAGTAGACGAACTATTAAGGGGCGTGGACTTAGACCCCGAAAAGTATCGAGATCGTTACCCACGAGAACTATCGGGAGGTGAGCAACAACGTATCGGTATTATTCGAGCCATGGCTGCTAATCCACCAGTAATTTTATTTGACGAACCATTTAGTGCCTTAGATCCAATCGTTAGAAACCAACTTCAGGATTTAGTATTACGCATTCACAAACAGTATCAAACTACGATTGTATTTGTGACTCATGATATGAACGAGGCCCTTAAGTTGGGTGATCGAATTGGAGTAATGAGTCACGGAGAATTACTCCAGGTTGGTATCCCGACGGAAATTGCCCAGCATCCAGTGAATCAATTTGTGGAAGACTTTTTTGCGGCAACTGTGGGCAAAAACTTGTATGATACACCTGTGGATAAAATTATTAAAACTGGTTATCAGATTCAACGCCCAACGGCAGCTACTGATTTGCCGGTAGTAGCTAGCGAGGCGACGTTAGAAGAAGTTTTTGTTATCCTAGCTTCTAACGAGGTAGTTGAAGTCCGTGATGAAACTGAACAGCCGGTTGGTTGGTTAGACCGGCAATCCATTATACGGTATTTAAGCGAAGTCAAACATTAGTGGAGGTGCAAGATGAATCAATTTGAAACGGTAATTATCGGTGGCGGTCCTGCAGGATTAGGATTAGCCTATCCACTGCATGCGGCAGGTCAAAAAGTAGCGGTGGTAGAAGAAAATAAGTGGGGGGGAACTTGTCCTAACCGCGGCTGTGACCCTAAGAAAGTTTTATTGGGTGCGGTAGAAGCTCAGACTAAGAGTAGTCAGTTAGTGGGACACGGGTTAGAACAAGCGCCGCAAATTAACTGGCCCCAACTAATGAAATTTAAACAGACGTTTACCGATCCGGTCTCAGTTAATTCTAGAGCCGGTTTAGTGGCTGCTGGGATTGACGTTTTTGACGGTCACGCCAGTTTTGTGGATAACCACACCTTAAGTGTTGGTGAACAAACTATCACTGCTGATTGTTTTGTGATTGCTACTGGTCAACGGCCTGGACGGTTGAATGTTCCAGGGGATGAATACTTACTGACCAGTACCGATTTTTTGGCGTTACCAACCATGCCGGCCAAAGTTGCGTTTATCGGTGGGGGTTACATTGCTTTTGAATTAGCGGCAATTGCTGCTGCAGCTGGCGCTGAAGTGCATATTATTCATCACAATGAGCGACCATTAAAACAATTTGCGCAAGATGCGGTGACTGAATTAATGAAGCAACTCGAAGCTAAGGGTGTTCAATTTGATTTGAATGTAGAAACCCAAGCAATTAAACGTGAAGCTGATCAAGTCGTGATTCAAGCGGCTGATTATGAACTTTCAGTGGATCAAGCCTTCGTTACTAGTGGCCGGGTTGCTAATGCTGATACGTTAAATTTAGCTGCTATCGGAGTAGAAGCTGATCGTCACGGAGTGGTGGTTAATGATCATCTCCAAACTGCTCAACCCAATATCTATGCAATGGGGGATGTAGTAGCCAAACGGCTGCCTAAGCTAACTCCGGTGGCCGGTTTCGAGGCTGCTTATTTAAGTCGGGAATTGGTTAAAACAGGAGCGGCAATTAACTATCCAGAAATTCCTACGGTAGTCTTTGGAATGCCCCGATTGGCTCAAGTAGGAATTAGTTGGCAAACTGATCAGGAGCAATCCGATAAGTATCGTAGTCAAGTAATCGATATGACTAATTGGTTTACTTATAAACATTTAAATGAGCCGCTGGCTAAAGCATGGATGGTAGTGGATAAACAAACGGATCAAATTGTGGGAGCTACCGTTATTAGTAACGAGGCTGAGACCTTAGTGAACTATTTGACTCAGATTATTAATGCT
This sequence comes from Lentilactobacillus senioris, assembly GCF_026798195.1. GTDB lineage: Bacteria > Bacillota > Bacilli > Lactobacillales > Lactobacillaceae > Lentilactobacillus > Lentilactobacillus senioris_A. The sequence goes on from NZ_JAPQEZ010000007.1 coordinate 5,250, forward strand.
GGTCAAACAATGAAGCAAGTTAAGGACCAAGTTTTCTTATATCCTACGGAAGCTAGTGATTTAGAATATTTAGGCTAATAAAAAGGATTTTGACAAAAGTCAAAATCCTTTTTTTGTTGCTCATAACAAGCCTAATCGGCGATAAATATCATCTACGTGACGCAAATGGTAGTGGTAATCAAAAGCGTCCGCAATGTCCGCTGCTGAAAGGACGTTAGTGATTTCAGGATTATTCTCTACCAGGGCTCTGAATTGAACGTGTTGATCCCATGCTTGAGCAGTTAATGGTTGAACTAGATCGTAGGCTGCTTCTCTAGTCAGACCGGCATCAATTAGTTTTAATAAAACGCGTTGACTATAAATTAAGCCATAAGTTTTATCCAGATTGGCTTCCATCGTTTCAGGAAAGACATCTAGATTAGTTAGCACTCGATTGAAGCGGTTCAACATGTAATCCACCAAGGTGGTACTGTCAGCTAGAATGATTCGTTCTGCAGACGAATGGGAAATATCTCGTTCATGCCATAAAGAAACGTCTTCATATGCCGGAGTGATATAACCACGCAAAACTCTGGCTAGACCGGTAATGTTCTCCGAAGAAATCGGGTTCCGTTTGTGGGGCATAGCCGAAGAGCCTTTTTGACCAGGATTAAAGTGTTCTTCTACTTCATGAATTTCTGATCGCTGTAGACTTCTAATTTCAGTAGCAAATTCTTCTAAGCTAGTGCCAATTAAGGCTAATTCTGCAATGTACGCAGCGTGAAGATCGCGTGGTAGGACTTGACTTGAAATTTCTTGAGCTTGTAAGCCTAAGAATTGGCAGGTGAGTTCCTCTAACTCTGGGGGCACGTTGGCGTAAGTGCCCACTGCACCGCTAATTTTGCCACTTTTTAAGTCAGCAGCAACGGTAGCAAAACGATTAATATGTCGGTTGATTTCTGAATACCAACGAGCTACTTTTAGGCCAAAGGTGGTTGGTTCAGCCTGCACACCATGCGTTCGACCAATCATAACGGTATCTTTATATTTAAGAGCGAGGTTTCTTAAGGTTGTTAATAATTCTTGTAAATCAGCTGCAATTACATCATTAGCTTGAGCTAACCGTAAAGCCTGAGCGGTATCCACCACGTCAGTGCTGGTAACACCGTAATGAATCCAACGACTTTCATCGCCTAGAGATTCTGACACGTCACGGGTAAATGCTACTACGTCGTGGTGGGTGGTAGCTTCAATTTCAGCAATGCGGTCTGTATCGAACTTCGCGTTAGCTTCGATTAAAGCGAGGTCACTATCGGGGACTACTCCCAGTTGATTCCAGGCTTTATCGATGGCAATTTCGACGGTAAGCCATGTTTGGTATTGATTTTTTAACGACCAAATTTGTTCCATTACGGGCCGACTGTATCTTGATAGCATATAAGTTGCTCCTTCGCTAGTTGATGGCTTTAGTATAACAAAATTAGTTCGGGTTTTAAAGTTATTTTAAAATTAAAAAAGAATTTAAGTTTATTTATCTACTTAAACACGAATGATGAAGCAATGCTAGTTTTAAATATTTCGGATTTGCTCTTGACTAATTAATCTAACATCTGCTATTCTAAGGCGGTAGTTATGACAGAAAATAATTCGGATATGAGGTGCTTTATTTATGGCAACAATCGTTGTGGTCGGAGCTCAATGGGGCGATGAAGGTAAAGGTAAAATTACGGATTTTCTAGGACAAAAGGCGGATGTAATCGCTCGTTATCAAGGTGGCGACAACGCTGGTCATAGCATTGTTTTCAATGGCAAACGCTTTGCATTACAATTAATGCCGTCTGGTATTTTTGCAGATGATAAGTTATGTGTAATTGGCAATGGAGTGGTAGTAAATCCTGAAGCTTTAGTTAAGGAAATTAAATACCTGAATGATAACGGTATTGATACCAGTAATTTACGGATTTCTAACCGTGCCAACGTAATCTTTCCATATCACCGCCTACAAGACGAATATGAAGAAGAACTCAAAACTAACAAAATCGGTACCACTAAGAAGGGAATCGGTCCGGCTTATATGGACAAAGCCGAACGAATTGGCATCCGGATGGTTGATTTGTTAGACGAAGAAATTTTAACTAACAAGTTGCAAGAAAATCTCAAAATTAAAAATAAACTCTTTGCGGCAATGTACAATAAACCAGAAATTGAGTTAGAACCATTGTTAAATCGTTACCTAGAGCTAGGGCAACAATTAAAGGACTACATTGTGGATACTTCAGAATTGGTCAATGAAGCTGTGGATAACGGTGAAAAAGTCTTGTTTGAAGGTGCTCAAGGCACCATGTTAGACCTTGATCATGGGACTTATCCATTCGTGACCTCCTCTAACCCAGCTGGTGGAGTCACTACCGGGATCGGAATCGGGGCTCCGTTGATTGATAACGTGGTGGGAGTATGTAAAGCCTACACTTCTAAAGTTGGTGAAGGTCCGTTCCCAACTGAATTGTTAAATGAAACCGGTGATTATATTAGAGAAACTGCACATGAATACGGAGTGGTTACTAAACGGCCACGCAGAATTGGCTGGTTTGATGCGGTTGTTTTACAACATGCTAAACGAGTAGCTGGCTTTACGCACTTATCCGTGAACTGTTTGGATGTTTTGTCCCATATCGAAACTGTAAAAATTTGTGTGGCTTATCGGCTCAATGGCGAAGTGATTCACCGTTATCCCGCTAGCATCAAAGAAATTGAACAGTGTGAACCAATTTATGAAGAAATGCCGGGCTGGGATGAAGACATTACCGGGGTTCATGAATTAGCTGAATTGCCAACTAACGCAAGAAACTATCTTAAGCGTTTAAGTGAAATTATTGGGGTGCCAATTGCCACTTTTTCAGTAGGACCAGATCGAGAACAAACTAACGTATTAGATCCAATTTGGGAGAGTAAGTAATGAATAATACACCAGTATTTGATTATGAAGATGTGCAACTAATACCTAACAAGGGGATTTTGAAGAGCCGTAAAGACGCTGAAACCAGTGTGACCTTAGGACCGATAACGTTTAAAATTCCGGTGGTACCCGCTAATATGGAAACCGTGATCGATGAAGATTTAGCCCGCTTATTAGCTAGCAAGCAGTACTTCTACATCATGCACCGGTTTAATCCAGAACGACGCCTGGGATTTGTGGAACAAATGAAAGCGGAAGGTTTATTCACTTCAATCAGCGTGGGGATCAAGGAAGAAGAACGAGATTTAATTTTAGCGCTACAAGAACGCCAGTTAACACCAGACTACATTACTATCGATGTGGCTCACGGCCACTGTGATGCCGTAATTGAAATGATTCAGTTCATTAAGGAAAGGTTGCCAGAAGCATTTGTAATTGCTGGGAACGTGGGGACGCCTGCTGGAGTGCGGGACTTGGAAAATGCAGGCGCCGATGCAGTTAAAGTGGGAATTGGTCCCGGAAAAGCTTGTATTACTAAACTCAAAACTGGCTTTGGTACCGGTGGTTGGCAATTAGCTGCACTAAGACTATGCGCCAAGGCCGCTAGCAAACCATTAATTGCTGACGGTGGTATTCGCTATAATGGTGATATTGCTAAGTCTGTACGGTTTGGGGCGACGATGGTTATGATTGGTTCTATGCTGGCTGGTCATCAAGAATCTCCAGGTAACGAAATCATGATCGACGGCAAACCTTACAAGCAATACTGGGGTTCGGCTTCCGAAAAACAAAAGGGCGCTTACCGCAATGTGGAAGGTAAGCAAATGTTGGTCCCATACAGGGGTTCTATTTTAGATACCTATACTGAAATTCAAGAAGATTTACAATCATCAATTTCTTATGCTGGTGGTAAAGATCTTAATGGATTAAAAACCGTTGACTATGTCATCGTGAAAAATTCGATCACTAATGGTGATAATTATTAAAAAGATTAACGAACCGGGTCCATTTCGGTTCGTTTTTTTGTATAATAAAAGAATGTAAGCTGCCGTTTTAGCTCAGAAGGTAGAGCGTTGCCATGGTAAGGCAGAGGTCCCGGGTTCAAATCCCGGAAACGGCTTATTAAAAAAGAACGACCAGTAAATGGTCGTTCTTTTTGTTTAGCTTATTTTTGTAATTCGCGTTGAATTTTAACTTGATCCAGTGCTAGGTTTTGATTAGCGATTAGTGAGCTTAACTCACCAACTGCAATCAACGTAATGGCGTGCATTGCTCTAGTAATGATGGTGTAAAGGGTTCCTAGAAGAGATTGGTCAGGATAATTATCCTGGGAAACGTTCCAGGCCACCACTGCATCAAATTCTAACCCTTTGGCTAGGTAGATTGGCAAAACTACTACGCCGGTTGGTAAGGTTCGATCGGCGTCTTGTAAAAGACTACTATTAAATTCATGAACTAAAGCGGCATTGATTTGTTGGGCTTCCGCCATATTCTTTGTTAAGACTGCGACCGTTTTAACTTCTTTTAAATAACTAGTGATTTCTTTTTTTAAGGAGTTCATGGCGGACTCATCAGTAGGGTCAATAATAATTTTAGGGAGTTCTCCTGGTCGGTTAAAAGCTTCGATATCATCACCATTTGGTAGTAACGACTTAGCAAATGTCATAATCGGATAAGTAGAACGATACGACCGCATCAAACTAATTAGCCGAGCTTTATTAGTCCCAAAAGCAGTTTGTAATTTAGTCAATAATGCTTCCGGGGCTTCTACGTTTTTAAAGAGTGCCTGCTCACTATCACCCAGCAATGTCCATTTAGTTTTGGGAAAGGCGTACCGTAAATACTTCAGTTGAGCAATAGAGTAGTCCTGCATTTCGTCAATGAACAGGTACTTCATGGTTTGGTTTTGGGCACTCCCACAGATGTAATCTCGTAGATATAACAGGGGAGCACTGTCCGCTAACTTAATCTGATGTAATTCAATATCGGCATTGAATTGTTCCACGGCTTGAGCGTTAAATTTAGTCAATAAGGGACATTTTTGTAGATAATCGCCATATTGGAGGTAAGGGTCCAAGAAATTATTATTGAAAATAGCATCGTAAACTTGTCTTAAACGAGCGGCAACGATTTTAGTAGCGATATATTTACGTTCAGTGATTTCGTCTTGGAAATCACCTAGCCGTTTATTACCTAATAGTTCGTGATAACGTTCATCACTTAATTCATCGATTTCTTCGTTAACCCATTCAGTATCTAGTTCCTGATTGATCCGTCGTTTTAGGCGCTTAATTAATTCATTTTTAGTAGCTAAGATGCGATCCGCTACTTTTTTAGCGGTAGGCCACTGAGCAAAAATTTCTTGGATTTCTGCCTTGTTAAAGAAAATTTCACCGTTAAAGAGGATGTGGGTAAACTGTAATTCGGTTGCCGTTAGTTGATCGCAATAGGTAGTGAGGGTGTCCATATAGGCACCACTTTCTTTAATTTGGTCAATTGCCACTTCAGTAGCGGAAAGTTTTTCACTATTTTCATAACGATTGAAGAGTGTTTGAATGTGGAGGCCTTTTAGGCGATTATCGAAAAATTCTGCCAGGGTTACCTGCCGCATATTCCGTTCCCCCAAGCTGGGGAGTACGTCAGAAATGTAGTGGCTAAATAGTTTGTTAGGGGAAAATAAAATAATTTGGTCAGCTTCTAAGGTGTCACGGCTATGATACAGCAAGAAAGCAATCCGTTGTAAAATAGCGGAAGTTTTACCGGACCCGGCTACTCCTTGAACTACTAGTAAATCACTAGTTGTGTCTCTAATGATATCGTTTTGTTCACGTTGGATGGTGGCTACGATATTTTGCATCTGTTCATCATTTTGTTGGCCTAAAACGGTTTGCAACATTTCGTCACCCACCGTTTCGTTGGTGTCGAACATGTTAATAATTTGACCGTCTTTGATTTGAAATTGGCGTTTTTTAATTAAGTCGGTGGATTGTTTGCCCATCGGTGTTTCGTACGTTACGTTTCCTAACGTTCCGTTGTAATAGATACTAGAAATGGGCGCTCGCCAATCGTATACCAAGAATTCTCCATCTTCGTCAACAAACGAAGCGGTACCGATATAAAGAGACTCTGCTTGGGTCTCACCTGGATCCACAATGTCAATGCGACCAAAATAAGGAGATTTTGCTAATTGGCGGTAAGTTTTTAATTGCCGTTTTAAAATAGTTTCATTTTCGGTTAGTCGTGAAATCAGGCCCCGTTGCTGTTGTAATTCAGCACTGGTTTCAATTCGGTCATCGACTTCGAAGTAGTTAACCGAGGTGTTGGTGGAGTAATTTTGTTGCACGTTTTTAGTTTCAGTACGTGCGCGATCATATTCAGCTACCGTCTTAGCAAGTTGAATGCCTAGCTTATTAACGACTTGATCGACTCTTTTTTGTTCTTTTTGTTCTTCGTTATTTTTCAAAAAGGACCCTCCATTTTCTTGATGACGTTCGAAATTGCTTTGACCATTTTAGTTGCATTTTTTAGGCATGTCAATGCCATCAACCTTTGACTTTTTTACCATTAATAAGTAAAATTATATGTGATTATATTATTGAAAAGTAGCAACCAGACTTTCAGAGAAAAATGCCCCGGCTGCAAGCATTTTGGTGTTGCGAAATGGTTATTAAATAAAAGGGTAACGCCTTATTGTTGTGAGTGGCAGCATTAGCTGCAATTTAGGTGGTACCACGTTAAGACGTCCTATTGGTTGTTCAATAGGGCGTTTTTTGAAAGGATGAATAAAATGGCAAAGAAAGTTATTTTAACAGGAGATCGCCCAACTGGCAAGTTACACGTCGGACACTACGTCGGCTCATTGAAGAATCGAGTAGCATTACAAAACTCAGGTGAATACGAAACCTACATTATGATTGCTGATATGCAGGCATTGACTGATAATGCTCGGGACCCAGAAAAAATCCGCAATAGCCTGATTCAAGTCACTTTGGATTATTTGGCAGTGGGAATCGATCCTAAGAAGTCTACTATTTTAGTCCAATCCCAAATTCCAGCGTTGAGTGAATTAACTCAACACTACTCTAACTTAGTTTCTATGAGTCGGTTGGAACGAAACCCAACTGTGAAAAACGAAATTCGGCAAAAGAACTTTGGCCAAAGTGTTCCAGCTGGATTTGTTATGTATCCAATTAGTCAAGCAGCTGATATTACGGCGTTCAAGGCTACAACTGTTCCCGTTGGTGATGATCAAGAACCAATGTTGGAACAAACTAGAGAAATTGTGCGGACTTTTAATTCCGTATACGATCAACAAGTTCTTGTAGAACCAGAAGGTTACTTCCCACCTAAGGGTCAAGGCCGAATTCCTGGTTTAGATGGTAACGCTAAGATGAGTAAATCATTGGGTAACGCTATTTACCTATCTGATGATGCTGACACTTTAAGTAAAAAAGTAATGTCAATGTATACTGATCCTAACCATATTCACGTGGAAGATCCTGGTCAAGTCGAAGGTAATACCGTCTTTACTTACCTAGATATTTTTGACGATGATAAAGCCCACGTTGCCGAATTAAAGGAACAATACCGTCATGGTGGCCTTGGTGACGTGAAGATTAAACGCTACTTAAACGACGTTTTACAAGCTAAATTAGATCCAATTCGAACCAGAAGAAATGAATACGCTCAAGATATTGCTGGAGTGTACGATATTTTGAAACAGGGTAGTGATAAAGCCAATACCGTTGCTAACCAGACTTTAAAAGAAGTCCGGGATGCAATTGGAATCAATTATTTTGACTAACGAAGTCAGAAAGGGTGGCTGGGATGGAAAACCTAGTAATCTTGGATATTGGTTCTAATTCCGTTCGAATGGCAATTAACCAGATTCAAGCAGACGGTTCCTATCGAGAAATTAAGCGGGTTAAAAGTGACAGTCGCTTATCTGAGGGAATGGGTCCGCAAAAAATATTGCAGAAAAAAGCGATGGATCGCACCATTGATTCTCTTGCTGATTTTCAGAAAATTTACACTCAGTATGATCATACTACTGTAATTGGAATCGCTACAGCAGCCGTTCGCCAGGCTAAAAATCAAGCTGATTTTTTGGCAGCAGTCAAAAAACGAATTCATATTAACGTAAAAGTGTTAACTGGGCACCAAGAGGCTTATTACGATTATCTGGGCGTAATGAACCGGTTGGGAATTAAAAACTGCCTCATCTTAGACATTGGGGGCGCTAGCGTTGAAATTGTACAGGTAGAAAATGGTCGAGATGTTCATCTAACCAGCGTTCCAGTCGGCGCGGTAACGTTATCGGAGCGTTATCACTTAAATGATTCCATTAGTGGCTCTAACTTATTTAATGCCCAATTTGGATTACGTAAATTATTTGGTCGCGTTAAATGGCTGCACACTGCTCGGCGCCAACCATTAGTACTACTGGGAGGTGCTAGTCGCACGTTAGCTCGCATTAATCGGCGCCGGCAACATATGACTCGAGTGGATGCTATTCATGGCTATCATTTATCAGCAGAACAAGTAAATCGGACTTTTTTGAACTTACTTCGAGGAAACTTGAAACGCCGGCAGTCTATTCCCGGCTTAGAAGCTGATCGAGCTGATATTATCGTGGGAGGACTATTGCCATTAGTAACCTTAATGGAAATGGTCGACTCGCGTAAAATGTACTTTTCGGAAAGTGGTGTCCGCGAAGGAATTATTACCGAGTATTTAAACGAATACTATAGTAACTAACGTGGGGCTGGCTAGGAGGAAATCTTAGGCGGCCTTACTTTTGCATTGGCGGAGGCTTTTATTATGGCAAATCAAATCAAACATTTTTACCGGTTAAGTTATGCCGATCGATTAGCAGCGTTAGCACAACAACGTAAATTAACTTCCGAGCAGGTAACTACGATTAAACAAAATGCTACACAAGTGAGTGATTCGTTGATTGAAAACTACTTAACGGATTATCGCTTACCAGAAGGCGTTTTGCCCCAAATTCGGGTTAACGATCACGATTACGTGGTGCCAATGGTAACTGAAGAACCATCAGTTATCGCTGCCGCTAGTCATGGTGCTAAACTATTAATGGCGACTGGAATTACCGCACAAATATCAGAACGGTTAGTAGAAGGACAAATAATTGTGGCTAGTGCAGAATACGAACAACTAAGCCAATTTGTAACGGTCAATCAAGTAGCTATCCTACAAGTGGCCAATGCAAGTCATCCAACTATGCAAAACTATGGTGGCGGCGCTAAAGCCGTTACCGTTCGGCAACTAGATGCAGCTTATTGCTCAGTTGATCTGCAAGTTGGGGTCGGCGAAGCTATGGGAGCTAACGTAGTCAATACCATGGCGGAGGCAGTTGCCGACTACCTACGACAACATGATTTTACAATTATCATGAGCATTTTAACCAATGAGGGGAGTCATCAGTTGGTGACGGTAAGTGCTCAAGTACCGGTGGCCCAACTCGCTAAAGCTCAAATCAGCGGTGCTGAAATCGCCAAACGGATCCAGGTGGCCAGTCACATTGCTCAAATTGATCCTAAAAGAGCGGTCACCCACAATAAAGGCATCATGAACGGGGTGGATGCCGTGGTAATTGCTACTGGTAACGACTGGCGGGCAGTGGAAGCTGCCGTTCAAGCATTTGCCAGCCGTGACGGCCAATACCGGGGGTTAAGCCAATGGCAAGTGGTGGACGATCAATTAATTGGTAAAATGACGTTACCATTACCAATGGGGCTAGTGGGAGGAGCTACCAAAGTTTTAAATTTAGTGACGGTTAACCGGCAGCTAAGTAATTTTCAGACTACTCAAGAGGCAATGAGCGTCATTGCGGCTGTGGGGTTAGCTCAGAATTTGGCGGCCTTATTAGCGTTAGTGAGCGAAGGAATTCAAGCCGGCCATATGAAACTCCAATTAAAATCAATGGCGATGGCTAACGGGGCGACGCCGACAGAAGTGCCGTTAGTGTTGGCTCAATTAGCCCACCAACAGTCAATTAATGCTCAATTAGTTAAGGTAACAATTGAAAAAATACGACAAACTAAAGGAGAGTAACATGCCAGAAAACAATATCGAACTAAATTCAGAAGTTCAAGGACTCATCAACGCAGTTAACAACTATTTCCCCGGTGAAATTAAGGTCACGTTTATTGGCCAACTCCAATCGGGATATGTGCGCCATGATCAAGCTCAAGCCGTTCAAGATGGCAAAAATATTGATATTCAAATTGCGGATTTAAGTGCCCCTAATTACACTGCCTCTCACGAACTATTGCACGTAATGATGATCTTACGAGGCTTTCCTCAATTGTTTTTCTCCCTTACTTCTGGCAACCAAGAATTAGATGAACAGTTGCAAGCAGTGATTACCGAATTGTACGACATCGTTAGTCATACGGTGGTAGTAAGTGAACAACGTAAGCATGGTTTAATTAACGAAGAAATTGAAGCAATGTACATGAAGGGCATCTATGCCACTATTAAGCCGGAAAAAGACACTCCTAGTCAAAAGACCCTGCAATTAATTACGTTATTAGACGCCATGGTCTTTTATGGTGACCGCTTTGAATTAGTTGCTGAGCAATTACAGAATGATTTTCCTACTGCTTATGCAGCTGCCGAAAAACTATATCAAACTATTACTGCCAAACCAACGGATTCACCATTTGGGTTAAGAAGAAACGTTGTTAAACTATTCAAAGCATTTGACGAACAGCTAGCAGCTTGGAAGTTAGCACCATTACACAGTACTGAAGTTGCCACTTTAACTAGTGTTTTATCAGAACGTCAATTAGGGTTGAAGGTAAACCAAATGTTTGAACTCTATCACTCTGATATGAAAGAAATTAACTCTGGTAAACAAGGATACGTAGGTTTTAACAAGGTCGACCAACAAAATTCTTTCGTGATGACAACGCCTAATGATCAAGACGACCCTGAATTCTTTAAGGCAACTTACAACAAAACAGTTAAGGAACTCTTTGATGAATTGGCTATGCCATACATTGTGCGGGAGTAATTATGGAAATAACGGAACTACAACAGTTAATTGATCAAGCCCCAAAAATTGTTTTCTTGACCGGAGCGGGGGTCTCTACCGCTTCCGGGATTCCGGATTATCGTTCCAAAAATGGGCTTTACACCAATAGCCAACAGGATAAGCCAGCTGAGTATTATCTCAGTCATGAATGTTTAGTGAACGAACCAGAAGTGTTTTACGAGTATTTAAAAACTAACTTGTATTATCCAGACGCTAAGCCCAACGTCATTCACGAACGCCAAGCAGAGTTAACCAGGCAAGGTAAGGCCACCGTAATTACCCAAAATATTGATGGACTGTACCGTCAGGCTCAAACTGAGAATTTATTGGAATTTCACGGCAATTTGACTGAGATTTATTGCCAAAAATGCGGGCAATCAGTTTCATTTGATCAGTATTTGAATTCTCGTTTTCATGAAACTTGTGGTGGAGAATTACGTCCTAACGTGGTGTTATATGGTGAAGGGCTTGATGAACAGGTGGTTGCTGATAGCGTGGCAGCTATGCAGGCAGCTGATTTAGTTGTCATCGTGGGGACTTCGATGCGGGTTTATCCGTTTGCTGGTTTATTAGATTTTCAACGCTCAGGCCCAGTGGTTGCAATTAACGCGGAACCATTAAATTTGGGCAGTAATGTTCAAATGATGGTGACCGATGCAGTTGAAGTGTTTAATGAATTACGGGTTTAAGGAGGGGTAGCAGTGATTACAATCGGGTTAACAACTTTTTCTGATCATCCGGCATTAATTGATGGTGCTAGCCGAAAAGTGCGGTTAACTGAATATAGTGGTCATTTTCCAATCGTGGAATTGGATACTCCTTTTTATGCACTACCAACTATTGAGACGGTGAAAGGATGGCAGCAACAGGTCCCAGCAGAATTTCAATTTATTTTGAAGGCTAACCGGTTGATGACCCTTCACGATCAAGTAGTGGGGGAACCGGCAACTGGTAGTGAACGGCAACAGATGTTTAAAGATTACCGCAAAATGATTGCGCCGCTAGTAGCGGCTGGCCAACTCACCGGAGTCTTATTTCAATTTCCACCTTCATTTAGAAGACGGGTGGAGTCTTTTAATTACCTTCAGCGAATTCGCCATTGGTTGCCAGAAGTACCGATATTAGTAGAATTACGAGATCATAGTTGGTACGCCAATGGCATCGGTGTTGACGTGGTGCAGTTGGTCAACGAACTAGGGATGTCTCTAGTGGTGGTAGATGAGCCCCATACGGCTAACTTAGGAGTGCCGCTATTAGAATTAACCAACCCCAAATTGACAATGGTGCGCCTGCACGGTCGCAACTTAGCTGGTTGGGCCAAAACTGGTAAAGAAGCCAGAAGTGTGCGCACCCTGTACGATTATTCGACTGAAGAATTAGGTCAGTTAGCTAAAACCATTCAAAACATAGCTGAACATTCTAAACAAGTAGTGGTTATCTTTAATAATAATGCTGGTCATGCCGCTGCTGGTAATGCACTGGCCTTACAAAAGATACTTAATTTACATTTTGATAATTTATCACCAACGCAACTGGATTTGTTTTAAAATCAGCATCAAAATGAGTAAATATTTGCTATACTAAACACTAATTATTAATTTACGAGATGAAAATTATAACGAAGAGAGGTCGCTTCATGGACACAGCCAAAGAACCATTTTACATTACCACTCCCATTTATTACCCATCAGGAAGATTACACATTGGAAATTCCTACACCACTATCATTGCCGACGCGTTAGCTCGGTTTAAACGCTCAATGGGGTATGACGTTTTCTTCTTAACTGGAACCGATGAACACGGTCAAAAAATCGAAGAAAAGGCTGAAACTTTAGGCGTTTCTCCCCAACAATATGTCGACGACATGGCGGATTCCATTAAAAAACTGTGGCAAACTTTAGATATTACTAACGATAAGTTTATCCGGACCACTGACGCCCAACATGAACAAGCTGTAGAAAAGATCTTCCAACAATTATTAGATCAAGGTGACATCTACCTTGGAGAATATAGCGGTTGGTATTCCGTTTCGGATGAAGAGTACTTCACTGAAAGCCAATTGGCAGAAGTATACCGGGATGAAGCCGGCAATGTAACCGGTGGTAAAGCGCCTAGTGGTCACGAAGTCCAATTAGTGCAAGAACAATCCTACTTCTTCAAAATGAGTAAGTACGCAGATTGGTTGTTGCAATACTATCACGAACATCCAACTTTTATTCAACCAGCTTCAAGAATGAACGAAATGATCAAAAACTTTATTGAACCCGGCTTAGAAGACTTGGCTGTTTCTCGGACCACGTTTAGCTGGGGAGTTCCAGTGAAGTCAGATCCTAAGCACGTGGTTTATGTGTGGATTGATGCGTTGACTAACTACATTACTGCCTTAGGTTATGACAGTGATGATGACGGACTCTTTAAGAAATTCTGGCCAGCTAACGTTCAATTAGTCGGTAAAGAAATTGTCCGTTTCCACACTATTTATTGGCCAATCATTTTACACGCATTAGGGTTAGAGCTACCTAAGGAAGTCTTTGGTCACGGCTGGTTAGTAATGAAAGATGGCAAGATGTCCAAGTCTAAAGGTAACGTAATCTATCCAGAAACCCTAATTGATCGTTACGGCTTAGACGCCTTGAGGTACTACCTAACTCGTTCCGTACCTTACGGCAATGATGGGGTCTTCTCACCAGAAGATTTTGTTAACCGAATTAACTACGACCTGGCTAATGATTTAGGGAACTTGTTGAACCGAACTGTTTCTATGATTAATAAATACGAAGACGGTGTGATTCCGGCTTTAGTTAGTGGCGTAACTGATTTTGATGCTGATCTGGAAGCTGCTGCACAGGCTGCTATTAGTGAGTTCCAAGAACTAATGGATAATCTTCACTTTGCCGATGCTTTGGCTGCCGTTTGGAAGTTCATTGGTCTTAGCAACAAGTATATTGACCAAACTGAACCTTGGAAATTAGCTAAAGATCCTGCTCAAGCTGACCAATTGGCTTCCGTAATGGCTCATTTAGCAGCCAGTTTACGAGTAATTGCAGAATTAATTAGTCCGGTAATGACTAAGGCTCCAGTTGCCATTTTTGAACAATTGGGCTTAGAAGAAACCATTGATTTAGCTAACTTAAGCTACGCTGACTTACCTGCCAACGCGCACGTGGTGGCTAAGGGAACCCCAATCTTCCCTCGCTTAGATGCTGAAGAAGAAGTTGCGTTTGTGGCTGGGCAAATGACTAAGTCTAGCAAAGCTAAAGGTCGGGCTGCAATGAAGGCTGCTGCAGCTGATGACTTTGATCCTGCAACTACTACCTTAGTTTCTGATAAAAAAGAAACCCGCTTTGAGACTTTTGAAAAAATTGAACTTAAAGTGGCCGAAATCAAGGCAGTTAAACCGGTTGAAGGAGCGGACAAGTTACTTCAATTCCGTTTGGATGCTGGTGACGATGGCGATCGCCAAATTCTTTCCGGGATTGCTAAATGGTATCCAGATTACGAAAAGTTAGTTGGGAAAAAGGTAATTGCCGTTAGCAACTTAAAACCACGCAAGATGAGAGGTCAACTCAGTCAAGGGATGTTGCTGTCAGTAGAACACGATGATGGCACCGTTGAACTAGTTACCGTCCCTCAAAACATGGAAAACGGCGCAACATTAGAATAAAACCGAAAAAGCTGGTGACCTAGTCCCGGCTTTTTTGACTAAGGAGCAATAAATGAAAATTTTTGATTCTCATACTCATTTAAACGATTCCCAGTTGTTCCCCGAAGCTGAGCAGTATCAAGAACACGCCCGTAAACTAGGGGTGGTTAAAATTGCTAACGTGGGTTCTAATACGGAATTAAATGCGAAGAGCTTGGAACTGGCTCATCAGTATGCTGATATGTACTCCATTTTGGGTTGGCACCCAGAGGACTCCCTAAACTTTGATCAACATGCTGCAGACGTCTTAATCGAACAATTGGCTGATCCTAAGGCAGTAGCAGTGGGTGAAATTGGAATGGATTTTTACCAAACTACTGCCCCTAAAAAAGTTCAAGAACGTGTTTTTCGCGAACAAATTCAAATTGCTAAGCAGTTAAAATTACCAATTTCAGTGCATAATCGCGATGCCTTTGAAGATACGTACCGTATTTTAAAGGAAGAACACGTAGAAGCTGTAGGCGGTATTTTGCATAGTTTTAACGGCGATCCAGAGTGGTTAGCTAAGTTCTTAGATTTAGGCATGCACGTTTCTTATAGTGGGGTGGCTAGCTTTAAGAAAACCCATGAAGTCCATGATGCCGTCCGAAAAACACCATTAGAGCGTATGTTAGTAGAAACGGATGCTCCTTATTTGGCCCCAGAACCGTTTAGGGGAAAGCAAAATGAGCCAGCGTATACCTTATATACCGTGGAAGCAATTGCCAGAATTCGCGACGTTGATCCGGATGAAATTGCTAGTGCTACCTACCAAAATACTTTAGAATTATTTAGAATCGAGGACTAATGAAACGAATTAAAGAAGTAATCGTCGTGGAAGGCAAAGACGATACCAAACGAATTCAAATGGCCGTGGATGCTGATACCATTGAAACTCGCGGGTCAGCTATTCCGGATGAAACTTTAGAATTAATTGAACAATTAGCCCAGCAACGGGGAATTATTATTTTTACCGACCCTGACTTTTCGGGAGAGAAAATTCGTAAAACCGTTGCGGCGGCTGTTCCTAATGCCAAACATGCTTTTCTACGTAAAGACCAAGCGGTGCCTGACCATAAAGGTTCACTAGGAGTGGAACATGCTAGTTCTCAAGCGATTATTGAAGCTTTATCGCAGGTTTACACCGAAGATGAAGATAGTCCAGAACTTATCAGTCAGGCGGAATTAATTGCCGCTGGCTTGATGGGTTCTCCCAAGTCGAAACATCGGCGTCAATTATTAGGCGAACGGCTGGGAATTGGGTACGTAAACGGTAAGCAACTTCAACACAGATTGCGAATGTTTGGCATTACCCCGGAAGTTTTTGAAACTACAGTCAAAGAAATTATTGAAGAGGAACGTAATGAATAATATGCCCCCAATTGCAAGTCCCGTTCGGACGCAAGCAATCTTAAATCAGTACCATTTATCAGCTAAGAAGAGTCTTGGCCAAAACTTTTTGACAGATCTAAACGTCTTAAATAACATCGTGGAAGCGGCTCAGTTAGGCCCGGATGATAACGTCATCGAAATTGGTCCCGGGATCGGAGGCCTAACCGAATTACTAGCCCAACACGCTAAATCCGTCTTAGCCTTTGAAATCGATAGTCAATTGATTCCAGTGCTAGAAGATACCTTGGCCCCTTATGGTAACGTAACCGTTTTAAACCAAGATATTTTAAAAGCTAACCTACCTGATACGGTCATTGAATACTTTGGCAAGGGAGAAAAGGTGAAAGTAGTAGCGAACTTGCCATACTACATCACTACTCCTATCGTGTTAGATTTAATTCAAAACCCGGTTAAATTTGATCAAATCGTAGTTATGATGCAAAAAGAAGTTGCTGAACGACTAACTGCTACACCGCGCCACAAAGCGTATGGTTCCTTATCAGTTATCGTCCAACAATTGACCACTCCGGAAATCGCCTTTACCGTACCAAGTTCAGCATTTATTCCGGCTCCTAAGGTAGATTCAGCAATTGTGAGCTTAGTCCCAGCTAAGCCAGAAGAGCGAGAACAACCTTATGATCAAAAGAAATTCATTGGCTTTGTACGGGGATGTTTCATGCACCGCCGAAAGAGTTTATGGAATAATTTGCAAGGCGTTTTCGGGAAAAAGCCGGAAGTGAAGGCGCAAATTACTACTGCATTAACTGATTTAGAAATTGATCCTAGTGGCAGACCAGAAGAATTGGCTGTGAAACAATTTGTTTTAATGACCAATAAATTCCATGATTTAGGATTATTAAATTAAATTTTCAAAATTTTTTAGTTGCATTTAAAATCGAGTTGTGATAAAATTTTGCTTTTTGTTGTTAAAAGTGATATACTGGGCTAATGTGAGGTGAGGGATATGCCAATTAGCTTATCAGTAATCAAGAACAAGTTAGACAACCATATTGGACAACCAATTTTGGTAACTGCCCAGGCTGGCAGGCGCAAAGTTACGGAACGCCACGGTATTTTACGTGAAACGTATCCCGCCGTATTTGTGGTAGAACTTGATGGGGAAAGTGCCAAGTTTGAACGAGTTTCTTACAGTTACACCGACATCTTAACGCAAAATATTGCGGTCGATTTTGAATAATATTGCTAAAATGTGAGGCCAGCAGGCCTTTTTTATTTTGGCTTAAAAGTAGTGGGAACTGACTTTTGAAGATTTGTCTAGTATAATTTTGGTAATTAAATCTTCTGAAGTGGAGGAAACGGCAATGAAACGAATCGTAAGGGCCCCGGCAAAGATTAACTTAGGCTTAGATACGCCCTATGCTCATGCTAAGGGTGTTTTAGAGTGGAAAATGGTCATGATCTCGGTTGATCTGGCTGATGATGTGCAAATTGAAACCACCAGCGCGAGTTCACACATTCAAGTTTTCTCCGACAAGGGCTTTTTACCAGAGGGTAATCGTAACTTAGCTTACCAAGCCGCACGCGTGTTTAGACAAGCTGCTCAAATTGATGATGGCATTGTAATTCATATCCAAAAACGTATTCCAGTCTCAGCTGGATTGGGTGGTGGTTCTTCCGATGCTGCTGCGGTATTACGAACGCTAAATGAGATGTACCAAACTAATTTTTCTGATCGTCAATTAGAAGAATTGGGGTTACAGGTAGATTCTGACGTGCCATACTGTGTGTATGGCAAACCGGCGTTAGTGACGGGGAAAGGTGATCAAATTACCCCGTTACAACCATTACCGGCATGCTGGTTAGTAATCGCTAAACCCAAAGTTAGTATTTCCACGCCCAAGTTATTACGGGCAGTAAATCATGATGAACTGATTCATCCTAATATTGATGCATTAATTGCAGCAATTCAATCTGGGGACTATGAGCAAATGGTTGCTAACATGGGCAATGCGTTAGAAACGGTAGCAGCAAAAAGTCACCCAGAGGTTAATATTTTAAAAGAACGAATGGTAAAGGCTGGGGCAGATAGTGCTCAAATGAGTGGTTCGGGGCCTACCGTTTTCGGTATTTGTCGTCAACTTTCTAGGGCTAAACGGGTTTATAATAGTATTTCTGGTTTTTGTCGGGAAGTTTACCTGGTAGCTCCGATTGGTGAAAGTAACTAAAATAATTGAATAACCGTGAATAAGAGGGTTCAGCTTTAGATCTGAATGCTCTTATTTTTGAATAGAGCTTAAAAAACGTTTGACATCATGGTAAAATCCGCTAAACTAAAATAGTAATTGTTACTCTTTACATAAAGTGAGGTACGTCTTGAGGGAAAAAATGCTAAGTGTCAATGATTTGGCAATGAATTTTGGCAGTACGACGGTTTTTGATCACCTAAGCTTTGAGGTTGATCAAGGAGATTTTTTGGCGGTAGTGGGGGTCAACGGAGTTGGTAAAACCACGTTAATTAAAACCATTCTGGGGCAGTTAAAACCAACGGCTGGAACAATTGAAACCAGTCCGCAGTTAAAAATTGGTTATGTGCCCCAATTTCGTAATTTAGATTCTGAATACCCATTAACGGTGGCAGATTTTATTGGCTTAAACTTTACTGGCTGGAAACTACCGTGGTTGTCTAAGAAAGAACGGCAACGGGTACAGACGGTAATTGAGCAATTAGAACTTACCAAAATTGCTAAACGACCATTGGGCAGGGCTTCTGGAGGAGAAAAACAAAAGGCCTATTTAGCCCAAGCATTAGTCGCTGAACCCAATTTATTAATTCTAGATGAATCAACAGCCAGTTTAGATCCAACTACCAAGCAGGAATTATTGTGGGTAGTTAAGGATTTAAATCAACGGCTAGGGCTAACTATTATTTTTATTTCCCACGATATGGAATTGGTGAATGAGTATCCCAACAAGTATTTGTGGCTACGCTCAGACGGCTATTCTCAAGGTCCAATTGAGGAGTTAGAAATGAAATTGGGAGGAAAAGCCCATGTTTAGTTTTGAATTTATGCGCAACGCCTACACTGCTGGTACTTTGATTGCAATTGTCAGTGGGGTGATGGGAGTATTTGTGATTGCCAGAAACATGGCTTTTATGACACATACCCTTTCAGAAATTGGGTTTGCCGGTGCCTCATTTGGGATGTTTGCTGGCCTGAGCCCCTTAAACGGGATGTTACTGTTTACGATCGCTAGTTCAATCTTAGTGGGGCGCCTCAGTGGGACGAATGAATCTCGCCGAGAATCAGTGATTAGTGCCATTTCGGGCTTATTTATTGGACTCGGAATTTTGTTTTTAGCCCTATCGGATCAGAGCTCTAGCTATGCTACTAATATTTTGTTTGGTAGTGTGGTTGGTATTAGCCGAGCAGATGTTTGGCAAATGTCGATTCTATCACTAGCCATCTTACTAGTGGTATTAGTGGTTTATCGCAATTTAAAGGATGCTTCCTTTGATCCAACTGGTGCAAGAGCCAACGGCGTAGAGGTGAATGCACTTGGGGTAATCTTTTTAGTACTGTTGGCCCTTAGTGTGAGTGTGGCAGCCCAAATTGTGGGTTCGCTGTTAATCTTTATCCTACTTACTTTACCGGCTGCCAGTGCCCGTTATTTCGCTCATTCAGTGGCTAGTATGATGTTAACTGCGGTGGGGTTTGCTCTTTTAGGAGTTTGGCTGGGCTTATACCTAGGTTACGTAACTAATTGGCCAGTTACCTTTTTTATTGCAGTGATCGAGGCAGCTATCTATTGTATCGCTTTGTTAGTCAATCATTATCAAAGTCAAATAGCAGAATGATTTTTTGAGAACCTGCCGTATTAACGGTAGGTTCTTTTTGTGTGGCTTTTGGAAAATTTTGTTAAAGCCACTGACTAAATTTGATTAGGCATACTAAAACCCGAACATTTATGTTAAAATTTGAAAGGATATTACATGAAACCTGAGGTGAACAACGTGAAAGCCAGAAGAAGTGACAGATTAATTGACATGACCCGCTACTTATTAGAGCGGCCTCATACCCTTGTTCCACTAACTTTTTTTGCAGACCGGTATGATTCTGCCAAATCTTCTATTAGTGAAGACTTAACTATTCTTAAGCGAACGTTTCAAGATCGCGGCACCGGACTATTAGAAACTATTCCAGGAGCTGCTGGAGGAACTCGCTTTTTGCCGTATATGCTTAAGGAAGAAGCGAGCGTGGTGATTGCAGACTTGGCCACCCAAATGGCCACGGCCGACCGTTATTTGCCGGGCGGCTATGTGTACATGTCTGATTTGCTTGGCGATCCTGCAGTTTTGCGCCAAATCGGCCGCATCTTTGCAACCCAATACTTGAATCAACGGGTGGACGCAGTAATGACAATTGCTACTAAAGGGGTGCCTATTGCCCAAAGTGTGGCTAGTTTATTAAACGTGCCATTTGTAATCGTGCGTCACGATACTGAAATTACTGAAGGTTCTACCGTTAATGTGAATTATGTATCGGGTTCTTCAACTAGAATTGAAAAAATGTCACTATCTAAGCGCAGTTTAAAGCCGGGCGCCAACGTTTTAATCGTTGACGACTACATGCGGGGTGGCGGAACTATTTCCGGAATGATTTCTATGGTGCAGGAGTTTGATGCTAATTTAGTTGGGATCGGGGTAGTAGCTGAAAGCTCAGACCATCCGAACCGTAAAATTGGCGAGTATACTTCACTACTGCGCGTGGATGCTAACGATGACACCGTTACGGCGGTACCGGGCAATTATTTTGAACAAATTTATCAGTAAATAAGGAGCTCATCACTAATGGCAACGAGAAATACGATTATTTTAGCAGCGGGTAAGGGTACCCGGATGAAATCAAAATTATACAAAGTGCTACACAGACTTTGTGGTAAATCAATGGTCGATCACGTTTTAACCCAAGTGGAAAAAACTAATATGGACAATGTGGTAACCATCGTAGGTTACGGCGCTGAATCAGTAGAAGAAGAATTGGGCGATCGAACTAAATACGTTGTGCAAAAAGAACAACTGGGTACTGGTCACGCTGTATTACAAGCAGAAGACCTACTAGCCAACCTAGACGGCACTACCATGGTAGTTAGTGGTGATACGCCTTTGTTTACTGCTCAAACGTTTGAAAACCTCTTTAAGTACCATGAAGATAAACAAGCCAAGGCTACTATCTTAACTTCTAAAGCTCCGGACCCAACTGGTTATGGGCGGATTATTCGTAATGAACTGGGGATTGTTACTAAAATTGTTGAACAAAAGGACGCCACAACTGATGAAGCTGCCATTAACGAAATCAATACTGGCGTTTACGTTTTTGATAATCAGGCTCTCTTTAGCGCGTTACACCAGATTACTAACGACAATGCGCAAGGCGAATACTATTTAACTGACGTCATTGAAATTTTAAAGGACCAAGGAGACATTGTGGCGGCCTACCAAATGGCTGATTTCTACGAATCTATGGGAGTTAACGATCGCGTAGCCCTTGCTAAAGCTACTAAGATTATGCAAGCCCGAATCAATACTGCTCACATGAAGAACGGCGTTTCAATGGTTGATCCAGATGATACTTACATCGATGTGGATGTTCAAATTGGAGCTGATACCATTGTGGAACCAGGAGTTCAACTTAAAGGAAATACCGTTATTGGAGAAGATTGTTTTATTGGCGCTAACTCAGAAATTCGGAATTCCACTATTCACAATGGAGTAACCGTTACTTCATCCATGATTGAAGATTCTGAAATGATGGATGGTTCTAACATTGGTCCAGATAGTCATTTACGTCCTCAATCATTAATCGGCGAAAACGTTCATTTAGGGAACTTTGTAGAAGTGAAGAAATCCGAAATCGGTGCCGGTACTAAAGTGGGGCATTTGACTTACGTAGGTAACGCCAAACTAGGTAAAAACATTAACGTTGGCTGTGGAGTGGTCTTTGTTAACTACGATGGTTCTAAGAAACACGAAACTACTGTTGGCGATGATTCCTTCATCGGCAGTAACTCTAATTTGGTAGCTCCATTAAACGTGGCAGATCATTCCTTTATTGCGGCTGGCTCCACGATTACTGATGATATCAACCAATACGACATGGCGATTGCCCGAGCTCGGCAAACAAATAAGGCGGGTTACTACAAAAAGCTTCCTTATGACGCCGACTAATTGGTAAATAAGAGTAATAATAGAATTCTACAGACAATCAAATAAATGGAGGAACATATGGTTCAGCAATATTTTGACCCTAAGTTAAAAATTTTCGCCCTTAATTCTAATAAGCCGTTGGCCGAGAAAATCGCTGCTGCGGTTGGTGTGCCGTTAGGAAAGACATCGGTTGATCGTTTTTCCGATGGCGAAATTCGGATTAATATCGAAGAAAGTATTCGTGGAGATAATATTTACATTGTGCAGTCAACGTCTGCACCGGTAAATGATAATCTTATGGAATTGCTGATCATGATTGATGCGTTAAGAAGGGCCAGTGCTGGTACTATTAACGTTGTTATTCCTTACTACGGTTATGCTCGTCAAGATCGTAAAGCTCGTTCTAGAGAACCAATCACCGCTAAATTAGTGGCTAACATGCTGCAAATTGATGGTGCTGATCGGGTAATCACTATGGATTTGCACGCTGCTCAAATTCAAGGATTCTTTGATATTCCCGTGGATCATTTGACTGGTGCTCCATTACTAGCTGACTTCTTCTTAAATGCTGGTTTTGATAAGGATACGGTCATCGTTTCTCCTGACCATGGTGGGGTAACTCGAGCAAGAGCTTTAGCCAACTTCTTGAAAGCCCCTATTGCCATTATCGATAAACGCCGTCCCCGAGCTAACGTGGCAGAGATCATGAATATCATTGGTGACGTTAAAGGTAAGCGTTGTTTGATGGTCGATGATATGATTGATACTGCTGGAACTTTAACTTTAGGAGCCCAAGCTTTAATGGATGCGGGTGCTACTGAAGTGTATGCTTGTGGAACCCATCCAGTACTTTCGGGTCCTGCTATTGAAAGAATTCAAGCTTCTCCAATTAAGGAATTGGTGGTCACTGATACCATCCAATTACCAAAGGATAAGCAAATCGACAAAATTCACCAAATTTCAGTTGGGCCTTTAATCGGTGAAGCTATTAAACGAATTAATGAAAATAACGCTTTAAGTCCGTTATTTGCTACTCGTTTCAATGGTTCTGATCCTGCTAAAGACTAAGCAAAATATTGAAGCCAACCAAAAGTTTTTCACAAACTTTTGGTTGGCTTCTTTTTTTATGCTAAAATAGTATTTTAGCTTTAATCTTATGAAGAGGTGAATCATGCCTAAAAAAGAGACATTAACAGAACTTTATTCGACTCAGTTTATGGCTAATGCTTTGGTGGCAATTGGAGGCTTTATTGATGCTTATACCTTTGTGCAACGCGGTGGGGTAATGGCTGCTGGTCAAACAGGAAACATTATCTTTATGAGTGTTAACGTGGTCAATCGCGATTTTTTGGGAGTTAAGACCAAGTTAGCAACCATGCTGGCCTTTGCGTTAGGTTGTTTTATTGGCCAAATTATTAAGGAAGTTCATAAGACTCATTATTGGCGTATTCCAACTTTGATTTTGGAAACATTGGTTTTTTTTATAGTTGGTTGGTTACCGACTAGTTTACCGAACGTTGCGATTGTTCCGGCATTAGCATTTGTGATGGCAATGCAAACCACGACTTTTAATGAAATTGAAGGTCAGGGTTACAATAACGTCTTTTCGACCGGTAACCTGAAAAAATCGATGGTGGGCTTAGCTAGTTATTTATTCACTAAAAACCGTAAACAATTAAAATCCGGTCTCACCTTTTTGGGATTAGTTTTGAGTTTTGCAATCGGAGCGATGATTTCGGCTGTTATGCAAAATTATTTTGGCTTAGCTACGATTTGGTGGGCCTGTGGCTTCTTAGCGCTACTTACAATTGGTTATATGATTGCGATTTATCGACTAGGAACGGAATAACTTAAATAAAAAACGACGGTAAGATTTAGTCTTTACCGTCGTTTTTATTGATTTAAAGAGCGTAATTTTTAATTGCTTCGGCTACTCCATTTTCAGCATTGGTAGTGGTAACTTCTTGAGCGACCGCTTTAATTTCTGGAATGGCATTACCCATAGCAACCCCGGTACCGGCATATTCGATCATACTTAGGTCGTTACCGTTATCGCCGATGGCCATGACTTCAGCAGCCGAGAAGTTAAGATTTTTGGCTAAGTCACTTAAAGCGTTCCCCTTAGTAGCCTGCTTATTCATGATTTCGATGAAGTAAGTGGCACTTTGGACTACTGAAAGGTGTTCACTCAAGCTAGCAGGTAGTTGAGGCTTTACCCGGCTAATAACTTCTGGAAAATCAACGTACATGGCTTTAGACATAACGATTTGATCGTTGAAGTCTTCGGGAGCCATGTATTCAACTGGTAACCGGACTAAGAAGCTTTCGGCAGTGGTGTAAGGGCTAATCGCCTTATTAACCGCGTAAATTTTATCAGTAGTTTCAATTTGGTAGTGAACGTTTAACTTACGTCCCAACATTTCGGTTTCTAAAAAGTCGTCAAATGAAAGGGTGTGGTTGACGATTACTTTACCGTCTAAATTTTGAACCATGGCGCCGTTAAAGGTAATAGCATATTGATCTGTACCACTAATTTCTAGTTGATCTAAATATGGTTGCACCCCACTTAATGGGCGACCGGTACATAAAACGACTTTAATGCCGGCTTGTTTGGCAACCTTGATGGCGTCAATATTGGCTTGGGTTAGTTGGTTACTAGGATCGAGTAGGGTACCATCGATATCGATGGCGATTAACTTGATGGACATTAATTAGTCTCCTTTGGGTGAATTAATTGATCGTTTCGAATGTAGTGGTTAAACTCATCGTACTCTGGTTGGAACAAATCTATATTATCAGATTTTTGTAGAATTTCTCTTGGAAAGAAGAAGCGATGATCTCCAGTAGATTTATCCGCGATAGCACTGACGATGGAACTAACTTTGGACAATTCTGTCAAAGTATGGTCCCGGTTAATTAGTTTAATTTCCTTGTCGTTAGGCCGATAAGCATCGTACGGTAAATCAAAACTGTCATCGGTAGCGGTATAGTAATTAGGATTAAAACCAGCTTGCTCTACTAGGCTTCGTAAGCGCGGCAGTAAATCTTCAGTTTCTTTGCCGTATTTTACCGACTTGAGCGGTTTACGATCAATAAATCTGGTAGCTAGGTCACTTAAATCATCGTCTCCGTGATTTTTCCAGTGAATAAAATAAGTGTTTAAAACGCCATCGTCTAGTTGTAAGTAGTCATTTAATTCAAAATGTTGATTAAAAAATGGCAGTAACAAGTAGGGAGTTTGCGGATCAGTAGTAGCTGGTTGTTTAAAGACTTCCGATGCTCGTAGCAAAAGTCGGTTTAACACAACTTCCATTGAGCGTGAAACTGGATGGAAATACACTTGTTGATACATCTGAAACCGACTGACGATATAGTCTTCTACGGCGTGCATTCCACTCATCTCAAAACCAATTCCGTCGGTGATGGGTTGCATCACCTCTAAAATGCGGTTTAGATCAAAAGTGCCGTATTTAACGCCGGTAAAGTAAGCATCCCGAAGTAAATAATCCATGCGATCCGCGTCTAATTGACTGGAAATCATTGCTACTACTTGCTTGTTGGGATAGGTTTTCGCAATTACACTCGCCACTTGTTCAGGAAATTCAGGACTAACTTGGCGTAAAACAGCGTTCACTTCCGTTTGGGGAGAAGTAATAATTTCTTGGGTGATTTGCTCATGGTTGGTATGAAAAATGTGCTCAAAGGTGTGAGAATAGGCTCCGTGCCCAATATCGTGAAGTAGAGCTGCACAAAGGGCAACTAATTCTTCATTAGGGTCCCAGAGACCATCACCTGCGGTTTGAGTTGCAAAATTTCTGGCAAACCGATCACAAATTCGACGAGCAATTTCATATACCCCTAAAGAATGGGAGAAGCGAGAATGTTCGGCTCCGTGAAAAGTAAACAGGGTGGTTCCTAATTGATGAATTCGGCGTAACCGTTGAAATTCGGTGGTATTAATCAAATCCATAATAACCTGATACCGAACGTAAACATAGTTGTGGACTGGATCGCGAAAGACTTTTTCGCGGTCTAGCATTTGGGAATGCAAGTCCATTAGGGTTCCTCCTTAATAAGTACTTGATTTCTGAGCTGCATTTGACGCAGGGCTTTTTGTTGATCTGCTAAGTACGCGGGACTATTGATGAATTCCTGACCTTGAGCTAATGGGGCAACGGGTTGTTGGCGTTTTAATTCTGTTAGGATCCGCTCTTTAGCTACGTTGATTGAACCTAATGCAGGGTTTAAATCGTTTAAAGTGGTCATTACACTAGGGTTAACCAGTGGAAATTGACCATCACTATAATTTGCATCTGCAACGTCATAAAATGATCTAATGGTTTTCCCCCTGGTTAGTTGATCGCCGTTGACCCCTAAGTACAACATCAACGAAATTGCGTTTTTGGTCCGGCGTTGAGCAATACCAGCGGTCTTTTGGCCGTTCACGCTTAAATCATACGTGCCAGGACAGTAAGAGTCACTGATTTCAAACGCTTTGATGGTCAATTCCGGGAAACTGTTTTGGATTAGTTGGGTCATGATTTCATAACCGGCATCCACGCTTAACGCTTGCTCCTCATGAAAAATTAAAGAGACGTTTAAAACTCCGGGGTCACTAACAACGGCGAGTCCGCCAGAATTTCGCAAAAAATATTGGTAACCATGGGCGGTTAAATCAGTTAGGCCAGCAGTTAAATTAGGAAGACGTTTATCGTTTAATCCTAAAATTACGGTTGGTGCTGAGGTGGTCCAAAAGTGAAGAAACCCCTGTGTGGTCTGACTAGCAGTATTTAGCAGGGTATTAGTATCTGCAAATGATAGTAATTGGTTAGCTGGTGAATAAACCGAATCTACTACCAACGTGGAACTTGAAACAGCCATAGTGAAAGCTCCTTCGTTAAAAATAGTTAACCTTATTATAGCAAAAAAATGATCTTTGAGTTACCACTGTTAAATAGGTGCGAGAATTTGCATTTGGGATTATAATAAATCAATAATGAAATAGAAAAGAAGGGATAAAATGGCCAATTTACGTGCGGGAGTTCCCGTTCAAATTCATTTGGAAACCATGATGAAAAATGCCGAGGACTCTAACAGTTTTGTATTTGACTTAACTGGCCAATTAGTCCAAATCGGAGAAACTATTTATATTCGATACGTTGAACTAGGAGAAGAAGGCGAAGTTCCCGTTACCGTTAAAATTATGCCCAACGGAGATGTTCGTTTAACGCGGGCAGCCGGTAGTCGGCTACAATTATTATTTAGTCCCGGTAAACGAGTAACGGCCCATTATAAAACTCCGTATGGGTTGATGGATATTGATACGGTCACACCTAATATGGATATCAATATTTCGGATGGCCCGTTGCGGGGGAATTTAGCAATTGATTATTTGTTGTATGCCGGTGAAGAGTTATTAGGGAAATACAATATTCGATTGCAATTTACGATTTAATCGAGTATAGTTATCCCTAGACTGTTGAAAGGACGTGTACCAGTTTGGAATTAGAAGTCTTTGAAGGCCAAAATAAAAGTGAATTGTCGATGATTGAAGTTGCCCACGCGATTCTTGCAAAACATGGAGATACCATGCCATTTGCAGATTTAGCAAATGCGGTGCAGGAATATTTGGGAGATAGTAACAAAGAAATCAGAGAACGACTCGCCCAATTTTATACTGACCTAAACGTTGATGGCAGCTTCATCTCGCTGGGGGATAATACCTGGGGCTTAAGAACTTGGTACCCATACGATTCGATTGATGAAGCCACTGTCCACACGGATGATGACGATGAAGATCGTCCTAAACGTAAGAAACGTCGTAAAGTTAATGCCTTCTTGGCGGATGCTTCTGACGACGATGACGTTATCGATTACGATGATGATGATCCAGAAGATCAAGATGATGAAGAATTTGTTGACGATGAAGGGGTAGCAGAAGATAGCTCATCTGACCTTGGTAAGTACAGCAAAGACATGGAAGACGTTGATGACACCGATGCTAACGATGATGATGATTTACCAGACGGAATCGAAGGTGAATTAACTGATTTAGATGAAACTGAGTTAATTGGTGAAGATGATGACGATGAGTCAGAAGACGATGCTGATTATGGTTTCGATAACCGTGATGAATAAATTTTAACTTGACGCTGATTCAAAAACCCTGTAGTATATCTTTTGGGCTCTTTGAGCAAGTTACGAGTTTTTAAACAGTTCCCTATTCAGATGAATAGGGAATTTTTTGTTGTTGTAGCACCCGAAATATTTAGAGGAGTGAAATTAATAATGACCAAATATATTTTTGTTACCGGTGGCGTTGTGTCTTCGTTAGGAAAAGGAATTGTGGCGGCGTCTCTTGGCCGTTTGTTAAAGAATCGTGGCTTAAACGTTACTATTCAAAAATTTGATCCCTATATTAATTTGGATCCCGGTACAATGAGTCCTTACCAACATGGTGAGGTATTTGTTACCGATGATGGTACCGAGACCGACTTGGATCTTGGCCATTATGAACGCTTCATTGACAACAACCTTAACCGTTACTCTAACGTAACAACTGGTAAAATTTACGATGAAGTTTTGAAAAAAGAACGGCACGGTGATTATTTAGGAGCTACTGTTCAAGTAATTCCCCATATCACTGGCATGATCAAAGAAAAAATCACTCGCGCAGCTAAAACTTTAAATGCCGATATCGTGATTACCGAAATCGGTGGTACGGTTGGGGATATTGAATCTCTACCATTCTTGGAAGCTATCCGCCAAATGAGAACAGAATATGGTGAAGAAAATACTTTCTATATCCATACTACCTTGATCCCATACTTGCGGGCTGCTGGAGAAATGAAAACCAAGCCAACTCAACACAGTGTTAAAGAATTACGTGGCCTTGGAATCCAACCTAATATGTTAGTGGTTAGATCCGAAAAACCAGTAACGTTGGATATGAAGAAGAAAATTGCGTTGTTCTGTGACGTTACTCCAGACGCCGTAGTTGAATCTTTGGATGCCCCAACGCTTTACACTATTCCGCTTCGTTTACAAGAACAAGGAATGGACCAACAAGTATTGGATCACTTCCAAATTAATGCCCCTAAGGCTGATATGAGCGAATGGGAAAAATTGGAATACCACGTTCAACATTTACAAAAGAAAGTTAAAATTTCTCTTGTTGGTAAGTACGTTGCCTTACAAGATGCTTACATTTCCGTTACCGAAGCATTGAAGGCTGCTGGTTACGTGGTAGATGCTGATATTGAACTTAACAAGGTTGATTCTGAAGAAATTACAGCAGATAACGTTAGCGAATTACTTGGCGATAGCGATGGTGTGATTGTACCAGGTGGTTTCGGTGATCGTGGGATTGAAGGTATGATTCAAGCTATTCGTTATGTTCGGGAAAATAACGTACCATTCTTGGGAATTTGTTTAGGAATGCAAATGGCTTCTGTTGAATTTGCTAGAAACGTTTTAGGTTACAAGGATGCTAACTCAACTGAAATGAACCCAACCACTAAACACAACATTATTGATTTAATGGCTGACCAAGAAGATGTTCATGACTTAGGTGGGACTCAACGTTTGGGTGCTTACCCATGTGTCTTGGTTCCTGGTTCTAAAGCTGCTAAGGCTTATGATAACCAAACCGAAATTTCAGAACGTCACCGTCACCGTTATGAATTTAACAATGCTTACCGAAAAGAATTCGAAGCTAACGGAATGAATATTTCTGGTACTTCTCCAGATAACCACTTGGTAGAAGTTGTTGAAATTCCAACTAATGATTTCTTTGTAGCCGCACAATATCACCCAGAATTTATTTCACGTCCTAACCGTCCTGAAGGCTTATTCCGTGATTTTGTTGCTGCTGCAGACAAACAACACGAAACTAAGTAGTCCTTAGTTGACATTAATATTAGATAAATATTACATTTTCACCTAATTTCTCACTTAGTGTTGTATTTTTAATGCTGTTTCTTTAATATATTTGATGATACAGTATATTGGACGAATGTAATAAAGTGAGGAAAGTTGTCGATGAATAAATTAATAGTTAAGGGTGGACACCGACTTTCCGGTGAAATAACAATTGGTGGTGCTAAAAATAGCACCGTTGCGCTAATTCCTGCTGCGATTTTGGCTGATACACCGGTTAGATTTGATTCGGTTCCCGATATTTTAGATGTCCATAATTTAATGGTCATTCTAGAATCCATGAACGTTAAATCAGATTTTACGGGAGACGTGTTAACCATCGATCCTACTAATATTGAAGAGGGGCCATTGCCAAGTAAGGCCATCAAAAGTTTACGAGCTTCATATTACTTTATGGGGGCGCTATTAGGACGCTTTCACCGGGCAGTAGTTACTTTTCCGGGTGGTGACAATATTGGTCCTCGACCAATTGATCAACATATTAAGGCGTTTCGGGCATTAGGTGCTGAAGTTACCGAAAAAGACGGAACGGTTACTATGAAAACTGGAGAAGACGGCCTTCATGGGGCTCAAATCTTCATGGACATGGTTTCTGTTGGGGCAACGATTAATGCCATTTTGGCTGCTGTTAAAGCTCCAGGAACTACTACTATTGGTAATGCTGCCAAAGAACCAGAAATCATTGATATTGCTACTTTCCTTAATAATATGGGGGCTAATATTCGTGGTGCCGGAACTGATGTTATCAGAATCGAAGGGGTAGATAAGCTAGTTGCTCAAAACACCCACACGATTATTCCGGACCGAATTGAAGCTGGTACTTATCTTTCATTGGCTGCGGCGGTTGGAGACGGAATTCGGATTAATAATATTATTCCGGAACATCTAGAATCCTTTACCGCTAAGTTAGAAGAAATGGGCTGTGATCTAACTATTTATGAAGACAGTGCCTTTGTAGGACCTTCCAAAGATCTTAAGCCGGTTTCAGTGAAAGTAATGCCGTTTCCTGGCTTTGCCACTGATTTACAGCAACCCATTACGCCATTATTATTTAAGGCTACTGGTAGAAGTACAATTATTGATACTATTTATCCACAACGGGTTAAACACATTGCTGAATTGCAACGGATGGGGGCTCAAATC
This sequence comes from Lentilactobacillus senioris, assembly GCF_026798195.1. Lineage (GTDB taxonomy): Bacteria > Bacillota > Bacilli > Lactobacillales > Lactobacillaceae > Lentilactobacillus > Lentilactobacillus senioris_A. The sequence goes on from NZ_JAPQEZ010000007.1 coordinate 36,568, forward strand.
TACTCTGAAGATATTGAAGAGGGATTGATTGTGGTGGATCCATCAACTAATTTACACGGTGCAGTTGTAGAAGCTGGAGAAATTAGAGCGGGGGCTGCGTTAGTAATCACCGGTCTGATGGCAGAAGGCACTACCGAAATTCGACAGGCTGATAATATCCTGCGAGGATATGGTAGTATTATTGATAAGTTAAGGGCAATTGGCGCTGATGTTTCATTAGCGGCTGAAGAACCTAAGTTTTAACTTGTCAGCAGTTCAAACGTATGCTAAACTAATTAAGTTGACTAATCGATAATCTCTGGATCAACAAATGATTCAGGGCAAAGGAGCGATAATTATGAAACAAGGAATTCATCCAGATTACCACGAAGTTGTATTTCAAGATTCAAGTACTGGCGCTAAGTTTTTAGCTGGTTCTACTAAGCATTCTGACGAAACTACCGAATTTGAAGGTAAGACTTACCCATTGATTCGTGTTGAAATTTCATCAGATTCACATCCATTCTACACTGGTAAGCAAAAGTTTACTCAAGCCGACGGTGCAGTGGATCGTTTCAACAAGAAATACGGCCTCAAATAAGCAGACCGCTAACGACTCTTCTTTGGAAGAGTCGTTTTTTTATGGATAATAAACCAAAAAATCCAGTTAACTCTAATAAGTTAACTGGATTTTGTAATTTAATGACGACTTCTTAAGCCTTTAGTTTCTTTAGAGACTAACAATAAGTTGATCAACACTAAGACCGACGTTGAGATGAAAACGCCAGAATAGTTAAAGCGAGTAGAAACTAGTGAACCAATAATAGGACCCACAACGTTTCCTAGTGACTGAAAGGCTTGATTCCAACTAAAGATTCGTCCAGTTACCTCTGGAGGAGTATTTTTAGCCAGAATGGCTTGAACGGCAGGTAACATGGCGGCGTCAGCAATTCCCATGATGAACCGTAGCCCAATTAATTGCCAAACATTGGTAACAAAGGCCATTGGGATATAGACGACTACTGCTAAACAAAATCCAGCCATTAAAACCTTCTCGGTGCCAATTCGATCACCAAGTCCACCTAACTTTGGAGCAGCAACTAACGTAGCAATACCGGGAATCGAAGCAACTATTCCGGCAAAAAAGGTAGCTTTCAAGCTGCCATGCATAATTTGGCGCACGTAAAGTGATAAAATAGGCGAAATAGAATTATTGGAGGCTTGAATGATCATGGTTGTGATAAACATCCCAAAAACTAATTTAGGAGCCTTTAGATCCGCAATCACGCCTTTAGTATCCAACATTTCTGTTTTTTTCACCGGAGTAAATTTTTCATGAACAAAGAAAAGGGTTAAAATAAAGACAGAAAGTAAGATAGCACCGGTAATAAAAAAGGTAACCCGGTAAGTGAAAACAGAGGCTAACGTTCCCCCTAAAAGGGGTCCTAATAAGGTTCCAGATACTACTCCGGTAGTCAGGGTACCTAGGGCTTGACCACTTTTTTCTTTGGGAACTTGGGTGGCAATTAACGCATTGGCATTGCTAATGTAACCGGAGAATACCCCTTGAATTAGCCGAGCAACAATTAATTGCCAAACGTTGGTTACTAATCCCATGGAGGCAAAAACAAAGGCCATTCCTAACGATGCCCGCAATAACATGGCTTTACGGCCAGTACGATCGGCTAGTTGCCCCCAAATTGGTGATGCAATGGCTGAAACTAAGTAGGTGGCCGAAAAGGCTAATCCACTGTATAAGCTTAATTGAGCGTGAGTAAAGTTTCCCAGAGAATCAACATAAAGGGATAAAAACGGCATGACTTCACTAAAGCCAATCCCAGTCATAAAGGTCCCAAACCAGAGAATAAATAAATTTTTGCGCCAACTATTCGGCGCGGAGGATGAATCAGTTGTCAAAGTATCAATCTTCCTTTCTTAAATATTAAATATTGATGTTAAAAATTATAGGAGAATCCAATGGCTCGAAATTCAAAAATAAAAACAACTCTAAAAGTGATAGTAGTTACTGTGCTTACGATTGTAGCATTGTTGTTAATTTTTAACCGCCAAGTTAGTTACTGGTTTATTAAAAGTTATCAACCTAAAATTACCCGTAATGCGGTCGCAAAAGCTAAACCTAAAAAAGCAGATTACGATTTTAGTAAGGTTAAAAGCTTAGGGGTCCAACAAGCAGTTGAAGCTCGGTCACAATCTGATAGCATTCAATTGGCTGGCCAAATTTTAATCCCACCTATTGGTATTCATCTGCCTATTGGGCTGGGAGTATCTAATACAACCTTAGCGCTAGCTGCAGGAACTATGCGAGCAGATCAAAAAATGGGCACGGGAAACTATCCGTTAGCTGGTCACCATATGGTTGATCCCAATGTATTATTTGGTCCATTGTATGCTAAGGCTCGAACGGGCCAATTAATTTATATTACCGATATGAAGACTGTTTATGAGTATCGAATCTATAAACGGCAGTTCATCGCGGCGACCGACGTGAACGTGATTAATCAAACTAAACGTAAAATTATTACGCTGATCACTTGTGATGCTACTGGTGCTGGTCGTTTAATGATTCGCGGGCGGTATTTGAAGAACTATCCACTTAAGCGAGCTAATCCCAAAATAAAACGAGCCTTAAACGGGCCCGTTAATAGTTAGTTAAAGTTGATTGTGGCGTTTAATAGCGTCTAACCAAGCTGGAAGGGTCTCAGCTAACTGGCGGTACGTTCGATCAAACCGATGATCGTACCAAGGGTCCGGAATTTCTACTCCCTGCATGGTTGGTAAAATGTCGTAACAAAGATGAATTTTATCACGATCGTTAGCTGGAGCCATCCGTTCGAGATTATGTTTGTTAGAAGCATCCATGGTTAAAATTAAATCTGCAGATTCAAAATCAGCGGTAGTAATGGGCCGAGAAATTAAGTGCGAACCATCAATGCCGTGAAGTTTTAGTTCGGCTTGGGCACCGGGGTGAGCATGGTTACCTTCCTCTTCACTGCTGGTACCAGCAGAATCTACTATGATTTGGTCACTTAAATTGTCGTCAGCCACTAGTTTAGTAAACATTGCTTCGGCCATTGGTGAACGACAGATATTGCCTAAGCAAACAAAAAGTACTTTTACCATAATTAATCAATCCTCGAAAAATATTAATTAGATTATACTACCAGTAATCTAGCGGAAACGCAAATTAATGAAATTAAGATTTTGTCTTTTTGTTAGACACTTTTAATGTGATTAAGTGTACAATTAGAGTTACCAAACTACGAAGAACGGAGGAGAATTGATGCCGGGGAGTTTTGTTTTTATTAATACGAACCCAATTAGTAACATGGTTTTGTCAATGGGCGTTACCACTGCCGATTATGTGAATGGTTTAGAACAGTTACCAGAAAATATTGTTTTATTACAAGATGATGAAAATTCGGCTAACGGTTATAATTCTCATTCCCGTTTTAATTTGGTCAGTGGGGCTAATGAAGTTCGCCACTATTTATTAGCTAAGTCTACTGATCCTAAAAAATTTATTGATTTTAATGACGTTGACGGGTTAAATAGTTTAATGGCATCTGAAATTGCAGAACTTTTATATTTAACTCACATGGGAACACCGATGAATCGTCCATTTTCTTCTAAGTTATTGAACCAATATATTTACTTAGAACAAGGAGACGGGACGGTTAGATCTTATTATCGCCGGTTTTCAGCGTTTAATCACGTCTTAGAAATCAGTATTAAGCGTAATCTGCGAGATAGTCATAACTCTCGGCGGGTCTTTTTACGGCCATTAGCGATCAAAGACATTGATCGACCGATTCTGTTAGACTTAATTACAAAGGGCAATGATGGATTATTTATTTTATTTGATGCGTTAAACGAAAGACGCAAAATTTATCGAATTCCACTGTTGGCTCCTAAGGATCCAGACCAAGCCGCCATGATTTTACGAACTCAATCAATTACAGAAAACGCTGAAATCATTGGCAATTTAATGTATAATATTCAAACATCGCAATGGGATCTAGAATGGACCCACAAAAACTAAGCGATTAATTCATAAATTTACTAAGCTATTGGAGCGATTTAATAATGAAAATGGCAGTCTCAGAAATTGCCAAAGCAATTAATGCGGATGAAACATATCTAAATGAAGAGCAATTAGCAGTAGAAGTGACCGGTACTAATTTTGACAGCCGCAATATTGAAGCTGGCGATTTATTTGTTCCTTTACAAGGAGCTCATGATGGTCATGATTACATAGCTAGTGCGATTGCAAATGGCGCCCATGCTACTTTGTGGAGCAAAGAACGGGTGGACTTTCGCCCGCAAGATTTGCCGGTATTAGTAGTAGATGATCCTTTGACGGCTTATCAACAACTAAGTCAATATTACCTAACTAAAATTAATCCACGAGTGGTAGCAGTGACTGGTAGTAATGGTAAAACCACTACTAAGGACATGATTGCGGCTATTTTAAGCCAAGATTTTAACGTTACCAAAACCTACGATAATTTTAATAATGAAATTGGGGTTCCTTATACCATCTTACAAATGGAAGCCAACACTGAATTTTTGGTAATTGAACTAGGAATGGACCGCCCAGGACAGTTAGATTTCTTGAGTAAGTTAGTCCAACCAGATGTAGCGGTGATTACCATGATTGGTGAAGCCCACATCGAATTCTTTGGCACCAGAGATAAAATTGCGGACGCTAAAATGGAAATTACCCATGGCCTAAAGGAAGACGGTTTCTTTGTATATAATGGAGACGAACCGCTGTTACGGGAACGAGCAACGACCGTAGAAATGGAACAACGGACCTTTGGTCGCCAAGTCGAAGATGACCTGTATGCCACAGAGGTGGTTGATGGTCGTTTTGAAACCGACTTTAAGGTTAATGACGATCCCACAATTGAATTTAAAATTCCGTTGATTGGGGATTACAATGTGGATAATGCATTGGCGGCCATCGAAGTGGGCCACATTTTTCAAATTCCAGATCGAGTTACTCAAGGAGCCTTGGAACACTTTGCAATCACTAAAAACCGGACGGAATGGTTATCTGGTAATAAGGGCGAAGCCATTTTATCAGATGTTTATAATTCTAATCCTACTGCTGCTAAAGAAGTGCTGGCTGCTTTTAGTAAAACGCAAACAGAAGGCAGACATATTGCAGTTTTAGGGGACATGTTAGAACTAGGCGCTCAATCTGCTAAAATGCACGCAGATTTAGCTGATGATTTAGATCCTAAGCAAATCGAAACTGTGTATTTAATTGGAACGGATATGGCCGCTTTGCGTGATCGGTTGTTAACTAAGTATGCACCAGCAAACGTTCACTATTATACGGCGGATCAGTTAGCACAATTAAGTGCGGATCTGCAAGCTGACATAACGGCTAATGATGAAGTAATGCTAAAAGCTAGTCATGGTTTACACTTAGAAAAAGTGGTAGCTGATTTAACTAAATAGATATGAAGAAAAAGGAAATCCATAAGAATCAGATTTCCTTTTTTGATTGGTAACGGTGCCACAAAGGAATTAAGGATTTATTTAAATAATCATGGTTGCCTAATGGTATTTAAAGTAGTAAACTAGACAAGTTATTTCGTAATTAATAATTATCTGATCAAGCAGCCAACGAAGCATGACGGACGGATTTTTCGTTAGTTGACTGTGGAATCACTGATTGTTTCATATATAGGAGGAAACATTTTTGAAGTTTAGCGAATTAGGATTATCAGATAGCATTTTATCAGCTATCGAAGCTAGTGGTTTTGAAGAAGCCACTCCGATTCAAGCGGAAACTATTCCGTTGGTATTAAAGGGCCAAGACGTTATTGGCCAAGCCCAAACCGGTACCGGTAAAACGGCCGCTTTTGGTCTACCAATTTTACAACAAATTGACTTAAACGATCCCCACGTTCAAGCGTTGGTTATCTCACCAACTCGAGAATTGGCGATCCAAACACAAGAAGAACTTTACCGATTAGGTAAGGATGAACATGCAAAGGTTCAAGTAGTTTATGGTGGGGCTGATATTCGTCGTCAAATCAACTCATTGAAGAACAAACCCCAAATTGTGGTGGGAACTCCTGGCCGAATTTTAGACCATATTCACCGCAAGACATTACGCCTTGATCACTTGAAATTCTTGGTATTAGATGAAGCTGATGAAATGCTTAACATGGGCTTTTTAGAAGACATCGAATCCATCATCAAGGAAACTCCTGAAGAAGGTCGGCAAACCTTGCTCTTCTCAGCAACTATGCCTCCTGAAATCAAGCGGGTTGGGGTTCAATTCATGAAAGACCCAACTCACGTTAAGATTAAGGCCAAAGAACTTACTACTGACTTAATCGATCAATACTATGTTCGGGTTAAAGAATACGAAAAGTTTGATACTATGACTCGTTTCTTTGACGTTCAAGAACCAGAAGTAACTATCGTCTTTGGTCGGACTAAGCGCCGTGTTGATGAAGTTTCTAAGGGACTTGAAATGCGTGGCTACAAGGCTGCCGGCTTGCACGGTGACTTGACTCAATCACGTCGGACTCAAATTATGCGTGAATTCAAGCAAGGTAAGATTGATATCTTGGTTGCTACTGATGTGGCTGCTCGAGGAATTGATATTTCTGGAGTTACCCACGTTTATAACTACGATATTCCTCAAGATCCAGAAAGTTATGTTCACCGGGTAGGTCGGACTGGCCGTGCCGGTCAACACGGGGTGTCAGTCACTTTTGCTACCCCTAACGAAATGGATTACTTGCGTGAAATCGAAAAGCTTACCAAGGTGCGGATGTTACCATTGAAGCCACCTTCGGATGCTGAAGCCTTTGAAGGCCAATTGACTGCTGCTGAAAGTGAAATTGGGGACTTAATCAAGCACACCAACACTGAAAAGTATGCTGATATGGCTAACAAGTTATTGTCAGAATACGAAGCTACTGACTTAGTGGCTGCGTTATTAAATGAAACAACTCGCGACAATGTTAAGGTTAAGATTACCCCAGAACGTCCACTTCCTCGTCGTCATGGCAAGGGTGGCGGTCGCAACAGCCGTAATGGTGGTGGCCGTGGCGGTAATCGTCATTATGATCGTAACCGTAATGGTGGCCGTGGTGGCAACCGTAACGGCGGAGGTCGTGGCGGTAATGGTGGCGGTCGTAACCGTGATCGCGATAGAGATCGTGACCGTCGTCGCAATAACAAAGATAATCATGGTAAGGATGGAAACAAACGTCGCTTTACCATCAAAAACGGTGACTAGTTCACTAACCCAACTGAAGTCTGTTGACTTCAGTTTTTTTGTGGAGTTAATTAAAGTGACATAAATGGGATCACTGCACAAAACTAAAATCTATGGTATTATATAGGCTAACACTTTTAGAGTTCGAGGAAAAAAAGTTATGATTGTAGGAATTGGGGTAGACCTCACTGAAATAAACAGAATTGCGACTTTAATTAACCAACATCCAAATTTCTTAACCAAGGTGCTAACCATTGAGGAGTTAGCCGAATATCAACAACGTCAAGGAATTCATCAGTTGGAGTTTGCCGCAGGCCGTTTTTCAGCGAAAGAGTCTTATACCAAGGCTTACGGGACCGGAATTGGAGCAGAGGTTAGTTTTGCTGATATCTGTATTTTAAATAATGAAAAGGGACAACCAGAATTTAAGTATCAACCATTTGCTGGTAGTGCCTTTATTTCCATTTCACACACCAAAGAGCTGGTCATGACCGAAGTCATATTAGAACGGGAAGGACGATAATATTATGGCAGTTGGTAACCATCGTTTTGCTCAGTTGATAATTGATCAACAGGCAATCTATGAAAATATTAAAAACGCTAAACAAAATTTGCCGGATGGCGACGAGTTATTTATGACCGTTAAGGCAAATGGATACGGACACGGCGCTATCCAGGTGGCTCATGTGGCTCAACGAGCGGGTGCTGATGGCTTTTGTGTTTCCATTATTGACGAAGCTTTAGAATTACGCCGTGGGGGAATTGCTAAAGCTCCTATCTTGGTACTGGGAATTGGGGACGCCATTGATGTTAAAGTAGCTGCTGATAATAATGTCTCGTTGACGGCAGCTTCTAGCGATTGGTTGGAGAAGGCGGCTGAAGTCTTAGAACTATATCCAGTGACTCAAAAAGTTAAAATTCATTTAGCCTTAGATACCGGTATGGGCCGAATTGGGTTTCAAACAGCAGCAGAATTGCAAGCAGCTATTGAGGTATTAGAGCAGCATTCCGACGTAATGGAATGGGAAGGTTTATTTACTCATTTTGCAACGGCGGACGATCCAGATACTGAATATTTTGAGTTGCAAAAAAAACGATTTACAGAAATGATGAAGGTAGTTAAGCAACGCCCTAAATACGTGCATATTGCTAATTCGGCTACTAGTTTATGGCACGACTTTAGTGGTAGTAATATGATTCGGTTAGGCGCGGCTGGTTACGGGCTGAATCCCTCCGGAGACGCTATTCCTACCACTCCTTATCCTTTAAAACCCGCTATGAGTTTTGTTTCTCAGTTGGTATATACTAAACAAATTGCTGCTGGCAGCTCCGTTGGTTATGGTGCAACCTATGCCGCTAAACAAGCTGAATGGATCGGCACCATTCCGGTTGGCTATGCCGACGGAGTTCCGCGACGATTACAAGGGTTTCACGTGTTAATTGATGGCCATGAATGTGAAATTGTAGGACGAGTTTGCATGGATCAACTGATGGTGCGTTTGCCGTATAAAATGGATCCAGGTACCAAGGTAGTCTTAATGGGTGAATCTAACGATAAAAAAATTACGGCTGAAGATATTGCTGAGTACATTGATACTATTGGGTATGACGTAATTTGTGGTTTTAGTGCCCGCCTAGCTCATAGATATGTTTAGTGCATGTTTGTTAAAAAAATGATAATATTGTTCAAGAGATACATTACTGAATAATGGGGGATTTCAAAAATGATCGACGAACAGAATCAGCGTATATTTGCTGTTATGGTGAGTCCTGAAACCGTCAATCGTGTGGCCCGATTTTATCAGCAATTTGATTTATTGCGGCCCACTGTTGATTTTATTATTGATCGCTATAGCGACGATCCTGATGTAATTAAGTCGTTGGTGGACGGTTATGAAGAAATGGCTAATTTAAATCAAGAAATTACCGCTGAGTTCACAAACTCAGAAGAAGATGCGGAGTTGGTGTTAACCCAACTGCGAACCAAAACGATTAATTTTTTGGGGTAATGAATCCTAAAGTGGCAATTAGGAGGTGAACAGATGAGTTCCAATGTTTTTAAACGTGGTGACGTATACTACGCTGACCTTTCGCCTGTGGTGGGGTCAGAGCAAGGGGGAATGCGTCCAGTTTTGATTATTCAAAACGATGTTGGTAACCACTACAGTCCTACTGTGATTGTAGCGGCAGTTACTGCCAGAATTACAAAGCCTAAAATGCCTACTCATGTGGGGGTTTCCGCAAAGGATGGGGTGGAACGTGATTCGGTAATATTATTAGAGCAGATTCGGACCATTGATAAGCAACGTTTACGAGATCGAGTCGCTCACTTAGATGATAAGATTATGAAACGAGTGGACAAAGCTCTTAAAATTAGTTTGGGAATTAATGACACCGTTGCCAGTGCGCAACGTACATAAATAAAAAAGGAAGTGACCAATTCGGTCGCTTCCTTTTTATTAATATCAGTTCTAATATCTTGTAAATATTTTTTACTGATTTTCTGCTCTTAGGTTTTCTACTTCAGGTACTTTAAATTCTTTACGTTCTAGTGCAGCGATAATCCGATTTACCCGATCTTGATCAACACTAGCTGGCAATGTGAACATAATTCGGTTAAGCAGTTCTCCTTCTTGAGCGTCTAAGGTGATCACACTAGCAATGGCGGTGTATTTAGTAATGATCTTAGTAATATCTTCTAAGTCGCCACGGGCACCATTAGAAGTAACTGTTAAAACATAACTGCCAATGTTAACGTTCCAGGATTGAGACAACATGTCCAATAATCTAGTATGAGTTAAGATCCCGTAGAAGTTGTTTTGTTCGTCTAATACGGCGATGTATGGTAAATCTTTAATGGAGAAGAAAACGTGGAAGAATGCTGAGTTAACGTTAATGAACTTAGTGGCGTTTTTAAGTAGGGTGGTAACTGGTAATTGCATATCACCACCATTAGCTTTATGCCGGTAAATATGCATTTTATAGATGTTACCCCGAAAAATAGTCCCAGTTTCATCTAGGATAGGAACACACCGGTAGTCAGAATCTTCCAACACTTTCAATGCTTCTTCCAAGGTGGCACTTTCAGTAACGGTGGTAAGACGATCCTTAGGCTTAATTAAGCTTTTTAAAATCATAACAATTCCTCCAATCAGTGATTTGTTCAGTTCTTCATTATAATACCATATCCAATAGGAGGTTAACGAGTTTGAATTTAGCTTTTTGATGGAGAAAATAAATATTTATTGAAAATACTTAATAAGTGATTCACAGCACAAAAAAACGACCGGAATAAATTCCGATCGTTTAAAAGAGAAGCTTACATGTTAGCTAAGCCATCAGCAGTAGTCTTTTTCAAGGTTTCAGCTGAAGCTTGCATCTTCTTAGCTTCGTCAGCACTCAATGGTACTTCAAGTACTTGAGCAACACCAGAAGCGTTGATTACGGCAGGAGTACCAATGTAGATATCATCCAAACCATATTCACCGTTCAATGGTGCGCCAACAGGCAATACGGCGTTTTCGTCGTTTAAAATTGCCTTAGTAATACGCATCAAGCAAGTACCGATACCGTAGAAAGTAGCCCCTTTACGGTTGATGATTTCATAAGCTTTGTTACGAGTTTCATCTTCGATCTTAAGCAAATCATCCATTGAAATACCAGCTTTTTCAGCCAATGAGATCAATGGTACTGAACCAACAGTTGCAGCGTTCAATGCGGCAAATTCTGAATCCCCGTGTTCGCCCATGATGTAAGCGTTGATGTCGCGAGGGTCAATACCTAACTTCTTACCTAAAGCAACTTGTAAACGGCTAGTGTCCAATGAAGTACCACTACCGAATACACGTTCCTTAGGGAAGCCAGAGAATTTTTGTGCAGCATAAGTCAAAATATCAACTGGGTTAGCTGCTACCACGATGATACCATCAAAGCCAGAGTCAACGATTGGCTTGATGATTGATTGCATAATCTTCAAGTTTTTGTTAACTAAGTCAAGACGAGTTTCACCTGGTTTTTGTGGGGCGCCGGCAGTAATAACAACTACGTCAGCGTCTGAACAATCATCGTAGTCACCAGAGTAAATGTTCTTTGGAGAAGTGAAAACTTGGGCATCTTCCAAGTCCAATGCGTCCCCTTCAGTACGTTCCTTGACAACATCGATAATAACAAATTCTTCTGCGATTCCTTGTTGCATCATTGCAAAGGCAAATGATGAACCAACGGCACCGTCACCAACTAGGGCGACTTTTTGACGACCTAAAGCCATAATAAAATCCATCCTTTCACTTGTTAAGTATTTTGATACCTTTGTCATTATAACATGAAAGAATGGCGGATGGAATCAGACGAAGTCAATTTAGTGAAATAATCTGGGCTATGCTATAATGAGACGATAAAAATTTAAGCTAATTAGCTGAACGCAAAGCCGTTCGGCTGTTTGTGTTGGCGATAGGAGTAATTAATAATGAAAATGATCGTGGGTCTTGGAAATATTGGACCACAATATACTAAAACGCGTCACAATACTGGTTTTATGACGGTGGAGGCGTTTGCCAATGAACATGGCATCTTGTTAAATAACCGTAAAATGGAAGCCAAATTTGGAATTGGAATAGTCGATGGGCATAAAGTAATTGTAGTAGAACCTACTACGTTTATGAATGAATCCGGTAGGGCGGTACACCCATTAATGGACTACTACGACGTGGCGGTAGAAGATGTGATCATCGTGCATGATGATATGGACTTACCACTGGGGAAAATTCGGTTTAGAGATAAAGGATCAGCAGGTGGTCATAATGGTATTAAGAGCATTATTGAGCACTTAGGCACTAAGGAATTCGCCCGTTTGAAGGTGGGAATTGAACATCCTAAACAAGTTAGCGTGGTGGATTATGTGTTAGGCAAATTCACTGCCGATCAAACTCCGCTATTGAACCAAGCTATTGATAAGGCTGAAGCGGGACTATTAGACTGGGTAAACGGGATGTCAATTAGGGATTTAGAAAACAAGTATAACTAGGAGGCCCATTTTGGAATTTGATCAATTACTTACTCAATTGCCGCAGTATCAAGAGTTAATTAAAAAAATTAAGCCCAAATCTCGTCAGTTGGTAACAGGGATTAATGGCTCGGCAACTACTTTGTTAATGACAAGTACGCTTGAAAGTCAACAAAAGTCCATGGTAGTAGTGGTGGATACTTTATTTCATGCTGAGCAATTAGTAAGTGACTTAACTAATTTAGTTAATGAAGATCAAGTATCCTTATTTCCAGTTGAAGAGATGCCGGCGGCGGAGTTAGCGACTAGCTCTCCCGATTTTAGGGCTCAGCGGGTGCGAGCTTTGCATCAGCTACAGAGTGCGCCAGCTAATATCGTAGTGACCACTATTTCTGGTATTCGGCGATTGTTACCAACTCCAGAACAGTTTCAAGCTTCAGCGATAAACTTAGAGATTGGTTCTGACATTGAGATTGCTGATTTGAAGCTAAGACTTCACCAAATGGGGTATTCACCAGAAAAAATGGTAGCAGCTCCCGGTGAATTTTCGATTCGAGGCTCGATTGTGGATGTTTATCCGTTGAACAGCGAGTACCCGGTTCGAATTGATTTTTTTGATACCGAAGTGGATTCGATGCGTATTTTTGATTCAGCAGATCAACGCAGTATTGAAAATATTGAAACGGTGACGATTTTACCGGCGACGGATCTGTTGATGACTGATGAGCAACGCCAAACGACGGTGGAACAAGTCACTAACGCATTAGCAAAACAAACGGCAGCAATGAAGCAAGCGGATCAAGCTGAATTGTTAAACGAGAATCTAAAGCCTCAGTTGGTGGATTTGGCAGCGGGCTTAAACGATAGTAAATGGTTATTATTTTCTCAGTGGTTATATCCAGAAAAAACGTCCTTGCTAGATTATTTACCATCAGATGGTATTACCTGGTTTGACGATTACGGCCGCTTACAAGAAACGAACCGACAATTAGCTGTTGATCAAGGTAACTGGTTAGCTGATCAGCAAATTGACCAACGGGTACTAGCCCAAACAGAATATACTAATGAGTTTGCGACCGTTTTTAAGGCTGATCAACACGCTCAACTAATCATCGCTTTATTCCAAAAAGGCCTTGGGCAGATGAAGTTAAGCGCCATTGTGGAAATGACGACCAGACCGATGCAACAGTTTTTCTCTCAAATGCCACTGCTAAAAACTGAGGTGGGCCGTTGGCGGAAGCAAAAACAAACGGTAGTGATTTTGGTGGCTGACCAGTTACGCGTTCAAAGAGTGGCTAAAACTTTAGCTGATTTTGAAATTGGAGTTACTCAAACTGACTTGGAAAATATTTTGCCGGCTACCGTCCAAATTGTGCACGGCCAATTACAAAGTGGTTTTGAAATTCCCAGTGCTAAATTAGCGGTGGTGACCGAAAAAGAATTATTTGGCCAGGTGACTAAAAAACGCCCCCAACGGCAAACATTTAACAATGCTGAACGAATCAAAAGCTATTCCGATCTGAAACCGGGCGACTACGTAGTCCACGTCAATCACGGAATTGGTCGTTATGAAGGCATGAAGACCATGGAAGTCGATGGTAAGCATCAGGATTATCTCACTATCACTTATAGAGACAATGCCCAGTTATTTATTCCGGTAACGCAATTAAACCTCATCCAAAAGTACGTTGCTGGCAACGATAAGCGCCCTACAATTAATAAATTAGGGGGAAGCGAATGGGCTAAGACCAAGCAAAAAGTAGCAGCTAAAATTGAGGATATCGCTGATGACTTGATTGAACTTTACGCTAAACGAAGCTCGGAACCCGGCTACGCCTTTCCTAAGGATGATAGTTTACAAGATGAATTTGAAGCCGCCTTTCCGTACTCGGAAACGGCAGACCAGTTGCGTAGTACTGCTGAAATTAAGCATGATATGGAGCGGCCTCACCCAATGGATCGCTTGCTAGTTGGGGATGTTGGCTATGGTAAGACCGAAGTGGCTTTACGGGCAGCCTTCAAAGCCATAGAAGTGGGTAAACAAGTGGCCTTTTTAGTTCCTACTACTATTTTGGCCCAACAGCATTTTGAAACGATGCAGAACCGGTTTAATAACTTTGCGATTGAAGTGCGGGTTTTATCCCGTTTTCAAACTAGAGCTGAAGTGAAGGATACATTAGCAGGGTTAGCTGATGGGAGTGTCGACGTGGTAGTTGGTACTCACCGAATTTTGTCCAAGGACGTTCAGTTTCATGATTTAGGTTTGTTAATTATTGATGAAGAACAGCGCTTTGGCGTTAAACACAAGGAAAAAATCAAGGAAATTAGTTCGGATGTCGACGTCTTGACCCTCACGGCTACTCCTATTCCCCGGACTTTAAACATGTCAATGATGGGAGTGCGCGATCTATCAGTGATTGAAACGCCACCAGCTAACCGTTATCCGATCCAAACTTATGTCATGGAACAAAATACGGGTTCCATTATTGACGGTATTCGGCGGGAAATGGAACGCGGCGGGCAGGTTTTTTACTTGCATAACCGGGTGGAAGACATTGAAAAAGTCGTCGCTGAACTAGAAGTACTGGTGCCAGAAGCGCGAATTACCTATATTCACGGCCAAATGACGGAAGTTCAAATGGAAAATATCCTCTATGATTTTATTAATGGTGAATACGATGTTTTAGTGACTACCACCATTATTGAAACCGGGGTGGATATTCCTAATGTAAATACATTGTTCGTGGAAAATGCGGACCAGATGGGACTATCGCAACTCTACCAACTTAGGGGCCGTATTGGTCGAAGTAGTCGGGTAGCCTATGCTTACTTTATGTACCGGCCTAATAAGATGCTAACCGAAGTGGGGGAAAAACGTCTAGAAGCCATTCGTGATTTTACCGAGTTGGGTTCGGGCTTTAAGATTGCGATGCGTGATTTATCCATTCGGGGAGCCGGGAACCTCTTAGGTAAACAACAACACGGCTTTGTGGATTCTGTGGGATATGATTTATATACCCAGATGCTGTCTGATGCAGTCGCTAAAAAACAAGGCAAGCAAATTGATAAGAAAACTGATGCGGCAATTGAAATTGACGTGGAAGCTTACTTACCTGATGATTATGTGGCTGATGGTCAACAAAAAATTGAGCTTTACAAACGAATTCGCCAGGTGGAAAATCAAGATCAACTAGATGAAGTCACCGATGATTTATTAGATCGGTTTGGTGATTACCCAGAGGCAGTTGCTAATTTGTTGGCGGTTGCTAAGTTGAAAATGAATGCCGATTTCGCTTTGGTAAATAATATTCGCCAGAACGGGGCCAAACTCACTATTAATTTTGCTCCGGAAGCCAGTCAATTGTTTGAAAGCCAAACCGTGCTAAAAGCAATTGCTCAAACAAAATACCGAGCAACGGTGAATCAAGTTGATGGTCGTTACGTGTTGGGAGTTACAATTCAACCGCAAATGAAGGATTGGTTGAATCAACTAATTATTTTGGTGACTAGCTTAGCCGATTACCGTCGGCAAAATCAGGAGGGCCAAGACGCAAAGTAATGAAGAATAGTAGTGCGCAAAAAATGGTTCGGGGGACGGCTATTTTAACCCTTACCGGAATTATCGCTAAGGTATTAAGTGCGGTTTACAAAATTCCGTTTCAAAACTTAGTTGGTAACGTGGGCTTTTACGTCTATCAACAGGTGTATCCAATTTATGGCATTGGGATGACCGTAGCATTAAGTGGCCTACCAGTGTTTATTTCTCATCTGGTGGCACAAAATGATGATCCCCAGTTAAATCGTAAGGTATTAAGTGATATTCAGTGGATATTACTGGGCTTAGTCCTAATTGTTTTTGTGGGGCTTCAGTTAGGTGATCGCACAATTGCTGGTTGGATGGGAGATTGGCAGCTAGCTCCGGTAATTCGGGCCGTTAGCTGGATGTTTTTATTCACCCCATTTTTAGCAACGGGACGGGGGTATTTTCAAGGAATTGGCAATATGTACCCCACCGCTTATTCCCAAGTAGTGGAGCAAGTAGTACGGGTAACTGTGATTTTATCAGTAGCCATTTGGGCAGCTAATAATCATATTAGTCCCTATATCATGGGCCGAAATGCAATGCTGTCAGCACCGATAGCAGCAGCATTTGCGTTAATAATTATATTGGTTGCTAAACGAAAGTTAGTTGCTCCTCAGAATTCAGTAATAGTAGCTGAAAGGCCTAGAAGAATAGCGTTGTTAAAGCAAACGTTGCTAGAAGGGGGCACAGTTTGCTTGGTGGCGGCAGTAATGGTACTGCTCCAACTAGTCGATTCTTTTTCGGTGATTAAGGGCTTAATTGGGCAAGGATTGCCATTACAAATGGCCCAAAATATTAAGGGAGCTTATGATCGGGGCCAAACGTTGGTTCAATTCGGTTTGGTGTTAGGGACGGCCGCTGCTACTAGTGGATTACCGTTATTAACTAGATTTTACCAACAGACTTATCAACTTTCGTTTGTTCGAGGAGCCAAGACGTTAGCCCACGTTAGCATCTTTTTAGCAGTGGCAGTTAGTGCTGGAATGGCCGCATTAATGCCTCAAATTAACTTGGTATTATTTGCTTCTTACGACCAGGATTTTGTGTTAGGAGTTTATGGAATTAGCATCGTATTTGCTACTTGTTTATTAGTTCAAAATAGTATCTTGCAAAGTGTGGGCAGTTTTTATCCCATGATGGTTGCTGTCTTGACTGGGTTAGCTACTAAAGTGCTACTGACTAAATTAATGGTTAGAAGTATCGGGGTATTAGGAGCGAGTGTTAGCACCGTCTTAGCCTTGATAGTAATGGTTTTAATGGCGAATCGGTTAGGGCGAAAATGGCTCAAACGGATTTTTAAGTTTCCCAAAATGGGACGGTTACTCGCAATTAGCATAGGAATGATGATTACCGTTAGCATTATTGCGAATACTTTGACTATGTACTTGGGAACTGGTAGGTTAACGGCAGTGGCAATTTTGATCATTACCGTTCCAATAGGGGTGGTCGAATTTTTAGGACTAAGCTATCGGGCTAAGTTATTGACCAAACGCGAATGGTTAACGATTCCATTTATGAAGACGATTTTAAAAAGGATGGTAAAGAAAAATGCGGTTAGATAAATTTTTGAAAGTATCACGAATTGTGAAACGCAGAGCAGTTGCTAAGGAAATTGCGGATAAAGGTCGAATTACAATTAACGGGCGACCAGCCAAATCATCTTCTGAAGTTCATGTAGGTGATGAAGTTCAAATCACATTTGGTAATAAAACTTTGACGGTTAAAGTCAGTCAACTCCTTGATACAACTAAGAAAGATGACGCCGCCAACATGTACGAAATTTTAAGTGAAAAATATGCGCAAGATTTCAAGCAAGAATAAATAATTGTTAATGTTTTATAAAGTGAACTAATGGCGTCTAGACAGCCCCTGAATTACTTGGTATACTCAAATTGTAATCGTTATACTTTTGAATATACTAAGGGGAAAGTTATGGTAGCACGACGAAATAATATTCATCATTTAGAAAATGATTTCACAAGACAACAAAATAATTTAAACGCCCAACAGGCTTCCAAAACGTTGTTAAAGCAACGACGGAAACGACGAGCAATTATAATCGCTAGTTTTTTTGGAATTTTAGCGTTAATTTCGACGGTGCAAATTATTCAGGCTAAAGCTAATTTAGCTCACGTGCAAACCCAAATTACTACCCAAAAGCAAAAGATTGCTAAGAAAAAAACAACTCAAAAGAAGTTAAATACTAAAATTAAACAGTTAAACGATAAAGACTATTGTGAAAAAATCATTCGTGACAAGTATTATTACAGCAAATCCGGGGAAACTATTTACAGCTTTCCCAGCGAAGTAGCTAGTGACGTTTCTAATAGTAAGTAAGTTTTAAAAACGGCAGCCGGCAGGCTGTCGTTTTTTGTTAATTTAGGAGGAATAAGGAATGAAACATGAATGGCGAAAAGCAGAAAAAGAATTATATTTACCTAAAACCACTCCAATGTATTTAGAAGTCCCAGCCTTTAACTTTTTAACGATTACCGGGCAGGGAGATCCTAATGAATCTGCGTTTGGCGACCGAGTTGCAGCGTTATACTCGTTAGCTTATGGTATCCGAATGAAGCTTAAGCAACAGGGATTTGAATATACTGTCTATCCCTTAGAAGGTTTATGGACTTTGCCGGCTGCGCCAACTGCACCCGGTCAATTCAATAAAGCTGATTTGCAGTATAAAATTATGATTAGACAACCCGAATCAGTTACCGAAACGGAATTTGAAGTTATTCGGCAAGCCGTAGAACGTAAAAAGCCTAATATGTATCTAAGTCAGGTGAACTTTGAAACTATTACTGATGGTCCAGCAGTTCAAGTTATGCATATTGGACCGTATGATACTGAAAGTGAGTTGTTTGCTAAATTAACAGCGTTTTGTGAAACTAATCAATTAACCCCTAAGAATCATGTTCACCGTGAGATTTATTTATCGGATGCACGTAGAGTAGCTCCTGAAAAGAGAAAAACCGTGCTGCGGTATTCAGTTTAAATAAGCTGTTTGTGGCCGATTAGGATTAGAATATTTTAAAGAATCCTTTTCCGTCTAAAACTAAAGTATGCTATACTTATGACACTTATATTTTAGGAGGAACACTTGGTTAAATGGCAATTGAAGTTGGGGCTAAAGTAACCGGCAAAGTGTCGGGGATTACTAATTTTGGTGCATTTATCGATTTAGGTGACCACCAAACTGGATTAGTACATATCAGTGAAGTTTCGGATGGTTTCGTTAAGGATATTCACGATGTATTAAGCGTTGGTGATGAGGTAACTGTAAAGGTTTTAAAGGCTGAAAATAATAAAATTAGCCTGTCTATTCGTAAAGCGGTAGGTAAACCAAAAGAAGATAGTCACCCTCATCACAATGGGGAACATCATGATACTCATCGCGACGGTCATCATGACCGCCGGGAACACAATAACAACCATTCAAATTCGAATCGTGGCCAGCATAACTCCCACGGAAATAATGGTAAGCAAGGCTCAAGTTTTGATGATTTGATGTCTGGCTTTTTAAAGGAAAGCGAAGATCGATTAGCTACTTTAAAACGAAATACTGAAGGCAAACGCGGTGGCCGTGGAGGTCGTCGTAGCTGATAAATAAGGGGGCAGGCATTGGCCTGGCTCCTTTTGTATTAGAAGAGGGAAAAGAATGGATCTAACTACGCGGTTAGGCAAGTTAAACGCAAATAAGCAGTGGTGGCAACCAGGTGAACGACTGTTAGTGGCAGTTTCTACGGGCGTAGATTCAATGGTGCTGTTAGATTTGTTACAACGGTTGCCAGATGGACCAAAAGTAGTGGTGGTTCACGTTAACCATCAGCTTAGAGAGCAAAGTCAAGAAGAAGCAGAGTTTTTGACGCAGTATTGTCAAGAAAGACAGTTACCATTAATTATTGCGACCTGGCCAATTCAAGACCACCCATCCACTGGGGTAGAAGAAGCCGCTCGAAAATTTCGGTATCAGTTTTTTAAAGAGCAGATGCGCCAACAAAAGATTAATAAGGTGTTAACTGCTCATCATCAAGGTGATCAGGTGGAAACTATCTTGATGCACCTCACAAGAGGGGGGCAACTGACGGAATTAACTGGTATGGCAGCCAGACGCTCATTAGGTACAGGACAGCTAATCCGTCCCTTGTTGGATTTTAGTAAGATAGAATTAAAGCATTATGCATTACAGCACGACTTGAAGTGGTTTGAAGATGAAACCAACCAACAACTTGAGTTCACCCGTAATCGTTATCGCCATAAGGTAATTCCCCTGTTACAAACGGAGAACTTACAAGCTGCTGAACATATTCAAAATTACGCTGAGCAGTTGACGGATTCTTTAGCCGCGCTATCATTTTTGTTACACCCCTTGCTTAATAAAGCAATCAGGGTGCAAACCGACCGATTTGTTGAACTGGATCTAAAATTACTGCGAAAAACGATGCCACCCGAAACCAAAATCTGGGTGGCGGAAGTATTAACCACTTTGCTAAAACTAAATGATGTTAACCAAAACTTGGTAAACGAATTAACGGTATTAGTAGAGTCAGCCAGTGGTAAGTATGTTCAACTTGATCTCCCTAATGATTGGGTAGCAATCAGAAACTATGATCGGTTAGTTTTTAACCAAAAAATTGAAATTAACGGGCAGGAAAATCAGCAAACTCAAGAGCTTGTGGTAAACTTAAATAAGTGGTATTTAGGTACTGATCATAACCATTATGGGATTTTTTCAGATTCCAGCATTGTAGGAGCTACAAAGCTAGGTACTTTATCTCTACGAGCATCCGATTTTCCATTAACTGTTCGTCCGGTTCAAAGTGGTGATGTCATTGCGGTTAAGGGTGGACATCAAAAAATAACTCGCACTTTGATTAACCAAAAAGTGCCAAAACCTAAGCGCCAACAAATTCAAGTTTTGGTCAATCAACAACAGGTGATTCTAGCCGTCATTGGTGTTCAGGTAGCCTACCAAGAACATTCTGACGGAGACAGCTATGGTTTATTTGATAAAAAAGATTGATTTTGAGAGGGAAAAAAGTTAATGGATAATGATATTTTAAAGACTTTATACAGTCGTCAAGACATCGCTGAAGCATGCCAACGATTAGGCAAAGAATTAGAAACAGAGTATCAAGATCGTGTGCCAGTAGTAATTGGGGTATTAAGAGGTTCTATTTTCTTCATGGCTGATTTACTTCGCAATGCTGATACGTATATGGAAATGGACTTTATCGATGTTTCTAGTTATCATGGTGGCTTAGCCTCTAGCGGTGAAGTACAGTTGGTAACGGATATTACAACTGATGTGACTGGTCGGGATGTCTTATTAGTAGAAGACATTGTAGATACTGGTCGGACCCTTAAGTATTTGATTGACCTACTGCTCAAACGGGGAGCTAATGAAGTAAAAGTATGTACTTTGTTAGATAAACCAACTGGAAGAGTGGTTGAAGCAGAGTCTGATTTCGTTGGTTTTGTGGTTCCCAATGAATTTGTGGTGGGCTACGGATTGGATTACAAAGAACAATATCGTAACCTTCCATACATTGGAGTTTTAAAACCTGAAATTTATTCAAATAATTAATAGTCAAAAAAGGTCAAATGTGGTAGTATCTTGACTATCAACATGAAAATTTTTTTGTAGGAGGGCGTCGATGAACTCAAATAAAAATGGGCTCTTTAAAAATAGTCTATTTTATATAGTTGTTTTCTTGTTGATCATGGGTGTCATTTACTTCTTCAGCGGAAGCAGTAATGGAACTCAAACACAAGAAATACAATCAAGTCAATTTGTTCAAAGCTTGAAGGATAATAAAGTCAAAGACTTTTCCATCCAGCCATCTGGTGGAGTTTATAAGGTAACTGGTAATTATCGTAAACCTCAAGAAGCCAAGGTAAACTCCGGTTTATTACTTGGTGGTAGTAAAACAGAGGCGGTTACGAAATTTTCAGCTACAGTCTTAGAAAATAATTCTTCAATTGCTGAAATTACCAAAGCAGCTCAAGCAAACAACGTCAAAATGAATGCCAAACAAGAAGAATCTAGTGGTGTTTGGGTCAACATCTTATTGACTGTTTTACCAATGTTGCTATTTATCTGGTTCTTCTATATGATGATGGGCCGCGCTGGTGGACAGGGCGGTGGCAACAACAACGTAATGCGTTTTGGCAAGTCTAAAGCTAAGCCTGCAGACAGCAAAGAAAACAAAGTACGTTTCTCAGATGTTGCTGGTGAAGAAGAAGAAAAACAAGAATTGGTTGAAGTGGTTGAATTTTTGAAAGATCCACGGAAATTCACTTCGCTAGGCGCTACGATTCCTCATGGTGTTTTACTTGAGGGACCTCCCGGAACTGGTAAAACACTATTGGCTAAAGCGGTAGCCGGTGAAGCTGATGTTCCGTTCTTCTCGATTTCTGGTTCTGACTTCGTTGAAATGTTTGTCGGGGTTGGTGCTAGTCGAGTTCGTGATTTATTTGACCAAGCTAAAAAAGCTGCTCCTGCGATTATCTTTATCGATGAAATCGATGCTGTTGGTCGTAAGCGTGGTGCTGGCATGGGCGGTGGTCATGATGAACGTGAACAAACCCTTAACCAATTGTTAGTTGAAATGGACGGTTTTAGTGGTAACGAAGGTGTGATTGTCATTGCCGCTACTAACCGGGCCGACGTTTTGGATCCTGCCTTGACTCGTCCAGGTCGTTTTGACCGGAAGATCTTAGTTGGGCGTCCAGACGTTAACGGCCGGGAAGCCATCTTGAAAGTTCATGCTAAGAATAAGCCATTGGCTAACAATGTTGACTTACATGAAATTGCTCAACAAACTCCTGGTTTTGTCGGGGCCGATTTGGCTAACTTGTTAAACGAAGCTGCCTTATTGGCTGCTAGAAGAAATAAACGCCAAATCGATGCTGCTGATGTTGATGAAGCCGAAGACCGCGTTATTGCAGGTCCAGCTAAACGTAACCGGGTAATTTCTGATCAAGAACGGCAAACTGTGGCTTACCATGAAGCCGGACATACTATCGTGGGCTTAGTCTTAAATGACGCTCGGGTAGTTCATAAAGTTACAATCGTTCCTCGTGGTCGCGCCGGCGGTTACGCTATTATGTTGCCTCGAGAAGATCAACAGTTACTATCTAAGAAAGATGCAATGGAACAAATTGCTGGTTTGATGGGTGGTCGAGCTGCCGAAGAAATTATCTTTGACTCTCAATCATCAGGAGCTTCTAATGACTTTGAACAAGCCACTAACCTCGCTAGAGCAATGGTTACCCAATATGGGATGAGTGAAAAGCTCGGCAACGTTCAATTAGAAAATCCAAATCAAGAAGCATACGGTCCTCGCTATTCTCAAGCAACTGCTGCTGAAATTGATGAAGAGGTTCACCGCTTCACCGATGAAGGCCATCAAGAAGCTAAGAAGATCATTGAAGCACACCGTGAACAACATAAGGTGATTGCTGAAGCCCTCTTGAAGTACGAAACTCTGGACGAAAAACAAATTCTTTCCCTTTACAATACTGGAAAGATGCCTGTTGAAGATGATAGCAACGAATTTCCAAGTGAACACGCTGCTACCTTCGAAGAATCCAAACGAGAACTAGAACGAAAAGAAGCTGAACGACAAGCTCAAATGGGACGCCAAGCTAAAGCTGACAACGACGATGGGGTTGTTGATCCTAACGAAGACGTTGAAAAGCCTGATGAATTGGTGGATCCAAAGAAGCCAGATGATCACGATGATTCAAACGACTATTAAGTATGAAACTAAGCGAGTTTGGGCGTAACCCAAGCTCGTTTTTGTTATGAAAGGGAATTTAAATGAAAGATTATTTAGTTAAATCATTAACCAAAGACGGTATGTTTCGAGCTTATGCAGTAACTGCAAAGCAAGTCGTTACTACCGCGCAAGAAAGCCACGATACGTGGAGTGCGGCGTCAGCTGCGTTAGGTCGTACTTTGATCGGAACGCTATTATTAGCAACTTCTGGTGATAAATCCGGTAATTCCATTGCCGTTAAAATTAACGGTGGAGGCCCAGTAGGCGGAATTGCTACTGAAGGAAATTCTAATGGGGAAGTCAAGGGCTACGTGGCTAATCCCCATACCCATTTGCCACTAAATGATCACCACAAAATTGACGTGGGCCAAGCTGTAGGTCGAGACGGTTTCTTAGAAGTTACTAAGCTTCAAGCCAATGGTGAACCGTTTAATAGTAGCGTGCCGTTGGTTTCTGGGGAAATTGGAGATGATTTCACCTTTTATATGGCTCAATCAGAACAGATTCCATCGGCAGTCGGGGTTTCAGTATTTGTAAATGATGATAACTCGATTGGAGCGGCTGGAGGTTATCTCATTCAGGTAATGCCAGGGGCTAGTGAGGAAGCAATTACTAATTTAGAACAACGTTTGAAGCAATTACCACCACTATCTGAGTTACTATTAAGTGAACAGACGCCAGAGGAAATTTTGAACTTGATTTTTGGTGAAGGTCAGGTGGACTTTTTAACCACGATGCCAGTAGAATTCAAGTGTAACTGTTCGAAAGAGCAGTTTGCAGCTGATTTAACTGGGTTGCCATTGGATCAGTTGGAAACTATTTTGGCTGAAGATAAACAACTAGAAGTGACTTGCAATTTCTGTCACCGGCAATATCACTATGACGAACAGGAATTAAGTGATATCGTAGCAGAGGCCAAAGCTAAACAAAGCTAGTCAACGGTTGATAGTGAGGTGTATCAATAGTGGAATGGAAAATAGGGGATGTCACCATCCCTAATCAATTGGTAGTGGCTCCCATGGCGGGAGTGACCAATTCAGCATTTCGGGTAATTTGTAAGGAATTTGGGGCTGGGTTAGTGGTTTGCGAAATGATTTCGGACCGGGGAATCATGTACCAGAACCAAAAAACGCTCAATATGATGTTTGTGGACCCTAAAGAACATCCTATGAGTATTCAAATTTTTGGTGGGGACAAGGATACTTTGGTGAACGCTGCTAAGTTTGTAGATCAAAAAACTAGTGCAGACATTATTGATATTAATATGGGTTGCCCAGTCAACAAGGTAGTTCGTACCGAAGCTGGGGCACGGTGGTTATTGGATCCTAATAAAGTCTATGAAATGGTGGCCGCGGTAGTGGATGCGGTTAAGAAACCAGTTACGGTTAAAATGCGAACTGGCTGGGATGAGCACCACGTTTTTGCAGTGGAAAACGCATTGGCGGCTCAGCGAGCAGGAGCATCAGCTGTAGCTATGCACGGTCGGACTAGAAAACAAATGTACACTGGCGTCGCTGACTGGGATATTTTAAAGCAGGTAGCAGATCAATTAACAATTCCGTTTATGGGTAACGGCGATGTTAAAACTCCAGAAGACGCTAAGAAGATGATCGAAGAAGTCGGAGCCGATGCCGCTATGATTGGTCGGGCAGTGGAAGGCAACCCTTGGATGCTGTCTAGAACTAATCACTATCTAGAAAACGGTGAATTGTTACCAGAGCCCACCCCAATTGATAAGATTCAAATTGCTAAGGAGCATTTGCAACGATTGGTCGATCTTAAAGGCGAACACGCTGCGAGTCGAGAGTTTAGAACGCAGATTAGTTACTACATGAAGGGAATTTCCCGCTCTGCTAGAACTAAAGTAGCGATTGTTAATGCTGAAACTGCTATTGAAATGCAGGATTTGATGGATGGATTTTTAGATAAATTAGCGGATCGAGAAGCAAAGAAACAAGAGACCGCTAATTTGTGATATGATAAGTAAGATATTAGGAGTATTGGAGGCCTTACAGTGGCAAAAAAAGATAAAGAAATGAATGACCAATTGCTGGTTCGCCGCCAAAAAATGGACGAACTACGCGAGGAAGGAATCGATCCGTTTGGACACCGATTTGTTCGGACCCACCTTGCTAGCGATTTACACAATGAATTTGACAGCATTGAAAAAGACGACTTGATGGAAATGGACAAGAAAGTTACTATCGCCGGCCGAATGATGTCTAAACGTGGTAAGGGTAAAGTTGGTTTTGCTGACTTAATGGACCGTAGTGGTCGAATCCAAATTTACGTTCGTAAAGATATCGTGGGTGAAGAACAATACCATATTTTCAAACGTTCCGATATTGGTGATCACCTAGGAATCACTGGTCAAATTATTAAAACTGATACTGGTGAATTAACTGTTCGAGCAGAAGAAGTTACATTCTTATCTAAGGCTTTGCGTCCGTTACCAGATAAGTTCCATGGTTTACAAAACCAAGAACAAATTTATCGGCAACGCTATTTGGATTTGATTGCTAATAGAGATAGTTTTGATCGTTTCCACAAACGTAGCAAGATCATCACTGCTGTTCGTAGTTATCTTGATGGTGAAGATTTCTTAGAAGTAGAAACCCCAGTGCTACATAACCAAGCTGGTGGGGCTAGTGCACGACCATTCATCACTCATCATAATGCGCTAAACATCGACTTATACCTTCGGATTGCGCTTGAATTACACCTTAAGCGATTAATCGTTGGGGGAATGGAACGTGTTTATGAAATTGGTCGGGTATTTAGAAATGAAGGGATGGATACTAAGCATAATCCTGAGTTTACTATGCTCGAATCATATGCTGCCTACTTTGATTTCCACGATGTAATGGATGAAACTGAAGGAATTTTCAAAGCTGCTGCTAAGGCAGTTACGGATGATGGAATCATCACTTATCAAGGTCAAACTGTAGATTTAAATAAAGAATTCAAACGGCAACATATGGTAGACGCCATTAAGGAATACACTGGTATTGATTTCTGGCAACCAATGACTGATGATGAAGCTAAGAAATTAGCCGATGACAATGGTATTCACTATGAAAGTTATTGGAAGGTAGGCCATATTATTAACGCCTTCTTTGAAGAAATGGTTCAACCTAAGCTGGAACAACCAACCTTTATTTATGGTCATCCTGTAGAAATCTCACCATTAGCCAAAAAGAATGCTGAAGATGGTCGGTTTACTGATCGTTTTGAGTTGTACATTTTGACTAATGAATTTGCTAATGCATTTACAGAATTGAATGATCCAATTGATCAACGGCAACGATTTGAAGCCCAAGCTGCTGAACGAGCAGCAGGTAACGACGAAGCCGAAGGAATCGATGAAGATTATATCGAAGCTTTGGAATATGGTATGCCTCCTACAGGTGGATTGGGGATCGGAATCGATCGGTTAGTAATGTTATTAACTGATGCACCATCCATCAGAGACGTGCTATTATTCCCAACTATGCGTCCTGAAGACAACTCAGCTGAATAAACTTTAAAAGCTATCTAAAAAAGATGGCTTTTTTTGTTGACAACGATTAGGTATAGCTGGTATATTAATACATGCGCTGATTCGTAAGTCGCTGAGATGAAAAAAAGAAATTAAAAAAAGTAGTTGACGTAAAGCTTACGAAATGGTATATTTAAATAGTTGTCATGAGCTGATATGAAGCGCTTGCGACAAGTAGTAGACCTTTGAAA
>NZ_JAPQEZ010000008.1 GCF_026798195.1 Lentilactobacillus senioris
TTTTAATCAGAGGGTCGACAGTTCGAGCCTGTCACGGCTCATTAATTGAATATTATTGCGCATAATATTGTATGCCGACTTAGCTCAGCTGGCAGAGCACCTGTCTTGTAAACAGGGGGTCGGAAGTTCGAATCTTCTAGTCGGCATATGCGGAAATAGCTCAGTGGTAGAGCACCACCTTGCCATGGTGGGGGTCGCGGGTTCGAATCCCGTTTTCCGCTTTTATGCCGGGGTGGCGGAATTGGCAGACGCACAGGACTTAAAATCCTGCGGTCAGTGATGACCGTACCGGTTCGATCCCGGTCCTCGGCATTTATTGCACCCATAGCGCAACTGGATAGAGTGTCTGACTACGACTCAGAAGGTTGTAGGTTCGACTCCTACTGGGTGCATTTTATTAACGGGAAGTAGCTCAGCTTGGTAGAGCACCTGGTTTGGGACCAGGGGGTCGCAGGTTCGAATCCTGTCTTCCCGATAGCTATATGTGTTTTAGCTATCTTGATCGCGGTGTAGCTCAGCTGGCTAGAGCGTCCGGTTCATACCCGGGAGGTCGGGGGTTCGATCCCCTCTGCCGCGATATAGGTCTTGAACCTAAAACTGGACCTTTAGCTCAGTTGGTTAGAGCAGACGGCTCATAACCGTCCGGTCGTAGGTTCGAGTCCTACAAGGTCCATTGATTCATCTTTAATGATGGACCGTAGGTTTTGCTTTTTATATATTATGGAGGATTACCCAAGTCTGGCTGAAGGGAACGGTCTTGAAAACCGTCAGGTGGGTTAAACCACGCGAGAGTTCGAATCTCTCATCCTCCTTATTATCGCGGGATGGAGCAGTCTGGTAGCTCGTCGGGCTCATAACCCGAAGGTCGTTGGTTCAAATCCAGCTCCCGCAATTTGGTCCGTTGGTCTAGTTGGTTTAGGACGCCTGCCTGTCACGCAGGAGATCACGAGTTCGAGTCTCGTACGGACCGGTTTTGGCTCGGTAGCTCAGTCGGTAGAGCAATGGATTGAAGCTCCATGTGTCGGCAGTTCGATTCTGTCCCGCGCCACTTTTTATAATAATATTTTGCGGGTGTAGTTTAGTGGTAAAACCACAGCCTTCCAAGCTGTTGTCGCGAGTTCGATTCTCGTCACCCGCTTTTTTGGGCCTATAGCTCAGCTGGTTAGAGCGCACGCCTGATAAGCGTGAGGTCGATGGTTCGAGTCCATTTAGGCCCATTGGAGAAGTACTCAAGTGGCTGAAGAGGCGCCCCTGCTAAGGGTGTAGGTCGCGTAAGCGGCGCGAGAGTTCGAATCTCTCCTTCTCCGTTTTTTAATATATATGACCCGTTGGTCAAGTGGTTAAGACACCGCCCTTTCACGGCGGTAACATGGGTTCGAATCCCGTACGGGTCATTGGTCATACTTATATAATATTATCGCGGGATGGAGCAGTCTGGTAGCTCGTCGGGCTCATAACCCGAAGGTCGTTGGTTCAAATCCAGCTCCCGCAATTTGGTCCGTTGGTCTAGTTGGTTTAGGACGCCTGCCTGTCACGCAGGAGATCACGAGTTCGAGTCTCGTACGGACCGTCTCAAAACAAGCCGTTGGTGGCTTGTTTTTTTTATGTATATAAACTACAATTGTAGTTATTAATCGAGGGGAGACTGAGATAATATGGTTAAAGAACAAACTATTACCTCTTCCGAACGGGTTGTAATGCGCGTTATTTGGACACTTGAAAGAGCTACTAGCCGTCAAGTAGTTGAATCATTAACAGATACTCAATGGAGTGTTTCAACAATTAAAACATTGTTATCACGTTTAGAAAAAAAGGGCTTTTTAAGTTCAACTGTTAAAGGAAATCATAAAGTATATGAGGCAACCATGTCTGAAACCGAAGCCTCTCTTGATGTAGGAGCTCAATTAAGCGAGCAAGTTTGTGCTATGCAAATCGGAACGGTATTAAAAGAAGTGATTGAAAACAATCCAATTTCTAAAGGTGACATAGATGACTTAATTAATTTATTAGCCGCTAAAAAACAAACTGCTCCAACTGAAGTTGCTTGTAATTGTATGAATATGGAATAAAAAAGACTTCCTCCAGTGATTTATTCACTGTTGGGAGTCTTCTTATTTATCGTCTTTTTTATTTTTAGCTGGTACAAAACTACTATTACTCATGTAAAAACTTGGTGAGATACGATATTTTTTGGCGAAGTCTGTACTTTCTTGCCAAACACTATAACTATCAAAGTTATCCCAAGTAGTTAGTAGTACGCGTTGATTGATGTCCTTATGGTAGTTCATTGAATAAATAGAATTCATTCCGTCAGGAAGTGAGGCTGCCATGAGTTGATTAATTTTAGCATCAAATATTTTTTGTTGATCAGAATCTAAAGCAATGGTGGTTAAGTTGATGAATCCATTCCATTGATCATTTCCAGAATGGCCTAAAACATCATAAGTTACTGGAGAATTAAAAATCGATTTAGAGCCACTAGCATCCAGTAACATTAATTTACCACTGTCATCTTGATTACTATAAAGATAAAGACTTCGATCAGGGTTTTTAGCCATAATATCTCGAAGAATTTTCTCGCTACCAAACGTAATTGCAATTTGTGAAATCATATGAACACCTCATTTCTAATTCCATTATACGTTTTTTAATTGACCATGCCAAAGGATTAACCTATAATTTGAACATTAAAATACAAGGAGATTTTTTCGTGAAAATTACTGTACTTGGTTTTTTAGGTGGTTATCCCGCCCATAGTGATGCTACTTCCTGTTATTTATTAGAAAGTGAGGGGTACTCTTTACTACTAGATTGTGGTAGTGGGGGATTATTAGCATTAGAAAAAGTTATGGATCCGCTTAAATTGGATAGCGTAATTTTATCTCATTACCATGCTGATCATATAGCTGATGTGGGCGTTTTACAATATTATTGGCAATTACACTCTAAACGGCCAAAAGAACCGGTATTACCTATTTATGGGCATTCTATGGATACAGAACAATTTGCAAAATTAACGTGGCCTAATTCAAGTCAAGGTTATGCTTATGATCCTCAACGAACTTTAGAATTAGGACCCTTTCAAATAACTTTTTTAAAAACGGAACATCCGGTAACTGCATTTGCCATGCGAATTGTTGAAAAGAAAACGAATAAAGTATTAGTGTTTACGGCCGATACTCGTTATTTTGAAGGTTTAATTTCCTTTGCTCAAAATGCCGATCTTTTACTGGCGGATACTAATTTCTTTGCTGACCATACTGGAACTGCCTGGCATCTAACGGCTGATGAAGCTGGTAATGTTGCAGCAAATGCTAATGTCAAGAAATTATTACTAACTCATTTGCCGGCTGAAGGAGACCTAAATTTACTTAAAAAACAAGCTCAAAATAGTGCGGGAGTAGGGATTCAAGTGGAAATTGCGCAATCTAATCTAATTATGAATATTTAACTAGATTATGGTCTTTATTAGTTAAAATTATGAAGTCGCTGAATTTTTGACTCTTTTATTGTATACTCTTATCAACAAGACGGATATAAGGAGGAGTTTATTATGACTATTGATTTCTTAACAACCCCCAGCTGTACTTCCTGTCGCAAAGCCAAGGCTTGGTTAAATGAACATGAAGTGGATTATACTGAAAGAAATATTTTCGTGGATCCACTTTCCAAGGCGGAATTAAAATATATTTTGCGGTTATCAGAAACTGGTACCGATGATTTAATTTCCACTCGTTCCGATACTTATAAAGTATTTAAAAAGAAAATTCAAGAAGCAACACTAGACGAATTACTAGATTTATTGGTAAAACATCCAGAAATGATCCGACGCCCAATTATGATTGATACTAGAAGACTTCAGGTGGGATACAATGACGATGAAATTCGACGTTTCTTGCCAAGAAAAATTAGAAAATTGGATTTGGAAAGAATGCTCGCTGATGCCTAAATTAAAGTAATAGCATTTCTAGTCAAATGATTTACACCTGTTAGATTCATGGTACAATATTGGGTATCAGTGATCCGATATTTGAAAGGGGTGGCTAGAAATGGAAATGGAAAGAATTAATAAAGATACGATTCGAGTTTTGATCGATAATGATGATCTTGATGCTCGGGGAATTCGAATGCTAGATTTGTTAGGAAATCAAAAACAAATCGAAAGTTTCTTCTACAGTATTTTGGAAGAAGTTGACCAAAATCACCAATTCCAAGATAATGAGGCGG
Source organism: Lentilactobacillus senioris (assembly GCF_026798195.1). Classification (GTDB taxonomy): domain Bacteria; phylum Bacillota; class Bacilli; order Lactobacillales; family Lactobacillaceae; genus Lentilactobacillus; species Lentilactobacillus senioris_A. The sequence continues at coordinate 4,228 of NZ_JAPQEZ010000008.1, forward strand.
TAACTTTTCAAGTATTACCCAATCAAGATGGGCTGGAGCTGTTTATCAGTAAAGCCACACCATTTGCTCAAAATGACAAGGCAGACGGAGTTGATGTTTCCGACCTGTTAAAAAATAGCGAAGCATTAAATGAAGAAGCAGCAAATTATCAAACTAATTCCGAACCTAAAAATGACCCATACGCACCAATGGTTTCTACTACCATCTTAACTTTTAAGACCTTTGATGACTTTTTAGCTTTGAGTAAAGCATTAGAAATTGATAATGGTCTTGCCAATTTATATCGTTTCCAAGATCAATTTTTCTTAGAGTTACGTTTAAACACCGACTCAGATATTGATATGAGTGTTAGCGATGCAGTAGCAATTGCTAGTGAATTTGCCGAAAAGACCAAGGTAACCGCCGACGTGTTGCATGAACATGGTACCTTACTTATGGCTGGTAATGCTTTACAAATTGGACGAACTCAACTTTAGACACCCTATAGGGGTGTTTTTTTATTGAAATAAGTGTTGTTTTTCGTACTTAACCTTTAGAGGTGAAATAAAGTGTTAATGGCGAAAAGAAATGATAAATTAGTATTGGCAAGTGAAGTTAAAAACACTCAGGATTTTATTTGTCCCGGATGTTTACAGCTAGTACTTTTAAGACGGGGATCCGTAAAAATTGCTCATTTTGCCCATCTTAAGAGTGGTTGTAATATGTTTGCCGAAAATGAAAGTCAACTGCATTTAGGTGGCAAAAAATCGTTGTTACAGATGGCCCAAAATTGGGATCCAGCCGCTCAATTAGAAACAACGTTTGACGAGGTGAAACAACGGGCCGATATTTATTTACCAACCGTCAAGTTGGCATTGGAATACCAATGTAGTCCCATTAATCAAGACCGCTTGCAACAGCGTACTCAAGGTTACTCACAAATGGGAGTGCAAGTAGTTTGGATCTTAGGAAATCCATATTTAAGCCAACGGTTAACAACGCAAACCTTAACAAAGTTTGCCAGATTTGATGTTAATTTAGGTTTTTATTTGGTATTTTGGGATGCTAAACGAACTCGATTTGTCTTATGGGCTGATATTATAGAAGTAGCAGGGCAGTACGAATATCATGAATCTCAATATGTTTCTTATCAGGAACTGAAACAATTTTTACAGCAATGTTCATTTTACCAACGAAGGGTAACACTTAAAGAGAAACTTAAACAGTTAACAACTATTAACAATCAAATTCAAATGAAAAATAAAACATTGGTCTTTATGGTGACTCAATGTTACCAAGTAGGTCGAATTTTGCCAGCTTGTCCTTTAATTTGTCATCCTAGTGAAGCGCAATTTCCAATTTTTGGCTGTCAAACGTTATTTTGGCGTATTTTAGTGACCATTAAAATGTTTGAACGTGATTCCCAAGGAATCTTAAAAACGGAATTAAATCAAATTTATACAGAAACAATTCAAGAATACGGCTTAACTTTTTACCAAATTATTAATTTCAAGCGCTTTTACCGGTTAGCTTTTTTACAATATCTTCAAGAATTAACTGCTGCTGGGTACTTGAAGCAAACTTATGATAAAGTAATTATTATTAAACGACCTGAATGGTTTGAAGATTGGGAACAAAAAAGAGCCAACTGGTCGAATTAAACGACTAATAAGGAGAATACCTAAAATGACAACGGTACAAAAATTACCTAAGCGAAATGAAGTTCCAGAAGAATTAACCTGGGATTTGACAACGATTTTTAAAGATGAGGTTGATTTCGAAAAAGCCTTTGGGGTAGCTCAAGAAAATTTGGGACTAATTGATCAACAACCCCATGAATTTAACAATGGCCAACAACTACTAAGCGCAGTGCAAACAGTATTAGAAGTAGGACGGCAAGTAGAAAAATTAGCCGTGTATGCTCAATTAAAAAACGATCAAGATACTCATGATAATGCTAGTCAGGTGCAAAATGATCGAGCTGAAACTTTGCTTACTAGTTTTGCGGAAAAAACAGCTTGGTTTGAACCAGCCGTCTTGGCAATTGAAACTGCTCAATTGGAACTTTTCTATCAGCAAGTGCCTGAATTAAGTCAGTATCAGCGTTTTCTAGCCGTTATTTTGGCAAAGAAAGCTCACATTTTAAGTCCAGAAGTAGAAGGAGTATTAGCGGCAGCTAGTGATATTTTTGAAGCTAGTGCTAAAACGTTTGGTATTTTAGATAATACGGATCTTAGTTTTCCAGTAGTCAAAAACGATGCTGGTCAAGATATTCAATTATCTCAAGGTGTTTATAGTGTTTTATTGGAATCGGCTAAGGTAGAAGTCCGTAAAGAGGCCTTCACCAAGTTATATTCAGTTTATGAGCAGTTCCAACATACACTGGCGTCTACGCTAGCAACTAATGTTAAAACTCATAATTTAAGTGCTAATTTGAGAAATTATGATAGTGCATTGACCGCGGCCTTATCAGAAAATGAAATTCCGACTACCGTCTTTACTACTTTAATTGATGAAGTTAATAACCACTTAGATTTATTGCATCGGTACGTAGAACTACGTAAACAAATTTTAGGGGTCGACGAGTTGCATATGTATGATCTGTACACCCCATTAATGAAAACTAAGAGTCCACAAATTTCCTATAAACAAGCTCAAAAGTTATCGTTAGCTGCGCTAGAAGTGCTGGGACCAGATTACGTTAATAATGTGCACCAAGAATTTAATGGTCGGTGGATCGATGTAGTGGAAAATCAATATAAACGCAGTGGCGGATATTCGTCAGGAATGTATGACACTAATCCGTTTATTTTGTTAAATTGGCAGGATAATTTGGATAATCTCTATACTCTGATTCACGAAACTGGTCATAGTATGCATAGTTATTATTCCCACCAAGCACAACCATACCAGTACGGGGACTATTCTATTTTTGTCGCTGAAATTGCTTCTACTACTAACGAAAACATTTTAACTGATTACTTGTTGAAAAAATTTGCGGATGATGAAGAAATGACTAAATTTGTGCTGAATTATTATCTGGATGGTTTTAAAGGGACGGTCTTTAGACAAACTCAATTTGCTGAATTTGAAAGTTTAATCCATGAAGCCGATGCTAATCAAGTACCATTAACAGCAGAGTTTATGAATCAGGAATACTTAAAATTAAATCAAAAATACTATGGACCAGCAGTAATTTCCGATCCAGAAATTCGATTAGAATGGTCACGAATTCCACATTTTTATTACGATTTCTATGTTTACCAGTACGCAACTGGCTTTGCAGCAGCTACCACATTAGCAGAACAAATCCAAGCTAGTGATAAGGGACGAGTTGCTTACTTAAACTTTTTAAAAGCCGGTAGTTCTGACCAACCGATTAACGTTATGAAACGAGCTGGAGTGGACATGACGCAAGCCGAATATTTAAAAGATGCTTTTAAGATTTTTGAGCAACGACTAGATCAATTAGAAAAATTAATCAAAGCATAAAAAAAGAACCCCGCGGGGTTCTTTATTTGGCTTGATAGTTAGTAAAGTCAGCAATGCCTTCGGTATGTTCAGGAGCAGTCGTTAGATCGATCTGTTGGGGAGTTTTAATGGTGTACTGACATAAATTAAAAAGGGAAGCATAGTTAAAATCTCTTAAGAGAAGGCCACTATCATCAATTGCAGAGTTAAAAATTACTACAGAATTAGGATCTTTAATTTTTAATTCATGAGCCGTTTGTTGATCTTCTTGAAAGACTTGTTTAGTCATTTCAGAACGGCGATCTTCTGCGAACATTTCGCTATCTAAACCAATTTGAGTAATAATTTGATTAACCAATTGTTCATTGTATTTTAAATTATCTTGTAAAACCGCTTTTTGCAAGGCTAATAAAAATTGGCGGCCCTTACGTTTACCTTGAAACGAAGCTGCTTGATAATCTAAGATAATATTATAATGTAATTCTTCGTTAGTCGTTACAGTTGGATTATTTTTAGCAAATTCATGGAGAATTTGGATATTTAGCATGGGAACAAAGTGAACGATGGACTTAGTATCTAGTTGAGAAGCGATTGTAAGGACATTTTGTTCAGCTTCGTAACAGCTAGAGTTCAACGGGTCAATAAATAAATACATTTCTAAAATCAAAGTTAGCCTCCATAGTCGCAACTAAACTAGTTTTATTATCTACAACAAATAGAATAGCAAAATATCTGTAAAAAACAATTTTTTTGCCTGGGAATCGAAAGAATCCAGAATTGTGTTAAAATCAGACAGTGAATGTTAAATTTAAATGTGCTTGAAAGATTGGAAGTGACAAATTGGAACAAAATTGGGATAAACTCTTAATTCCTTACACTCAAGCGGTTAATGAATTAAAAGTAAAACTAAGAGGAATACGAACGCAGTTTATGGAAATTGACGGTCGGAGTCCAATTGAATTTGTGACTGGCAGAGTTAAGCCAGTAGCTAGCATTAAGGAAAAAATGGTTAGACGCCATATTTCCGAAGATCGCCTAGAACAAGATATGGAAGATATTGCTGGATTAAGAATCATGTGCCAGTTTGTCGACGATATCTATCAAGTGGTGGATTTACTGAGAAAAAGAACTGATATTAATATTTTAGAGGAACGAGACTACGTTCACAATAAAAAACCAAGTGGGTATCGTTCATATCATATCGTGTTTGAATATCCAGTTCAAATGGTTTCGGGAGAAAAAGTAATAAAGGCGGAAATTCAGGTAAGAACTTTAGCAATGAATTTTTGGGCCACCGTGGAACACTCCCTTAATTATAAGTATGATGGTGCTTTTCCGGCGGGATTGGCAGAACGTTTGCGCAGTTCAGCGGAAGCGGCATTCAAGTTGGATGAAGAAATGTCTGAAATTCGTGCGGAACTTCAAGAAACTAAAAAAGATAATGATCCCGAAAATTAATTAAACCGGGAAAGGAAACAAATAAATGAGAGTAGCAATTTATAGTAATCTAGTTCAATTATCAAATAACGTTGCGGAACGACTAAAAGCCGAAATCGAACAATCGGATAAATTGGAGCTAGATAGTCTTAATCCCGAAATTGTAATTTCTGTAGGGGGAGACGGAACCCTGTTATCAGCTTTTCACCATTATGCAGATATTAGTGAGCAGATTCGGTTGGTGGGAATTCATACCGGCCACCTGGGATTTTATACGGATTGGCGGGATTATGAGGTTGATGAATTAATTGCTAGCTTAGAAAACGATAATGGGCAAAGTGAAACCTATCCGTTATTAGACATCACGATTAATTATCGGGATGGCGGTAGTGCCGACCATGCCTTAGCGTTAAACGAATCGACGATTAAACAAGTTAGTGGGACGTTGACTGCTGATGTGTATATTAAAGACCAAAGGTTTGAAAGTTTTAGAGGAGATGGATTATGTATTTCCACGCCAAGTGGTTCCACGGCTTACAATAAGTCGGTCGGAGGTGCAATCATTAATCCCGCATTAAATGCGTTACAAATTTCTGAAATTTCTTCCATCAATAATCGGGTTTTTAGAACACTGGGTTCACCAATTATTATTCCACCAGAAGAGTGGGTGCGGATTGTTCCTGAAGATAGTGGTCAACCGGTGTTAACTTGTGATCAGCAAGTTATTTCGGGCCGCCCAATTGCAACCATTGAATACCGAATTGCTAAACAACGGGTAGCATTTGCTCAATATCGGCACACTCATTTTTGGCAGCGAGTCAGCAACTCGTTTATCGGAGTGCAAGATGACTAGTTTTGAATGGCGAGTAACGGAAAATAATCCACAAAAATTAAGGACTGTGATTATGGCTCACGGAGTTACCAGAACCTTGTTAAAGCAAATTAAATTTCATGGTGGGCAAATTAAAGTTAATGGTACTGAACAGTTGACTAATTTTATGGTTACTGCAGGGGATGTAGTGACGGTGACTTTACCACCAGAACCGGGCAATGATCACGTGCCAGCATCTGATGTGGCCTTAGACATAGTTTATGAAGATTCTAACTGGCTAGTAGTTAATAAACCAGCTGGGGTGGCTTCTGTACCGGCTCATATCTATGCCAATGATTCATTAGTTAATCGCGTTAAAGGCTATTACGAACGGCAACACTATGAAAATCAACGGGTCCACATAGTTACCCGTTTGGATCGAGATACCAGTGGCTTGGTCATTTTTGCCAAGCATCACATGGCTCATTCAGTGTTGGACAAGCAATTAAAAGATCATACTTTAAAAAAAGAGTATCTAGCAATTGTAGTGGGTAATTTCAAGCACTCACATATCGAAGTTAATTTGCCTATTGGTAGAGATCCGGAATCATTTGTTAAACGACAGATAGTTGCTGATGGTAAAATGGCGATCACCGAATTTTGGTCTGAACAACGTTGGCCTCAAATGGAACTGGTAAAAATTCAGTTACATACGGGAAGAACGCACCAAATTCGGGTTCACATGACGGCGTTAGGTCATCCGTTGTTGGGAGATTGGTTATATAATCCTAATAATCAACAAATGAAGCGGCAAGCATTGCACTGTTTTCAAGTCAGATTTTATGATCCGTTTAGTGCCAAAATTATTTCTTGTCAGGCACCATTGCCTGTGGATATGAAATTAGCAATAAAGCAAGCCGACCAAATGGATGTAACCAGTATTTAAACGATTAAATAAATTGTGAAACAAAAAGGGGATTTTGACTTTATTAAGTCAAAATCCCCTTTTTTATTTCAGTAATTAATGTTTAATGGCACTTAAAACGGCAATAGTGATTCCTAAACCCACTGCAGGGGAAATTTCATCAGCAATCACTACGGAATAACGATCAAAGTTGTGAGATCCGCGTTTGGCTACAATTAATTTGCGTTTAGAGTCGTGAACGGCAAAGTATCCACTGTTAGTGGTTACCGTTAGTGGTTGCCCCGCTAATTCGACCGTGAATGGGGGGACGTTTTTACGTTGGCGACTAAGCTGGGCTACTGGTTGTTGATTTACGTTAATGGTAGCAGAAGCACCTAAAAATTTGGGATGATTGCTAACGGCAACTGACTGTTGATTAAGTTGAAAAGTAAAGGTTTGGGGGATGTTAATTAACCATCCTAAAAAAATATTGAAAAAATCACTGGCTAAATTAGTGGGGACTTTAGCTAACAGGTGTTCGTTTTCATCAAATATTTGAAATTTATCTCGAAACGATGCGTCTACTGAAACATTGAATTTGGTTGCCATAGCTAGCTCCTTGAATTTAATAGTTTCATTATACCAACTTTTTAAGACTGTGAACGTGATATAATGGATTGCGTTTGTGGAGGGAAAAATGAAGAAAATTGAGATTGCAAGGCAGTTTTTAACTGACCATTTAGATTTATTTAGGTGTCCGGTATGTGAACAACCGTTTATAACGGCAGATGAACAGGGATTAGTATGCCCTAATCGGCACCAATTTGACTTAAATAAAAAAGGAACATTGTATTTTTTGGCCAAAAAGTTTTCTGGCGAGTACGATGGAGAAATGTTGGCTGCCCGGCAACGGATCATTCAAGCCGGACTCTTCGACGGTATTTTAGCTAAAGCAGCTGAAACAATTAATATTCCTAATGCTGCTATTTTAGACGTCGGCTGTGGTGAAGGAACACCGTTAAATAAGTTACTGCAACTAAGAGGAAATCAAGATTACGGCGTGGGGTTTGATATTTCTAAGCCGGGGATTAATTTGGCTAATAATCAAGTTACACCGTCCTTTTTCTGTGTAGCTGATTTAGCTAGATTACCATTTAATGACCACTCAATGGATGTAATTTTTGATCTTTTTTCACCATCAGCATACGGAGAATTTAATCGAGTAGTTAAACCAGGCGGCCAGCTAATTAAGATAATTCCTAATTCGGATTACTTGATGGAATTACGCCACTTACTATATCCAGAGGGCAGTAAAAATCAAGCTTATTCCAATAAGGAGGTTGTAGATTTGTTTGTAAAGCACTATCCTAACAGTATCCAACAACAAATTACATACCAATTTGATTTAAGCCAGGTCAATAACCAAGATCTCTTGATTATGACACCACTTCATTGGGGACAGGGAAGTCAACCGGTAACTACTGAGCAGTTGAATAGTATGTCTCAGATTACCGTGAGCGTCACGATGTTAGTTCAACAATTTTAAAAAGCGAGGAAAAACATGACTAATCATATTGTATTATTTGAACCATTGATGCCAGCTAATACTGGTAATATTGCTAGAACCTGTGCCGGAACTGATACGGTACTAGACTTAATTGAACCATTGGGTTTTACGATTGACGATAAGCACTTAAAACGAGCTGGATTAGATTACTGGGATAAAGTTCAAATTAACCGGCATAAAGATTTACCGACTTTTATTAGTACGGTTGCCAATCCTAAAAACTTATTCTTGGTTTCTAAGTTTGCTGAACAAACTTATGTAGATCCGGATTATAGTGTTCCTGACCAAGATTATTATTTCTTATTCGGAAAGGAAACTACCGGTTTACCGGAACCGTTTATGCGTAAAAATCCTGAAAAAGCAATTCGAATTCCTCAAGACGACAGTAATATTCGCGCTCTTAACTTGTCTAATAGTGCGGCAATCGTGATTTATGAAGTTTTACGACAACAAAACTTTAATCACTTAGAAAAAAGCCACACTTACGAAAACGATAAGCTAAAGTAAACTGCAGAAAGGATAGTCCATGGCCAAACGAACAACTAAGAGAAAAAAGAGTAAGAAAAAGACCAACCAGTACCAAAAAAACGTTGGTGGAGCTGTTCTCCTCTTAATTGCTATTTTGGGACTGGCTAAGGCGGGAATTGTTGGTCTTTTCATTGGTAATATCTGTCGCATCATTACCGGCAATGTGTATGCGGTAGCGTTACTGATTATTTTTGCGATTGGGAGCAGTTATTTAATATTAGGTCGCTTGGTTAAAGTAGCTACTCGCTGGTGGGGTGGTAGTTTATTAACTTTAAATGGGATTTTGCTTTATTTGAGCTTGCAACAAGCTAGAGAAGATCATTTGAGTGCTATTTTATCGGCGGTAACTTGGCAGAGAATTAGCGGTGACTTTACGTCTGGTAATTTAAATTCCAATGTTGGTGGCGGAATTATCAGTGCCTATGAATACCAACTAATTCATTTTTTAGTGGGAAATATCGGGGTTAGTTTGATTGCCATTGTTTGCGTTTTTAGTGGATTAGCCATTTTATTTGGCATTCAAACTAAGCAAGTTCAAGAGTGGTTTAATGTGGTCCGAACAGCGCTTGTTCGTTTGGGTGGTCAATTGGCTCAACGGCGGGCATTAAAACTAGAAGCAAAACAACAAGCAGCCAGTAATAAAAAAGTTGTTCCAGAACCAAAGGCCCCAGTCGTGGCAACACCAGAACCTGAACCAGAATCTAGCCAACCAGTTTCGGTTTCAGTAGGGATGGCCCCGGCTAAAGAAGCACCGGTAGCCAAAAACCATCCAGAAGAATCAACTGATTCTGAATCCCCAGAGCCAATGGCTTTTGATGCTCCGGCAGATGAAGATTATCGTTTACCTTCGGCTGAATTATTAACGGATATTCCTCAAAATGATCAGTCGGAAGAATTAAAGTCTATTGATAAAAATGCTAAGGTTCTGCAACAAACCCTAGATAGTTTTGGAGTCAAGGCAGAATTAAAACATGTTAGTTTAGGACCTTCGGTTACCAAATATGAATTACACCCAGCTATTGGAGTGAAGGTTAGTAAAATTGTTAGTTTAGCTGATGACATCGCTTTGGCATTGGCGGCTAAGGATATTCGAATTGAAGCCCCGATTCCTGGTAAATCGTTGATCGGAATCGAAGTGCCTAATAAAGAAATTGCTACGGTTTCGTTTCGAGACGTTGTTGAGTCTCAACCCGATAACAAAGGGCATTTACTACAAGTGCCTTTGGGAAAGGACGTTAATGGTAACGTGGTAACAGCAGACTTAGCAGACATGCCCCATCTTTTAATTGCCGGTTCTACGGGGAGTGGTAAGTCAGTTGCTATTAACGGTATTATTACCAGTTTACTGTTGAATGCTAAACCTAGTCAGGTGAAATTGATGCTAATTGATCCTAAACGAGTAGAACTAGGAGTTTATAACGGGATTCCACACTTATTAAGTCCAGTGGTCTCAGAACCTAAAAAAGCAGCCCGGGCTTTACAAAAAGTGGTTAGTGAAATGGAACGGCGTTATGAACTCTTTGCTCAATTTGGCCAAAGAAAAATTAGTACTTTTAATGACTTTGTGGCTAAAAATAATCAAGAAAACGAAGTTAAAATTCCGCCTTTACCTTATATCGTAGTAATCGTTGATGAATTAGCTGACTTGATGATGACGGTGTCTAACGATGTAGAAGCAGCCATTATTAGGCTGGCTCAAATGGGACGGGCAGCCGGAATTCATATGATTTTGGCTACTCAGCGCCCATCTGTTGACGTTATTACCGGGTTGATTAAGGCTAACGTGCCTTCTAGAATTGCATTTGCGGTGTCTAGTGGAATTGATTCTAGAACAATTATCGATACTAATGGTGCTGAAAAACTATTGGGGCGTGGTGATATGTTATTTTTACCAATTGATAAAAATACCCCCGTACGAGTACAAGGGGCCTTCATTCCGGATCAAGATGTAGCTCGAGTAGTTGACTTTATTACTAAACAGCAAACGGCGGAATACGATGAGTCAATGTTAGTGAGTGATGAAGAAATTAACACTGAAGAACAAGAAGAAGCAGAAGATGATCTGTTCAACGACGCTCTAGACTTCGTGGTGGAACAACAAAAGGCCAGCACCTCATTGTTACAACGTCACTTTAGAATTGGGTATAACCGAGCTGCTAGGCTAATTGATGAATTAGAACAACGAGGCTATATTGGCCCACAAGACGGTAGTCGACCACGACAGGTTTTTAAAAGTAAAGAATAAAAAAACCGTCAGCCAAAGCTAACGGTTAATAGTCTGTTTTTAGTTTTGTAGCAAAGTCACCACGGCGGATAAGACCAGGGAACTAACGGTTGCAATGATCATCAGCCACACAAAAACCATGGTGATCTTTTGAAACTTAGACTTCTTCTTCGCCATTTGTTGCACCACTTTCCAAGTTAAATTACCAAACTAGTGTAACGTTGATTTTAGTGCAATGCAAGCAACTTAACAAAAAACGGAGGGTTTGATGATGCAATTAATACTAATAATTATTGCTCAAACTATTTTAATGGTAGGGCTAGTTAGTGGTGTTCAGTTCATAAAAAAACGATTTGCTGATAAATGGTTTAAACAAATAAATGGATTGGATTTTTTACCAGTTTTAAGTTTAATTTACGTAATCATGCTCAGTTTATTTAGTGACAAATGGTTATTGTTGTTTGGTTACTTGCTAGTTTGGGCGGTAGTAGTTTTAATTGTGACGTTAGTAAAAATTTTTGGTAATCATCCGGTAACTAGAACCAAGTTACTTAAAGTTAATTGGCGTATTTCCGATTTACTAACACCAATTATGTGGATTGTAGTGGTGGGATTAACCATTTAAATGATATTATCCCCACTTAACCTCCACAACGAATAAATTCTAATAAATAGGGCTTTATCATCCTTTAATAAAGGTGATAAGGCCCTTTTTAATTACGAAAAACATAAATCCCAAAGTGATGTGGTTGATAGTGGTGGATTGTGGTAGAATGTGAATGTAATCTTTATTTAAGGGGTGATATCAGTGTTTATGGGCGAATTTCAACATTCGATCGACTCGAAAGGCCGAATTATTATTCCGGCCAAATTTCGATCGGAGTTAGGCCCTAAATTTGTTATCACCCGGGGGATGGATGGTTGCTTATTTGGTTATCCAATGGCTGAATGGGAGAACGTCCAAGAAAAAATAGATGAATTGCCGGTTAGCAAAAAAGATTCTCGGGCGTTTACCCGCTTTTTCTTTTCTGCAGCTGTAGAGTGTGAATTAGATAAACAGGGAAGAATTAACCTACCTAAGACATTAGTTCAATATGCCAAAATCGTAAAAAAATGTGTGGTAGTAGGAGTTTCTAATCGCTTTGAAATTTGGAGCGAGGAACTATGGCAAGAGTTTAGTACCGAAGCTGAAGAAAACTTTAACGAAATTGCTGAAAATATGATTGATTTTTAAATTAGAAGATTAAGGGCGGAAAGTAATGACTGATTTTCATCACGTAACTGTATTGCTAAATGAAGCAGTGGAAATGTTAAATATTGATCCCAATGGTATCTATGTAGATGCTACCCTTGGTGGGGGAGGGCATACTACCAAAATTGTAGAACAGCTAGATCAGGGGCAATTGTTTTCATTTGATCAAGATTTGACTGCAATTAAATACAATCAAGAACAGTTAAAGCAATACATAGATGAAAATAAGTTAGTACTGGTTCATGATAATTTTCGAAATCTAAAGACTAATTTAGTTAGTCGTGGGATCGATCATGTCGATGGAATTGTTTATGATTTAGGGGTTTCTTCACCGCAGTTTGATGATTCTAAGCGGGGCTTTAGTTACCGTTTTGACGCTCGCTTAGATATGCGAATGAATCAAGAACAAGAATTAGACGCTTGGAAAGTGGTTAACCACTGGCCTTACGAGCAATTAGTAAGAATCTTGTATCGTTACGGAGAAGAAAAATTCGCTAAGTCTATTGCTCGCCAAATTGAACAAAATCGGGCAGTGAAGCCTATCGATACTACGTTCGAATTGGTAGAGGTTATTAAAGCGGGGATTCCCGCTGCTGCTAGAAGACATGGCGGTCATCCGGCAAAAAAGACTTTTCAAGCAATTCGAATTGCAGTTAACGATGAATTAACTGTCTTAGAAGATTCACTAGAACAAGCTTTCGAGCTACTTAATTTAGATGGTCGAATTAGTGTAATCACCTTTCAATCGCTAGAAGACAGATTAGTTAAAACGATGTTTAAAGAACAAACTAGCTTGCCGGAACTACCACCTAACTTACCGGTAATTCCTAGTAACTTGAAACCTAAATTTAAGGCCGTTACCAGAAAACCAATTTTACCATCGGCTGATGAACTAGCAGAAAACAATCGTGCTCATAGCGCTAAGCTGCGGGTAATCGAACGAATTAATCAATAAAGGAGTGCAAAAAATGGCCCAAAACAATTTAGCAGAAAATTTAATTGATATTCCTAGTAAACGAAAAATTTCCGTTCCTAGTAAGCCGAAAACAGTTGCTGCTCCCATAGCTACTCCGCGACTAAAAGTAAATAACTTTGAAAAATTATTAATTGTTGCGTGCACTCTAGTGGTAGCATTATTGATGGTGCTCGTGGTTAATTCTAAAATTTCATTAACAAACTCAGAACATAAGTTACAACAGCTACAAACAACGAGCAGTAAGATTAGTACCGAAAACACTAATTTGGATCAACAGATTAGTGAATTACAAAGTAGTACTAGGTTAGAAGCGATTGCCCAAAAGGATGGTATGTCCCTCTCGAATTCACGTATAAGGAATGTTACAAAATGAAGACCTTTTTCGAAAAGCTACTAGGTGGTCAGTATGGGAAAGTAAATACCAAAACCTTCGGAAAATGGCTCTTTTTTTTGTGCATTATAGTTTTTGCTGGATTAGCAACTAGATTTACGGTAATTGCAGTTAGTAAAAACGTAAAGAACGTTAATTTAAATAAACGAGCCAAAGAGTTATATACCCAAACCCAAACTATCAAGGCTAAACGTGGGGGGATATACGATGCTAATGGTAATCCAATTGCGGAAGATACTAGCACTTACTCTATTTATGCCGTTTTAGATAAAAAGCAGGTAAGTACTAGCAAAAAACCAATGTATGTGGTTAATAAAACTAAAACCGCGAAGATCTTAGCTAAATATCTTCCAATTTCTCAAAAGAAAGCTAAGAAAATTTTATCACCTAAAAATAAGGATACTTTCCAAGTAGAGTTTGGTAGTGCTGGAAGTAATATTTCATTAATGACTAAAAAGGCAATTGCTGCTGAACATTTGCCAGGAATTAATTTTGTACAACAACAAGCACGGTTATACCCTAATGGTATCTTTGCTTCTAATATTATTGGGGTGGCGTTATCTCAAAATAACGAAAAAACAGGAACTACTAACTTGGTCGGACAAATGGGCTTAGAACAAGCTTTTAACAAACAATTAAAGGGCTCTGACGGTTATCAAGACAGTCAATACGATTTATACGGTTACCAGATTAACGGTAGCAAGAAAAAAGAAAAAAAGGTCAAAAATGGAGATAATATCTATACCACAATTGACACTCGACTACAAACACTGATGGAAAGTGCGATGAGTTCTGTTTATAAGCAGGCTAATCCAAGTTCTATGACGGCGGTATTGATGAACGCCAAGACTGGTTCCATTTTGGCAGCTACTCAACGACCAACGTTTAATGCTTCTACTTTAAGTGGGATTAAGAATTCATGGTCTGACAATTTGGTTCAGGATTCTTATGAACCAGGATCAACGATGAAAATTTTTACTATGGCAGCGGCCATTAATAGTGGTCACTATAACGGCAATGCTACTTATCAATCAGGTAAATACATTATTGATGGTAAGGTGGTTCCCGACTGGAATACCAATGGTTGGGGCTATATCACTTATGATAAAGGGTTTGCCTTATCCAGTAACGTTGCGATGGCTCACTTAGAGCAAAGTATGGGAGCTGAAACTTGGAAAGATTATATTAACAAGTTTCACTTACAGCAAAGTACTAATAGTGAATTACCTGGAGAAACTGACGGCCAAATTCAGTTTACTTACCCAATCGAACAAGCAGACACTTCATTTGGTCAAGGAATCGAAGTAACTGCTATGCAAATGATGCAGGGACTAACCGCTATTTCAAATAATGGAACAATGGTTAAACCACATATTCTTTCTAAAATTGTGGATCCAAATACCGGCAAAGTTGTGAAAAAATATGGTACCACTGAAGTGGGGAAGCCAATTTCTGCTTCAACTGCTAAAAAGGTACGTAAACATATGGAAGATGTAGTTTATAAAAGCTATGGAATTGGCCATGACTATAAGATTAATGGTTATAAAATTGCTGCCAAGACTGGTACTGCTCAGGTAAGTAATGGTAGTGGTGGGTATGCTTCTGGTGACGACAGTTATCTTTACTCAGTTGCCGGAATGGCCCCAGCCAAAGATCCTAAATACGTGTTATATATTACAATGAAGCAGCCTACTCTATCTGGAAGTAAGACTGCTACCCAATTACTGTCAGAGGTCTTTAAGCCAGTAATGGCTAGGGCATTACAAGACAGCAATACCTCTGCCGATAAGATTAAAGTTAAGGTTCCCAGTGTGATTTATAAAACTACTAGCGATGCGAAATCAGATTTGGCTGCTAAGGGAATTACTACTACGGTAGTTGGAACGGGTGACACAATTGTTAAACAATCAATCGCTGCAGATACTACCATTACCGGTAATCAGCGATTAATAATACTAGCTAATGGTAAGCAAACCATGCCAAGAATTTATGGGTGGAATAAGGCAGATATTAAGAAATTATGTAAACTGACTGGCTTAAAACTTAAAATTAGCGGTAGTGGTTATGCAGACTCCCAAAGTATCTCTACTGGAGCTGCTATTAGTAAGGGAGATACATTAACAGTACAATTGGAATAATTAATTAAGGATGGTTAATAGATGTTAAGTTGGATAGTACCCGCAGTAATTAGTTTCTTCATCACGTTGATATTTATGCCCAATTTGATTCAGTATTTCCGGGCTCGTAAAGAAGGACAAATGATTAGGGAAGAAGGCCCTAGTTGGCATGAAAAAAAATCAGGAACTCCCACGATGGGAGGCTTACTCTTTATTGTCGCAATTTTAATTGCTGACTTGTTAGGAGCGGTTATTTTTCATGCATTAACACCTTCACTACTTATTTCGTTATTTATTTTAGTTTTGTACGGCTTAGTTGGGATGTGGGATGACAGTATTAAGTTATTTCACCGGCAAAACGAAGGCTTAAAGGCCTGGCAAAAAATGACTGCTCAAATTATTGGTGCTTTAATTTTTGCGGTTGTATATGTTAACGAAGGCTTCCCATTAGCCATTAAATTGCCATTTGGTCCTGATTTATATTTAGGCTATGGCTACGTTTTATTTATTATTTTTTGGTTAGTTGGTTTTTCCAACGCGGTTAATTTAACCGATGGTTTAGATGGCTTAGTTTCCGGACTTTCCGTAATTGCCTTTTCAGCTTACGGAATTATTGCTTTAGCTCAGTCACAAACTAGTGTTGCAATGTTTTGTTTTTCCGTTGTTGGCGCATTATTAGCATTCTTTGTTTTCAACCACAAACCAGCTAAAATTTTCATGGGAGATATGGGTTCTTTAGCATTGGGTGGCGCTTTAGCTACTGTTTCTATCTTAGTTCACCATGAATTAGCATTGCTTTGGATTGGAATTATCTTTGTTTGCGAAACTGCTAGTGTTATTTTACAAGTTGCTTCATTTAAACTTACTGGTAAGAGAATCTTTAAAATGACACCAATTCACCACCATTTTGAAATGTTAGGTTGGAGTGAATGGAAAGTCGATACTGTTTTTTGGCTCATTGGGTTAGTAACTGCTATTACTGGAGTACTTTCAATAGTTCATTAATAATAGTAGTTCAGTAGAGTTCAGGAAGGAAAAAATATGAAAAAAATTTCAGATTATGAAGGCAAAAACATTTTAGTATTAGGGGCCGGTAAAAGTGGTACTAATGCTGCAAAAACATTATTAAAACTTGGGGCTACAGTTACTTTAAACGATGCTAAGCCAGAAAATGAATTAGCAGGCTTAGACGAATTAGAGTCATTGGGAATCACGGTGGTAGCTGGCGGTCATCCAGACACTATTTTGAATGCTCAGTTTGATTTATTAGTTAAAAATCCTGGAATTCCTTATGATAATCCGGTGGTGCAAAAGGCAGTAGCCAACCATACCAAAATCATTACGGAAGTAGAGTTGGCTTACCAAATTACGGATGCTGAAATTATTGCAGTTACGGGAAGTAATGGCAAAACTACCACTACCACCATGATTGCTAAAATTTTAAATGAAGAACGAGAAAAGGGAACTGCTTACGCTGCTGGTAATATCGGTATCCCTGCTACTCAAGTTGCTATGAATGCAACTAAGGATGATACCATTGTTATGGAACTTTCTAGTTTCATGTTACTGGGAATCGATCAACTTCATCCACACGTAGCGGTTTTAACTAATATTTTTGAAAACCATTTGGATTATCATAAAACTCGTGATAATTACGTAAACGCTAAAATGAGAATCACTATGAATCAAACAGCAGATGATTATTTTGTGGTGAACTTCAATAATGAAGAATGGCGGGAATTAAGTCAACGCAGTAAAGCTCAGGTAATTCCGTTTAGTCGGACTGCTGATCTAACCAAGGGTGCTTACGAAAATAACGGTAAACTTTATTACAATGATGAATTCATCATGAATGCGGATGACATTAAGGTTCCAGGTAAGCAAAACGTAGAAAATGCGTTAGCGGCTATTGCAGTGGCTAAGGTGATGGGCAAATCGAATTTAGCAATTACCAACGTATTAGAAACCTTTACCGGTGTTAAGCATCGTACTCAGTTTGTATTGGAAGCTGATGGTCGTCGTTATTATAATGACTCTAAGGCTACTGATATTGAAGCCACCCAAATGGCATTGGAAGGATTTGACAAACCTATTGTTCTCTTAGCTGGTGGCCTAGATCGAGGTTATACTTTTGAACGTTTAGTGCCTCAATTTAAAGCTCACGTTAAAGGAGCTGTGTTATTTGGAGAAACTGCCGATCTATTAGCAGATGCCTTACAACAAGCGGGAATTACTAATATTAAAAAGGTGGCAGATGTTAAGGCTGCTGTTCCTGTAGCCTATTCAATGAGCGATACTGGTGATATTATTTTACTAAGTCCAGCTAACGCCAGCTGGGATCAATATCCTAACTTTGAAGTTCGGGGTGATGAGTTTATCGACACAGTAGAACAATTTACCCAAACTAAGGGGGTTTAGTAGTATGCGCTTGATTATTTCTGGTGGTGGGACTGGTGGTCACATTTATCCGGCACTAGCAATTATTGAAGATCTAATGCAGCAAGAACCTAATTCAGAAGTTTTATACGTTGGTTCTAAGCGGGGATTAGAAGGAGATATTGTTCCTAAACAGCATATTCCGTTTATTTCGTTAGAAATTCAAGGCTTTCAACGGTCAATGTCATTTGCTGGCATTAAAAGCAACTTACAAACCGTACGCTTATTTTTAAAAAGCGTACGTGAAGCCAAAAGAATTATTAAAGATTTTAAGCCGGATTTAGTTATTGGAACTGGTGGTTATGTTTCCGGAGCAGTGGTTTACGCTGCAGCTAAGTTAAAAGTACCGTCTATGATCCATGAACAAAATAGTGTAGTGGGCTTAACTAACAAATTTTTGAGTCGCTATGTTGATAAAATTGCCATTGGTTTTCCAGAAGCCAAGGAACAATTTCCGGCAGCTAAAGTCAGTTTCACTGGAAATCCTAGGGCTCAACAAGTTGCTAATATTCACAGTGATTTTTCATGGACTGAATACGGCTTAGTGGATAATAAACCCACTGTTTTAATTTTTGGGGGCAGCCAGGGAGCTCCTAAAATCAATTCTGCAGTTGTTGAAGCAATGCCAGAATTTAATCAACGAGATTATCAGGTAGTATTTGTTACCGGTAAAAATCGGTATACTGATATTATGAAACGATTGGCAACGATTGATTTGAATGATAATATCGCTGTGTTACCATATATTAGTAATATGCCAGCAATTTTGTCGAAGGTAGATGTAATTGTTGGTCGTTCTGGGGCGACTAGTATTGCCGAAATTACGGCAATTGGAATTGCCGGAGTCTTCATTCCTAGTCCGTATGTTACTGCCGATCACCAAACTAAAAACACTATGAGTTTGGTTAATGCGGGAGCTGGAATTATGATTAAAGAAGATGATTTAAATGGGCAATCGTTATTAAAAGTAGTAGATGACTTAATGACCAACGAAGCTAAACGCCAGCAAATGGCTACCAATTCAAAAAAATTGGGTGTACCGGATGCAAGTGATCAAGTATTGGCATTAGGCCGATCGATTAAAAAGTAGTAAGAGGAGGGGAAAACTTGGCTAAAGATGATCAACAATTAACACCGTGGCAAGCAGCACATCAAGCTAGCCAAGAAACTTCTTCCAATGGGAAATGGCGAAGACGCAATTCACAATTTAAAAAGCAAAATCGTAAATCCCGTAAATCTACTAAAATACACTTTTTGTCAGCCATCCAACGCCAGAATCTAAAGGTTGGATGGCCCTTTGTGGTTTTTCTACTTTTACTAATTGGCGTCTTAACTTATTTAGTTTTACCGATTAGTAGTATTAACGATGTTATAGTCCACGGCAATCGTTATACCAGTAGTACTAATATTCGTAAAAAAAGTCAGGCTTTGGGGCAAAAATCATTGGTGGTATTTGGTCAAACTAAGCAGATAGCGACTAGAATTACTAAAAGTGATTCTAGAATTCAATCTGTAGTGGCCAAGGTCACCGGACCACAACAAGTTACGCTAACGGTTAAGGAATATCCGGTAATTGGTTATCTTTACGCTGATGGAGGATACCAACAAATTTTACAAAGTGGAACGATTTTGAATTCAAAGGTATTAAATCCTAAAGATGGTTATCCAGTATTAAAAAAGTTTAAAAAAGCTGATGTATTACGGCGAGTAATTAAACAATATCGTAAAATTGGACCAACCATTCGAGCTAACATTAATTCAATTAGTTCATCACCTACTACAACTAATCCAGATCGCATTTATATTCAAATGAGTGATGGAAATCAAGTTTATGCTACTATTGATACTTTTGGCACTAAGATGGCCTATTACCCAAGTATTACTTCTAAGTTAAAAAATAAGAGCGTTATTGATATGGAAGTGGGAGCATATTCGTATCCAATTTCACAAAAAGGGCGACAGAATAATGGCAAAGCATCGAAATAAGCTGTTTTGGCCTGATTGATTGTGTTAAACTTAAGCTATAAAAAAATCAAAAAAACAATTACGGAGGTTCCTTACATAATATGGATAATTCGGGTTTGTATGTCGGACTTGATATGGGAACTACCTCAATAAAAGTTATCGTTGCGGAAAAAGTAAAAGGGCAATTAAACGTTATTGGTGTGGGGAATGTACGGTCAAAAGGGCTCAGTCGCGGGATCATTGTGGATATTGATCAAGCAGCTGATGCAATTCGTAGTGCCGTTGATCAAGCTCAAGAAAAAGCAAGTATTGAAATTAAAGATGTAATTGTTGGCGTTCCTGCTAACATGTTAAAAATAGAACCATGCAATGGATTAATTACCATTGATGAATCCTCAAGAGAGATTACCGACCAAGACGTTTATGATGTATCGTCTTCTGCGTTAGTTACTAACCTACCGCAGGAACGAGAAATCATTGATATTCAACCAGAAGAATTTATCGTTGACGGGTTTGAAGGTATTAAGGATCCGCGGGGAATGGTTGGAGTTCGACTAGAAATGCGTGGTAAGGTCATTAGTGGTGCTAAGGGGATTATGCATAACATTGCTAAGGCAGTTTCTAAAGCTGGCTTAAACGTTATTTCTATGATTTTAACTCCACTGGCGGAAAGCCACGAAATTTTAAACGATGGTGAACAAGATTTTGGTACAATTTTGATTGACTTAGGTGGTGGGCAAACCACTGCTTCAGTCACTCACGATCATCAGTTGAAATATGTAACTACGGATGCTGAAGGTGGCGAGTTTATCACTAAAGATATTTCGATTGTGTTAAACACTTCCATGGAAAATTCGGAATCATTAAAACGTAATTATGGCTCTGCAGATTCATTGAAAGCTTCTGAAGATCGAGATGTACCGGTAGATGTTGTAGGTCAATCTGAACAAACTATTATTGACGAAAAATATCTAGCTGAAATTATTGAAGCTCGAATTGATCAAATTTTTGGTAGAATTAAAGGGCAACTCGATGCGATTGATGCCCTTAGTTTGCCAGGGGGAATTATCATTACCGGTGGTGTTGCAGCATTGCCTGGAATTGTTGACCTAGCTACTGAAAAATTTAATACTAATGTTCGGCTTTACGTTCCAGATCAAATGGGAATGCGGCATCCATCATTTTCTGCTGGATTGTCATTAGTTTCTTATTACGCTGATATGAGTGAGGTAGATATGTTGTCTCGCTCTGCAGTGGCCGGATCTATGACAGTAGTTCATAAGTCTACTCCTGATCAAACTGAAGCAAGTAATGACGTTAGTCACAACGATGCAAAACCTGATAAAAAACAACGCCAAACAGAAAAGAAAAAACGTGGAGAAGGTATTCGTAAATTCTTCAATGATTTCTTCGAATAACGATAGCAACGGAGGTAAGTAATATTATGCAATATTCATTAGATTCCGCCCAAAACAACGGAGCTAAGATCAAGGTCTTTGGTGTTGGTGGTGGTGGCAGTAATGCTGTTAACCAAATGATTAATGAAGATGTTCAAGGGGTTGAATTCATCGTTGCTAACACCGATGTTCAAGCACTTGAAACTTCTAAAGCTGAAACTAGAATTCAATTAGGACCTAAATTAACACGGGGTCTGGGTGCTGGTTCTAATCCTGACATTGGAGAAAAAGCCGCTGAAGAAAGTGAAGAAGCTATTGCCGATGCACTATCTGGTGCAGATATGGTTTTTGTCACTGCCGGAATGGGTGGTGGAACTGGTAACGGTGCTGCTCCCGTAGTTGCCAAAATTGCCAAGCAACAAGGGGCTTTAACTGTCGGAGTGGTTACTCGTCCATTTAGTTTTGAAGGTCCTAAGCGTTCCAAATTCGCTGACGAAGGGGTAGCTCAACTAAAAGAAAATGTTGATACTTTAATCGTCATTGCGAATAACCGTTTATTAGAAATGGTTGATAAAAAGACCCCAATGATGGATGCTTTTAAGGAAGCTGACAATGTGTTGCGGCAAGGGGTCCAAGGTATTTCTGATTTAATCACTAGTCCTGGTTATGTTAACTTAGATTTTGCTGATGTTAAAACTACGATGGAAAACCAAGGTTCTGCTTTGATGGGGGTTGGGACTGCTAATGGTGAAAACCGAACTGCAGATGCAACTAAGAAAGCTATTTCTTCTCCATTATTAGAAGTTTCTATTGATGGAGCTCAACAAGTCTTGTTAAATATTACTGGTGGTCCAGACCTTTCATTGTTTGAAGCTCAAGATGCTTCAGACATTGTTGCTCAAGCAGCAACTAGCGATGTTAACATTATCTTCGGGACTTCTATTGATGAATCTCTAGGAGATGAGGTTCGGGTTACAGTAATTGCTACTGGAATTGATCTTGATGATGGTAATAAACGAAGCAGTCGTATTTCTCGTCGAGCAGTTAACAATAATCCCTCACGAGTAACTAGAAGCAGCCAACCAGAACCAATGGAAATGCCAAGAAATAATTCTGATCAACAAATTGATGATTGGGATATTAGAGCTGACAGTGGTTCTCGTAACCCAATCAGTGAAGATGATCAATTTAATGACGTTGAAAAGAAGGATTTCGATCCGTTTCAAACTAAAGCTCCAGAAGCTCCAGAAGAAAATAATACTAATAAAGATGATGAACCACCTTTCTTTAGATTCCGTCGGCATTAGACTTAACTGAGTGGGAAAGAGGAAACTAATTGATTGAAACTGTTAATTTCATTGTATGGCTATTAACTAATGCAATTGATGTTTATATATTAGCAATCATTGTTTATGCGTTACTTAGTTGGTTTCCTGGCGGTTTGAATTCAGGGCTTGGACGCTTTTTAGGAAGCATAGTGGAACCATTTGAACAATTATTTAGCTTTGCGATGGTAGGGATGGTAAGTTTTGCTCCTATTGTTGCGGTTGTGGTTTTATCATTTGTTCAAACTGGAATTCGTTACTTAGGTAATTTATTAGTGGGGTATTAACTAAGAAGGTATACATGGTTGATATAAATATTGAACAACATTTCCGCTCCGACGAAGTTCCGTTTTTAGAGTCAATGGATGGCTTGGTAGGTCGAGTTCAAAATGAATACCGAGATTTATTAACGGATTTTTTAAATCCACGGCAACAATTCATTTTACAAACTATTGTTAACCGTTATGAAGGTGTTAAATTACGCTTTTTTGGTGGTTTTGAAACGAGTGAAATGAAACGAGCTTTAATTTATCCTGACTATTTTGAACCACAACAGACTGATTTTCAGGTCAGTGCTTACACTATCGATTATCCGCAAAAATTTGCTACGCTTAGTCATGGTCAAATTTTAGGTTCATTAATGGGGAGCGGCATTGAACGCGAGATAATTGGTGATATCATTACTGATGGGACTAATTGGCAATTTATGGTTAAGACAGAAATGGCTACCTACGTTGCTAATCAGTTAGATCACATTGGTAAAGTTAAAATTAGGCTAAAGCCTGTGCCATTAGACCAACTTTTAACTCCTAATCAAGAGTTTGAAACGGTTACTACTACGGTTTCATCATTAAGATTGGATGTAATTTTAGCTGAAGGGGCTCATATTTCTCGTCATCATGCTAAAGAGTTAGTAGAAGCAGGGAGAGTTCGAGTTAATTGGTCTGAAAATCAACGTCCCGACTATGAATTAGGCGTTTCTGATATTGTTTCTGTCAGAGGATTTGGCCGCATCATTCTAGTTGAAGTTGGTGGAATGACTAAAAAAGATAAGATCAGAGTGACATTAAATTTAATCAAACCCAATAAATAGGAGGATTTACAATGGTACTCAGTCCACAAGATATTCACAACAAAGAGTTTGCGCAAAAAATGCGGGGCTATAGCGTTGATGAAGTTAATGATTTTTTGGACCAAATTATTAAAGATTATCAAATCGTATTACAGGAAAATAATGACTTACACACTAAGTTGGATGAATCCCAAGATAAATTAAAGTATTTTAATGATTTAAAGGATTCATTGAATCAATCAATTATTGTAGCTCAAGAAGCAGCTGACAAAGTTAAGTCTAATTCCAAAAAAGAAGCAGAGATCACTAGTAAAGAAGCTCAAAAACAAGCTGCTGATGTGGTTAATGCTGCTAACGAAAAGGCTAACCGAATTTTGCAAGAGGCTTCTAAAAAGGCTAAGAAGCTAGCCGTAGAAACTGATGATTTGAAGAAAAATACCAGAGTATTCCGGCAACGTCTTCAAGTTATGCTGGAAAGCCAATTGGAAGTTATCAAAGCTAAGGAATGGGATAATTTGTTAGACGATGATAACACTACTAATGGTTATGAAGAAATTGAAAAAACGGTTAGTCAACTTGACAATTCAAATGATAGTAGCGTAAACTCAGAAAGTAATGCAGACATTGTGGAAAATGCAGTGGCTGCTGATGACATGTCTGAGACAGTTGTTATTTATCCAGACGGTGATCAAAAATAATATTAGGATAATGAGGACAGCACCGATTTTCTTATTACTTCAGCGAGCTGACGATTAGTGAAAGGTCAGTAGTTAACGAAAAAATCGCCATCACCTCTCTTATTTATCCTGGACAACGAGAGAATCATTGCATTCTAAAATTGGGTGGTACCACGAAGACTTCGTCCCTAGCGGCGGGGTCTTTTTGTTTTCAGAAAG
This sequence comes from Lentilactobacillus senioris, assembly GCF_026798195.1. Classification (GTDB taxonomy): domain Bacteria; phylum Bacillota; class Bacilli; order Lactobacillales; family Lactobacillaceae; genus Lentilactobacillus; species Lentilactobacillus senioris_A. The sequence continues at coordinate 28,976 of NZ_JAPQEZ010000008.1, forward strand.
GAAGGAAAATATGCGAGTTAAAGATACGCTAAACTTAGGTAAAACTAAATTTAAAATGCGTGGTAATCTTCCCGTTAAAGAAGTTGAACGGCAAAAAGCCTGGGAAGAAAACAATTTGTACCAACAAAGACAAAAATTAAATGAAGGTAAACCTTCATTTGTATTACACGATGGCCCTCCATATGCCAATGGTGACATTCATATGGGTCACGCGATGAATAAAATTTCTAAAGATATTATTGTTCGTTTCAAATCTATGGCCGGCTTTAGAGCGCCATTTGTTCCCGGTTGGGATACTCATGGTTTACCAATCGAACAACAACTAAAAAAAGAAGGCTATGACCGAAAGAAGATGGGAATTAACGAATTCCGTCGACTTTGTCATGAATATGCTTTAAAACAAGTTGAACGCCAAAAAGCAGAATTTAAGCGGTTAGGAATTGCTGCTGAGTGGGATAATCCATACTTAACCCTTCAACCAGAATTCGAAGCAGCTCAAATTCGGGCTTTTGGTGCGATGGCTGAACAAGGATTAATTTACCGTGGTAAAAAACCAGTATTTTGGTCTTGGTCATCTGAATCTGCTTTGGCAGAAGCCGAAGTGGAATATCACGATGTTACCTCACCATCTGCGTTTTATGCTGAAAAGGTGATTGATGGAAAAGGGGTTTTAGATAACGACAATACTTATATGGTTGTTTGGACTACTACTCCTTGGACTATTCCAGGTTCAGAAGGAATTGTGGTCTCTCCTGACTTTAATTATTCAGTAGTTAAACCAGCTGGTGATGATCGTCAATTCGTAGTAGCTACCGAAATGCTAAATAAGGTCACCGATATGTTTGGTTGGGATGACTATGAAACTGTTAAGGTAGTTACCGGTAAAGATTTAGAATATATTGTGGCTCAACATCCACTTGATGAATCCCGAGAATTATTAACGATGCTTGGTGATTACGTTACTTTAGATGCCGGAACTGGTTTAGTTCATACTGCTCCTGGCTTTGGGGAAGATGACTTCCGAGTGGGAAAACAATACGGCCTAGATATTTTTGTGCCGGTTGATGATAAAGGCTACATGACTGAAGAAGCAGGTCCTGATTTTGCTGGTGTCTTTTATGAAGATGCTAACCAAATTGCTTTAGATAAATTAAAAGCAGCTGGATTGTTACTTCATTACATGCCTTACGAACACAGTTATCCATTTGATTGGCGAACTAAAAAACCAATCATTTTCCGGGCAACTCCACAATGGTTTGCTTCAGTGGATAAAATTAAGGAACCAATTTTAGAAGCTTTAAAAGACGTTAAATTCCATCCAGAATGGGGTAACCGTCGCTTAGCTAACATGATTAAAGGCCGTGGCGATTGGGTTATTTCACGGCAACGGGTTTGGGGTGTACCACTACCAATTTTCTACGCAGAAGATGGTACTGCTATTATTACTCCGGAAACCATTGAACACGTGGCTAATTTATTTGCAGAACATGGTTCAGACATTTGGTTTGAAAAAGACGCTAAAGATTTATTGCCAGCTGGATTCACTAGTGAGCATTCTCCTAATGGTGAATTTACTAAAGAAAACGACATCATGGATGTGTGGTTTGATTCTGGTACTTCTCACCAAGGCGTATTGGCTCAACGGGATTACCTCACTTACCCAGCTGATTTAAATCTAGAAGGTTCTGATCAATACCGTGGCTGGTTTAATTCTAGCTTAATTACTAGTGTTGCTGTATCTAACCATGCTCCGTACAAGGAAATTATTTCTCAAGGATTTACGTTAGATGGTAACGGCCACAAGATGAGTAAGTCCCTTGGGAATACCATTGCCCCTGAAGATGTTATCAAACAAATGGGAGCAGAAATCGTTCGTTTATGGGTTACCTCTGTGGATACCTCTGCGGATGTTCGAGTTTCGATGGAAAGTTTCAAGAAGGTTTCTGATATGTACAAGAAGATCAGAAACACTATGCGTTACTTACTAGCTAACACTTCTGACTTTGATGCTAAAACTAACGCAATTGATTTTGCTGATTTAGAAGCTGCTGATCAATACATGTTAGTTCGGTTAAACCAATTTATTGAAACTGCTACTGATTTATACGATCACTACAATTTCTTAGAATTGAATAAGCGGCTAATGAGCTTTATTTCTAACGATTTATCTGCCTTCTACTTGGATTTTGCTAAGGACGTGGTTTATATTGATAGTACTGACGGTCATAAGCGTCGTTCTATGCAAACAGTTATGTACGCAATTGCGGTAGCTTTAACTAAGTTAATGACACCAATTTTGCCACATACCACTGAAGAAATTTGGACGTTCTTAAATGAACCAGAAGAATTTGTACAATTAGCTGAAATGCCTAAGGTTAACCATTTTGCCGATGAAGCTATGATCTTAAGCAAGTGGGATCAATTCTTAGAATTACGAGTTAACGTTTTAAAGGCGTTAGAAGAAGCTCGGGATGCTAAGTTGATCGGTAAATCTTCTGAAGCAGCATTAACCTTGTATGTTTCTGACGAAACAAAGGCATTGTTAGACAGTTTACACACTGATTTAGCTACCATTTTGATGGTTTCTGAATTAACTATTGCACCAATTGCTGACGCTAGTGATGATAGCGAACGCTTTGACGATAATCTAGCTGTCTTAGTTGCTAGAGCTACCGGAGAAGTGTGCGAACGGTGTCGTTTAGTTCGTAAAGATATTGCTGCTGATCCTGATTATCCAACTCTATGTGCCTCATGTGCTCATATTGTTAGATCAGAATTTCCAGAAACTGCTACTGAAGGTTTTGAAGAATAATTAATATAAAGTAAATGACTCTCATGGATTTCCATGGGAGTCATTTCGATAGGAGAAGTAATGTTAACTGGAACGGTAAAATCATATAGTAACCAAAACGCCTTTGGCTTTATTGAACAAGACAATGGTAATAAAGATCTTTTCTTTTTTAAAACGGGGTTGCTAGATCATCATATTGTAGAACCTGGTCAGCGGGTAGAATATGTAATTGTGGAAGGGCAAAAGGGTCCTCAAGCTGCTAAAATTAGTTATATAGATTAAGGTTTACTAGCGATAATTGCATTGACCTAGCAAGACCGTTAAAATGAATTTAATTAGTAAAATTATGGATGGAAACTTATGAACTTAGAAGAACGTGTCTTAAAATCTGAATTAATTTATAATGGAGCCATTATCAGTGTAGAACGCGAATTAGTGGAGCTACCTGATAAGCAAACTGCCCATCGAGAAATTGTCCACCACGCAGATGCAGTGGGAATTTTGGCAATCACTAACGATAATAAAATTATCTTAGAGAAACAATGGCGAGAACCAGTTAGAAAGCCAACAATTGAAATTCCTGCTGGAAAATTAGATCGCCGGGATGGTAATTTTGTGGATGCGGTGAAACGAGAACTTAACGAAGAAATTCGCTACGAAGCTAATAACGTGGAACGAATTACGGGTTTTTATTCTTCAGTTGGTTTTAGTGATGAATACATGGAATTATATTTAGCAACGGATTTACACCCCGTTGGCCAAGAGTTACCCCGGGATAAGGGTGAATTTTTAGAAATTCAAGAAAAAACCTTGGAAGAAGCAATGGCAATGGTTGATAGTGGTGAAATTGAAGACGCTAAAACAATCATGGCAATTTGGTATTGGCAGCTGAAAACAATTAAGTAGGTGAGATAAATGCCAGAGACTGATTCTGATAACACCCCGAAGACAAGAGAAGAATATCGCAAGCAACAGCAACAACAAGAAGCGGAATTTGCTCAGCGAGATAAAAAACGAGTAGAAGCGGAACGCGAATACGCTAAAACTCATAGAAGTTCAGCTAATAATCCAGAGGCAATGACTACTGATACAACGGATTATAAAACGCCCCGGTGGCGTAAAACTAGGTCGCGTCTAATTTGGGCGATTGGTATTTTAATGGTTCTTTTGGTTGGTGTGTATTTAATCTTGTTTTTTGTAAATTAAGGAGAGATAGCGTGACTTATGGAATTATTTGCGCAATGGACGAAGAAATTGCGATTTTAAAAGCGAATTTAAAAAATGAAGCAACTACTAAAATAGGACCTATTGAATTTTTTAAGGGTCAAATTGCTAATTCAGATGTTGTTTTGGTTAAATCTGGAATTGGTAAAGTCCAAGCAGGAATTACTGCTGCTTTAATGTTGACCAACTTTAAGATTGATTATCTTGTAAACACTGGTTCAGCTGGTGGAATTGGTACTGATCTTAAAATTGGTGACGTAGTAGTTTCTACCGAAACTGCCTATCACGATGTTGACGTTACAGCCGCTGGTTACGAAATTGGACAACTTCCTAATTGTCCTGCCCGGTTCCCGGCTTCTAGAGATTTAGAAGCTCAAATTATTAAAGCAGCTGAGGATGCTAACTTAGAATCACATTCCGGCTTAATCGTTTCTGGGGATCAATTTGTGGCTAGCAAAGAAGTCATTGACCATATTAAGGATAACTTCAGTGATGCCTTATGTGTAGAAATGGAAGGCGCAGCAATTGGTCAAGTAGCATATGATTTTGATGTTCCGTACGTAGTGATTCGGGCAATGTCTGATGTTGGTGATGAAGATGCCAACACCAATTTTGATGAATTTATCATCGAAGCAGGTAAACGCTCTGCGGAAATGATGATGAATGTTTTTCAGTCAAATTAGTAATTGGAGTGAAGTGTTTTGAAGGAAATTTATTTAGATAATGCGGCAACTACACCTATTTCTCAGTCCGTCTATGAAGAAATGATGGATAAATACAAAAACGTTTACGGTAATGCGTCAACGCTTTATGGATTGGGACGAGAAGCCCATACTATAATGGAAAATTCAAGAGAAGTAATTGCTAAAAGTATCAATGCTGATGTAGATGATATTATTTTTACTAGTGGGGGAACTGAAGGTGATAATACCGCAATCGTTCAATCCGCACTAGCTCGACAAAGTTTAGGTAAGCACATTATTACTACGGCTATTGAACACGAAGCCGTGTTAAAACCATTGGAATACTTGGAAGGCTTAGGATTTGAAGTTACCTACTTACCAGTTGATGAACATGGTAATATGTCTATTGATGACTTCAAGGCTGCTCTACGAGATGATACCATTTTGGTTACCATTATGAGTGGTAACAATGAAGTGGGAACGGTAATGCCAATTCATGAGATTGGTGAAATGTTGGCTGATCATCAAGCCTGGTTCCACACGGATGCGGTTCAAGCATATGGTCTTAAAGACATTGATGTTCAACGTGATCACATTGATTTATTATCTACTTCGGCTCATAAAATTAACGGTCCCAAAATGATTGGATTCCTTTATAAGCGAAATGGGATTAACTTCACCAGTTTTGTAAAGGGTGGCGACCAAGAAACTAAGCGGCGGGCCGGAACCGAAAACGTTCCAGCCATTGCTGGTTTTGCTCGTGCCGTAGCCGATATTACTCCCGAGGTAAAGCAAGAACGACAAGCTAAGTATTTTGAATTCAAACAATATTTAGTAGAACAGCTAACTGAGCGAGGAATTGATTTTGAGATTAACGGCGAATTAAATCCGGTGGGGCTCAATCATGTTTTTAATATTTGGCTAAAGGATATCTCGACTTACGTGATGCAAACCAACTTGGATTTAGCTGGAATCGCAGTATCGGGTGGTTCTGCATGTACTGCGGGTAGTATTGAACCATCTCATGTTTTAACAGCAATGTTTGGTGAAGACAGTCCCCGAATTAGCGAATCTATTCGAATTAGTTTTGGGATTGAAAATACTAAGGAAGATTTAGATAGTTTGGTTGATGCTATTGATAAAACCGTTCAACGACTAAAACGCAAGGAGGCTTAACCATGGCATTTTCTAAGGAAGTTAAGTTAACAGGAGACAAGCACACCTATGCAATTAGCCCAGCAATTAAGCGTTATGCACTAACTGACGTGGGCTTTATAGTAACTAAGGCGGGTAATTTTGCTTTAGAACGCAGCTTAAGTGGCAGTTCACCTTATGAAAAAGGTTACAAGTTAAAGGTAACGGTTGCTAAAGACTTTTCAGGGTTTAAATTAGCAATTACGACGGCTAATGGTTTGCAGTCAGTTAATATTTTTAACGACCCTAGTAAATCCGACAACGTAACTCAATATAACTTCATTATGGATAACTTGATGAGTCGTGATATTTTAGTTAGAGATGACCAGGGTAAATAGTAATGATGACTAATTGTCTTTTTTGCAATTTTGCGGTATTATATTAATTACTGGAAATTGCGACCTTCACTCGTAGATTCTCCAGAATCTAATTGAAATGATGGTGATTTTATGCAAGACAACAGTCAAACTCGAGTTGTCGTTGGCATGAGTGGCGGAGTTGATTCTTCCGTTGTAGCATACCAACTAAAGCAACAGGGTTACGATGTTGTTGGAGTTTTCATGAAGAATTGGGACGATACCGATGAGAACGGAGTTTGTACCGCAACCGAAGATTATAAAGACGTTGCTAAGGTAGCTACTCAAATCGGGATTCCATATTATTCAGTTAACTTCGAAAAGGAGTACTGGGACCGAGTCTTTACTTATTTCTTGGATGAGTATAAGAAGGGTAGAACTCCTGATCCAGATGTAATTTGTAATAAAGAAATCAAGTTTAAGGCCTTTTTAGACTACGCACTTGATTTAGGAGCCGATTACATCGCTACTGGGCATTACGCTCAACTTACTCGGGATGAAAATGGTCATAACCATTTACTTCGTTCCGTTGATTTGAATAAGGATCAAACTTATTTCTTGAGTCAACTTTCTGCCGATCAACTAGATCGCGTTATGTTCCCAATCGGTAACATGACTAAGCCAGAAGTTCGCCAAATTGCGAAGAAGACTGGCTTAGCAACCGCTGAAAAGAAAGATTCCGTGGGAATTTGCTTTATTGGCGAAAAGAACTTTAAGGAATTTCTAGGCCACTATTTACCAGCTACTCCAGGTAAGATGATGACTGTTGATGGTGAAGTTAAGGGCCAGCATGCTGGTTTAATGTACTACACTATTGGTCAGCGTCGTGGTTTAGGAATCGGTGGTGACGGTGTCGATAATCAACCTTGGTTTGTCATCGGTAAAGATTTGAAGCAAAATATCCTTTACGTTGGTAAGGGTTATGAAAATGATTTGCTTTATGCTGATTATTTGGATGCTTCTGACATTTACTGGGTTAACAATCTAGATAAGGGTAATGATTTTCATTGCACTGCTAAGTTTAGATACCGGCAAGTTGATAGTGGTGTTACCGTTCACATTAGTGATGACGGTAAGTCAGTTCGAGTGGTCTTTGATGATCCTGTTCGAGCAATCACTCCTGGTCAAGCAGTTGTCTTCTATGATGGTAAGGAATGTTTAGGTTCTGCCATTATCGATGCGGCTTATAAGCAAGATAAATTACTTCAATACGTATAAAACTAAAGGACGGCCGTTGAGCCGTCCTTTTTTGATAAAGTTTTGAATTTTAATGGGCAAACTGTCATAATATTGTAGTAAGAAATAAAGCGAGGGTGACGTTTTGGTTAATTTATATTTTATTAGACACGGAAAAACAGAATGGAATCTTGAAAGTCGCTACCAGGGAGCTGGTGGGGACTCACCGTTACTTCCAGAAAGCTATGAAGAAATGGCTCAATTAGCTAGTCACTTAGCTCCGATTGAGTTTGAGCATGCGTATGCTAGTCCAATCAAACGGGCAAGAATTACTGCAGAAACGATTGTAAAGCAACTAGATCAAAATATCCCCCTTAGTTTACTTAGTAGGTTAGAAGAATTTAACCTGGGAAAGATGGAGGGCCAATTATTTACCGAAGTGGCTCAACAATTTCCCAAGGAATTTGATGATTTTCGTAACCATCCAGAACGATATGATCCCCATCAAAATATTGGGGGAGAATCATTTTCAGAATTGATTGCGCGAATGACACCGGCTATTGAACAAATTGTGGCGGCGGCCAGTCCAGATGCTAATATCTTAATTGTTAGTCATGGGGCAGCTTTAAATGCGGAAATTAATTCTTTACTGGGGGTGCCGCTAGCAGATTTACGTAAACGGGGTGGAATTGCTAACACTAGTACCACTGTGTTACAAACTAATGATAATGGTCAGTATGAATTGATCAAGTGGAACGATACTAGCTATTTACAACGTCAACTAACGGATTCAGACACAATTTAGGTGAAAGTATGACTGAAAATAAGACAACCAAACGAGAACAACAAACACAAAAAATGAATAAATTAGTCCATGAATTGGTCCAAAAAATTGATCAAAATCCTAAGGAGCCACAAAACTATTACGATTTGGCAACAGTGTTAGTAGACGGTAATGATTATGAACAGGCCGAAGAACTATTAATGAAGGCTTTAGGCTTATTTGATAATGCTGAGGTGACGGTGAAAGACCAACTGATTTACGGTTTGGCCAACGTCTATTACGCTGCTGAAGAATATTCAAAGGCCATTCAATGGTTTGAAAAAATTACCAGTCAACAATTAAAAACAGATGCATATTTGATGTTAGCTCAAAGTTATTTAGCGTTAGGAGATAACAAGCGGTCCATGGCTTTTGCACTAACAGCTCAAGGAAAGCAAACAATGAAGCCAGAAATTAGTAACCTAATCGGAGACAATTTATTGGCATTAGGGGACTTTGAACAGGCAGGTAGCTTTTATGATCAAACCTTAGCCGTAGATCCTAATAACGGACCGGCTAATTTTAATCGGGGATTAGTGGCGATGGTTCAGGCAGAACCATATGCTATTTACTTTGATAAGGCTAAGAAAGCAGATCCCGATTATTTTCAAAAGAGTCAACAAAAACTCACTGATATTGAAAAGTTTTTGAAAACCAAACAAGAGTAAGGAGGATGCCCGTGGCACAATCGGTAAATTTGTTTCAACAGGCAGATAATAATCAGGCAAAATTTATTGATGGCCAAGTCGCGGCCATCTTTTTTGAGAGTCCGGATAGTTTTTATAAAGTCGCCTTAGTAAAGGTAGACGATACTAATACCGATTGGCAGGAAAGTGAAATTGTAGTTACTGGTAATTTTGGTGAGTTAGTCGAAGAAGCTGACTATCATTTTATTGGCAAAATAGTCGATCATCCTAAATATGGGACTCAATTTCAAGTTAGTAATTATGCTAAGCAGATGGCAACTACTAGTGCTGGTGTAGTTAAGTACCTATCTGGTGATAATTTTCCTGGGGTGGGAAAAAAAACGGCTGAAAAAATTGTTGATTCTCTGGGAATTGATGCTCTTCAACAAATTAATGCTGATAACAGAGTCCTAGATAAAATTGGTATTTCTGCTAAGGTAAAAGCAACTATCGTTTCCAATCTGGATATCGGTAATGATGTCGATCAAATTATTATGGGCTTAAATAGTTACGGTTTCGGTAGTCAATTAGCGGAAAAAATTTATCAAAAGTACCATCAAGATGCCCTAAAAGTTATCCAAGAAAATCCTTATCAGTTAATGGAAGACATTGATGGAATCAGTTTTAAAAAAGCAGACGCAATTGCTTCAGAATTAGGGATTGAATTTGATTCCGATCAACGATTAGAAGCAGGATTATTATTTGCCTTAACAGAACTTAGTTTAAAAAATGGTGATACGTACGCTACGTCAGAGCCCCTGCTTAATGAAACCCTTAAGCTCTTAAATGAAGCTCGCCCAGGGCAAATCTCTGGAGATAAATTAGCGGCAGCACTAGTGGAATTAGCAAAAACTAACCGAGTAGTAGGACAAGAAGAACGAATCTATCTTTCCCGTTTATTTTGGGCGGAAAAGCAAATTGCGGAACATTTACATCGAATTATGGCAAACGTGGAGTTAACCGATTTTAAGCCTGAGCTTTTGCAAAAGAAAATGAAAACGGTGGAAAAACAAAACGGGATTAATTACGATGAGTTCCAAGAAGAAGCGATTGCACAAGCTCTGAAGTCACCGATCTTTATCCTAACCGGGGGACCGGGAACCGGGAAAACCACCATTATTAATGGAATTGTGCATACTTTTGCGCAACTGAATGATTACTCACTAGATGTTAATGCGTATAAGGATAAACCATTTCCGATCGTGTTAGCGGCGCCAACCGGAAGAGCTGCTAAGCATATGAGTGAGTCGACGGGGTTACCAGCTAGTACTATTCATCGGTTACTAGGGCTTAATGGTCAAGAAGATACTGACTTTAGTGGGGTTAAGGATATTGATGGTCAATTATTAATTATTGATGAAATGTCAATGGTTGATACGGATCTCTTTAAGACACTGCTAAAGGCAGTTCCTAATCACATGCAAGTTATTTTAGTAGGGGATCAGGACCAACTGCCATCAGTGGGACCGGGGCAGGTATTTCATGATTTGATTAGTTCAAACACTTTACCCAAAATTGAATTAGAACGCATTTACCGCCAAGATGAAGGATCTTCTATCACTGAGTTGGCCCATGATATTCATAATGGGGTCTTGCCAGCAGACTTTACGGAAAATAAAGCTGACCGATCGTTTATTGTCTGCAACGAAAATCAAATATTGTCAGTGGTTAAGCAAGTGGTTTCCCATGCTCACAATAAGGGATTTGAGTTAATGGATACTCAGGTTTTAGCACCAATGTATCGGGGCACTGCTGGTATCAATGCCATCAATGATACAATTCAAAACGTATTAAATCCGAATCCCCAAAATGAAGTAACGGTGAAAGATCATCTCTATCGAATTGGGGATAAGGTATTACAGCTGATCAATAGTCCGGAAGAAAATGTCTTTAATGGTGATTTAGGGATTATTACCGGAATTGAAAAGCAAAAAGGGCAGACACAGCCTACGAAAATTGTGGTTGATTTTGATGAAACCCAGGTGATTTATGACCGCAGTAATTGGAATCAGTTTACGTTAGCGTACTGTACTTCCATTCATAAGGCGCAAGGAAGCGAGTTTAAACTAGTGATTCTGCCATTGGTACGCCGTTATTCTAAAATGCTCAAACGAAATTTGCTATATACTGCTGTTACCCGAGCTAGTGATTTTTTAATTATGGTAGGAGACCCAGTGGCTTACCAATTATGCGTAGAAAATAATTCTGTTAACCGAAAAACAACCCTCATCCAACGTTTGTCAGAAGTATTGGAAAAATCACCTACTGCTGATTTTGAACCAACTAATGATTTAAAAGATGATGAACATGAGCAATCAACTGTATTAACAATGGAATTAATTCAAACAGAACAAATTGATCCTATGATTGGGATGCAAAAAGTGAAACCGAATGATTTTATGAAATAATGATAAAATAGTAAGCATAATGGTGTTATGAACCCATTTTATGGTATTATTTTGGTAATAAATATTTGTGGAGGACAAAATGGCCGAACTAAAATCTAGCCCGAACTTAAAAATATTTTCCTTGAATTCTAACCGTCCCTTAGCTGAAAAAATCAGTAAAGCGGTAGGAGTAGAATTAGGAAAGGCAACCATTCAAAAATTTAGCGATGACGAAATCAAAATTAGTGTCGATGAAAGTATTCGTGGAGACGAAGTTTATATAATCCAATCGGTTTCTGATCCGGTAAATACCAACTTAATGCAGCTATTAATTATGGTAGATGCATTAAGACGTGCCAGTGCAGGGGCAATTAACGTGGTGATTCCATACTATGGTTATTCACGTGCTGACCGTAAAGCCCGTTCACGAGAACCCATCACGGCTAAATTAATTGCGTCCTTTTTAGAAATGGATGGAGTTGATCGGGTAATTACCCTTGATTTACACGCTGATCAAATTCAAGGCTTCTTTGATATTCCAGTTGATCATTTAAGAGCAGAGGATCTATTAGCCGGCTACTTTACCGAGGCTGGGTTTAAGGACGCTGATGATGTGGTAGTTGTCTCTCCTGACCATGCTAGTGTTTCACGTGCTAGGGCCTACGCTGAACGTTTAGATTCTCCAATTGCAATTATTGATAATCGAGCACCGGAAGACATTCATACTATCCCAGAATCTGTAATTGGTAATGTTAAAGGGAAACGCGCAATTTTAGTTGATGATATGATTGATACTGGAATTAAATTGCAAATTTCAGCTAAAACTTTAATTGAAGCGGGAGCAACAGAAGTTTATGCGGTTGCTACTCATGCAGTCTTTTCTGGTGATGCGGCATTACGGCTTCAAGAAGCTCCGATTAAGAAGACGGTTGTAACTGACTCAATTGATATTCCAGCAAATAAACGTTTTGATAAATTAGAAATTGTTTCCGTTGATGAATTATTTGGAGAAGCAATTACATTGATTCATAATCAAAAATCAGTGGGCAAGTTATTTGGCCGTAATAAATAATTAAACGAACGGAGGAAGCAAGATGTATAAAGCAAACGATGATCGTTATGAAAAAGCAACTATTCGCCGAGCAGGCAATACAGGCTTACAACTACCAGGAATTTCTTTTGGAATGTGGCACAGTTTTGGTGATGATGCTAACTATAGTGACAGTGAACGAGTTATTTTAGATGCATTTGATTCTGGAATTTTCAGTTTTGATCTTGCCAACAACTATGGTCCTGGTTCTGGTGCTGCAGAAAGAATGTTTGGTGAAGTTTATAAGGCTAACTTGAAACCTTACCGAAACGAATTAGTAGTTACTACTAAAGCAGGCTATCATATGTGGCCTGGACCTTATGGTTCATTTTCTGGTCGTAAAACATTGATGAATGCTATTGATGTTAGTTTGGAACGGATGAACCTAGATTATGTTGATATCTTTTACAGTCATCGCTTTGATCCTAATACTAGTTTGGAAGAAACTGCCGTGGCTTTAGATGATATTGTTAAATCAGGTAAAGCTTTATACGTTGGAATTTCAAACTACAATAAAGAACAAACTGCAGAAATGATTAATTACTTTAAGGAACTGCATACGCCATTTGCTGTTAACCAATTGTCCTATAACATGTTAAATCGGGATGTTAAAGAAGACGGCGTAGTAGATTTACTTAGAGAAGAACAAAAGGCTGTCGTTGCATACGGACCATTAGCTGAAGGTTTATTAACTGACAAATACCTCAATGATTTACCAGCAGACATGAAGTTACATCCAACTAATAGTGGTGTACTAAGTGGTGGTGCTAACGATTTAAAGGCTAAATTAAATCAATTAAATGATATTGCTCAAAATCGGGGGCAATCTTTGGCTCAAATGGCTACGGCTTGGTTGTTAAACGATCCGACGGTAGTAAGTGTGGTTACTGGAGCTTCTAAGGTAGAACATTTACAAGATAATATTAAGGCAATGGATAACTTGGACTTTACTTCTGACGAATTAGAAGCCATCGATAAAATTGTTTTGGGCTAATTAAACGATAATAAGAATAGAAAAAAGACCGGAAAGTTAATTTTTTAGCAATTACGGTCTTTTTAATTTGTTATAATGTTAACAAGAATTTCTTTGAACGGAGAATGCCACATGATAAAAAAAGTGACCATTACTGATTTAGCTAAACGCGCTAACGTTTCTGTTACCACCGTTTCACAGATCTTAAACGGAAAAGAGGAACGCTTTAGTGATAAAACGGTAAAGCGAGTAAAAGAACTTCAAAAAGAAATGGGTTATGTTCCTGATTTTAATGCCCAAAGTTTGATTCGTAGATCTGGTCAAACTATTGGTGTGCTAGTTCCTAACTTAAATAATCCATTTTTTGCTGAATTTAATCGAGGTATTGAAGCTTACGGGATGAGCCAAGGATATACCCCGCTAATTTTTGGTTCAGATGACAGTCCTAAAATTGCTGGACACTACATGTTAGAAGCCATTCGACGAGCTGCTGATGGAATGATTATTGCTTCAGCGGTTGAAGATGTTAACCAGATTGATCACATGTTACAACAAAACGGGTTACCTTATTTATTAATTGATCGAAGTCGACCTGAAAAGGGAGACGAAGTTGATATGCAAAATGAACAGGGAGGTAAAATGGTTGCGGATTATTTACACCAAATGGGGCACGAAAAAGTAGCCGTGGTTATCACCTCAGAATTAACCCTGAATTTAGAACACCGTTTGGATGGCTTTTTAGAAAGAATGAAAGAATTACAAATACCAGTGCCAAAGGATCTAATTTTTACCACTCAATTGTCTAAAAAAGGCGGCGAAGACATTAGTGCTGCCATTTGGGAAGCTAAGCCCACGGTGGTATTTGCTATTAATGATGAAATTGCTATTGGACTGAACCGCGGGTTTAATAATTTAGGTCTCAAAGTTCCTGAAGATATTTCAATTATGGGCTATGACAATATTGATATGGCGGAATATATGATTCCTGCGCTTACTACAATTAATCAACCAGCATTTGAAATGGGTGAAACGGCAGCCAAATTAATTATTGATCGAATTAAAAACCGCAATAATGCACCTCAGCACGTTACGTTACCAATTAACTTAGTTGAACGCAAAAGTGTTCGTAAAATTAAATAGAGTGAGGGATTGTAACTTTTTCACGATTCTGATAAAATTTAGGTGAAAGGTTTTAATTAAACGTTTTCAATACTAAAGATGAATGCAAAAGAGGAATAATTTCTATGAAAAATACAGTCGTTGTTTTAGGAAGCCTAAATGTTGACACCACTTTGCATGTTGCTAACATGCCTCAACCTGGTGAAACTATTTCTGCTCAAAGTAAAACTAGCTCACCTGGTGGTAAGGGCGCTAATCAAGCCGTAGCTGCAGCCCGCTCTGATGCCAATACTTGTTTTATTGGTCAAGTTGGTGATGATCAATCTGGTCAAATGATGATTAAAGCATTGAAAGACAATGGAATTGACACTGCTCACATTAACGTTGTAGAAGATCAAGGTACTGGTTCTGCCGTAATTTTGCTAGATGAAAATGGCCAAAACAGTATCATGGTTTATGGTGGAGCTAACCAAAGTATGGGTAGCGCCGTAATTAAGCAAGCTGAAGAGTTAATTAAATCAGCAGACTTTATTGTAGCTCAATTTGAAACTCCTCAAGAACGAACTTTAGAAGCCTTTAAGATTGCTAAGGATAATGGAGTGGTGACTGTTTTAAATCCAGCTCCAGCTGCAACTATTATGCCAGAATTACTTGCGGTGACGGATTTAGTTATTCCTAACGAAACTGAAAGTGCTACTTTAACTGGTATTGAAGTTACTGATGAAGCATCAATGGATGCCAATGCCGCTAAATTCCAAAAAATGGGTGTTAAGAACTTGATTATCACTGTTGGGGATAAGGGTGCTTATTACTCTACAGAAGCTGCTCACGGCTTTGTACCAGCCTTTAAAGTAGATGCTGTTGATACTACTGCTGCTGGAGATACTTTTATTGGAGCTCTTTGCTCTCAATTGAAAGGTGATTTAAGTAATATTGCAGACGCTTTGACCTATGCTCAAAAGGCTTCTTCTATTACTGTTCAATCTATGGGGGCTTTGCCATCAATCCCTACTACCGACCAAATTAATGCTACTTACAAAAAATAAAAACTGATTGTTGCATTCTGGAGAACAATTTGATAGAATTCTTGTCGTTAGTTAGTTCTCGAAATGAGGATTAACAAAAATCAATGGAAGTGTTATCTTTTAGGTGAGAAAACTTCATTTTACTTAAGGGAGCAAATGACAATGAGTAATAAGACAGAAATTTTAGAAGAATACGTTGCAGCTACCGATAAACTTAATGATTTGAAGTCTAAAGAGGCTCAATCGGCATGTCCGGCGACTGATGAAACCATCGTTATTCAACCACAATTTGGCGATGAGATGAATGAATTAACCAGAAAATGTGCTCAACTAAATATGATTTTAGAAGCTATGGAAGCTTCTGAAGATTAATAAAAAGGACTAACTTTAATAAAAAGTTAGTCCTTTTTTTAATCTAAAATTCTGGAGAAAGTAAAGCGTGAGAAACACTACTTTTAATTTGGTTACGGCCTTTAAGCACATCTAACCATTCCTTTGGAAAAGATACGGGTGCATAGAGCAACGACGCTAGCATGGCTGTAATTGAACCAATGGTGTCAGCATCATTACCCAAGTTAACGGCTTTTTTTACTGCTGCATAGAATTGTTCTGAGTTCATTAAACACCAGAAAACGGAATCTAACGTGTCGACTACGTAACCGGAGCTTTCAATTGCTTCTTCGGGTTGTTTGTAAAAAGATAATTCACCTAGATGCTTAAAGTAAATTAGTTGGTCCTTAAACTGAGGTTGTGCTTTGTAGTACTTTAATGCTTCTCTAATCGCTGCAAGCATTGTGTACTGATTAGAATTTTGAATTAATCTAATTGCTGCATTAGCTAGAATTCCAGCTGCCACCAAACTTCTTGGATGACGATGAGTTAATGAAGAGTAATCATGGATAAGTTTAGCTGCTTGATCATTGAATTTGTAGCTTCCTGGAAGAGAAACAATGTAAAATGCAATAGGAACAATACGCATTAACGCACCGTTGCCATTGTCAAATTCATCGCTGCCCCCACATTGTAAAGGAGCAACTCCAGATGCAAAACGTTCGATTGCTTGTTGAGTGGTTCGACCAATGTCAAATGATTTACCATAGGGCGTATAATCACCAAAGTAATACCATTGAGAAAAACGAGCCATCATATCATAGTAATTTAAGCCAAGCGAAAGACTGGTTAAAGCAGCAATTGTTAAAGAGGTATCATCCGACCAAGTCCCGGCGGGAACGTTAAAGGTTTTATAGCCTTCCATTTTGCTAATTGGGTGCTTTAAAAAAAAGTCCCTGCTTTTAAATTGATAGGGGACTCCTAAAGCATCTCCGATGGCAACAGCCGTTACTGATTGGAATAGTAAATATCTTGTGGAATACATAACACTAAATACCTCATTTATAGATTATTTAAGCCA
The DNA here is from genome assembly GCF_026798195.1 of Lentilactobacillus senioris. GTDB lineage: Bacteria > Bacillota > Bacilli > Lactobacillales > Lactobacillaceae > Lentilactobacillus > Lentilactobacillus senioris_A. The sequence goes on from NZ_JAPQEZ010000008.1 coordinate 45,914, forward strand.
AAAGGGGTAAGTCGTAACCCCAAAAGAAATATCAAAAACGCGATCACCGGTTTCCTCGCCATCGATTTGGCCGAATTGAGCAGTATTGGTGGTTAAACGAAATTGATCACTTACTAGGTGATGAACAAATTTTAGCTTCAAGTGTTTTCCTAAAGGTAACATAATTAAAAATAAAATCAATTGAAATAATGATGGTTTTTCTACAATAATTAATTCTAAATTAGATTTAAAAATAGATGCTTGAGGTAAGATTTTGACTCCACCACCAAAATAAGGATGATTAGAAGTAGTTACCAGAAATGCTTTTGGATAAGTAATGGTTTGATCGTTGGTGGTTAATTTGAGGGGAAACGCCTTAAAGGACGTTAATACCCCTAAAATTGCAAAAATATAACTAAATTGACCTAAAAAAGGGTGCTTTTTTATTTTGGAATGGTTGGCCTTTGAAACAATGGTAGCGTCAAAACCAATTCCAAAGTTATTAACAAAGTAACCCGATTCGTTATCTTGGTGATTATTAAAGCTGGCAATACTGATGGGGTTAGCTTGTTGGCAGTCAAGGATTTGGTGAAGGGCGGTTTTCCAATTAAGAGAAAGACCAGCTGCTCTAGCAAAATCATTACCTGAACCGATGGAAAGATAAGCAATTGGAATAGGTGATTCTTTTAGATGAGCAGCAAAATAATTTTTGGCACCGGTTAAAGTTTCATGAAGGGTACCGTCACCACCGATAGCTAGTATAATCGCTTGTTTTTTGTCATTGCTTTTTATGGATGCGCATAAATCGTATGCCAACTTGATAGCATGACCAGAGTAAATAGTTTTTTGAAACTGATAATTTATGGTTAAAGTGTTAAGTTCGGTCTTAATTTTAGGCCATTCTTGTCGGACTTTACCGCCACCAGCAGCTTCGTTTACGATGATGTAAAATTTAGTTTGCATTATCGTATCCTCCGTAATTAAAAATAATAAAAGCTGAAGAACAAAATATGTTCAACAGCTTTTAAAGCTTAATGATAACTATTTTGCGACGTGATTATTCATAATCAACATCGGTAAAATTAGCGGATGCCGCTCAGTTTTGTCAAACAAGAATTCTTGTAAATCATCAATTATAGCACTACGGATAGAAGCTTCAGTAGGCTTTTTAGCATGCATTTCTTTACGAATAGTTCGGAAAACAAGTCGGCGACCTTCATCTAGTAACTCGCCAGATTCACGCATATAAACAAATCCGCGAGATAAGATGTCAGGTCCGGATTGAATTTCTTCATTTTCAAGGTTGATAGTTGCCACTACAATGACAATTCCTTCTTCAGAAAGTAATTGACGATCGTGAAGGACAATACTACCAATATCGCCAATTCCGTTACCATCAATGTAAACATCGCCAGCTTGGAAATGACCGGCAATGCGAGCCGTATCTTTTGAAAGGGCAAGAACATCACCATTTTGCATGATGAAGCTGTTTTCCAAAGGAACTCCACATTGTTCAGCTAATTCAGTATGAATTTTCAGCATCCGGTATTCACCATGAATAGGCATGAAGAACTTAGGTTTCATCAAACGTAACATTAACTTTTGTTCCTCTTGGCCACCATGACCAGAAGTATGAATGTTATTGACTTTACCATGGATAACGTTAGCGCCGGCTTCTTCAAGCTTATTGATGACCGCATTAACGCTAGTAGTATTACCTGGAATAGGATTACTTGAGAAAATAACCGTGTCACCAGGTTGAATGGCGATTTGACGGTGAGTACCATTAGCAATTCTAGATAATGCAGCCATCGGTTCACCTTGAGAGCCAGTACATAAAATCATAGTTTTATTTGCTGGCAATGATTGTAAATCAGAAGAATCGACAAAAGCATCAGCAGGAATATTTAGGTAACCTAATTCTAAACCATTATTAATAGCTGCTTCCATGCTTCGCCCAAAGACTGCAATTTTTCTTCCATGAGCTAATGCATTGTCGCAGGCACTTTTAATTCTAGAAATATTAGAAGCAAAAGTAGCAAAAATGATTCGATCTTCGATTTGATCAAAGATACGTTCAATAGAATTAGCAACCCATTTTTCTGATTTGGTCCAAACAGGGCGTTCGGCGTTAGTACTATCAGACATTAAACACAAAACGCCTTCTTCACCTAGCTTAGCCATTGCTTGAAGATTAGGTGGCATATTAGTTACGGGAGTTAAGTCAAACTTAAAGTCTCCAGTTTCAACAATTACTCCCACGGGGGTATGGACGGCAATTCCTAAAGTATCAGGAATGGAATGGGTGGTTCTAAAGAAGGTCACTTTGGTTTTTCTAAATTTAAGAACCGTGTCTTCGCCAATTTCATGAAGTTCGGCTGAATTTAAAAGTCCGTGCTCTTCTAGTTTATTTTTGATTAAGGCCATTGCAAGTGGTCCGGCGTAAATCGGTACATTTAAAGTCTTTAAGAGGTAAGGAACCCCCCCAATGTGGTCTTCATGACCATGGGTAATAACTAAGGCTTTGATTTTTTCTTTATTATCAACAAGGTATTGATAGTCCGGAATAACATAGTCAACACCTAACAGATCATCTTCTGGAAACTTAATTCCGGCGTCAATCAAGATAATTTCATCTTGAAATTGTACTCCATAGGTGTTTTTACCGATTTCGCCAAGACCACCGACGCCGTAAATCGCGGCTTCGTTATTCTTGACGTTTAATTTTTTCATGTTTAGTTAAACTCCGTTAATTTAAAATCTGGTGATTGTTGTTCATATTCTAAATGTTGTCCTTGAAGAGGTTCAATATATTCAATATTATAATCAGTATTTTCTTGAACCAAACTTCTTGCGTCTACTTCAGTTTCTGCTTCTAAATATAAAGATAGCGTGGTTTCTCGACGAGGAGTTTCAATCTTGTCTTTTTGGTATAATACTTTGAAAATCATGGTGTAGCTCCTTTAATAGTTAATTAGTTTCAGTTCGTTCGAGTGGTTGTGAAAACACAACTGATAGTAATACTGTACCATAATGTTGTAAATAAGTATAGAAATCGTGTCGGCAATTATTTTACCGATAACATGGTAGAATGGTTGATAATAAATAAAGATTTGGGGGCAAGGTTATGGATCTTTTTATGGAAGTAGTCGTTGGTTTAATTTTAGCCATTTTAGTTTATTTTGGCATTCATTATTTTGTTGTTAATCGTCAGACTAAACGTTTAAGTCTTAAGACTCAACCAATTGTAGACGCGGCTACTAATTATGCTGTTAAGCAGCAGAATTTGATTGCTAGCGATTCCACAATTATATCTAGTTATAATGCTGGTGTTTGGGGAAGAGGGGTAATGGCCTTCGAATATCACGTGGATGCTGTAAACGTAGCAAAAAATGATTTGCCCATCGTTAAATCAAAGTTGGAAAGTTCATTAAATCAATTCGGAATAGATAATGATTTAAAAAGCATTGATTCCTCCCAATATTTTGCCATTACAGATATGTGGTTAATGGAAACGCAATTATATTTTGACGTTGCCTATTTAAGAAATCGGGTAACCTTAGAATACGTTGAAGATTTGAAAAGATTAGATGAATAAAAAGCACCGAGCTATGAGGTGTACCCCTAAAGTTAAAGTAAATATTTAGTTGTCTTTCTAGGCGGCTTGGAGTCGATAATTTATCGGTGACAAGCCGCCTAGTTTCATTTGAATACGAGTCTGGTTGTAGTAATTAATCCACTTTTTGATAGCTGTAATCAATTCCTTAGCGGAATTGTATTGTTTCAAATCATCTAATTCAACCTTTAGTTTATTAAAGAAACTTTCAATACAAGCATTATCCAGGCAGGTTGCCCGCCGTGACATACTGGGAACTAATCGTTCTTGTTTTAACTTGTTTTGCCAAGCATTATGCCGGTAGTGCCATCCTTGATCTGTATGCATTACATGTTTATATGGTTCGTTTTTTAACTGACCTTCAAGGTTAGTTAGTGGTTGTAATGCGAATTGTA
>NZ_JAPQEZ010000009.1 GCF_026798195.1 Lentilactobacillus senioris
GATTCCGGGCTTGTTCGGATTAAACTTGTAATTTGCCTTATCATTTTAAAATTAATCAACTAACCTGGCATTTTCAGGCTTTGCTAGTCATTAAGACTCACCAACGACACACCACCGTCTCCCGTCTCAAAAACCGAATAACAGCCCGCTTTAAAATCCACCGACCAAAAGTCGCCGCCGGTCCAATAACGGTACAGTGTTCGCAACACCCCCTGATGCGCAACCACTAACAATGTACTGTTTGACGGCAGCGTTTCCCGATAATGGTCGAGGGCGGTCGTCACCCGTTTTTCAAATACTCGGTATGGTTCGGCGCCAGCGGGGGTGACATCAAACGGCGCCTGCAGCCAAGCTGCCCAGGTTGTTGGATCCCGAGCTTCTACCTGGTCAGCGTTCAAACCTTCCCAGATTCCAAAAGGCATTTCGTCAATGTCCTTTTCGATAATCTGTTTGGTTTGCGGATGATATTGCATGATTGCGTCCATGGTTTGCTGAGTCCGTTTTAAATCACTGCGGATTGCGTAATCGATCGTTGTGGCCTTCAGCTTATCGGCAAGCTCTCTCGCCTGCCTGAGTCCCAAGCCATCCAATTCAATATCCGTACGTCCATAATATTTCTTTTCTTTGTTATATTGCGTCTCACCGTGGCGAGTCATTAATAATTTCATCCAAAAGCCCTCACTAACGCTGTTACTACCAATAAAAACGCGACTTGAGCCAGCTCACCATACGCACCAATTGTGTCACCGGTAAAACCGCCCAGTTTATGCGTGATGTAGTGCCGGTACCAAAGAGCTCCCAGGACCACTGCGAGATAACCGCAGAGGCCGAAAGTCCCTAACAGACCACCAAGTACCAAAATCGAAAAAAGCTGAGCGATCATGATTTGCCAGGTGGCAACACCAGTCCAGAGATTACCAAGCCCCTTCGTTTTGCCAGCATAAACCATTTTGTAAAATAACAGCGCCATGCCGGTCTTGGCCACCATGGTCGTACAGGCCACCAATGAAACGAATTGCCAGGCCGCCAAATACTGACTGCAGACAACCCCGGCACCCATGACAATTGCATAGAAATAGATCAGGGCCAGACTTCCCATGGTACCAATCCGGCTGTCCTTCATAATTTCTTTGATCCGGTCCACCGTCCGCGATGAATAAAGACCGTCGGCAGTGTCGGCCAAGGAATCCAAGTGAAAGCCGCCGGTTAGAACCCCATCGGCCACCCAGAATAAGATCCAAGCAAACCAGCTGGGAAATACCAAGGTCATCAGCCAGAAAAAGAGGGCCTCGATGCAGCCAATCAAAAATCCAAACAGGGTAAAATACTGGATGCTCTTCTTGAACTTTACCGCTGCATCCGGAATTTCATACGGAATGGGAATCCTGGTGAAAAATTGGGTTAACAATATCAATGAACCAAACATAGAATCAATGCCGTCCTTAATCTGAGTTTTGGTGAAGCTGAGCAATTTCGGTCAGCTCGGGAAATTGCCTTTCAAATAATTGACGTTTATCGGCCACCACGGCAACTAGTAACACGGTCGCCGGTCCGGCAGATTGCGTAAATTCAGCATCCGCCAGGTCAACCACGGCGGAAATTTTTGCGGTATGGGTGGCGGCCATCTGGGCCAGCTCGTTGGCAATTCCCTTTGAGCCCACCGGCAGCATATCCACCACTGCTGGGGTGGCGCGAATGGTTCGAACCTGATCGTAAGAAAAAATCGTTGCCAAATGGGCTTTGACCGCCTCCCCAACGTAGGGTGTTCCAAGCTGATAAACGATCAGAGAGTCATCGATCGATGTCGTGGGAATATCTTTCCGATTAATTTGGCCAATCACGGCCACCCCAATCGCCGTTGTCCGGGTCGGCATATTATCTTCGGTACTACCATTCAATGGAATATCGTAAAATCCAGCCTTGGTTAATTCACGCTTAAGTCCCTGAATCACCCGACGGCCAGTTGGGACCATTTCGTTGCCAACCGTGTCAACGACGGCAATTGGCCGGGCCCCAAAGCACAGCAGCTCCAATAGCGGTACCCGCAGTGAATACGCCGCGGTAATCGCCGAATCAATTTGAACGGCGTCCAAGGGCTTCTCACCAATCCCCGCACTGCTGTCACAGGCAATCACCAGCGCTGTTGTGGGACTCGTTGGCACCACCGATAAATCACGAAATCGTGGGTTCATTTGGTTCATTTAATCGGTTCCCCCTATTTCTGCGGCGTCAGAAACGGCGCATCCTTCACTCGATGGGGCAGTGCCGCATAAATCACTTCACAAACAATTAAGTTTAGAATCGTTGCGATGGTCAGTGGAACAAAGAACGCCCAAACCGCCTGCTTCATAAGCGGATAAAGAAGCACCAACTCGATTGGCACATTGATCGCGTAGCCCAGCACGTCAGAAGTCAGCACGCCCTTCAGCGTATCCTTGCCCAACCATTTACGAACCAGGCCAAATATCAGCATGCAAATCCCCATGGCAACGCCAATAATTAAATGAATCGGCAATGTCAGAGGAAACCCCGCCAACGCGGCGGACACCAGGTGCCCGAATAATCCCAACGTTGCGCCAAACCACGGGCCTAGCAACACCGCTCCTAAGAATGCCGGGGCTGAATCAAAGGCCACTGAGCCCATGATTTTGACGTTTGCGCCAATCACGCAGAGCGCCAAGAGCATGGCGGCTAGGGTGAGGCGCTTCAGTCGATCTGATTGTGTAATAATTGCAAAATCCTCCTCATAATAATCAATTTTAGTTCCTTTTCGATTGTATCAGAGATGGGTGGGGATATTTAGCTTTATTTCAAAATATCCTTCCCCCTAAAGTTCCAGCATAGTGTAAGCACCACACAAACACAAAAACTGAACCAGAAAGGGATCTAGACAAGCGCTTACACAATTATTAGCGTATTTAGTTAAAATAATCAAGCTTCAACAACAATTTATTTTGATTCTAATGACCCAACTGGCAAATATTTATCTTCATTCCAAAACGCCACGGCTAGAAAGCCCGACCTATCGACGTTTCAACCAATTCAAAGCTGATGATAAGCTGCCGCTTCTCCAGGCAAATATCCACAAAAACCAACTGAATTACCAGGAATTATTAGTAGCTTATCAAGCAAAGCACGGCAAGCCGTTAAAACCGGTTAACCATCGGCAGGCGTTTGCCTTCCCGCGACAAACCTGTCCCGGGTGTGGCGCACCAAGTCAATACTTGTATGCCAATGGCGGTGGTGATAAGAGCTCATTACTTCTCTGTCCCGACTGCCAAAACAAACTGGAACTTGCGAAGCAGCGGGCCAACTTCAAGGCCTGGCGGTGCAATAATCGTCACTGCCCTAATCGCAAACGTGAGCTGGCCAAACTAAATTCCAGTCAATACCAGGAATACTTAAAGCGGCCATCACAATTCAAGTTACGGTACATCTATCGGGAATACGCTTTTAAAATTCGCCAGATAGCCCCGCAATCATCCGCGCAATCTCGGGTTGACCTCAGTCGCATTCAGGCCTCACCACAAGTGCTGGGATTAATCCTCAGCTACTGTGTGAACTATGGCATCTCCGCTGCCAAGACTGCCGCGTTAATGTACGACATCCATGGCATCAAGATTTCCAAGCAAACCATTCTCAATTACGCACAAGCCGTGGCGGCCAATATTCGACCCTTCCTGGATAATTATCCGTATCAGCTTTCCAGCCAATTGGTGGGTGACGAAACTTATCTGCGCGTGAAAGGAAAATGGCACTATCTGTTCTACTTCTATGACGTGAACAAAAAAATTATCCTGGCAGATTACGTGACCCCCAAGCGAACCACTGAATCAGCGTGCATCGCGATCTATCAAGTCCTCAAAAAGTATCAAGTGATTCCTGAGAACCTGCGGTTCACGGTTGACGATAATCCCATCTATCGAGTGGCCAGACTATATTATGCACATCAGGAAGGCATCAACTTCGACCTTAATATCGTTAAAGGCTTAACCAACGAAACCGAGGTGGCAAAGGAATATCGCCCCGCCAAGCAAACCATTGAACGCTTAAATCGCTCACTGAAAGCTAATTATCGCCCAATGGGGGGCTTTAAGTCAGCCAGCGGCTCTATCACTTACGTGACGCTGTATTCACTCTGCCATAATTTTTTACGGCCCCATCAAAGTCTGGGATACCATCCACCAGTTGAAGTTACTGAATTAACGGGACTTACCCGCATGCCAGACAAGTGGTTGAGACTCATCAAACTCGCTCAAGAACAGCTACCAACCGCTTGATTTTGGTAATTGGAGCCCGGTGGTTCGTTATCGTCAAATGGCGGTAGCGAACACTTGACAAGCCGAAAAGCCAATGGGTTAAACTTAAATGACCCGAGGCTTATTTAAGTGGCCTTGATTTCGTCTAACCATCGCCTCGGCACCGCTGAGCCAACCCATTGGCCGGCTTGTCAGGTGCATTTGACGATTACGACCACGTAGTAGACTGCAAACCTGAATGAAAACCATATTAGAATCTACTTTTTCATGGAACTTTGGACATTACCGATTTCCTAACGTTTATAGTTTAGCACTGGAAAACCCAAAAGGTGTCGGACAGCACTTGGTATTAGCCACCATACAAAAAATCCCCATTCAGTCCGAAAACTGATGAGGATCGTCACGCAAAACTTATTAATTTAACCATGATTACTTCTGTTGGCCTTTCAATACCGAATTCCAGAAAAGACGTGAATTCAAATCATCTTTCAAGGTTCCTGAACGGCGATTCTTTCTTTCAGTGGTTCTTGCAAATAAATTCTTCAAAGTCTTTGGCATAAAACATTCCTCCTTGGTCAATTCTATGAAGCTTATCAATCTTCTCTCTACTAAGTAGTAGAGCGCTACTGTCGACCAGGGAGATAGTAATATGCTTATAAAATTTACCAAAGCAAAGCCCCGACACGGATGACTTTTTCCGCCTCGGGATGTTGCTTGAAGGATGTTGCAGCTTTTGCTTTCAATGATTTTCAGAAAGTTATTTACGTGTTAACCACCTCGCTTGTTCGGATGAACCCGTATAAATGACAGCTTAGCAGGTCACGGTAAATTTAGTGTAAAAATGGTGTAAAAAGGCTGTACATAATATCCAAAAGGTGATAAATCAGTTCGCAAATTTCACCATTTAAAAACGCCTCAAAATAATACTAGCCACCACACAAGATATGCCGTTTACCACCCTTGGCAACGATGATATACTGTTGGAAGGGCTTACTAACCCTTAGAAAGTCGGGATTTTCCATGACACACACCCCAATCAAGATGACGTTTTTTTCGCAGCTTCATCCAGTAGCGCTCACGCTGTACTTTACTGAGCTGATCGTCTGCCTCCTGCTGTTTAATCACGTGGCGGTCGCGGTGGCTGAGTTCATCGCGCTCACGATCACAGCCACCTACTACCTTGGCGGCCGAAAGACGGCGCGCCAACTGAAATACGCCGTTTCATTTCTATTAATGATTCTATTTTTCAATACGCTCCTCAATCAAAAGTTTCCGCCGATTCTTTGGCATTTCAAATGGGGCATTCTGACGTTCAAATTTTCGTATCCGGCATTTCTGTACGGCATTGCGATGGCAATTGTCCTGATCGCAATGCTGTTTGTTTTTTCAGTCCTAAACGCGGTTCTGACCCCCAGCAAGCTGATCTACGTGTTCTCGCCGATTGCGCCCCGGCTGGCAGTACTGGTCACCATTTCGTTTACGCTGGTCACCAGCTTCACCGATAGGCTCAAACGGATTTTGCGCCTGCAAAAAACCCGCAACGTCGACGTGGTTAATGGATCATTGAAGACCCGCACCCAAAAGACGCTCCACATCTTCGAAATTCTTCTGCAGGACGCCCTGTCTTCTGCGATGGAAACCGCCAATTTAATGGACGCCCGCGGATTTGGCGCCGCCAAGCGGACCCACTACCGCTCGTATCACTGGCAGTTTAGTGACCTGCTGTTCATCACGATTGCCACCGTCATGCTAGTTGCAACTATCGGCGTCCGGATTCTTTCAATGGGCACCAGTCGTTCAGTCGCCAATTTCACCACCATTTTTACGCCGGGCGATACTTGGCCCATCGTCGTCACGGCACTCCTATTCTTACTACCATTAATCTCAGAGGGGGTCTATCGTTCATGCAAAAATTAGCTACCGTGACCCATCTCACGTTCACCTATCCCGATCAATCAACCTCCGTTCTGGACGACGTCAACTTCACCATTGACCCCGGCGATTTTATTGTGATTGCCGGTAATACCGGCAGTGGCAAGACGACCCTGCTTAACCATTTGAAAAAGGAGCTCATGCCCAAAGGAGCCCGAACTGGTGACGTTCAAATTGCCGAAACACCGGTTGCTGACATGCCGAAGTTGGTGAGTGCCCAAACCGTCGGCTATGTGGCCCAAGATCCACAAACCCAGCCGGTGATGGCAACGGTGATCGAAGAACTGGCCTTCCCATTAGAAAATATTGGCTGTCCCAGCAATGAAATCGAACGCCGGATTACCGAACTGGCAAATTTCTTAGGTTTGGATCAAAACCTCGATCGCCAAATACATCAATTATCCGGCGGCCAGCTTCAGTTGGTAAACCTGGCTTCGGTTCTCATCTTGCGCCCAAAATTAATTTTACTGGACGAACCCACGTCCCAGTTGGATCCGCTGACCGCTCAGCATTTTCTCACCGTTTTAGGGCGGATTAATCAAGAATTAGGGATTACAATTATGTTGACTGAACACCGGCTGAGCACGGTAGCAGCCATGGCCAACCGGATGATTCTCCTGCAGGATCACCACCTGACCTTTGACGGTGATCCCCACAGCGGCTTGGCAAAAATGACCACTGATGCCCACTTGACCTATTTCGTACCGTCAATTCCCAAGCTCTTCTTAGATCAACAGATTCGAACCTCCCAATTGCCGATTTCAGTAGCCGATGCCCAGTCGGCGATTCGGACTCACCATCTTCAATTTCAATCAGGGACGACCGGCGGCAAGGTTGCGCAATTACCCCCAGCCGAAAAACCAATTCTAACCGTCAATAACATTTCCTTTAGCTTCGACGGCCAACATAACGTCCTCCATCACCTGAACCTGGCGATTAATCCCGGTACGTGGTTGGCAATTATCGGCAAAAACGGCTCCGGCAAATCAACCCTGTTAACGCTGATTTGTGGACTAATGACGCCGCAGCACGGCAAAATTCGTTTCGTCCACCAGTTAGTTTGGAAAATGGCCATTAACCAGCGAATGGCCAAACTGGCATTTCTGTCGCAAACTCCCCGTCTCCAATTTACAGCCGATACCGTTCGTGAGGAGCTGGAAGTTCAGGCGGCTGAATTACGGTTGCCAGACGCTAAGGCCCAAGTTGACCATATGATTAATCAATTTCATTTGAACCGTATTGAGAAACAAAATCCATTTGACATTAGTGGCGGCCAACAACAGCTGGTTGGATTAGCAATCGCACTGATGGCGACCCCTGATCTGTTGGTTCTGGACGAGCCAACCAAGGGACTGGATCCCTACACCAAGATTCAGGTGGGCAACCTGCTGAAACAGTACCAACAAGCCGGTATGACCATTGTGATTGCCAGCCACGACATGGAATTCTGTGCTAAATTTGCCGACAAATGCACGTTTATGTTTGATGGCCATCTCAACACGCTGCTTGCCACGCAATCATTTTTTGCCGATAACTTTTTCTTCACCACGCCAATTAACCGGATTGCCCGTGATCAGGTTAAGGACGCCCTACTGCCAGTCGATCTGAAGCTGGCGAACCATCCAGAAAGGGGGTGAGTGTTACTTGAAACAATCTTCGTTACTCAACCGGTATCGGTTATTAATTGCGTTACTGTTAATGTTTATTTTTCTGCTATTCATTGTCTTATTGAAGGGAAAGCACTACCTATTATTTAGCTTTATGTGCCTAATCTGTAGCCTTTTACCCGCGTACTGGCGCTTCGAACACGATCCAATCAGCACCCAAACGTTGATGTTTGTCGCCGTTTTGATCGCGTTGGCGGTTGCCACCCGGGTCCCACTGGGCGCCATTCCTGGTGTGCAGGGAGCCAGCTTCGTCGTAATTCTAAGCGGTGTCAGTCTCGGCCCGGAACTGGGCTTTATCACAGGATCTACCACGGCACTGGTTTCCAACATGTTTATGGGTCAAGGACCATGGACGCCTTGGCAGATGGTCGCCTGGGGCTTAATGGGGTTAACCGCTGGCCTCTTCATGAAGGCCCGATTGTCCCATAGTCTGATTTTTATGATCGTGTTTGCCTGCGTCTGGGGCTATTTGTTTGGCTGGATCATGGACCTCTGGTACGCCCTGGCCTACGTATCACCGCTGACCATCAAGAGTTTTATCTTGGCTTTTGCGGCCAGTTTCTTTCCATTTGACACGTTCCACGCAGCATCCAATGCCTTTCTCATCGCGCTATTTTACAAGCCATGGGAGAAGCTGTTTCACCGCTTAGTCACCAAATACAATATTTTACCGGATAAAAACCAATAGAAAAAGGATGGATTAATCAATGAAATTAACATCAAAGCTACTCATGATCTCTGCTTCAACCCTATTAGGATTTGGCAGTATCGCACCAGCCTTCACCGCCAATGCAGCCAGCGTTAAGACCGCCAGTCGTGCTTATCAAAATAGCAAGATCAAAGCCAACTACCGTTACGCGAAGAATCTGATGATTAAAAATAAGACCGGACTTTCCGGTCAAAGCAGTTCTATTTTTAGTAAGAAACTCAATCCTGATACTGGTGCGACTGCGGGGTACTCTGACCTTCTGTTAGGGCTCAAGGGAAACGGTTATAAATTTAATACCAAGGAAAAAACGTTGCTGCGAAAAAACTTGGTAATCAAAAAGACAACCCCTGCTGCAACAATGGCCAATGCCGTGATGGCTGTTCAGGCGATGGGGCTCAACGCTAGAGATTATAAGCCATATGGCCACAAAAAGGGAATCAATCTGGTAACCAAGTTGTACCGGACAAGTGTTTCCAAACAAACGACAAGTGCCCAGGCACAAGTGCTGATTGCCATTTCGATGAGCTCAAAGTTCAAGCAGCCAAAGGGAGCGAAGTTTAGCAAAGCAAGCTTGAGTGCTCGGCTAGTGAAAGCTCAATTAAATAATCACGGTTGGACGTATAATAACCAACAAGGAGTTAGGGATGCCGACACGACCAGCATGGTTCTAACCGGTCTGGCTCGAGGAAAGGTTAATACAACTAACGTCAAGGACAGCTTGCTGAAGGGGCAAAAATTTCTTACTGGTATTGTGCAGCCCAGTGGTGCATTTGGCTACACGTTTAATGGCAAAACAACGCCAAATGCCAATTCAACCGCTGAAGCAATTATTGCCCTATCAAATGATTTTGGCATGAAGAAATATGTGAATAACACGGCGATGAAAACAAGTCAAACTAGGACGCCGCTTTATGCAATGCTGACCTATGTCAATAAATCCGGTTCAATTAAAAACGCAGCTACTCAGCTCTATGGTGTCGGTCAGGTAAATTTAGCGGTTGCCGCTTATAAAGCTGCTTTAAAGAATCGTTCAGTTTACACAATTAATTAATCGCCAAATTTTGAGTGAGAGGTGACAAAACAATATGAAAAAAGCAATTGGCTTCATTCTTGCGTTCATTCTCACAATTGGAATCGCTTTTGGTGCCCAACAGGTGATTTCATCGAGAGACGCAGCCCCTAAGCCGACAACTTCTAAACAAGTGACTTCTTCAAGTTCAAGTCATCTTAAACAGCCAAGTCACCAGCAAAAAGCAAAGGGTGCAAGCAAAGCAAAACCAAAAGCAGATAGGCGGGCTCAAAAAACAGCCAACAAGCCCCAAACTGCTAGTTCTCAATCAAGCACAAGCCCTAATCGGACAACCGGATCCAGTGCAAAGGCAAGTCCTAACAAGGTCGCTAAAACTAAGCGGTCAAATGCCCCTAAATCTGATAAGCTGGGTAAAATTAACCACAAAGCAGAAACCAAGGTGGTTCAGGATACGCATCATGCGGCTAAAAAGTCGTCTAATGCTAAGAATACAATTCAAATCCATTTAACGGTTGATGGATACAAAAAAGTTTTCTATTCGAAGCGGATGCGCGTTAAAAAGGGCGCCAACGCGTTTTCGATTTTAAAGCAAACGAACCTGAAGATTAGTTATATTCCGGGCCCCTCCGTTTACGTGAACGGCATTAACGGCCTCAAGGAAAATGACGTTAAGGCCGGTTCCGGTTGGATGTTCAGTGTTAACAAGAAATTTATTGACCATGCTGCAAACTTAACGAAGCTTAAGAGTGGGGACAACGTTCGTTGGTACTTTACAACGGAGGGGTATTAACTGATTAGATCCCGCTAATATTGATTCAAACAAAGCGACTGCTGCCAAAGGGAGGGATATATTCCTTTGGCGGTGGCCGCTTTTAATGATTATTCTCTTTTAGAGCTTTCTCCAAAAAATGCCGAAAAATTTTGGACAATTCTCCAAACATAAATGGCGAAAAAGAGGTTATATTCCTTTGATAAGGGATCACTCGATAATCCGGGGGAATTTTTGAGTGGTAACCAAGCTATTTTTCTAGAGGGAGTTGTTTTTTATGAATAAATTGAATCAATTACTAATAATTGCAGCGGCTTCAGTGGGGGCTTCATTTTTATTATTGACAGGGGTTCTAATGCCAGCTTTTGCTGCCACCAGCCCCACTTCCACGACCCAAACATCACCGATCACAACTATTGCCACTCAAGACCAAGCAGAGGACAATAACAGCGGCACCCTTGACGGAGGTGTCACTTGGCAAATTGCGAACGATACCTTGACGATTAGTGGTGGAACCATTGGGTCTAGAATTTTTGGTGTTGGAAAGTATTTCCATTCCAAAAGTACTAGGCCCTTTTTGATAACAAAAAAAGGCATCTAAGCCTCCCTAGTGCTATGCTTTAAGCGACGAAACTCAACAGTTGTGGCCTCTTTTTTGATACTGTATAATTAAAGGGTTAGAACCGTGTCATTACTTAATGACATAAGTAAGGAGATAAAAAGATGAAATATGGCTATGCGCGGGTCAGTACCACTGATCAAAAATTAGCAAATCAAATTGAGTTACTAAAATTGGCAGGAGCAGAAAAAATCTTTCAAGAAAAGTTTACCGGCACAACTACCGAACGACCGGAGTTTCAAAAACTGTTGCGCGCTCTAAAAACAGGTGATACTTTGATTGTCACTAAGCTGGATCGGTTTGCGCGGAACACGCGCGAGGCATTAGCCATTATCCAAGAGTTGTTTAAAGAAAATGTCAAAGTTAACATTTTGAATATGGGCTTAATTGACAATACGCCGACTGGCCAACTAGTCTTTACAATATTTAGCGCCTTTGCGCAGTTTGAACGCGATATGATTGTCACGCGCACACAAGAAGGTAAAGTGTATGCCAAGCAACATGATCCGTTGTTTCGGGAAGGGCGACCGAAAACGTATTCTGAGGAACAAATCAGATTTGCCTACGAGTTACGAAAACAAGGCATGACCTATAAAATGATTGAACGAAAGACGGGGATTGGTAAACGCACGCAGCAGCGACGGTTTAAGTTAATTGAGGAACCAAGTGATACTTCTAAAATCTAAGACAGGTGAAAGATCATGAAAAAGGATATGTGGTAGATTGTATTTTGATATACTAATTAACGGCAATTTATCCTGAAAGGGTTTGTTGTAATGGTGTTTCAAAGTATCTCGTTTAATGCACCGATAAGCACTTTACTTAATGATACATAAAAATCGTGATACAATTAGATCAAGTTTTAAAGGATATTATGGTCACTAAGTTACACGTGTAAATTTTTATGGAGGTGTTGTACTATGGCGAATTTCTACGAAAATGATCCTTTTTTCAACAATGATATGGATGATGTTTTCAATCAATTATTTCGGCGCATGGATAATCAAAATTCGGAGCGTGCACGGTACTTAGTTAATGGAAAATCGTTGACACCAGATGAGTTTGCTCAATATCGAGCAACTGGTAAGCTACCCCAAAATAATAAAACAATAGAAGTATCTAAAGATGGTAAACAGGCTTTTAAAAAAGGAGGGATTTTAGAAAAGTTAGGGACTAATTTGACGGAACAGGCTCGTGATGGATTACTAGATCCAGTGATTGGACGTGAGAATGAGATTCAAGAAACTGCAGAAATTTTGAGTCGTAGAACGAAAAATAATCCAATCTTAGTTGGTGATGCCGGTGTAGGTAAAACTGCAGTCGTCGAAGGTCTGGCACAAGCAATTGTGGCTGGTAAAGTTCCAGAAACGATTCAAGATAAAGAAATCTATTCGATTGATTTATCGTCTTTGGAAGCAGGAACTCAATATCGCGGTTCTTTTGAAGAGAATATTAAACAGCTGGTAAAGGAAGTTAAAGCAGCTGGTAATATTATTCTATTCTTCGATGAAATTCATCAGATTATCGGCACGGGTGCCACTGGTGGTGAAGACGGTGGCAAGGGATTGGCTGATATCATTAAACCTGCTTTGTCACGTGGCGAGCTGACTGTAATCGGGGCTACGACTCAAGATGAATATCGCAATACTATTTTGAAAAATGCGGCTTTGGCACGGCGATTCAATGATGTTGTGATTAATGAACCGACGGCCGCTGACACTTTACGTATATTACAAGGTGTTAAAAAGCTGTACGAAAAACATCATCATGTTGTATTACCAGATGATGTTTTGAAGGCGGCTGTGGATTATTCAATCCAATATATACCACAACGCACTTTGCCAGATAAAGCTATCGATTTGATCGACATGACTGCGGCTCATTTAGCGGCTAAAAATTCTCAAACTGATGTTGAGACATTGGATCAACGCGTTAAAAAATTAGAGGCAGCTAAGGAGGCCGCCGTTAAATCGGAGGACTTTAAAAAAGCCGCTGATATCAAGAAGTCGATCGAGGAAACCAAGCAAAAAATTAAAGAAACGGATCAAAAAGAAAAAATCACTGCCACGATTGATGATGTGGCACAATCGGTTGAACGTTTAACTGGTATACCAGTTGCTGATATGGGCGCTAATGATATTGAGCATTTGAAAAATCTTGATAAGCGTCTGAAAAGTAAGGTAATCGGTCAAGATGAAGCGGTTGAAATGGTAGCAAAAGCAATTCGGCGTAACCGTGCGGGCTTTTCAGAGGGTGATCAGCCGATTGGAAGTTTTCTGTTTGTGGGCCCAACTGGCGTAGGAAAGACTGAATTAGCTAAGCAATTAGCCTTAGATATGTTTGGAAATGAAAATGCGATTATTCGGCTAGATATGAGTGAATATGCTGATCGTACAGCTGTGTCGAAATTAATTGGTACCTCGGCTGGATACGTAGGCTATGAAGATAATGCTAATACTCTAACTGAACGGGTTCGGCGTAATCCATATTCCATTGTATTATTAGATGAAATTGAAAAGGCTGATCCACAAGTATTAACGTTACTATTACAAGTGATGGATGATGGGCGCTTAACGGATGGACAAGGCAATGTCATTAATTTCAAAAATACGATTATTATTGCTACTTCTAATGCTGGCTTTGGTAATGAAGCATTAAGTGGTGACAAGCAACGAGATCAGTCATTAATGGATAAGTTAGCACCATTTTTCCGCCCAGAATTTCTGAACCGTTTTAATGGAATCGTGGAATTTTCACATCTGACTAAGCAAGACTTAAGTCAAATTGTCGATTTGATGTTGGCGGATGTACAAAAAACGTTAGCCAAAAAATCCATCAAACTTGAGGTAACTAAAGCGGCCAAAGATTGGCTGATGGAACAAGGCTATGATGAAGCAATGGGTGCGCGGCCATTACGGCGAGTAATTGAACAACAAATTCGTGATAAGGTAACGGATTTCTACCTTGACCACTTAGATGTCAAAAACTTGAAGGCTGATTTAGTGGATGGTGAGATTGTGATATCGGCAGCTTAGCTTAAATCAGTGTTCATAAATAACTTTATGTAAGAGGAGATTTATTGGGCAGGAGATCGCTTGATAGATCTCCTTTTTTCGTTGATTTTCACCATTTGATATTAATCTATTGAGTAAATATGGATATCGTCAAGAATCTTGTGTAAATGAAATACCTCCGTACATATAATATGTAGTTAATTTAAATAAAGGATGATTCCAGGGTGTCCTGAAGTCCGTTGAATCTGCGATGGATTCGCTTCATGGACTTCTCGTTGTAGACGTTAAACTGAGAAACCAGGAATCGATTCAGTGAATCTTCCGTTGGAAATTGTTCTTTGTGGTTGGGGTTGCGTTTGAGATGCTTGTTAAAGTTCGCAATCAAGTTGGTTGAATACAATGAACCGCTTCTTTTTGGACGGTGTCCCGCTTTAAAGGCAGGTAATTGGCATCTAAGAAGATGGCCGCATATTGCGAAGGCAGTCGCCGTTGCTGGAAAGCTTGAACTTGTTCATCAACGACTTTGGTCGTGTTGGAAACCGTGGCTTTGGAGTAATGAGCACCGTACATTTTCTCAATGAGTTAGGCGATTTCGGTGGTGGTAATTCCCTTGGTGTATAGCTGAATAACCGTTGTTTCCAAGATGTCACTGTGCCGACCGTAGGCTGGCAAGATGTGGTTGTGGAAAATACCATTGCGATCCCGCGGAATGGTTAAGTTGAGTTGACCATACTTCGTATCAAACGAGCGTTCATAACTGCCATTGCGGTTATTTCTAGTGTTAATTTCAGCATACGAGTGGCGCTCATAGCCTAAAAAAGCTGCCAGTTCGGTTTGAAGCAGCTGGTTAATCGCAATTTCGAGGTGGTGCCGAAAAACTTCGTCTAAATCTTGTTTTTGGACTAGCGTAGCGATAATTTCTGTGGTAAGTTCATTCCCTAGTTCTATACAATTTAGAAATCTTTTTATGCGTTTACACAAGTTATTTTACGCTCTCTGTTATCGAGCTTGCAACTTTGTATTATCAAAATAGAGGAGTATTAACGACCGTAAAGGACTTCCCGTATTCATTGCGTGTTTTGATTAATCAAGTTAAAATATAATCAACTTCTATTTATTTGGTATTGGCACATATATCAGAAAGACGTCATTCTTAATTGAGTGGCGTTTTTTTTGTGTATCTAATAAAATTTCGATTTTATAACGTGACAATCTCGTGACTTTATTTTCAGACGTAATATAAACGCATTCTCGTGCATTGTTTGCTTATACGTGTATATAGGTTGTCAAATGCGTGCTATGATTGTATCAATAACTTAGCATATACTTGAAAGGGTGGTAGATTTGACAACAATTGCAGAAATTTCAAAGGATTTACACATATCAAGAGCAAGAATTTATCAAATAATAGATTCACTAGACGACAAAGACAAGCCTTTAAAAGATAGCGATAATAGATATATTTTAAGCCAAGATGTTGTTAATGCTATACATCAATATTATGCCAACAATACAAATAAGGATAGACAAGACAAAAGCACGTCAAGCAACGATCAATTAGTTAATATACTTAGACGCCAACTTGACGAAAAGGATCAACAGATAAACAAATTTCAAAAATTATTAGACCAACAACAGCAATTAAATTTATCCAGTCAGAAATTACTTGAAAATCAAAAGTCAGAACAAAATATCAAAAGCAACACCCTACAAAGCCGTGAGAACGATTCTAAGGACGATAGCAATGATTCATATACAAATATAAGCAAGCAAAACGAAAAGCCCTCTAATGAGACGAGAGAGAACTTTTGGAAACGGTTGTTTAGATAGGTTGTGAATATTTTTTGAGTAGTATGGGTGGCTTTTTTGCGTAAGTTAAGTGACAGCATTGATTGATTGTTATATGATTGTGTATGTCCTAAATGGACACAAGCAACGCTCCTAAGCAAAGCCTGTATGTACTGATTTCAGAAAAGCCCTCTATTCCGCATAATAGAGGACTTTTTTGTGTGCATTCTGCTTAATTTAAACGGACAAGTATACGTCTAAAAGCTGAACGTGTTGTCTGAGAGCGCGATATTATTTTCCCCTAGTTCGGGCGTCTCTACTCTCCAGAATATCTAATTGAAAAGTAAATTTTCGCTTGTCTTCAGCGTCTAAAGAATCAATGAGATAGTCTAATGCGTTATCAATGGCATCTTTTTGAGATTTATATAGACCAATTCCAGATAAAGCTTCCGCTTTGTTCTTAATATGGTTGTTGATTCTAACGTTAGCATAAAAAGTAACAGAATCTGCAACGCTTTTTCCCGGTTTTGATGGTTTGCCATTATTACTTTTAAGATCATCTGTAGTAAAGGTGTTTTTGGGTTTGATATCTTGTCCACGATCAAGTGGGTCCGTCTTTGGTTGTTTTTTTAGATTGGGATTGTTTAATAATCCGCTCATTCCTATTCACCAGCCATTCTGCTAAATATTTCATCAGTAACGTTGGAGTATACGTCTTGAACTGCTTTATCAAACTGATCTTTAAATGTCACCCCGGTTACATCATATCGTTTTAAGCGTTCCATATTTTTAATTGTTATGTCAAAAATATTTTCTTTACCAAATATATCAATTGCTTTAGCTAAGGTGCTCTTATCGACAGGGGCACCATTTTTCAGCAAAACCGGCAATATTCCTAGTAAATCTAATGTCGGAGCGTGGAATTCATTGATAATTTGATCTTGCATGTATTTGATGAATGCCTGGGCACCCTGAAGCGATCTTTCCTGAGTTTGAAGAACGACAATCGCGTAGTCTGTCATATATAATGCGGTATCTGTGATTAGGCTAATTGTAGGTGGAACGTCTACCAACAAGTAGTCGTAGTCATCTTTCCACGGATTTATTAAGGTAGACAAGTATTTTACACGATCGGTGTAGTCAGAAATTATATTCTCCATATATCTAGGATATAAAGAAAAGTCAGCTGAGGATGGAAGAATATCTAAATTTTGGATTACGTTGATGATAGCTGGTTTGAGGTTTTTGTTTTTAATTGCGGTCATCAAGGTTTCATCAAAAGAAGTTACTTCACCGCCGACGTTATTTTTAGTTTTTAAATATAAATTAGTGGCGTTAGCTTGAGGATCCAAATCTATTAATAGTGTTTTATACCCACGACGTGCCAACTCGATACCAGTCATTGTACTATTAGTTGTCTTGCCAGTCCCGCCTTTAAAGTTTGAAAATGTTATGACTTTGCTATCCAAAATATCACCTCATAAATATGTAGTGTAATGCTCTTAAAGCATAGCACAAAAATTAGTACATGTATACAAATACAAGTGTGTAAAAGTAAAAATGTATACATGAGCTCTATGTAGACTGCAATATAGGCGTTTTTAATGAGTATACAAATACTAATTTTTACATTAGTATTTGTACTAATGTAAAAATGTATACATTTTTTAAAAAAGTGTTGATTTCCTTTATTGAGAGAAATACAATTGTACTTGTAAGTGAATACAAAAAAACACCCACCGACGGGAATCGGTGAGCGCCACATAAAAGTCATCGTTGTTTAATGACTATTATATCATGGCCGGTGCGATTTTTAAAGCCCTAGGGGACAAGCTGGGGTCTAAATCCAAGGGGACACGTTTGCCAGTGCGACTTCAATAAGTCTGGCTATACCACAACAAGGTCATCTGTACGGCTGGGTGGTGAATGGTGAGCGCGACCATTAACGGCGCGGGTGGTAAAACGAAGCTTCGGCTTGGTGCCACTGATTAGTTGGCGATCGAACAAAAATAAATACGTATTGCCAACGCCTACTAGGGCGTTTTTTAGTAGGTTAAACCGAAAACGTAGGTTTATAATGAGTGGTGGTAGCAATACCGCAATTGTACAGACAAGCGACGGGCGTTAACGACCGACGAACTAAGGGGAAACCTTAGCATAGAATTGTACTCTGGTTCAGTTATTCCAAATAGCTGTTTCTAGGGAACAATTCTGCGCTCAAAACGTCACTCCCTCTAAACTGAATGGAAAACCGTAGCCCGTCAAGTCATATTCCAAAGAAAGTTGGTGGAATTGTTGGAATGTAAGGATTACATTGTTCCATTGAATCCAGATGTAATCGTTAAGAAGACAATCTATCGGAGTTCTGCAAGAATTACTGATCGACAAAGGAACCAAGTGAAGAGAGTTTTGCGTAGTCAAGGGTATCAGGGAAGAATTAGTAGTATTCGATACACTCGGGTAAATTACAAGTATTCATTTAAAGTATCAGTGAAGTATCGGGGAAGTGTTGGCAAATTTTTGGTTAATACAAAGAATGAGACAGTTGAATTTAAGGGAATGGTCTAGGAGTAATACCAGTAAATTTCACAAAATTTCTTTCCCCAATTAAAGCCAATCTGCGACCTATACCACTTCTTTTTTGGACAAGTTCACAATCAAAAAAGAACGGAATGTGGAAGTACCGCGGTGAATGTGGGTTACTTGGGATAAGCCGCCTTATGTGAAGTAGAAATTGGTATACTAAAAAAGGCTCCCAGTTTAATACTGGAACCCTTTTTAGGTTACATATTTTGAGGATGAATGTTTTTATCTTCGTAGCTTTTGCTTGGACGTTGTAACATGATGAATACTGCTTAGTTTTTGGTGCCGTACCCCGCAACAGATGCGTCGCTTCGTTGGTATTATCTTAAATGCTAAGTACCGAGTTGAGAAGGATCATAAAGATATTGGCGTCATAATCCCACTGGACGGCGAAGAACTTAAATTTTTAATGACTAAAGCCTTGAGACGTTACTTTAACGCCCTAAGAAGCAATGAGAAGCACATCAAGAACGTGGAAAATTACCTGTACGGCACCATGCAAAACCTATTTGGCGTTTGGTGGAATAAACAAGCGGCTAGAGAATATGCGGCCAAACACCCCGAAGAAGAAAAGTCGGCCGACAACGATAACAGTGGGTTGTACTACTAGTCCTAAAAGGCTATAAAATCCTTTCTAAGCAGTTTTAAGACTCACTAACCCCTTTATACTTAAGTTAGATTTAAATGGCTTAAACAGAAGAATATGGTCTTTTAAATGAGTGTCAGAGCTAACCAGGCTAACCAGCTCAAAAGTTCAGCCTTTAGATCAACGCCAAGCTCAAGTGATTTGAGGCCAGGGCTTTATCTATTGATAAGGTACTCAAAAGGCAGTATGATGGTAGTAGTGAAAGAAGGGAGATGAGACAATCATGGCGGTTAAGGAAAAGAAACGGGTCCAAGTCAAGATTGATAAAGATTTGGCCGATGATACCGAAGCAGTTTTAAGCGAATTGGGCTTAAATCCAACCACGGCCATTAACATGTTTTACAAGCGGATTGTTGCTAATGGTGCTTTACCTTTTAATGCGTCTTTAAGCGAAGAAGAAAAAGCTAATTTACGCTTTTTAAAGGCGACCGAAGGGACACCAGTCACCGAGTTCAAAGACGCTAAAGAGGTCTCTGATTGGCTCAACGATCCAGATGAGGACTAATGACTTAGTCAGCCTATACGTTAGTTTTGTAGAAACTAACGGTGGCAAGTCTCGGCCAGTTTTAATTCGTCGGGTATTAGAACAGACGGTCGAGGCTTTTAAAATTACTAGTCAGTATGAAAAGAAGTCGGCTTATATCAAGCAACAATGTTATCCGATTCAAGATTGGCAATCTGCTGGGTTGAAGAAACCTTCCTGGGTCGATCTTGGTAATATTTATCGCTTTCCCAAAGCCGGTTTAAACTTTAAAGAAATCGGTCATTTAAGTAAGCTAGATCAAAATAAAATTTCAGATTTTACGCTTGACCTAAAATCAAAAAGAAGAGGTAAGGGTCAAAAGATAATTCAACAGCGATCAAGTAAAAGAAAGCATAAAGAAAGTAAAGCAGAGCTTACACAAAGTATTCAAAAACAGTTAAAAGACTTTGCTAAACACAATCCAGAAATTAGGCCAAAAAACAATCCTGAAAATAAAAACGATCGGCCTAGTTATTAGGTTGATCGTTTTTTAATTTATCCGGTTTATGGGCGTTAACATAGTCAGCAAATGTTTTTAAAAGTTCTTCGGTTTGTTCGACCGAGAGGTTATTAGCTTGAAAGTACTTTTCTAATAAAGCCCCTTTTTGAATTAATCGGCGAGAACGGGCTTTGCGGGCTTGCTGATTTTCATAGTATTTAGATTGTCGTAATTT